>JBGURY010000001.1:0-141435 GCA_045132275.1 Candidatus Limimorpha sp.
ATTTAGGTTTATATTATAGGTTATATCTTTTATGAAAAAAGCAACTACTTATTACCAAGCAGTTGCCTCTTTTGCGTTGTCCCATAAGGACTCGAACCTTATCAAACAGAACCAAAACCTGTTGTGCTAGCATTACACCATGGGACAGAACTATGTGCTAATTGAGAATTAATTTCTCAATGCGAATGCAAAGGTAATGTTTTTTTACGACATTACCAAATTTTCCGCTACTTAACTGTAATCAAATAGTAATTTTTCTTGCCACGCTGAGCGAGGAGATACTTACCATCAATAAGGTCAGACTCTGTTACAACCTGATTAAGATCGCTTACTTTCTCCTTGTTGAGTGATACGCCACCACCCTGAATCATCTTACGGCACTCGCCCTTTGAAGGGAAGATAACCTGGTCTTTTTGCTCCTCAGAAACAGGTGCAACAGCTGTGAGAACCTCAATAATGCCCTGACCAAGCTGATCCTTTGCTATTGTGAATGAAGGAACTCCGTCGAATACGTCGAGGAATGTCTGCTCATCGAGTTTCTCAAGACCTTCCTTTGTGCTCTTGCCAAAGAGTATGCCAGAAGCCTCAACAGCCATATCATAGTCCTCCTGTGAGTGTACCATAACGGTTACCTCCTGAGCGAGGCGCTTCTGAAGCACACGACGACCTGGATCCTGCTTATGCTCCTCGATAAGAGCATCAATAACATCCTTCTCAAGTGATGTGAAGATCTTGATGTACTTCTCAGCATCATCATCGCTCACATTCAGCCAGAACTGATAGAACTTATAAGGAGATGTGCGCTTGCGATCAAGCCAGATGTTACCAGACTCAGTCTTACCGAACTTCTTACCGTCAGCCTTTGTGATAAGCGGACAAGTTAGTGCGTATGCCTCCTGATCATTACCGAGGGTACGACGGATAAGCTCTGTACCAGTTGTCATGTTACCCCACTGGTCATTACCACCAAGCTGCATCTTACAGTTCTTTGTCTGATAGAGGTGGAGGAAGTCATAACCCTGAAGAAGCTGATATGTGAACTCGGTGAAAGAGAGACCGTCACGAGCCCCACCGTTGAGACGCTTCTGAACAGAATCCTTAGCCATCATATAGTTAACTGTGATGTGCTTACCAACAGTACGGGCGAAATCAAGGAATGTGAAGTCCTTCATCCAGTCGTAGTTGTTCACCATCTCGGCGGCGTTGGGCTCCTTCGACTCGAAGTCGAGGAACTTGGCCACCTGGGCCTTGATGCACTCTTGGTTGTGACGCAAGGTCTCTTCGTTGAGCAGGTTACGCTCTTGGCTCTTGCCCGAGGGGTCGCCGATCATGCCCGTGGCGCCTCCCACCAGGATGATGGGCTTGTGGCCGCAGTGTTGCAGATGGCGGAGCATCATGATGCCGCAGAGGTGTCCGATATGCAGTGAGTCGGCCGTCGGGTCGGTGCCGAGGTAGGCCGTTACCATTTCTTTCTGGAGGAGTTCTTCCGTGCCTGGCATGATCTGTGCCAGCATTCCGCGCCAGCGGAGTTCTTCAACAAAATTCTTCATCGTTGGGTTAGTTTTGAGGCGCAAAAATACGAAGATTTTCAGCTTCTTGTTGTTTTTTTATAAAAATCCAAAATTTGCATTACTTTTGCACAAAGTTTAGCGTTGTCAAATCCGAAATCTAAGTAATTCAATATCAAATCAACTTCATAATCACAACAAACAAAATGAAAAGCACTAGCAAAATCACATTGTTCATGGTAACCATGATGTTTTTTGTCTCATCATTGATTCCAAGTGCCGCCTATGCGCAAAAAGCGGTCTTCTCGAAATGTTCGCTTGAGCATAACGTGAAAGACGAAAAATCCGGACACAAAAAGATGGTATGCCATTTCACCGCTGAATTTACAGGAATGAAACAACATGACGCCCAAATCTTTATTGAAATTGAATCTCCAAAAGGTCAGATTCATGAATATTCGGATGAAGATGATTATGGGGGAAGTAGCTGCTTCAGTTACCCTGTGAGGAAATCAAAAGACTTCAAAAACAAGTACAAAACAGACGATTACAGCCTTAAAGACAAAATCATCTGGATGTGGAACAGCGACATCCATCCCAAGAAGGGCAAACACACTTACTACGTGCGCCTTGTCGCTTACGACGCCCAAACAGGCGAAGTGGTTGGAAGATCTGAATACATGTCATTCACGATGACTGGAAAATAACACGAGAACCTTGCCTTTCACGAAATAACGCAAGTCTCGAAAGGCCGGTTTATTGCGTTGAGGGTTGGGCGAGATAATGGCTCAACCTGCACCTCATATTCTTGACCACGTTGCCGCCAAAGAGCCACGAGTCGGCGAAGTGGAGGTTGCCCTTGGGGAACATCTGCTCGTAAGCCGGAATGAAGACCATCTCGGGGTCGAGGTCGGGACAAATAGTGGTATGCTCATACAAACAAGTCCTCGTCGGGCAAGGCACGATCAGCACGCTGTCGCGAGTAGCGTTGTATTTGGCCATGCCTAAGTGGTATTCGGCAGGAACAGTATCCGTCGTCATGGTCCATGTCGTGGGATTAATGCCCACCACATCGCCGCGCGACACCCTGCCGATGGCGGTCGTGTCAGTCACTGAGTTGAAGACAATCAAACCTTGCATGAGGCTGTCGGTGGCGGGCTTCAAGGCCTCGGGATAGGCGGCCAGCTCCTCCGCGGAAACGTGATAACCAATGCAATAGGCGGCCACCATCAGTTGGCGCTGCTCCTCCGTCATGCCGTTTTTCAGCAGCTCAATAAGCATCTGCGAGCCTTGGCTGTGGCCCATCAGGAAGAAGGGACGGCCGTGGTTGTAATGCGCCATATAGTATTGGAAGGCGTCGTTGACATCCTTCGCTGCTGTTTTTTTCAAGGAATCCAACAGGGACGCGGGTTGTGAGTAGGCCTCAAAGATCATCTGACGGTAATAGGGCGCATAGAAATTGTATTCGCCATACAGCATCTTGTTGAACCGCTGGTTGCCGTTGGCTTCCTCCCGTACCTCGGGCAGGCTGATGTCGGCGAACCACGACGAGTCGTTGTCAGCAAAGGAGATCGTCGACACGGTCGGATAGACGTAAAACACGTCGGCGGCCTGGGTCGTGTCGCCGCAACTGTACCAATAGGTGGTGTCGGTGTAGTCGATAGTCGGGTCAACCGGTTGGGGTTGGTGCTTGCACGAGAAGGCCGAGAGCGTTATTAATGCCATCAAAACGGCGAAAACAGGCTTGTTTTTCATCAGACGGATTGGTTTTAGGGCGACAAAAATAGTAAAAGTCAGATTTTTTGTCGAAGACTCAATAAAATTTCGCAACTTTGCAGCGGAAATGCGGACGTTGGACTGCGGAGGATAATCCTCTACCGTTGATCGTCATTGCGGGCTTGACCCGCAATCTCCCAAGCGGAGGAGTGTTGTCTTCGCGCATGGGAGATGGCGGATGTTCCTCCGCCATGACGGTAAAGGTTTGGAGGTAGTCATTCTGGGTCTCGCATTCCCGCATAAAGAAACAACAATTAAACAATCAACATAAACCATCATGAAAAGAGACGAAAAAATCTTTGATCTGATTCGCCAAGAGAAAGAGCGTCAGATGCACGGAATCGAGCTCATCGCTTCGGAAAACTTTGTCAGCGAGCAAGTGCTGGAAGCCATGGGTTCTGTCATGACCAACAAATACGCCGAGGGTTATCCTGGCAAGCGTTACTACGGCGGCTGCCAAATCGTCGACCAGAGCGAGCAAATCGCCATCGACCGCGCCTGCCAGCTGTTCAACGCCACTTTTGCCAACGTGCAGCCCCACTCGGGCGCGCAGGCCAACATGGCCGTGATGCAAGCTTTGCTTGAGCCCGGCGACACCTTCATGGGTCTCGACCTCTCGCACGGTGGTCACCTCTCACACGGCAGCCCGGTCAACGCTTCGGGTATGCTTTACAAGCCCGTCGCTTACCACGTGGCCAAGGAAACGGGTCGCGTCGACTACGACGAGATGGAGAAGATCGCCCTCGAGTGCCAGCCGAAACTCATCATCGCCGGTGCCTCTGCTTACAGCCGTGACTGGGACTACAAGCGCATGCGCGAGATCGCCGACAAGGTGGGCGCCGTCCTCATGGCCGACGTCAGCCACCCCGCTGGCCTCATCGCCAAGGGCCTGCTCAACGACCCGTTGGAGTACTGCCACATCATCACCACCACGACCCACAAGACCCTCCGCGGTCCCCGTGGCGGCATGATCTTGATCCGTCATGACTTCGAAGACCCGCGTGGCCGCAAGACCCCGAAGGGCGAGACGAAGATGATGTCGGCTTTGATCAACAGCGCCGTGTTCCCGGGCATCCAAGGCGGTCCTCTGGAGCACGTCATCGCCTCCAAGGCCGTCGCCTTCGGCGAAGCCCTCAGCGACGAGTACATGGAGTACATCCAGCAGGTGAGAAAGAACGCCGCCTTCATGGCCAGAGCCTTCATGGACAAGGGTTACGACGTCATCAGCGGTGGCACCGACAACCACTCCATGCTGATCGACCTCCGCGGCAAGTTCCCGGAAATCACTGGTAAGATGGTCGAGAACACCCTCGTTCTTGCCGACATCACCGTCAACAAGAACATGGTGCCCTTCGACACCCGCTCACCTTTCCTGACCTCTGGTCTGCGCGTGGGTACGCCCGCCATCACCACCCGTGGTCTGAAGCAAGACAAGATGGCCGTCATCGTCGACATGATCGACGACGTCATCAGCGACATCAATCCTGAGACCAAGACCGCTTCGGAGGCCAAGATCAACGCCGTCCGCGCCGAGGTCAACAAGCTGATGAAGGACTACCCGCTCTTCGCTTGGTAAGCCTTTATCGCGAAAACGAAAAAGGTCGCTCGTCCGGGCGACCTTTTTTTTGCGCCAATTTGTTTTTGGTGTCTCAAAAACCCATATCTTTGCATCCCGTATTTACTTATTTTAAGCACTATGAAACGAGCAGCAAAATACGGGTTCGACAGCGAGAAATACCTCAAAATCCAATCTGAACACATCAAGGAACGCATCGCCCAGTTCGGCGACAAACTTTATCTCGAATTTGGCGGCAAGCTCTTCGACGACTACCACGCCAGCCGTGTGTTGCCGGGATTTTTGCCCGACATCAAGTTGAGGATGCTCTCCCAACTCGTCGACGAGGCGGAGATCGTCATCGTCATCAGCGCCGTCGACATCGAGAAGAACAAGGTGCGCGGCGACTTGGGCATCACCTATGATGTGGACGTGCTGCGTCTTCGCGAGGAGTTTATGAGCCGCGGTTTCATGGTGAACTCCGTCGTGGTGACCCACTACAACGGCCAGGCCAGCACCGACGTCTACCGCCAACGCCTCGAGCGCATGGGCATCAAGGTGTATTACCACCGTATCATCGAAGGCTATCCCAACAACGTGGCCCTCATCGACTCGGAGGACGGCTTCGGCCGCAACGACTATGTGGAGACCACACGCCCCCTGGTGGTGGTCACCGCCCCGGGTCCCGGCAGCGGCAAGATGGCCGTTTGCCTGAGCCAGCTCTATCATGAGAACAAGCGCGGCATCAAGGCGGGCTACTCCAAGTTCGAGACCTTCCCCGTGTGGAACCTGCCGCTGAAACACCCCGTCAACGTGGCCTATGAAGCCGCCACCGCCGACCTCAGCGACGTCAACATGATCGACCCCTTCCATCTGGAGGCCTACGGCAAGACCGCCGTCAACTACAACCGCGACATCGAGATCTTCCCCGTGCTGAACGCCATCTTCGAGAGCATCTATGGCGAGAACCCCTATAAGTCGCCGACCGACATGGGTGTCAACATGGTGGGCTACTGCCTGAGCGACGACGCGGTGTGCAGCGAGGCCTCGAAACAAGAGATCATCCGCCGTTATTATACCGCCTTGTGCAACCTGGCCAAGGGCAAAGGCACCGAGAGCGAGGTGAACAAGATCGCCCTGCTGATGAAACAGGCCAAGATCACCACGGCGCTGCGAAAGACCACCATCGCCGCCAAGGAACGCAAGGAGAAGGAAGGTGTGGCCTCGGCCGCCATCGAGTTGGAAGACGGCACCCTCATCACGGCCCACACCAGCGACCTGCTCGGTCCCAGCGCCGCCTTGATCCTCAACGCCACCAAGCATATCGCCGGCATTCCCCACGAGGTGAAACTCATCCCGCAGGCCATGATTGAGCCCATCCAGACCACCAAGGTCAACTACCTGCACGGCCGTAACCCGCGCCTGCACACCGACGAGGTGCTGGTGGCCCTCTCCATGCTCAGCCTCTGGGACGAGAACTGCAAGAAAGCCCTGGAGTGCCTGCCGCAACTGAAAGGATGTCAGGTGCATAGCACGGTGATGCTCAGCGAGGTGGATCAGAAGATCTTCAAGAAACTGGGTATCGGCCTCACCTGCGACCCTGTGGCGAAGAAGTAAATCAATAATTCCTTATCGCCCTTACATAGAAGACTTGGTTTTTCACCGAGTCGCTGATGATGATTTGTCCCTCCTGCAACCGCACGGCCGCCGCGCCGCGTGTGCCTGTCTCGGTGCTCGACCAGTAGGTCTTGTCCTCCAAGGTCGGATAACCCATCGAAGCCAAGGTGGCGTTCACCGCCGCTTGGTTCTGCAACAGCTTGCTCATCTCGGTGCTTGAGGGCACATACCATTGCTTTTTGGTAATATGGAGGTAGTTGTAATACACCAAATGCCAGGTGTTCCGCTGGTGGCTCCATTGGATGGCGGGGAAGCGGTTGAGGTCGTAGTTCGACATGACGATGTTGGTGTTGTTCCAGCCTTCGTAAGGGTTGGTGGCGCCCGTCTCGCTGTTGACGTAGTTGGGGATACACCACGGCAACTGGGTCTCTTCAAGGCTGACCATCAGACCGTTATGAGGGCCATAGGTAAGAAACACGACGCCCTCCAAAGTGTCGTTGCGGAAATAGTCGCCGACGTTATAGACGGGGTCGACGTGATGGGGCAGGGGCGTGCCTCCACCCGACGAGGGGGTCTCGTATTTGTCGCACGCCGCCATGGCGAGCAGCAGCAAGACAAACCATAAGCGATTCTTATTCATCGGGCGGAATTTTTGGCAAAGATAACAACTAATTTTCTATTTTTGCCTCAAATAAAACCATCACAATGAAAAAGCTTTACCTCATCACCCTGTTGAGCCTCGCGCTGTGCTTCTCATGCGCCAAGAAGGCCGAGACCGACCCTGAAGTCATCGCCATGCGCGGACTGGTGAACCGCGTGGTTCCCGAGTATTCCGAGAAGATCGTCCTCGAGCGACTCGAGAGCGACACCGTCGACCGCTTCGAAATCGAGACGAAAGGCAAGAACCTCGTCATCCGAGGCAACAACGCCAACAGCATGGCCGTGGGTCTCAACCACTACCTGAAATACTACTGCATGGCGCAATACTCGTGGTTCAAAGAGGAGCCGCTGCAGATTCCTGTCACCATGCCGGCAGTGCCCGAGAAAGTCAGTTTGAGCGCCCGTGTGCCCGATCGTTTCTTCTTGAACTACTGCACTTTCGGCTACACTCTGCCTTGGTGGAACTGGTCGCAGTGGGAGCACTTCATTGACTGGATGGCGCTCAACGGCATCAACCTGCCGCTGGCTATCACGGGACAGGAGAGCGTGTGGTATGAGGTGTGGAGCGACCTCGGCCTCACCGACGAGGAGATCCGCAGCTACTTCACGGGTCCGGCGCACCTGCCGTGGCACCGCATGCAGAACATCGACCGTTGGGGTGGACCGCTGCCCATGTCGTGGCTCGACAACCAAAAGGAACTGCAAAAGCAAATCGTCGCCCGTGAGCGCGAGCTCAACATGAAACCCGTGCTGCCCGGCTTCGCGGGACACGTGCCGCCTTGCATCACGAGGATCTATCCCGACGCGCCTCTGGCTTCGTTGGGCGACTGGGCCGGCTTCGACAGCACCTGCTGGTGCAAGTTCCTCGACCCCGAGAGCGAGTTGTATCCCATCATTCAAAAGAAATTCATCGAGAAAGAAATAGAGTTCTACGGCACCGACCACATCTATGGCATCGACATCTTCAACGAGATGATCCCGCCCAGCTGGGAGCCCGAATACCTCGGCCGTGTGAGCCGTCAGGTCTATGAGTCGCTGGAGGCCGCCGACCCTGACGCCAAGTGGCTGGAGATGGCATGGCTGTTCTGGAACGAACGCCAATACTGGGAAGTCGACAACCGCATCGAGGCCTACATCACCTCCATGCCGATTGACAGACACATCATGCTTGATTACTACTGCGAGAGACAACCCGTGTGGGAGCGCACCAACTCCTATTATGGCGTGCCTTACATCTGGTGCTACCTCGGCAATTTCGGCGGCAACTCCATGCTGGCCGGCAACCTCGACACGGTGAACGTCCGCATCGAGCGCGCCTTCGAGAAAGGCGGCGACAACTTCGTCGGCATCGGCTCCACCTTGGAGGGCTTTGACTGCAACCCCTTCATGTATGAATACGTCTTCGAGAAGGCCTGGGACAACCCGCTCACCAAAGATGTCGACGCTTGGGTGGAACGCCTCGCCGACCAACGCGCGGGCAAGGAGGACGAATGCATGCGCGCCGCTTGGACCTTGCTGGCCGACAGCGTGTATAATAAGGTGTCGTCGCCGGGCCAGACCGTGCGCATCAACCAGAGACCGACCATGGGCGACATCAACGAATACCGCCAGTATTACGTCGCCCCGACCTATAAGTACAACAACATCACCTTGTTGGACGCCTTGGACGACCTGCTTGACTCCGACTGCAACACCCGCACGCGCCATTTCGACGCCGTCAACATCACGAGGCAGCTGTTGGGCAACTACTTCAGTGACCTCTATGCCGACTATGTGAAGGCCTATCGCGAAGGCGACTACGAAACCTTGCGTCAGGTAGAGAAGACGATGACCTCCATTCTCGAAGACACCGATGCCATCCTGGCGACGGAGAGCGCCTTCCTCGTGGGTCGCTGGATCCGTGACGCGCGCGCCATCGGCGCGACGGAGGAGGACAAGGACTACTTCGAGAGCAACGCCCGCAACATCATCACCACCTGGGGCGAGGAAGACGCCTTGCTGAACGAATACGCCAGCCGCGCCTGGGCGGGTCTCACCGCGACCTACTACGCCTACCGCTGGAAGGAGTTCTTCAAAGACGTGGACGCCGCCATTGACGCGGGCCAGCCCTTCGACGAGAAGGCCTACCACGAGCGCATCTGCAAATACGAGGGACAGTGGTGGCGCGAGCGTCTCGGTACCTTCAGCGCCGAGCCGCAAGGCGACGGCGTGGCTTTAGCCAAGGCCATTGCCGACAAATACCGCGCGGAGCTTGAAACCCGTTACAGAAAATAAGGAGTCCCGTAGGGACGACAAACAATAAGCAGGCGGCGTGAGCCCCTGCCGATAAACCCAAAATACCATGAGAATCACAAATAAAGACAAAGAATATATGCGCGAGGCCATCCGCCTCGCCGATGAGAGCGTGAAAAAGGGTGGCGGTCCATTCGGGGCCGTCATCGTGAAAGACGGAGAAATCGTAGCTGGTAGCGCCAACAGTGTGACCCTCGACAACGACCCCACGGCTCATGCCGAGGTGAACACCATCCGCCAGGCCTGCAAGAAGCTGGGCACCTTCGACCTGTCGGACTGCGTCATCTACACCTCCTGCGAGCCCTGCCCGATGTGCCTCGGAGCCATCTATTGGGCTCGTATCAAGAAGGTCTTCTACGGTAACACGAAGAAAGACGCCGCCGACATCAACTTCGCCGACGACTTCATCTA
This sequence comes from Candidatus Limimorpha sp., assembly GCA_045132275.1. GTDB lineage: Bacteria > Bacteroidota > Bacteroidia > Bacteroidales > F082 > Limimorpha. The sequence continues at coordinate 9,820 of JBGURY010000001.1, forward strand.
CAAAGAGTTAGAGCAGCATTACGGGGAACGCACCGTGCCGTTTATCCCTCTGCTGCGCGACGAGGCCATCGAGACCTTCAAGGCTTGGGAGGCGAAACAGGACAAGGTCGAGTATTAATTTTAAAAAGTATCCTTGTAAGGAAAAATAGTTTTATCTTTGCAGCCGCTAAACCACCGTACAATCACTGAGATGAAGACAAAGCGTTGACATCAAGGTCGGTGCGGGAATCATAATCATCTGATCCGGAGGTCATTCAAATGGAAAGGAGAATAGGCTCAGTCCTTATTTATGTGGAAAACAGGGAAGCCGCGCCCCAAGTTAACGCGGTGCTCTCCCGCCATGCGGGCATCATCATCTGCCGCCAAGGTTTTCCAAGAGACTCTTACAGCATCATTTCCGTCATCTTTGAAGGCACCACCGACGAGATAGGTTCCCTCACAGGCCAGTTGGGTCGCATTGAAGGCATCGAGGTGAAGTCGGCGTTGCTGAAAGGACGCGAGACACGAGACTATTAGACGCGAGACCGTCCCGCGTCTCGAAGTCCCGCGTCCCGAGTCAAAAGAAGTCAGAATTGAACAAATAAACTTAAAACCAGACAGATATGCAATTTCATCCGGAAAAATGCCGCATCCCCGACGAGCCCAACAAGCCGTTTATCTCTTCGGAAGAGATTTGGGATTACATCAACAACACCAAGAGCACCCCTGAGCGTGTGCGCGAGATCATCCAGAAGTCGCTGGACAAGAACCGTCTGACACTGGAGGAGACCGCCGTCCTCGTCAACACCACCGACCCCGCTTTGGTCGAAGAGATTAAGGAAGGCGCCCGTGAGCTGAAACGCCGCATCTACGGCAACCGTATCGTGCTGTTCGCCCCCTTGTATGTGGGCAACTACTGCGTCAACAACTGCTCGTACTGCGGTTTCCGTTCCTCCAACAAGGAACAGATCCGCACCACGCTGACCGACGAGGAACTCGTCCGCAACGTGGAGGCCTTGGAGGAAGACGGCCAGAAACGCCTCATCCTTGTCTATGGCGAGTCGCCGAAATACTCGCCCGAGTACATCGCCCACACCGTGAAGGTGACCTACGCCACCAAGAAAGGCAAGGGCAGCATCCGCCGCGTGAACATCAACGCCGCTCCTTTGGATGTGGAAGGCTTCCGCGTCGTGAAAGAGGCCGGCATCGGCACCTATCAGATCTTCCAGGAGACCTACTGCCCTGAGATTTACAATGAATACCATCCCAAGAACACCTTGAAGGGCAACTACGAATGGCGTCTCACCGCCATGGACCGCGCCCAGCAGGCCGGCATCGACGACAACGGCCTCGGCATCCTCTTCGGTCTGTACGACTGGCGTTACGAGGTGCTGGCCATGATTCGTCACACCAATCACTTGGAGGCCTGCTTCAACGTGGGTCCGCACACCATCTCGTTCCCACGTATCAAGGACGCCTCGGGCTTGAGCATCGACAAGAAATACTTTGTCGACGACGACACCTTCGAGAAGATCATCGCCATCTTCCGTCTGGCCGTGCCTTACACCGGCATGATCCTGACCGCCCGTGAGGACGCCGCCTTCCGCGCCAAGGCCATCGAATACGGCATCTCGCAAATCGACGGTGGTACCAACCTGCAGATCGGCGACTACAAATACCACCACGAGGAAGAGGAGAAGAACAGCGACAAGCAGGAAGACCAGAACCTGCACCGCGAGCAGTTCAAGATCGGCGACGACCGCACCTTGGGCGATATCATCGACAAACTCCTTGACCACGACTTCATCCCGAGCTTCTGCACGGCCTGCTACCGTCTGGGTCGCACGGGTGAGCACTTCATGGAATTCAGCGTGCCGGGCTTCATCAAGCGCTACTGCACGCCCAACGCCATCCTCACCCTGACCGAGTACCTGGTGGACTACGCCACCCCCGAAGTGGCCGCCAAGGGCTGGAAGTGCATCGAGAACAACTTCAAGAACGTCGACCCGAAGTTCTTGGACGAGCTGAAGTCACGCATCGAGCGCATCAAGAACGGAGAGAGAGACCTCTATTTCTAAGGCCCTCGATTACGCCAAAACGACTAACCTTTCCCTTGAACCGTCATTGCGGGCGAAGACCCGCAAATCGAAGATTCGACGTAGTCAATCTCCTTCGCGATAGGGGATCGTCTCCTCGCTCGGGAGATAGCGGATCAAGTCCGCTATGACGGAATAAGAAAAAGTGAGTCGTTCTAGGTTGAAAGAATCCGAATTAAGATTATTAGATAGTGAAAATGCCTCTGCCGAAAGGCGGAGGCATTTTCTTTATATGTGGAAAGAAAGAGAAAAAATCTCCCCCAAAGTGTAAGATTTCGAACATTTCCACGATATACTATCAAACGAACGAATGTCATGACGACAGAGGACTTCAAACGAGACATCCTACGCCTGCAGCCCCGCTTGCAGCGGACCGCCGAGAGCATCCTCGGCGACCCCGACAGCGCCGAAGATGCCGTCCAGGAAGCCGTCATCACATTATGGGAACAAAGGGCGACGATTGAAAGCCAGGACATGGAAAGGCTCAGCCTGACCATCGTGAAGCGCCGCAGCATCGACCAGCTCCGAAAGCAGAAGCCCACGGTGCCTATCGACACGGAAAGTCTCATGCTGACCGAGGTCCAAGACGACTCGGACGACCGCTACCGGCTGGCGCGACAACTCGTCGACCGCCTGCCCCAGCGCCAACGCGACGCCATCTTGATGAAATACGAAGAAGGCATGAGCAACGAAGAGATAGAACGGGCCACGGGGATGAGCAGCACCCATGTCTATGCCACCCTGTCGCGGGCCTACAAAACATTACGAGAAGCCATAAAACAATATAAGGAGGAACAAGGATGAACACCGAAAACGATATGAACGAGGAAGTACGCCAGCTGCTCGACAGCCTGGAGGAACACGGGAGGAACGCCCGTCGGCAGCAGCGACTTGGCGACTTGATTGACAGTCTGGAATCGTCGGGTACGTCATTGACTAGCTCCGCGTCGTCGAATCACGATTTGCGAGGAGGAACGACGAAGCAATCCAGGCGTGAAGATACATCACAGAGTGAGGCATCAGCTTCTGATGAAACCTCATCTCTGGATCGCTTCGTTCCTCGCGATGACGAAAAGCGGCGTAGACTCATGCCGCTGTGGTGGGCCATGGGTGCTGCCGCGGCCTGTCTCTTGATCTGGCTGCTGGCCAAGCCGAACATGAAGCAGACTCCAGACATGGAGGAGCAAAACCTTGTAGAGAAGGTGGAAGCCACTGACTCCGTGAAGGTCGAAGAGAACGTCATAGAGGAGCCCATGGTCATGGAAGAACTCTTGGCAGAGGAAGCGCCTACCGTGCCCCAAAAGACACCAACAAAGATGGAAAGGCCAAAAATGCATATGGCAGAAGAAAAGGCAGAAGAGCCCATCTTGGCCGAGGTAATCCACGAGGAACCCATCACGCCCACTGACACTGAAAACATTGGATCCAATACCATACCCACTGTGAACGAAACACCTGCAGACAATCAAAAGCCCCAGCGAAGAGTCATCCGGAGCCTCGACCTGGTGTGCTATGAATGCCGAAAGGAACCCGAACCCGAAGTTGGGCCCAAGCCCAACGTCGACAACAGAACCCTTTTCGGTCAGCCGCAAGACCCGAACATGAAAAACGGAGCGCTGGCCTTTGAATTCAAACTCAATTAAACTTTGAAAAAATGAAACGCATCATCTTATCATTCGTCATTCTTTTGGCTGCACAAATAGGCTTCGCCCAAGAAGAAGTGGCCATCGAGCAAAACATCAACACATCCATCGGCTGCTTGAATATCAACGCGGGTTGGGATGTACGCCTCATGCATAGCGATACAGAAGGCTATCGTATCGCCGTTGTCGTCCCGAAACAATATGAGGAAATCGCTATTGTCGATGTTCAAGGAGTCGGGGTCGACGCCCATGTGTGCAACATCAATTGCGACACTATGACCATCAACGAAAACACTTTATTGCCAAGGGGAACCATTATAGAGTTGGAAGGCAACTTGGGCTTCAGGAAAATCAACGTTTACGACAATGCTATCGTTGCTGCCGACCATATCATGGCGCCGGAAGCCACCGACGACCCTTACGTCTATTTAGGCAAAAACGCTGATTTCCACATCAACCACCTGCAGTTTTGCGACGGCCCGATGCTCAGCGTCAACGATGAAAGCACCCTGCGTATCGACACCATAACGGGACAGGGAGAGCCTGTTCTTGAACTTTATGATGGCAATTTCGAATATGGCCAAGACCTTCTGGAAGGCAAAATTATCGTGAAAGAATATGCAAAGCAGAATTGCAATTATTATTCGAAGTATGCAAAAATCATCAAGACGCAGATGATCGAGGGCGAGCCGGTCACCACGGAACGCGATAAGATATGGGGTGAATACCTCGCCTTTGGCGCTTCGGTTGGCTTCAGAAGAGGCGCGGATGTCGCAGATTTCAATAGCCCGTTCAAGTCGACGCATACCCTGTCGGCGAATCTGGGTTTGACCACCTTTTTCAAGCTTAGCGAGCATTGGGGACTGACCACGGGCCTGTCATATAATTTAAACTTACAGGAAATGGTGCATCAGTTGAAATTTGTGGACGGGAACCTGGAAGTGATCGATGGGCAGGTGCCTATCCAGCAGAACAGACTCTTCAGCAATTATCTGGGCATCCCAGTTGAGTTGAACTGGTATCTTGGTAAGCAAGGCACGGAAAGCGTTTCGTTGGATTATTATTGCGGCTATCTGCTTGGCGGACAATTGTTGAGCAAGGTGGCACCTGATTATAAAGGTTGGGTGGGAGACCCTGCCCGTTCCTTGTTCAACCCATGGAAGATGGAACTCGGATTGAGCTTCGACACCCATCATCTCGGCATTATCCACGGCGTGCGTGTCTTCACCAACCTTCTGCCCGAATACAGGCCGAGTGTCACGACGGAGAAATTCAGGAGTATCGGAGTCGAGATCAAGCTGTAAATGAAAAAGCCTCAGCAAACGCTGAGGCTTTTTTCATTAAAGATTATCCTTGAAATACTGCGTGATCTTCGTGATCAGATGCGCCCTGTCGGGGCCGGCGACGTTGTGGCCGTGGCCGGGATAGACGAAGTAGTCGAGCTGCTTGCCGTTGTGGATGCAGTTCTCAACGAAGACGAGGCTGTGCTGCCACATCACCACATCGTCGGTGGTGCAGTGGATCATCAAGAGCTTGCCTTCCAGCTTGTCGGTCTTGTTCTCGAGGCTGGTGAGCTCGTAACCCTCGGGGTTCTCCTCGGGCGTGTCCATGTAACGCTCGCCGTACATGATTTCGTAGTATTTCCAATCCAGCACGGGACCGCCCGCCACGCTGACCTTGAACACCTCGGGGTGGTTGATCTTCAGCGAGGTCGACATGAAGCCGCCATAGCTCCAGCCGTCGCTGCCGATACGGTCGGCGTCGACATAAGGCAGGGTCTTCAGCCAGTTGATGCCCACCATCTGGTCGCGCATCTCGAGTTGGCCGCACTGGCGGTGGATGCACTGCTCGAAGGCCTCGCCACGGTCGGCGGAGCCACGGTTGTCGAGGGTGAAGACGAGGAAGCCTTCCTGAGCGAGGTAGTTGAGGTAGATGCCGGCGCCAGCCGTCCACTCGTCAGTGATGAGTTGGGCGTGGGGACCGCCATACACGTAGACGATGACGGGATATTTCTTCGAGGCGTCGAAGTTATAGGGCTTGATGAGGCGGGTGTAGAGCGTCTGGCCGTCTTCGGCTTTCAGCGTGCCGATGGTTGTCTCGCCGAGGTTGTAGTCCTTCAGCGGGTTCTCGGCCTCGTGCAGACGTCTGACCATCTTGCCGTTGCTGTCTTGCATGTCCACATTATAAGGCACGTCGGTGCTGGTGTAGAAGTCCAGGAAATACTTGCCGCTGCCCGAAGGCATGATGTCGTGCGTGCCGTGTTCCTTGGTGAGCTTGGTCACCTTGCCGCTCTTGATGTCCATCATGTAGCAGTGGCGCTCCAGCGGGCTGACCTCGGTGGAACGGTAGTAGATCTTGCTGCCGTCCTTCGAGAAGCCGTTGAAGTCGGTGATGACGAAGTCGCCATGGGTGAGCTGCTTGCAAGTGCCTTTGCTGATGGTGTAGAGATAGAGGTGATAGTAGCCGTCGCGCTGGGCCTTCCAGATGAACTGGTCGGGGTTGTCGGGCAGGAAGTAGGCGGGGCCTTGGGGCTCCACATACTGGTCGTCGCGGTCCTCGAAGATGGTCTGGATATAGTCGCCCGTGATGGCGTTGTATTCGTTGAACTTCAGGTGGTTCTGCTGACGGTTGAGGATACCGATGTAGATGCGCTTGTTGTCGGGGTTCCAGGTGATGGCGGTGAGGTATTGCTCGGCGGGCTCGCCGGTCTTGACCACGACCTCTTTGCCCGTGGCGATGTTGTAGATGTGCAGGGTCACCTCGTGGCTCGTCATGCCCGCCATGGGGTATTTGATGGGCTTGGCGGTGGCGATACGTTGGGTGATGTCGACGAGAGGATAGTCGGTCACCATGCGCTCGTCCATGCTGTAGTAGGCGAGGAGCTTGCCGTCGGGCGACCAGAAGATGCCGCCGTTGATGGCGAACTCATTGCGGTGCACGCTCTGACCGGCCACCACGCCTTCGGGGTTATTGGTGATCTGGATCTGTTGGTCGCCTTTGGCCACATACAGGTTGTTTTCGATGGTATAGGCCACGTTCAGGGTGGGTTTGCTGACATTCTGGTTGGCAGCGCCCGAAGGAAGTGAAGCGACGGCGTCGATGCTTCTCTTCTTGATGTCCATCTTGTTGAGGTTGATGCCGTTGTCGCCCAGGCCGTAGAAATAGGCTTGGTATTCGTTGATCCACGTCAGTTGGGGGATACGTTTCAGTTCGTTGACGCCCTCGCCTTTGGCGAAGCCGTTCAGCTCGTCGAGGGAGAGGAAGGTGGCTTCCTTCTTGCTGTCGGGCATCATGGTGATGATCTCGTTGTCCTTCACCTTCATGAGGATGTCGGAGTTGCCGATCCATTTCAGTTGGTTGGGACGTTGGGCGTAGACGGCGCGGTTGTTGTAGGAAGCGTCGGCGGGGGTGAACATCTTCTTTTCTTGCGCCTGTGTCGGCATAACGAAGGCCATCGTAAGGGCTATCGATAATAAGGTAATGATCTTCTTCATTTTTATTCGATTTTGCAATTTGCCGCAAAAATAGGAAATAATTTGATACCTTTGTGGCTTCAATCCGATTGCCATGAAAAAGCGCAAGGTCCCGCATACTTTTGTCATCGTTTTCTGCATCATCGTCATCGCGGCGGTGCTCACTTGGATCATCCCGCCGGGGAAGTATGTCCAGGAAGCGGTGCCGAACCCCGTGACGGGTGGCGTGGATACGGTAATGACGTTTCATTATTTGGATGAGCTGAATGAGGTCGGCCCTTCGACTCCTTCGACGGGCTCAGGAACCGAGGGCTCAGGGACCTCGACCTTCAAAGCCGAGCCCCAGACCTGGCAGGTGTTTTCGGCCTTCTACAAGGGTTTCGTGAAACAGGGCAACATCATCGTGTTCATCTTGATTATTGGTGGCGCTTTCTGGATCATGAACAAGAGCAAGGCCATCGACATGGGCATCATGTCGTTCTTGAAGTTCACCAAACGGCTGGAGCGCAACAAGTTGATGCAGAAGATCGGGGTGAACAACATCGTCATCATCTTGATTATGTTGTTGTTCAGCCTCTTCGGAAGCGTGTTCGGCATGAGCGAGGAGACCATCGCCTTCGCCTTGATCATCATACCCTTGGCGGTCTCGATGGGCTACGACAGCATCGTGGGCCTCTGCATGGTGTATGTGGCGGCGCACATCGGTTTCTCGGGCGCCATGCTCAACCCCTTCACCATCGGCATCGCGCAGGGCATCGCCGACATCCCCTTGTTCACGGGCATCGGCTACCGCGCCGTGTGTTGGGCCATCCTGACGGTGGTGGGCATTGTCTTTGTGTTGCTTTATGCGCGGAAAGTCAAGAAAAACCCGCGGTCGTCCATCATGTATGAGGAGGATGCCTATTGGCGCAAGTCGGCGGAGGTGAAGGAAGAGGAGCTGGAACGCTATACGCCGCGCAAGGCCTGGTGGGTCTTCGCCTTCCTTGCGGCGGTATTAATCGTGTTCTCGGTGCTTTACCCGATGACCACCTTGAAGATCGGCAACAACACGGCCACCTTGCCGCTGCTGCCCATCGGTACGGCGGTGTTCGTCCTGTTGAGCATCTTCACTTTGCGCAAGACGGTGCATTATTTCGTGCTCACGCTTCTCTTCGCCACGGTCTATTTCCTCGTGGTGGGCGTGTTGGGTTACGAGTGGTATATCATGGAGATCGCCTCGCTGTTCCTGGTGCTGGGCATCGCCAGCGGCTTGGCTGTCGACAAGAGCGCCAGCGACATCGCGAAGCTCTTCCTCGAAGGCATGGGCGACATCCTCTCGGCGGCGGTCATCGTGGGCCTGGCGGGTGGCATCGTCATCGTCTTGCAGGACGGCGGCATCATCGACACCATCCTCTACGGCCTCTCCAAGTCGATGAGCAACATGGGCAAGATCGCCTCGGCGGAGATCATGTATGGCATACAAACGCTGATTAATATCGTCATCCCGAGCGGCTCGGCCAAGGCCGCCATCACCATGCCCATCATGGCGCCGTTCAGCGACCTCATCGGCATCTCGCGTCAGTCCACCGTGGTGGCCTTCCAGTTCGGCGACGGCTTCACCAATATGATCACCCCCACCAGCGGCGTCCTGATGGCCGCCCTGGGCGTGGCCCGCATCCCGTGGGAGAAGTGGGTGAGGTTTATTTGGAAGTTCATCCTCGTGCTGATTGTGTTGGGTGCCTTGCTGCTGATTCCCACTGTGACGATGGAATTGGCGGGGTTTTAACGTCATCGCGAGGAACGAAGCGATCCAGGGAATCCGCTATACGACAACACTAACGCCCCAATCCGTCATTGCGGGCGGTTGGTGAGCCCTGAGCCTGTCGAAGGGTCGAACCATGACCCGCAAATCGAAGATTAGCTACGCTGAATCAAAGATTTCGACGTAGTCAATCTCCTACACCTATGTACTACTCTTGTCCCTTCTCCTTGATGAGAAGGGACCGAAGAATCAAGGCCAAAACCATCGGCCTACCGCACGGCCTGCCTAAACGCCTGACTTTCAAGTCGGGTAGTGCCTGTCTGCAAACGCAAGCGCCCCTCCGTGAAAGTCAAGCGTTTAGTCCGTCCCTTGGGCGACCGCTGCCCCGCGTTTTGGCCATGGCCTGCGCACCCAACCCAGTGAGGCGTAGGCGTTCTCGGGTTATCAAGCAGCCATGTCATCCTCAAAAGAAAGGCATCCGTCATTCACAGTCAACCGGTAGGTAGTGCGCCGTGCGGCCTAAGCCGTGCATTCGAATGACAACGTGCTGAGCCTGCGCCGTGCGGTTCATCGTGAACGGGTGTTGTCGGCTCCGGGCAACGGTCATTGTGGGGGTTCCGGTTCGCCCTATGAATGCGGATGCCCTAAGGTTCAGACCAGCTCGGTCTGGAAGTTGAGCGCTTGTATCTCCATGTCGAGTTGGCGCAGCTGGGCGGAGCATTCGTCCGCCTGTTTGCCGATGGCTTTCACGTCGACCACGGTCACCGTCTTGATCTCCGAGCGTGAGTAGCGGTCTTGTCCCGCCGAGGCGGTCTCGAAGATGTCGCGCAGGTTGCTGACGCGCATGGTCAGCGTGTCTTTGCGGGCCATGAGTTGTGTGAGGGTGACGCCCTCGGCGTTCTTGGTCCGCATGTTGGTGGCGTTGATGCGCCAGATGAGGTCTTCCAGCTGTGTCAGGCAGGCGTCGAGTTCCTTCATCAGCTCCATGGGCTCTTCCGAAGGCGCGTCGCCCTCCTGCACTTTCACGTTGTTCTGTATGCGCTGTCCCAGCTGTTGGATGCGCTTCTGCAGGTCTTTCCTGATGCTTAATGCTTCTGCGAGTTTCATAGTGGGTGGATTTTGGGGCAAAGATAGGGAAAAATGGGGGATGACGAGGCAAAAATGGCTTGATTCCTTCTGTATATATTGAAAGGACTATGAGGAGGTTTTTATGCCATTTCTTATGCTTTTGCTTTTTTTATCGATATATTTCTTATTTTCGCACACTTGTTTTTTTATTTTTTTTGGTATGTTCAAAATAGTCTGGGATAAACCACATAACGGAGTGACTCTCACGATGTCATCTGCCGGGGAAGCCCTCGCCATTGCGCCGAGGCCGGTTTTTTATGAAGAATTGGATCTTTTGGGATTGAATCACATGGGGTGGGTTTATCCTCATTCCGATGCTCCACTTCTTTGGGCTTGTGATCGTCGTTATTTCTACTGTGGTGTGTTGGTGATGGAAGTGAAAGGAGGAAACTTGTTTGATGACCCAGAGATTGTTTTGACACCTGAAGGGAAAAACATTGTTCTTACTCCTATCGACATAGAAGCGCTTCGTGATACCAACGCTGATACGATGTTTCTCATTGAACATGAAGCTATGGAGTTCATCAATGGAATATATCGGCGTTACAAGGGCATAACTAAAGCTTCAGAGGTGAATCCTGACATTGACTTCCAAGCATTGGCTGCCCGTATAGAAAAAAAGACTGGAGAAAAACAAGTAGTGGTAAAGGAAGACTGCGACAGCTTTGATATAATGCCAGAATCTGAAGCAAACGCCATGGGTAAGGGAGCAGTGTTGACGAGTAAAATAGACATGTTCATTACCTCATTCTCAGGCGGCAAAGATTCACAGGTGCTTTTGGATCTCGTTTCAAGAGTCATTCCAAGTACGGAGTTCTCAGTTATTTATTCCAATACTGGTTACGAATTGCCCTCTTCTCTCGAATTATACAAGAAGACTGAAGAATTTTATAAAAAGATATATCCCGAACTTAAATTCTTAGTTTCAGAGAACCATCAACCCGTTATGTATTATTGGGATAAAATGGGTTCTCCAAGTCGAATGCATCGTTGGTGTTGTGCCGTTATGAAGACAGCTCCGCTTTACCGTTTATTGAAAGAAGAAGTTGGCATAGGGAGGCAGCCTTCAGTCCTTGTTTTTGAGGGTGTACGTACTGAAGAAAGTGAACGTCGCTCTCAATATAATAGAACAGGTAAAGGTGTAAAGCATAACAATGTTATCAACGCTCGACCTATTTTTGAATGGAATGCAACTGAAGTTTATCTGTACATCCTTCTTCACAACCTTCCATATAATGATGCATATAGAAAAGGCCTTGCTCGTGTAGGGTGCTCTATCTGTCCTTTTTCTTCTGAATGGTCTGAATATGTTGTGATGAAGAAATACCCCGATTGCATTCAAAGCTTTGTGGATAATCTATTTGATAAGACATCGGAAATTGGTATAGCAAATGAAGCCTTAAAGCGACAGTACATAAAGGACGGAAAATGGAAATTGCGTGCAGGTGGTAAAACATCAAACACAGAGGGCTCTTCGGTTCATTTTATTACAACCATCCCGGACTTTCAAGCTGTTGTCAAGCACCCCAAAGAAGACATTCTAAAATGGCTTGTCCCTGTTGGGGCTATTTCCATAATCAGTCGAAATGAAACTGATATAGTTGGTAATCTTAAATACGAGAAAGACACATTTCAGTTTGTTATCAAATATGATAATGACAATTTCACCATCACATTCAACAACGTCCTGAACGATCCCATCTTCCATAGTTTGTTAAAACGTGCTATTTACAAAGCCACATATTGTATCCATTGTGAAGTGTGCGAGGTTGAATGCCCTACTGGTGCACTTTCGGTGGTTCCAATAGTTACGGTCGACAAGAAGAAATGTATTCATTGTCATAGGTGCCTTACTTTCAAAGACAGAGGATGTGTTATGGCGAACTCAATCAATATTTCTGAATCAACAGGTAAAAACAATACAAGAATGGCAACTTCAGGTATCGATAGGTATTCAACCTTCGGAATGAGAGAGAAATGGGTCAATGAGTTCTTTATGAATTATGACAATTTCTTCCAGGGTGGAAATCAATTAGGAACAAAAATGGTTCCCGCCTGTATTAACTGGTTTAGAGAATGCGAAATCCTTGATCAAAAAGATAAGGTTATCACCCCTTTGGGTTTGGCATGTGCCCCTATTTACCCCGATAATCAAACGCTAGTTTGGGAACTCCTATGGGTCAATCTTTCATATAATTCACAAATTATAAATTTCTATACTTCAAACATTCCTTTTAATCGAGCTTTTTCGAAACCCGAACTACTTGCAATGTTGAAAGAAATGTATCCAGATATTGCTGAAGCTACACTTGGCAACCCTCTTGGCGCTCTATGCAATATGTTTGGAATTGGAGAAGAAACAATTATTGGAGATTCTCTGCAGCAAGGAGTAATAAAGGCGAAAGGTCGCTCTGTGGATACGGTAATGAGAAAACCTTATAATGATGTTTCATACAAAACGGTTGCATACTCTTTGTTTAGATATGCCGAGTCCAAAAATCGCCGTTCTCTTACGGTGTCCGAGTTTTATGCTGAAGGTCAAAATGAAGGTATATTTAGACAATTTGGCGTTGAACGCCCCGCTTTTGAACGAATCCTTCGCACCCTTCAAGAAGAACACAACCATATTCTCAATGTCCAGCTCAACCTGGGTCTCGACAATATCAACCTTCGTGAGGACATTTCCTCTTCAGATATAATCAAAATGATGCTTTAATAGAACCTCTTCACATACAATATCATGGCACGCTATTCCGATTACATCCAAATGCAAAATTATCTGCCCGTGTATGACATCACGGCAGATTCTAGCAATCGTCTTTGGGCTTCGTTCATACCCACAAACCAATTCTGCGACTTGTTGCAGCAGACGATGACCGCAGTGTCTTCTTCCGATAAATTCAAACGCAAGAGCATGTGGGTTCAAGGCACCTTCGGAACGGGTAAATCACATGCCAGTTCCGTTGTCCGTCACCTTTTATGCGACAAATATGAGGATGTAAACTTCTACTTTAATAAGATAGAAGATGCGAATTTACGCAATCAAGTGGACAACTTCCGCAAGAACAAACGCTTTTTCTCTGTTGTCATCAAAGGTGTTGAGGGTGCCTACGACCTTCCTCGTTTTGCCCTTTCTTTGCAGCGCGAGGTGAAAAAAGCCCTTAATGACGCTGGCTATTCTGACCTCGTAGTCAAATCCGATTTTGAGAGTGCTGCCCAGTATGTTAAAGAACACAGGCAATATACGCAGGATGCCATCGATAAACACGACGACCTCAAAGATATTGCACCAACCCCTGAAGATGTAGTAACACTGCTTAAGGCAAATAATATCCAAGCATACATGGAGCTTGAAGAGGCTCTTTATAAGACGGTTGGTGTAACCCTAACTTCCAAAAATGTCAGTGAATGGCTTGCAGAGGTAGAAAACGCCATCGAAGCAGAAGGTATAGCCGATGGCCTAATGATTTTCTGGGACGAATTCACATCGATTATGGAAGCCATTGGCAGCGACCGCATCAACGTCCTACAGAACATCGCCGAGAAATCGCAAAGCTGCAATCTCTTCCTATTTCTGATTTCTCACCGCGTGGAAGACCAGGTCGCCTCAGGAAGTAAACGTGAAGATGTTAAGACAATGAACGACCGCTTTTACACTGTTCGCTATATGATGGACGAAGTATCCACATACAAGGTAATGCGACATACTTTTGATGTAAAAAACGATGAAGGATACGATATTCTCAAATATAATCGCACTGTCAAATTAAACGAACTTATTGACTACCTCTGCAAAGGAGGCGTTGAGGACGAGCGCAAGAGTATTTTGGAATTGTTTCCTATGCATCCTTATAGTGCTTTCCTTTGTTCCAAGCTTTCAGACTATGTAGGCTCCGCTAATCGTTCAGTCGTCAACTTTATGAACGACGACAAGAAAGGCTTCCGTAAATTCATCGCCGATGATACGGTTTTTGATCAACGCGGTTTACTTACTGCTGAATGGCTCTGGGACTTTTTCTATGATAGTTTTGCGGCCAATCCTCTTTGTGGAGCTTTCACTTCCAACTTTCAGAACCACATTCAAAAAGTTCAGAATGAAGGTGGTGATGACTATGTCCGAGTGTACAAAGGGATACTCCTTCTCAACACACTCTCCACACAATTTGCCACTAAGAGTACAGACATTATTGCACGCATATCGCCTAACGAGAAGAGCATTCGAGGCCTTTTTGCTGATGACCGATTAGAACCCAAAATGGATGATATTCTGCGTTACCTTGATACCAATCAGATAATTGCCCGCGACGTATTCGGCGAGTTTAAGATTTCCGTCAGTTCACTTAACCCAGTTCAGATTGCCAATGAAAAAGAAAAGGTAAAGGCACAATTCAAGTCAGCGCATGATTTCCTAACCTATAATCTTGCTGCAAAGACTAACATCGTAAAACTTTTTACCGTAGGCGACTATCTCATCCGCAAGTGTGACCCGCAGTTGTATTCCTGTTCGGATGCCGAATCAGTAGTTCGAGCCAAACTAAATAAATATGTGTCGGAAAAGCCCAACACATTGCATGTGGCAATCTATTTGTCAGTTACCGAAGAAGAACGTCGTGCATTCGATAATCGAGTTAAAGATTTCTCAATTGAATTTCCCAATTCCATACATATCATTCCCGATGAGTGCTTTTCAGAAGAGGCCTGTATCAAATTCATTAATTGCATAGCTACTCGTAATGTTGCGGAAAGTAATTATCAGGAGTCGATCAAAACAGAGAGTGATCAGGCTGCTAAGATGCTTGTAAATAAGTGGAGCAACCGCCTCGTCAATGGGTCATTCACCTTGTATTTTAATGGCGAACAGACACGCGAAGGCATCATCGCCAACATATATACCCTTATCAATAAGAAGTTTAGCTATAAAGTTTTCAGCAAGGGAATGGAGTCTGTTAGGGCATATAGAACTGGTGTTAAAGAAACATTTTTTGTTAATAGGAATTTCCCGGCACTTGTTCTACAGATGCTTCAATCACCCAGTCGTGACAAACTTCTCAAATTCTCTGGTTCCGACATTCCCGCCAAACATATCTTTGAAGAGAACGACAATTATTTGATTGACGAAGAGTGTAAGCTAACCCCAACCGCAATCGTAGATAACTGTTGGATTGCTCAGGTTTGCGAAGAGGTTGACAGGTGTATTGAAAAGGCAAAAGAAAAGTATGTTGATAAGTTCTCTCTGACCGAAGTTTTCGCCCCATTGATGCGTCCACCTTATGGTTTCTTCTCCTCTCGTGCTAACTGGGTGGCTTTTTCCTATTCGCTTCGCAAGCATAAAGCCGATTTGTTTGTCACATCAATTTCCCAACCAATTTCCGACGAGAAACTCACCGACATGATTGTGGAATTGTTCAAGATGTGGAACGAAGGCCACTCCGAAGCTAACAATAAACTGTTGCTTCGTTTTGGTTCCAAAGAGGAGAGCGAGCTTACCCAATTACTTTATGAAGTCTTCCAGCTTCAGTTTATTAAAGATATCCCTGAAGTCAAGAGCCTTAGTAATGTTAGATGGGGAATCAATGAGTTTTGTATGCAGAAATCCAAGTATCCGCTTTGGGTGCTTACATATTGCGACAGTATTAACGACAAACTATCGACAATAATCAAGCAACTAATCGAAGTACTCGAAGCTGATCAGAACCCTGATATTGCTAAAATCAAGAATCTGTATCATCAAGTAGGGGGTGAAAGAGTGGATATTGCTCAGTTAGTTTCCAACCCCAACAATTACGAAAATGGCTTCCACAACTTCATCAATTCGATGAAGACGGTAAAAATTCAGAAAGAGTGGTGGGATGAACTCGTTGAGGAAATCTCCCATCTTCAGTCCGAGGTTGCTTTCCGCAAGGAGTCCGATGTCCGTGAATGTGTTTACGCTTTCTACAACACCAAACGAGACGAGCTAAACCCAACTCCATCTCCCAAACCCAGCGCACCTGCCACCACAAGTGCTATTTCAACGCCAGTTGTTCTTACTCCAACTGCAAATCCCACAACACCTATTCCTGTCAAGAAAACTGTTGACCCAGAGTCTATCAAGAAAGCAAAGAATCTGGTCAAAGAAGCGAATATGCCTGGCGTTCTTTGGCAGAAAGTCGTACTGGACATTATTGACAACAACCCAGAAGTGGCAGAGTTCATTTCCAATTACCTTTCGTAAGCCATGGACGCATCAGAGAAAATTATCCGTTTCGACTCCTACAAAGCCCTGCTTGATGAAATCAAGCGCGACATGGGCGACAACGCCCCGCTTCGCTGTCGGTATCCTGTCCGCTTCATTATGCTTAACAACTTCTCCATTTTCACCAGATTAGCTCAGGACATGGCTCATCTTGGAGTTTCGCCACTAAATCTGGAAGAACTAATCGAAAACAATCACGAGCGATGGATTACAACCGACGAATTGAGCCAAACAATCAAGGATTGCCAAGTAAAAACGATTGTTACTCCCTTCTCGGAATTGGTGCGCTTTTACTCTGATACTGATTTCCGTGGTTTCTTTAATGAAATAATGATTAGCACCGAGGATATTGACCATCCTCAAAAACGCATATACATTCCGTTAATTGGCCTCCAAAATCGTTTCAGCAGTTTCCTCAACAGCTTTTCTCGAATTGAGGAAAGTGCTCCTGTTTGGGCTTATCTTACGGAGGAGCAGAAGACCAAGGTCTTCCTTACAACTGTTAAAAGCGAAGCAAACACAAGTTTCCAAAAGGGGAATATTGTGGCTCTCAACACTTTGTATGATTGGCTTCGTTTTTGGAAAAACCAAGCTCCGCAAACACAAATAGTTTGTTCTTCTGGCCCCATAATTCGAAGAGAAAAGAACTCTGATCCAGACAATATTTTTACTTTTGAAAAAATCAAAAATTACCATGACTACATTGAGTCATTGTTGGGCATCAATGTTCCTTTTGCTTACAAAGAAGCAGAAGATGATTATTGGACTTTGTTACTCGCCGACATAGTGAAGGCAAAACCCTCTACGTTTAGTTTTTCCTCATACGTTTCATCGCGCTTTGGCTTCTCAAAAGTCTCTCCTCGCGAACTGCTCTACCGCTGGGTGTTAACAGAAACTATGCCTTATGACCGTTGGTTATTGAAGAATTACTTCCTCTCTTCAACAACCATTGAAAAACATCCATACTTAAAGATTTGTCTGGAAGAAGTAACAGATTACCAAGGGTACAATGAGCTTTCTTCAAAGATTGCTGAGCGCATTTTCTATTTCAGTGAGCCTTATACACAAATGAAAATTGCTTCGGAGCGCGAGTCCCTGATGAAACGTTTACCTACTATTTTTACTGAGTTTACCGACAAAGGAACTGAGAACTATATTAAAAACTGCATTTCAGAGATTAGCCAGAACAACACTTCGCTCGCCATTGCACTAACTACCGGGGTATTCGACTTTGAAAAAACCATGCTCACTGCTTGGTATGCCGACCGTGACAATACTGGCCTCACCCTTGAAAAAGTCGCCGATAAATATCCCGATCTAAGGATGTATCTCTCTTCTCAAAAACCTTCTGTGAAGAAACAAGACAATTGGTATCTAGATTATTTTGATGCTTATCGCGACGCTAAACTATCTGATGTAATTACCGAAAAAATTGAATCATACATTTCGGAGAAAAACCATGACGAAAACACATTCTACGGCTGGTACCATTCTTTTAACGAGACACACGATCTGCTTAATAAGCACATGTCCTCAAGTGACTTGCGTCTCGACAAAGTGTATTGGGTAGATGCACTTGGAGCCGAGTTCCTTCCTTTCCTTCTTTCATTATTCGAAGAGGAAGGTCGGGGCTATCGTGTAATATATTCTGAGATTACCCGATGCACCATCCCTTCAGCTACATCACAAAATCGTTTTGATAATGTAGTAAAATTTGGAGAATTGGATGAAATCGCTCACGATAGTGCTGGCTACCAGAAGAGCGCCACATTGGTTCAAGAGTTAACGATTCTTGCCAAAAAAATGTGGGAGATTATGACCAGCAACACACATGGCGAATACACAATCGCAATTGTTTCTGACCACGGCTTAAGTTGTCTCTCCCGTAAAGCAGAATCAAAGAAATATGATGCAAAAGTTGAACACGATGGCCGATACATTATAGTTCCTTCCGATGGCAAGTTGTATCATGATGCCGATTATGTGGTTCACGTCAACGAAAATGACGGAGAGCGATACAAAGTTGCTCTAACGCATTCTTCGCTTGGCCGTAAACCCGTTCACGAAGTGCACGGAGGCTGCACTCCCGAAGAAGTGCTTGTCCCATATATCATTATTACGAATAAGAAACAGAATCTGACTAGTTATAAGTATGAGTTAATTTCCAAAGAATTGGAATTGTCCGAGCCAGTTGTTACCGTCAACATTATGCCTCAGCCTTCGAAGGTTAAGCTAAGTATCGATGGTCAGGAATACAACATGACTCGCAGCGGCAGCAAATGGTCTGTCCGTATTGAAGGACTGGAAGAAGGCGAATACAAGGTGGAATTCTCCATTCCTGGCGGAACGCCATACAGTGAAACAATCAAAGTTGTTGGCACTGGCTTCGGTGGAAATGACTTCCTAAAGTTTTAAAAAATGAGCGAATTAGGTAATAAAATAAGAACGGTTTTCGGCTCTGCAGCCATTTTGAAAAACCCTCAAAACTACGATGTTTTCTTGGGAAGGAATCTCCCTTCATTCGTGAAGGACTTCTTGATTTCTCAATATGCTTTGCCTGACGGAACACTCCGCAAGCAAGAGCTTGCTCGTTTTCTTGACGAGCATATTCCCAGTAATAATAATGCTGTGAAGGCACGTTTGCGTAATGGCGAGACTCTAACATTGCTTACTCGTTTCATCGTTACCACCAACCTCATTGCTAACAAGGTTCAGTTCCAAATTCCAGATATGGGAATCAAGCCAAACGAGACCCTAATTCCTCCATACCTTGTTGAGAAATACCCCTCGGACTTGATTGATGGAGAAAAGTGGGGCCTCCTGAAAATAGTCTATATTCCACCAGATGAAATGGGCCCTGGGCATGTAGAAATGGTTGATTTCAGACCCTTTAAGCCTTTGGAAAAATTGGATCTGAACTTGTATCGTAATTTCAGGTCGGCATTTACCACAGAAGAATGGATTGATGTCGTCATCTCAGCGATGGAGTACAATCCTGCTTCATTCAAAAACCAAACTCAAAAAATTGAATTTATCACCCGACTCTTGCCTTTCATTGAGCCACGCCTCAACATGGTTGAACTTGCCCCCAAAGGCACAGGTAAGTCTTATGTTTTCGGCAACCTTAGCAAATACTCATGGCTGGTAAGTGGCGGAGCCGTATCTCGAGCCAAGCTGTTCTTCGACAAGTCTCGAAGAACACCTGGTATCATGCACGACCATGATCTGGTTTCTTTCGATGAAATCCAAAGTATCACCTTCACCGACCCGTTGGAAATGAGAGCTATCCTAAAAGGTTATCTGGAATACGGCAAGGCAACGGTAGATAACTATGAGTTTATGTCCGAATGTGGTCTTATGCTTCTCGGTAACATCGAACTTACGTCCGAAGGCTTCCCACGCAGTGATCGTTACTTTGATGAGCTTCCTGGCGTCTTCCACGAATCCGCTCTTCTTGACCGTTTCCACGGATTTATAGAAGGTTGGCTGCTCCCGCGTATGAACAATGACATGATTCTCCGTGACTGGACAATCAATGTTGAGTTTTTCTCTGAAGTGATGCACAAGCTTCGTGTTGCTCCTGAATATGCAGAGTTGGTCAACAATGCAATTGAGATACCTCCCAAAGCCGACACGCGTCACCTTAATGCTGTTAAGCGTATCGCTACTGCATACTGTAAGCTTCTATTCCCGAACATCACAAACGTCGAAAAACTCGACAAATATGAATTTGACCGCTATTGTTTACAGCCTGCAATTCATCGTCGTGACCAAGTTCGCCGCCAATGCGCCAACATCGACAATGAAAGTTCTTTCTCCAAGCCTATGCCTGACATTCGTGTAAAAGATTGAATCACTTATGCTGCCAGAAGAACAAAAATATGGACATTATGAACAACCAGCCAAAACCATTACTTTAGACGAAGAAGGCGAGAAGTGGTTTAAGCTTCTAATCGATGATCTGTCGGTAAGAGCAAAGAATGTTCTTTTGACCAGTGATATAAAAAGCTTAGAAGATCTTACGCCATGGTTGGTGGGCACTAGCAATAATTTTTTGACCTTAAGAAATTGCGGGAAAAACACTTCGGCTGAGCTCATGGAAATGGTGCGAAAACTGAGAGAACATGTCGATTGCATAATACAAGTTGACGATGAAAGTGATTTTATACTAGGAGATGCGTATCTGCAATCCAATTTGCATGAATTGCTGAAAACTTATGCAGACTTTTTGCAATCCATATATGAGGCAACCAAAGTAGCATTAGGTTATTCTTTCAGATCTTATCTGGATTCTATTATGAAGTTTCCGAAACACAGTAGTAAACTTGTTTCTCAATTAGTTGCTTTTTTGAATAATCCTACAGAATACAAACTGGCACATATGCGGCCTCCCAGATATGCTTTTGTGGATGATTATTCAAGATACACCAAAAAGTTGCTAGATATTTATGACAACAAAATGGCGTATGAAGTATTTCGTCATAAAGACACCATTAATCTTCTAAAAGACCAAATTATACAACATATTAACGACCAAAATGCAAGGCTTGTTCATGCGTTTGAAATGTACTTTTACGAGTACTGTGACAATTCCGTTCTTAATCTATACTACTTGATTTGTTATACAGATTATGAAGAAGCAAAATATCGAAATCTTGGAGAAGACAGCTCAAAACAATTATTTCTTCAACTTCAAGAAATCAAGAAAATGATTGAAGACAGTGTTGACACCTCTGAGTCTGATTCCTTTATTAGAAATAAACATCTCTGGTCTTCTTTGTTTTTTGAGCCTTCTGTGACAAGTCTTATTTCTGACAAGTACAAACAATTGGGCTATTTCCCGTTTTTTTTGGCTATAAAACTAAGTTTACTATCCGATGATAATGTTAGTGCATACATATTCCGGCAATGTTCGAATATATACACCGAAAATGAAATGAAAACTTTGTCGGACGTTGCTAGTACAACAAGTCTATCACGTGAACGAGTCAGACAAATACGATTAAAGCAGTTCCGTAATCTTCGTGGCAAAATAGTAAAGCTTTCAAAATCTGGGTGTCTAGAAAACTACGAATACAATCCAGTGAAAGACTATGAATTAAAAAACATTGCTTCTCGCGAAGAGGCTCCTTTCAATAGTAACTTTGTTGTTTGGGTTATTTGTCAAATAGATAATCGGTATGAATTGATAGGAAATATTAGTAGTGCTTTTTTTGCATATCCATCATCGACCGAAACATTGTTTGCAGTACCTAAAGTTTTATCCCATAAATTTGATTTTAAAAAGTTTATTCAATCCATTGAAACCCAACTTAATGAAAAGCACTTTTACGAAGAGCGCATTGAACTGGAACAATATGTAAGTCATCTATGTAAAGAAAACACTGATACTGACACTTTCTACGAGATAGTTAAAGAGTGCCGTAATATCTTGGAAAGAGGATTTCCTGATGCTATCGTTAACAGCCAGATAGTGTTTCAACAAAATGCACGAAAAGCTGCTACAGAGATTATTGAAGAGATTTTGCGAGAAAACGATGCACCGATGACAGTAGATGAAATAGCAGCTGTTTTGGAACGCGATTACCCAGAAATGAAACAGTCATCGGATAAAATCCGAGCAAATGCCCTCCGTAATCCTAACATTGTTGCTATAAGTCGCACCAGTACATACACCCTGCGTGAGTGGGCTGAACTTGAAGGAAAAAGAGGGGGGACCATCCGTGAACTGGCCGCAGAATACCTTAATAGTTTACCACAACCCATTGCTAAATTGTCAGATATTTGCGAGTATATTTCAAAATATAGAACCAATGTCAAAGAAAGCAATGTGAAGGTTAATCTATTGTTGGAAGCTAATGATAAGTATAGCTTATATTTCAAGGATGGTCTTCAGTTCATCGGGTTCACTGATTTCCAATTTGATGATGAATATGTTAAACAAGACAAACGACAAAAGAGACTCTCTTTTTCCGAAAGGATCGAACAATTGGAACAATTCATAAAGACCAACGACCGTTTCCCATACTCATCAAACGTTCCGGCGGAAGAAATCCAATTGAGTCGGTTTTTTAGATTGTCATTGACATATTTAAAAGATGGTAAACTTTCCAAAGAAGAAGCAGCAGAAATTGAAAGAATAACTGCCACATACGGGCATCTCAAAGTCAAAAAGGATCGCGTGTCATGGGACGAATGGCTTGAACGCTTTGTGAAGCATATTACTGAATACAATTCTTTACCCCGTCGCAGTTCTCTTGAGTATGCATGGTACGAAGAAAACAAGGCTTTGTTTGACGCAGGTCAATTAACCCCAGAACAAACTAGCTCTTTTGCTTTTCTTAATAAGATAGTAGCCAGAATGTCTTAATCGATGGCTTCACTATTTTTCGTCAAGGAGTTCCGAGTCTTGCCAAAGCCTTTGTTTTTGACCGCAAAGGGAAACAACAGAAGAAGAGTTTTTTTATTTTTGCAGTCGAACTTTTAATACATACTCGGCGTGGTTGATTATGCAAACAGAAAGCCATATCGGTTAATGAGTTGCTGTCATTGCTGATGAATGGGAAGGTAATCATGGAATAATTCGACAAATACCATTATGAACGTAGAAGAATTTGTAAGAGAAACATTAAATCAAATCTCAGCTGCAGTTGTCAGTGTAGAAGATACTGATAAAAGACAATGCGTGCAGCCTGATATTCGTGTGCATTTTGATCTCGCGGTGACAACAACGGAAGAAACATCTGGCGATGTTGGGGGCAAAATACAAGTTGCTTCCATTGTTAAACTAGGAGCTGATGGCAAAAAGCAAAAGGGAGTGGAGGAATACAGCCGGGTTAGTTTTGACCTTGTTTTTAATGTCCCATCCAAAAGTTATTACTAAAGTGATTTATGCCTCGTATTCTCTATAAATACTTAGACATAAACGGTGCAAAGTGTATGATTGGGAACCAGAATCTCCAATTTACCAATGCATCCCAGCTGAATGACCC
This sequence comes from Candidatus Limimorpha sp., assembly GCA_045132275.1. Lineage (GTDB taxonomy): Bacteria > Bacteroidota > Bacteroidia > Bacteroidales > F082 > Limimorpha. The sequence continues at coordinate 33,107 of JBGURY010000001.1, forward strand.
TTTCGATTGTCATCCCAAATTGTTGGACTATTCGAATGTGCCGGATTATATAGCAACGGATATAATTCGTAAAGATTGGGAACAAAAAGTGGGTGAAAACAAAGCGCTCAATCTGCGCAACGATACTTGGCTTAGCAGTTTGTCGAAAGTTAATGATTCGTTGCTTATGTGGAGTCATTATTGCTATAATCACAAAGGTGTTTGTGTCGGCCTTGATATGGAGAAGGTGATGGAGTCGGTTCCTCCAATGTTTGGCACAATCTATCTTAAGCCTCTTGTTTTAGACGTGCAATATCAGGACATTATTGAACGTCCAAACGCTTATCGTTCCACAGAAGACACATTTGCTTATCAATGGAAAACAAAGGCAAGGCCGTGGGAGTATGAGCAGGAGGTCAGGTTGGTTATGCCACACCCGCACTCGATGTATGCGGCCTTAACGCCCGAGCAGGCAAAGCATTCAAAGGAAACGAGGGATTGGCGTGAGATACACCATTATATGCCACTAAAAGGTGATTGCTTTGAGTCCATCTATTTTGGCATCAATACAGATCAAACCGAGAAAGAAAAGATGATTCAATATTCCCGCAAGAAACTAAACCCACAAATCAACTTGTACCAAATGCGAGTTGATGCCGATGCCTTTCGACTACAGGCTGAGATGATATGATTGGGCAGGTGGAAGATTGGGCAGATTAACAAAGTAGTGTGGTTATAAAAAAGAAAACTGATGATTAATTGGCAAATTGTTTTATCAAGTGTTGTGCTGTCATCAATAGTATCTAGCATCGCAACATATGTAATAACAACTTTCTCTCAGAAGCAATCGTTCAAAAACGATTATTATAAATTGGTGATAGACAAACGAATGGATGCCTATCAATACATTGATAGCCAATTGAGGATAATGAAAATGGCTGTTTTGGATGATGATGGGAGACTATACCACTCGATGTTTTATGGGGATCAAGAGAAAGTATTAATCAATCAAAAGGATTTTATTATGGCGAGAACAAATGGAATTTGGCTGTCGGCCGATATTGAAAACGCCATGTCTGAAATGAATAAAGTATTGTATGAAGTAAACGGTGAGATTACTGATGATGTTAACAATAATATTTTAGTTGCAAAACAGTATTATACGCAAATTGCAAGTGCTCGTGAAAAACTTGAGATTCAGTTAAAAAAGGACCTGCTAACTCTCTATGATGTGCCTGGTTTTTGAACCACAAGAAAAAGACAAACACAATTGAATATAGAGTGAAAAGCACTGCGTCAATCTAATACTATTTATACCGAAACAATTCTTTTAACGCCCGCCTTGTGCGGCAGGCCCTTGATGTCGGCCTTGATCCTTTGGTCCTTTCCTATCAAGAGAAAAGACAGAAAGAAATACAGGCGTTTAGGCGACCGTGCGGAGGGCCGATGGTTTTGGCCTTGATTTTTTCGGTCCATTTGACTACGTCGAATCTTCGATTTTGCATCAAGGCAAAAGGGACAAGAGCGTGAACGAATCGCGAGGGTGTAGGAGATCGCGGATCAAGTCCGCGATGACGGCAAGGGGGTGGAGAAAAATCCGGCCGTTTCGGTTTTTTCTGTATTTTTGCCCTGATCGATTTCTCAATAAAGAATCCCCTCATCCCATGAACCGCCTCCTCCATTTCCTCATCCCCTTGCTCCTCATCGCAAGCTGCCAAAAGCAACCCCCGCAGCCGCAATGGAACCTCACCCACACTGCCCCCGCCCACATCTGGGAGGAGCGCTTCCCCCTGGGCAACGGCCACCTCGGCATGATGCCCGACGGCGGAGTGGAGGAGGAGACCATCACGCTGAACGACATCACCCTGTGGTCGGGGGCGCCGAGCGACGACAGCAACCCCCTGGCCTTGCAGTCCCTGCCGGAGATCCAAAGGCTGTTGAAAGAAGGCAAGAACGACGAGGCCCAAAACCTCATGTACGAGACCTTCGTCTGCGGCGGCCAAGGCTCTGGCCACGGACAAGGCGCCAAAGTGCCCTTTGGCTGCTACCAGACCCTGGGCGACATGACCATCACCTACCATTATCCCAACGACGAACCCGTGACAAACTATCAGCGGACGCTGTGCCTCAACGACGCCACACACAAGGTTTCCTTCACGAAAGGCGGACAACACTACGAGCGAGAGGCTTTCATTTCACGTGTTGATGATGTTTGTGTGATAAAAGTTAAGGTCGTTGAGCTTGTCGAAACGCCGACTTCAAACAGGGGCCCTTCGACAGGCTCAGGGACCCCTCAATTGTTTTCCATCAACCTCTCACGCCCCGAAAAAGCCGAAGTCGTCACCGAGGCCGATGCCGTCGTCATGCGCGGCCAGCTGGACAGCAACGTGGAAGGCGTGGAAGGCATGCGCTATTATGCCAAAGCGCAAACGGTCGCCACCGACGACGAGACAATCATCTACTTCTGCGCCGCCACCGATTTCATGTGCGACGACCCCGAGGCCTACGTCAACGAGCACCTGCGAAAGGCCGTCGCCAAAGGCTTTGAGGCCGTGAGAGACGACCACCTGAAAGCCCACCACGAGCTGTTCGACCGCGTGGAGCTGGTGATCGGCTCAAAGGATGGTTTTGAAGGTATGTCATACCGAACGGAGCAGCCCATAGATACACTCCCTCCTTCGTCGGTCGGTATGACATGGGCTGCGAAGAGACCGTATCTAGGCCTTCAAAACCAAACGAAAACCCTGGAAGACCATTGGAAAGACTTCCTCGTGAACGACGACCCCTGGCTGCCGACCTGTTACTTCCACTACGGGCGCTACCTCCTCATCAGCTCCACCCGCGAGGACCTGCTGCCACCCAACCTGCAAGGGCTGTGGGCCAACACCATCCAGACCCCTTGGAACGGCGACTACCATCTCAACATCAACGTGGAGATGAACCACTGGCCCTGCGAGGTGTGCAACCTCTCGGAGCTGCACCTGCCCTTGATCCGTTTTGCCGAAGGGCTGATTCCCTCGGGACAAAAGACGGCCCGTGACTTCTACGGCGCCCGAGGCTGGACGGCCCATGTGGTCTGCAACCCCTGGGGCTTTACCGCCCCCGGCGAGCATCCCTCGTGGGGCGCCACCAACACGGGCGGGGCCTGGCTGGCCCTCCACGCCTGGCAGCATTATACGTTCACTCAGGACACGGCCTTCTTGCATGAGGTCTATCCCCTGATGAAAGAGGCGGCTTTGTTCTTCCTCGACGCCATGATAGAGGAGCCCGAGCACGGCTGGCGCGTCACTGCCCCGACCACCTCGCCCGAGAACGCCTTCTGGCTCGACGACAGCACCGCCGTCAGCGTGTGCATGGGCAGCACGATGGACGTGCAGATCGTCAGCGAGCTGTACGATGCCGTCTGCCAGTCGGCGGAGATCTTGGGTGTTGATGCCGCTTTCTCCGATAGCCTCCGCGATGCCCAATCCCATTTTCCGCCCATGCAGGTCAGCGAGCAGGGTTATTTGCAGGAATGGCTGAAAGACTACAAGGAAGTGGAGCCGCGGCACCGCCATGTGTCGCATCTCTTTGGACTCTATCCCGGCACGATGTTGACCCAGTCAAAGACTCCCGAATTAATGGATGCCTGCCGCGAGACCTTGCGCCGTCGTGGCGACGAGGGCACGGGTTGGTCGAGGGCATGGAAGATCTGCTTCTGGGCGCGCCTCCATGATGGCGACCATGCCTATCAGCTTTTGAGGAACCTGCTCGAGCCGGCAGTCCATCTTGACGGAAGCCATTCAGCGGGCACCTATCCCAACCTCTTCTGCGCCCATCCGCCTTTCCAGATCGACGGCAACTTCGGTGGTACGGCCGGCATCGCCGAGATGCTGCTGCAAAGCCATGACGGTGACATCGAGTTGCTGCCCGCCCTACCCTCGGTGTGGAAGGACGGCCATTTCAAAGGGCTCTGCGCCCGCGACGGCAAGGTGGTGGAATGCACTTGGAAAGACGGCAAGGTCACGCGTTCCGCTGTGACAGCGCGTTAAGTTTTCTGCTGATCCAGATGGCGAACGGCAACGAGGTCAAGAAGGTGCAGACGTCGGCGACGGCTTGCGCGGCCTCGAGGCCTGTGATGCCAAACAGCCACGGCATGACAAAGACCGCCGGCAGGAAATACAAGCCCTGTCGGCACATGGAGAGCAGCGTGGCCTGCCAGGTGTAGCCGATGTTCTGGAACAACATGTTGGTGGCGGTGCACATGCCCATCAGCGGGAAGGCGACACACTGCCAGCGCAAGGCTTGGCTGCCCACGCGGATGAGCTCGGGGTCTTCGCCGCGGAACCACGAGATCATGTCGGGTGCGAAGATATAGACGACGGTACCCAGGACGATCAGGAAAACAGTGGACAGCTTGATGCAGAACAGATAACTCTCCTTGACCCTTCCGAACAGCTTGGCGCCAAAGTTATAGCCGCACACGGGCTGGAAGCCTTGTCCGAACCCGATGACGATGGCGAAGCAGAACATGGTGATGCGCGACACGATGGTGAAGGCCGCCACGGTGGAGGCCTCGTTGCCGGGCAGGGCGTAAAACACCGCCATGCGGTTAAGGCTGATGGTGGCCACCACCGACAGTGCCTGTCGCGCCAACGAAGGCAGGCCGCCCCGCGTGATTTCCTTGTAATAGTATAGGGTGGGAGTGAAGTTCTTGAACTTGATGTGCACGTTGCCGGGTCGCGAGGTGCCCCATAGCAGCACGCACCAGCCGAAGCACTGGCTCACCGCCGTGGCCAACGAGGCCCCGCTGACGCCCATGTCGAGCGCGAAGATGAAGACAGGGTCGAGGATGATGTTGAGGATGGCGCCCGAGGCGATGCCGATCATGCCGAAACGGGCGTTGCCCTGCAAACGGAGTTGGTTGTTGAGCGTCAGCGACGACATCATGAACGGCGTGGCGATGAGGATGAAACGCAGGTAGTCGTTGGCGTAGGGGAGGATGCTGTCGGTGGCGCCCATGGCGCGCGACATGGGCGAGATGAAGAGCAGACAGCTCCAACCCGCCACGGCACCCAGAATCAACGGCGTGAAGAATCCCGTGGCGGCCATGCGTCCGGCGTTCTGTCCCTGCTTGGCGCCCAAGGCCCGTGAGATGTAGTTGCCCGAGCCATGACCGAAGAAGAACCCGCAGGCGTTGATGAAGGCCATGAAGGCGAAGGAGACGCCCACGCCTGCCACGGCTTCGGTGCTCAGATGGCCCACATAGAACGAGTCCACCATGTTGTAGATGGTGGTCACGAGCATGCTGATGATGGTGGGCACGGCCAGTCTGGGGATGAGCCGCTTGACGGGCTGCTCCGTCATCATCTTATACCGCTCGTTGATCTTCCGCTCGTCGTTGATGTTGGACATAATCGCGCAATTCAGCCGCAAAGATAGCCCTTTTTGTGTCAGTTTGTCACCTCGACTGACAAAACCCTGCCATTTTCCACTTTGGCACGAAATGTGACTATCTTTCGCCGTCTTACTGACAGTGGTCCCTGAGCCTTGAGCCTGTCGAAAGGTCGAAGGGCCACCATTAATCGATCAATCAACAATCAACAAATAATCAACACATTATGGCAAAATTAGCAATCAAACCTCTGGCCGACCGCGTGGTCATCGAGCCCGCAGCCGCCGAACAGAAAACCGCTAGCGGTATCATCATCCCCGACACCGCCAAAGAGAAACCCCAACAAGGTAAAGTAGTCGCCGTGGGTCCCGGCACCAAGGACAACGCCATGACCCTGAAGGTCGGCGACAATGTCATCTACGGCAAATACGCCGGCACCGAGTTCCACCTCGACGGCAAAGACTATATGATCATGCGTGAAAGCGATGTGATCGCGATAATTTAATGCGGAAGGCGGAATTATGAAATCGCAGATTCAGCGAAGCTAATTCGGAATATTCCGCATTCCGCATTCCGAATTCCGAATTTTCAATTCAACAATTAAAAAGTCAACAAGTAAAAAACAAATATCATGGCAAAAGACATTCTTTTCAATATCGAAAGCCGCGACGGCCTGAAGAAAGGCGTCGACGCATTGTCAAACGCAGTGAAGGTGACCCTCGGCCCCAAAGGCCGTAACGTGGTCATCGAGAAGTCGTATGGCGCTCCCCAGATCACCAAGGACGGTGTGACGGTCGCCAAGGAAATCGAACTCATCGACCCCGTCGAGAACATGGGCGCCCAGCTCGTGAAGGAAGTGGCCTCCAAGACCAACGACCTCGCTGGTGATGGTACCACCACCGCCACCGTGCTGGCCCAGAGCATCGTGGCCACGGGTCTGAAGAACGTCACCGCCGGCGCCAACCCGCTCGACCTGAAGCGTGGTATCGACAAGGCTGTGGCTGCTGTGGTCGCTTCGCTGAAGAAGATGTCGGTGAAAGTCGACGGCGACAATGAGAAGATCAAACAAGTGGCCACCATCTCGGCCAACAACGACGGCACCATCGGCGGCCTGATCGCCGAGGCTATGAGCAAGGTGAAGCAGGAAGGCGTCATCACCGTTGAGGACGCCAAGGGCATCAACACCTACGTCGACGTCGTCGAAGGCATGCAGTTCGACCGTGGCTACATTTCGCCTTACTTCGTTACCAACACCGAGAAGATGGAAGCCGTGTATGAGAATCCTTACATCCTCATCTACGACAAGAAGATCTCGGTCATGAAAGACCTGCTGCCCGTGCTCGAGCAGACCCTGCAGACCGGCCGCGCCCTCATCATCATCGCCGAGGACATCGACGGCGAGGCTCTGGCTACCTTGGTGGTCAACCGTCTGCGTGGCTCGCTGAAAGTCGCCGCCGTCAAGGCTCCTGGCTTCGGCGACCGTCGTAAAGAGATGCTGGAAGACATCGCCATCCTGACTGGTGGCACCGTCATCAGCGAAGAGAAGGGCTACAAGCTCGAGGACGCCAACCTGCAAATGCTCGGCCAAGCCGACAAGGTCAGCATCAACAAGGACAACACCACCATCGTGAACGGCCACGGCGCCAAGAAGGACATCGAAGGCCGTACCGCCCAGATCAAGGCCCAAATCAAGACCACGACTTCCGACTACGATCGTGAGAAGCTGCAAGAGCGTCTGGCCAAGTTGGCCGGTGGCGTGGCAGTCATCTACGTCGGTGCCGCTTCCGAGGTCGAGATGAAGGAGAAGAAAGACCGCGTTGAGGACGCCTTGAACGCCACCCGCGCCGCTATCGAAGAGGGTATCATCCCTGGCGGTGGTGTCGGCTTCATCCGCGCCATCAAGTCCATCGAGAAGCTGAAGGGCGACAACGAGGACGAGACCACGGGTATCGCCATCATCAAGAGAGCTCTGGAGGAGCCGCTGCGCCAGATTGTTGAGAACGCCGGCTTGGAAGGCTCGGTCGTCGTCAACAAGGTGAAGGAAGGCAAGGACGACTTCGGCTTCAACGCCCGCACCGAGGTCTACGAGCACCTGCTCAAGACTGGTGTCATCGACCCCGTCAAGGTGTCGAGAGTCGCCTTGGAGAACGCCGCTTCTATCGCTGGCATGCTGCTGACCACCGAGTGCGTCATCAGCAACCACAAGGAGCCCACGCCTCCCACGCCTCCTATGCCCATGGGCGGCGGAATGGACGGAATGATGTAATCCTGAATCCTGAATGCAGAATGCGGAATTAGGAATGCGGAATGGCCTGCGGACAAGGTAGTCTCGTGTCCCGCGTCCATAAGTCCCGCGTCAATGAATAATGGAAACGAGCAAAAGACCTGCCTCGAAAGGGGTGGGTCTTTTGCGTAATTGACCTTCAGCATCAAGGCTGCAGTGGACATGTCATCCCTGCGCTGGCAGTGCGATGGCTTGGGATCTATGGCCGCTGCAGACAGTATATTGTTTCGTCTTTTTTCTTGAAACCAAGAAAAAAATAGGGACAAGCCAAAAAATGATTTTCCATAAACATTTGAATTTCAATATATTGAAAATTTCAAAACCGAAAATAATAGGGACAAAACCGATTTAGGGCTTGACAGATAGCTTTTTTGGTGATTTTTTGAATAGTTTTGCGCGTATAACATAGAAAAACACTTTGAAATGAAAGCAACAAGACTTTATACCCTGCTTGCTCTGCTGCTGATGGCGGGTAGTGGGACTTCATTTGGACAATCTGCCGAGCAGTTTTTCATCGGCACTGAACCAGGTGAGCTTATTATTCAAGGCACTTGGTATGAATATAATGTTATGACTTATAGATACAATCTTTATAGGTTTACTAACCATGGCGCCGATGTTGAAGTTCTTGCTACTTATGATGATTATAATTGGGTAATTGATCCACAAACCATGTCTGGGATGGGAGAATTGTTGTATGACGCGACTCCCGGACACTTCTATAACATGGATTTTGTGACATCTAATAAAATTCTTGCCACCGATGATACAGGACAAACATGGAGAGTAATCGAAGATTATAATATTCCATCTCCACCTTCGTATTGGTGTTTCGCCAATGAACATGGAGAGTTTGTGAAATTTGAGCCTGATGATCAATATAATCCCCAAAACTATTCTTTTATTGCAAGTTACGATTATGGAGCCCACTTCTCTGATACTATCGCAACTTTTCCTATACCTGTATACACAAATCATGTTGCGGGTTGGAATCATGGAGAGTTTTATTGCAGAGAATATGGTTCAGATAGATGGTATTACACGACTGACTTTTTTGAAACTGCTGATACATTAACCTTTCCTGCCGAATTGCACAGCAAGCCCATTGGAATCGGGCCAAGAGAGGGAGAGTTGTATTGTAGGTATAAGCCAGCTGGGGTATTCTCAAAGTTGCAAAGGGTAGATTACAGTGATGATTACGGTGCCAATTTCCGAACTTTGGTTGATTTGGAATCGAATCCGATTGATGTCATTGTTGATACAATGATGTTTACCCATTATGCCCTTGGAGGCGGAAATCTGTTTTTGGACAGGGAACCTGGCGTGTTTTATGTCATATTTGATTCTCTAACCTTTAATTTTCCTGATGATCCCCCGTATCCAGAAGAGCCTCAAGGAGACCGATACTGGATTGCATATTATCGGGACTATGGCAATACGCTGGTAACTACCTATTACCACGACTTCAAGCCCGATTGGTTTGAGCATCATACACCAGTAATGGACTGCGAAATAACAAATTGTGGTGAAAACAGCGTTACGCTTCGTTGGAACGAGCCTGAACTGAAACCCGATGAAGTGTTGGTCGGTTATCAGGTTTATGGAGGTGTCGCGTTGATCAGTGAAGATTTGATTACCGAAACAGAATACACCGACAACTTTTCAGGCAGGGGGCGATTGAATTACCATGTTTTGGCGGTTTATAGCGACGGTGAAACCTCAAAATCATACAACATTGTGTATTGTAAACAGACGGAAGGTGTTGGCGAAAATGAAAATGGAACAAAGGTTGCTGTTTTCCCCAATCCTGCCAATGGGCTTGTTTGCATTGAAGGTGTTGTTGCTGATGAGGTGCAGGTTTACAATGCACTTGGGCAGGTGGTGAAGACGGTGCGGGGGACGAATGAGGTTGAAGTGGCGGATTTGGTGAAAGGAATTTATCTGCTGCGCATTACGGATGCAGAAGGGAGAAACCATACGGAGCGGTTAGTGGTGAAAGAATAGGGGTTTCTTTTCAAAACGAGCAAAAAGGCCGACCGCGCGAGCGGCCGGCCTTTTTTCGTCCATGTCGCAATTTTTTCCTATCTTTGCGGGTTATTAATGACCTATCACATAGCAAAATGGCAGAAACACCTCAAGATAAAAAGCTCCGGAAGCCCAGACTACGCAATGTCACACTGAAGAAGCTGAACCGCAAATACGACTTCCTGATGTCGCACGACGAGAGCGGCCGCCCCATCCTCAATTTCAAACTCAACCTTCTGAATCTGATTTTGGTTATCATAGGCATCGCCCTCCTGCTCATCATCATCACGACCTTCATCATCGCCTTCACGCCCTTGCGCGAATACATCCCGGGCTACACCGACACCAACCTCAACCGCGAGGTGTACGAACTCAACCTCCGCGCCGACTCTATCGAGAGGGAGCTGCAGAAAAAGGAGATTTACTTTGAGAATCTGAAACGCGTTGTGGAGGGCTACGACTTCGCCGCCGACAGCGCCTTGGCCTTGGTCAGCATCTACGAGCCGCTGCCTCAAGACGTCATCGACACCATCACCCTGCGCAAGTCGAAGCAGGACAGCCTGCTGCGCGCCGAGTACGAGGCCGAGAACCAATACAACCTCTTCGGTCCCGACTACCTGCCGCCCACCAAGCCCAGCTCGTTGGTCAAGAACTTCTTCGTCCCGCTCAACGGCACCATCCTCAAGGCCTTCAACGCCGACGAGGGCCACTATGGCGTCGACATCGCCACCGACGGCGACAAGATCATCAACGCCACCCTCGACGGCACCGTCGTGTTCGCCAACTGGAGCATCGACAACGGCTATTGCATCGGCATACAACACGAGGACAGCTACTTCTCCATCTACAAGCATAACGCCACCCTGCTGAAGAAGGAAGGCGAATATGTCAAGGCGGGGGAGGCCGTCGCCATCTTGGGACGCTCGGGCGACAACGAGACGTTTGAGCACCTGCATTTCGAGCTGTGGCACAACGGCATAGCCGTCAACCCCGCCGACTATATGTCGCTCATTAATCCCAACGGAAACTAAAATTCCCTATCTTTGCGCACTTTTTCATAAAGTAAATGACAATATTAAACTCATAATTGACTTGAGACTCCGTGACGCGAGACGGTTATTTCCTGAAAAGGGAAGTCCCGTGTCTCGAAGTCCCGAGTCCCGTGTCAAAAAAATACCCGACTATGACTATATTAATAAAGGTACTACAGTTTTTCCTTTCCCTTTCCATCCTTATCTTCGTCCACGAGTTGGGCCACTTCCTCGCCGCCAAGTCCTTCAAGACCCGCGTCGACAAGTTCTACCTCTTCTTCGACTGGGGCTTCTCCCTCTTCCGCTGCAAGAAGGTGAACGGCAAGTGGCGTTTCAAGTTCTTCTCGAAGAACGTGCCTGACAGTTACACCGTCACCGAATACAGGGACGCCGCCGGAAAGAAACAGAAAAACTACGAGCCTATCGACCTGAGCACCTTACCCGCGGACGACTGGCGCCGCAGCGACAGCACGGAATACGGCATCGGCTGGTTCCCGCTGGGTGGCTACAACAAGATCGCCGGCATGATCGACGAGTCGATGGACAAGTCGCAGATGCAGCAAGCGCCTAAGGAATGGGAGTTCCGCAGCAAGCCCGCCTGGCAGCGCTTCATCATCATGATCGCGGGTGTCACCATGAACGTCATCCTCGCTTTCGTCATCTACATCGGCCTGCTGGCCCACGAAGGCGAGACCTACCTGCCCACCAACGAGGTCAACAAATACGGTATCTCGGTCGACAGCCTCGGTTATGAGCTGGGTCTTCGCGACGGCGACAAGATCTTGGCCATCGACGGGGTGTACATCGAGAAGTTCCAGGACATCCCCATGCAGATCATCCTCGACAAGGCCAAGACCATCGAGGTGGAACGTAACGGCAAGGACACCATCATTAATCTGCCCAAGGACGCCGTGGCGAGGCTGCTCGGCTCGCAGGACGCCGCCTTCATCTCCTACCGCACGCCTTTCATCGTGGCCAGCGTGGTGGAGAGCTCGGCGGGTGAGGCCGCCGGCTTGCGTAGCGGCGATGTCATCATCGGTATTAATGACATCGAGACGCCTTATTACCAGGACTTTATAAAGAATATCAAGCGGTTCAAGAATCAGGATATCGACCTCGTCGTGCTGCGTGACGCCGACACCCTCGCTTTGGCTTTGCATCTGCCCGAGGAAGGCGTCATCGGCGCCTATACCCAGACCTACCTCGCCGATTATTTCGACCTGGAGACTAAGGAATACACCTTCTTCGAGGCCATCCCGGCGGGCTTTACCAAGACCTTCGAGGGCCTGTCGGACTACTGGAAGCAGGTCAAGCTCATCTTCAACCCCAAGACCAAGGGATACGAGAACGTGGGCGGCTTCATCAGCATCGGCAAGATCTTCCCCGACCAATGGGACTGGAGCATCTTCTGGCGCATGACGGCCTTCCTGTCCATCGCCCTCGCCGTGATGAACATCCTGCCCATCCCGGCCTTGGACGGCGGCCACATCCTCTTCCTGCTCTTCGAGATCATCACCCGCCGCAAGCCCTCCGACAAGTTCATGGAGGTGGCCGAGACGGTGGGTCTCATCCTCGTGTTGGGATTAATCATCCTGGCCAACGGCAACGACATCATCAAATTGTTTAAGTAAAAAATATCAGATTGAAAGACAGAGCCTTATCTCTTTCTCTCGATAATTAATTTGGTTGGATAGATACTATTTTTGTAAATTTGCGGTTTCAATCGAAGTAACACCTCTGAGTTGAAGACGAAAATCACACATATCGCCATCGTGCTTGCCATGCTGCTGACGGCGGCTTTCAGCGCCAAGGCGCAGCAGGCTCCCATCTTCACCAACTACACGAATTCGTACGCCTACGTCAACCCGGGTTTCGCCGGCATGAGCGAGGGCATTAATCTGTTGGGGCTCTACCGCCAGCAGTGGATGGGTTTCGTCGACAACAACGGCAACGAGGTGGCACCTGAGACCTTCCTGCTGACGGGCGACATGCCTTTCCGCAAGCTCCACGGTGGCCTCGAGTTCTCCGTGATGAGCGACAAGTTGGGCTTCGAGAACAACGTCAACATCGGCTTGGGCTACTCCTTCCATGCCGACCTGGGTGGCTCCACCCTCGGCGTCGGCGTGTCGGGCGCGCTGCTCAACCGCACCGTCGACTTCGCCCAGTTGCATCCCAACCAGGAAGGCGACCCGCTCATCTCGGGTCTGGGCGAGGAGAGCGATATGCTGTTCGACTTCAACGTGGGTCTGTTCTGGCAGATCCCCGAGTCGTTCTATCTGGGCTTCTCCGTCATCAACGTGCTCGAGAGCATGGGTCACGCCCTCAACGACAACAACACCAGCAGCGCCAGCTTCACCACCGACCGCACCTTCTACCTCTTGGCGGGCTATCCCTTCCAGATCGAGGACATCCCTTACCTGACCTTCGTGCCTTCGGTGAGCGTGATGAGCAACCTCTCCTCGACGCAGCTCAACGCCAGCGCGAGGGTGATCTACAACAATCTGTTCTCCTTGGGCGTCAACTACCGTTTCCAAGAGTCGGTCGGCCTGATGGCAGGTCTCACCATCAAGGACATCACGTTGGTTTATTCATACGATATCAATACAATGGGTCTGAGTGTTCCGGGCTCACATGAGATAGGACTGAGTTATTGCTTCAAACTTGACCTCGACAGAACCCCGCGCGACTACCGCAGCGTGAGGTATCTGTAAGGTTTTTTTGAGGAAAAAGATGGAACTGTTCAGGGTTTGATTTGAAGGGTTGGATGAAAAAAATGGGAAAAAAAAGAGAAAAAATGAGGGGCAAATTATAATATTTTCTAATTTTGGCGGTTTTTAATGGGTAAACTAGCCCCTTTTAGTGGCGAGGACCCTTATCGAAAAGATAATAAACAAAAATAGTAATTATATCATTGTCAAGAAGATGAAAAGACTATTGTTCGTGTTTTCCGTGGTGCTGCTGCTCACAGCCTGCGGCAATTCAAATCAAGGTGAATTGGTTGGAGTGAGAAAGTCAAACAAGACCTTCAACCAGCCCGATCCTTACGGGATGGTGTTTGTCCCGCAAGGCAGCTACACCATGGGTGTGGGCGGTGAGGACATTACTGGCTCCTACCTCAATGAGCCCAAGACGGTGTCCGTTTCGGCTTTCTTCATGGATGAGACCGAAATCACCAACAACGAGTACCGCCAATTCGTCAATTGGGTCAGAGACTCCATCGCGAGAAGAATCCTCGCCGACAATTTCCCCGACAGATTCGCCATCACCGAGAGCAAGACCGGTGAGGTGTACGACCCGCCGAGGCTGAATTGGAAGGAGAAACTCGACTGGAACAGCAAGGAGCAGGAAGTCCGCGAAGCCCTTGAGCCGATGTATCTCCCCGAGCACGAGAGATATTTCCGCCGCAAGGAAATCGATACAAGAAAACTCTATTATTCCTATTTCTGGTTTGACATGGTGGCTGCCGCCAAGAAGGAGTTCGCCGACGGTAAGTTGGTCGAGAACGACTATTCGATTGGCGAAGCCGACGCCGGTATCAACGTCGACCGCAAGGGCGCTTGGTCGAACCGTAAGCAGGGCTACAGCGACCGTTCGGTGTATGCCCGCGCCGAGGTCATCAACGTCTATCCCGACACGCTGTGCTGGATCCACGACTATAGCTACTCGTTCAACGACCCGATGACGGAGAAATACTTCTGGCATCCGGCCTACGACAACTATCCGGTGGTGGGTGTCACTTGGCAGCAAGCCCGCGCCTTCTGCGTGTGGCGCACCGAGTTGCTCAACTCCTACCTGCGCACCAAGAAGGACGTCGACCTGTCGGAGTTCCGTCTGCCTACCGAGGCTGAATGGGAATGGGCTGCCCGTGGCGGCAAGATGTTGAATCCTTATCCGTGGGGCGGTCCTAACGCCAGCAACGCCAAAGGCTGCTTCCTGGCTAACTTCAAGCCCCGTCGTGGTAACTACCTCGCCGACGGTGGTCTGCGCACCCTCGTGGTGGGCTGCTACCCGCCCAATGGCTGGGGCCTCTACGACATGGCCGGCAACGTCGCCGAATGGACCAACACGGCTTACGACCCCAACTCTTATAACTTCACTTGGGACATGAACCCCAACTACACCTACAACGCCAAGGCCGACGACCCGCCGGTCATGAAGCGCAAGGTCGTCCGTGGCGGCTCTTGGAAGGACGTGTCGTACTATATGCAAGTCACCACCCGCGACTATCAATATCAGGATACGGCCAACTGCTACACCGGCTTCCGCTGCATCCAACCCTATCTGGGCCGCAACAAGGGCGACAACCCGAGAATGTCGAGGGTATACAGATAATCAACTAACTTGAATCAATAATAAAATCAACAAATAAAAAAAATCAAATTGTCATGGCAAAGAAAGAACTTAGCAAATTCCAACAATTCCTCACTTCGAGAAAGTTCAAAACATTCATGGGATACCTCTATGGTTGGGGTGCCTCTATCGTTATGATCGGTGCATACTTCAAGCTGACCCACATCCCCGGCGCTGACCTTATGCTGGGTATCGGTCTGGGTGTTGAAGCATTGATCTTCTTTATGTCGGCCTTTGAGCCTCAACACGTCGAATATGCATGGGACAATGTTTTTGTTGAACTTGAAGAGGATTGGGATGGAGTCACGCGTACTCAGTTTGCCACCACAGGCGCCAATGGTAAGAGCGGCGAGCCCGTCTCTGACATCGAAGAAGCCATGTTGAGCAAGATGTTCGAGAAGATGAACGTCAGCGAAGACACCTTCAAGAAGTTAGGCAGAGGCATCGACAGACTGGCCGAGAACGCCGGCCAGATGTCGGATATCTCCAACGCCATGGCCGCCACCACCAACTACGCCAATGCCATGGACCGCGCCACGAAGTCCATCTCCGACTTCTCGACCACCTACGTTGAGACCAACCAGAAGCTGTCCGACTCGCTGGGCAAGCTCGACTTCAGCGCTCTCGACGCCAACACCATCAAGAAGGTGGCCAGCAGCATGCAGTCACTCAACTCCATCTACGAGCTCCAGCTCCAGGGTGCCGAGCAGACTTCCGCTGCCAGCAAGGCTTTGACTGAAACTATGAATAAGTATATGGATAACCTCAACACTTCGTCACAGAACGCCGGTCAACTCAACCAACAGCTGACCCAGTTGTCGCAGCGCTTGACCGCTTTGAACAACGTCTATGGCGGAATGTTGTCCGCAATGAATATCAAGGCATAATTCTACTCAAAGCGTTTGTCTAATATAAAAAAGGAGTAAGAATTATGGCAGGCTACAAAGAAACCCCAAGACAGAAAATGATCGGTATGATGTACCTGGTCTATACTGCCTTGTTAGCAATGAATGTCTCGAAGGACATCCTCGATGCCTTCGACACTGTGAATTCGGGTGTGCAAACCACCAACATAACGCTCTCGAACCAGATCAACCAGAAATACGCCGCCTTTGAGGAGCAGTATGGTCTGGATGAGGAAAAGGTCGGTCCCTATTGGGAGCAGGCCCAGGCTTTGAGAGACGAGGCCACGGAGTTCATCAACTACGTCGAAGCCCTGAAGTGGGATTTGGTGCAGAAGGTCGAACTGCCCAAGGCCGGCTCGACAGAAGAGGCCGTCCAAGAGGCTGTCAATAGAGGATTGCTGAAGAGCTCCAACACGACCATGAACGGTCGTACCATCTATGACATCAACACCGCTAAGGTGAAATCGAGAGACGGTTACAACCAGCCTACCGAATACATGATGGGTAACCCCGAGGGTCCCAACAGTGGCGGCAAGGCCTACGAGCTGTCTGAGAAGATGAGACGTTTCCGCAATGAAGTGGTGAAGGCCATGGGTCCGGAACACATACACGAGATTGGTTTGGTGACCGATAGCGTCTTCGGCTCCAAGGAGTATGTCATGGAACAGACCGGCGCTTCAGAGAGCAGCCTGACGAAGCTGCCCTTCGAAGGCAATTACTACGCCGCCAAGATGGACTATGATCCTTCGTCCAACGACGCCATCCAGAAGGGCTGGGAGTATCATAACTTCCACCACACCGTGTTGGTCGCCGACGTCACCCTGTTGAACAAGATCATCTCCGAGGCCCAGACCGCCGAGCTGAATGCCGTCACCGAACTGATGTCGGACATCCACGCCCAAGACTTCACCTTCGACGAGATCGGCGCCAAGGTGTTCGCCGAGAGCGGCTACCTCCTGTCCGGTCAGACCTATAAGGCCCAGGCCATGGTGACCGCTTGGAAGAACTCGCAACTGACCGCCCGCGTCAAACTCGACGGCGGCGCTGAGAAAGAATATACCAGCAACGCCCAAGGCGTGATTCCGTTGGAATGGAACGTCGGCGTCGGCTCGCACAAATACACCGGTGTCATCGACATGCTGGATCCCACGACCAACCAGATGGAAGAGTTCCCGTTTGAGGGCGCCTTCACTGTGGCTCCCCCCGCGGTGAGTGTCTCGGCCGTCAAGATGAATGTGGTCTATCGTGGTATCGACAACCCAATCGCCGTCGGCGGCGGTGTCGGTGGCGAAATCAGCGCCACGGCCAGCAGCGGCTCGTTGACCAGAACGGGCAACGGCACCTACAACCTGCGTCCCGGTGAGGCCAACGAGGTGACCATCAACGTCAGCTCCGCTGGCTCGAGCCTCGGCAGCATGAAGTTCCGTGTGAAAGACCTGCCCAAGCCTACGGCCCTTATCCGTAACGTGGTCAACGGCCTCGTGTCGAAGAGCGCTCTGCTCGCCGCCAACCGTGTGGAAGCCGAGATGAAGGACTTCGACTTCGACGGTGTCCACTACGACGTGGTGGGTTACACCTTCCGTTACAAGACCAAGAGCGGTACCACCAAGGAAGCCAAGGCCAACGGCGGCGCCTTCACCGACGAGATGAAGACGGCCATCAGCGGCTCCAATGTCGGCGACACGTTCCTCTTCACCGCTATTCAGGTGCGTGGTAACGACGGTAAGGTCAAGACCCTCGAAACGCCTATCGGTGTTGAAATCAAGTAAATAATTTAAACTCTTATAAAATGAAAAAGACACTTGTTTCCTTGTTGACCCTGGTGGCGCTCTTCGGCAGCCTGTGCCTCAACGCGCAGACGACGGATATCAAGCCTCCGAAGAACAGCATCCTCTCAGGTCAGCAGCAAATCATGAACGAAAAGACCCCTTCGCCGCTTCCTGTCATCGACGAGTCGAACGTGATGTGGAAGAAGACGATCATCAGGGAAATCGACTTCCGTCAGAAGATCAATCAAGTGTTCTACTACCCGATCAATCCGACCGAGGACTGGAGAAACCTCATCACGGTGATCTACGATGGCATCCAGAGCGGTGATATCACGCCTTACCGTGTGGAGAACAACATCGACGATATGGTGACTCCTTTGACCCTGGCCGATTTTGAAAAAGAAAACACGAAGATTGGCGACCCGCCGGTCATCTGGAAAGATGGCGAGGAGGTGCCCAACGAGATTGAGTTCAAAGATCGTATGCTCAATGTGACCCGTCTGCGTATCAAGGAAGACTGGTACTTCGACAAGAAATTGTCGCAGTTCCTCGTCCGCATCATCGCCCTGGGTCCCATCGTCGTCGACGATGACGGCGGCCTCTCGCAGGTGTGCTGGGTGCCTTACGAAGACTCGCGCGACGTGTTTGCCAAGGCCTTTGCCTTCAACCGCAACAACTCGGCACAGCGCCGCACTTATGACGAAGTCCTTCAGAAGCGTATCTTCGACAGTTACATCATCAAAGAAGAGAACGTTTACGACCGTTACATCAACTCCTATGCTTTCAATATTGACGCCCTCTACGAATCGGAGCGCATCAAGAACGAAATGTTCGACTTCGAGCAGAGCCTCTGGGAATATTGATGGTATGCCAATGACAATGGAAAAGGACGTCTTCGGACGTCCTTTTTTTATGTGGTTTTGGTGACGTGATGACACAAAAAAAGCAGCCGAAAACTCAGCTGCTTTTTTGTCGGAGTGGCCCGACTCGAACGGGCGACCGCTTGCACCCCATGCAAGAATGCTAGCCAACTGCACCACACCCCGATTGCATGTCAATCTTTCGATTTGCGGCTGCAAAGATACGAATGTTTTTCGAACTATTGTTCACTTTGCGAAAAAAAAGTTACCTTTGCAGAGAAATAACTCTCAACTCTCAACTCTTAACTCTAAACTATAGAAAATGGAACATATTGAATGTCTGATAATTGGCTCAGGCCCTGCGGGCTACACCGCGGCCATCTATACCTGCCGCGCCGATGTGAAAACCGTCATCTATGAAGGAATGCAACCCGGCGGACAGCTCACCCAGACCACAGAAATCGAGAACTTCCCGGGCTACCCCAAGGGCGTCAACGGTCCCGACATGATGGAGGACATCCGTCAGCAGGCGTTGCGCTTCGGCGCCGAGATCCGCGAGGGCGAGGTCACCGGCATCGACGTCAGCCAGCGTCCCTTCAAGGTGACGACGGAATACGACGGCGAGCTCTTGGCCGATAGTATCATCGTCTCCACGGGTGCCGCGGCCCGTTACCTGGGTCTGCCCACCGAGGAGGAGTTCAAGGGCGGCGGCGTGTCGGCCTGTGCCACCTGCGACGGCTTCTTCTATAAAGGGAAAGACGTGGCGGTGGTGGGCGGTGGCGACACGGCTTGCGAGGACGCCACCTATCTGGCCAAGCTCTGCAACAAGGTCTATCTCATCGTCCGTCGCGACGTGCTGCGCGCCTCCAAGGCCATGCAGCACCGTGTGCTCAACACGCCCAACATCGAAGTGCTGTGGAAGCACCAGACCAAGGAACTCTTCGGCGAGCAGCAAGGCTTCATGAAGAAGCTGAAAGGCGCCGTGCTGTATCATAGCGACACCAAGGAAGAGCGCACCATCTATGTGGACGGTTTCTTCGAGGCCATCGGTCACACGCCCAACACCGAGCCGTTCAAGGGCATCCTCGATATGGACGAGGAAGGTTACATCATCACCAAGCCGAAGTCGACAGCCACCAACGTGGAGGGCATCTTCGCCTGCGGCGACTGCCAGGACCGTATCTACCGCCAGGCCATCGTGGCCGCCGGCACGGGCGCCATGGCTGGCATCGAAGTGGAAAGGTTTTTGGCGGAGAATAAATGATCCTTCAAACTGAAATAAGAGTCCGACCCATGGAGCAGGCCATCGCATATGGCGAAGGCCTGCTCTTCTTGGGTTCCTGTTTCGCCGACGAGGTGGGCGCCCTCTGCCGCGGCTTGGGCTTCGATGCCTTGGTGAATCCTTTCGGGGTGCTTTACAACCCCGCCAGCATCGCCCAATCAATCGAAAGGCTGGGTAGTGGCAAACCTTTCACCCATGACGAAGTGATTGCCGTAGGCGAGGGGCAATACTGCACCTTCAGCCACAACACGGCCTTCTGGCAGTCCGATGAGACGACGCTCCTGGAAAGGGTCAACAAAGACCTAAAAGAGGCGCGTGAGCGCTTTTTGGACACCAAGTGGGTGGTTGTTAGTTTGGGCACTTCATGGGCTTTCAGGCATAAGGAAACGCGGCAGGTGGTCTCCAATTGTCACAAACTGCCCGCCCGCCAATTTGACAGGGAGTTCCTTACTACGGAGCGGTCGGTGGAATGCCTCGCCAAGATGATGAAAGCCTATCCCGAAAAACAGTTCATCTTCACCGTCTCTCCCTTGCGGCACTTGAAGGACGGCTTGCACGAGAACCAGTTGAGCAAGGCGGCTTTGTTGCTTGCCGTTGACGAGGTGTGCAAGTCCTTCGACAACGCCCATTATTTCCCCGCTTACGAGATCCTCTTGGACGAGTTGCGCGACTATCGCTTCTATAAGGAGGACATGGTGCATCCCACCGAGCAAGCCGTTCGTTACATCTGGGAACGTTTCGCCGACTTCGCCATCGACCCGAAGGAGAAGTCCGCCATGCAGGCCGCCGCCGAGTTGAGGCAGATGCTGCAACATAGGCCTTTGTTCCCTGAGAGCGAGGCGTATAGAAAGTTTGAGACGCTGAAGGAGCAGAAAATCGTGGAGATGAGGAGGAATTACCCGGGCGTCCTCGTCGAAAACCTTATCGAGCTCAGATAATTCGCTTTTTTAAGTCTCTATGTCCCAAATTATTCGTACTTTTGCCGCCCGTTTGTGAAGACGGACTGAAAATTAATACATTAATACCTTATTAAATGACTGACAACGAAAGATCTGGCAAGCGTCCGCGCACCAGAAAGCCTGCTGAGGAAGAATTCCAGCAGAGGAGGTCCTTCAAATTCTATCACCGTGACGGTGACGAGGAAGGACAAGAGAGAAGAGGATTTGGCGACAAGCCGAGAGGTGAGCGCCGATTTGATGAAGAACGTGGCGACCGCAGGTTCGGCGAGCGTAAGTTCGGTGACCGTCCCCGCCGTCGCTTCGACGACGAACACGGTGAAGGCCGTCGCGACGACCGCCCCCGCCGTAGATTTGACGATGACGACCGTCCGCGCCGCCGTTTCGACGACGACAAGCCGCGCGAGCGCCGTTTCCACGACGATGAGAGACCGCGTCGCCGCTTCGACGATGACGAGCGTCCCCGTCGCAGATTTAATGACGACGACCGTCCGCGTGAGCGTCGTTTCCATGACGACGAAAGACCGCGTCGTAGATTTGACGATGACGAGCGTCCGCGCCGTCGCTTCGACGACGACAAGCCGCGCGAGCGCCGCTTCCACGATGACGAAAGACCGCGTCGCCGTTTCGATGACGACCGTCCAAGACGTCGTTTTGAAGATGAAGATAGACCCCGCCGTCGCTTCGACGATGAGCGTCCCCGTGGTGGCCGCCGTTTCGACGACCGTCCGCGCCGCCGCTTCGACGACGAAGAAGAGCCGCGCCGCGGCCGCAAGGGCTATGTGCGCGAGAAAGACCCGCTGTACGACCGCCCGAGAGCGACTGGCGAGATCCGCCTGAATAAATACCTGGCCGACTGTGGCATCTGCTCACGCCGCGAAGCCGACGACCTCATCAAGGCCGGCTGCGTGGAGGTGAACGGCGAAGTGATCACCACGATGGGCTACAAGGTGAAGACCGAAGACAAGGTGGTGTATGGCGGCCAGACCCTCAGCCGCGAGAAGCTGCGCTACCTGCTGCTCAACAAGCCTAAAGGCTATATCACCACCAGCGACGACCCCTACGAGCGCGACACCGTGATGGAACTTGTCAAGGACGCCTGTAGCGAGCGCATCTTCCCTGTGGGCCGCCTCGACAAGCAGACCACGGGCCTGCTGCTGTTCACCAACGATGGTGACCTGGCCAAGAGACTGACCCACCCGAGCAGCGAGGTGCCGAAGCTCTACCACGTCATCCTCGACAAGCCCTTGACCAAGAACGACATGCTGCGCATCTCCGAAGGCGTCGAGCTCGACGACGGCCCCATCGCCGCCGACAGCATCGCCTACGACCAGGACGACGACAGCAAGAAGAGCGTGGGCATCGAGCTCCACTCGGGCCGTAACCGCATTGTGCGTCGTATCTTCGAACACCTCGGCTATGAGGTGACCAAGCTCGACCGCGTGATGTTCGCCGGTCTCGACAAATACAGACTGCCTCGTGGCGAGTGGCGTTTCCTCACCGACCTCGAGGTGATGAACCTGAAGAAGATTTGAACTTGAACGATATCACAAGACAGTTCATCAGGGAATACCTGAACGCCGACGTGCCGACGCTCGCCTTGAAGAAGGCGCCCGTCGGCACTGATGTTTCATTGGCGTTGCGACAGATCGCCGCCCGACAGCTGCTCCAGAAGAAGGCGCCGCAATGGGCCGACAACGAGGAGCTGCTCTTTCCCGCCCACCTCTCCCTCGAGCAATGCTCGTCGGAAGCGGCGGCGAGATACAAGGCGAGCCTGCTGCAAGGCCACTCCCTCGCCGACCTCACGGGCGGCCTGGGCGTCGACACCTACTATCTCTCGCGACGCTTCCAACAGACCGACTATGTGGAGCGGCAAAGCGAGCTCTGCGAACTGGCGCGCCATAACTTCTCCGTCCTGAATGCCGACATCAATGTGTGGAACGAGACGGCGGAAGATTATCTAAGGCGTTGTGAATCAAAAGACTGTCTCTTTATCGATCCCGCCCGCAGGGACGAACATGGACACAAGACCGTCTCCATCGCCGACTGTACCCCCGATGTGACGGCTATGCAAGACCTGTTGCTCGAAAAGGCGCCGACAGTGATGGTGAAGCTGTCGCCGATGCTCGACATCAGCAAGGCGCTGGAGGAACTGCGCCACGTGAAGGAGGTGCATGTGGTGGCCGTCGCCAACGAATGCAAGGAGCTGGATGTCGTTTTGGAGCGTGGCTTCCAAGGCGAGCCTCAGCTGGTTTGCGTCAACCTGCTGACCCGCCAGCCCGAGGTGCGCTTCACGCTGGGAGAAGAGAACGGCTGCCAAAGTCATCTGGCCGATGGCGTCTCCAACTATCTCTACGAGCCCAATCCCGCCGTGATGAAAGCGGGCTGCTTCAAATGGCTGACAGAGCGTTATGGCGTTCGCAAATTGCATAAAAACAGCAATCTGTATACCTCAGAACGGTTGGTTCCCGATTTTCCCGGCCGTGTCTTCGAGGTGGAAGGCTGGGCTCCCTACAACAAGAAGGTGAAGCAAGTCTTGCTATCGGATGTGGAGAAGGCCAGCGTCGCGGTACGCAACTTCCCGCTTACTGTTGCCGAGCTGCGCAAGGTGTTGAAAATCGGCGATGGCGATGAGACGTACCTGTTTGCCACTACCTTGAAAGGGGAGCATAAGGTCGTCATCCGCACAAAAAAAACCGCCTCTGACGAAGCGGTTTCCTTTGGTTCTTAATGACAATCATCTCTTGTCGGGAATGCCGAACTTGACCCACCAGGTTTGGTCGTACTTGGATTTGACGGCCTTTTTCACGGTGAGGGTGCGGCTCTTCAGCGTGTTCAAGGCATTGTGGGCCTCGTCGCTCTTCTTCTGCAGCTCCTCGCGAAGCTTGTCGATCTCGGCCGAGATGCTTTCCAAACGCCTGCAGTCTTCCTCCAGTTTCTGCAATGTGTTCTCTTCCACACCGGCGTCGCGGCCGAGGCGTTGGTTTCTTTTTACACCTGAAATTATAAGTTTTGATTTCTCAATCTGATCTTTAAAAATCTGATACATAGTTAATTGTAGTTAAAAAATATCAATTTTGCTCGTTTTGCGACCGCAAAAATAACATTTTTTTATTTCCGCTCAAAAACTGATTCTTTCTTCTTCGCATTGGGTTCGTCAACTTTCAACTTGTTGATTTTGTGGTTGTTGACATTATCCAAGACGATAGCTGTGCGATAGTCTTTTTTCAAGGCCTTCAGCGTGATGTTGTTCATCGTGAGTCCGTCGACGTGGCGGATGAAAAAGCCCCAGGCGGGCAGTTCCATGTGTTGCGAGAACTCGGGGTAGGCCTTGGGCATCTCGGGCACTTTGTCCAGTTCGTCGAGGCCGACATGGGCATAATGCTCGTCGCCGCCACCAGGGAAGGTGATGTCGATATTCTCCAAGGTGACATTCTTTATCTTGCTGTCTTTCAGTCCGATGATACCGCAAGGCGAGATGTTGCGCGGCAGGTCTTCGACGGGGCCTTCGTATTCGTAGCCGGCGTCGGGTTTGGTGGCGGCCACCTCGCAAACCATGTTGCGGATGGTGATGCCGTCCATGAAGCTCTGCTTGTCGCGGCGCGCGCCGATGTTGAGGTAGATGGCGTTGCCCACGTTGGTGGCATAGAGCGAGTCGACGAGGATGTTCTCGCAGATGCCGCCGTCGACGCTTTGTATGGTGATGGCGCTGCGGTAGGTGTCGTAGACGGTGTTGTTGATGATCTTTACGTTTTTGAAGCCGCCTGCGCCCATGGTGCCGAACTTGATGCCGCTGGCGCTGCTGCGAGCGGTGCAGTTGCGCACCTCGATGTTCTGACACAGCTTCTTGGCGCTGTGTGACTTGAGGCAGATGGCGTCGTCGCTGGCGTCGACGTAGCTGTTGGTGAGGACAAAGCCGTCGCAGTCGACGATGTCGATGCCGTCGTTGTTCCAGAAAGCGGTGCTTTGCACACGCACATTGTTGACCTTGACGTTCTCGCATTGGTCGTACATGGTGACCCAGTTGGCGGCGTTGCGGAAGGTGACGTTGTCGACCTCCACGTTCTTGCATTCCCTGAAGATCAACAGTCGGGGACGGAAACCTTCGCCCACACGGTCGTTGCTCAGCTTGTCTTTCATGAGGCCTTTATGCACGAGGTCGGTGCAGTTGTTGCCCAACTCTCGGCCTTGTCCCTCGATGACGCCGCCGCTGTTGTAGACGCCGATGAGGCGTATGTTCTCGACGCCTTCGGCGAGGATGAGGGCATGGTCGCTGGTGGCCTCGAGGCGGTCATAGTCGAGGGGGTTGGTGCTGCCGACGAGCACAGCGCCTTCCACCAGCTCGATGGTGACGTTGGATTTCAGGTGGATGCTGCCTGTGAGGTAACGTCCCACCCAGAAGCGCAGGGTGCCGCCGCCTTGTTCCGCGATCCAGTCGATGGCGAACTGGATGCTGCGGGTGTTCATCGTCACGCCGTCGCTGCGGATGCCGAACTTCGAGGCGTTGTAGGTGGGCTTGGCTTCCTGCGCGAAGGCTTGGAGGCCGAGCAATAAGGAAAGACAAAGGGTGATGAGATGCTTTTTCATTGTATTTCAGGTTTGAATATGCTAACTGGTCCGATCATCCCCATGGGTTGCAGGGGCTGCTCTCGTTTGGGGTTGTTGACGTAGACCCAAGTGGTCAGGTTGTCCTCGCGACTGAAGGTCTTGAGGTAGTTGCCCATGATGGTGGTGACGCGGATTTCGATGTTGTTGTCGCCTTCTTGGAGATAGGGGCCGATGTCGTAGAGGCGGCGACCATAATACCGGACGCCAGCGGGTTGCCCATTGACGAAGACCTCGGAAACGCCTTCCACCAGTCCTAAATCCAACAATGTAGAGACGGTGCATGCACCGTCTGTACCATGATGGTCTATGGTTTTCCGATAAACAATCGTCCCGCAGAAATGCTGGTACGTCTCGCTGTCCTTCAAATCAAACAAGGTGTCGAAATGGGCTGTCGCGGTGTCATGCAAGAGGCTGTGACATAATTCCACATCCCAGTCATCTGACAAGGCGACAGACGGCGTTTCTTTTATTGTTTGATGCAATGGTTGCCATGTCGGGAGGTCGATAGGCCTCGTCTTTTCAAACACGACGAGCACCGACTCCACGGGCCCCAAATCAAAGGTATAGCTGCCGTCCTCCTCCAAAGGCAGAGCGTAGCGTTCGCCCGTTTGCAGGTCCCAGACCTGGGCCTGCCGCTTGTGGGTCATGGCCTTGCTGAAGGTGATTTTGGTCGGGTGGGCATTATAGCGGTGGCTGTTAGAGAGCAGCACCATCTCGCTGCCGTCGTCGGTGGTATAGCGGTTCTGCATCACATAGGGGTCGGGGCTCTCGATGTCGAGATAATGGGGCAGGCTCTCGGCATGCATGAGGCTGTCATACCAAGGGATGAAGCCCTCCTTGGGCGGCTCGACGAAGACGAAGTTGTCGGTGTGTTGCATCACCTTCTTCATGGTGGCTTTGACGAGGGAGTCACGCTCGGAGTAGTTTTCACGCAACCCAAGCGACTGGTAGGGTATCGTGTCGACGCACACGACCTTGCCTCCTGTCTCCACAAAACGAAGCAGTCGCTCTGCGGTCTCGGGGTGCAGACTCTCCACGTCGATGAGGAATAGGGTGTTGTATTTGCGTTGGTTATAACAAAGCTGGCCCTTCTTGATGTCTGATCCGTTGATGATGTTCTCGCTCACGTAGTCGACACCGCCGCCGCATTTGTTGATGGCTTCCCAGATCATTGTTTTGTAGGGGGCTCTCGTGGTGTTGGGGAAGGGCTCGTTCTGCATTCCGATGGTGCTCCACATGTCGTTCTCGGGGTTGAGGATGGCGATGTCGGCATAGTAGGTGCCGTGCTGCAGGGCGTAGGAGAGGCGGGCCTTGTAGTCGTTGTAGTATTTGAAGTAAGGCCACCAGTTGTTGTTCTCGCTGTAGAAGGCGCCATAGCGTAGCCATCCGGGGAACGGGGCCTCAAGGTTGGGCGAGTAGTTGAACCCGTGGAACACGCTGTGGGTGATGCCCGACATGGCGCTTTGGTCGCCGCCGAGTTTCAGCTGGTCGAGGCCCATGTTGAAGACGGTGTAGGTGTTGGTCATCTCCTCGCAGCTGACGGTGCGGTTGCCGGCGAGGTGAGCGCCTGACGACACAAACTTGTTGACCATGGTATAGGCGCGGCCACGGCGGTAGTCGGTCTCCGACATCTCCTCGCCGGGCTTGTGGCGCAGCCAGTTGGTGGTCCACGACTCGCCCTCGGGGATGTCGTAGCCAATGGCGTTCTCCAAGGGATAGAAGCCGCGGCCGTAGGCCTGTGCGCGTGCCTTCACGCCGAGGTGATGGCACCAGGCGAGGTAGGTGTTGGTGAAACGTTCCTGCATCAGTTGGGCCTTGAAGTCCTCGAAGTCGTAGCGGGCGCGTTGGATTTCCTTCTGGAGGTCGTCTGTCACAGGCACCACGGGGTCGTAGTTGAGGGCGCTGCCCATGGAGCCGATCTTGAAGAGGACGAAGGGCAGGTATTCGGTGATGTCGTAGCCGTAACGTTTCTGGAACTCCTCGGCCATGTCAGAGGTCCAGTTGGCGCCTTCCAGCTCCATGCTGTCGGTGAAGAGGGCGCGGACGCGGCCTTGCAGCGGCCCGATCTGGGCTTCAATCTTGTCCGACATGTTGTAAAGATACCGGTTGACGGCCTCGGTGTTGAAATGGTCGAGCACGGGGCCCGCCGCCCCTGGCGCACCGTTGATGACCTCCAAAAACCCGTTGATCTTCACTAAGGCGGCCAAGGTATATTCCCCTTCGGGGACGTCGACGGTTAAGGTCCCTGAGCCCTGAGCCTGTCGAAGGGTCGAAGGGCCGTCTTTCTGACATGTCAAAATATCAATATACCCATCAACACTTGTGGCGGGGTTCGGATAAAGCCGCAACAGCATCAGCTCCTTGGTGTTGCCTTTATAGGGCGAGCTCACTTTGGGCATAGCTTTGGCGCAGAGGCTGTCAGGAATGATGGTGAGGGTGGTGGGACCTGTCACCGGTTCGGCATAGTTGACCACAATCTGCGCCCTTTCGTCCTCTCCCAAAAACTCGGCGCCGAAAGGCCATCCCGAGCCCACGAGGAGGTCGCAGGTCATATCCAAAGAATCGGCTTCATCGAAGCACACCTTGAGCATGTCGATCCACTCGGGGCTGAGCCAGGGAAGCGAGGGCTTGCCAAGGCTGTCGCAGTAAGTAGGGAAGGCAATGGGGTTAATCTCCACACCCCCGATGCCGGCGTCCTTGAGCAGGTGCAACTCGCGCACCAGTTCGTCGGCTTCCACCTTGTCGCCGTTCCACCACCAGCGCACGAAGGGTCGGTATTCCGATGCGGGCTGCCGAAACTCAGCGTAGAGTTGCTCCGTGCTCTGCCCGTCGTTTTTGGGATGGCATTGGCAGAGTAGGAGGGCGACGAAGAGCAGCAGAGGCAGTCCTAGGCGTTTCATGGACAAGAATGTTTGATAGATGCAGCGAAGATAGAGAAAAAACTCGTACCTTTGCACCCCAAATACGTATTTGAGTATGTACGCCCTTTTCAAAAAAGAAATCAGCAACTTCCTCAGTTCGTTGATTGGCATCATGGTCATCGTGGTGTTTCTGCTCATCACGGGCCTGTTTCTTTGGGTGTTCCAAAGCGACTTCAACGTGCTGAACTTCGGCTATGCCAACCTCGACAGCCTCTTCATCCTCGCGCCTTGGGTCTTCCTTTTCCTTGTGCCTGCTGTGACGATGCGCAGTTTTGCCGAGGAGAACCGCACGGGCACCATAGAGATGCTTGCTACAAAACCCCTCTCGGACTGGCAAATCATCTGGGCGAAGTTCTTGGCTGGCGTAGTCTTGGTGTTGCTCGCCTTGATTCCGACCTTTATTTATTATTTTACTGTATATCAGTTGGGTGAGACCAAAGGCAACCTCGACAGTGGTGGCATTTGGGGCTCTTATATTGGTCTGTTTTTGCTTAGTTCCAGTTTTGTGAGCATCGGCATTTTCTGCAGTTCGCTGACCAACAACCAGATTTTGGCCTTCATCCTATCGGTCTTTTTCTGCGGTTTCCTGCTCATTGGTTTCGAGTTCATATACTCGCTGTCATGGTTTGGGCGTGTTGACCTGTTCATCCAACAGCTGGGCATGAACGCCCACTATAGTTCGCTAAGCCGTGGCGTGGTTGACACCCGCGACGTGTTGTATTTTCTGAGTGTGATAGCGCTCTTCCTGAGTGCAACGAAACTGGTGCTTTCAAGTCGTAAATGGTAAAGGAGGGGAGAACGATGGATAACAAACGCAAGAGTCTGAAAAAGAACCAAATACTCGCCTTCCTCATTACGATTGCCGTGGTGGTCATTGTCAATTTGGCGGGTTCCCGCCTGTTTACCCGCTTTGACCTGACGAGCGAGAAACGCTATACCCTTTCGCCTACGACGAAGGAGATTCTCAACAACCTTGACGACTACGTCTATTTTAAGGTTTACCTTGACGGCGACTTTCCGGCGGGTTTCAAAAAGCTGCGCCGCGAGACCAAGGAGATGCTCGATGAGTTCCGCGCTTACTCCAAATATATCGACTACGAGTTCATCGACCCCACTGAGAGCGGCGAAGAGGCCGAAATCATGGAGACCTATAAGCAACTGTATCAGGCAGGATTGAAGCCTACCGACCTCAACGTGCAGAATAGCGACGGCTCATCGAAGCAAATGGTCATCTGGCCTGGCGCCTTGGTGAGTTACCGCAACGATACCGAAATCGCTATTGACCTGTTGGAAAACCAGGTGGGGATGTCAGACAATGAAGCCTTGAACGCTTCGATGCAGAACCTGGAGTTCCGCCTCATCGATGCGGTGAAGAAGGTGACGCGCCGTAATCATCCTGATATTGCCTTCATCCAAGGCCATGGAGAATTGGATACCCAGAATGTGTATGACATCATACAGACTTTGGAACAGACTTACAATGTGGATACGGTGACGATTGGCGGCAGAATCGACGCTCTTATTCGTCGCACACAGGACACCACACGCGACGTGAGTGCCCGACCCTTGTACGATGCTATCGTCATCGCCAAGCCCACGCAGGCGTTTGACGAGCGCGACAAGTTCCTCATCGACCAATACATCATGCACGGCGGCAAGGTGCTGTGGCTGGTCGAGCCTGTTTTTGCCACCATGGACAGCCTGCAAAGCCAGGAGTCGACCGTCGGCATTGAGCAAGACCTCAACTTAGATGACATGCTTTTTAAATACGGCGTGCGCCTCAACCGCGACCTGCTCCTCGACCTGACCTGCGCTGCCCTGCCTATCCGAACGGGACAGGTGGGCGGACAAGCCCGTCTGGAGTACTTCCGCTGGTATTACTTCCCCTTGCTGCAAGCTGCCTCTGACCATCCCATGGTACGCAACATGAATGCCATCAAGTCGGATTTCGTCAGTTCAATAGATGCCACCACCTCGGCTGATGACATTGAACAAATCCCGCTGCTCAAGACCAGTGACCATACCAAAGTGTCGGGCACGCCCGTCTTCATCACACTGGCCATGCTGCGGCAGACCCCTGACCAAAGGATGTTCGGTTCGAAAGGCAAGAATGTGGCCTATCTGCTGACGGGCACCTTCTCGTCGCTTTATGCCAACCGCATCCCGCAGGAGATTATCGACGACCAAGCCACCGACTTCATGGAGACGAGCAAGCCGACCGCTATGATCGTGGTGACCGACGGCGACCTCATCCGCAACCAAATCGATACCAGGACGCGCAATCCTTTGCCTCTGGGTTTCGACCAATATACGCAAATCACCTATGCCAACAAGGAGTTCATCGAGAACTGCATCAGCTACCTCGTCGACGGCGAGGGATTGGTCGACATCCGCTCCCGTGAACTCAAGGTGCGCCTCCTCGACCCGACCAAGGTCAGCAAGCAGCGGACGACCTGGCAGGTGGTCAACACCCTCGTGCCCATCGCACTCATCGTCATCCTGGGTCTCGTCATGTCGCTCATCCGTAAAGTGAAATACAGTAGAAAAACGAAAGCATAACACACAATGAAGAAAAACAA
Organism: Candidatus Limimorpha sp.; assembly: GCA_045132275.1. GTDB lineage: Bacteria > Bacteroidota > Bacteroidia > Bacteroidales > F082 > Limimorpha. Next base: position 64,030 of record JBGURY010000001.1, read on the forward strand.
CCGCGCTCTCATCGTCATTGTCATCATATTGGCCGCCATTGCCGGCGTCGCCGTGGCCAACTATTTCTACCATTCGTCGGGTCCCGCCGGCAAGAGCAGACACAAAGGCGCCGACTTCACCGTGTGGGACACGGCCTCCGTCACTCGCATCTATCTGGCCGACCGCCGTGACCGTGAGTCGCTGCTCGAGAGGCAGGCCGACGGCTGGACGCTCAACGGCACTTACAAGGCCCACTCCAAGCAGGTGCAGTACCTGCTGACCACCCTCTATAAGGTGCGTGTCAAGATGCCCGTGTCGAGGGCCAGCCACGACAACATCGTCAAGCAATTGGCGTCGCAGAGCACCAAGGTGGAGATCTACCAGATCGTGCCGCGTATCAACTTGTTCGACAAGGTCAAGCTGTTCTACCATGAGAAGCGCACCAAGGTCTTCTATGTGGGTGACGCCACCATGGACAGCAGTGGTACCTTCATGCTGATGGAGGGCGCCGACAACGCCTATATTGTCTATATCCCCAGCTTCCGCGGCTTCATCACCACGCGCTTCACCGCCAACCCCGACGACTGGCGCGACCACACCATCTTCCACGAGAACATGGCCGACATTCAGTCTGTCATGGTTGAGTTCAACGAAGACCCCGAAGGCAGTTTCACCATCGAGAACATGGGCAAGCACCAGTATAAACTCACCCGTCTCGCCGACAACAAAGAGTTGCCTTATGACACGCTGAAGGTCATCAACATGCTGTCATCGTTTGGCGACCTTCGCTTCGAGGCTTTGTTCAACAACACGTTGCCCCAGGAACGCATCGACTCCATCACAGGCTCGCCTTATGTCCACTATATCGTCGTCACCGACAAGGACGGCAACAAGCAGGATATGAAGACCTTCAAGAAACTGGTCTTGAACGGCGTGACCGACATGGGCGGCGAGTTGGGCGATGTGGACCGCGACCGTATGTATGCCCTCGTCAACGACGGCAAGGACTTCGTCCTCATCCAGAACTATGTCTTCGACAAGGTGCTGCACGACGCTCGCTACTACGAGGCCGGCAATCCCATCCAGTTTGAGATGGGAACGGTGGAAGTCTACGAATAAGGGATTATTTCTTCTTTAGCAACCCGATCATCTTGAAGCTCACATCCGTGAAGACGAGCGGCGCGTAGCCGTTACGCTCGATTTGGCGTATGGCCTCCTCGAAGAGCTCGGCGATCTGTGCCAAGTTGGCCGGATTGACGAAAGGAGCGAAGTTGGCGTTGAACTTCTTCTCGTCGTCGGGCAGCATCACGATGTCGGCCAGGTTGTTGTTGAACAGCAGCGCATTGCGGACGATACGCAGGCCGTAGTTCAACAGTTCCTTTTGTTTCTCACGGCCTATGGATTTGATATTGCCTGAGAAGTCGATCAGCTCGGAATAGGCGGCGCGGAAGCAGAGACGCATCCACTGCTGGAAGGTGGTGAAGAAGAACGTGAGGTCCTCCGACTCGCGAATCGAGTGGCAGGCGTTGAGCCAGTTGCCTTCCGAGATCATCGCCGCGTCGTGGGCCTGTTGTTCCGCGCATCCGAGGCGCTGCACCAAAGCATTCTCTATCGTATCGATTTCAATTGCCGGTATCTTCACCAGGGCCGTCCTCGACTTGATGGTGGCCAGCAGCTCCTCTTGGTCCTCTGCGATGAGGAGGAAGACCGTCTTCTCGGGCGGTTCCTCGAGGAGTTTCAGCAGTTTGTTAGCCGTGTCAGTGCGCATCTTCTCCGCCATCCAGATGATGGCGATCTTGTATTCGCCCTCGTAAGCCTTCATGCTCAGCTTGCGCAACAGCGAGGCGGCGTCGCGCACCGACATGTAGCCCTGCTTGTTCTCCACGTCAAGGAAGGAATACCATCCCGAGGTGTCGATATAGGCTTGGTTTTGGGTGACATACTCGCGCCATTCCTCCATGAAGAGGTCCGACTCGGGATTGCTCTTCACCTTTTTCGTGCTGGCTGTCGGCACGACGAAATGCAGGTCGGGATGCACCAGTTTCTGCATCTTTTGGCAGGTGGGACACACACCGCAGCTGTCGGTCTCGGTACGGTTGGGGCAGAGGATATACTGGGCATAGGCCAAGGCCAAAGGCAGTTTGCCGCATCCCGCTGGGCCCAAAAAGAGCTGGGCATGAGAGACATGGTTCTCCCTCACACTTTGGATGAGCCTTTGTTTGATGGCGGATTGTCCTATGACGTCTTTGAACTGCATATCCTTCGTTTTCGCGGGTCAAAAATACAATATTTCCCCGTTGGTTGGTCTTCATAACGAATTAAAACGTAATTTTGCGCAAAATTTCAACGCATCATGTTAAGCGAACAGGAACAAATCAGAAGAAACTCGTTGGCCGAACTCTATAAACTCGGCATCAATCCGTATCCCCAGGCCGCGTTCCCGGTGAACGTGTTCACGACGGATATTTTGGAGCAATTCGACGACAACAACCCCGACCAATTCCAGGAAGTCACCCTCGCGGGCCGTATCATGAGCCGCCGCATCATGGGCGCCGCCTCGTTCTGCGAGCTGCAGGACTCGAAAGGCCGCATCCAGCTGTATATCAAGCGCGACGAGATCTGCCCCGAGGAGGACAAGACGATGTATAACACGGTGTTCAAGCGCCTACTCGACATCGGCGACTTCATCGGCGTGAAGGGCTTCGCCTTCCGCACGCAAATGGGTGAAATCTCCGTCCATGTGAAGGAGCTGACGGTACTGAGCAAGAGCCTGCGTCCGTTGCCCATCGTCAAGGAGAAGGACGGCGTGAAGTACGACGAGTTCAACGACCCTGAGCTGCGCTACCGTATGCGTTATGTCGACCTCGTGGTGAACGACAAGGTGAAGGACATCTTCATCACCCGCACCCGTATCATCGACAGCATCCGCCGTTTCTTCAACGAGAGCGGCTATCTGGAGGTGGAGACGCCTGTGCTGCAAGCCATCCCCGGCGGCGCCACGGCGCGTCCCTTCATCACGCACCACAACGCTTTGGACATCCCGATGTACTTGCGTATCGCCGACGAGCTCTACCTGAAGCGCCTCATCGTGGGCGGCTTCGAGGGCGTCTACGAGTTCTCACGCAACTTCCGCAACGAGGGCATGGACCGCACCCATAACCCCGAGTTCACGGGTCTTGAGATCTATGTGGCCTACAAGGACTACCTCTGGATGATGGACTACACCGAGGCCATGATCGAGCGCGCCGTCACGGAGGTGCTGGGCACCGACACCGTGAAGGTGGGCGACAACGAGATCTGCTTCAAGCGTCCCTTCAAGCGCATCACCATGATCGACTCCATCAAGGAGAAGACGGGCATCGACATCACTGGCATGGACGAGGCCCAGCTGCGCGACGTGTGCAAGCAACTCGGCATCGAGGTGGACGACTCGATGGGTAAGGGCAAGCTGATTGACGAAATCTTCGGCGAGAAGTGCGAAGGCACCTACATCCAGCCGACCTTCATCACCGACTATCCTGTCGAGATGTCGCCGCTCTGCAAGCGTCACCGTAACAACCCCGAGCTGACCGAGCGCTTCGAGCTCATGGTCAACGGCAAGGAGCTGGCCAACGCCTACACCGAGCTGAACGACCCCATCGACCAACGCGCCCGTTTCGAGGAGCAGATGAAGCTCAGCGAGCGTGGCGACGACGAGGCCATGTTCATCGACCAGGACTTCCTGCGCGCCCTCGAATATGGCATGCCGCCGACTTCGGGCATGGGCATCGGCATCGACCGTTTTGTCATGCTGCTCACGGGTCAGACCACCATCCAAGAGGTGCTGCTGTTCCCGATGATGCGTCCCGAGAAGGTCGTGAAGAACGCCACCAAGGAAGACTTCATGGCCTTGGGTATGGCCGAGACCTGGGCGACGTTGCTGCTCACCAACGGCTACAACACCATCGAGCAGCTGAAGGCCGAGAAGCCTTCGGCCCTGCGTGAGAAGCTCAACGGCTTGCGCAAGAAGAACAAACTCGACATCCCCGCCTTGCAGCTGGAAGACGTCGAGGCTTGGATGAAATAAGCCGACACGTTGAAAAGAAAAACCCCGAAAGTCAAACGACTTTCGGGGTTTTGTTTTTATTTCACTCTCAAACGTTGGCCGATCTGCAACGTCTTGTTCTGTCGGATGCCGTTCAGCTGACAAATCTTCTTGATGGTGGTGCCGTTTCTCTTGGCGATCTTGCTGAGCGTGTCGCCTTTCTTCACCGTGTAATACACCTTCTTGGACTTGGGCGCCTGCTCTTGCGGGGGCTTCTGCGAGGCTCTCGCCGACTGCTCGTCGGTCTGCCCATAGTGCGAGTTGATGTTGAAGTAGTGCTTCTTCAGCACGAACACCTCTTCGCGGAGGGTGCCGTTGTAGAGGTCGAAGATACGTTCGGGGTCGAACGACTGGCCCATGTAGCGAGTCTCGAAGTGGAGGTGGGGTCCGGTGGAGCGACCCGTCGAGCCACCCAAAGCGATGGCTTCGCCGGCCTTGACGACGTCGCCGCTCTTGACGAGGAACTTGGAGAGGTGACCATAGTAGGTCTCCAAGCCGTTGGCATGGCGCACGACGAGCACGTTGCCGTAGCCACCCGTCACAGAGGTGGGCAGGGCCACGCGCACGATGCCGTCGAAGGCGGCATACACCTCGTCGCCCGTGTGCAGACCGATGTCGACACCACGGTGGGGACGGTGCCATCTGAACTTGAACTGCGAGGTGACAGGGCCGGGATGCGGGATGCAGAAACGGTGCACCGAGTCGACAAGTCGCAGCACCACCTCGTCAGGAAGATCCTTCAGCGCGATGTCGCGGTAGCTGTGCACGGTCTCCGTGTCCCAGTGGTCGTAACTCAACGAGTCCGGGATGTCGGGCTTCTCAATGTTGTAATACAGCCACGTGCCGTTGTCGAAGAGCACCACCTTGCAGTAACGGTCGGCGGTGTTGAGGGTGTCGACGGGGATGGCGATGCCTTCCGAGAACTCCTCGTCCTCTTCCTCGTCGTCCTCTTCTTCATCGTTGTCGTTGGCGGCAATGATGGTGTCGGTGTCGTGGATGTATATATATACGGTGTCGTGCGAGACGAACCTGTTCTTCATGCGTTTGAAAAAGCCGTCGTTATCTTGTGAGAAGGCTACGGTTGAAAACAATAGGCAAATTATGATGGCGGTTAGTTTCTTCATGATCGGTGTGAGTTTTGGAAAAAATAAGGGTGCAAAGGTACGAAATTTCCCTAAACTGGCAAGCGGATTGCGGATGAAAAACGGGAGAAAAAACGAAATATTGCCATTTTGTCAGTTTTTTTCTTTTGGCATAAAGATTGACTAGAGGAGGCCGTTGCAATCCGTATGCAACGGTGAAAAGACAACAAAACAAGTAACAAATAAATAATAGGAGAACAAGAAAATGTCAAAGATCATTGGTATCGATTTAGGTACAACCAACTCATGTGTGGCCGTTATGGAAGGTAACGAGCCGGTCGTCATCGCCAACAGCGAAGGCCACCGCACCACCCCTTCCGTGGTCGCCATCACCGACAACGGCGAGCGTAAGGTCGGCGAGCCTGCCAAACGTCAGGCCATCACCAACCCGCTGCGTACCGTTTATTCCATCAAGCGTTTCATGGGCGAGACCTACGACAAGGTGGGCGCCGAGATGCGCCGTGTGCCTTACAAGGTCGTCCAAGGCCCCAACAACACGCCTCGTATCGACATCGACGGCAAGCAATACACCCCGCAGGAAATCTCCGCCATGGTGCTGCAAAAGATGAAGAAGACCGCTGAGGACTTCCTTGGCCAGACCGTCACGGAAGCCGTCATCACGGTGCCTGCATACTTCAACGACGCCCAGCGTCAGGCCACCAAGGAAGCTGGCGAAATCGCCGGCCTGAAAGTGCGCCGTATCATCAACGAGCCTACGGCTGCCGCTTTGGCCTATGGCTTGGACAAGAAGAAGAACGATGTGAAAGTCGCTGTGTACGACCTCGGCGGCGGCACCTTCGATATCTCCATCCTTGAATTGGGCGATGGCGTGTTCGAGGTGAAGTCCACCAACGGTAACACCCACCTCGGCGGCGACGACTTCGACGAAGTCATCATCAACTGGCTGGCCGAAGAGTTCCAGAAAGACAACGGCATCGACCTGCGTAAGGACCCGATGGCCCTGCAACGTCTGAAGGAAGCCGCTGAAAAGGCAAAAATCGAGTTGAGCTCATCGAGCGAGACGGAGATCAACCTGCCTTATATCATGCCTGTCAACGGCATCCCGCAGCACTTGGTCCGCACCTTGAGCCGTTCGAAGTTCGAGCAGCTGGCCGACAAGCTGATCCACGACACCATCGAGCCTTGCCGTCAAGCCCTGCAAGACGCCGGCCTGACCGTCAACGACATCGACGATGTCATCCTGGTCGGTGGTTCGACCCGTATCCCCGCCATCCAGAACATCGTCCGCGACTTCTTCAAGAAGGAGCCTTCGAAGGGCGTCAACCCCGACGAAGTGGTGGCCATCGGCGCTTCCATCCAGGGCGGCGTGCTCACCGGCGAAGTGAAGGACGTGCTGCTGCTTGACGTGACCCCGTTGAGCCTCGGTATCGAGACCCTCGGTGGCGTGATGACCAAGCTCATCGAGAGCAACACCACCATCCCGACCCGCAAGTCAGAGGTCTTCTCGACCGCTGCCGACAACCAGCCCAGCGTGGAAATCCACGTGCTGCAAGGCGAGCGTCCTATGGCTGCACAAAACAAGACCATCGGCCGTTTCATCCTCGACAGCATCCCGCCCGCGCCGCGTGGCATCCCGCAGATCGAAGTCACCTTCGACATCGACTCCAACGGTATCCTGAACGTGAGCGCCAAGGACAAGGCCACAGGCAAGACCCAGAGCATCCGCATCGAGGCCTCGTCGGGCTTGACCGACGCTGAAATCGAGCGCATGAAGAACGAAGCCCAGGCCAACGCCGAAGCCGACAAGAAGGAACGCGAGCGTATCGACAAGCTGAACCAAGCCGACAGCATCATCTTCCAGACCGAGAAGCAGCTGAAGGAATACGGCGACAAGCTGCCTGCCGACAAGAAGGCTGAAATCGAGGCTGCTCTCGGCAAGCTGAAGACGGCTCACCAAGCCCAAGACATCGCCGGCATTGATGCTGCCATGAACGAGATGAACGCCATGTGGCAGAAGGCCAGCGAGGAGATGTACCGCAACGCCGGTGGCGCCCAAGGCGGCCCGCAAGGCGGCTTCGACCCGAACAACATGGGCGGCAACCCGAACCAAGGCCCGCAGAACAACGGCGGTGACGACACTGTGACCGACGCTGATTTTGAGGAGGTGAAGTAAAAGTTCTAATTTGCTAAAACCGAAAAGCGTGTGGCGCAATTGCTGCACGCTTTTTTTTGTTTTCAAAAATCTCCGAATTCCTGCAAGATTTTTCCGACTTTAGCGTCATGTAAGTGTAAGATGGTTCCAAAATGGATAACGAAACCTTCAAGAAACGCATTGTTCAATTGCAACCCAGCTTGCAGAAAGTGGCCGAAAGCATCCTCAATGATGCCGATCAGGCCACCGATGCTGTGCAGGACACGCTCCTCAAGATTTGGGATCATCGCAGAAGGATGAACCGTGTCGATAACTTGGAAGGCTATTGCGTTACTGCCGTAAAACGACGTTGCATCGACTTGTTGCACGAACAGCACCTTTCCGTTCCTATTGACGAGGAGGCGCTCATGTTGGCCGATACTGTGGTCGATGACAGCTTTGAGGAACGCTATCAGCAGGCTCGGGCCTTGATAGACCAACTTCCCGAGCGGCAACGCGAAATCATCTTGATGAAATATGAGCAAGAGATGCCCAACTCCGAGATAGAAAAGACACTCCAAATAAGCAGCACCAACCTTTACACCATCCTGTCGCGCGCCTACAAGGCCCTTCGTGAGGCGATGGACAGGCAAAACAACAACTGTCATGAAAGAGGATAACCACATAGACCAGGAAGTGCAGGACATGCTCGATATCGTGGCCGAGCACGGCCGCATCGCGCGGCGGCAGCAACAATTGAGCGCCATGATTGACCGTTCAACTGCCTTGAAGAGACGGCACCGTTGGCTTTGGGCCGTCGTTGCGGTTGTTATGCTATCGGTTGCAGTGGCTTTGAGCCTGGATTCCGACATGAACCAAGCGGAATCAATGGTGCAGACAATGGATGAACCGAATAGGGAGATGCCACAGGTGGTTGACGAACCGATGGCTATGCTTCCAAAAGATGAAATCGTGACGTGCGAAGGGCCTGTTGATGGAACTCAACATATAGTTGATTCCAAATACAATCACGTAAAGTCTTCTGCTTTTGCAGAAACAGTGGAAAAAGAAGGACAACGACCGTCATTTGACGAACCACTTTTGACAGAGCCAACTCCTAAATCGGAAATAATTGAAAGTGAAGACTTTGATTTTGCCGCAGGAGTCGTTGAAAACCCATCTGACGAACCTTTTGAAAGCCAAGGCATCGAACCTGTGTCTATCGAAATAAACCATACGGTGACCAATAAAAAGACGGATAGCGTAGCACCCATCATCAAAAGAGAAAATCCCTATCGTCCCAAAAACAAATTTACACTTCGAGTGGGCGGCGAGATAGACCCCAATAATTTGAAAAACTTTCCTTATCCTCCCATTTCACCCCATTTTGCCCTGGGCTTGACTTTCGATTATCATTTCACAGAAAACTTCAGTATGGGCTTAGGGGCTGAGTGGTTTGGTGCAACCAAATATTATTGTAATTTGCACGCCATGCCAGTGTATGCCGACATGAAATTGAACTTCTGGGGCAAAAAGTATTATTCTCCGTTTTTGGAGACCCGATTGGGCTATACCATACCACTCAACAAAGCGACAGAGTATTTTCCAACGAATGGCGATGGTTTTTATGTTGACTACATTTTGTCTGGCCCATATCTGAGTCTCGGCTTAGGCTGCTCAATGAAGCGCTCTAACTTGAGTGCAGGGGTGGTGTATTCTCATGTCATTTCACCGGGCAAACTGAAGGAATCGTTTAATGTCAATTATTTAAATCTCCCCAATTTCCTCAAAAGCGGGATAAATGTCTACATCCGATACGATTACACTTTTTTACCCTTTTCCGATGAAGGGAAAAGCCGACTCAGACAGATTAAGAATGGTAGGTTGAATGAGTTCATTGTTGACGGATTTCAGTTGCAGTTGAATGTGGCAGGAGGATTCAGACCTTGGTGCTATTCGGCAGGGGCGGTTTTGGAATACAAGTTCCCCAAGCGTTTCAGTGTCGGCATCGGGGCTGATTTCAGAGGCGTGAACTTCACATCCCGGGAATGGGGCAGTGACGGCTACCTTGAAAACATATCGGAAGGCCAACTGCTTTCTGTGCCAGTCTATGGGGATCTAAAAGTGCATTTTTGGGAAAACAAACCGTTCTCTCCCTTCGTGGAATATCGTTTGGGCTATGCATTTGCCTTGAATAGCCTTACTGCCACGCATTATGATTCTTACATGTATGGCCTTATATATTATGAAACACGTCATCAGGGCTGGTATTCCTATTTGGGAATAGGCGTAACCTACAATCATTCAAGCCTGAGCCTTGGCATTCTCGGACAAAATGGACACCATAAGGAAACAATGTGGGGCAATACAAATGACCTCTCTGGCGGTTATATGGGCGGCCATCCCTTTGAACTTCGCTATTCCTACAAGATTGGTTCGCTGACGAAGCAGCATGGGAGTGTGAAATAAATCATCACTTATTCGCATATTACTTCTGCCGCACATCCCAGCGCCCTTGCCAAGGCAAAAACCATCCCAGCCTCTGCCTTCATAATGTCTTGGTCGCCTTGCGTAAACGCCTAAATCACATATCCTCCATACACAACCCAATTTGGCTGACGCTGTATTTGGCCAAATCTTTGCTTAATGAGGCTACTTTCTCGGCAAGTTCCGTAGGACTGAACTTTTTCCGCTGACGCTTGATCTCTGCCACAACAGCAGTCTTGTCGATGTCGTTCAAGGCTATCATGTCTATCTCGTTCAAGCCTTTGCGATCCCAATAGTTGCCGACCAACGTCACCCTTTCCTCTTCCATCCATTTCTGACGGAAATACTGCTCAAGGACAAGGCCTGAGTATCTCTCATAGTCACGTTCTACAATTTCAAGCAGCAAGTCGTTGCGCTCCATCTCCACGAGGGCTTGGTTGCGCATGATGAAGCGGAACCAGAACCGCAGGAAGCAGTCGTCCAACTGCCATCGAGAGTTCCTTCCATTGGGTTTGCTAAACAAAGGCTGTTTGCGGTGTATGTAACCGTAGTCTTCCTCCAGATTGTCGAGGAACGCCCCTGTGTTCTTGCCTATGGCACCGTCAATTTCGCTTTGTGTCGTCATGCCCGATGCTATCAGTTGGAGAATGCTCAAGTAGTTGGTGTATTCCTTGCCGAATTCCGACATGATGAGTTCCGTGCCTTCGGTGAGGTAGGGCGAGCCTACCTGTGTGGCCCACCGCAGCATCTTCGCTTTCGTGGTTGCCTTTGCGTCCATCAGCCATGCCACATACTTGGCCACGCCGCCAGTCAGCATATAGAGGCAAAGCAAATCTTCCGAAGTGTATTTTGGATTGTGGTCGTGAAGGATTTGTTTCAACACGCTGATACGGAATGGTTGCATGTTCAGACGACAATCTTGACGGCCATAAAGCGGTTCGTCCTCATTGTCGAATATCTTGTGCATCATATTATAAATGCTGCCACAGGCCACCATGTTGACTTTCACCTTTTCGTGATAACGGTCCCATAAGTCCTGAACGTGGCTGGGGATGGCCGGATTCACTTTCAAAAAATTCTGAAATTCGTCGAATACCAGTGTGAAATGCTGTTGTTGGCCATATTTGAGCAGCTGCTCGAAGAATTGGGCGAAGGTCTCCATCTGCCCGAAGATTTGCAGCCCGAGTGCTCGTTCAGCCGCCTCTTGGAATTTGCCTGCCAACACGCGTTCATTGTCTTTCGACACATAGAGATACAGCAGAGGCTGACTTTCGTCTTCCGCACTTTTTGTCAACAGGGTCGTCTTTCCAATACGTCTGCGCCCAATAAGCACCGTCAGGCAACCATGGTCAATCGTCTGTGCCCAATTTGTCTGGAGAATTCCAAGCTCCTTTTCCCTGTCGTAAAATCTCATATTACCACTTTTAATTTAATGTGCATTAACTTAATGACGGTTGCAAAAATAGAAAATATTATCCATTCCACCAACTTTTATTTTCAAAAACAGTTTTTTTTTCATTGCAATAAAATATGATGTCATTATTCTATACCACCTTTTTTCCTATTTTTGCCGTTTAATTCACAAAAAAACTAACCTTCACTATGACACGCTATATTTTTGTGACAGGAGGCGTGGTTTCCTCCTTGGGTAAAGGCATTATCTCTGCCAGCATCGGTAAGCTGTTGCAGGCCCGTGGCTACACCATCACCATACAGAAAATCGACCCCTACATCAATATCGACCCGGGGACGCTGAACCCCTACGAGCACGGCGAGTGCTATGTGACCGTCGACGGCACCGAGACCGACCTCGACCTTGGCCACTACGAGCGCTTCACAGGCATCCGCACCACTCAGGCCAACTCGGTGACGACGGGCAAGATCTATAAGGCCGTCATCGACAAGGAACGCCATGGCGACTATCTCGGCAAGACCATCCAAGTGGTGCCTCATATCACCGACGAGATCAAACGCCGAATCATGCAAAATGAAGACAAGGTCGACTTCGTCATCCAGGAGATTGGCGGCACCATCGGCGACATCGAGGCGGCACCCTTCTTGGAGGCCATCCGTCAGATGAAATGGGAACTCGGCAACCGAGCTCTTAGCGTGCATCTCACCTATATTCCTTACCTCAAGGCCGCTGATGAGTTGAAGACCAAGCCCACACAGCACTCTGTGAAAGAGTTGCAAGCCGCTGGTATCCAGCCCGACGTGCTTGTGCTGCGCACCGAGAAACACCTCTCCGACGGCGTTCGCCAAAAGGTGGCTTCCTTCTGCAACGTCGACCTGGAATGTGTGGTGCAGAGCGAGGACCTGCCGAGCATCTACGAGGTGCCCGTCAACATGCAGCGTCAAGGCCTCGACGCCGCCCTGCTGCGGAAGTTCGGCTTGCCGGTAGGAGAGACCCCCAAGATGGAAGGCTGGCACCGCTTCCTCGAACTGCAACGCACGGCCGCCAAAGAGGTGCATGTGGGACTGGTGGGCAAATACGACCTCCAAGACGCCTACAAGAGCATCCGCGAGAGCCTGATATTGGCGGGTATCTACAATAACGTGAAGGTGAAGATTGACTTCATCAACAGTGAGAACATCACCAAGGAGAATGTCGCGGAGCAGCTTTCGGGTGTGGCGGGAATCCTGATCTGCCCCGGCTTCGGACAACGTGGCATAGAGGGCAAGATCGTCGCTGTGGAGTATGCGCGCCTCAACAACCTGCCTGCCTTTGGCGTGTGCCTCGGCATGCAGATGATGGTCATCGAATTCGCCCGTAATGTGTTGGGCTACAAAGACGCCAACTCGAGCGAGATGGACACCGAGACGCCGCATAATGTCATCGACATGATGGAGGAACAGAAAACCATCGTCAATCTGGGTGGCACCATGCGCTTGGGCGCCTATGGCTGCACGCTGCGCAAAGGCAGCCGTGTGGCCGAGATCTACGGCACGCCGCAGATCAGCGAACGTCACCGCCACAGATACGAATTCAACAACAAATACAAAGAAGAATACGAGAAGAACGGCATGAAGTGCGTCGGCGTGAACCCCGAGAGCGACTTGGTCGAGATCGTCGAGATTCCCGAACACCGCTGGTTCATCGGCACCCAGTTCCACCCCGAGTATTCCAGCACCGTGCTGCATCCGCATCCTCTCTTCATGAGTTTCATCAAAGAAATCGCCCAATGATAATCCCTCCTAAACGGAAACGCCTCTTCTTCCTGGCCGCCTTCCTCGCCATCGCGGTGCCGCTCTTCGCCATCTCTTATGGCAAGAACCTCAACCGCACCCTTCGTGTGTTGCGCAATGAGTTGAATGCCGACTATCAGCAGATCGACAAGAACCGTGAGCGACTCACCGAGGACTACGAGAAGCAACGCCAGAAGATGATCGACGTGATGAAGCAGTGCGACGAGCTGTCGCTGATGCTGTATTCACAAAAGCAGGGCTTTACCTTCGATGTGAGCTATGCCTTGCAGCGAGTCACTGAGAAATACAATGAGTTCAACCAAGATCGTGGGCCTTTCGACCACATCGTCAGCAACCTCAACGTCGAGATGGAACGTCATGCCCGCCTTATCGAGTCGCTGCGCCGTCTCCCTCCCGAACTCGACACCATCGTCGGCATCCCCGACAGCTTGCTTATCCACTATGATACACTCAACCCGCTCTACTTCAGCGTGGCGCATCTCGAACTGGACGAGGAGGTGAAGGCCATGGCCGACTCCCTTTCCATCGTGCCTTTCGTGCTCGACGAGCAGGGCATGAGCGACCGCGAGCAATGTATCTTCTATGCCGGCGAGTTGCTCAAGATGTATGCCGAGACCAAGGCCGTCGTGGTGGCCGACAGCATCCACTATTACGAGACTTTCCTGCGCTTGAAGGAGACCTATGATTATGCCCACGACTATTACCAGGTACTGCAAAACCGCATCTTCGTCGAGGGACAGACACCGTGGTACACCATTTTGAGCCATCCGCAACGCTATTGGCGTCAGGCAGCCGAAGACGCTAACGAGAAATATGACCTCGGCGCCCTTCAGTCTTTGTTTAAGAAAGGTACGGCCGAAAAGACCTCCGACACCAGCTGGGAGTATTCTCTCCAGGTGTTCATCATCGCCTTGTTCCTCGTCGAGCTGTTGGCCATCTGGCTCGTCGTATGGCTGTTGCTCCTCCCCGTGTTCCGTTTTGTGAAACGGTTACAGGATGTTGTCGTCAAGGAGCATCGTCCTTTCATCTCCTTGTTGATTGCCATTCCCATTACCATCATCATCAACTCCACCATCGGTGGTGATGGCCTGTTGCATATTGCGGCCCATCTCACCAACACCTTCCTTTGGCTGTTGGCCGTCATCCTCATTGCCCTCTTGTTGAGGCTGAAGCCCAAGCAGTTGAAATATGGTGTCAGGTTGTATCTGCCCACCTTCTGCATGGCCTTGGCCGTCATCGGCTTCCGTGTCGTCTTCATGCCCAACACGCTGATGAACTTCATCTTCCCGCCAGTGCTCATCGCTTTCTTCGTATGGCAGCTTATCGCCTGTCTCCACAACGCCAAGAAGGTGGACCGCAGCGACCGTATGTTGGGTTGGGCTTCGCTGGTGGCAACGGGTGCCGCCTTAGGCGTGGCCATCGCGGGCTATATCTTCGCCTCGTTGCTCATCCTGGTCTGGTGGTACTTCCAACTGGCCGCCATCCATGCCTTCTATACCATTCTGTATTTCATCGTACAGTATCGCAAGAAACGGATGCCCAACCGTCTCAGCGACTACCGCTCTCGCATCGACTTCGTCTCGGGTCCTGGCAAGGAGACCCTGATGTTTGGCGCCACCTGGTTCTACGACTTGGTCAAGGACGTGGTGCTTCCCGTGTTGGGACTGCTCTCTATCCCGTTCTGCATCCATCTGGCCCTCGATGTGTTTGACTTTGAGGACCTGTACAACAACATCTACTATCATAACTTTGTGGAACTGGTCAACGACAGCGGCTCTGCCACCTTCAGACTGTCGTTCCATGGCATCCTCGTGTTGGTCTGCCTGTTCTTCGTGTTCCGCTATATCAACCGCGCCCTGCATGCCGTCTGGCAGCAGATCCGCTATGCGATCTTCATGAAGAAACACCACCGCAAGACCGTTCGCAACAATGAGATCAACTTGTCGCTGGGCAACAGTATCATCAGCGTTTTGGTATGGTTCACCTACATCGTCGTCATTGTCCTGACGCTGCGCATCCCCACCAGTTCCTTGAGCCTTGTGGCTGGCGGTCTCTCTGCCGGTATCGGTTTTGCCTTAAAGGATACCCTCAATAACTTCATCTATGGCATCCAGCTGATGTCGGGACGTCTGCGCATCGGTGACTGGATCGTGTGCGACGGCATTCGTGGTAAGGTAACACACATAGGTTATCAGAGCACAGAGATCGAG
Source organism: Candidatus Limimorpha sp. (assembly GCA_045132275.1). Taxonomy (GTDB): domain Bacteria; phylum Bacteroidota; class Bacteroidia; order Bacteroidales; family F082; genus Limimorpha. The sequence goes on from JBGURY010000001.1 coordinate 79,232, forward strand.
ACCATCGACGGCGCCGAGATGTCGTTCCTCAACGCCACGTTGTTCGCCAAGAACTTCAGCAACCTTACCCGTAACCACGGCTATGAGTTCGTCAAGATCACGGTGGGTGTGGCCTACGGCACCGACGTCCAACGGGTCCGTGAGCTGTTGAGCGAGGCCCTGCAGACGCTGCAGGACAAGGACGATTTTGGCCGCGACATCGTGGACTCGAAGCGTGGCATTACAGTTTCTTTGGAGGAGATGGACGACAGTGCCGTCACCATCGCCGTGAAGCAGCAGGTGCTGGTGGCCGAGCGTATCGGTTACATCGACCGAGCCAAGGAGCTCATCTACAACACCTTGAACGAGAACGGCATCTCCATCCCGTTCCCGCAGTGTGACGTGCACCTTGTCAAGGAAGAATAACCTGTTACGCGGAAAAACGTATCTTTGCAACCCAAAAGAAATCGAAATGAAGAAAAGCCTTATCATAATAGCAGTAGCCTTGTTGTTGGCTTCGTGCGGCGAGAAACAACCGCAGGGAACGAGCACAAATACCGACCAACCCAAGAAGACCGTCGTTGTGCCTCAGTTCAACGCCGACTCGGCCTATCGTTTTGTGGCCAAACAAACGGAGTTTGGTCCGCGTGTGCCTGAGACGCAGGCCCATGCCGACTGCGGCGAATGGCTCACCGCCAAGCTCGGAGAATATGCCGACACCGTCATCGTGCAGGATTTCCGCGCGAGGTTGTTCAACGGCCGTGGCATTGATGGACAAAACCTCATTGGCGTGTTCAATCCTGAGGCTAAGAAGCGCATCGTGCTCTGCGCCCACTGGGACTCGCGTCCTTTTGCCGACCACGACCCTGACGCTGCCAACACCCGTACGCCCATCGACGGTGCCAACGACGGTGCCAGCGGTGTCGGCGTGCTTCTCGAATGCGCCCGACAGTTCAAGCTGCAACTCTTACCCGCCAACCTTGGCGTCGATATTGTCTTCTTCGATCTCGAAGACTACGGCCCGCATACAGAGGAAGCCGAGAAATACTACGACGACAGGGTCAACTACTGGGCCTTGGGTTCGCAACATTGGTCGAAGACGCCGCATGTCTATGGTTACAAGGCCTATTACGGCATCCTCCTGGACATGGTGGGCGGCACCGACCCCAACTTCCCGAAGGAATATTATTCGCAAGGCTATGCCGCTTGGGTGAGCAACAAGGTGTGGCGTCGTGCCGCCGACTTGGGCTACAGGTCGTTCTTCTCCAATGAGTTGGGCACGATGATTAGCGACGACCATATCCCGATGAACGAGATCGCTGGTATCCCCACCATCGACATCATCGACTTGCATCCCGAAAGCAGCAACGAGTGTTTCCCCGAGGTGTGGCACACCCTGAACGACAACATCGAGCACATCGACAAGACCACGCTCGGTATGGTCGGCGACGTGTTGCTCCATGTGATCTATGAGGAATAAAAATCCAAAAACTTGCGTTTTTACGATTTTTTCTATTTTTGCAAATCGAATACTAACCTAATTACTAACTAAATCATTACAACGATGAAGAAATTATTGCTTGTCCTGGTCGCAGTTTTGGGCATGTCCTTCGCTGCCAACGCACAAAACATCGGTGGCCGCTTCGGCGGTGTTGGATCGGCCCATGCAGCCGGTTATGGCGCTGAACTTTCCTATCAACACTATGTGGCAGACGCCAACCGTTTGGAGTTTGATCTGGGTTTCAGCCACAACACCGACAACTACATCAACCTGGCAATTGCCTATCATTGGGTATTCCCCATCGCTGGTGACTTCAGCTGGTTCATCGGTCCCGCCGTCAACGTCGGTCACTGCCGTAACCACGGTATCGGTCTTGCAGCCGGTGTGCAAGGTGGTGCGGAATGGAACCCGAAAAACGCGCCGATTCAATTGGCCGTTGACGCTCGCCCGTTGTATGACTTCCTGATGGATCCCGCCTGCGCCTACAATGGCTTCGGCTATGGTGTGGCATTCAGCGTCCGTTACAGGATTCACTAATAAGCCATCACATGCATAAAAAAAGGCCGCAGCTGCGGCCTTTTTTCGTTTTATGTCTTAGGCTCAGTGTCCTTTGATGAATTCGTCCAACTCGCGTTTCGACGATTCATAGGAGAAGGCCTCGTTAATCAGGTAGTATCTGTTGCGGTCTACGCAGTAGCCGTAGGCGTATTTGGCGAAATCCAGCTTGTTGCTTTCAAATGAGAACAGCTTGCAGATGTTGGCGATTTGTGAAGCCGACATGGGGTTGGACGAGATGATTTGTTTGGCAAGGGACAGCTTTGAGCTGTCGAACGACTCGTTCGTTATCAGCTGGTAGGCCTCGTCGTAGTCGCGTTGGCTCATGCCGTGCGAGTAGGGTCCTGGAGGCATCGACGGCCAGACGTTGGGCGTCTCAGGCATATAAGGTTGCTGCGTGAGCAGGTCCATGGTCACTTCGGGGCGGACGTAGGCGTCCGTCGTCTCCAAGCCGTATAACTTCCCTTTTTGTACGACAGTGAGTGTCTTCGACTGCTTCAGGTCGACATACTGTCCCATGCAGTTTTGCGGCTGGTTGTCGAGCTCAACTCGCACATAATAGCTGTCTTCAACCAGGTTGCGGATGCAGACGGAACGGGTCGGCTGCTCCATTTGCAGCACGTCGTTGACATAGATCCAAAAATTCAGGCCGCGCGGGGCTGTGACGGTCAGGGTGGTGGTTTGCTGTGGATGGCTGCCGCTGCGTTTGGGTTTTACCTGTGCCATGACAGGCAGGGTCATCAAAAGGATGAGGGCGAAAATCAGGTGTTTTTTCATGTCGTTTAGGTTTTGATGTAGAGACGTAGCGCACTACGTCTCTACCCATATTTCTGCAATAATTATTCCACAATTACCTTCTTGGTGACGACACTGCCGCCCAGCATCTGCATGGTGTAGACGCCGGCGGGCAGACGGCTCACGTCGATGGTGTGCTGGCCCTCGACGGTGAAGAACATCACCATCTGGCCGTACATGTCGAGCATCATCACGCTGACCGCGCCCTTGTCGTAGTCAGTGCTGACGGTGAACTGTCCCTTGGCGGGGTTGGGGTAGATCTCCGCCTTGAAAGCGGGCTCGGCATGGGTTTCGTGGACGCTCACCAACAGCTCCTCATTGTTGCTGAAGGAGATCACTTTGCCCGCGACACGCAGGACCGGGTTGTCGGGTGCGGCGCACTCGGTGCAGGTGACGCCGTTGACGCAGTCGGGGTGATTGGGATGACAGAGGTCGAGGTAGTTGGGGTCGAACTGGTAGAAGAGCTCGGCCTGTCCGTCGGCGAGATACTCCGTGAGGTCGAAGTCCCACACCATGCCGATGCTGCCGGGACACCAGCCGCTGCGGCTGTAGGTCCAGGTGCCGTTCTGCGGCTGGCAGCCTGCCGGGTTGGGGCTGCAGGCGCGCCAGAGGTGCTGGTCGTATTTGTTCTGGCCGTTGACGAAGATGTGGTGCGTGGCATCGTAGAACTCGGCGGCGTTGCCAGTGTTGTAGCTGTTGTTGGTGCCGCTGCTCCAGTTGTGGCCGGTCGTCGTGATCTTCAGCGAGGCGGCTTGTGCCTTGTCGCTAAAGGAATAGTTGACGACAGGGACAGGCTGTTGGTTGGCGTAGTCACCAAAAGCGTAAGTGTCGAACCAGATCTCATCCACGTCGACATAGAGGTAATCGGGGGTGCCTGGGGTGAAGGTGAAGATCAGGTAGGGGTTGGAGCCACTGCCGTTCCAAAGCTCCATATAGTACTCCATTTCCACCAGACCTTGCAGCATGGAGGAATAATCACTCACGTCCACGTCGTCTTCGCATTCCACGCCAAAGGGCGTGATGTAACGGAACAACTCGATCCACTCGCCGCGATAGTTGCGTATCCTCACGCCGCCTACGCGGTCGTAGGTGTCGCAGTTGCCGTCGACGCAGTTATATTCGAAATGCGCCGTGATGTTCTTGATGGTGCCCACATGGGAAGGGAACGCATATTCGCCACGGGCGCTGTGTTGGGTCGGGGTGCACACCAAGTCGCCGTGCATGGTGACGATGTCGTAACCGGCCTGCTGGTTGATCAGATGCACGTCGCTGGTATACGTCGTTGTCTTTTCTCCCGACTGGGTGACGCTGACGGTCATGGAGAACAAACCAAAGTCGTTAGGCGTCCAAAAACCATAATAATACCCGTTGTCAGGGTCGTCGGGGTAGTCGGTCTTCAAGATGACCTCGTCACCCTCGATGTTGGCCTTGATTTCGGTGAACTTCACCACCTCGGGGTGCTCGATGTAGGCCGAGACCACAATCATGACGGGATGAAGGTCGTCCAGATAAACCACTTGGCCGTCATAAGGGCAACGTATGGTCACTTCGGGATCGTAAGCATACGGGTCGACCACTTCGAAGCTTTTCACCACGTCGGGGGCGGGCAGCCAGTTGGCGTTGCCGGCTTGGGTGGCCTTGAACTTGACGACACCGGTCTCGCCTGTCAGTGTCAAGACGTTGCCGTCGATGGTGGCGGGGCCTTCCATCATCTCAAATGAGACGGGCAGTCCCGAGGAGGCGGTGGCTTCAAGTGTGATGGGGTCGTTGAATGTCAGCTGGTTCGGGATGTCGGCCATCTCGATGAGCTGGGCGTTGCCATCGGGCTGCTGGCGAACGAGGAGGTTGTCGAAGCCGCCCGTGCCGCCTTGCGAGTGGAAGAAGACGCCGTCCCATACATGGTAGTCGAGTTTGTCGCCGCTGCCAGGTGTGAGGTTCATGCACACGTTGGTGCAGCCCGCCATCTGTATCCATTCGCCCTCGCAGCCGGGTTTGACAAACACCGTCACGGCCCCGGTGCCGTCATAGGCCGTGAAGTCGAATGACATCTTATAACGGGTCCAGCCGCCTTCCTCATAATCGAAGGGGATGTTGCTGCCGTCGGGCAGACACACCTTGGCGTGGCCGCTGTCGCCTTGACTCTTGATGAAGAGGTAGACGCCGCCGTCGGGGTCGGTCATGCCAGGCAGGATGTGACCGTCGCCGTCGCTGTCGAAGCCCACGCCGAAGAACGAGCCCCACCAGGTACGGTTCATGTCGATCTCAAGATCCATGATGCCGCCTTGCTGGAAGCTGAAGTTGAAGTTGTCAGAGGCCTTGCGCGTGGCCGTGCGACCCACGCCCGAGCCGCCGTAGGGGTACCAGATGGCCAAACTCTCGTCGGGCGCTATCTCGGAGCCGCAGACGTAGCTGACGTCGAAGTCCTGCGACGAAGAGGCGGTCTGGTAATGCGTCATCCAACCGTCCTGACCGTTGAGGTTTTGCGAGCCTTCGGTGAGGCCGTTGAAGTCGTAGATGTATTCCACCTGTGCCGTTCCCATCAGGGCCAGAAGGCACAATGATACGAGTAAGGAAAGTTTTTTCATGGTGTCGGTATTTGTTATTGGTGACAAAAATAAAAAAAACCGCCAAACAATTTGCATGAATAGAAAAAAAACGCCATTATTTTACAAATGGCGGCACCTTTTGGAAAATTCGTTATCTTTGCAAATTCTAACAAACGTATTGAACGATGAAAAAACTTCTTTTATCCCTCTCGCTGCTGGCTGCCGTATTGGGCTTCAACGCCTGCAGCACTGACGTGGACCTTTATGCCGACTATAAGGACATCCCCATCATCTACGGACTTTTGGATGCCTCTTTGGACACCAACTATGTCCGCATCAACAGGGCCTTTTCGGGTAGCAGCGATAACCACATCGACGCCACTGAGGTGGCTTTGATAGAGGATTCGTGCAACTATCCGGGCAAACTCAGAGCCTATATCGTCAAGTATAGAAACGCCTACGGAAACACTTACCAGTCGACAGGCGACACGATCGTGCTCGATACCATCACCATCAACAATAAGGAAGAAGGCATCTTCTATTCACCTAGACAGAAAGTCTATTTCACAGATCAACATTTGGCGGTGAATGGCGAAAACTCGAAATTCAAGTATAAGCTCTTTGTTCACAAGGACAACGATACCGTTACCGCCGAAACGGGCATTGTCGGTGGAGAAAATTTCAAAGTGGTTACCCAGTCGCTCAGCTTCACTGCTGAGGAGAGCAACCGTTCGGGACGTATCCTGTTTACCCAAGCTGACAATGCCGTCTTCTACGACGTGAAGATGGAGTTCTTCTACAAGGAGTCGCATAACGGCGGCCCTACCGTCAATAAGCAGGTGACCTATAAGTTCGGTGCCAAGAGCATTGATGAGTTGAACAAAGAAGGCACCATGTACTATGTCACCTATGCCGAAAACGCCTTGTTCTCCATGCTGAAGGAAGCCATTGGCTCCGACACGGTGGTCGACCCCAACCATCCCCATGTGGTGCGTTATTTCGATAATCATCCTATGCGGATCACCCTGGCTGCAGGTGGAGACGAACTCTACAACTATATTCAGGTAAACCAGCAATCAGGTTTCTCTCAAACCGTTCCTGATTATACCAACATCTTTGGAGGTCGCGGTGTTTTTTCGTCGCGTGTCAATCTCGTCAAGGATGCCAATATATCGGCACGCACCCAGTCCGACCTCTATGGCATTGAGGCGTGGGGCTTCCAGCAACAATAATCCTTCAAAATAGCGTCGTTTATGATTCGTTCCATGACGGGCTACGGCATCGCCGAGCAGACGTACGACACGAAGAAGATCGTGGTCGAAATCAAAACCCTTAACAGCAAACAACTCGACCTGCAGGTGAAGCTGCCCAACGAGCTGCGTTTCGCCGAACTTGACTTCCGCAATAAAATCGGAGCCAAGTTTCAACGCGGCAAAGTCGACGTGACCATCACCGTCACCGACACCGACCTGACGCAGTCATATCATATCGACCCTGACATCGTGAAGACCTACAAAGAGCAGATCGAGTCTATCTCGTCCCAGCTGGGCATCGCTCCCGCACAAGACATGGCTATGCTGCTGTTCAGGATGCCGGGCATCTTCAACGTGCCGGCGGAGAACTATGACGAGACCTTCGTCGCCAAGGTGGGGGAGACCCTCGACCAGGCTCTCGACATCGTCGACGGCTTCCGCATCCAGGAGGGCAACACGCTGAAGCAGGACCTGCTGCACCGTGTGGCTCTCATCCTCGACCTTCTCGGTCAGGTGGAGCCCTATGAGAAGAGCCGCCACGATGTCATCAAGCAGCGCATCACCAAGAACCTCGGCGAGTTGACCACTTCGGGACAATACGACGAGAACCGCTTCGAGCAGGAACTGATCTATTATCTTGAGAAACTCGACATCACCGAAGAGAAAGTGCGTCTGCGCCAGCACTGCAACTACTTCAACGAGAGCTGCGACGACGACCAGGCGGGCAAGAAGTTGGGCTTCATCAGCCAAGAGATGGGCCGCGAGATCAACACGCTTGGCTCGAAAGCCAATGAGGTGAACATCCAGAAGATCGTCGTCAAGATGAAGGACGAATTGGAGAAAATCAAGGAACAAGTTTGTAATATCCTATAACATGAAAGGTAAATTATTGATATTCAGCGCCCCGTCAGGTTCGGGCAAAACAACCTTGTTGAACCACGTGATGGCCAATATTCCCGAAATGGCGTTCTCGGTGTCGGCTACCACCCGCCCGCCTCGTGGCGAGGAGGTAAACGGCCGCGAGTACTATTTCCTCACGATGGAAGAGTTCAAGCAACGCGTCGAGAACGGCGAGTTCCTGGAATGGGAAGAGGTCTATCCCGGCCGTTGTTACGGCACCTTGCTCGCCGTGGTGGCGCAGATGCAGGAAGACGGCAAGCACGTGGCTTTCGACGTCGACGTGTGCGGTGGCGTGAACATCAAGAACCACTATGGCGACCAAGCTCTGTCGGTCTTCATCCAGGCGCCTTCGGTGGAGGTGTTGCGTGAGCGTCTCATCAAACGTGGCACTGACTCGATGGAAGAGATCGAGAACCGTGTGGCCAAGGCCGAGTGGGAGACCGAGTTCGCCCAGGGCAAATTCGACCGTACCATCATCAACGATGACCTCGAGACCGCCAAACGCGAGATCCTGGAAGTCGTTACCAACTTCCTCAACGACGATTCAACAGAGGTCGCTGAGCCTGTCGAAGCGCCTTTCGCCCCAGAAGTCTAGCGCCATTAGTGTCATGAAAAAGATTGGCATCTATTCCGGCTCGTTCAACCCCATCCATCATGGTCACGTGATGCTGGCCAACTATCTCGTTGAGTTCTCCGACCTCGACGAGCTGTGGTTTGTGGTGTCGCCGCAGAACCCGTTGAAAAAGAAAGAGGATCTGCTCGACGACGACGAACGTCTCAAGATGGTGCAACTCGCCATCGGCGACGATCCGCGCATTCGTGTGAGCGACATCGAGATGCATCTGCCCACGCCTTCCTATACCATCAACACCTTGACCGCCCTGTCGGAGCAATACCCTGACAGTGAGTTCGTCTTCATCTGCGGCATGGACAGCCTGCAAAACCTGAAGAACTGGCGTGAATATCAGAGGATCCTCGACAACTACGAGCTTTTGGTTTTCCCGAGAGAAGGCTACGATGGGGGAGACCTCATCAACTATCCCTCGGTGACGGTGCTGAAGACCCCGATTTTGGAGATCTCCTCCACCTTCATCCGCCAATGCGTCAAGGAAGGACGTGATGTGCGGCATTTCATGCCGGAAAAGGCGTTCGCCTATATGAAAGAGAATCGGTTTTATGAATAAAGCCGATTCGTCTCAATCAAATTTGTCAATTCGATAAACTCTCGCACCGACAGTTGCTCGGGCCGTTTGTTGAAGACCTCGTTGTCGATGATCTCCGGGCTGAGCATCGTGCGCAATGAGTTGCGCATGGTCTTGCGGCGTTGGTTAAAGGCCTGTTTGACGATGGTCACAAACAGTTTCTCGTCGCAGCCGAGGTCGGTGACGGCGTTGCGCCGCATCTTGATGACGGCCGACTTCACCTTGGGCGGCGGGTTGAAGACATTCTCGTGGACGGTAAAGAGATAGTCGATGTCGTACCAGGCCTGCATCAGCACGCTGAGGATGCCATAGGTCTTGCTGCCTTCTTTGGCGGCCATGCGCTCGGCCATTTCCTTCTGCACCATGCCGACTACCTCAACGACTTGTTCCTTGTATTTCAAGACTTGAAAGAAGATCTGGCTGCTGATGTTGTAGGGGAAGTTGCCGATGATGGCCATGTTCTGTTGGCCGAATTGCCTGAGGTCGGCGCGGAGGAAGTCACCCTCGATGAGACGCTCGCCGAGCATGGGGAAATGCTTTTGCAGGTAGGTGATGGACTCCTTGTCGATCTCGATGACATGGAATTTGTCCAGGATGTCCTGCACCATGTATTGCGTCAACACGCCCGTGCCAGCGCCCACCTCGATGACGCTCTCCACGTCGGGCGACAGCTGCTCAACAATACGTTTCGCTATGTTTTGGTCGGTCAGGAAATGCTGGCCTAGGGCTTTTTTGGGTCGTACTTCGCTATTCATAACTCTAAACTCTAAACACTCAACTCTCAATTACAACTTCCTATAATTCTTCTTCGCTTGTGACGTATAGATGCTCGTCGGGTAATCGTCAATCAGTTTCTCGTAATGTTGTTTGGCCGCTTCCTTGTCCTTCAGTTCGTTTTGCTCGATCAGGGCGGCATGCATCAAGGCGGCGTCGGCCATATAGCTGTCGGGCGACTGCTCCACGATTTGAAGGAAAAGCTTTTCAGCGGTCTCGAAGGCTTTGTGTTTCTCCTCCATCTCGGCTTTGCGGAACAGGGCGTGTGGCTTGCTGACGTAGTTGCCGGTGGCGACGATGTCGTCGAGCAGGGCGATGGCTTCGTCGTCCCGTTGCTGGTAGATCCTGTAGTCGGCGCGGGCCAGACGCTTCAGTTCGGTGCCGGTGGTGTCGGCTTCGAGGTTGTCTTTGATGACCAACGAGAGCGTCATGGCGTCGTTGGCGATGAGTTTCGAGGTGGCTGCTTTCAGCACTTTCAACTGACTCTCAGCCCATTCGTACTCGCCGATGAAATAGCGTAGCTGCGCGTTTTTGAAACGGGCCTCGTGGCCGAGCGGCTCCTCCTTCAGGCTCTTGTCGACTTGGCTGTAGAGCAAGGTGGCCTCCCACACCTCGTCTTCACGGAGATAGATGTCGGCGAGCTTCAGCTTGAGTTCGGCCTGGCTTTGTCTGTTGGCGACTTGTCCGATGTAGTCAGTCAGCATCTTAACGGCCTCGTCGGTCTTCCCGAGTTGGTAGGTCATGATGTCGGCCTGTATCAGGACGAGTTTGGCCACGTCGGTGGTGCCGACGTCGTCGTAACTTTCGATGATGCGTTCCTCTAATCGTGAGAAGGCGCGCTGGTCGGTGCTGTTATTGGCGAGCAGCTTCTGATAGTCGGCCTTGATGGTGCCGCAGAGGGCCTGACCGTAGAAAGGACTGCTCTTGCCTTTCTCCAAGATGTAGGAATAGCTTTCCTTGGCGATATCGAACTGTTTGTTGTTCAAACAGATGCCCGCCAGGTTGTTGATCTGAGCGTCTTGGTCATGGGTCTTGCGGTCAATGCTCTGGCTTTGTGCCAAGGCGATGTCGTAGTCTTCCTGTTGCAACGCAAACCAGACAAGGAGTTGGGCGACCTCGAGGTTGTCGGGTTTCTCCTGTGCCTGCTTGAGCAAGGCGACGCGCAACTCGTCGGAGATGCTGTGGTTGACGTCATAGAACATCATGGTCTGCAGACGGTTGCGTATGTTGTTGTATTGTCCGGGGTGGACCTCCAGCTCCATGAAATAGTAGCGGAAAGCCTCCTCGTAGTTGGCCATCGTTTGGTGGATATAGGCCTGGTCCATGTAGAAGGTCTCCTTGCCGTTGAGCAGTTTGTTGCCTTTCTCGAAAACGCTCAAGGCTTGGTCAAAGAGGCTTCGGGCTTGGAAAGCATAGCTGAGGTTGCGGATGGTGGGGGCGTGGTCGGGCAGGTTTTTGGTAAGCTCTTCGAACTGTTTCTTGGCTTTGTCGGCCTTGCCCTGCTGCGTGTAGATGTAGACGAGGTCGACGCCAGCCTTGTAGTAGCTGGGGTTCTTTTTTGCGTACGATTTGAGCTCGCGTTCCGCCTTGTCGTAGTCTTTCATGGCCAGCAGGCACTCGATGTATTGCTGGAAGTAGTGCGACATGTCGCTCTTTTCGTAGAGCTTCCGATAGAGGTCGCGCGCCTTTTCGTAGTCCTGGTCGTGGTAGTATTGGCTGGCCAGTTGTTCGTCGATCTGGAGCTGTTCTTTTTGCCGAGCGTCCATGCGTTTGCCTTTAGGCGCGTTCTCAATCTGAGCGTTTGCCTGGATGAGGAGGACCATGCTGATCAGAAACACTATGAAGCTGCGGAGGTTCATGAGGGCGGCTCACTTTTTGCCTTTGAGGACATTCAGTTCGTTTTGGCAGTTGTCGAAGCGGTCTTTGAAGTATTCTACTTGGTTGTTCAGCATTTCGGCGTGTTGGGTCTCGTCGTCGATGTAGACGGCGGTCAGCGAGTCGGAGAGGTAGTGGCTCTCGATGTCGGCGCGGAGGCAGTCGAGTCTGTAGAGCGTCGAGTCGATGTCGGCTTTGATGTTGGGTTGCTCCATTTTGAATTGCTCGATGTAGGCCTTGGTCAACTGCAAGTCTTGGAAGGCCTCGTCGACGGCTTCGGGGTGCAGGTACTGCAGCATCGAATCGCAGGCGATGAAGTCGCGCTCAAGTTGGATGAATTCGTTGGCCTTGAGTTGTTCCAGCGCTTGGCCGTCGGCTTGCACTTGTTTCTTGAGGGCCTCCACTTTTTCGAGGTCGGTCGAGGGTGTCGTCTGGCAGCCGGCGAGCAGCAGGCCGACGAGCAGGACCTTGAGGAATGTCGGTATTCTTGCAATCATAAGTCTGTCGAATGATGCGCAAAGATACGCATTTTGGCTGAAACGCTCTCGGCGAGGCATAAAAAATCCCGACCATCGCATGGGTGGCCGGGACAAAACGGTATGCTATGAATACGATTACTCAGTGATCTGTCCTTCGACAGGGAGAATGTTAACGAAGGATCTGCCTTCTTTCTTCTTCTGGAACTCCACGATGCCGTCGCACAGGGCATACAACGTGTGATCCTTGCCCATACCGACGTTTCTGCCGGGATAGTGCTTCGTGCCGCGCTGACGGACGATGATGTTGCCAGCGATAGCGGCTTGTCCACCGAAAAGTTTCACTCCGAGTCGCTTACTAGCTGACTCACGACCGTTCTCGGAACTACCTACACCTTTTTTGTGTGCCATATCTCTTTAGTTTTTTCGGGTTGATTATTCAGTGATGCTTTCAATCTGGATCTTGCTCAGATACTGACGGTGACCGTTAGAAGTCTGATATCCTTTTCTTCTCTTCTTCTTGAAAACGATAATCTTGTTGCCTTTGAGGTGCTGCATCACCGTGGCTTCGACACTGGCGCCGGCTACCGTCGGGGCTCCCACTTTCGTCGAACCGTCGTTTCCAATCAATAACACTTTGTCGAAAGAAACCTTGCTTCCTTCTTCTTCATGCAGTCTGTTGACGAAGATCTGCTGACCCTTCTCAACTTTGAACTGTTGTCCTGCGATTTCTACTATTGCGTACATTTCTCGATATCTTTTAATTAGATACTGACTCTCTTTTTTTTCGGACTGCAAAAATACACATTTTTTCAATCGGTCAAGATATTCTTTTCTTTTTTCTCATCATTTTTCTCAAATTTCTCTTTTGTGGTTTCGCAAATCTCTGACAAACAATTAGATATAAAGTCGCATTAATTAATAAAAACGGGCCGAAACCACTCGTTTCGCCCGGTTTCTCGGCCGTCATGGGGTCGGATTGGGCGTTTTTTTGTGTCTAAAATTACCCTTCTTTGCGATAGATGTGCCTTCGTCTCACAAAAAAGTGTACCTTTGCCTCGCTTTTTAGCGCTCGGTATTAATACCTCTATTAATTAATCGATGAACGAAAACGAGCTTAACGTCCTGATTGGTAAAATGAAGGCCGGCGACAGGGAGTCTTTCAACCAGATCTTCCGTCAGTTTTATACGCCTTTGTTGCGCTTTTGCGTCCGCTTTGTCGGCGATTCCGACACGGCTGCCGAGATCGTTCAGGACCTGTTCGTCAAGTTGTGGTCGGGCCGTGAGAAACTGAGCATCACCACGGGTTTCCAACCTTATATGATGCGTTCGGTGCGCAATGCCGCCTTCACTTATATTAATAAGGAGCGCGCGCATGCCGAGGTCAACGAGCGGGTTTTCACCGGTGACTCCGACGACAACGACCCGTCGGAGACCTTGCAGTCCAACAACTTGGAGGCGACTTACCGTCAGGTGCTGGCCTCGATGCCCGAGAAACGCCGCGAGGTCTTCCTCGCCAGTCGTTTTGATGGACTCAAATACAACGAGATCGCCGAAAAGCTGAATGTGTCGCCCAAGACAGTCGAGGCCCACATGAGCGCCGCTATCAAACAACTTAGGGAAGGACTCAAAGAGTACCTCTAACTCGTTAGCGGTCACCGACTCTTGACTCTCTCGAAGAGTAGAAAGGTCGACGGGCCGTAATTAATGAAATTTTTGAAAATTTTTCATTTTTTGACTAAGGGTAAACCTAAAGTTGTTAGTCATTTAGGTGTAACGACGAGAAAAAAACGTTCATAATGTACTCGGTAAACGACAAATATAACGCATTAATCATGAGCTACTTCGACGGGCAATGCTCGGCCGAGGAAGCCCGTGAGCTGCTTTTGTGGGTTGCCGAGTCGGAAGATAATCGTTTGTATTTCAAGTCGCTGCAAGATGAGCATGACGTCTGGAGTCTCACCGATTTTGCCATGCCTGAGCTTGACGAGGTGGATGTGGAATCCGCCCTCAGTGCGGTCAACGCGAAGATCGACGCTCTCGGCGATGAAGTCGAGACCCATGTGGTCCAGATGCCTTGGCTGCGCCGCAACTACCAATATGTTGCCGGCGTTGCCGCCGCCCTCGTCGTGGCGCTCTTCATCGGTTTCCTCGTGAAGAGTCCGTTCAATTCCACTGTCACATACGCCTACAACGGTCAAGACGACGCGTCCTATGTCCTTCCCGACGGCACTTCGGTGACCTTCAATGGCGAAAGCACCATCAGCTATCCCAAGAACTTCGCCGCTGACGAACGCTTGGCCAGTTTCGAAGGCTCGGCCTATTTCGATGTGGCCAAAGACGAAGCCCGTCCCTTCGTGCTCCATTGCGGCAGCATGGATGTGGAGGTGCTGGGAACGACCTTCCTCGTCAACGCCGACCAAGAGGCCCAACGCTATACCGTTGACCTCTATACCGGCAAGGTGATGATGACGGCCTACGACAAAAAAGGCAACACCCTCTCGCAGGTGGAAGTCAACCCGGGCGAGCGTGGTGTGTGGGATGCCGCCGACAGCGAGCTGTGGATGATGACTTATTCCGAGGTGAAGGAGGACGAGCTCCAAACCAACCACGTGTTGGTGTTCGACAACGAACAGCTCTCGAAGATCGTCGAGGCTTTGGAATACATCTACAAGGTTGAAATCGACCTCAGCGAGGCCTGCGCCACCAAGAAACTCACCGCTCGTTTCTCCGACGAGGAGTCGATCGACGACGTGCTCGAGACCATCGCCCTGGTGTCGGAGGTGACGGTCACCAAGACCGATGAGGTCTACCATATCCGCTAATCCAATTCCTTTTTACAAAGTCATTTTTTCAAGGAAATGAGAATACTCTCATTTTTTTGTCGTATCTTAGCGGCCTATTTTGAATGGAATTGGATATGAAATGCCCTAAACTCATCATAACCCTCCTGTTGTTTTTGACCGTGACCCTGTCGCAGCGCGCGTTGGCCCAGACGTTCAACCCACTGATATCGTTCTCGGTGGAGTCGTGCACCCTCGACAAGGCCTTGGAGAAACTCTTCGCCGACTACGAGCTCAACGTGGCCTTCAGCAAAGCCGAGCTGAGCAAGATTCACATCGAGAGTTATACCTGCTCTTACAAATCTGTCGAGGAGGTGCTGACCGACCTGCTGAAAGGCACCGACTACGGATTCAAGAAAATAGGGAAACAATATGTGATCAAGAAAAACCAACAGCTGGTCAATACACCGGATGCCACCATAACGCAGCCTGCCGACCCACGGGTAGAGGTCGTCAAGCCTAAGGTGGACAGCGTCGTCCCCAAGGCGGGCGAGGTCATCCGTATCTACGACACGGTGCAGGTCATCAAAACCGTGATGCGCTACGACACCATTGTCAAGGTGGAACATGAGGTGAAGACCGACACGGTGTATACCATCAAATACCAAGGTTGGCATATCCCTTGGCCTCAATTCCGTGACAACGGATGGTTCATCACCCCGTCGGTGGCTTTGTGTGCGGCGAGTTTCAAACATGAAAACGGGTTGCCGCAACCCGACAACGGCTCGGTGGATGTGACTCCAAGTCTTGCCTATGCCGTCGGTCTCGATGGCGGCTACAAGCACAACCGTCTCAGCGTGGGCATGAACCTGTCGTACCGCTCGGTGCGCTACCGTTTCTTGCTCGAACAGACGACGTTTGACGGCGACTACTATGTCAACGACACCCTTGACACTTATTACACCGTTCATCCTGCAGGTGATACCACCTACCATTACATCCTCGACTCGACCTATGTGCCGCTCACCACGACCCATTATGCCTATCGTGATGTCAACCGACTCGATTATCTGAGTGTGGGCCTTTTTGCCGCCTACGACTTCGTCAAGATGGAGCATTTCAGGGCTTTCGTCAAGGCAGGGGCGTCGGTTGATTTCTTGGTCGGATACGCAGGCTCGCTCAATGCCGACGAGCCGCCGTTCCATGTCCCTGTCGCCAAAGAGCAGGTGGAGCCAATCCGTATCTCGTATTATGGTGGCCTGGGCGCCGCCTTTAAGGTGGCCAACCGCATCGAGTTGGTGCCTGAGGTGCACTATTGCGTGACCAACGGCTCGCTTTATCGCGCCGAAGCGCCCTTCGATATGAGGATGCGGATGTGGGACTTCCGTTTGGGCCTGACCTATTATTTCTAAGTCATGAAACCGCTCCGATACATAAGGCATCTCCTGCTGCTGCTCCTGTTGGCGCCTTGTGCCCTGATGGAGGCGCAGCATTATGTGCCAGTCAACGGCGAGATCGACACGCTGCTGGTGTTGCCGAGATTGGGCGGTGATTCCGTGTATTGGGTGAATGAGCCATTGACCGTGCAAGCCGGAGGCACGTTGCGTGTCGAAGGCGGCGCGAAGGTCTATTTCGGGCAGTCGGCCTACCTGCGTGTGGAAGGCGGCAACCTGTTGCTCGAAGGAAGCCGCAACGACTCGATCTATCTGTTGTGCTATGAGTTCTCGCACGACTGGGCGGGCATCCAGCTGAAGAATATCGCTGACGACGACACAGTGCGCATGGCCTATGTGGAGGTGGTGGGCGCCCTGACCGCCATCAACGCCTCCACGAGCAGCAACGTGAGCGTCAGACATTGCGCCTTCAACAATTATTATGCGGGCAAGGGCATGGAGCTGATCGACTGCCACAACTTCTTGGTCGACAGTTGCTTCTTCTACCAATGTGTGTCGGGCATCGAGCTGAAAGCCCGCGCCGGCGACAGCGAAGACAATGTCATCTCGCACAACATCTTCGACCAGGGCCAAATCAACATCGAGATCTCCAATGTGGCCTACGGCTTCAAATGCGACCGCAACCATATCACCGCCAACTGTTTCCAAGGCGCTGCCACCGCCATCAGTTTCGAGACGGTGGGTGGCGTGTCGGACCGTATTGCGACCAATTATATCGAGGACAACTTGATTTCCAGTGACCTGCCCGAAGGCGGTTCCAACTATTCGTCCTACGGTGTCAAGGCGGCCATGGACTCCATCGTCATCCGTAACAATGTGTTTTGGAGCAACGATGAGGCTATCAGGATGATGCGGGTCTGCCATTTGATTGTCGAGAACAACACTTTCTTTGACAACGAGATGACCCTCACCAACTTGCTGGCGGCAGGCTCGGCGACCTTTGTGGGAAACACCATCAGCGAGGCGAAGAAGCGCGTCGCGAGCTTCCCCTCGGGGCTGTCGCGGATGAACGGGAACAACTTCATGCGTTTCAAGAAAGACATCATCTTATTTGCTAACGTGTCGGACGAAGATGTCGACCTTCGTGGCAACTTCTGGGACGTTGAATCGACTGAGGAGATCGACGCGGTCATCCTCGATCAGCACGACACGCCTGCTTTGGGCGAGATCGTTTACGACGATTATCTGCCCGTGTGCGACACCACAGTCCCTATTGCGCCTCCCTTCATGGTGAAGAAACAGCTGATAAACAGCCGTTGGCTCATCTCATGGGACGAGAACCTGGAACAGGATGTTGACCACTATGCGTTGTTCTATGGTGACTTCAACTACTACAAGTTCGCCCATTGCATCGACAACATCACGGAGAATTCTTATGTCCTGACGCCGCAGCAGGCCGAGAATGTGGCTGTCGTGGCCTGCGACCGCCCCTATGATTTCGACGTGTACGCTTCGCCAGGACAGAGTGCCTATGCCTTTGCCTCTTATTATCCCTATGCGGGGGCCGACGCCTATATGTGCGCCCCTCAGTCAGGCTATACCATCACCGATGCTAACATCCCTTATACCTACAATGGCTTTGTTTGGAGGACCTCGGGCACAGGTGTGTTTTCCGACTCCTTGTCGTTGAGGCCGGTCTATTATCCCTCTGCCGAGGACTTTGACGCGGGCGAGGTGACCTTGACCTTGCGTGTGGGTAGCAACGGCACCTATAAGACCGACTCCAAACAATTGCAACTTCACCATGCCTTGGGAGTAACGGCTGGCGAGGACGGTTTCAGCGGCCTTGACAGACCCTTGAACCTCGACCAGGCGGAAGCCTACAACTACGACTCAATCCGTTGGCGTTCGATGGGCGACGGCTATTTCGAAGACCCCTTGGCGCTGCATACGCTTTATTATCCTGGCGCTCAAGACAAGGAACAAGGCTATGTCGAACTGGTGCTTGAGGCTTGGTCGTTCTGCGGCTATGCCTCCGATATGGTACGTTTCGAGCTGTTCAAGGACTTCGCTCTGGAGGGAAGAACGTGGTGTGGCGGACAGCCTAGGCCCAACACGCAGGTGATCGCCGCGGCATTGAGCGACGACAACCCGTTTGTGTCGGGCTTCTATCGCGCGGTCTCCGACAGCATGGGCTTCTTCAGGTTCGACGCGTTGCTTCCTGATATCTACACACTGTATGCCTTCCCCGACACCCTGGACGTCACGGCTGGCGGGTGCTATTATCTCGGCGACTTGCAATGGAACGAGTCGAATATGATCGAGGTGGATGGCGACGTCTACGATGTGGACATCACATTACCCCAACGTGTACAGGGATTCAATACCGGCGTTGGCGGCATCAGCGGCGTGTTCGACTATCCCGACGACCCCTTCAAGGGCCGTGACTTTTATTGTCATCCATGGCTGCGCCCGGGCGAGGACGTGGACTATTGCGACGACGGCCTATCGAACGTGGGTGTCTTGCTGCTCAACTCCACCAAGCAGAGGGTGCTCGGCTTTGCGTTGACCGACTACGCCGGACGCTTCGACTTCAGTCATCTGCCATTTGGCACCTATTATCTGATGGCCGACTTGCCGCGCTATGGCCGTGGGATGTGTGAGGAGATCACGCTTTCGGCGGAACAGCCTTCGGTAAGCGGATTGCATCTCTTCGTCAGCCAAGAAGGTAGGGTGGGGATGAGATACCCCAACGGCACTGACCCATCGACAGAGTTGGTGGTATACCCCAATCCCGCTGAGGAATCAGTGTCCGTGAGCGGATTGAAGGCCAATGAAGAATACAAAGTGCTTGTCTTGAACAGTTTGGGTATGACGGTGCTTCCTGAGACGACAGCACAATCCAATCTGTTGGGCGAGATACCGATAGAAATTGGTGAGCTTCGCGCCGGACTTTATTTCATCCAGGTGAAAGGTCAGTCGACCTCCATGACGGCAAAATTCGTGAAACAATGAAAGGGCAGGTGATGAAACATATGTTGAGGATTTTTGCCGTTCTTGCCTTCGTGCTGATAGGGTCGCGACTGGCCATGAGTCAAGTGCTGGTCTATGGCGAAGTGGATGAGCAGGATTATTTCACGCCGATTGAGAATGCCACGGTGACCTTCTCGGGCATCGATGTCGCGGGCGACACGGTGGTATATCAGCTTGTCACCGACTCCCTGGGCTATTTTGCCGACAGCATCAACGCTGGCGTTTATCGGGTCTGGGCTTCCGCCGAAGGCTATCAGACGGAATATGAGACCGACTCCTTGGAAATCGTGGAGGGTGAGTATTTCTTCGGACTTTATTTCGTCCTTTATGAGATTTATTACCCCGTGCGTTATGTGGCGGCGCGCCAATACACCGATGATCTGGTGCGTATCAGCTGGTCGATGAACGACCCCTTGCTGGAGGAGGACTTCGAGTCGGGTGACTTCAGCCGCTTCCCATGGCACAATAACTTGAGCGATCATCCCTGGGCTATCGATACTCTCCATGCCTATGAAGGCAATTGTTGCATGAAGTCGACCTGCGAAGGTGTTGGTGACGGCATCTCTCGGATCGAGGTGTCTGTTTATGTGCCTTTGGAAGGCCAGATGAGTTTCTATAGCAAGATCTCATCGGAAAGCCCTTGGGACATGGGCCGTTTCTACCTCGATGGCGTCAAGAAGATGGAATGCTCGGGCGAGGAGGATTGGACCGAGCATCAATTTGATATCACCGTGGGCGAGCATGTGTTCCGCTGGGATTATGTCAAAGACGCCTCCACCGATGTGGGCGACGACTGCTTCTATGTAGACCGCATCCGTTTCTACCAAGAGGACAGCGCAAAGCTGACACGTTCCTTCCAATACTACGACCTGTTCCGCAGCCGCTTTGAGGAAGAGCCCGTGATGATGGCCTCGCATCTGACCGACACGGTGTTTATGGACATGAACTGGGGCAACTTGCCCTGGGGACAATACCGCTGGGGCGTGAGCGCCTATTACGAAGGCAATCGCGGTCATTCCGACACTATCTGGTCGGCCTATCTTGACAAGGATATGGCCACGACCTTGGAGATCCAAGGTTACACCAATGTGGGTTTGCCACCCGCCGGGGCCACGGTGTCGTTGACCTCGCTGAACGGTCATGAGTATCAAGCGACTTTGGACGCCAACGGTCATGTGGTGATGCCCGACGTCTACCGTGACGCCTACGATATCCGTGTCCATCTCGACGGTTTCTTGGACTATGTTTCCGACTCGGCGGTGTCTATCTTCGAACCTACACAGATTGAGGTTGAATTGCTGGAGGCCATGAATGGCGTCGACAGCTTGTATGTGTCGTCCACGGGATGGGCGATATGGTCGCTTGAGACTGGACGAAACCGTGACTTGCGGTATTTCGAGGTTATGCTGAATGGAGACGTTGTAGGCACGACCACAGGTTTTGATTTCCAGTTTGACGTCAACTCTCTGACAGATGGCGACACCTGCATAGCGCAGGTGAGACCGATATATCTCTCGAATACTTGCGAGTGGCGCTCCTGCGCATGGGTGTATCGTCCTTGTGGCGATTTCCCGGGTTGTTCTTCTTTGAGTTGGACATTGCACGGTGAGGCTCTTTTGATTTCGTGGGAGTATCCCGAAGGCGACTTCGTGGGTGCCATGCTGTCGCGCGATGGAGAGTATCTGGCCTTTACCGAAGGGAACTCCTTCGTGGATGAGACCGTCTCGCTGCATGGCGAGGTGGAGTACTGCCTGCGTCTGGTCTATGACGGCCCGACGGATGGCACCTATTATTCCATGTCGTGCGAGCAATGCACCACGGCTGTTTTCCCTGCCTATTGCGATCCGCCGGTGAAACTGGACGGAACAATCTATTATGAGGATGACGACGACCACGGTGCCTTGATTTCATGGGGCGAGCGTCCCGAACCCGTCAACCAATGGCTGTATTACGACAACGGCGAGTTCAAGCGGTCGTTGGGCGGTGAGGAGCCTCGCATTTTCTGGGCCATCCGTTTTGAGGCGGAGGAGTTGGCCGACTATGTAGGCACCTCGTTGAAGAAGATATCGCTCTACGATGTGGGCGCAAGCACCTATCAGCTTTGGATCTATGTGGGTGGCGACACGTCTCCTCGTACACTTGTCCGCTCGCAAAACATGACGCTGGCCAATACACAAGCTTGGCACGAGGAAACCATCAGCCCTGCCTATGAGATTCCTGCGAACGAGCCGATTTGGATTGTAGTGGGTCAGCAAGGCCTGGCGCGTCCTGCCGCCGCCTGCCAGGACATGGGCGATGCCAACGGGCGTTGGGTGTCGTTGGACGGCGAGACTTGGACCGACATGCACACCTTCAACATGAACTACACCTGGATGCTGCGCGCCTTTGTCACCAACCAGGCGGGACGTGAGATGGCACTCGACAAAGAAGGCTACATCTTGCAGCAATACAACCTGTATCGTTCGTTTGACAACGCAGACTATCAGCAGGTGGCATCGGTGCATGCCGTGGAGGGTCAGTTGTATTATGAGTATCGCGACAACCTGGCAGAGGATGACCACGAGGATGTCTATTATCGTTTGACTGCTTTCTATTTAGCCGACAATGGCGAGACCTGCGAGTCTGACTATGCCACCACCTTGAACAATCCCGACCAAAACTATGTGGTCATCGACCTAACCGCGACCGATGAATACCAAGCGCTTGATTTCAAGCTCTATCCCAATCCGACGAGCGGCCAAATCACCATTGAACTGGAAGGGATGCAGAAGGTTGTGGTTTATAACGCTTTGGGACAGGCCTTGCTCAACAAAGAGACCAACGGCGACATGTTGCAACTCGATTTGTCGGGCTTCGAGAATGGACTGTATTGGTTGAGCGTCAGCGCGCAAAGCGGGGTGGCGACGCGACGTTTCGTGCTTTCCCGTTGAGCGAAGCCGTAAAAAGCGTATCTTTGCCGCTCAAAAAAGGCCATAATGATATCCATCCAAAATCTGAGCATGCACTTTACCGGTGAGGACCTCTTCACCGACATTTCCTTCTTGATTCGCGAGAAGGACCGCATCGGCTTGGTGGGCAAGAACGGCGCGGGCAAGACCACGCTGTTGAGGCTCATCTGTGGATTGGAACAACCTTCAAAGGGCGATATCATCATCCCACAAGGCGTTACCATCGGCTATCTGCCCCAAGAGAAGAACGTGAACAGTCCGAGGACAGTGTTGGACGAGGCTCTCTCTGCCTTCGACGAATACCATCAGTTGGAACGTGAGTCGGAACGCTTGCAGCAGGAACTGGCCGAGCGCACCGATTACGAGAGCCCGCAATACGAGAAGCTTATCGTCAAGCTGAACAACTTGAACGACCGTTTGGCCTTGCTCGGTGGCAACTCCATCGAGGGCGAGGCGGAACGGATTTTGGTCGGTTTGGGCTTCGGCCACGACGATATGCTGCGCCCCATGCGCGAGTTCAGCAACGGCTGGCAGATGCGTGTGGAGTTGGCCAAAATCCTGCTGAAAAAGCCCAACCTCCTGCTTCTCGACGAGCCCACCAACCACCTCGACATCGAGTCCATCCAATGGCTCGAAGGCTTCCTGAAAGCCTATTATGGTGCCATCTTGATGGTCTCGCACGACCGCGCCTTCCTCGACAACATCACCATCCGCACGGTGGAGATCAGCAACGGCAAAATCTACGACTACAAGGTGCCGTATTCCGATTATGTCGGCCTGCGTGAGGAGCGCGTCGACATGCAACGTTCGGCCTACGAGAACCAACAGCGCGAAATCAAGAACATCGAGGCTTTCATCGAGCGTTTCCGCTATAAAGCCACCAAGGCCAAGCAGGTGCAGAGCCGCGTGAAGATGCTTGAAAAGATGGATGAGATCGTGATTGACGACATCGACAGCACGGCCATTCACTTCAAGTTTCCGCCTGCGCCGCATTCCGGCAAGGTCACCTTGGAGCTGAACCATGTGGGCAAATCCTATGGCGATCAAGTTATTCTCAAAGATATCAATCTCCTGATCCCAAGAGGGGAGAAGATTGCCTTCGTGGGACGCAACGGCGAGGGCAAGTCCACACTGTCGAAAATCATCTGCGGCGTGCTCGACCACGAAGGCGAGGTGAAACTTGGCCACGAGGTCAAGATTGGGTATTACGCACAGAACCAGCAGGACATGCTCGACATGAACAAGACCGTTTTCGAGACTTTGGACGATGTGGCCGTGGGCGACATGCGCCTGAAAGTGAAGGCCTTGTTGGGTTCCTTCCTCTTCCGTGGCGACGACATCGACAAGAAGGTGAAGGTGCTCTCGGGCGGCGAGAAAGCCCGTCTCTCCTTGGCCAAGATGCTGCTCTTCCCGACCAACTTATTGGTCCTCGACGAGCCGACCAACCATTTGGACATGCTCTCAAAGGACATCCTGAAAAATGCCCTGATCCAATACGACGGCACACTCATCATCGTCTCCCACGACCGTGACTTCTTGCAAGGCCTGACCAACAAGGTCTACGAATTCCGCAAGCCGAACATCAAGGAATACATCGGCGACATCTACGACTTCCTCGAGCAGAAAAACCTCAGCCATTTGAAGGAGCTGGAAATCGCCGCCAAGCAGACCAAGGTGCAAGAGGTGGTGCCGCAGTCGCAGAACAAGATCAACTACGAGCGCAAGAAACAGATCGACGCCAAGCTGCGCAAGGTCGACAAGGAAATCCAGCGCCTCGAAGAAGCCATCGGCAAACTGGAAGCCGAACTGGCCGAGCAGGACACCCTCATGGCCAACCCCGACCAACACCCCGATATCAAGATCGACAACGACTGGTATTGGGCCTACGGGCAAAAGAAGGAGCAGCTCCAAGCCCTGATGGACGACTGGGGCGAGAAGCAAATTGAGCGGGAAGAGGTCGTTGCGGAATACGACAAATAAAAATGCGGGACAGCCAAGGCCATCCCGCAATCTTTTATTGAGCCATCCTCGTTTTATTCGATAACGATATCAAACGGCATTCTTGCCTGGAT
This sequence comes from Candidatus Limimorpha sp., assembly GCA_045132275.1. Lineage (GTDB taxonomy): Bacteria > Bacteroidota > Bacteroidia > Bacteroidales > F082 > Limimorpha. Next base: position 103,318 of record JBGURY010000001.1, read on the forward strand.
GCCCGTGTTCTTTTGCAGGTTCTCCAGACCCTTCACGTAGTCGTAATAACCACCGAGTTTGCTGCGCATGGCGGCGTCGAGTTTGTCCTCGGAGTTGTTCATCGACTCCATCATACGGGTGAAGAAGTCCTTCTGCTTGGGCCACTCCGTGACTTTGTAGTCGCTGCCAAGTTCGGCCTTCTGCGCGGCATAGGCGATGGCGTCTTCCATGTTGCCCAATTCGTCGACGAGACCGATCTCGATGGCGTCGATACCTGCCCAAACACGACCTTGTCCGATGCTGTCGACATAGGTCTGGCGCAGGCCACGGCCTTCAGCGACACGGCTGGTGAAGTCGTCGTAGGTCTTGACCACCATTTCCTGGAGCTTGCCGTATTGGAACTCGGTGAGGGGCTGCGTGACGCTGCCGAAGTCGGCGTTCTCGTTGGTCTTGGCCACATCGAAGGTCAAACCAATCTTGTCATTGAGGAAGCCTTGGGCGTTGGGGAAGGTGCCGAACACGCCGATGGAACCGGTGAGGGTGGTGGGGTCGGCATAGATGTAGTCAGCCTTGGCCGAGATCCAGTAACCGCCCGAAGCGGCGTAGTTGCCCATCGAGACGATGACTGGCTTCACTTCCTTGGTCAGGTCGAGTTCGCGACCGATGATGGCGGATGCCACAGCACTGCCACCGGGCGAGTTGACGCGCAGCACGATGGCTTTCACGTTCTCGTCCTCGCGGGCCTTGCGGATGGTCTTGCTGAGGTTCTCCGAATAGATGTTGGCGGTCTCGTCGCCCTTGCCATCGAAGATTTGCCCCGAGGCGTAGATGACGGCCACTTCATTCTTGCTGCTGTTCTTGTCTTTGAACGACTTGGCGTATTTGGTGTTGCCCACAGTGTTGATGTCCTTGTTGCTGCCCGTCAGGCCTTTCAGCTCTTCCAGCAGTTGGTCTTTATAGTACAGGTTGTCGACAAGTCCCAACTCCAAAGCCTTTTCGGCGTTGAAAGCGGTCTCGAGGTTGTCGGCGATCTTGTTGAGTTGTTCCACGCTGATGTTGCGGTTTTGGCTGATGCCCATGAGAATTTGTCCCCAAACAGAGCCCAGCAGCTTGTCCATCTGCTCGCGGTTGGCCTCGCTCATTTTGTCGAGGAAGTACGGCTCGACGGCGCTCTTGAAGCGGTTGTTGGGGCCGCGCACAATCTGCATCTCGATGTCGAGTTTGTCCAAAAGACGCTTGTAGAAAGTGATCTGAGAGGCCATGCCGTGCAGGTCGAGGGATCCTTCCGGGTTGAGGATGATCTTGTCGGCGATGGAGGCCATGTAATAGGCGCTTTGCGAGTAGCTCTCTCCATAGGTGACGATGAACTTGCCCGATTCCTTGAACTCGATGAGTTTGTCGCGGATCTCCTGCAAGGTGGCGGTTGAGGTGGGTATGCTGCTCAACTCAAGGTAGATGCCCTTGATGTTGGGGTCGGTCTTGGCGTGCTCGATGTTGCGCAAGATGTCGTTCATGCCCGTCATGTCCTGCGACTCCATCGTGTTGAAGTTGATGCCGCCGAAAGGATTGTCGGTGGTGCGGTCCGGGATGGCATAGTCGAGTTTCATGTGAAGCATTGAGTTCGGCTTGACGGTGGTCGACGTCTCGGTCGGCTTCGACATGGCGGATATCATAGACGAAACCACACCTATCTTGATGAAGAAGGTGGCCACTAATGCGATCAATGTGCCTAAGAAGGCAGCCAATAAGACTTTCGAGAATTTCATGATGTTGTGTTTTTGTTTTGTTTAGGGTGCAAAAGTAATTATTTTGTTCAAACGTTGGGTTGATTTGTTCTTTAAAACGATTACCTTTGCAAAAAATTGCCATGATGGAAAGGTGTTACGTGCTTTTCGGGTCGAACATGGGCGACAAAGAAAAGGTCTTTGCCGAGGCATGCCTATATATTAATAATAGGTGTGGCGCCATCGTGGAGGTTTCGTCGTCTTTTGAGACGGAGCCATGGGGCTTCGAGGCCGACGAGTGGTTTCTCAACCGCCTCATCGTGGTCGAGACAGAGTTGGAACCCGAGTCGATGATGCGGGAACTGCTTGCCATCGAGACGGAGCTGGGCCGTGTGCGTCATCCCGAAGCCGAAGGTTATACCTCGCGCACCGCCGATTTGGACATCCTGTATTTCGGGCAGAAGGTCATCACTACGCCTACGCTGACGGTGCCGCATCCTCGGCTGCATCTCCGCAAGTTTGCCTTGCTTCCGCTTTGTGACGTGGCTCCCAAGTTGATGCATCCTGTCTTTCAGGCCACACAAGAGGAGTTGCTTTTGCGGTGCCCCGATAATTCATTTGTTAGAGTAATGGAATAAACTATGTACTACAACTATATCGCCATAGAAGGGACTATCGGTGCGGGCAAGACCACTCTGGCCACCCGTATCGCCAACGATTTCAATGGAAAACTAGTCCTTGAGGAGTTTGAGGGCGACAAGAACCCGTTTCTGCCTAAGTTCTACAAAGAGCCGGACAAGTATTCCTTCCAGTTGGAGATGACTTTTCTGGCCTTGCGTTTTCAGCAGCTGAAGGACAAGTTGGGCGCCCTCGACTTGTTCCACGATTTCATCATCTCCGACTATTACGTGGCCAAGTCGCTGATTTTCTCGAAAAACAACCTTCAGGATGACGAGTATCAGTTGTTTTCTCGCTTCTTCAACATCATCTTCTCCGATATGCCCAAGCCTGAGTTGCTGGTCTACCTCTATTCCGACGTGGACCGTCTGCAGGCCAACATCCGCAAGCGCGGGCGCAGCTACGAGCAGGAGATCAGTGACGCTTATCTCGACAATATCCAGCAAGGCTATTTCGACTTCCTGCGCCAGCAGCAGAGCCATATGCGCATCTTGCTCATCGACACGAACCGTCTTGACTTTGTGGCCAACGAGAACGACTACCGCCGTATTATCGAAGTGATCGACCAGCCTTATGACATTGGTCTGCACCGGGTGTCATTGTGAGTAAGAAGACAATAAAAAAAGCCGCTCAATCGAGCGGCTTTTTTGTTGTGGGTTTGAGAGTGATTACTCAGCGGGCACTTCGATGATTCTCTCAACGATCTTCATCTGAGGCTCGTTCACCATCACTTCAGCGCGACGCAGCTGAGGCAGGATGTCCTTCTCAAGTTGTCTCTCGTAGGTGCGGCAGAGATCCTCGGCGGCACTGTACTTGTTGGCAGCGTTGTCGTAGACATTCACGATGGCATCCTTGTCCTTCAGGTTGGAGTTGGCAACCAGTTCGCGGAACTTGTTGATGTCTTCGCCCTTGCCAACACCGTCGATCTTGACGTCCTTGCCCTTGGCGAGCTTGTTCATCTGATCCTTGGCGGCGTTGTAACGGTTGTTGGACAACGTGTTGTTGTGGTCTTCCTCACCTTCGGGTGAAGCCCAAGCCTCGATACGGAAGTCGGTCACGCCAGCATCCAGGAGTTCCTTGAAGGCCTTGTCGGCAGCGTTGTTGAGTTTCTTTCTGTCGCCGATGTTGTACTTGTCCTTGTTGAAGAAGTACACGCACTTGGTAACATAGGTGTCAACATAGGTGGTGTCGTACACAGTCTTCTTGACGGTCGGGGCTTTCGGAGTAACAACGCCGTCGGCGAGTTTCTCGGTGGCGCCACGGGTGAAGTAGGTGTTCTTCACGATCTCATCCTGGGTGGGATAGATGGTGCCGTCGTAGACGTAGAACATCGGGTCGCCCTTGAGCTCGCAGTTGGCCATTTCCTCTTGGTAAGGCATGCAGTAGTGCTTGGTGAACTCACCGCCTTCTTTGTAGTTGACGCGGAAGTCGCCTTCGCCCTTGACCTTTTCACCAACGAAGGTGATGGGGTCGATGTTGATTTGGCCACCGTCGTAAGCCAGATAAGGCTGCAGGTTCATGACGGCCTTCTTCTCGAAGTATTCAGCGGGGATGGTGGTGATGACATCGAAGCAGACGTTGCCATTTTCATCGGCGACCAGCGGGTCGGGCTCGACGCGGTAGGTGATCTTCTTCGACTCACGAGCCATTCTCTCGATGTCGCAAGGATTGTTGAACTTGTAGCGCAGACCCAAGTTGACTTGGCTGTACATATCCTTGTCGTTGATGATGTGGTTGGCTTCGTCAGTAGCGATCTTAGCCACTTGATCCATGTTGTCGGTACCAGTGAAGAGGTAGGTGTAGTCCAAGAACAGGTCGAACTTGGGAGCCAGGTTGAAGGTGATTTCCATACCAGCGGGAACCGTGAAGTTCAGTTCGCGCTCAGTGGCGGCTTCAGCCAGAGTGGCGTCCGCAACGTCATCAGCATTGAGGTGGCTGACAGCACCGGCTTTGTAGTAAACACCGCCGATACCGATATGAGGCACCAGGTTGATGACTCTTCTCGGGTTGTAGTTGAACATGTTGAACAGGTTGAAGGTCAGGTTCAGGTTGCCTTCAATGTAGTTCGAACGGTCGATGCCAAGGTTGTAACGGGTCACGTCAGTGGCGCTGTTCAACACCAAGGCTTGGTCGTGCTTGTGACCGGAATAGAGGCCGTAGCCACCCTTCAGGTTCATGCCGATGACCTTACCAAATTGGTAACCGATGCCGAAGTGGGCGTTCCAGTTCTTCAGGGCGTCGCCATTGTTCCAATAGCCATGGCTGAAGTCATCCCAAATGCCACCATTGTAGTTGGCCAAATCGCCGTGGTAGATGGAGAGACCTCCGTCAGCCTGAATGTACCAGTATCTTTCAACCGGCTTCTTGTTGTTTCCTTCCTGGGCAAACATGCTGAAAGGAAGGACAGCCATGATGACGAGCATCAACAGCTTCGAAATAGTCAAGTTTTTCTTCATAACGCAATTGTGTTAGGTTTGTAATTAGTTAGTGATTTTATCGAATTCTATTGTTTGGTCTACTTCTTATTAGCGAACAAAAATAGGAAATATTTCAATTGACAACATCAAAAAGCGATTTTTTTTGCGTTTTTTTCAACTTTTTCACCAAAAAAGCCCATAAAACCACGTTATTTCCGCATCAAATATAGCTGTTCGAAGGCTTTCCACATGACAATTCCGGCACAAACCGACACGTTGATGGAGTGTTTGGTGCCTTCTTGAGGCAGCTCGACGGCGCCGTCACAATACGGGAGAGCCGCCTCGCTCACTCCTTCCACCTCGTTTCCCAAGATATAAGCGGTGTGTTCCTCAAACCTGAAATCTTGCAATGGAACACTGTCGTGCACCTGCTCGACGGCAAAAATACGATATCCTTCCGCTTTCAACGCTTGACAAGCGGCCTCGGTGCTTTCAAAATAACGCCATTTCACTGTTTCGTCCGCGCCCAAGGCGGTCTTGTGGATCTCGCGATGGGGCGGACAGGCGGTAATGCCGCATAAAAACAACTCCCCGACGCGGAAAGCGTCAGCGGTGCGGAAAAAGGCCCCCACGTTGCTCAATGAGCGGATGTTGTCCAGCACTATTATTATAGGTAGTTTCTCGGCTCGCTTGAATTCTTCTTTGCTGATGCGGTTCAGCTCGTCCATACTGAGTTTGCGCATGGTTCTCTCTATTTGGTCGCAAAATAAGTGAAAAATGACATTGCCCTGTCATTAATGCGGTTTTTTTTGAATAAACGGACGAATTGTTTCAAACAAAACGCTAATTTTGTACCCCTTAATCCGACTCTTTATGGCAGAAAAAGCGACTGAGACCCCTTTGATGAAGCAGTATTATTCGTTCAAGGCGAAATACCCCGATGCCATGCTGCTGTTTCGCGTGGGCGACTTTTACGAGACCTATGGCGAAGACGCCGTGAAATCCTCCGAGATTTTGGGCATCGTGCTCACCAAACGATCGAGTGCCGTCTCCGACTCGGTGGAGCTCGCGGGTTTTCCGCATCACGCTCTTGACACTTATCTGCCCAAATTGGTGCGAGCTGGTCTGAAAGTAGCTGTGTGTGAGCAACTTGAAGATCCTAAGTTGACCAAGAAATTGGTGAAACGCGGCGTGGTCGAACTGGTGACCCCGGGTGTGACCTATAGTGACAGCGTCTTGGAACAAAAAGAGAACAATTTCTTGGCTTCGGTGCATTTGGATAAAGAGGTCTCGGGTGTGGCGTTCCTGGACGTCTCGACGGGTGAGTTCTATCTGACCCAAGGCACCAACGAATATATCGACAAACTGTTACAGAGTTTCAACCCGTCGGAGGTGCTCGTGCAACGCAACAAACGCAAGGATTTCGTCGATTTGTTTGGCGGCAAGTATTACCTCACCGTGTTCGACGACTGGGTGTTTACCGACGACTATGCCAACGAGATCCTCAACAAACAGTTCCATACCGTTTCGCTGAAAGGCTTTGGTGTCGACGACTTTCCGAAAGGCATCGTGGCGGCGGGTGCGGCTATTCATTATTTGATTGAGACACAACACGATAAACTCAACCATATCACCTCGCTCTCCCGCATCGACCAGGGACAATATGTGTGGCTCGACAAGTTCACCATCCGTAATCTGGAGCTGCTCCACACGACCAATCTCAATGCCAAGACCCTGATTGACGTCATCGACAAGACGGTGTCGCCGATGGGCGGCCGGCAGATGCGTCGCTGGCTGAGTCTGCCGTTGAAAAACAAGGAGCAGATAGAGGCGCGCTATGAGGTGGTGCGTTATTTCGTTGAACACCGAGAGCAGATTCAAAAGTTCCAGGACGCCATCCGGCAAGTGGGCGATTTGGAGCGTCTGATTTCCAAGGTGTCGCTGTCGCGCGTCAACCCGAGAGAACTGTTGCAGGTGGGGCGCGCGCTCGACCAAATCGAGGTCTTGAAAAAGACCTGCGAAGAGAGCCAATACCCTGCCTTATTGCGTTTTGCCGAGCAGTTCAACCCCTGTGCCTCCATCCGCGAACGCATCAAGAAGGACCTCAACCCCGACGCACCCGCCATGCTCTCAAAAGGCAACTACATCGCCGAGGGCGTCGACCCTGAACTGGACGACCTGCGCAATCTGTCGCGTTCGGGCAAGGAATACCTCATGGGCATCCAACGCCGCGAGATGGAAGCCACGGGCATCAGCTCGCTGAAGGTGGGCTACAACAATGTGTTCGGCTACTATCTCGAAGTCACCAACTCGCATAAGGACAAGGTGCCGGCCGAGTGGATCCGTAAGCAGACCCTCACCAACGCCGAGCGTTATATCACCGAGGAACTGAAAGAGTACGAGCAGAAGATCCTCGGCGCGGAAGAGAAGATTAGCGTCATTGAGCAAAGACTATACAATGAGTTGGTCACCGCCGTGACCGAGTTTGTGGAGCCCATTCAAGTGGATGCCTCTATCGTGGCTCGCATCGACTGTTTGGTGAGTTTCGCCGACATCTCGCTGAAAAACAACTATGTGCAGCCTGTCATCGATGATTCGTTTGTCCTCGACATTAAGGAGGGCCGTCACCCCGTCATCGAGCAGATGATGCCGGTGGGGGAGAGCTATATCGCCAACGACGTCTACCTCGACCGCGACAAACAACAAATCATCATCATCACGGGTCCCAATATGTCGGGTAAGTCTGCCTTATTGCGTCAAACCGCCTTGATTGTGCTGATGGCGCAGATGGGTTGCTTCGTTCCGGCGGCCTCGGTGCGTATCGGCTTAGTGGACAAGATCTTCACCCGAGTTGGCGCTTCCGACAACATTTCATCGGGCGAGTCGACCTTTATGGTGGAGATGAACGAGACGGCCAGCATCTTGAACAACGTGTCGTCGCGGAGTCTCGTGTTATTGGATGAGATTGGGCGTGGTACCAGCACCTACGACGGCATCAGCATTGCTTGGGCCATCACGGAGTTTTTGCACGACCACCCCGTGAGCCGCGCCAAGGTGATGTTTGCCACGCACTATCATGAGCTGAACGAGATGGAGGACTCCTTCGCCCGCATCAAGAACTACCATGTGTCGGTGAAGGAAGTCGGCAACAAGGTGGTCTTCCTTCGCAAGCTGAAGCGTGGCGGTAGCGCCCACAGTTTCGGTATCCATGTGGCTGAGATGGCGGGCATGCCGCGTAAGGTCATCGAGCGCGCCACCTCTTTGTTGACGGTTTTGGAGAAATCGCATACCAGCGAGGATGTGGAGAAGGCAGCCGCCAAGAAACAGGACGATGCCATGCAATTGAGCTTCATCCAGCTGGACGACCCGCTGCTTTTGCAGATCAAGGAGGACATTCTCAACACCAATATCGACACCTTGACGCCCGTTGAGGCCTTGATGAAGCTGAACGAGATCAAGAAATTGTTGAATCGCTGATGGTTTATAATCAGTGTGTTAGCGAGGCGTAAAGAAATTTTTTCCATTAATTGTTCGCGGTATTGAAAAAAGTTGTACTTTTGCCCCGCAATTCGAAAGCGGAAATCCCGCAAAAAGGATTCCCGATTGTCGAAGACAAGCGGAAATAGCTCAGTTGGTAGAGCACGACCTTGCCAAGGTCGGGGTCGCGAGTTCGAGTCTCGTTTTCCGCTCCACTTTTGCGGAAATAGCTCAGTTGGTAGAGCACGACCTTGCCAAGGTCGGGGTCGCGAGTTCGAGTCTCGTTTTCCGCTCCACAAGGTCCCGAGTCAAATCGGGATTTTTTGTGTAAGTGCCTGAGTGGTGGAATTGGTAGACACGAGGGACTTAAAATCCCTTGCCCTTTAAAGGCGTGCCGGTTCGAGCCCGGCCTCGGGTACGCAGAAAGCCTCTTCATTTTTGAGGAGGCTTTTTGTTTTTATCGAATTATTTATACATTTGCAGCACTAAAACCTACTGAAAATGAAAGCGGATAAAAAGAACATATGGGTCGAGGTGAAGCGATATATCATCATCACCTTGGCCTTGTTGGTGATGGTCTTCGGCTGGACGGCCTTCCTCATCCCCAACCATGTGCTGGGTGGTGGCGTCAGCGGTATCGCCACCCTGATTTTCTATGCCACAGGCCTCTCGACGGGTATCTCGGTGTTCGTCATCAACGGCATCCTGGTGCTTATCTCGTTGAAGGTGCTTGGCCCCTCCTTCGGCATCAAGACGGTGTATTCCATCGCCGTGTCGTCGGTGTTTTTCTTCTTCCTCCAACGATGGATCACCGACCCGATGCTGGCAGGTGAACTCAAGCCATTTGTAGAGGAGAAGATTCTTGCGGCCATCCTCGGCGGCGGCTTGGCGGGCTTGGCCATCGGTGTGGCCTTCACCCAAGGGGGCAGCACGGGCGGCACCGACATCGTCGCGATGATGATCTGCAAATATCGTAACATTTCCCAGGGTCGTGTCATCCTGCTCATTGATATCGTCATCATCTCGTGTTCCTATTTCGTCATCGAGAACGACAAGATACAAGCCATCATCTACGGCTTCATCGTGATGGGCGTGTGCAGCTATTGCATCGACTTGGTGCTGACAGGTAACAAGCAGTCGGTGCAGGCCTTTATCTTTACTTCCGAGCCCGAAAAGGTGGCCGACCGTATCGCCAACGAGATGCATCGCGGCGTGACTGTCATTGACGGAACGGGCTGGTACACCAAGAAAGAGGGCCCTATCCTCATGGTGGTGGCGCACAAGCGCGAGTCACAGCAAATCCTGCGGATCGTGAAAGACGAGGACCCGGCGGCTTTCATGACGATGAACACGGTGATGGGCGCTTACGGAAAAGGGTTCGAACAGATTAGAAAGTGACTATGGCCGATAGCCTATGGCTTATGGCTCGCTTTACCAGAAAGCTCTAATCTCGAACTATAGTTGAAGCGAGCCATTGGCCATAAGCCATAGTCATAGTAAAAAAGGGAAAGCCTTTCACAAAGCTTTCCCTTTTTTCATTCTTGAAAACTAAAGATTACTTGATGCCCAACTTCTTGGCGATGTCCTTCGGCAGGGCGTCCTTGTGAACCACGATGTTCAAGGTCTTGTAGCGGACGAAAGCCTTGCTGACGTACCAGATGCCGTTGTACTGGCCAGCGTCGCCCCAGCTGTTCTTCACGATGAAATACTCGTTGCCGATCTGGTCCTTGGCGGTGCCGTAGATGAGCATGCCGTGGTCGTCGCCCGTCTCGTAGTTATCATAGGCGATCTGACGCTCTTTCTGTGTGACCCACTTTTGCGGGGTGGGCTTATTCATAGCCTCTTTCTTACGGTCGGCGGCGCTCATGCCCAGCCAGTGGGCCATGTCGCTACCTTGCAGGTCGCGGCCTTTGGCTTCGAGGTCAGGAAGGACGGCGATACCGGCCATCGGTCCACGGAGCCAGCCAGCCTCGCTGACGTCGGAGCCCCAAGCGATCGGGTAGCCTTTGTCGATGGCGTTGTCCATCACCTGCATGAACTCGTCGATGGGGAGGTTCCAGGCCTGGCCCCAGCGCCAGTTGTCCTGCACTTCGATGACGAAGGGCTCGTAGAAGGGATGGTGCGTGAAGGAGGTCAGGTTGACATAGTCGTCCATATTGAGGCCCGTCGACTCGGCGAAGCTCATGGGCGTGTATTTCTTGCCTTTGTATGTGAACTCAGTGGGAGGCACGCCGAGATATGCGTCATAGATGCCAGCCAGGCCCTTCTTCCACAACGGGTTGCCGTCTTTGTCCATCTGGATCTTACGGCTCTTGATAACGCCTTCGACATAAGGGTCGGTGACGGCGGAGAGCTCGGTGAAGTTCGACAGCGAGTCGCCGTGCATGGCGCCCGCGGGCATCAGCTCGTCGGGGACGAGACCGTAGTGCCTGATGGCGTAGAGCACGTCACCAAAGGCGCCACCTTGCGAGAAAGAGACGTCGCCGTGGGTACGGACAGCGGCCTCGGCGCGGTCCAAATAGGTCTTGTAAACGATGTACATTTCAGAGAAGTCGTACTCGGGCTTGCCCATACGGAGCAGCTCTGCCTCAAAGAAAGCCAGCGAGCTATAGCACCAGCAGGTGCCAGCCTGGTTTTGGTCTTTGACGGAGGTGACGGGGAGTTCCTTAATAGTGGTGAATTTGAAGCCTTCGCCGTCCTCTTTTTTGTCATCGGGTTTCGGCATGGGCGGTTGCGCAACGGCGCCGACGCTGAGCATCAAAGCGGCTGCGATGAAAAAGTTTTTGAGTTTCATGATGTTATGATTTAAAGATTGATGATTTAAGATTCATTCAATTAAAGTCCGAGGTCTTTGCGCATGGCTTTTGAGAGGGCGTCTTTGTGCAGCGTGAAGAAGATGGTGTATTGACGCAGGTATTGCTCCGAGCAGTACCAGTAGCCATGGTAGGGACCTCTGTCGCCCCACGAGTTCTTGATCTTGTAGTATTTGTTGCCCTTCTGGTCCTTTGCGATGCCAACGACAAGCATGCTATGGTCGTCGCCCGCGTCCCAGTTGTCGTATGCCGTCTGGTGGTCTTCGTCGGAAACCTTCTTTTCGGGGACGATTTCTTCCCAAAGATTTTCGTTTTCAGGGTCTTCAGGGACAATGCCTATGCCCATTTTACCAGAGAAACCCTTGTTGCTGACATCTTGTGCCCAACCGAGGGTGTAGCCATGCTCGAGGGCGTAGTCGACGGCTTCCATGAGCTTGTCGAGAGTCATATTGTAGGCCTGGGTCCAGGTCCAGTTGTCGGGGATCTCGACCATGCAGGGCTTGTTGTATTCCTCGCTGGTGAAGGAGCAGATCTCAATGTAGTTGGCGGGGTCGATGCGGTATTTTTCCGCGAACGACTTGGGCGTGTATTTCTTGCCGTCGACGGTGAACTCTTCCGGCGCCTCGCCGAGGTAGGCGTCCAAAACGCCTTGCACGGCCTTGGGGCCCGCGGGCGAGATCTTCTTGTTGCCGTTCTTGATGATGCCTCGTGCCACCGAGCTGATGACTTCGTTCATCTCGGCGTGCATGTGGCGGTCTTCGCCGATGACTTTGCCGCTGTAGTCGGCTTCAGGCATCATGCCGTATTTGTCGATCATATAAAGCACGTCGCACACCTCGCCGCCTTGGCTGAGAGTGTTGTTGCCGTGCATGCGGATAAATTTCGCCACTTTCTCGGTCCAGGCGTTGCGGACGACGAACATCTCCGAGAGGTTGAACTCCTTGCCGTAGATGCGTTGGATCTCCGCCTCGACGAAGCCGACACCGGCGAAGCACCAGCAAGTGCCCGAGCTGCCTTGGTTGTCGACGGGAGTGTGCTTCACGTTGACAGTCTCGGTGATTTGATATACGGGTTCTTTTTCTTCCTTATCTTGGGCAACAAGTGTTGAGCCGGTGCCCAACAGCAGCGCGACGGCTGCCAATCTCAAGATTTTGTTCATAGGATTTTTGATTTATTGGAGTTTAACTACTTTCTTGACTTCGTTGTGCATGCCTGTCAGTTTCACGAAATAGCTGCCTTCGGGGAACGTGGTCATGTCGATGGAGGCCTGCCCGTCGATGGCGCTTTGACGCAGCAGCTCTTGTCCCATCAGGTTGTAGACGCTGACTTCTTGCAGCCCCTGGCTTTCGATGTAAATCATGCCAGTGGTGGGGTTGGGGTAGATAAGAGCGGCCTGCGCGTTGGCGTTCTCGTCGATGGCGGTGGTCCAGTCGACGAACACCTCGTTGGAAGGATTGGACTCGAGATTGCCCGTCTTACCCGTCACGGTGTAGTGGTAGGTCTGCGACGAGGTGGCTGTATAGTCAACGAAATCAGTTCCTGTGCTGTGTCCGATGCGTACGCCGTCGCGATAGACGTTATATCTTTCTGCCATAAAGGCTTCGTCCCATTGGAGGATGACATGTCCTTCATGGATAAGGAAGGTGAGGTTTTGTGGGATGATGGTTTTGTTGACCGATAGGAAGTTCAGCTCGGGATTGCTCTCGGTGGAGGCATAAGACGAATAACAATCATCGTCTCTGTAATATGCCACCACTGCATATTCAAAGTGTTCGTCAACTTGGTTGGAGAGGTTGTCAGTGGTAGAGGGGTTGGACGTCAGTTTGACACGTTTGAATTCCTCGCCACGGGCACGGCGGTAAAGAATATAACCAGTCGGTGCAGGATTGGGGGCATCCCATGAGAGGCTCACCCTGACGGGGCTTATTATCTCATAACGGAAGTTGGTGGGTGCCTCGCAGGGTGATTCGGGCAACACGTTGCAGAGGTTGGAAGCCATGGTCTCACCATATTCAGTGAAGGCAGTTACGCAGTAGTTATGGAAAACGTCGATGCCTTCAGTGTCGGTGAAATGGGTGTCAGTTGTGGTGGCATAGAGGATGTTGTCGCGATAGACGTGGTAATTGATGGGGTCGATCATGTCGGGGGCAGCCCAGTTGAGGTCGACGTTTTGCCCCGTGACGGTTGCCGTGAGGTTGGTAGGACCTTCGGTCTCGGTGTCTTTGTCATTGCAAGTGTTGTTGATAATGTAGAACAGACCTTTGACGAGGCCGTCCGAGGACCCTTGGTAGTGAGCCTTGACGTTGTCGTTCACGTCCTTGACGCTAAAGCTCATGTTTTCGATGGTTTGTGTTGGTACGTTCCAGTGGATTTCAACATGGCCGAGGGGCAAATTGATGGCATGATTGGCATTGGTCGAATTGAGGGTGAGGTTAGCCACTTCGTTGCCTGCCTCATTGACGAACGACAAAGAACCTTCGTGCCAGCCTTGCGTGTTCGACGAAGACATTGCCACTGTCCAGCGGCAGATGGGACCCAACTGCACGTTGTTTTCAACGGTAGGAAGGCCTGAAGCTTCATGGGCGATGGCATACACCCCGTAGCTTACCATAGCGGGCATGTAGTGGTCGGTGAAAGTCATATTGGCACCAGGTGCAGGGTCGTCAATGGTGTGGATGATAACCCCATCTCGAGTGATGACAATCTGGTCGAGAGACGTGAGGTTGTTTAGATGGATATTTTGAGAAGGGTTGGTCCAACTTAACGTGGCAGAATAGTCGAAGTCGTAGCTGGACTCAACTGTCAGGTTTTCGGGTTGCATGGGTTGGTAGCTGTAGACATTCGAAGGCACGTAGTTGAACACAGCCTGAGCCCATCCTGCGTAGTCGATCTCGTCGATGACGAACCAGCCGTCGCTGCTGCCGCCCCATCCCCAGTTGAAGTGGAAGAGGTTGCTGTCGTCATAGCCGTCGCACACGAAGGCGTGACCGCCGCTGTCGCTGAAACCCGAGTAATAGACAGGCCAACCGATGTCGAATTGCTCTTTGAGCATGTTCTGCCAGTTGGTGAGTGAGTACTCGTCACGGCTTTTCAATGTGGCTTGGTTGGAATAAGAGAAATATTGACGGATGGCATTGGGCACATCCCATGAGTTGGCGCCGCTTCCGGTGGGCGAGAATTGCATATCGACAGCCACGGCGCAGTGGTACATCAACAAAGCTACGGCCTCGATTTCCTGTTGTGAGGCACCTCCGAGGCGGTCGGGCATATGCTCCCAATCATAGGTGGTGTTGCCGAAGTTGGCAGATTGCATTCCATAGCCATAGCAATAATACGAGTGGCTGCCTGTGCCTTGGAGCGGGTGGTTCCAGCGTTTCATCACTTGGCTCATGGCGGTGGCAACGCAGCCTGCATAGCAACGGTCTCCGGGACCGCCGCTTGCTTCGGGAGCATACAGGTTATAAGGAGAGTTCTGGTTCCACTTTGTGGTGCATATATAATCGACACCACGGCCTCCGTTGCGCGAGAGCAATTTGCCTGTCGAAGTCACACTCTGCCATTCTTCGGCGGTGCGGTCGTCGAGCACGGCGTTGCGGCTTGTGCGCGCCTCGATGATCTTGCCGAGATAGAACTCCAGCTCGGGTGACATGTTCTCGGTCTCAAAAGGACCCTCGTCGGAATAGCCGACGATGGGACGGAAACGGTCGTCGGCGCTGACGATGACGAAGCCTTCCTGACCCACATTGAAGGCATAGAAGCAGGCTTCGGAGCGGTCCGAAACGCCGGTGTAGACCAATTGCAATTCGCTGGATTCCGTGTTGTTGTTGAAATTGGCGCTGACGAACTTCTGCCCGACGGCCTTGGCTTTGGCGACGTCGACGGGATGGGCGTTCAGCGCGGTCATGCCAGCGAGCATGACGATAAGCGTGAATATGAGTTGTTTCTTCATAGTGAATATGTTTCTAAAAAGGCTTCAAAAATAAGGAAAAAAATGAAACCGACCGATCGTATTGGAAAAGAATTCTTCCAAATCGCCCGTCAAAGCGTGACGACCTCGTCCATTTTGATGTCGAAGGGCTCGGTGGGGATGGCGTCAACCAGCTGAAAATCAAAACAGATGCCGATGCGTTTCACCTCTAGGTGCTGGCAGAGGAAACGGTCGTAGTAGCCTTTCCCTCGACCCAAGCGGTTGCCTTGTCGGTCGAAGGCCACGCCGGGGACGACGATGAGGTCGAAGTCGCCCGTATAGGGCTCGTTCTGGGGCTCCAATATGTTAAAGTCGCCTACAGCGAAAGCTGTGTCTTTGCCATATTCCACAGGGATGATGTCGTCGCCGACCACAGTGGGCAGGATGATGGTCTTTTTCAGATGCCACTTCTCAAGGAAGGCTTGTGTCTGCACCTCGTCGGGCAAGGCGCTGTAAAGCATTACCTTCTCGGCTTTGATGAAGTCAGGATGTTGTTCCAGCTTGGCCAGAATTTTCTCCGACTGATCAAGAAGTTGTTCTTTGGTATGCTGCTTTTTCAAGCCCTTGATGTAGGCTCGCAATTCTTTTTTTTCCATAAGGGTATCAACGGCCGTTGTAGTTGCCGCTCAGGGTCTCGATGAAACCGTTGGCCGCCGTCTTCATGTTGATGAAGTCGCTGCCCAAAGAGCTGGAGCAGTCGAGCACGAGCATGATCATCGCGCTCTTGTATTCGTTGATAGTTTGGGTGTTGCCCGAAGGTGTGAACTCGCTGTTGTACTGCCATTGCGAGGTCGACTCAAGCCAGTTCCATTGCTTCACGTAATCGGTGCTGATTTGGTTGCCGATGAGGTCGGTGAGGTTTTGGAACGAGAATAGGTCGAAGATGCCTTCCGTCGAGGCGGTGACGGCGACGCCCGACATGCAAGCCAGGCCTACATATTGGATGTCGGTCAGCTGACCTTTGCCGCCGTTGCGGATGTAGGTGCCTTCGATGTAGCATTGCGAATCGCCGACGTTGGACACGTTATCGAAGGTGAAGCGGATCCTCGTGTTGGGCTCCTGTGCCGGCAGTCTGAGGGTGACGTTGTAGAACGTGCTTTGGTTGTAGAGTTGCTGCGCGATCTGCGCGAACTTCTCGGAGGCCTCGCTCATGTTGTTCACCTCGAAGACGTTGTTGATGGGGTCGCTCGACAGTTTCTTGAGGTTGTTGCGGAAGCCCTCGATGTCGCTGACGTCGGAGCCGCGCACGCCGATGGAGTAGGCCGAGATATTGGTCCCGCCGATGAGTTCGTTATTGATTCTGGAATTGACGGCAGCCAAATATTCGCTACCCGAGTTATAGCTTTCGGAGAGCACATAGGAGCCTTGGTCGAGGCCGTCGGTGAAGGTCACCACCGAGACGTTGATAAGATTCTCCGGGATCTTGGCGGCGGCCAGGCTGTTGAGGCCTGTGTTAACTGCATGGTAGAGGATGGTGCCGTTCTGCATGGCCAAGCCGTCCACGAAATCTACAAAGTTGTGTTTTGTGTCTTGGTTCAGCAGCCCGAGGGGCATAGTGTAGAGGTCGCTGTTGAACCCGACGATGCCGAGATAAAGGCCTTCCTTGGCCGGGGTGTTGTCCTCAGCCTTGGGTTTTCTGCAACTGGTGAAAGTGGTAAGGGTCACGACAAGGGCCAACATAGCCACCGATAAGATGTGTTTCTTCATATTCGATTTCTTTTGATTGTTCAAATAACGTGTGAATGCCATTAAAATTGCAAAGGTAGTGAATTTATTCCGCCAAAGCCTGCTTGATGGCCCTGGCCAACTGGTCGGGGCAGGAGGTGCCTTTGAAGCCGCAACGGATGCCTTCCAGCTTGGCGACGACATCCTCGGCCTTCATGCCTTCCACCAAGGTAGCCACGCCTTGCGTGTTGCCGTTGCAGCCTCCGTAAAACTGCACATTCTTCAAAATGCCATCCTCGATTTCAAACCCGATGGCCTGGCTGCAAGTGCCTTGGGTTCGGTAGGTATATCTCATATTTAAAAGATTATGGTCCCTGAGCCTTGAGCTCGTCGAAAGGTCGAAGGGCCGATTTAAAACTTTGACATAAACTTCTCGCTATCGACAACAAACCTCTCATGGATGCCTTCGCCGACCAGCGTCTCGCCCTCAAAGCACTTCACCTCGAAGACCAAACGGCGGCGGTCCACCTCGACGAGTTCGGCATCGCAGCGGATAGTGGAACCCACGGGACTGGCTTTCAGGTGCTTGATGTTGACGGCGATGCCGACGGTGGTATTGCCTTCGCCAATCTTGTCGGCGACGCCTTCCAGGCAGGTCTTTTCCATCAAGGCGATCATAGCGGGGGTGGCAAACACCTCTAAGGCGCCTGAACCGTAAACGGCGGCGGTGTCTTTGTGCTCCACCACGAGTTGTTCGCAGTGGCGGAGTCCTTTTAAACTATCGTATTCCATCACGCTTGGAAATTCATGGTGATGTTGACGATGACATCGGGGTGCAGCGAGCGGCCCACGGGACAGCTCTCGGCGGCGGCCCACAGCAGGGCTTTCTGCTTCTCGGTATATTCCTTGGCGGGAAAGTTGAACACGATGTCGATCTGCCCGATGCGGCGCGGGTCGGCGTTCATGGTCTTCTTCACGGTGTAGGTGGTGCCGTCAATGTCGAATTTATGGCCTTGCGCGCTGATGCCCATGATGGTCATCATGCAGCCGGCGAGGGCCGCGCAGGCGAGGTCGGTGGGCGAGAAGGCTTCGCCTTTGCCGTGGTTGTCGGTGGGGGCGTCGGTAAGGATGGTGTTGCCCGACTGCACATGGGTCATCTCGTTACGGAGATTGCCTTTGTATGTTCCTTTGATGGTTACCATGATATGAGTTTTTTATAATTGTTCGAGAATAAGTCCGGCCAGACGGCTGGTGCCCACACGGAAGAGGTTCGGGTTGAGCCACTGCTCGCCGAGGATGTTTTTCACGAGATAATAATAGGTGAGGGCGTCGTCCGGCACCTTCATGCCGCCGGCGGGCTTGAAGCCGACCTTCTTGCCTGTGGCCTCATAGTATTCCTTGATGGTGTCGATCATGACGATGGCGGCGAGTGGTGTGGCGGCCACCGGCACCTTGCCCGTCGAGGTCTTGATGAAGTCGGCACCGGCGAGGATGGCGAGTTCGCTGGCCTTGCGGATGTTCTGAACGGTCTTCAGCTCGCCCGTCTCAAGGATGACTTTTAGGTGGGCCTTGTCGCCGCAGGTCGCCTTGATGGTCTTGATCTCGTCAAAGACCTCGTCGTAACGTCCTGCGAGGAAAGTACCACGTGAGATGACCATGTCGACCTCGTCGGCACCCTCATTGACACAGTATTCCACCTCTTTGACTTTGAGGTCAAAGGGCATCATGCCCGAGGGAAAAGCGCAGGCCACCGTAGCCACGCGGATGCCGCTGCCTTCAAGCTGTTTTTTAGCCTGACGGATGAAAGGACTGTAGATGCAGATGGCGGGCACGCTGAGATGGGGCTTTTGCTTCGGGAAGGCCAAAGCCTTGTCGCAGAAATCCTTGATTTTAGCCTCGTTGTCGAAGGCCTCGAGGGTGGTGAAGTCGATGCTTTGGAAGATAGTGCGCAGGGCCTCTTTTTCTTTGCCTTGCTTCTTCTCTTCGTTGACGATGAGTCGAATGCGCTCGTTCAGCGCCTCTTCGCTATGGTTGTAGGGTTTGAATTTCATGATGGCTTGTATTTAGGCTTCAAAAGTAAGTTTTTTTATTGGATTGACGGTCATAATGTCTCCAAATTCATCCGCATCCGCCATTTCCACTGGTTTTTGGCGTTTGCCGGCACGTTGATTTGGTCATCCATTGGGTTGGGCGACCAGTTTTTTTCGTCCAAGTCCAGCAGGTCTTGCAAGGGATAGATGTTCCATTTTGAGGGGCTGTCCAAATGCTTCTCCATTACCTTTTTGAGGGTTTTGGCGGTGACTTTGCGATCATCCAGATCGAGGCTGTCGAGGAACTGGCGGGTACGCACCCGGTCTTCAGCCAGCCAGCCGCGCAGGGTGGGCATATCGTGGGTGCCCGTGGTGTAGACGCAGTTCTCGGGCAGGTCCTCGGTCTGCACAAATGGGTGACCGAACACTTTGGGCATGCGCTGCACCTCCAGGCTCATGATGCCTAACTTCTGCATCACTTCAGGCACGCAGGCGGGAATCATGCCGAGGTCTTCGCCACAAGCGACCATCGGCGTCGCATGGATGAGGGCGGGCAACTTCTCCAAGGCTTTTTGCTTCCAAAAATCGTTGTGACGATGGAAGTAGAAATCCTCATAGAGGGCGTTGATGGCCTGCTTTTGTTCCTCGCCGAGGGCTTGGTACGCCTTGGTCTTCTGCAGTTCGATGCGAGGGATATATTTCTCTTTCTCGTTGGGCGCGGGGATGAAAAGGGTGTCCACGCCTTTCTTCGCATGCTTGCTTTTGATGAAATGGAAGCCTTGGTTTTCGATTTCTTCCACGCTCAAAGGCAGGGCAGGACTGAAATGTCCTAACAAGCCCGACTTGGCCGTCTTCGGAATCTCCCAGATGCGGAAGAAGCCAAGGATATGGTCGATGCGATAGGCGTCGAAATAGCGGGCCATCACTTGCAGGCGGCGTTGCCACCAGGCATAGCCGTTTTTGGACATCGCCTCCCAGTTGTAGGACGGAAAGCCCCAGTTCTGTCCCTCGGCGGAAAAGTCATCAGGCGGGGCGCCGACTTGCACGTCAAGGTTAAACAGGTCGGGATGACTTTTCACGTCCACGCCAGAGGGATTCACCCCGATGGGGATGTCGCCTTTCAGCAGCAAGCCTTTGTCGTGCAATGCCTTGACGGTCTCGCGCAGTTGCTTGTCGCAGTGGTATTGCAGGAAGAGGTGGATCTCTATGCCGTTGCCGTCGCGTTCAGCACAAAACTGGGCATAGTCGGGAAGCCAATCGTCGTTGTCGTTGCAGAATTGTTGGAAATCCTCGCTGTCTTTCAGCATTGCCCATTGCTGCTCAAAAGCAATTTGGAAGTATCTCCATTTGGCTTTTAGAACCTTGGGATAATCGACAGTTTCCTTCCCGTTGAGTGCTGTCCGTGTCCGCTTGAAGGGTGCGTCTTCTTTGATGCCTAGCTGTTCGAGGTTGAGATAAACTGGGTTTAGCGCGAACGCCGAGATGGCATTATAAGGATACGAGTCACGCCAGTCGTAATGTGCCGTCGTGTCGTTGATGGGCAGAATCTGTATGATGCTCATGCCATGGGCCACGCACCAGTCGCCCAACTTCGTCAGGTCGGCAAACTCGCCGATGCCGAAATCGTTGTCTGTTCGTAGGCTGAACAGCGGCACTGCCACGCCTTTCATTGTCTGGCGTTCGGTGCGGCCGAACCAGTCCCACACGCGGTCTTTGCCCTCGGGCAGGATGCGGTTGGGGCCGTCCTCCCAACGGATTTGGCCGTTTTCACGGATGAAATATTTGTATTCAGTGGTCTGTGGAGACGCGCCATGGCATGTCTCCACCGTTGCCGACCAAATCCCTGGTCCCACATATTCCATTGGGACGGCCTTGTCCGTGTTCCAGTCCCCTAATTCTGGGATGTTTCCCGTGAGGAAAAGCTCCTCGCCCCAGCGGCTGTCGTATCTGAGCCTGACAATTTTAGGAGATGGAGTCGATTTTGTACGTGTCTCCATCCTTTACAAGACCGATTTTGACGGTGTATTGGTAATTAAAGCTGTCGTCCTCGGATTGATAGTCGTTGATAACACGGTAGGTGAGGTCGTCAATCTTTTCGATGGTGCGATTGTAGTTGCCTGCGGTATCTGCGCCGCCTTCATATAAGAATAACCACAACGCCATGCATTCTTCGCCTTCCGGGCATTCATAATCGTAGGCGTCAATCAGATACTGTTTGGCTTTGGGCGTAAGGTATTTGTCTACAAACGTATAGTCTTCCTCAATGCCATACACTTCATCCATTTTTTGGTAGAAGTTTTCCAGAAGCGCTTTGCCTAGGTCTTCTGAAGCATTAGGGGTGACGACTTCTGTCGTTTTGGTTTTCCCGCTGTTGTTGCAAGCTGTCATGGCGAATGCCACGGTCGCCATGATGATAAAGATGAGTAATTTTTTCATTTTGAAATGGATTTGAATGATTGGATGGGCAAAGATAGGTAAAATCTGCATTACCGCATCAAATTATTGTTCAATCCTCACCTGATACAACGCCTTCCTGTGGTTCTGTCCTCTGGGATAGAGGAAATACAGCACACCGTTGTGAATCCTAACGTTTTGAGCGAAAGGGTAGCCGCTGAGGTCCATCACCGTGTTGGCGGTACCGGTCTTCAGGTCGATGCGCTTCAAAATGCCGAGTCCGTCGTCGACGAAGATGGTGTAGAATTCCTTTCGCGCGGCATCGACCAAGATGTTCTGCTTCCAATGGCGGTCGGGCGTCATCTTGCCGTTCCATTTACGGTATTCGTGGAAGGTGAGGGGAAAGCGTTCCAACAGGTTGCCGTCGGTGTCGAAGACAAGGGTCTCATAGTCGACGAAGGCGAAGAGGTAAAACCTGTTGTCGATGGCATAGATGGGGGCATAGACCGGTTCAATGAAATCGGCTTCGTATTGGCCATGAATTCGACGTATGCTGGCGACAGCCTCTTCGTCCTCAATGTAGTGAAGCATAATGGGCTCGTTGTCGTGGTCGAGTCTGTTCCTGTAATAGCTGACCCCTGTGCCAAAGAAATGGCGCCATCCTGTGATGTATACGCTGTCTGTGGCCGTTACAATGGTGGAGAACTTGTCGTAGAATTCCTTTTTCGGCATGGAACTGTAGAGGCTCAACATGCCTTTGCCGTTGCTCAATTCGATAAATCCCACGAAACTGGCCTGGTCTTCGTTAAGGGCGTAGATGTCGCCGAAAGCGTCCCTGATGATGTATTTGTAGTTGGATGGGATGGTCGATTCGTGTAGCGTGTCCATGTCGAATGAAAGGTGAAGCAGTGCCGAGTTGTTACGGCGATAGACAATCATATAGATACCGTCGTCGCGAAGGGTGTAGTCGAGCACTGTCATCACGGGGTTGTCGTAGGCCACATGGGGCGCGTTGGCGGTAACCTCCACCTCAAGCAACTTGTGACTTCGGATGTTCATCTTGATAGTCAGATTCTTGCCGTTGGTGTCTTTCTTTTTGATAGTGTAATAGGCAGGCTCAAACACCATATGGGCGAAGCGAAGTATATCGCCAGCCTTTGCCAAAGTGTAAGTGAAGTGGCCATTCGCGTCGGTGACGGCCACGAGCAATGAGTCGTGAGCATAAACGCTCACGTTCTCGATGGGTTTACCATCCTCGTCCTTGCAGTAGCCTTGAACGACGGATGGCTCTTGTGCGCTCGCCGAAAAGCCGAGGCCAAGAAGCGTCAAAAAAAGAAGGAAAAAGCGTTTCATGTGTGTATTTTTTGTGTTTCATCGCACAAAAATAGGAAAAACCGCAAGATTTCTTATTTTTGCAACGTAAAAATATCATCGTAATGACCTCGTTCGATTTCTGGAATATCGTCCGCTCCATCCCGAAGACCCTGCGCTTCAATTTCCATTATTTTCCATTCAAGACAGCCTTGAAGCTGCCTGTGGTTGTGTCGCACCGCACCTATCTTCGTGAGCTGCGCGGCAAAGTGGAGCTCCCCGAAAAGGTGGAAAGAGCGATGGTGAAAATCGGCTTCGGCGACGTGGGCCATTACGACCGCAAGCGCTCGCGCGGCATATGGCAGGTGAGCGGCACGGTGAGTTTCGGCGGCAAGGCGAGTATCGGGCATGGCTCCAAACTATCGGTGCGCGGCGACCTGAAACTGGGCGCGGGTTTCAACATGACAGCGGAAAGCACCATCGTCTGCGCCAAGGATATCCGTTTCGGCGACGACTGCCTGCTGGCATGGGACGTCCTGGTGATGGACACCGACGAGCATCCCTTGTACAATAAGGAAAACGAACGTATCAATCCCGACAAACCCATCGTTGTGGGCGACCACGTCTGGATTGGCTGCAAGTGCGTGTTGCTGAAAGGCACCGAGGTGCCTGACAATACGGTCGTGGCAGCGGGCGCGCTGCTGACATCAGCCTTCAGCGGCGAGCATCAGGTGATTGGCGGCAACCCGCCGTCAGTATTGAAAAGCGACGTTCGCTGGGAGCATTAAAGAGCGTCAATAACCTCGCAGAGGTTCTCGAAGATTTGCGGGATCTCGCCCACGCCATTCACGGCGTGCAGGTTGCCCTTGTCTTCGTAGAAGTCGAGCACGGGACGCGTCTTGGCCTCGTATTCCACAAAGCGGTGCTTGATGGAGTCGAGGTTGTCGTCGGCGCGACCGCTGGTCTTGCCGCGTTCGAGCATACGCTCGATGAGGAGTTCCTCAGGCACTTCGAGGCTCAACACGCCTGTCAGCGACATCTCGAACTTCTCCATCATCTCGTCCAGGATCTCAGCTTGGCGCACCGTGCGCGGATAGCCGTCGAAGAGGAAGCCCGCCGAGTCCATGTTCTCGGAGAGTTTCTTCTCGATGATTTGGGCCACGATTTCGTCGGAGACGAGGTTGCCTTGGCTGATGATTTCCTTCACCTGAAGACCGAGTTCGCTCTCGGCGGCGATCTCCTCGCGCAGGATTTCGCCTGTGGAGATGTAGGTCAGGTTATATTTCTCGCGCAGGAACTGTGACTGCGTTCCTTTGCCTGCCCCGGGAGGGCCAAAGAGTACGATGTTTAGCATAACGTTGTTTTTTAATTCGGAATTCGGAATGTGGAATTCGGAATGAAACTATTCCGCATTCCGCATTCTTAATTCTGCATTCTTATTCAATGATTTTATAAATGTCTGGTAGGTTTCTTCCTTGTTGGTCATAATCCAAACCGTATCCCACGATGAACTCGTTGCCGATGTCCATGCCCTTGTAATCGATGGGGTAGGTGTATTTGAAGTTGTCGGGCTTGAAGAACATGGTGGCGATGCGCACGTCAGCGGCCTTCAGGTCGCGGAGCTTCTGGATGGTGTAGCGCATGGTGTGGCCCGTGTCGACGATATCCTCCACGATCACCACGTGTCGGCCTTCTAATGAATGGTCCAAGCCGATGAGCTCGCGGACGACGCTGGTGCTCTCGGTGCCGGCATAGGAGGTCAGCTTGACGAAACTGATCTCGCAGGGGATGGTCAGCCGCTTGAAGAGCTCGGAGGCGAACATGAAGGCGCCGTTGAGCACCACGAGGAACAAGGGGTTCATGCCCTCCATGTCATGGTTGATCTGGTCGGCCACAGTTTGCACGCTGGCTTCGATTTTTTCTTGGGGGATATACAGCCCGAATTCCTTGTCTAAGACTTTTACTTTCTTCATTTTCAAATGATTATGGTTTTCTTGCCGTTTTGTTTTGGCGATACAAATATACAAAATGAAAACATAGTCGCGTGCGAAGTCGAAAAAAAACTATTTTTGCATCATCAACCTAGGTCCCTGAGCCCGTCGAAGGGCCGACCGATAGAATGACGGTGCTTCGACAGGCTCAGCAACCTGCTTTAATTGAACAACTGAAAATGACTCCAATAGTAAGCATCATCATGGGAAGCACCTCTGACCTTCCCGTTCTCGAAAAAGCCGCTCAGTTCTTCGACGAGATGGAAATCCCCTTTGAGATGAACGCCCTCAGCGCGCACCGCACGCCGCAGGAAGTGGAACAGTTTGCCCGTGAGGCCCAAGGCCGGGGCGTCAAGGTCATCATCGCCGCCGCGGGTATGGCCGCCGCCTTGCCGGGCGTGATCGCCGCCAACACCACGTTGCCTGTCATCGGCGTGCCTGTGAAAGGCATGCTCGACGGCCTCGACGCCATGCTGTCCATCATCCAGATGCCTCCCGGCATCCCCGTGGCCACGGTGGGCGTTAACGGCGCCCTCAACGCCGCCATCCTCGCCGCCGAGATGCTGGCGCTCGGCGATACAGAAATAGCGGCCAAAGTCGCCAACTATAAGGAAAACCTGAAAAACAAGATCACGAAGGCCAACGCCGAGCTGAAAGAGGTGCGATACAAGTTCAAGACAAATTGATTTGGTTGAAAAAAAAGTAGAGACGCCGTACGTGACGTCTCTACCAAACCAACTAAAACCAAATCATTATGAAAAAAGCACTTACTATCTTTATTCTTTTATGATTTTCTCGTGATAACGCGCCCCGTCTTTCGTGGTGACGCGAAGTGTGTATACCCCGGAGGACATAGCGTTCATGTCGATTGTTTCCATGGCATTGCGTTTAGTGGCCACCAGGCCGCCTGTTAAGTCGTATAGTTCAACGCTCTCGGGCTCTGCGCCGTCGTCGAAGCGGAGGGTGAGCAGGTCTTTCACGGGGTTGGGGTATAGGATGAAGGGTTGTTCTGTTTCCATGTTTTCTTTCGTTTCGTCATAGCCGTCGTGGACGATGTAGATGTGCAGGTCCGTCTTGGTATAGTCTTCTCTGTAGACGATGGCGCCCAAGACGATGTTCCCGTCGCTCAGCACGGTGATCTTCGAGTCGCCGAAGACCTGTTGCGGGATCTCGGGGAAGGTGACCCTCCAGATTTGATCCAGATTGGGGCTGGTCCGCACTAGTGCCACGCTGTTGTTTGTCGAGACGTGAGTCAAATAGTTGAAGTACACGCTGTGGTCGTCTAACACTTTGGTGTCACAAGGGGCTACGTTGTACCGGTAGGGATCGTTGCCTTCGAACAGCTGGATCTGCATCGGGTCGTGATGGTCTCTTGAGAATTTGAAGAGGCCGGCGTAACCATAATTGCCATGCTCCGCCCGCGCCGCCAGCAGGTAGGTTGCCTCGTCGAAAGGAGTGATGTGCTCTCCCATGCCGCCGTTGACTCGAATCCCCTCTTTGATGAGGCCGTAGATATGCTTGTCGATACGATTGAAGTCGTCGTCGAAGGTGTATCCTATGATGGGCCAATTGTAGTTGTTCATGCCAATGTCGCCGATCAGCGAGAATTGTTGTGGCGCGGTGTTAAAGAGTTTCGAATCCAGATAGTAGATTGTCGTGTCGGGTCTGCTGGTAGGAGGGAAGATGCCTTCGATTTCCTTGTCTTGCTTCAGCGTGCCGTCGAGGCCAACGCGCAGGTAGTGGAGCTGGTTGCCGTGCCAATAAGGGGCGACGATGTCGTCGCGCGTGTCGAAGAAGAAGTAGCCGGAGCCCGAGCTGTTTTCGTCGTAGTTCGGGATGGGGACCAAGAGGTTGTCGGTGACACTGAAGTCGGTGCCGACGAAAGCGATTTTCACCGAGGTGGTGGCGCCTTCGGTCACGAAAGTGGCATAGACCTGGGTCTCGGGATCCAGCGGGTTGGCCGCCCAGAGGCGATAACGGTCCGGGAAGGCCAGAGAGTCCACCAGTTCACCCTCGGTGGTGTACTTGAAAACCACAAAGACGGTGGTGCTGTCGTTAAGACGAGCGTTGCTGCCGATGAGCAAAGTGCCGTCGGCCGCTTCCACGATCTCGCAACTGTTGTTCATGAGCCCGTTGGAATGCGAGAACTCGCTGACGAGTTCTTGTCCGTAGCCTGTCAGGCAGGCGGCCATCAGCAGGCCGGTGATAAGAGTGTAGAGTCTGGTTTTCATGTCGTCTTTTTCTTTGAGAGTGAATGGCGCGTAAAATTTTGTTTCATGTTATCAGTTTTTCGGCCTGATCTCCGTTTTGTATATTCCGCTTTAAATTCTAAAATTCCGCTTTAAATCGTGTTTTAGTCATTTCGTGCTGCAAATATACATCCTTTAAAAAATTTGTCAAGCAAAATTTTCAATTATTTTTCGTCACAGGGGATAAGACCCTGATTGACAGCGAGAAAAAATTTATACCATTCTTTAAAATATTCGATTCAAACGTAAAAATTCCGCTTAAATCAAATATTTTCCGCTTCAATTACCTTCAAAAACGATCTGGCTGAGTTGTTTTTTGTCGAACACACGATTCGCCACTTCCAGGATGTCGTCGGCGGTGACGGACTCCACGTTACGGATGATGTCGTCCATATATTCGATGGGTTCGTCCATGAGGAGCGAGCGTGTGGCGCTCAGCAGCTCGTTCATGCCGCTCTCGTAGCTCAAGGCCACCTGCCCGATGAGTTGCTGCTTGGCGTGGTGCAGCTGCAAGGTGCCCAGTTTTTGCGCGCAGAGCTTGTCCAGTTCCTTGTGGACCAAATCGATGGCTTTCTCCAACGAGTCGGGGTCGACACCCATGTAGACATTGAGAAGACCGACATCGCTATAAGCGGTGTATTGCGACTCGATGCTGTAGGCGAATCCATATTTCTCCCGTATGTTGAGGCCGAGGCGCGAACTCATGGCGGGACCGCCCAAGACGTTGTTGAGCATCACGATGGGCATGCGCAAGGGACTGCTGAACTCGGGCGCCAGTCCGCCTATAATGCAGTGGCTCAGGTGGTTGTTGCGCGTCTCGGTGCGGCTCTCGGGTGTGTAACCCTTAAAGGTCTCGCGTTTTTTATTAATGAGGTGCGCAGGCTGGCTGCCGAAATAGGTCATGGCCATCTTCTCAAATTCCTTGAAGCTGATATCGCCGATGGAGGCCAGTATCATCTGGTCGGTGCTGTAGTTGTGCGCCATGAAGTCGAGGATGTCCTGTTGGTGGAAACCTTTCACCAATTCGGTGGTGCCCAAAATGTTACGCGACAGCGGATGCCCTTTGAAGACCATCTCCTCGAAGAGGTCGTAGATCTCGTCGGAGGGCGAGTCCAGATAGGAGTTGATCTCGTCCAAAATGACTTCTTTCTCCTTGGCCAATTCGTTCTCCGGGAAGGTGGAATGGAAGGCGATGTCGGCAAAGAGGTCGAGGCCGCGCTTGTAGTGCTGCTTGAGGAAGGTGGCCTGGATGCAGGTCTCCTCCTTGGTGGTGAAGGCGTTGAGGTCGCCGCCCACGTTGTCGAGGCAACTCAATATATGGTAAGCCTTGCGGTTCTGCGTGCCCTTGAAGATGGTGTGCTCCACGAAGTGGGCGAGGCCGTTCTCGTGGGCCAACTCGTCGCGGGTGCCGGTCTCCACCATGAGTACCAAATGGGCTATCTCGCCGGACTTCTCCTTGTGTATCAGCCTAATGCCATTCGGGAGGACGGATTCTGTGTATTTGTTTTCCAACATGGGTCAAAAATCGGGCTGCAAAGATACGACAAATCGAAAACATTCTTACATTTGCGCTTCAAAATCAAAGGTTCTTATACTATGAAAAAACTGTTATTCTTATTCATGACGGCGTTGCTGTGTGTGAGCGGCTTCGCCCAGAATGTCATCGATCCATTGCTGGCTGAGGAGATGACCCGCCGCGGCGACGATGAGAAGATCTCCGTCTTTGTCATCATGAAGGCGCAATACGACCGAGTCCAACTCAATCGCCGCGCAGACTGGTTCGCCACCCGTGCCGAACGTCGCGAGTTTGTGGTGAACGAGTTGAAGGAGTTTGCCAACGCCACGCAGTATGACCTGCGCCATTCGTTGGCCGAGATGGAGCGCAATGATATGGTCACCGAGCCTCGCATCCTATGGATGGCCAACGCCCTCGGCCTCTCAGCCAACAAGGCGGCCATCAACGATTTGGCTCGTCGCGATGACATCTTAGTCATTGGATACAACATAGAACGCAACTGGATTCCCGAGGAGGATGAGCCGCGCCCCGCTTCGGCCACACGCGAGATCACGCAAAATGTCATCCAGGTGAATGCCGACGATGTGTGGGCCTTGGGTTACACTGGCGAAGGTGTCGTGGTGGCTGTCATCGACACGGGTGTCAACTACAACCACCTCGACTTGGCCGACCACCTTTGGAATGGCGGCAGCGAGTTCCCGCACCATGGTTATGACGTCTATAATGACGACAACGACCCCATGGATGACCACGGTCACGGCTCGCACTGCTCAGGCACGGTGTGCGGCGATGGCACGGCAGGCTCGCAAACGGGCATGGCCCCTAATGCCACGCTGATGTGTGTCAAGTGTTTGAATGCCAATGGTGGTGGTGGCGCCGAGCCCATCTCGGCAGGCATCCAATGGGCTGTGGAGCATGGCTGTGATATGTTCAGCATGTCTTTAGGCATCGCCAGTTCATCTGTCGCAGAACGCACGCTGCTGCGCCACATGTGTGTCGCCGCCTTGGATGCTGGCGTGGTGGCGGCCATCGCCGCAGGCAACGAAGGCAACCAGACATGGCAGTATCCCATCCCCAACAACGTGCGTGTGCCCGGCAGCTGCCCTCCGCCTTATATGGACGATGTGCAGGGCGAGAATCCTGGCGACTTGACCTGCTCGGTGTGCATCGGCGCCGTCAACTATAACGACGCTGCCGCCAACTTCACCTCACGTGGTCCTGTCACTTGGACCAACACGGAGTTTGGCGACTATCCCTACGACCCCGGTATCGGTCTCATCCGTCCCGACGTGTGCGCCCCGGGCGTCGACATCAAGTCGTTGAACTACGCCACTAACAACGGCTATACCTTGATGAGTGGCACCTCGATGGCCACGCCGTGCGCCGCGGGCTGCATGGCCCTCATGCTGAGCAAGGACATCAACCTGGCCCCCGCCGACGTGTGCCGTATCCTTGAGGAGACGGCCGTCCGTCTGGCTGATGGCAAGAGCAATACGTTCGGCTTCGGCCGCATCGACGTGTTTCAAGCCGTTGAAGCCATCCAACTTGGTGCTGTCAAGTACAGCGGCTACGCCCTCAACGACCCCATGGGCAACAACAACCATAAACTCAATCCTGGCGAGTCGGTCACGATTGACCTTACCTTGGAAAACGTCACTGATGAGCCGGTGAGTAACGTGAGCGTGACGTTGAGCACTGAGAACGAACATATCACCATTACCGACAATACAGTCGACTTCCCCGCCTTTGCCGCCAACCAAACCCTCACTGTCGCCGACGCCTTTTCCTTTACGGCCGACGATCAAGTGGTGGCCAACGAAAGAGTCCGCTTCAATCTTGCTATCGCTGTCGATGGTGAGGTGACGGGCAACTTCAATTTCAACGTGGATGTCTATGACTACCTCCTGCAGTATGGCACCACGGTCGTGTTGAACGATGACAACGGCAACGGTCTCCTCAACCCGGGTGAGACCGCCGACCTGCGCATCTTGGTCGACAATGTGGGCAACGAGATGGCTCAGATGATTGTGGGCACTTTGTCGACGGATTATGAGCTTGTCACTTTGAACGAGACCGAGAAGCCTTACAGCACCATCGGTGCCGGTATGATGGCCTTTGCCGACTATAATGTCACCCTCAGTCCCGACGCCCCCGAGGATTTCGCCATTCCTTTCGTCCTCGACCTCGTGGATGCCTTTGGGCGTCACACCATCTTGAATTTCGAATACAAGAACGCCTGTGATATTATCTTCTCGCTGGTTGACTCCTACGGCGACGGCTGGCAGGGCAATTACCTTACCGTGGTCTATTCCGACGGCACGCCTACCGAGCAGATGACTGTCGGTAGCGGTAGCACAGCCACCTATGTCCGTACGGTGGCGTCGGGTTCCACCATCAGCCTCACATGGCACAACGGCCAATGGACCCAAGAGTGCAGCTTCACGATCACCTATGATGACGGCACGGTCATCTACCAGAACGCTGGCGGCTTCAACGGCACGCAGACCTTCACCATCAATTGTGCCGGCGGCGGCGCCGCGCCCGAGTTCTGCGACCCGGTGCGTAACCTGGCATACGAACAGGACGGATTGGATGTTGTTCTCACTTGGGAAGCCCCCGAGACGGGCGTCCCCACGGGGTACGAGGTCTATCGCGAGACGGAGTTGCTCACCACGACCACAGAGCTGACCTACACTGATGCTGACATGGAGGAAGGCCTTTATAACTACTGCGTCTATGCCGTCTATGCCGACTGTCAGAGTGAATATGTCTGCGTCGAAGCTGAGGTGTCGATGTGCGGTCCCGTGCAGAATCTCACCTACACCTTGAACGATGACCTATTGCTCACGCTCACTTGGGATGCTCCCGAGGACCCGACTGGACTGATGGAATATCAAGTCTATTCGGATGACGAAATACTGGCCTCTACCAACGAACTGACCTACGCTTTCACTATCGCCGAAGGCGAACACGATGTGTATGTGAAGGCGGTCTTCCCAAGTTGTGAGAAAGACACTCATATCGTAGTCTGCGTGGTAGGCGCTGTCCAGAATCTGGATTGCAAGATCGAAGGAGACCAAGCCGTTGTGACATGGGATGCCCTCGAAGGCGTGAGCGAGTATGAGGTCTATGTCAATGACGTGTTGGTCGCCACGGTCGCCGAGACCACCTACACCTTCGACGCCGAGCCTGGTATGGTCACCATCATGGTGAAGGCTGTCGCCGAGAGCTGCTATGTGTTGGGCGCGGATACCGAGGCGTGCTATATCGCTCCCGTCTCGAATCTGTCGTTCGTCGTCATGGATTACGGCGGTTTGCATTTCGCTTGGGTGAGCGACGATCCGAATGTTGAATACTATGACGTGAACTATAATGGCAATACCACGCAGATCGCCCCTCAAGGCGGCGCTACGGGATTCTCGTTCGACCCGATCGTAGGCGAGAACACCCTTTGTGTCACCGCGCATTCCATCTATGGCTGCGACTCGGAGCCTGTCTGTATGAGCAAGGATGTGTGCGCTGCCGTCGACGGCTTTGACTATTCCTTCGTCGGCAATGAGGTCACGGTGACGTGGAATGGCGATGCCGATACTTATAACCTCCAAATCAACGGCTTTGATTGGATTACGGTCGAGACCAATTCCTACACTACCACGGTCGATGGCGACCTCCAAATCGAGGTGACGCCTGTGTATGAAGAATGCCTGGCCATGACGGCCACCTATTGGTGCGCTGCCACCAACATTGCTCCCGAGATCCGCATCACCGATGTGCGTGAGGGCTTGATGGCCACGGCATGGAACACTGTCGACGACGCCATTGCCTATAACCTCTACCGTGACGGCGAGATGATCGCGGAGGCCCTTGCTGAGACCACCTACAACGACACTGAGATGGCCCTCAACGCGGAGCACTGCTACGCCGTTCAATCGGTGTTCGAGAAGGGTGTCTCCGACCTGGGCGAGGCCGCTTGCGCCGATTACTTCTCGGGTGTTGGCGAGAATGACACGAAAGTCGCCATCTTCCCCAACCCGACCTCCGACAAGGTGACCATCCAATGCGAGGGCATGACGTTGATTGAGGTCTATTCCGCCGAAGGCAAACTGGTGCGTCGCGTCAAGGTGGACGGCGACCATTATCAGCTCGACGCCTTGGAGAGCGGCGCCTATACCCTCCGCATCCGCAAGGGTGACGAGGTGCTGATCCGCAGGGTGGTAAAACTATAAAAAGCGCGTCTTTCCCATACTAAAAACCAAGTAAATCCGTTTGAAATCAAAATAGATGAACCATGCGTAGAATCGTTTTACCTCTGCTTCTGCTCTTCGCCATGAGCTTTAGCTCGATGGCTCAGACGCCGAAAGACATTATGAAGGAACCCATCCCCGTGGCCATGTTTCAGGTCACCTATGCCTTCCAGTTGCCCGCTTTCGACACCCGTGAGTTGTATGGCATCACCCATAACGTCGGTGGCGGATTCGCCTTCAAGACTGAGTCGAACTGGCTTTTTGGCGCCAATGCCAACTTCATCGTCGGCGACAAGGTGAAGGGTGACCGTATCGACATCTTCGGCGAGGGCATCACCACCGTCGATGGCGAGATCATCGGTGGCGCGGGCAGCGTCGCGTTGCTCGATATCAACCAGCGCGGACTGCATGTCCAAGCGGAGTTGGGCAAGATGTTCCCTTGGGGCCCCAACCCCAACAGCGGCATCTTCGTGCAAGGCGGCCTCGGCTATTTATATAACCGCCTCCGTGTCGACTTCCAGCAGACCTTGCTTAACCCGCCCTATCAGGTGGAAGGCGACTACCAATATGGTTACGACCGTATGCGAGGCGGACCGGCGTTGCATTTCGCGACGGGTTATCTCTATCTCAGCGACACCCGTTTGTTCAACCTCTCCGTCGCCCTTGAGGTGACTTACGCCCGCACCCGAGACCTGCGCGACTATGACTTCCGCGTGTTCACCAACCCCGAGACGGGACAACTCGAGCCCGTGGGACCCACTGACCCGAACAAGCGCTACAACGATTTCTACTATGGCATTCGCTTCACGTGGAGCATCCCCACCTACGAGCGCAAGCCTGACGACTACTATTATGACTAAATAGACCCAGACCACTGACCCTGACCCAGACCTGCCACCACCAAGGCGGTCAGGGTCAGGGTTCATGGTCAGGGTAAGGAAACCATGCGAGTCCTCTATACCATAGGCATCCTTCTCTATTCCTTTGGCGTGCGTGTGGCCGCCCTTTTTGGCCATGCCAAGGCCATACAGTGGGTGAAGGGTCGTAAAGCTAAGGCCCCTGAGCCCGTCGAAGGGCCGACAGAACAATGGGTCTGGTTCCACGCCGCTTCCCTCGGCGAGTTTGAGCAGGGCCGTCCTGTCATCGAGGCGCTGAAGGAACGCCATCCTGAGTTGAAGGTTTCTCTGTCGTTTTTCTCGCCATCGGGTTATGAGGTGCGCAAGGACTATCCCTTGGCCGACGAGGTGCTCTATCTGCCTTCCGACACGCCCGTCCATGCCGCGCAATGGGTGCGACGCCATCATTATGTGGCGGCCGTCTTCATCAAATACGAGTTCTGGTTCAACTATATGCAGGCCCTGAAGGAAGCCGGCATTCCCTTGTTCTACATCTCGCTCATCCTGAAGCCCGATTCCTATTTCTTCCGCTGGTATGGCACTTGGTTCCTCCGTCAGCTCCGCAACGTGACGCATTTCTTTGCGCAAGACGAGGCCACAGCCCAGCTCCTTCAAGACCACGGCATGTCCAACGTCACCGTGTGTGGCGACACCCGCTTCGACCGTGTGGCGGCCATCGCGAGGCAGGCCAAACCCTTCCCCGAGGTCGAGCGGTTCATCGACGGACGCAAGTGCGTCATAGCGGGCAGCACCTGGCCGCCTGACGAACGCTTGCTGCTCGACTTCCTGCCGCAGTTGCCCGACGACTATTGCCTTATTATCGCGCCGCACGACATCTCAGCTTCGCATTTGACGCAAATCAAGGCCCAGTTCCCCGACTGTCAGTTCTATACGGAGTTAAATGCGGAATCAAGGTCCCTGAGCCTGTCGAAGGGCCAATCGACAAGGATATTAATCATAAATACCATAGGCATCCTCTCGCAGCTCTATCAGTACGCGCGCTTCGTCTATATAGGCGGCGGTTTCGGCGTCAATATCCACAACATCCAGGAGCCGGTCACTTTTGGATGTCCGGTGGTGTTCGGTCCCAAATACAAGAGCTTCCGCGAGGCGGTCGACTTGGTGGCGCTCGAAGGGGCTTTCTCCATCCAAAACGCCGAAGAGCTGAAGACGGTCTTCCTTTGCCTGATCGACGACGAGGCCTTTTTGACCCATGCCTCCGAGGTCTGCATTGACTACCTCAACGCCCAAGTAGGCGCTACACAAAGCATCATGGAACGGCTGGAAAAAACACTTTTTTAGTAAAAAAGTAAGTTTTTTTTGGTTTCTAATTTTTAATGACTAATTTTGAAGGCTGATTTCGCGTTGAAATTCAGTTTGATATCCGTGACGCTTATGCAAGACAGACCTACCCAACTCTATCCCCGTATCGGGCTAAGCCATGGCGACCTCAACGGCATCGGCTATGAAATCATCCTTAAGACTTTCTCCGACGCGCGTATGTTCGAGTCGCTCACTCCTGTCTTGTATGGGCAGTCCAAGGCGTTTTCCTACTATAAGAAGAACTTCGGTCTTGAGAGCCCCAACTATTCGCTGACGCGCGACGCGCGGCAGTCGTGGGATAAGAAGTTCAACATCATCAACATCGTGGAAAACGAGGTGAAGATCGACCCGGGCATGGCTACCGACGTCTCTGCCGAGATGTCGGCGCTTTCAATGAAGCGGGCTACCGCCGACCTCAACGACGGCTACGTCGACGCGTTGGTCATGGCGCCCGACAGTCCTGTGGTCGCCAAGAGCAACCTCGACTATCTGCTATCGTTCCATAAGGGAGTGGAGCCGTTGCGAGTGATGGTCAACGACGTGTTGCGCATTGGTCTGGCCACCGACGATATGCCACTTGCCGACGCTTTGGCGCTTATCGACGTCAATTTTCTCGTCGCCAAGCTGACTACCTTTGCGCAGGCCTTGTCGAAGGACTTCGGCATCAACGCGCCCAAGATCGCCGTCATGGGTCTCAACCCCCATTCGGGCTCCAAGCCTGCCGCCGACGACAAGGTGATGAACGCCGTCGCCGAGGCCCAAAAGAAGGGCGTCTTCGCCTTCGGGCCGTTCTCGTCGACACAGCTCTTCGCCGCAGGCCTATGGAGGAAATATGACGCAGTGTTGGCCTTGCATTACGAGCAGGGCATCTTACCGCTCCGTTTGATGACAACGGGCGGTTGTGCCTCCTATTGGGCTGGATTGCCTGTGGTGTGCGCCGCACCGATGCATGGTCCCGCCTTCGACATCGCCAACACCAACCAGGCTGTTCCCGACGACTACCGCAAGGCAGTGTTCCTCGCCACGGATATTGTAAACTCAAGGAAGAGTATCTAAACTACTTCTCTGAATTCACTAACTTTAAGGAGATTCCCTGCGGGAATGGCATTCATGTGTTTGTTTTTCTGCGGCGGCAGTGCAACCTCATGAATCGTAAACTCCTTATGCCGCCGCTGGTGAAGGGATTCGGAAAAACTCCATTCCCGAAGGGAATCTCACAAAAAAAGGAGGCCATTTGGCCTCCTTTTTTTGTAGTATTCAAGTCATGAATTACTTCACAACAAGCTTCTGCGTGTCATTGCCGGCATTCACGAAGTAGACGCCAGCGTTGAGTTCGCTGATGTTGATGGTGTTGGCACCAGCGTTACCCTTGACGCTCATCACCTTCTGACCCATCATGTTGTAAATCACGATCTCAGCATTCTGGCTGAGGACCACCTGCAGTTGGCTGGTGGCGGGGTTGGGGAAGAGGTTTAAGTGCGTGTTGTGGCTCACTTCGCCGACGCCGACGCCTTCGTTCGGGAAGAGGTCGTTCAGTTCGAAGGTCATGCCTTGATAGTAGTTGTCGTTGGCGTTCTGGCTGCCGCCTTCCTCACCTTGGACGTAGGTGCCAGGGGAACCGTCGGCTTGGCAGGCCACCACGAGGGTCGTGCCAATCACCGTGGCTTGAGGATAGGCAAACTCGGTGTTGGAGAACATGAAGTCGTTGGTGAGGGGCTCCAGGTGAGACCAGGTGAGACCGCCGTCGCCAGAGTAGTTGGCGTAGAGTTTGAAGTAGAATCTGTCGGCATCCATGTTGTTCTCGTCCATCATCATCCAAACGGCCACCATGTCGTTGCCGCCGGTGCCAGGAACCATGCAAAGGATAGGCATGGCGCAAACGCCGCAGTTGTAGTGTCCGTGGAGGTCGCCCAGAGCTTGAGAGACGTCAATGTTCCATTCAGTGGCTTCGTAGGGGTCTTCCCAGAAACCGTCGTCATCCAAAGTGGTGAGGCAGCCGAAGTATTCCGGCCACATTTCGTGGTTGGCATCGCTCCAATACCAATGAGAAGCATAGAGGTCTTCGTAGATATAGGCCGAGTCGAGGATGAAGGGCTGGCCGTGGGTGGGAGGCATGGGGTTGGTGGGGTCATAACCATAACCATAGGAGGGGTTTGCTTCGCCTTGGAAGGGCAGGAACTCGCTCCAGTAGGCGACACCACCCATTCCGGGGAAGTAACCGCCGTTTTCATCAGTGGCCACGCCGTTGGTGCCGTTCCATTCGTAAGCCATGCAGAGCTCACCATTGGCATTCCATTGGCACGAGGTCCAACGGGGAACGCCGAAGCCCCAACCTGACTCAGGATAGGTGCCAAACGGATCGGGGTGGTGGTAGAACACTTTTCTTTCCCAAGTCTCACCGTTGTCGTCGCTGTAGATGACCATGCCGTCGCTCCAGGTGTTGTTGATGACGAGGGCGAGGCGGTTGTCTTCGGTGGTCTCCATCCAGTAGTAGGTGTTGGTGCCCCAGTTGAGGCCATATTCAGCGGTCGTGAAGGGCAATTCGACGCGTTCCTTGTCCCAGGTCTGGCCACCGTCGCTTGAACGCCAGTAGCGGATGGGCTCGTAGACATCGCCTTCCCAAGCAGTGAACTTGGCTGCGGCAACATGGATGATGTCGCGCTCAGGACCCGAGGTCATCACCGAGGGGTGGGTGAAGTCGGCATCGTTCGTGTAGAGGGCACTAGGTTGGCTGTTGGGCGTCATCTCGTCTTTGTTTTCGACGATGTAGATGCCGAGGTTGTCAGCAGTGTGGGCAGCCACAACAATACCGTTCTCTTTGTAGCGAGCGATAGAACCGAAACCGGTTTTCTCGTTTTCGATACGACCTCCGAGCGGGATCCATTCATCTTTCTCGCTATCGTAGGTGGCGATGCAGGTACCACGGTCGCTGAAGCTGGTGTTGCTAGCCCAAGTGTAGGCGAAGTTGGCGATGCCATTAGGCCAAGTGATGGTTCTGTTGATTTGGCCGGCATTGGTCTGCCAGTCATAGGTCGAGTAGTCCAACTCGGCTTCGGTGCGCGTCATGTTGGGCTCGATTTGCACGTTTTCGAGGGTCTCCATGCCGTTGGTCTTCTGCATGGTGGCCACTTTTTTCAGGGCGTCTTTGTGCGACACCTGTCTCACTTGCGAGTAACCGGCAAGGGTTACCAGCATAACGAGTGCTAAAGTAAATACCTTTTTCATTTTTGAGTGATTTTAATTGATAATGAGTTGGTTGTTGAGTTTTCTTTAAAGGAAATTTGAGGCAAAGATAGTGTTTTTTCCGAAAATGCAAGGGTTTTTGTGGATTATTTTCAAAATAGATTCCCTTCGGGAATGGAGTAAAGTCTGCCTATATTATTCGCGGCGGCAAATGAGACTCAACGATTTGTAAGCACCACTTGCCGCCGCGGTTCAATAAA
>JBGURY010000002.1:0-302680 GCA_045132275.1 Candidatus Limimorpha sp.
ATAGGTCTAATGGGGTTAATGGGATTTGAGCCATTTGCCAGTTTCGGCGAGTTTGCCGTTGTAGATTACTTTCCAGATGTAGGTGCCGGAAGACCACGAGGTGGTATTTATCGAAGTAATATTGTCGGTGATTTGTTGTTTGTGAATGAGTTTGCCTGATAAGTCGTATATTTCCACGTGGGCGTTTTGCAAAGCTGTGCGGATATTCAGCACATTTTTCCCGGGATTTGGATAAGCGATGGCCACCTTCAGGCCGTTGTCGTGGGCTTCGTTGATACCTTCAAAGATTCTTGCTGGGAATTTGGTTATCGTAGTCCAACGTTGGTTGGTATCGTCAAGGTTTTTGGATTGGTACACTAGCAACAAACCACCATCATGAGTCACCGAAATGCTATTTGCTGTGCTATAGATGCGCTCCCCCTCATGGTCATAATAGAGTGTTGCAATCGTGTCGAAATCCGAATCCATGTGTTCTATCATTATCCACGAGTCAAGATCTTCCCAAAAGCCCAAATTCAATGTGTAACAAAAGTATAACGAACCATCATCATCCACATTCACCGCTTGGATAGTGGCTGGCCAATCCATTTCTGCCGACGACCGCTCTTGCATGTGAAGAATGGGCAAAAATGCAGCCGGATTGTCAATGGCATCTTCAAACTCGTAAATCCTGACATCGGCATGTTCATCCCCGTCCCTCGGCATTCCTGAAACAAAATAGGTTGTCCCGTGCTGACTCCTTGTGGCTGAATAAGCCTGAATTTGGTCTGAACTCCCTTGATGCTTGAATCTCTTTATGTCGATTACATTGAAATCATGGTCGAAATAAACAAGTTGGTAATTGCATTGGTAATTCTCACTGCCAACTGAAGGGTCGAATATGCGGCCAAAATAATACAAATATCCTGTCTCACAAGGGAAAAGCAGATGCTTGCCTGACAAAAGCACGTTCATGCTACCGCCATATCCATGATAATAGGACAGTTCATAACCCACTCGGTCAATAATGTTTCCTTCAAAACTCATTCGAAACATAAACAACGAGTCAGGACCTCTTGGGTTACTCGCATCGCGGCTATAACCTTTAATGTAACCGCCAACTATCACACCATTTTCCACAAACGGATTGATGAGCGTCAAAGCACCGCTATGCTCATTAGGGAGAAGGTTCCACGCATCATTTCTCTTTTCAAAGGTATCTATCTCTATTTGATGCTCGTATGATTGCGTAATTTCAAGGTTATTACCCAGTTTGTACAGTCCTAAAACGGCATAGTCGGGCGGATTGTCGTATTTCTTGAAATAATTGAAATAGGTTGAGTCGTGGTCAGGGGTATAGGCTATCATCGCAAACAGTTCACCCGTTTCGTTTTCCAACAAGTAGGGGATTCTTCCATAAAAGGCGGGTTTGTAAAACACGTTTTGCGCTTGTTCGATTCCGTCCGATGAAAGTTTGCGCAACGCTGGATGAGGGGAATAGAAGTCACCAGCACCACTTCTGAAGAAATGGGAAGATGATACGATAATGTCGTTAGCCGAAGTCTCAAAGACATCTTGGACACTGAACATTTCGTTTTCGGAATAGTTGATTGGATATGATTGTTCCCACTCTTGCCCGAAGGCCTTTGCTCCGAAAACCATCAGGAGCGCAAACAGGGTGTAAATTTTAGTTGCTTTCATATTATTATTGTTTTATCCATTTTCCGCTTTCGGCTTCCTTGTCGTTGGCGATGACTTTCCAGATGTAGGTGCCTGAAGGCCACGAGGTGGTATTTATCGAAGTAATATTGTCGGTGATTTGTTGATTGTAAACAAGTTTGCCTGATAAGTCGTATATTTCCACGTGGGCATCCTTCAATCCCGTCCTGATGTTCAGCACATCCTTTCCGGGATTGGGATAAGCCACGGCCACGGCGAAACCGGCATCATGGGCTTCCTCGATGCCGACAAGAACCGCTTCGGAGAGTTTGAAGATGGAGTGTTGCTGCTCAAATGTATGGCGATCCTCGCCTCCAACCGTAACCAGGCAGCCTCCCTTGGCAAGCGCAAGGATGCTGTAAGGCGTCAGCATACGCTCTTCATTGTGGTAATAAATCTCGCCTTTGAGGTTCATGTTCTCGTCAAGCCACGCCACATAGAAATTCTCAACTTTCTCAATATCACCGCCACCAAGACCCGGGGTGTTCATCAACCCACACATATAAACGTCATCTTCTTGGAAGTCAATGGCTTCACACAACGCAATCTGGTCGTATTCATTAAGTGTATAAGGTCCCATGACATACTTCCTTTGCGTGAAATCAGGATCAAACTGGCTCATATAAATGTCGGCCGTTATCTCTGGATTGCCGTTAAAGGGCGGGAAATTGACAGAAGACAAAAGATAGACCATGTCCGTTTTAGGATGGACTGCGAAATACTCGTAATGAGGCCTATAGATACCCACAGCCTGATCATAGATGCAGTGCTTGACGTCAACGACGTTCAGGCTGTCGTCGAAGACGACGCATTCCGAGTTGACATCCTTGGCAGTGAGGTCTTCCATCACAAGTCGGCAGCCCGAAGCGCCCTTGGCAGGCGGCAAAAGACTGGTGGTGGCGCGACTGGTGTTTTCAGCCCATTGATGGGTAATCACGCCCGACTCATCATATCGTGCCATCATCTGAACGCAATGGTTTCCTTCAATATAAACGCCTGACACAAACAGACTACCGTCGTCGTTGGGCAACCATGCAAAATTCCACCAATCCTCGGTCATGACATCATCCGGGAACGGGAACGCATCCGGGAACGCAACGGTGGTAAGTTCAAAGTCTTCAGAAATGGAGACCTTGTACACGACAGGATGGTCGGGGCCCTTCACATAGTAAAAGCATAGGCTCCCGTCGCTCAATCTGAAGAATTTGCTTTCGGTGAGAAAAGAGCAAGTATTGTTGGATTCATGCCACATTGCCATATCAAGCAGGTCGCCATTCTCGTTCATTTTCATGACGTAGAGGCCGTCACTAAACACGATCCCGTTCAGCAGGATTTCCTCCTCATCCCATTGGCAAAGATGGTAAACAAGGATGTCCGGCCACGAGAAGATCTCCTCCGGCTCGTTTTGTTGTGCTTGCAGATTCACTCCTCCCGCCATCAGCAGGAAAACAAGCAGAGTGTAAAGTCTTGTTGTTTTCATCGTAACATGATTATTACTATTTTTACTTCGTTTAGTTTTTGAGTTTCCCCTCGCGGAATCTCACCTATTCCTTCACCGCTATCCGCACGGAATGGCATTTGCCATGAGTATCCGTGATCCGCAACAAGTACAACCCTTCCAGCAGGTCACTAACATTGACTTCATTGGAACCGTGAACCTCCTTTACCAGTTGGCCCAAGGCGTTGTAGACCTGGATTTCAGCCACTTCAAGGCCTTCAACCCGCAAGGTCTCCGAGGCAGGATTGGGATAGACCTCCACCCTACCCGCTTCGGTTTCGGCCATGCCGTCGACCGACCAATACACCCTCACGAAATACTCAAACTCGTTGTATTTCGAGCGGGCAGGCACCGAATAGCAATTCATGTCATTATAATAAGCCACCAACTTGTAGAGATAGAAGGTCTCGTCTTCCAATGCGCTATTGTCGATGGTGGAAGTGTTGTTGGAACTCACCGTCTTGATCTCCCTCCAGTCCATGTCCGACTCTTTGGTGCGATAGACGACGTATTGTGTCAAGCCGGCGCTTTGTTCGGGACGCTCCCAAGTCAGCTTCACCTTATTATTGTCGGTCATCTCAAACCAAAGGTTGGTGGCGGGCTGGCAACCTTCGCCCAGGGTGACACAGGCTTCGTTGGTGGGGTCGCTCTCGCCCGAGGCACAGAAGACGGTCACCTCGTAGCAATGCCCGCCCAATGCGGGTTCAGCATCGACAAACTCGGTGAGATGGTCTCTTACCGTACCCACTAGCACGCCGTCGCGATACACGTTGTAATCCGCCGTCTCGCTCGAGGGTCCCCAGGTCAAAAGGACGCTCTCCTCATCAAGGACTTCGGCATCAAGGTCAGTTGGAATGCCACAATCCGTACCATTGCCGCAACTGTTGTTCGTGTGCAAGAAAACGCCATCCGTCAAATCCGAAGTAAGACCGGAATAGGAATACACCACTTGGTTTTCAGCATCCCTGATGGTAAACGACACATCGTAGACAGTGCTGTTTCCCTTGACCCAAGCGAAAGAGACATACCCCAACGGCACGTCGACTTGGAACGTGGCAGACGACGATGTCGGCGAGACGCTTCCATACACTTGCATGGCATTGTTCAGCACCTCGATGGCAGCGCCTTGCCAACCGCTTGGCCCACTGGTGCCGCATTCCACGGTCCACGTGCAACTCGGTCCGAAACGCACGTCGTTTTGCGACGCCGCCAAACCGTGATAGTCATTGTTGACGGCATACACCTGATAGCTATGCAAGCCATATACAGGAACCTCGTCGGTGATATTCATGGCCGCGCCTGGCGTGACGTTGTCCTGGGTGTAGACCACCACTCCGTCTCTCTTGACGACGATTTGGTCGATATGGGTCAGGTTGGCGTTGTTCAACGTCTTGGTGGGGTTGTTCCAATGCAGGTTGCAAATGTAGGACTCGTCGGAAGCAGGTTGTGCCGTGAAGTTGGTCGGGGCCTGCGGCGTGTTGTTGTATACACCGAGAGGTCGCGCATCGGCGACCATCTTTTGGGCCACGGTCCAGTATTGGTTATTGGTGTGGAAATTGTCGATGCTGAAATAGCCGTCCAATTGGCCGCCCCAGCACCAGTTGATGTGAATCAGGCCATTGGTGTCGTAGCCGTCGAGGATGAAAGCATGACCCGAAGAGTCTTGGGTGGAGGCGCCGTATAGCACAGGCACGCCCGAATCCAAGGCCTCGTGAATCATGGACTCCCACTGTTCATAGGTATAGTCGTCGCGCAGGCGGTTATGCGACGTGGCAAAGCCGAAGTAGCTGCTCAAAGCCGAAGGGATGTTTTGGTGCAAGGCGCCACTGCCGTAGGCGCTGTAATACATATTAACACTGACACCGCAATGGTACATTGCAAGGGCCACATTGGGATCGTTGTCGCTCAACGATTCAGGCATCTCCTCCCAAAGATAGGTGGTCGCCCCGAAGTCGGCGAACAGGTCGCCGTAGGGAGCGCAGTTGTAGGTATGCGATCCCGTACCTTGATGGGGATAATTCCAATACTTCATCACCTGCGCCATTGAAGTGGCCACACAGCCGGCGTAGGTGCTGCCACAAGGACCGTTCACGTCCTTGGGGCAACTGGCATTGTAGTAGCAGTCCTGGTTCCAATGCGTGGCAATCATGGGGGCGACGACGTCGGTCTTCGCCAGTTGAGTCACGCCAAAGCGTTCAAGGTTATCCCATTCTTGGGCGATGACAAAGTCTGGCTTCTGGAGGATGGTTTCCGCAAAGTCGACGGACTGCCCGTAGCCGTCAAGGAAATAGGCCAAACCGTCGGGAATGTTTTCCGTGTTGAACGAGCCCGTCTCGGAATAGCCCAGCACTGGGCTTGTCAAGTCGCAGGCCGAAACGATGACGAAGCCGCCCGAAACGGCGTTGAAGACATGGCATGAGGGACGGCCTTGGTGGGTAAGGATTGTGTTAACCCATTCCAGTTGGGTGTTGTGCTTGAAGTTGGCCTCGACGAACTTCTCGCCCAAGACCTTGGCGCGCTGCGTATCGACGTTTCCGGCGAAGGCGGAAAGCGATGCCAGCAGCAGCGCAACCATTACGGTGTAAAATCTGTACTGTTTCATGACTAAAAAATGTTTTATAGTTTCGCTTTTTGTTTCGTGCCGCCAAAAGTATATAAAAAAGCAGGGAATTTTTCAAGTCCAAGTGGGTAATACAGATTTTTT
This sequence comes from Candidatus Limimorpha sp., assembly GCA_045132275.1. Lineage (GTDB taxonomy): Bacteria > Bacteroidota > Bacteroidia > Bacteroidales > F082 > Limimorpha. The sequence goes on from JBGURY010000002.1 coordinate 5,901, forward strand.
CTGGAATTTGGTTTTGAGAATCAATGGCTTACAGAATTTTTGTACAGATTTTTGTCGGAGTATTATTCCCTCACCGCCACCCGCGCCGTATGGTTCCGACCTTCCGCATCGGTCATTCGCAGCAGATAAACGCCTTCTGGCAAACCCGCCACACTGATTTCATTCGAATCGCGCACAGTTTTTACCAACTGGCCAAGGTTGTTGTAAACCTGTACCTCGGCAGATTCTATGCCTTCAATATGAACCGTTTCGGAAGCGGGATTGGGATAGACGCCAACCTGGGCATCCAAAACGGGCTCATTGATTCCATTTGGCCATTGGTTGCCAAAGAGTGGAAACCCGCCATTGGACATCTCCACATCTTCGCGCCAGCGGCTGATTGAACCCAATATGGGAAATTCGGTCTCTATTCGCTCCGTGCCCAGATTCAAGGCAGTGAGCAGGTCGTCGGTATTGTGCATCGGTATCTCGAGTTGCCATGCCGTGGGCGAGGTCGTAGGACGGAAAGCACTCGAATAATCAAGTTCGGGGCCTTGGCCGTTGCTGCCGTATTCGTCAGTGGCCAACCAATAGCAACTGTTGAACTGGTCGTTGGTAGAGGAATATCCGACAATGGCACCTCTCGGACAGATATAATTGTCAATCTCGTGGATGAGTTCGCCAGTGCTGTAGGCATTGACGACCCTGTCTTGCGAAAGCGACAATTCACCCACGATGCCGCCAACACCCAGGCGCGCCCCTACGGTTGCCGTGTTGTACACGTTCAGTATCCTCATCACATAACCATTGCTAACGCCTAAAATGCCACCTGCGAGATAAGCATTTTCGACTATCGCACCGCTATTGCTACAATCCACAATGAACAGTTTCTCAATGCCACTACCTTCTGCAAACCCTATGATGCCTCCTGCTTCGTCGCTTGAACCTGTAATGTCCCCATAGTTATGGCAATTGCGAATGAAACTCTCGCAAGGCGAACCTCCAAGGAGCGGGTCTGGCTCAAACCTTCCGACCATGCCTCCGATTATCGAGATGCCACCTGCTCCACCTCCATAAATCCAACCATAATTCTCACAATTTGAGATATTTCCTCCATACAACTTGCCCACCATACCGCCACTTTGATAATTGCCTGTTACACTAGCTGCGTTCTGGCAGTCAGTGAAGTTGACGTTGATTCCCAGCCCCATCATTCCCCCAGCATATTGCGGGCTATGCACCTCGTTCCAACAACGGCATGACTCCATCTTGCCGTTACGCATGAAACCAACGAGACCACCGACACACTCCGTACCCATCATGACCGCATTGCCTGTGCAATTCGACACGGCTGCAGGCACCGAAGGTCCCCAAAGCAAAAACTCGGAGACTTCACCTACCAGTCCGCCAGAAAGCCTTCCATACACGGTTACATCTTGCCCTACGTAACAATCAACGATGTGGCAGGTGTCGTTGGAACTCTGGCTCTCGCCGTAGGGCAAGCCAAAGAAGCCCACCAAACCGCCCGCCGACTTGGCCTCGCAAGTGACGGAAGCATCGTCAATATAACAGCCCGAAATGTCGGTCAATCCTGCATATCCCACCAACGCACCCGTATACTGCGTTCCGACCAAACGACAATTCTGAAGCGTAACGTTTTGGATTACAGCACCGTTGGTACAACCAAACAAGCCAACAATGCCATGACCGCTACTCGACTCGCAAACCAAGCCAGAGATGCTCATTTTGTTACCGTCGAAATGACCTGTGAAATAGGGTGGCTCGTTCCCGACAACGTGCCCGATGGGAGTCCAAAGCACGGGATCGGCATTGGGATTTTCATTCAGGCAAATGTTGTCCGTAAGAATATAATAGGCATAGCCGCCTGTTCCGTCGTTGGTCTGTTGCGCAAGCAGAGCCAACTGTTCCGCCGTAGCGATCTGGAACGGGTTGTCGGCCGTGCCATCGCCGCCAGCATAGGCTTCGGCCACGGTGCCATCCCAACAAGTGTTTTGCGCCATCATTTCACCTGCCATCAACAGGAGCGCAAGCAGAGCATAGAGTCTAATGTTCTTCATCGTATCGTGATTTTGTTTGTGTAAACTTTTCCTTCGTCATCGGCAATGCGCAGCATATAAACGCCTTCCGGCAAACCAGCCACATTGATTTCATTGCTGTCTTTCACGGTCTTCACCAGTTGGCCGAGGGCGTTGTAAACTTGTACTTCGGCGACAGTTATGCCTTCAATACGAACAATGTCGCTGGCGGGATTGGGATACAAACCGACACTCTCAACGGTATTTTCCTCCACATCGTCCCAACATTCGCCGTCCGTCCAAACAAGGTTGTCATCCTCGAAATAGCATTGCAAATAAGCAAAACCACTTGCCGTCCAACCAGGAATGTACCGCCAATGGATGCCCGACAAGCTGCCAATGCCTTCAATCCAAACTTCAGGCTCTTCAGGATTGACTCCCCAACCTTCATTGAACACATACTTGTTTCGTACCGAGCCGTCCTCCAAAACGACCTCCTCAATAGCCATCACTTGGATAAATCCTGGTTCCACTTCGTCACCCACAGAAAACCAATCGCCGACTTGTAGATTGAAGTCATAATAGACTTCCTCCTCCATAAAATGCTGAAGCCCTGGTGACCAACGCCTGAGATACACCCTTTTATTTTCCTCGCGTAAAAGGCCATATAGCACTGTGTAATTCAGGTCATCATATAATACGGTCAACTCCCTATAAGTTTGTCCCTCAAATTCAATTTCATCACCAAGTCTTGCAATTTCGTATCGCGAATCTCCATAATAGAAATCAAACCGCATGTCCCATTGCTTCTCACCTGATTTGGGAATCAAGGGATAGTATAACGTTATATCTTCAAAAAGCTGCGTCGTCCACACATATTCAGACTGGGCTTCACTCCGTCCGGTAACGGCCACTCTGCCGTCGTCGAATACGTAGACCGAGGAAACGGCATCGTCACAGTCGTCCCTATCGTGGCGATAACAGCCCGTCATCTCACCCGTCGCGGCATCCAATTTGAGCACGATGTAGTCATAGCCGTGTCCCACTCCCAGACTTTGGCTCCCGCCACCCACATACACATTCCCGTTTCTGACGAAAAGAGCATTACCAATGTCGGCATTGTTGCCGCCAAATTCATAGCGGTTTTCCCAAAGCAGCTGGCCGTTGGGACTGTATTTCAGCGTTAGAATATCGTTGTTGGTGTGGTTGGGCATTCCGTAATTCATACCGAAGTGTCTGCCCGTCACATAAATGTTGCCTTCCTCATCTTGTACCATCGCCCTGATTTCATCACCCGACACATTACTGGGCAAGTTGGTGCCATAATCATGCGCCCACACCAAGTTTCCTTCCGAATCGATTTTGGAAACTTTATAAGCCATTGTTGCCGTGACCAAAAGATGATGGTCAGCGGTCGACTGGATGTTCGAGAATCCCCTGGTATCGCAAGCGGTGCCCTCAAAAACCAGGTTGTTGTTGAAATCCAGTTTGGTCAAATGCCTGTTTGCCCCAAACAAAAGCAGCGTTTCATCCATGGCGAAAACATCATGAAGGAAGGGGTTGGCCCCGTTAGCATCAAAGTCTCTCTGCCACAACAAACTGCCGTCAGCATCGTAGCAATACAACTGCGGGATGGTGACAGTGACAATGTAATCATCGCCAGGCTCGGGATAATCGTATTCCTTGTAAATCGCCAAAGCCAAACGACCGTCGGAGGCCAAAGCCAGATGTTGAGCCATGAAAGACGTGTCGGCCTTATTTTGGATAGTGTCTTCCCAAACCAAGTCGCCGTCCAAGGTGAATTTCTGGAGGATAACTCTCGATTTGTAAAACTCAAGTCGCTCATTGCAAAGGATATAGACGTTTTCGGAGCCATCCATCTGGTAGTCAACAATCGTCTTTTCGTAGGATGAATGGGTGCCAATTGACTTTGTTGAAACAATGGTTCCGTATATGTCATAGGTGACCATCTCCAACTGGATTTCACCGTTGTTGAGCGTCACTCCCGTCACCTCGACGTAGTCTTTCACGTCCTCAATGCCGCGGACGACAGGGGTACTGGAAATATAGTTGACATTCCCAACTTGATAGTCTTCTGACCAAAGCAGATCAGATTGTGCCTTCGTCATGCCCGCCACTGCCATCAGGGCAAGCAGAGTATAATACTTTAAGTTTTTCATTGTACCGCGATTTTGTTCATATAAACTTTACCATCCGTATCGGTAATGCGCAGTAGGTAAACGCCTTGCGGCAAGGCTGCAACGGGGATTTCATTCGTGTTTTTGAAGGTCTTCACCAACTGCCCGAGGGCGTTGTAGACCTGCACTTCAGCGACTTCAACACCGTTGATACGAACAAGATTATAGGCAGGATTGGGATAGGCTGTCAGTTCATTGTCAAGGATTTCCCCGACATCTGTGATGAGACAGGCGTTGTATTCCGGATTTTGCCAAACAAGTTCTCCGTTTTGATGGAAGCATAGGGCCCTATAGTAACCTCCGCAGAAAAAATAGGAGCCGCAAAAGAGCAACCCCAAGTCACTGCCTATACCTTCTATCCATGTTTCCATAGCGTACGGCTCTCCAATAAAGTCATATTCCAATCCGAACCAAAACTTTTTCCTGTCAACCCCTCCGATCTGCTCTATGCTGATGGAGTCAACAACGAAATAATCTCCATAACCGCAGATCAAAGAATCGCCCACATTGGCGGTGAAGTCATATAATAACATTTCCGAACCATTCAAATACCTGTCCCATACCTTGCCATCTTCTTCCCTAAGCAACGCGGCCAAAGTAGGTGTACCTACATCGTTAAGAGATTCCATGACTTTTGTGTATCTGACACCTTCAATGAGCGTGTCGCCAGCTATTTGATGAACTAATGTATTGTAACCTCCTTTGGATTGAGGGCCACACACTTGGGCATCAAGCGTATGCCATTCGTTGCCCTCTTGAATCATAGGAACATACTCTTGGGCTTGCATCGTCGCCCCTCCCGCCATCAGCAGGAGCGCAAGCAGGGTGTAAAGTCTAATGTTTTTCATATTCTGCGGGTTTTATCTGTTGGTGTTTAGGTTTTGTTATCGGCAAAGGTAAACATAAAAAATGCTTGTCAAGAGGGTTTTGAGTTGCCTCGTTCCCATGTCCATGTTTTTTTCCCTTTATCAATAGTTATACCGCTGAATATTAACATTATAGAAAAATGCATAGGAATATTTTGTCCCTATGTTTTTTGTAAAAATCCAAGCAAAAAAACAGGACGAAACCGTTTTCTCAAGAATAAAGCGGCAAAATGATGCTCTCTCAATACTTCACATACTGCTCCAAAAGTGGATTCACCTCCCCTTCTTCCAAGAGCAAGGCCTCCAACTGTTCCCAGTTCTTGATCATGCCTCGTTTTTCTCGCTGGTTGAAGATAAGCTTCACCTGCTCGTAACTGAGGTAGGGATGATGCACCAAGGTCTTGAAATCCGCTCGATTGACATCGACTTTGCAAACCTCCACCGCACTTAAGTTTATATAGGGCTGTATCGCAGTGAAGCGAGCCTCGTCCATTCCTTTCACGTCAAGAAGCTGCTCCTTGTTGATGAAACCGCCCAATTTTTCACGAAACTCGACAATACGCGCAGCCGTATAAGGTCCAATCTGCGGCAGCTCCACCAAAGTGGTCGAGTCTACCGTATTCAGGTCGACGATGGGGATGGCTTTCTTCTCGGGTTTGGGTTTTTCTTCATAGACAGGTTTCTCCTGCTTTTTTGACGGCACCTTCGCACTGCGCGACACCTCTGGCAGCACGATGAAGGATTCCAGCTGGGCGAAGTCCTCCTCGCTGATGGTGTAGAGCTTCGCCAAATCATTCTTCGAGTAGAACTTGCCGCCTTTGGCCTTGTAGTTCATGATGTTGCGCACTTGGCGGTCGGTAAGGCCCATCCGCAGCCACTCTTCTTCCGAAATCGTATTGGGATTGAAGGGGAATGGATGCAGTTCATTCACTTCCTGATGTTGCTCCGTTTGTTGTTGTGCTTCAATGGCGGCTTGGCGCAAGGCCAACAACGAGTCCAAATTGTGCAAAGACGCTTCGCTCAACGACTGGCGCGACGGACGAAACACGCAGGCCAAAATCAAGATGAGGATAAGAGACAATATCGTGATAATGGCTATGCGCTCGCCTTTGTTAAAGGAAAACCATTTGCGCAAAGAATCCATATTCTATTATTTCGGGGCCCTTCGACAGACTCAGGGGCCCTCGGCCGTTGAGCCTGCCGAAACGCCATATTCATTATTTAATCAATCCGCTGACAAAGACAATCGCGATGGCGACGGGAGCCAGATATTTGATAATGAAGAAGATGATCTTTTTCAACGAGGCCTTGATGGTACCTTCGTTGCTCACCTCATCGAAGAACTTCTGCTTGCCAAGCTTCCAGCCCACGAAGATGACAATCAGCACACCCCCGATGGGCAGCAGGATATTAGACGAGATGTAGTCCATAAGGTCGAACACAGGAGTGCCGCCAATGGCAAATGGCGTATCACTCATCAAGCTCAAAGAGGCGAAGACACCCAACAGCATAGTGCCCGCGCATGCCACAACGGTAGCCAAATTCCGCTTGAGACGCATCTCTTCGGAGAGATAGGCCACCAGCACCTCCAACAAGGAAATCGTCGAGGTGAGCGCGGCGATGGCAAGCAACAGGAAGAAGATAAGGCAGAACCAATAGCCACCCGCCATCTGGTTGAACAGCATGGGCAGCGTATTGAACACCAAACCCATTCCCGCTTCAGGCTTCACACCGAAGGAGAACGCCGCGGGGAAGATCACCAGTCCCGCCAAGAGGGCAATGGCGGTGTCGGCCAGTACCACGGAGAAAGCGGTAGTGGTCAAGTTGTCGTCTTTTTTCACATACGAGCCATAGGTGATGAGCACGCCCATGCCGAGACTTAAAGAAAAGAAGCCCTGTCCCAAAGCGCTGATAAGCACTTTGCCCGTTATCTTAGAGAAATCGGGCTTGAAAAGGAAAGCCAAGCCTTCTTTGCCGCCTGGCAGGGTCATGGAACGGATACCCAAAATGATGAGGATGACCAACAACACGGGCATCAGTATCTTGGAATATTTCTCGATGCCATTCTGCACGCCCCTGAAGACCACGAAACCCGTCAGAAAGATAAAGACGGCCTGCCACATCACATTGCGCCAACCCATGTCGTGGAAAGCGGTGAACTCCTGCTCGATGGTGGCCAAATCCTTGCCTTGGAACGAGTTGGTCACGGCCTTGACGATATACTCCAAGGTCCAGCCTGCCACTGTGGAATAAAAGGCGAAGATAAGGAAGCCACAGAGAACACCCATGTAGCCCACGAAATGCCATTTCGTCTTGGGCGCCAACTTTTTGAAAGCGCCCACAGAGTTGCTTTGCGAGCGACGGCCGATAACCATTTCGGAAAGCATCACTGGGAGACCCAAGAAAATGACGACAATCAGATAAAACAGCAGAAATGCCGCGCCACCGTTCTCGCCCACCTCACATGGGAAGCGGTAGATATTACCCAATCCGATGGCAGAGCCCGCTGAAGCGGCAATGATGCCGAGCTTCGAGCCAAAGCCATCGCGTTTTTTCTTCTCTTCGGCCATGGCTTATCTCTTTTCACCATAAGCGAGGTCACCCACGTCGCCCATGCCCGGGACCACATAGGCGCGCGCCGTCAGCTCCTCGTCGATGCTGCCCACCCAGATGGTGACCGGCTGACGAGACATGGTGCGCTTCACGTAGTCGAGGCCGTCTTGCGAGGCCACCGCCACGGCGATATGAATCTGTTTGGGCTCCTCTTCTTCCATCAGGCCTTGGAGCGTCTTCACGATGGACTCGCCTGTGGCCAGCAAGGGGTCACAAAGGATGAGGATACGTCCGTCGAGGTTGGGCGAAGAGTAATACTCCACACGGATCTCCGAGTCCTCCTCGTTCTTGTCGTATTTGCGATAGGCCGCGATGAAGGCGCTGTCGGCATGGTCGAACATATTGAGCATCCCGTTGTGGAACGGCAGACCCGCCCTCAGGATGGTGGCGATGACGGGCTGTTCGCGCATGGTACGTATCTCCTTGATACCCAATGGTGTCTGTACCTCTTCGTCGTCATAGTCGAAGGACTTGCTGATTTCGTAGGCCATAATCTCGCCGATGCGTTCGAGGTTGCGGCGGAAGCGCATGCGGTCTTGTTGGATGGTGGCGTCGCGCAGTTCAGCCATGATCTGGTTGAACACGCTGTCGTTTCTCTCAAGGTTGACAATCTTAATCATAGCATTCGTATTTGGCACAAAAATATGGAAAAGAAACTAAACCCGTACAAATCTCACTGATTTTTTTTCAGAGATTCTGCCACAAACCAAAAAAGATATTTATTTTTGCCATGAAATACTTTGTGTAAAACTAATTAACGAAAGGAACACATTATGGCAGAAGAACTGAAAGACAAATGGAAGAAAGTCGGCAAGGACTGGGCCGCTTTAGGAACTGATTTGGGCAAATCGCTCGTCTCGTCAATGAAGGCTGGCGTGAATGCCGCCACCGAATGGGCTCGCGACGAAGAAAAGCCCAAGGACGAAGCGGAAGAAGAGCCTAAAGCCGAAGCCAAGGAAGAAGAGCCCAAGGACGAAGCCAAGACCGAGAAATAATCGGGCAGATTAACGCTTTTTCCAGACCTTCAGCAGGGCTTTCCCAACGGGAGAAAGTCTGTTAAAGGCAAAAGACGGGTATCGCGCTTCCGCGCCGCCAAAGCCGAGATAGAAACGTGCCAAGTTGTCGTCGTCGGAGCCTTCGAAATCGAAGGTGACGGGCTGCTTGGCATGTTTTTTTATGATTTGGTCCAAGAGGTAGGTCATGGCTTGGCGTTGTTTGCCCTCCTCGGAGAGACCCGAGAAGAGGAAGGTGATACGATTGTCGGTTCTCATGAAGATGGCGGCACAAAGTAACTGTCCCATCCCCTTTTCATTCACGCCAAGAACAAAGGCGTTATTATGGTCGATGGCAGCTTGGGCCAAGCGGGTCAGGCGGGCATATTCCGCGTCGCCCCACTTCTCGAGCGATGCCCCACGGTTATCCCGGAACAAAGCCACCACTTGATCCAATGTCACCGTGTCGACCAATTGCAAATCGCCACTCTCCGCCTTCGCCAGATTGCGCTTGGTGTTCTGATGGTAACGCTCCCGAACCGTCTCGTAGTCTTGGTTTAAGTCAAGCAACACATTTCTATGATACTCAATTCCTTTATATACTTCATCTAAAGTATCGCTTTCATTCAAACGAATCTCCGCGAAACGGTATTTCTCGGGGATGGCATCCAAGAATTCACCTGTCTTTTCTGACGTGAGAGCTGTCTTCGAGAACACGCCCAGTTGCTGCGCAAAATAAGGTTGGAAGAGGTAGCTGACGCCGAACTTCTTCCCTCCCGTCAAGGGCATCACGGCAAAATAGCCGTCCTCCACGAGGGCTTCCCAACCGGGATGGACAATATCGAGATACCAGGAACGGGCGTAAATATTGCCACATTCGACGACGGTGGCGTCCCATTTCGCTTTGTCGATGTCCTTATGTTCAAGGTAGTGGATCATTGCATGATATACTTCAAGAGTTGGCAGTACATCTCGGGCCAGCCCTGCCAACGTTGTTCGCCTCCAAGTGTCTCGTTGTGAGTGAGATAGATAAACGTCCCTCCCACCGCCTTCACCTCGTCGACGAGTTGTTTGGCGACCGCCAGTGACTCTTCGACACCGAGGTTGAGATAGTCGCGCATAGTGCCGTCCATGAGGGCAAAGGGATGCACCCTAAGGTTGGTGGCCATGTCGTTCTCGAGGTCATAGAAAAGGAAGGTGTCGGCGATGCCCGCGCGAAAACCCGCTTGCGAGGCGAAGCCCATGGTATAGTCGTCGCTGACGTCCAACTCGATAAGTTTCTGGTAGCTGCGCGGCAGGTTCATCCTCAGAAAATGCTGACGGCTCTTGGTGACCGGACGGTGCAGCACCTCAGAGAGGCTGTCGATCTCCTTCCGCAGCTTGTCGCTGTCGAGATACGACGCAAACGAAGGATGGATGCCCACGTCGGCATAGTCGCCCAGCTGTTTGATCAGCGCCTGAAAAGCGGGCTTGCGAATGGAGATGTTTTTGTCGTTAGTGTCGTAATCGCCACAGAGGATAAAGTATATCGGCCTGAGTTTGAGCTCTTTCTGCAAGGCATACTGGTACTCGAACGAGTCGAACGGGTCCCTCCTCTTGCCCCGCAGCACCTGATGACGTTCCTTGATACGCTCCCGGTCGCCGGCGAACCAGTCCTTGAGGAAACCACCCACGGTGCGATAGAGGCCTTTATGTTTATAAGCCCATGCGGCGTCAATGTCGTAGGTGGGAATGAAAGTGAACTTGGGTTGCCTCAAAGGCAAGTCGGAATAGATGGCTTTTAGCTTGTCGCCCAACGACTTGGCCCAAATGTTGACCAAGGGCTTCTGCATCATCCCGTTCTCGAACATCCAGGTCGACTCGGCGCGGAAACGGCCGTATTGGTCGCGTACCTGCGAGAGGTACTCCTCATAGCGAGCCACCAGGAAAAACGAGGCCGCGAACACATCGAAAGGCATGAGGTTGCCCTGTCCGTAGACCGTATAAAGCGCCACGGTGCCTTCATATTCCGTCGTGCGGAACGACTGCTCGTGGAGATGGCGCTCAAAGAGGAGATCGACAGCTTTCACAAAGGGCTCGTCGTCAAGGCGTTGCGTGCCATAATGCAGCTTGGGACCTTCGAAAGCCTTGAACTGCTCGGCATCTGTGGTCATGTCGAACTCAAGGCCCAGCAACTGTCTGAGCATCAAATCGAAGATGTACATCACGCGGCCCGTGACCTTGGGAACAAGTACCAGCATTTTCATAGGCACAAAGATAGGATGATTTTCAATGCCAAACGTCAAAAACAACAAAAATTGTGTGACGAAAAGCCGAAAAGTTGTATTTTTGCTGAATTAATTACAACCCGAAACAATGGAAAATTTCGTCGTATCCGCAAGGAAATACAGGCCCGTCACTTTCGACACCGTCGTAGGTCAAGGCTCCATCACCTCCACCCTGAAGAACGCCATCCGCAACCATTCCCTGGCACAGGCTTACCTGTTTTGCGGTCCGCGCGGCGTAGGCAAGACCACCTGCGCTCGCATCATGGCCAAGACCATCAACTGCCTCCACCCCACCGAGAATCTCGAGGCATGCAACGAGTGCGAGTCGTGCCAAGCCTTCAACAACAACGCGTCGTTCAACATCTACGAACTTGACGCCGCCTCCAACAACTCCGTCGACGACATCCGCAACCTGGTCGACCAGGTGCGCATCCCTCCTCAAATCGGGCAATACAAGGTCTACATCATCGACGAGGTCCACATGCTCAGCAAGGACGCTTTCAACGCCTTCCTGAAGACCCTCGAAGAGCCTCCGGCGTACGCCAAGTTCATCCTCGCCACCACCGAGAAGCACAAGATCATCCCGACCATCCTGTCGCGATGCCAGATCTTCGACTTCAAGCGCATCACCGTCGATGACATCGCCAAACACTTGGAATATGTGGCCCAGAGCGAAGGCGTCACCGCCGAGCCCGAGGCCTTGAACATCATCGCACAGAAAGCCGACGGCGCCTTGCGCGACGCCCTCTCCATCTTCGACCAGATGGTGAGCTTCAGCGGCAAGACCATCACCTATAAGGACGTCATCGACAACCTCAACGTCCTCGACTACGACTATTACTTCCAAATCGTTGACCATATCCTGCGGGGCGAGACCAGCGACATTCTGCTCATCCTCAACGACATCATCAGCAAGGGCTTCGAGCCCCAGCATTTCGTCAACGGCATGGGCAACCACCTGAGGAGCCTCATGGTATGCAAAGACCCCGCCACAGTGCAGCTCCTGGAAGTCAGCAATCAGCTGCAACAGCGTTATCTGGCGCAGTCACAGGCCTGCCCCATGCCCTTCCTCATCAGGGCCTTGGAGATCAACAACAAGTGCGACATCGACTACCGCTCCGCCAACAACAAACGGCTGCATCTGGAGATCGCCCTGCTGAAGATGTGCGCCCTATGCAGCCAAGCTTTGAGCCTACCTACAGCGCAGGCGCAACCCGCGCCCGTGGCGCAGAACAGTCCGGCGACACAACAACCGAGACCTTCGGCAACGCCTCCAGTTTCCAGAGGAGTCGCGACTCCATCGACCAACCCAGGAACCGCGACGAGCGCTCCCGCCAAGGCGCCCGAACCCGTTCAAAAGCCGGCTCCAGCACCAACGCCGACGTCCCAACAACCGATGGCGCGACAAGCCAGCAATCCTACGCCTCAACAGCCAACGCCACAGCAGCCCAACCAGCCAACGGCTCAACAAGCGACAGCCCAACAGCCCACCCCTGTCATCCGTCCTCGCGGCACCACCAGCGGCATGAGCATCAGTAAAGCCATGCAGCAGGCCGAGCAAAAAACGGAAGAGATAGAAGAGGTCTGGGACACGCCGTTCACCGAGGAGCAGTTGATCGCGTCGTGGAACGAATTCGTCAACCAATATAAGGACGTCTCGCCTAACTTTGCGGCGGCCTTGGGAAAATACACACCTAAATTAATAGGCGCCACCGAGATTCATTTCAGCGTCGACAACAAACTCTTCGAACATGACATCGAAGGCTTGGCCGCCCTGAAACAAAGCCTGAAACAGAGCCTGCACAACAACCAGTTTGTCTTGAAGTCGGAAGTGATGGAACGCCCCACCGAGGTGGAAGCCTACACCGACAAGGACAAGTTCGAGAAAATGGTAGAGGAACGGCCGTTTCTAAGGACTTTACAGACGGAGCTTAAATTGGAGGGGGACCTCTGATGAGTTGAGAGTTTAGAGTTGAGAGTTTAGAGTTAAACCAATCATACATTATCAATGAAAAAAAGAAACATTTTTGCCATGACGATTATCTGTACACTGGCAGCAGGCTGTGGAGAGAAGACAGCCGAAACAACACCCCAACCGACGAGAGAAGTCTTTCCAGCCATCGAGCTGAGCAACATGGACACCACCGTCAACCCCGCGGACGACTTCTTCCGTTACGCCAACAACAACTGGCTGAAGAACAACCCCATCCCCGAAGAATACTCCCGCTACGGAGCCTTCACCGAGATCGACGAACGCACCGAGTTGTTGATCCAGGACATCATTAACGAGGTGTCGCAAGACACCGCCGCCATCCAAGGCAGCATCGCCCAGAAGATCCGCGACTTCTACAACGCTGGCATGGACACCGTGGCCATCGACGAACGCGGCTACAGCGAGTTGCAGCCTTATTTCGACATGATTGACGGTCTGGAAGACAAAGCCGATTTGGCCACCCTTATCGGCAAGCTCCACGGCGACGGCATAGGCGGTTTCTTCCATGCCGGTGGCAGCAGCGACCCGAAGAACGCCGAGATGGTCATCATGCACCTGTACCAAGGCGGCTTGAGCCTTACCGACCGTGACGACTACCTTACCCCTGAGACGAAAGAGATGCGAGACAAATACGTCGAGCATGTCGCCAAGATGTTCCAACTCACCGGCACCGACTCCATCGAGGCCGCCAAGAAAGCCCAAGGCATCCTCAAGCTCGAGACCCTGCTGGCCAAGAACTCGTTGAGCCGCGTGGAGATGCGCGACCCCGACCGTATGTATAATAAGCATAGCCGCGCCGAGTTACAAAAGCTAACGCCCAACTTCAACTGGGACAACTACTTCGACGCCGCTGGCGCCCCTGCTTTCGACAGCCTCAATGTGGGCATGCCCGACTTCATCGCCGGCCTCAACAAGGTCATCCTCAACGCCGACCTCAGCACCATCAAGGACTATCTGCGCTGGAAGGTCATCCACGGCAGTGCCTCGATGCTGAGCAGCGACCTCGACGCCGAGAACTTCAATTTCTACAGCAACTACCTCTATGGTCAGGAAGTGCAACAGCCCCGCTGGCGCCGCATCCTGAACGCCACCTCCGGTTGTCTCGGTGAGGCCATCGGCCAGCTCTATGTGGAGAAGCACTTCCCCGCCGAATACAAAGAACGCATGCTCAACCTCGTCGGCAACCTGCGCGTGGCTCTGGGCGAACGTATCAAGAACGTGGAATGGATGAGCGACGAGACCAAGGCCAAGGCCTTGCACAAACTCGATTGCTTCAACGTGAAGATCGGCTATCCCGACAAGTGGAAAGACTACACCAAATATGAGGTCACGCCCGAGTCGTACTTCCAGAACTTCCACCGTTTCGTCCGCTTTGAGAACGAGAGAGACATGGCCAAGATCGGCAAGCCCGTCGACAAGGAAGACTGGTTCATGACACCTCAGACTGTCAACGCCTACTACAGCCCCGAAATGAACGAGATCGTGTTCCCCGCCGCCATCCTGCAGCCTCCGTTCTTCAACATGGACGCTGACGACGCCGTCAACTACGGTGGCATCGGCGTGGTGATCGGCCACGAGATGACCCACGGCTTCGACGACCAAGGCCGCAAGTACGACGAGAAAGGCAACCTCAACAACTGGTGGACCGAAGAAGACGCCGCCAAGTTCGCCGAGCGCACCGCCCAGCTGGCCAAGCTCTTCAGCGAATTCCAAGTGAGAGGCTACCAGATCAACGGAGAGCTCACCCTCGGCGAGAACATCGCCGACCTGGGCGGCTTGAACATCGCATGGGACGCCTACCAGATGACCGACGAGGCCAAGGCCAACCAAAGCATCGACGGCTTCACGCCCGCCCAGCGCTTCTTCATCAGCTACGGCACCATCTGGCGCAACAACTCGCGCGACAAGTTCATCGAACGCCAGGTGAAGACCGACGTGCACTCGCCCGCTGAAGCCCGTGTCAACCGCGCCCTCGGCTCGATGCCGCATTTCTACGAGGCCTTCGACATCCAGCCCGAGAACGGCATGTATATCGCGCCTGAAGAACGCGCCAACATTTGGTAATCAATAACGAAATGTAGAGACGTGCCATGGCGCGTCTCTACATGATTCCGTCAAAAAATGGGATTGAAGAAATTCATAGGTAAAACAAGGCTGAAACTCGGCGGTTGGAAGATGGTCAACACCTACCCCGACCTCGGCAACGCCGTCTGCATCGTGGCACCCCACACCGCCATCAAGGACTTCTTCATCGGGCTGGCCTTCTATTGGGCACAAGGCATCAACTTCAAGGCCATGATGAAGGTGGAGTTCTTCCAATACGCCGGCGGCATCATGAGCCGACCTTTGAAGAAACTCGGGGCCATCCCCGTCAACCGAGGGCACCAGAACCACCTCGTGGAGCAAATGGTCGAGATGTTCAGCCAATGCGAGAACACCCATTTAGTCATCTGTCCCGAAGGCACGCGCAAAAAGGTGAAACGCTGGAAAAAAGGGTTCTACGTCATAGCAGAGGGCGCACATCTGCCTATTGCCGTCGGCTTTATTGACTATCAGAAAAAACTCTGCTCGCTTGAGAAGGTCATCTACCCCTCTGGCGACTACGACAAAGACCTAGCCGAGATATGGGACTACTACCGTTCCAAGAAAGTCATGGGAAAACACCCTGAACAATTCAACCTTTACGACGAATACGAAAAAGACTAAGCCATGATAGACCTGAGCACAAAGATCCATGACAAGTTCACCTTGGAGTTCAAGGTGGGGTTCAACACTGAACAAGCCACGAAACCGACGAAATACAGTGACTATGTGATGAACACCTGGATTTTTGTGCCCAACAGTCTCGACATCAACGCAGCCAAATACAGCAAGGAAGATTTCTACCGCGACCTCAAGTCGGGCGTCAGGCTCATCACGCCTTCCTACGGGTTGCACGAATTGGCCAACGACGAGGAACTGCTGCCCAGCAAGTCGCTCATCACCAACTTCAACGACCTGCATATCGCGCCCGAAGAAACGCAGGACCTCACCCATTCCATCAGGATGTATTGCGCCATAGCGAAGAGCGCTTTCCGCGACGCCTGTTTTGCCGCCATTCAAGAGAACGACGACTCCAAAAGGAATGACCTGTGCCATCAATTCCTTGAGGACGGACACAAGATAGTGGAACGTTTCCGGAACCTGTTCGACCACCTGACCGAACAAAACGCCACCGACAGGACACGGCAAGTCTTGACCTATGGCGACGAGTTCCTGAGCAATGTGTTGGAAAAATACACCTACCGTCTCCGCGACGCCATACGCCTCAACCACCCCGAAGAGTATGCACAACTCGAGGCGCGTTTCAAAGAGGTGCTGCTTGGCGAAAGAGCCTACAGGGAACAGAAAGGCTATCTCTGCGTGAAGGTCGACGACCCCAAGGGCAACGAGGACTTCGTCTTCCGCGCCAGCCTGCTCAAGAAATTCAGCGAGAGCGACCTCTACCTCAATGCCACCAAGCGCAAGAACACCTTCCTGGTGGAACAGATCCTCTACAGCCTCGCCGCCGGTGCCGCCATGGTGGTAGCCACCCTGTCGTCGTTCTTCTTCCAGCAGCGCTACGGCAACTTCACCTTGCCCTTCCTCATCGCGCTGGTCATCAGTTACATGTTCAAGGACCGACTGAAAGACTGGTTGCGGCTCTTCTTCGCCAAACGCGTCAGTAACAAAGTCTTTGACACCCGCACCGATTTCCGTGTAAAGGACAGGTATATAGGTTGGAGCAAGGACAGTGTCGACTTCATCGACAGCGATAAAATCCTTCCTGAGGTCATGGAACTGCGTAGCCGCAACCCCCTCTTCGCCGAGGTAAGCGGAAAAGACGAGAAGGTACTGCTCTTCCGTAAAAAGGTACAGCTTTGGCCCAGCGAACTGGCCAAGGCCAGCCCCTACCCGCTGCGAGGCATTAACGACATCTTGCGTTACAACCTTACGGAATACACACGCAAGATGGACAACCCGAGCTTCCCGCTATCCGGCACCTGGGAAGACAACGAATACAAGCCCATCGACGGCAAGAAAGTATATCACATTACCTTTGTCATCCAATGCGTCTATGAAGGCAAGACTGAGTACAAACGCATTGTGGTGCGCTGCGACAGGAACGGTATTGTGAATGTAAAAGTGAGCTGATTACTTCACTTCAAGACTAGTAGAAAGCCCAACGTTTTCAGAACTCCCACCGACCATAATGGTAAACTCTCCTGGCTCCACATGCCAGCCTTTTTCCTTGGAATACACCGACAGATCACGCCGTGGGATGAGGTAGAAATACTCTTCAGCAGTCTCTCCTTTTTTAATATTCACTCGGTGGAAGTGTTTCAGCAGTTTTGAGACTGGGGCAACGCTGGCTACTTCATCACGGACATAGACTTGGACAACCTCGTCGCCATCACAAGGACCAATGTTTTTTACAGTGAAGGTGACAAGGAAAACACCTGGTCTTTCAGGTACGCTATCAATTTTAAGGTCGCTGTATTCGAACTGGGTATAACTCAAACCATAGCCGAAGGGGAACAACGGTTTGGCGGATTCATCCACATAATCGCCTGTGGAAGGCTGGGAGTAATAGACAGGAATTTGGCCCACCGAGCGTGGAATTGAGATGGGCAGACGACCAGCGGGGTTGTAATCGCCCCAAAGGATGTCGGCCAATACGGAACCGCCTTCCATGCCGGGATACCATAGCGTCAGGAGGGCATTGGATTTTTCGGCGGCGAGGTTCATGTCCAGAGGCCGACCTTGGATGTAGACCGTCACGACGGGCTTGCCCGTGGCATATACGCGTTCCATCAACTCCTCCTGTCTGCCTAACAGTTTCAACGTCGAACGGTCATAGCCTTCGCCGCAGTCCATGTCGGATATAGACTCATTGACGATGGCGGCGCCCGTCTCCTCGTAACTCGTTTTGAAGTCGCGGGCGGAAGAGCCACCCACAACAAGCACTACCACATCGGCGGCTTTGGCGATACGCACGGCTTCGTCGATATCGGCATCGTTCTCATCGCGGATGGCACAGCCTTTGGCGTAGGTCACCTCTGCCCTACCCTTCGCTTGGACACCTTCGAACATGGTCACGACGCAGTCAGGGTCTTGCGGCGCGGTGTAGTCGCCCAGCTGGTTGTACATATTGTCGGCGTTCGGCCCGATGACGGCCACCTTTTTGACTTGTTCGCCAAAAGGCAAAACGCCGTCGTTTTTCAGCAAAATAGCGGATTTCAAAGCCACCTGCTTGGCGAGTTGGGCGTTTTCTTTCGTACCCACTTCCGATTCGGCTAATGCCTCGTCAACGTAAGGATTATCGAACAGTCCGAGGTCATATTTCAATTGCAGCACATGACGCACCGCGCGGTCGATGTCGGCTTCGGTGACAAGGCCTCGTTGCAAGGCTTCTTTCAGATAGCCACCATAGTTATAGCCGCCCAAGTCGATGTCGACACCCGCCTTCAAGGCCATAGCGGCGGCTTCAGCAGGGTCGGCGGCCACATGTTGCGTGGCATAGATGGCATTGACGGCGTTGAGGTCGGAGAAGACCACGCCCTTGAAGTCCCACGAGTTGCGCAACACCTCTTGAAGCAGCCATTCATTGGCCGAACACGGCACGCCGTCTATGGTGTTGTAGGAGGTCATCACGGTTTTGGCACCGCCATCACAAATGGCTTTCTCAAACGAAGGCAGATAGTCCGTCATCAAACGATTCTGTCCCACCTCCGCCGTAGCGGCATTATGACCGCCTTGCGGGATGCCGTAAGCAGCCAAATGCTTCAAAGTGGCACAGACGTTTTTCTGCATTCCTTTCACAATGGCAGCACCCAATGTACCTGAGAGATACGGATCCTCACCAAAAGTTTCTTCCACCCTCGACCAGCGCGGGTCACGAGCAATATCGAGGACGGGGCCATAGCCGACTTGCGCGCCTTGCAGACGCACCTCGCGGCCCATCGCCTCGCCCATTTGTTCCAAAAGGGCACAGTCCCAAGTTGAGGCTTGTCCGATACCCGTCGGGAAAACGGTCGCACCCACCGCCATGTGGCCATGAGGCGTCTCCTCGCAGAAAAGCAACGGGATGCCAAGGCGTGTGTTTTCCACCGCATGGCGTTGCATCATGTTGAGCAGCCTTGCCGATTCTCTCGGATGCAAGCCCGTCTCCACGGTTTTCCTCGACCATGGGTCAGCACGAAGCACCGCCCAGCAGGAACCTAACGGCATCGTGTCCATCATACCGAGAAAATCGTCGGCCATCCAGAGGGAGTCACCCTCCTTGCCGTAATAATCAAAACCTATGGGACAAGTCAGTTGGCCACACTTCTCCTCGAGGGTCATTTGTGACAGCAACGACTCAACGGGATCTTGTTTCTGGGCACAAGAAGAAAACAATAGACAGACAATCACCAGGAACGACACACTTACACTTTTTACCGTCATGGCGGACAAGGATCCGCCATCTCCCAAGCGCGAAGACGTATCTCTATCGCATAAGAGATTGACTCGCTGCGCATCGTCGAATCGCGATTTGCGGGTCAAGCCCGCAATGACGGTTAGGGGATTGTGTGGTCGTGTCATGTTGATACGAGGGTTACACCAAATGTCCGATCAATTCCTCGCGCTCGCCAGGAAGCATGTCGATGACAGGAATCTCCACCATCGTATAGCAGCCGGGCTGCAGACGCATCGTGGCGCGGGCCACATTGACCAGCACCTGTCCCGTCAAAGCGGGGTTGTTGATGCTCATGTTGAACTCCATGCGTTGGTTCTGGGTCTTGCCCGAGACGCCTTTGCGCACCAGGTTGACGCCATGGCCCATGTCGCGGACGGCATCGACACTGTCGACGGCGAACACATGGGTCTCGTCGCTGGCGAAATACGGGTCGGCCTTGATGTCTTTGGTCACCTGTTCGAGGGTGGCGCCGTCTTCGAGCTCCACATACACCATGCGGCGGTGGATGCCTTCGCCCAGCGGGATGGTCACCGAGAGGGCGTTCTTCACGCCTTTCTTGGAGCGCACGCAGACGCTATGGCCCATCGACATGCCGGGACCGAAGTTGGTGTACGACAAGCCCTTAGGCGCGAGGCTCTGCATCAAGGTGCGGACAATGGAGTCCGAGCCAGGGTCCCAGCCGGCGGCGATGACGCTGACGGTCTTCGTCTCCTTATTAATCGGCATCAGCTCCCGGCGGTAGTCCACGATAGAGGTGTGGATGTCGAAGGAATCCACGGTGTTGATGCCCAAGGGCAGGATCTGTTTGGCATACTCGGGGCAACTGCGTGTGGGACAGGCCAGGATGGCCACATCCACGTCTTTCAGTTCCTTGATGTCTTTCACCACTTCGTATGGGGTGAGTTCAACGGGCTTATTTTCATTGCCCTGGCGGCGGACGATGCCGGCCACTTCGAAATCGGGGGCGGCTTCAAGGGCTTCCAAAGCGAAGCGGCCCACATTGCCGTAGCCTATGACGGCGGCTCTGATCTTCTTCATTTTTTTAGATTTAAAGGGCAAAAGTAGAAAAAACAACCAAATAATGATGACATTTTTTTATTTTTGCGCCCTAATTAATATAAACACAATGAAAAAACTGAGTATTATTCTCATGTTATTGGCCGCCGCTGTTTTTGCGCAGGCCGAGACCATCGAACAAGTCTATCATTTCAACCAGCCTGTCGTCAGCGAGCGCGACGGCTTCCAGCAAATCGGTTTCCAAGGCTGCCTTCCCAACGGCACCGTAGGCGAACCCACCCTGCCCTGGCAGAGCGTCAGCCTGATGCTGCCCCAAGGACAAGAGGCCGTCTCCATCGACGTGGCCTTTGCCGATTTCGTGGAGCTTGAAGGCACCTTCAACCTCTACCCCTATCAGCAGCCTCGCCCCGTCTCCAATGTAGACGAGATACCCTTTGCCAAAAACGAGAACTTGTATCGCTCGGGTGAGACCTACCCTTCTAGCGCCTATAGCCATGTCAGCACCCAATACCTCAACGGCGTGGCCTTTGCCTTCAGTGGTTTCACGCCGGTACGCTACGTGCCCGCCACGGGTAAGGTCAGCTATGCCAAGACCGTCACGGTGACCATCGAGACCACCACGAGCCGCGACGACCACAGCCGCAAGCTCTGGCTCACGCCCGAGAACGAAGCTGCCGTCAAACGTCTGGCACAAAATGATATGTTGAGCACCTACACGCGACGCGGTCGCTCCATCGGCGGCTACGACATGCTCGTCATCACTTCCGAAGATTGGATGCCTCGCTTCGGCGAATACCTCAACCTCTACAACGACAAGGGCGTCCGCACCCACATCGTGGCTTTGGAAGAAATCTATGCCACCATGGACGGTCGCGACGTGCAGGAACAAATCCGCAACTACATCATCCAAGAATACGAAGACAACGGCATACAGATGGTAAGTCTCGGCGGCGATGTCAGCATCGTGCCTTACCGCAGCCTCTACTGCTGGGCGCAGGAAGGCTATGAGGACCAGCTGCCCTCCGACATGTACTACGCCTGCCTCGACGGCACCCTCAACGACGACGGCGACGACCGCTGGGGCGAAGTGGGCGAAGACGACCTGCTGCCCGAGATTGGCATCGGACGTTTGCCTTTCAACAACGAGGCCCAGTTTGAGACTGTGATGCACAAGACCTTCAGCTACCTGCAGACTCCCGTCTTGGGCGAGTTCACCTCCCCCATCCTCGGCGCCGAGCACCTCGGCGACGGCTATTATGGCGACGTCGACATGGAACGCCTTATCGGTGAGGTAAACGACTACGACTACACCACCTACGGCTACCCTGAAGACTACAACTTCAAGCGCTACTATGCCACGCCCCAGCACGACTTCAGAGGTCCCGAGTTCCGCAACGTCATCGGCACTGGCGGCCAGTATGTGCACCATGTGGGCCATGCCAATGCCGACTATGTGGCAGGCTGGACAGGCTCTATGTTGGGCAACGACTACTTCGCCGGCAACGACGGCATCAACCACAACTATATGCTCTTCCACTCGCACGGCTGCATCTGCGGTGACTTCCCCACAAGCTGCGTGTTGGAGAAGATCATCACCATCCCGACGGGTTTCGTGGTCACCACGGGCAACTCGCGCTACGGCTGGTACGTGCCGTGGGGCGACGGCATGGCCGCTCATATCCACCGCGAGTTCGTCGATGCCTACTGTCACGATCGTATTCCCTCGGTCGGCATGGCATTGCGCGAAGCCAAGATCGCCACGGCACCTTGGGTGACCGCCTATGGCGAAGAGAACGGCTGCCTGCGCTGGAATATCTACTGCCTCAACGTCCTGGGCGACGCAGGGTTGTATCCTTGGTTTGAGGAGCCTTTCACACCCAATGTGGTCTATGAGCAAGGCCTGAAGACGGGGACCACATCCACTACCGTTAACGTGAACCAATTTGGTGCACCTTTGAGCAACTTCTGCGTCAGCCTCTTCGACGGCGAGACCCTGCTGGGCCGCGGCATCACCGACGAAAACGGCGATGCAGAATTGGATTTCGACACACCGTTGGACGTGGTTGGTGAGATGAGACTCACCGTCACCGGACAAAGCGCCTGGCCGCAAAGCTTCGAAGTGACTGGCTTCAACAGCGGCGAGGCTTTCGTCTATGGCGACATCATCGCCCTTGATGGCGACGCCACATTCGGCACCTCACGCCTAGTCAGCATGGACATCTACAACAAAGGTGACGTGAGTGCCTTCAATATTTACCCCGAGATAACCGTTGAAAGCGAATATGTCACTTCTGTCCCAGGCAACCTCATCATCGCCGAACTTCCTGCCAACGGCACCGAACATTTCGATCAAGGCGGACTAATCCAAATCGCCAACAACATTCCCGACCAAACCATCTTTACTCTGGAACTCACCACTAATGCGGATGGTGTTGTACGTACCACCCAGAAATCCTTCCTCGCTCTTGCACCCAACCTGCAATTTGTTGAGTTTGTGGTTGACGACAGCGAGGGCGACAACAACGGCTTCATTGACCCGGGTGAGCGCGTCATCATCCATGTCAACGGCAAGAACATGGGGCATGCCATTGCCCCCAACACTTATCTCACCGTGGCCTGCCTCGAGGAAGGCCTTTACATTGAAGACAACACCGTCAACATCGGTGCTGTGGGCGAAGGCGAAGACTTTACCGCCGACCTCGTCGTCTCTGCCGACGATGACATCTGGGGCGGCACCATCTTCCATTTTGATATGGCCCTGCACACTGGAGAATACATCACCGAGTTGCAACACACCTTCTCCGTCGGCACCGCCCTTGAGACCTTCGAAAGCGGCGACTTCAGCTTCCTCGAGTGGAGCCACGACGGCGACCTGCCTTGGGTGGTCACAGACGAAGAGGCACACAACGGAACCTTTAGCGCCCGTTCTGGCGCCATCGGCGATGACGAGGTGACCAAACTTTACATCTTCGGCGACATCTTCGTCGACGGCGAAATCAGTTTCTGGTTCAAGACCTCGACGCAATACCACAGCGACTACTTCGCCTTCTACATTGACGGCAAGAAAAAAGACTGGTGGTCAGGCGAGAACGACTGGACCCTCGTCACATACCCCTTGGAGGCCGGCAGCCACATCTTCCTTTGGCTCTACGACAAGAACCGTCAAAACCAAGCCGGTAGCGACTGCGTATGGATCGATGACATCACCTTCCCGCGTGCCAGCATCATCAACGACGTTCAAGAAAGCGTTAGCAAGAAAGGCTGCGCTCTCTATCCGAACCCAACAACGGGCAGTTTTACACTTGATTTGGAAGAAGAGAGTAACGTCAACATCTACAACATGTTTGGACAGATGGTGATGACCTTGAACCACGTCAGCGGCACGCAGAGCATCGACTTAGGCAATGCGCCCAAGGGTCTGTATT
The DNA here is from genome assembly GCA_045132275.1 of Candidatus Limimorpha sp. Classification (GTDB taxonomy): domain Bacteria; phylum Bacteroidota; class Bacteroidia; order Bacteroidales; family F082; genus Limimorpha. The sequence continues at coordinate 29,765 of JBGURY010000002.1, forward strand.
TCGTGCAGATCGCGGACGAAAACAACACTGAGATCAAGAAAGTCACCATCGAATAAAACACAACGCCATGAAAAGAACGACTTTTATTGCTTTGCTTTGCCTTGCTTGCTGTGTCAACCTTTTTGCACAGAACAATAACAACATCACGCTCCGTGAAGACAACATCGACGAAGTCATCGCCGTGATGACCAACGAGGAGAAAGTCGCCCTCTTGGTCGGCGCTCGTGGCGAGTTGGTGCCCGGTGCCGCAGGCTACACCTGCGAAATAGCGCGTCTCGGCATCCCGATGACGGTGCTCGCCGACGGTCCCGCCGGACTCCGTATCCAGCCGAAGCGTGAAGGCACCGACCAGACCTTCTACTGCACGGGCTTCCCCACCAGCACGCTGCTAGCCAGCTCATGGGACCCTGAGTTGGTGGAGACCGTGACCACCGCCATGGGCAACGAGGTGCTGGAATATGGCGTCGACGTACTCCTCGCCCCCGGCATGAACCTGCACCGCAACCCACTCTGCGGACGTAACTTCGAGTACTACTCCGAGGACCCGCTGCTCTCGGGTAAGATGGCTGCCGCTTACATCCGCGGCATACAGAAAAACGGCGTGGGCACCTCGGCGAAACATTTCGCCGCCAACAACCAAGAAATCAACCGCTTGGAAAACGACGCACAAGTGAGCAACCGTGCTTTGAGGGAACTCTATCTGAAGAATTTCGAGATTGCCGTCAAGGAAGGCAAGCCTTGGACGGTGATGTCGTCGTACAACAAGCTCAACGGAGAATACACCCAACAGAAACACGGCCTGCTGACTACCGTCCTCCGCGACGAGTGGGGCTTCGACGGCATCGTGATGACCGACTGGGGCGTGAAAGAAGGCACCGTGAAAGCCGCCAAGGCCGGCAACGATCTGATGGAATGGGGCAATCCCGTTGAGTACGACCGCATCCTTGCCGCCGTCAACAGCGGAGAGATCAGCCAAGAGGAACTCGACCGCAATGTGCGCAATATGTTGAACTACATTGTGAAGACGCCGCATTTCCGTCAATACAAATACTCCAACAAGCCTAACTTGGAGGCTCATGCCCAAGTGGCCCGCAGGGCGGCCGAGAAATCCATCGTTTTGCTTAAGAACGACGACAACGCCTTGCCGTTGAAAGGCCACGAGAAAGTGGCGCTTTACGGCATCGCTTCCCATGACTTTGTAGGCATCGGAACTGGATCAGGCGAGGTGAACACCAAGCACATCGCCAACCTACAGGAGGCGATGACAGAGGCAGGTTTCGTTTTAGACGAGAACTTGGCGGAATACTATCGTTTGTGCCACGCCACACAAAGCACGACCGACAAGATGAACGGCAGTTCGATCGACAAACGTCATCGTCCTGAGCCGACCGTCACGGCGCAGGCCATCGAGCGGCAGGCCGCCACCAACGACGTAGCTGTCTTCGTGTTGGGCCGTGTCGCCGGCGAGGGTGCCGACCGTGTGTTACCCAATGACTTCGAGTTGTCCGCCCTTGAACGCGAGATGCTTCAAAACATCAGCATGAGCTACCATAAAGCGGGCAAGAAAGTCGTTGTGGTGCTGAACGTGGTCGGAGTTGTTGAAACGGCTTCCTGGAAACATCTTGTCGACGCCATCGTATTACCTTGGGCTCCCGGACAAGAAGGCGCCCATGCCGTGGCCGACATCCTGACAGGCAAGGTGAATCCCTCGGGCAAGCTGCCCATGACCTTCCCCGTCAGTTATATGGACGCCCCCTCCTCGAGGAACTTCCCCTACACTTGGGACATGACCAAAGGCAGAAGAGGCGACAGAAAAAATGTGGATTACACCGACTATGCGGAAGGCATCTGGGTGGGCTACCGTTACTATCAGTCCGATGACGTGGAGGTCTCCTACCCCTTCGGCTATGGCCTGAGTTATACTACTTTTGCCTATTCCAAACCCACAGTGAAAGCCGACAAGAACGGCTTCACCGCCACCATCACTGTAACCAACACAGGCAAGGTGGCAGGCCGTGAGGTGGTGGAGCTCTACGTGGCCGCCCCCTCGGGAGGTTTGGAGAAACCCGCCCGCGAGTTGAGGGCCTTCGCCAAGACCCAACTCCTTGCTCCAGGCGAGTCTGAGACCTTGACAATGAAAGTCAGTGCCTACGAGATGGCCTCGTTCAACGAGGAGCACTCCGCCTGGGAGACCGCCGCCGGCACCTATCAGGTACTGTTTGGCGCCTCAGTCGCTGACATCCGCACCACGTCAAACTTCAAATTCAAGAAAGCACAAACATGGGAAGCGCATGACGTGCTGGGACTACAAACGAAAGAAAAATAACAACAACAAAATACCACTGACAATGAGAAAACTTCTTGTTACCTTATTATTATTGACCGTCTGCGGCTTCGCCTCGGCGCAAAGTGTCACACACACCTACCACTTCGGGCAACCGATGGTGCAGCAAGTCGGCGAGTACCAAACGCTATCGTTCGAAGGCTCCGTTTCCAACGGCACCGTCGGCGAGCCCACCCTGCCCTGGCAGAGTGTCAGCCTGATGCTGCCGCAGAACACCGAGGCGACGGCCATCCACGTCACCATGAGCGACTTCACCGAGCTGGAGGGACAATACAACCTCATGCCCATGCAGAGGACACGTCCTATCTCTGACGACAGTCCCATCGTCTTCGAGAAGAACGAAGACTTGTACCGCACTAACGCCGCCTATCCCGACAAGACCTTCAACACGGTCAGCACCCAAGTGCTCAACGGCGTTTCGTTCGCTTTCGGCGGCTTCACGCCCGTGAGATACAAGCCCGCCTCGGGCCAGGTCAGCTACGCCCAGACCGTGACGGTCACCGTCGAATACCAAGCCTCGCGCGCCGACTACAGCAGGAAGCTCTGGCTGCGACCCAAAACAAGGAACAGCATCGCCAAGTTGGCGCAAAACGCTGGGATGCTTGACAGCTACGCCCGCCGCGACGGTGCCCTGCCGAGTTATGAAATGCTGCTTATCACACCCCAAAGCTATGCGGAGAGTTTCGCGGATTATGTGGCGCTCTATGCCGGTCGCGGCATCCGAGTCCGTATTGCTACCACGCAAGACATCTATAGCGCTATGCAAGGTCGCGACAACAAGGAGAAGATCCGCAACTACATCATCCAAGAATACGAAAACAACGGCATCTCGATGGTGCTGATCGGTGGCGATGTCAACATCGTCCCCCATCGTAACCTATGGTGCTATGCTCAACAGGGTTATGAGGACCAAGTGCCCTCCGATTGCTACTACGCCTGCCTCGACGGCACCCTCAACGATGACGGCGACAACAAATGGGGTGAGGTCGGCGAAGACGACCTGCTGCCTGAGCTGTCCGTCGCTCGTCTGCCGTTCAACAACGCCAGCCAGCTGGAGACCATCCTCAACAAGACCTTCAGTTACCTGACAGCGCCCGTCCTGGGCGAGTTCCGCATGCCCATCCTGGCTGGCGAGCACCTCGGCGACGGCGTGTACGCCAGCCAAGACCTCGAGCGCCTCATCGGCGAGGTCAACTTCAACGGCTACACCACCTACGGCTACCCCGAGGACTACAACTTCGCGCGTGTCTATGAGACGCCCACCCACTCCTGGAACGCCGCGGAGTTGGCTGCCGCCATCAACGACGGAAGCCAATATGTGAACCACTTCGGCCATGCCAACACCACCTATGTGGCAGGCTGGAGCAACTGGGACATCACACCTCAGCTGTTTGCCGGTGCCAATGGTGTCGACCATAACTACTTCATCTTCAAGAGCCAAGGCTGCATCTGCGGCGACTTCGCTGACGACTGCATCCTGGAGCGCATGGTCGTGAACGAGACCGGCGCCGTGGCCGCCATCGGCAACTCGCGCTATGGCTGGTACAACCAGATGGGCGACGGCCCCTCGGCGCATTTCCACCGCGAGCTCATCGACGCCTACTGCCACGAACGCATTGCGGGCATCGGCGACGCCTTGAAGGAATGCAAGATACAGACGGCGCCCTTCATCACCATGGATGGCGAGATCGGCGTGCTGCGCTGGAGCTTCTATGCCCTCAACATCATGGGTGATGTGGCCCTTGCCAACTGGTTCGACGAGCCGTTCACTCCCAAAGTCGAGTGCGCCAACACCCTGCCCGTGGGCACCAACCGCCTCCCCGTCACCGTGAAAGACGATGACGACAATGGCCTCTACAACTTCGAGTGCCGCCTCTTCAAGGGCAACGAACTGATTGCCTTGGCCACCACCGACGCCAACGGCGAGGCCGAGCTGTGCTTCACCGCCGTCAACAACACCGACGTGCTCGACCTTTACATCACGGGCATGAACGGATGGCCGCACCACAGGGAACTCGTCTTCAACAACAACAACTGCGCCCACGTGCTCTTCGACAACTACAGCCTCAACGACCCTGACGGTCAAGTGGACTTCAACGAGAGCCATACGCTCAATATGGGCTTCCGCAACGTCGGCAACCTCAACGCCAGCAACGTGACCGCCACCTTGACCTGCGACGCTCCTTACATCACCGTCACGCAAGGCCAGGCCACCGTCGGCGCCGTCAACACGCATGAGACGGAGACTGTCGACAACGCCTTTGCCATCACCGTCAGCGACGACGTGCCTGACCAGACCGTGGTCACCTTCACGCTCACCTGCACCGACGGCAGCGAGACCTGGATCAGCCTCTTCGAGATGACCCTCAACGCCCCTGACTACGGGCCTATCGCCACCATCTTGGAGGAAGTGGAAGGCAACGGCAACGGCCATGCCGACACAGGCGAGACCATCACGCTGCATTTCACGGGCAAGAACACGGGCCACAGCCTCTCGCCTGGCACCACTTTCGGCGTGTATTGCTCCGCCCCCGAGATCATTTTCGAACAGAACACCTTCCCTGTCGGCGACCTTAACCCCGATGACACCTTCACCGTAGATTTCACCTTAAGTATCCAAGGTACCAGAACGGCGAAAGCCTATGAGTTCATCTTGGCCACTTATTCGGGAAACTATGTTATCATGGATTCCTATTATCTCAACGTGGACAGCGACATGGAAGACTTCGAGACTGGCGACTTCAACAAGTACGACTGGCAGTTTGACGGCAACGACGGTTGGGAGATCGTCTCCCATGGCGTCTACGAAGGCCAATACTGCGCCCACACCACGCCCATGGGCCACAACAGCCATGCCGACATGAATCTCGACTACGACTTCGCCTGCGACAACGAGATCAGCTTCTTCGTGAGGACCTCCACCGAGACAGGCTACGACTTTCTCAACTTCTACGTCGATGGCGAGCGTATGGGCCGCTGGGCGGGCGAAACGGGCTGGACACTGGTGTCATACATGATCCCGCAGGGCAGCCACCGCCTCACCTGGAGTTACGTCAAAGACGGCGGCGCCGTAGGCGGCGAGGACTGCGTCTGGGTCGACAACATCGTGCTGCCGCCCATGGAGGTTGTCCTCGATGTCAATGAAGACGGCCCTTCGACGGGCTCAGGGACCTCTATTTACCCCAATCCCACAAATGGTGACTTCACTATTGAACTTCGCCAGACCTCACAAGTCAGCGTGTTCAATGCCATGGGACAACAGATCCTCAACCTCAACGAGGCGAGCGGCTTGCAGCAGCTCCATTTGGATGCCACGGGCGTATATTTCGTCCGCATCAGCAATGCCAATGGCGTTGAGGTGAAGAAGGTGGTGGTAGAATAAACCCAATTGTCCAATTTGTAGAGACGCAATGCTTTGCGTCTCAAATCAAAATAGACAAAATAAAACCGAAAGACAAAAAGGCATCTGTCATCAACGATAAAAATCGTCTTCTTTCCAATTCGCCACATTGTTCTCAATGTAATGCGCAATTGCATTCAATTCATCGGCGTTCCGAACAATATGGTCATGGAAACGGGGTTGCCAATCAAATTTGATATTGTTGGATGTGGCATACGCTTTCGTGCCAATTTTTATACCACGAATAATCGATGCCAAATTCTTGGATTGTGGAGAAAACGTGTTTACCGATTCGGAGACGCAAAGCATTGCGTCTCTACCGGTCGACACGCCGCTATCATATTCTACAGGCGTATTATAAACATTATCACCAATCACCACAATCAGATGGATATGATTAGGCATTATGGAGAACAGCGGAATCTCCACATTCATGTCTGCACGCATTTGTGAGGTAAGAAGAATTTGCTCGTTCAGGCATCTACCCATTTCCGACAATTCCATAATACCATCCATAATCCTCCCGAAATAATTCTCTCGGTTTTTCGTGCAAATCGTCACATAATAAATCCCTCCATTATATTGATGCCACCATGCACGGGCAGATGGGATTCGATAACGACCTTTATATTTCGTTTCATCCATGAGATTATTGATTGGCTTTAGGTGACAAATATACGCATTATTCCATTTATGGGGTTGATTTCCTCGGTCAAATTCGTAGAGACGCAAAGCATTGTGTCTCTACAACGGATACCAAAAACGGTTCATTCAATCATTTGGAAAGTCATTCCAATGTCCCAACCGTCCTTGGTTCTTGTGGCATAATACCCAGATTCCCATGAACTACCTTTTGTCGAACTCTGCGAAAACACAAAGGTGTCGTTCAAATAATCCGCCTTGAATAATGGCGTAATCCTATAACCATTCAAATCATCGGAATAATAATGAGGTTCGCTTTCATATTCTTCCGAAGTAAGGAAAATGATACGTTCACGAGTGGGCTGAACAGCAAGAAGATTGGGGTCATCGGAAACCACCATCAGGGTCGGAGTAGTGTCAGTGGCATAACTCGGCGGCGTGACTTCATCCAAAGGAATCAACTCATAGGCACCACCCCACGTAAAGGGCAATCTTTCATCGTCGTTGAGAACCACCTCAAAAACGATAGTCTTGTCGGTACGCGGCAAGGAAAACCTTGGATTCAAATCCAGATTATCCAGGATTCCATCACCGTCAGTATCGGGATTATTGGGATCGGTATGGAATTTTGCTTCCGCAATATCCGTCAGGCCATCACTATCCGAGTCGCGGCGCAAAGTCTGCAAGTCGAAAGTGAGCAGCAGACCATCGCTAGCCAAAGCCAACTTGAAATGTTCCATACCCCAAGGGCCTATTGTGCGGTCTTGGATAAACAGGCATGCTTCCATTTGCAAGTCGCCATTCTCATTGATCAAAGGTGTATTGGAATACCACTTGACGAACAACGGCTTTTTTTGTAATAGGCCTGTGTAGTAATATGCCCATGATAAACCTGAATCCGTAGAATAGGCCACCCAAATGCCTGGCAACGAGCTTCCATATATAGGTTCTTCATATACAAAAGCCTCTATCTGACCTTTTTTCTCATGCTTCAAAACACAGGCTTTGTCGATTTTTCCTACACTTTGTCTCTGGAAATCTGGTTCTTCTCCTCTCATATGGTATTTCATTTTCAAATTAAAGACTGAATCCTGATAGGGAGTTAACCATAGCGAGTCATTATACGGTGTATAATTCTCAATGCGTTCAAAACCGAAAAAGTCGTTTTTATAGTGTTTTATTTGGTCTTCGGTCATCGGTTCAAAATGCTTGTATTTATAGCTCTTGTTGTACTCGTCTTCTTCCCGACTTTGGTATTTGTTATCTTGTGCAAAGGAAAACGCTGGAACCAAAAGCAGTAGCAATAAAGTCAAATAGTTTTTCATGTCATTAATGGGTTTGTTTATGTTTTAATAGTATGAATTATTTGCAAATAATAGGTTTTCAAAATATCCCGACAGAAATCACATCCATCGTCCAACCATCGCCCGTCTTCCTCACTACGCAATCCCATGACCCACTCCGATTTGTAATATGAACAAGATAAGCATCATCCTCATTATCCACCTTGAACATTGGTGAAATGAACAATTGTTCCAACGGATTGAAGAAACTGCCCTTCTTTTCAAACTCCTCCTCAGTAAGAATGATAACTCGCTTCGTTTTCGGTTGAACGGCCTGGAGGTCGGGATTATCCGTGACAATCATCACCACGCTTGTCTTTTCATCCGCATAAGTCACTTCTGGGATAGTCAACGGGATGGTGTCATGGAATCTATGGTCTATAAGATGCTCAAAAACAGGCGTTTTTTCAGAACGAGGCACCGACAGCCTCGGATTTATATCCAAGCCATCTGTAATGCCATCACCGTCGGTGTCGCTATTCAAAGGATCCGTCATGAACTTCGCTTCCACAATATCCGTCAGGCCGTCACTGTCAGAGTCTTTGCGCAAGGTCTCAAAGTCAATAGTCAACAGCAGGCCATCCTTGACAAGTTCATAATCGGTTCCATGACCCATCCAAAAAGGTGAAATCTGGCGAAGCAGACAGGCCTCTAACTGCAAATCACCTTGTTCGTTAAACAAAGGCTTTTTCGATTGGGGTTTGAAGCAAAGCGGCTGACAATGCGTGATTCCTGTATAATAGAATGCCCACGTCTTCCCTTTATCTTCCGAATAGGCCACCCAAATTCCCGGTTCAAACGCATCGTAACGATTGCTTTTATACACAATGGCTTCCACAGAATCCTTCTTCTCGTATCTCACCACCTGCCACTTGTGGACCCTGGCGGCAAGTTCAGGACTGTCATCAAGCCTCGGCTTGAGACTTTCAAAGTAATATCTTTGATATTCTTCCGACTCTTGATAGGGCGTATATCTTTTTATCTCTTTGCAATCGAAAAATGCGTTCTTGTAGGCCTTGATTTCGCTTTGGTCCATTGGGGAAAAAGGCTTATAGTCTTTCTCGTAATTTTCTCTCCATGCACGATAATAGTCGTCTTTCTCCTTGCTTTCGTATTTTTCCTCCTGCGCCATAACAAACGCCGGAACCAGCAGGGCAAATAATAATAGGGTGATGTACTGTTTCATGGCATTGAGATTTTATTGGCACAAAAATAGAAAATTTTTAGATGAAACGGCATTTTTCACGATTTTATTTCAATTTTTACTGAAAAAGTGTATTCCTAATCCATTTTTTCTCCTCAATGTTACGAAAATGAGTATTTTTGCACCCAAGAAATTAATCAACCTACCTAAATATGATGAAAAAATTCAGTCTTATCCTCTTTGCCTTGATGGTCAGCCTGTTCGCTACGGCACAGACCATCGAGAAGACCTATTATCTCGGCCAGCCGAGCGTCAGCCAGATCCAAGGCTACGAACAAATCCAATTCACGGACTGCATGCAGAGTGCCCTCGCGGGTCAGCCCTCGCTACCTTGGCACAGCGTCAGCCTGATGCTGCCCCAAGGCACGGAAGCCGTCAGCATCGAAGTGGAGCTCTCCGATTTCCAGACGATGGAAGGCCGCCACAACCTGTATCCTTACCAGTCGGCCCTCACCTATTCCGAACCCGTGCGCAAGCAGTTCGAGAAGGACGAGGCCCTCTATGCCTCGAAGAGCGTTTATCCCGCTCAAGCCTACGGCCAGCTGACCACGCAATACCTCAACGGCGTCGGTTTCGCCTTCTCGGCCTTCACGCCCGTGCAGTATGTGCCCGGCACTGGCCAAGTGCGCTATGCCACCAAGGCCACGGTGAGAGTCACGACGGCTGCCGCCAAGACTGACCTCAGCCGCAAGTTGTGGCTTAACGGCGACAACGCCCAGCGCGCCATGCGCCTCGCCCAGAACCCTGAGATGCTGCAGACCTATAATAGCAGGGGTCGTACCGTGGGTGGCTACGACCTGCTTGTGATCACCACGCAACAATGGGTCAACGCTTTCGATGAATACGTCTCTTTCTACCAAGCCCGTGGCCTCCGCACTCGCGTTGCTGATCTTGAAACCATCACCAGCACGATGGAAGGTCGCGACAACGCCGAAAAACTCCGCAACTACATCATCCAGGAATACGAGGACAACGGCATCATGATGGTGAACCTCGCCGGCGACGTGCCAGCCATCCCCTACCGCGGCTTTTACTGCGACGTGCTTACAGGTGGCGATCACCAGACCGATAATGACATCCCCGCCGACCTCTACTACGCCGCCCTCGACGGCACTTGGAACGACGACAACGACAACCGTTGGGGCGAGATCGGCGAAGACGACCTGCTCCCTGAGATCGGCCTCGGACGTATGTGCTTCAGCAGCCAAGACGAATTGAACAACATGCTCCACAAAGCCATGACCTACCAGACCGAACCCGTCTTAGGCGAGTTCCATGACGTCATCATGGCTGGCGAGCACCTCTACGACGAACCTTATTTGAGCAATGGCAGCCAATACCTCGAACTGCTCATCGGCATTCACCACGACAATGGCTATACCACCACAGGCATCCCCGAGGACTATAATTTCACCCGTCTCTATGAAGAGGAAGGCACCTGGAGTGGCACCAACCTCCGTAACGCCATCAACCAAGGCACGCAATATGTACACCACGACGGTCATGCCAACACCAACTATGTGGCAGGTTGGACCAATGGTGACATCACTAACAGCAACTTCAGCGGCGCGAACGGCGTGGACCACAACTACACCTTCTTCCACACCTCGGGCTGCATCTGTGGCGACTTCAGCAGCGACTGCATCTTGGAGCGCATGACCAAGATCGCCAACTTCGCCGTGGCCACTTTCGGTAACTCCCGCTACGGCTGGTTCAACGAAGGCCAGACCGAAGGTCCCGCCATCCACTTGCACCGTGAGACGGAAGACGCCTATTTCTTTGACCACATCCCCTACGGCGGTATGGCTTTGAGAGAAGGTAAGATCGCCACTGCACCTTGGGTCAACGCCCCCGGCCAGTGGGAAGAAGGTGCCCTGCGCTGGAATTTCTACGACCTCAACATGATGGGCGATGTGGCTGTCAGTCCCTGGCATGACGAGCCGTTCACCACTTATGTCAACCATGCGACCGAACTCTTGGTGGGCAGCACCTCCACCGATGTCACCGTCACCAACGCAAATGGCGTCGTCCTGAAGAACTTCCGCTGCGCCCTCTTCCATGGGGAAGACATGATCGGCGTGGGCTATACCGACGAAGACGGCATCGCCACCATCGAGTTCCCCGAGCCCATCGACTTCGTCGGCGAGATGAGCCTCATCGTCACCGGCTGCGACGCATGGCCGCAGACCTTGACGGTGACCACCCTGCCCGGCAACTGCGCCTATGTCATCTACGACAGCTTCGAGATCAGCAACGGTGCCCAGCCCGACTATGGCCAGAGCATCCAACTCGACATGCAGCTGAAAAACGTTGGCACCGTGACCGCCAACAACGTCACCGCCACCCTCAGCACCGACTGTGACTACCTCACCCTCACTGATGCCACCGAGACCATCGCCACCATCAGCGGCGGCGAGACCCTCAACCTCGAACAAGCCTTCGCCATGGACATCGCCGACAATGTGCCGAACCTCACGAAGGCCGACTTCACCCTGAGCTGCACCGATGGTACCGACACTTGGGAGAGCAAGTTCAGCCTCTATCTGCAAGCCCCCGAGTTCGCCCTCGTCAGCAACGTTATCCAAGACGAAAACGGCAACGGCGATGTCGACCCGGGCGAGACCGTCACCGTACACTTCACCGCGCAAAACGCGGGTCACGCCGCTGCTTCCGGCACCGTGTTCAGCATTACTTGCGACATCCCTGAGATCAGCTACGAACAGAACGAGTTCAACGTGGGCGCTGTCGCCGCCGGCGAAGAGTTTACCATCGACTTCACTTTCACCCTCTCCGATCAAGCACAACTAGGAACGGCCTATGAACTGCCCATCTCCATCGTCTCGGGCAGCTACAGCACCGACGACGTCTTCGCCTTCACGGTGGGCAATATCATCGAAGACTGGGAGAGTGGAGACTTCTCGCAATTCGAGTGGGTCAACGACGCCAGCAACCCCTGGACCATCGTCACCGATAGTCCTTACGAAGGCAACTACTGCGCCAAGTCGGGCAACATCGGCAACAGCGCCAGCACCACGCTCTCCATCACACTGGATGTGCAAAACGAGGGTGAGGTCAGTTTTTACAGGAAGGTTTCATCGGAAAGCGGCTACGACAAACTCTACTTCTTCATTGACGGCGTCGAACAAGACGAATGGTCGGGTGAAGTGAGTTGGGGCGAAGAACGGTACGCCCTCACGATTGGACAACACGAACTGGCATGGGTCTACGAGAAGGACGTCTATGTCAGCAGCGGCAGCGACTGTGCCTGGATCGACTACATCGTCTTCCCGCCCACCAACACCATTACCATTACGCAAGAGACCGTGATGAACGGCATGGCCATTTATCCCAACCCGAACCATGGCCAGTTCAGCATCAACCTGCCTGAGGAAGACTGCGAGATCGCCATCTTCAACAATATGGGACAGCAAGTCTATCAGCAGAGCCACGCCAACGGGTTGACCACCCTCAACCTTGAAGGCTTGAACAACGGCATATACTTCGTCACTGTGAAGTCGGCGGACGCTGTCAGCACTTTGAAATTTGTGAAGGAATAAAAGACGATTCCTTTCATCAAGAAAAGCCTCGGGACATGGGTTCCGGGGCTTTTTTCTTTTACAACAAAAAAAATCAAAAATCCTATTGCATGGTTTTTTACAAATCCCTATTTTTGCAGCTTCATTTTTGGACATTGAAATTTAAGTTAAATCACTAATAATCAACAAACAATGACAAAGTACGTTTACACCTTTGGTGGCAAGACCGCTGAAGGAAATGCTTCGATGAAGAACGAGTTGGGCGGAAAAGGCGCCAACTTGGCTGAGATGTGCTTGCTCAAGCTGCCTGTCCCGGCTGGTTTGACCATCACTACCGAATGCTGCACCGCCTACTACAAGAACAACTGCCAACTCCCCAAAGGCCTGATGGACGAGGTCCACGCTGGCATCAAGAAGATGGAGAAGATCATGGGCATGAAATATGGCGACCCCGCCAACCCGCTGCTCGTCAGCTGCCGCTCGGGCGCGCGCAAGTCGATGCCGGGCATGATGGACACCGTCTTGAATATCGGTCTCTGCTCCAAGACTATCCCCGGTTTGATTAAGAAGACTGGTGGCAACGAGCGTTTCGTGTACGACTCCTACCGTCGTCTCATCATGATGTACGCCGACGTCGTCATGGAGAAGGCCGAAGGCATCGAGCCCGCCGACGGACAAGGCATCCGCAAGCAGCTGGATGACATGCTGGACGCTTACAAGGAGAAGAAAGGCTACAAGAGCGACACCGATCTGACCGCCGACGACCTGAAGAAGCTCGCCGAGTCGTTCAAGGCCCGCATCAAGAAGGTGCTCCACACCGAGTTCCCCGACGACGCCGAGGCACAGTTGGAAGGCGGCATCAAGGCCGTGTTCAAGAGCTGGAACGGTAAGAAGGCAGTCTCCTACCGCCGCATCGAAGGCATCCCGGACGACTGGGGCACCGCCGTCAACGTACAGACCATGGTGTTCGGCAACATGGGTGACACCTCCGCCACCGGCGTGGCCTTCACCCGTAACCCCGCCACCGGCGACAACCAGTTCTATGGCGAATGGCTCATCAACGCCCAAGGCGAAGACGTGGTGGCTGGTATCCGTACCCCCAACCCGTTGAACAACGAGACCAAGAACGAGCAGAACAAGCACATGAAGTCGATGCAGGAGCTGATGCCCGAGACCTATAAGGAACTCTGCGAAGTGCGCCGCATCCTCGAGGATAACTACCACGACATGCTTGACATCGAGTTCACCATCCAGGACGGCAAGCTCTACATGCTGCAGTGCCGTGTCGGTAAGCGTACCGGCGTGGCCGCCCTGACCATGGCCCTCGACATGCTGAAGGAAGGCCGTATCGACGAGAAGGAAGTCGTCATGCGCCTCAGCCCCGAGCAACTCGACGAGCTGCTCCACCCCATCCTCGACACCACCGACGAGAAGAAGCACACCGTCATCGCCAAGGGTCTGCCCGCAGGTCCTGGTGGCGCTGTCGGTCGCATCGCCCTCACCAGCGAGAAAGCCAAGGAGTATCGTTCCGCTAAGATCGCCAACGTGCTGGTCCGCGAGGAGACGAACCCCGAAGACGTCGAAGGCATGCGCGCCGCCGACGGTATCCTGACCGCCCGTGGTGGTATGACCTCACACGCCGCCCTCGTGGCCCGTGGCTGGGGTAAGTGCTGCATCGTAGGCTGCGACGCCGTGAAGATCGACTTCGACAAGAAGATCGTCCGCATCGGCGACAAGCAGTTCAAGGAAGGCGACGTCATCAGCCTGAACGGCGCCAAGGGTTGGGTCTATGCCGAGCCCGTGGGAATGATCAACGCCACCGAGAACCCGCTCTTCAAGAAGTTCATGAAGCTCGTCGACAAGTACCGCAAGATGGGTGTCCGCACCAACGCCGACAACCCGGAAGACGCCCAAAACGCCGTCAACTTCGGCGCCGAAGGTATCGGCCTGTTCCGTATCGAGCACATGTTCTACGGCAAGAACAGCGAGAAGCCGCTGGCCAAGCTGCGTAACATGATCCTGACCGACAACACCAAAGACCGTAAGGCCGCCCTTAAGGAACTCGAGCCCTTCATCAGAAAGGCCGCCAAGGGCACACTGAAGGTGTTGGACGGCAAACCGTTGACCTTCCGTCTGATGGACCCGCCTTTGCACGAGTTCGTCCCGAAAGTCGACGAGAAAGAGAAGATCAAGGCTTTGGCCAAAGAGCGTGGCATGAGCACGAAGGAATTGGTCAAGCGCATCGAGGCCCTTCACGAGGTGAACCCGATGATGGGTCTGCGTGGCGTCCGCCTCGGCATCGTCTATCCCGAGATCACCGAGACCCAGTTCCGCGCCCTGTTCCAGGCCACCGCTGAACTGATGAAGGAAGGCTTCGACCCGCATCTGGAAATCATGGTCCCGCTGACCATCAACGTCAAGGAGCTTGAGCACCAGAAGGCCATCGCCGACCGCGTGCAGGCTGAGATCGAGAAGAAGTTCGGTGTGAAGATTAATTACATGTACGGCACCATGATCGAGATCCCGAGAGCCACCCTCGTGGCCGACCAGATCGCCAAGGTCGCCCAGTTCTTCAGCTTCGGCACCAACGACCTTACCCAGATGACCTTCGGCTTCAGCCGCGACGATGTCAACGCCATCGTGAAGGACTACATTGAAGAGAAGATCATCCCCGCCGACCCGTTCAACACCCTCGACCAAGAAGGCGTTGGCCAGTTGGTGAAGTTGGGTGTCGACCGTGGCCGTAGCCAGCGCTCCAACCTGAAGTGCGGCGTCTGCGGCGAGCACGGTGGTGACCCCGCTTCGGTCCGCTTCTTCTACAAGACCGGCTTGAACTACGTGAGCTGCTCGCCGTTCCGCGTGCCCGTCGCACGTCTGGCTGCAGCCCAGGCCGCCATTGAGGAAGAACGTGCCAAGTAAAGCCATGTCATTTCGAGGATTTTGAAGGCATAGATACGCTCACCTTTCAGGTTCGGTATGACATGCCTTCAAAATCCGAGGAAATCTATGGGCGTGTTGGGTAAAAGCAACAACATCAGAGAGCCTTCGGAAACGGAGGCTCTTATTGTTTTCAACTTTTTTTAAAATGTTGCGGAATTTTCTTGTCTTAATCAATATTTTTACTATCTTTGTCGACAGAATAGCATGATAAACCAAAAGCTCCGCACCATGAAAAAGCTCATCGTCATAGCATTATTGATGCTGGCAGCCTCGCTCACGGCACAAGTGAGAATCGAGG
The DNA here is from genome assembly GCA_045132275.1 of Candidatus Limimorpha sp. Taxonomy (GTDB): domain Bacteria; phylum Bacteroidota; class Bacteroidia; order Bacteroidales; family F082; genus Limimorpha. The sequence continues at coordinate 45,472 of JBGURY010000002.1, forward strand.
AAAAAGATGCGCTTTCGACCGCCGAGCGCTTCTTGAAGGAAAACGCGAAAGAGTCAAGTTCAACGCTGACTTTACATGAGGTGGTCAACAGCAGGCTCACGGGAAAGCCCAACCTGTATGTGTTTTCAATGGAGCCGAAAGGTTTTGTCATTGTTTCTGCAACAAACGAGATACTGGCCTACTCTTTTGGGTCCGCCATTCCCGTTTCGGAAGCACTTCCTCCCCACATTGCCTATTGGCTGGACCTATACAACGAACAGACGGATTACCTGCTCCAGCATCCCGACCGCATCAAGAAACCAGCGAAGCAGGAGCATTCCGTTGGTCCGCTGTTGACCTCCGTTTGGGGGCAAGGCTGTTACCACAATTCGGCGTGTCCGGCAGACGCATCCGGACCGTGCCATCATGTTTCGGCAGGCTGCGTAGCCATTGCCATGGCACAAATCATGTATTACCACAAACAGCCCCAAAAAGGCAACGGATCAGTTTCCTATACTTGCCAACCCTACGGAACGCTGTCTGCCAACTTCGGCAACACCACCTACCAGTGGGAAGACATGGTCGATACGGTCAGCGAGAGCAATCCCGCCGTCGCCAAGTTGGTTTCGCATTGCGGCATTAGCGTGGAGATGAATTACGGCGCCCAGACGAGCATTGCAAGCATCTCTGCCGCCCACAATGCCCTCCAACGGCATTTCTTCTATCCTCTATCCGTCAATTCAAGCCGTTCCCTCTTTACCGACGAAGAATGGACCGCGATGATACGGCAAGACATTGAAGACCTTCGCCCTGTGTATTACTCTGGCAAGTCAAATTTAGGCTCACATGCTTTCGTTTGCGACGGCTACGACAACAACGGCCTGTTTCACTTCAACTTCGGTTGGGACGGCGTGGCCGACGGCTATTACACCATCGACAACCCATACGGCTTTTCGACGATCCAATCCTGCATTCACAACATCACCCCCCTTGCCAACTTCCCAATCCAAAGCGACAACAACGGCATCATCTATGTAAGCCCTGACGGATGTGGCAACGGCTCGTCATGGGAAAACGCAACAAGTGATTTGCAGACCGCCATCTACAAATCGAATGTAGACAAATACGTCATCTGGGTCAAAGAAGGCACCTACACTAGAGAAACAACCGACGGACACGCTTTCAATTCATTCGGGTTTTGCAGGATGTATGGAGGGTTCAAGGGTGACGAGCCCTTCGACTACGACCTGTCATTAAGGGATTTCGAGGCCCATCCCAGCATTTTGGACGGCAATCAGTCAAATGGTGTGCTATCACTACAATTCGCGACCAACACCGTCATCATTGACGGCTTCACCCTCCAAAACGGCATGGCCGCACAAGGAGGCGGCATCCATGCGAAATGCCAAACGTGCATCAGAAACTGCAAGTTCTTCCACAACTACTCAAGGGCAAATGGCGGCGGCCTATCGCAACAATCCACAAGTTCAGTAAAAACCATCATCGAAGACTGCGAGTTCTGGGAAAACGAAGCGATGGGCTATGGCGGAGCCGTCTACGATGCAGGAAACTCAACCTACCGTCGTTGCCTCATCCACGACAATCGCGCGCAATTGAGCGGAGGAGGCGTTTATTGCAATGATGTCTACAACCCGGGACAGTTTGTCAACTGCACCTTTAACAACAACACGGCCAAAAACGGCGGCGGCGTCGCTACCAACCATCAAGGAACGACGTTTTGGAGTTGCCTGATCAACAACAACACTGCTGAGACAGGAGGAGGCTGCCATTTTAAGAAAAGCGCCAATCTATTCAACTGCACCATCGTAAAAAACGAAGCACAACTCGACTACGGAGGGGTTTATTCCTCAATCTTGACACAAGACGGGATTCAAAACTGCATCCTATGGGGCAATGTCAGCGCAGGCGAGAACTGCCAAATCGGGATGGTGACCTATTCGCATTGTGCCGTCGAGAACGACTGGTCGGAAACAGGCCAGAATTATAATGCCGAGTCGGACAACGACGGCAGATTGCCACGCTTCTATGTAAGATTCCAGAATCCCAATGCCACCGCTGGCGCTGCCGGACGAGGAGGCGACTGGAGGCTTCAACCCAACAGCCTCTGCATCAACAAGGGGAGCAATATCTTGAACCAACCCACGACCGATTTGGGCGGAACCCCTCGCTGCCTGCACGGAAAAACCGACCTTGGCGCCTACGAAGCAGATGTGGCCACCCATGGCATCACTGCATATTTATGCGAAGAAGACCCATATTATTACCAAGACTCCGCCCTTTTGGAATTAGGTTTTTACACCTTCTATTATCCCAGCACACCTTACGACAGTCTTGTCATCGTTGACGTGCGGCCTCCCGAACCCACTATATATCTCTCAGAGGAGATATGTAGCAATGAAACATACGATTTCTTTGGCACACTGCTGAACGAAACTGGCGTTTACACAAACACCGAGAATTGCATCACGTACCACCTCTCATTGAGAATAACGCCTTTGACTATTGTCTACATGCAAGAAGAGACATGCGACGGCAACCCTTTCGACTTCTTCGGCGACCTTCTCTACGAAGAGGGCCACTACTCCACCACCATTGATTGCAAGACCTATGAACTGGACTTGACGGTATACCCTTCCTCGCAGGCTGAAATCATGGAAGAAGAAATCTGCGAAGGCGAGGTTTACGATTTCTTCGGAAGGCAACTTCGCAATAGTGGCCATTATTTCACTACCATACAATGTACGGATTACCAACTTGACTTAACTACGAACCCGCCCCCTCCCCTTCGTTGCAGCAACGACACCATCATCCCCTATGGCACGGGCATCCTGCTCACCGCTACGGGTGCCGATTCCTATCTTTGGTCAACGGGCGACACCACGGCAAGCATCATCGTTTACCCAAAGGCGGACAGTGAATATACCATTACAGGGTTCTCTCAAAAGGGATGCAGCAGCAATGCCACTGTAAAGGTAAAGGTAACCAACGATACCGACGAGTTTGTGATGTATCCCAATCCTGCCGACAAAACGATAGAAATCGACAAGCCTCTCATCGACGAGGTGGAAGTGTTCAACCTGCTTGGCGCACAAATAGACCGCATCGACGCGCATCGCGATGTGGTTGTGTTGGATGTCAGCCATTACGAAAAAGGGATGTATCTCGTCCACGTGAGATGCCTAAACAACCACTATTACAAGAAACTCGTCATCCAACACTGACCGGCTCCACTTCGACGACAGCTTCGTTAAGATAGACCAAGAACGCGTGGATTTCCTTGTCGGTCATCTCCCTTAAGGCTTCAGCATATTGCCGCACCTGTTCATTGTGCTTCTCGTTATGCTGACCTGTCTTGTAATCCAGCAGATAGATGGCTTCGGGCAGCTCAGCATAACGATCCAAGCGTTTCACCGCGCCATGATACAAGACCTCGCATTCCGTCTTCACCTTTGCCGTTGGCGAAAAGGCCTGGGCTACCAACGGATGCGACGCCATCTGGTGGAACCTGTCACGAACCCAAGCCACCGTTTCCATATCGATGGTGCCGTCGGCAAGATAGGGCCTTAATACCGTGTCAAGATCTTTCGGATAACGCACTTTCGACAGGATCTCGTGCACCCGTTCGCCCCATTCACGCGGCTGCAAGCGCCCACTCTCCGAGCGCCACAGACGCGTCGGGTCGGCGTCGACGCTGATCCTCTGGAACCAGTCGATAGAGGTGGAATCGGTCATGGTCGGGGTGCTCTGTTCCTCTGTCTCTTCAACAGGATTGCGGAAATCCGGGTCGCCGAAACGATACACCTGGGCCCCGTCGCCCGCCACCTGATGGTCGCTCTTGTCGGACAAAAACTCACGAATCACGTTGGCTTTGTCGGCCTTGCCCTGCTTGGCGATGACATAGAGGCGCTGTACGGCGCGGGTGAAGGCCACATAAAGCAGGTTAAGGTTGTCCAAGCAGTTGCCTTCCTTCTCTTTCCGGACCCTCTCCGACGCCATGTCCCCCATCGCTTCGGCGGCGCTATCCAGCTTAAACAGCACCCTGTCCATGTTGGGGATAACGTCAAAGCCCAAGTCCTCCTTGGGACGCAGCCACTCCTCGGCGGGCTTGCTCGGATTCAGTCTCTCGTCCAAGTCGACGATGGCATTGGGATAGATGACCACGGGAAACTCCAAGCCCTTCGACTTGTGTATCGTCATAATCTTCACCGCATCGCCACCCATCGACATCACCGAGAGTTTATCCTCCTTCGTGTCCCAATAGGTAAGGAAAACCTCGACACCTTCCTTGACGCCCAGCTGCGCCTTGAGCACCTCCTCCATGAAATAGTTCAGGAAGGCGTCGCGGATGGTGTCAATATGATAAACGCGCATCAAGGCGGCGCAGAGATCATAGATGCAAGTGGCCTTGGAGAGGGCCGCCTTGAGCAGTCCGGGCTCGCCGAGGCTCATCACCGTCTCGATAGGCGTCTCACCTTTGGCGACAGCCTTGGCTTCATCGAACCAATGGCTCACATCGCCGTCATAATCGGGATGTCGCAGCAAATTCCAGTAATATAGCACATTGGCGACATACACTTCGTTGTCGTCATGAAGCAGATAACGCAGCGTGTTGACGAGCAGCTGCACCTTGTCGGAAGTCTTCAATAGAACCGAGACCTGCGAGATGACAGGGATGCCTTTGTCGTTTAGGTAATTGGCTATTTCCGCACCCAAATCCGACTTACGGGTCAGCACGGCAATATCTTTGTAATGGTAGTTGTGATTGTCGACAAGGTCGCGGACGATGGCCTCTATCCTCTCGAAATAGTAGTCAGGCTGGTTTTCGGCATCATACAGCTCCACCTGCACCAAACCTTCGTCCTCTTTATTATGTTTCTGGATGATGCTCAAGCCCTCGTCAGTACCAGGTTTCGTCGACACATACACTTTCCGATGCGCCTCCGACAGTTTATGATAGGCAAACTCGAAAAAGTCATTGTTGAAATCAACCACTTGGGCGAACGAGCGATAATTGGTGCCTAAGTTTTGGAACAGGAAAGTCTGCTTCAGCTTCCGCTCATACTCCTTGAAAGCCGCCTCACGCTCGTCATGGGGCATGGCGTAGATTTCAGGCAGATGCGTGATCTGTTCCACCTCGCCGCTACGAAAACGGTAGATGGACTGCTTGCCGTCGCCCACCACCATGCTCATATGGCCGTTGGCCAAGCTGTTGTCGACCAAAGGCAAAAGGTTCTGCCACTGCAGGACGGAAGTGTCTTGGAACTCGTCCACGAAGATATGCTGGAAATGCTCACCAATGCGCTCATACACAAAGGGAACCGAGAAGTCGCCCATCACCGAGTTAAGCAGTTTGTTGAACTCGGAGATGTGCACAATCTCCTCCTCCTCTGCCAGCTGGTCGAAGGCCGTCCTGATCTGGATACGAAGAGCATAGAAATAGAGTTGGTTGCGTAGCGACTTATAGAACAGATACTTGCCGAATCCTTTCTCATAAAACTCATACAATGGGGCAAGAACCTCCAACAATGCCTCGTTGATGGCATCCGTTTGTGCTTTGCCCAACTGTTTTTCGGCCTCTTTTGAAAAACAGTTCCGGTTGTCAAGCACCGAAATGAATCGAGCGCCGGGCTGCTCATAGACCTTATTCGACAGCTTCCTGACAAACGATACAAAGCCCGTTTTTCCATAGGAATAGCTAGAATCATCAAGGTGATATTGCCGTTCCACCGCCATGAAAGCATCCACAAAGGACTTGATCTCCTGCTCAAAATAGCGCATCTTACCATTCAGGAAGTCAAGCGTTTGCTTGTAAGTGACTTCATCCTTGATGGTATTCTTCTCGTCTCGTTGGTAGGCTTTCTCGGTGGTCAGTTTTCCGACAAACTCGGCCAGCTGCTTCTCGATGGCGGTGGAGCGTCCGATGTCGTATTGGTTGTTGCTGAAGTCGACCAAGAGCCGGGTCAGGTAGTCATCGGGTCCGCTGATCTTCAGGCCGATTCTCTCCGTGACGGCCTCGGCCACCTCGTCAGTGTCGATGCTGACGGAGTATTGGCTGGGCAGCCGCAAGTCGCGCGCGAAGGAGCGCGACAGCTTCTGCACGAAGGCGTCGATGGTGCAGACGCAGAAGCTGCTGTAGTCGTGCATAATCTTGGTCATCAGACTTTGGGCGTTGCGTTTCAAATCCGCTCCGCTGACGCCCAGTTCTTTTACCAGACTCGCCCCCATCGATCTCGGCTCAAACGTCGCGCTGTCGATGATCTCGCGAAGGGCCTTCACTATTTTGTCCTTCATCTCGTTGGCAGCGGCGTTGGTAAAGGTAATGGCGAGGATATGTTTGTAGTTATCCACGCTCATTTCATCGGCGAGGCACAGCTTCAGGTATTCCTTGATAAGGGTGAAAGTCTTGCCCGCGCCTGCCGAGGCTTGATACACCTTGAATTGAGGTTTGCTTGGCATGAGTATCAGTTGTTTTCCTCCTTCTTGGGCCTGATCATGGGTTGCGAATTCACGACGGGTTTCTTTTTGAACAGGTTGCGGAAGCTGTCGAACGAGCGGCTATACGAGAGACCCAAGCCCTGGGTGTAGGGCGAGCGACGGTCGAAGGCCATGCTGTTAAAGTTAGAGTTGTAATTGGAATGGTTATAGAAATGCGCCTGCAGCCGCCCGTCGTCCGTCAGTTTGTAATACATATCGAACTCGCCGACGATGCTTGAGGCGTTGCTGGCATTGGGGTTGTTGGCCGTCATCATGCCGAGGTTGGTCTCCAGGGTTAGTTTGTCCTCGAAGAGCTGCGTGCGCATGGCGAGTTGGTATTCGTTATAGGAATCGTCGTTACCCGAGTGGTATTTGAGGCCAAGGTTGAGTTTGTCGGTGACGTCGACCTGGAACGTACCGCCAAGGATGTTGGAGAGGTTAACGTCGGAGCCGCCCGATCCGCCAGCATAGGCGAACTCACCCAGCACAAGCAGCGAGAGGGCCTGCTGGGTCATCACCGCTTGGTTGGTGGTGTCGACAAGCGAGTATACCGTCTGTGTGATGTCTTCCGAAGCGTTGGGCAGGTTCATGCCGAAGGTAAAGCTGGGGTTGAGCAGGTCGCCTTTGAGATGAATGAGGCATTCCACGTTGACGTTGCTGTTGGTGGCCGTCGAGTCGATCTGTACGCCCAGACCCGAGAGTGACGTCTTGATAGTATATACACCCGTGGCGTTGATTTGTCCGTCGGTGGGGTCGCCCGTCCACGAGAGGGTGCCGCCCTGCCTCAGGTTGAAGAGACGCGAGACGAGGTTGACCAAGGTCAGCTGGAACTTGCCCGACTTGATGGTGTAGTCGCCGCGCATCGTGAAGGGGGTCTTCGACGAGGTGCCCATCTTCATATTGCCGTTGCCCGACGCCTCGATGGTGCCGATATTGCTCGGCAGGATAATCTTCAGCGTGGCGTCGTCGGTGGCTGACACGTCAAGTTTAAGAGTGAAGTTGCTCGGACTCTTCTCCTCTTTCACGGGAACCTCTTCAATCTCCTCCGTCTCCTCCTCTTTCTCGACGAAGACGATGAAGTCATTATCCTTGACAACGGTCGATTTGTTGAGCGGTATGGTGAGGTTGGTACCCTTGCGCGTCCTCGCCATGATGTCAAGCACAATGTCGTTGAACGGTCCTTTCACCGTGATAAGACCGTTAGCCACCGCAGTGCCATAGAAGGTGTCGTTGTCTTCGCTCGACGTGGCCAATGCCAGGAATTCCCGGGGAATGATCCTCATATCCAAGTTAAAGTCCTTGAAGCTGTTGTGGCTGATCTGTCCGTCGACGATGGCCTTGTTACCCAAGGTGTCGTTGAGCACCATGTTCTCGAAACGGATGGCCTTGCTGTCGATGAGCACGGTGGGACTGAAGGTATAGTAAGTCTGTAGGTATTTGATCTTACAGCCGCCGTCAATGATGTTGAGTTTACCCTCGACATCGAGCTGCTGTAGCGAGCCTTTTACGGTGGCATAGCCGTCGCCATAGCCCTGCAGCCTCGACACGACGCCCGTCAAGAGCGGGCTGAAGGCGGCAAGCCGCAACGAGTCCATCTCGACGGCGAAATCGAGGTTGTCGTTCTCTCTGGCGGTATAGTAGGAGCCCGTCACGTCGAGCATCTTTTTCTTGTCGTCGAAGAGGTCCACGTTCAGGTCGATTGCCTTGTTTTTGTTGTCCCACGAGCTCTCCACCACGGCGTCGCCCACCGCCTCGTCGTTGACGGCGATGTCTTTCACAGCAAGGTCGGCCAACACCATCGGCGCGTCTTTGAGGCTACTGAGCAAGGCGTCGCCCGTGATGAAACCGTCGATGTCGAAACCCTTGAAGAGGGGGTCGAAGTTGGAGATGTCGAACTGATGCAGCAGCACCGAGAGCGTGTCAGCCTCGTGCATGGGCACAAAGCCGTCGATTCTGACAGACTGGAGGTTGTGGCTGAACATGAGGTTGGAGAGCGTCACCCTGCCATCGGTGATGTCGACATAGTTGTTGGGGTCGACGCTCCACAGCGAGTCGTTAATGGTCACGTTGGCCGATTTGATGCCAGCGATGCCGCCATGCTCGTGAGGATGGAAGTAGCCTCTGATCTGCGCCTTGTTGTGGTCTTCCAACTCATCGTCATCCCATACGATGGTCGCATGGATGGTGTCGTTGGTCATACGGGTCTGCAAGCCGATATTGTCGAGACCCAGAATGGTGGTGTCGTTCTCGCCGATCTTGGTCCAAACGACTTCATCGACGGAAAGCGAACTAATCAAAGACCTACGGGTATTGAAACTCTTCAGCTCCACGTCGTTGATAGCCAGGTCTCCAATCTTGACACTCTTCGAGCGGGCGGTCAGTTCGAGTTGGTTCGACTGCGAGGTAAAAGTGCCGATTACGCTGGTGCCTTTGGCGATGTTCAGCGAGGGCATCAAGAGACGGCTCAAGGTCTTGGTGTCTTTCAGGTTCAGTTGCACGTAGAAGTCCTCCTCCACGTTGTGTTTCTCCCTATATTTCTGGAACTTCTCGCGGTTGCCTTTCCACATGGGGAAGTCGACGAAGGAGTTGCCGTATTCGTTGAGCATGGGCATCAGATGGGCAAAGTTCATCATGCCGCCCATCTCAAAGTTGAAGAAATCGCAATCGACGTTGATACGGCGTTGCAGCAGGTTGTCGTTAACGATGGAGGCTGTGAATTCATCCATGTTGTAAGTGCCACGGCTGTCGCGGTAGACGGTGTTGTCGAGCCACAACGTGCCTTCGAGGTCGTCGATGTCGAAGCCTGTCATGTTGGCCACGATATGGGTGCTGACCTCGCAAACACTGTCGTTCTTCACCAAATTAAGAGCGTGGAGGTCGGCATGCTTGACCACGGCCTCGAAATCAGACTTCGGGTATTTCTTGTCATGGAAATCGATAAGGCCGTTGAAGTCGAGCGCCAGGTCGTTGTCGTCGACCTTGACTTTACCGTTGAAACGATTCTCCTTGAGGCTGCCATCGAGTTTGACGCCATCAATCTTGGTTCCCAGCAGCTGCGCCTCGGTCGCCATGCCGTCGACAATAAACTCAGGAGCCCCGCTCTTGGGAAACTTGACCTCGAAGTCGGCGTCCAAATTGAGGTCGCCCACAAACTTCGAGACGTTGGCTATCTCTCCCACCTGCACTTCGGTGGCGTTGACATAGCCGGAGAACACATTGTCGCCCTTGGCGTCTTTAGCTCGGTTGATAGAGGCGTCGATGTCGCCAACGCCCGATGCCAGGCTGATGTTCGACTTGAAGTTGTTATAGGAGCCTTTGAAGTCAAGCGAGAGATCGCCTTGGTTCATCGCTCGCAGCGACTCCGGCAAGGGGATGGTCTTCGTTTTCGAAGGGATGTAGAAATTGACAAGGTCATCGTAGGTGAAATGCATCTTCTTGATGTTCAACGTGTGATAGCCATCGTTGAAATCGAGCGGATGCATGCTGATGTTGCCCTCGAAATGGGTCGATTTGCCCATGTCGGCCTTGATGTCGTCGACACGGAAGTTGCGAATCGGCCCGGTGAAACGTCCCTCAAACTGCACACGGTCGGGCATCTTGTACATGACCTCCGTGAACACTCCGATGTCGGAGAGCATGACGTCAGTGGGTCGTATCGTGGCGTCGAACACCACCGAGTCGACAAAGTTGCCGAAGTCGTCGAAGCCGTTGTACAACATATTGAGGTCCAAATCGAAGCGGCTCTCGTTGGTCTCCATCTGCAAGCCGTCGAGAAGGATGCCCTTCTGCGTCACCGTGGCATTGGTCTGCAGATGCTTGAGGTCCAAGCCGCTGATCTCCTTGGCGCTGAGGCTAGCGATATTGGCGCAGATGGAGTCACCCAAGATATAAAGCCCGCTGGCTTCCAAGTTGATGTCCTTGAGGACGAGATGAGAATAGTCCATCAACTGTTTCTCGGTCTTCTCGGGCTGGTCGCTGTCTTGGTTCCAGAATGTGAAATCGACATCTTTAAGGGAGATGTTGTCGATGATAATAGGCATGGGGTCTTTGTCGGGCTTCTCCTTGTCGCTTTTGAAGGCGTCGACGAGGAAGCCGAAATTGAGTTGGTCCTCGCCCTCGTATTTGATGAGGTTGGCCTCGGTACGGCTCAGGTTCACATGGTCGAGATGAAGCTTGCCTTCCAAAAGGGAAGCCACGTCGATTCTCGTATTCAGCTTCTCAATCTTGGCCAAGTCGTTGCCTTTCAAGTCCTTGACCGTCACATCTCTTACCAAGACACTGAAATCGGGGGTGATCACCAGACTGCCCACCTTGATGTCAGCGCCGGTTTTTTCGGAGAGGTAGCCGCCTGCGAAACGCACCGCAAACTTCTGAATGATAGGGTCTTGTATAGCAACGAAAAGACTTGTGATGATAGCTAGGATCACCACAAAAAAAATCAGGATGCTATGGATAATCTTTTTTTTAATAATTTTGACCCTCCAAATTGAGACCCATGAATGAATACATTTTAGGCATCGAATCTTCGTGCGACGACACCTCTGCCGCAGTGCTTCAAGGCACGCGTGTGCTCTCCAATGTCATTGCAGGTCAGAAGGTTCACGAGCAATATGGAGGGGTTGTCCCCGAGCTCGCCTCACGCGCCCACCAGCAAAATATCATCCCCGTCATCGACACGGCCTTAAAGACTGCAAAAATAGATAAAAATCAGTTATCCGCAATAGCTTTTACGCGTGGACCCGGTCTTTTGGGCTCGCTGCTCGTAGGCACCTCGTTTGCAAAGGCTTTCGCGCAGACCTTGAACATCCCCATGGTGGAGATCGACCATATGAACGCGCACATCCTGGTGCATTTCGCCACCGACGAGACCCACACCGAGGTGCCCGACTTCCCGTTCCTGTGTCTCACCGTGTCGGGCGGTCACACCCAGATTGTGGTGGTGAAGGACTATTTCGACATGGAAGTCATCGGCAAGACCATCGACGACGCGGCGGGCGAGGCCTTCGATAAGACGGCCAAGATCCTCGGCCTGCCCTACCCTGGAGGCCCCGTCATCGACAAATTGGCCAAGGAAGGCAACCCAGAAGCCTTCAGCTTCGCCAAGCCCCAGATCCCCGATTTGGACTATAGCTTCAGCGGACTGAAGACCAGCATCTTATACACCGTTCGCGACAACCTGAAGGTCAACCCGAACTTCATCGAGGAGAACAAGGCCGACCTCTGCGCCTCGGTGCAAAAGACCATCATCGACATCCTGATGAACAAGCTGGTGAAGGCCAGCAAGCAGACAGGCATCAAGACCGTGGCCATCGCCGGCGGCGTGAGTGCCAACAGCGGCCTCCACGATGCCATGCTTCGCCTCGGCGAGAAGTACCACTGGAAGGTCTTCATCCCGCGTCTCTCCTACTCGACCGACAACGCCGCCATGGTCGCCGTGGCAGGTTATTTCAAATACCTCAAAGGCGAGTTCGCCTCGCAGGACTTGGTGCCATATGCGCGGCAGAGCTTGAACCAATAAAAGCACAGCCATGAACTGGAACGACCTCCTCTCCAACAAACGATACGCGTCGGCGCAGAAAAGCCCCGACATCCGTAGCAGCTTCCAGCGCGACTACGACCGTATCCTCTTCAGCAGTCCATTCCGCAGGCTGCAAAACAAGACGCAAGTCTTTCCGCTTCCTGGCGCACAGATGGTCCACAACCGTCTGACACACAGCCTTGAGGTAGCCAGCGTGGGACGTTCCATCGCCTGCCGCGCGGTGGAAAAACTCACAAAGAAACATCCCGAGCTCAAAGAACGCCAGTCCGACATCGAAACCATCGTGGCTTCGGCCTGCCTGGCCCACGACCTCGGCAACCCGCCCTTTGGGCACTCTGGCGAGGACACCATCGGAAGCTTCTTCCGTGACGGCAAAGGCAAGGAATTGAAAGACAAGGTCCTGCCTGAGCAATGGAGCGACCTCATCGCCTTCGAGGGCAACGCCAATGCCTTCCGCCAACTGACACACCAGTTCACAGGGCGTCGCGCCGGCGGCTTCTCGCTGACCTCGGCCACCTTGGCCACCTTACTGAAATACCCCTACCCGTCTTTTAACAAAGGCAACCGTAAGAAATACAACGTCTTCTACTCTGAGATTGAGGCGTTCAAAGAAGTGGTTGAAGAGTGCGGCATCCCCAGACTTGACGAGGAGCACTTGGTGTACGCCCGCCATCCGCTCTCGTACATGATGGAGGCGGCCGACGACATCTGCTACCTCGTCCTTGACATGGAAGACGCCCACAAGCGCGGTATCATCAGCACCGAATCCATCGAGAACTGCTTCCTGTCGTTCTTCGACCCCGACAAAGACAAGCAACTCTTTGTCCATAAGGAAAAAGCCTACAATGAGGTGAGCGACACCAACGAACGTATCGCCTTCCTGCGGGCCATGCTCATCAACAAACTCGTCAACTGCGCCAGCGACATTTTCTGCAAAAACTACGACGCTATCATGGAAGGCCGTTTTGAGAAGAGCCTCATCTCCCACCTTCCTGATTTCGAGAAAAAAGCGCTCGACCTCTGTCGCGACGAGTCGGTACGCCATATCTACCGTCACCCCTCGGTGGTGAAGATCGAACTGACAGGCTTCAACGTTATCGGCACCCTGCTGGAGGAGTTCACCGATGCGGTGCTCAACCCCGCCACACCTTATAACAAAAAGCTGCTCTCGCTGGTCCCCGAACAGTTCAAGGTGGAGACCGACGACACCTATGTCCGCTTGCAGTCCGTCGTCGACTTCATCTCCAACATGACCGACCTTTACGCCGTGAAACTCTATAAAGACCTGAGAGGAATCGACTGATGAAAAAGACACTTGCCATACTCACCATACTGTTACTCGCTTTAAACGTGCAGGCGCAAATCGATTATGTCAGTAACAAATACCCCTACACGTTTGACACAAAGGACCTCTTGCTCGGCATCGACAAGGCGGGCACCGTGCGTTCCTTGAAGCTTTATGGCGAGGAGATTCTTGCGTCTGAATGTCCTGTCGCCATAGCCTTCAAAGACGGCAAGGCGTACATGTCGTCCTACTTCGAATGCAATTTCGATGTGGCAACCATCGGTTTTGACAGTGAGGTGGACGACATCAGCCTGATGTTTGACACAGACTATGACGGGAGTAGCATCACCGTCACCGTCGCTTATACCAATTGGGAAAAAGGCCCCGACGCTGTGCTCCTGTTCCCTATATGCCTCAACCTCACCGAAAGTGTGGGCGAAGTCGTCGGTATCGCACAAGGACGAGGTTTAGCCTTTGGCATGCAGGCGCTCAACACGAAAATCAACGCAGGTTTTCCGGCAAACTGCGCCCAACAAGTCAGCCAGATGTTGCATTACGACGCCGACCCAGAACTAGCCGCCATGGCCACACCCGAAGGCGCTCGGATGCAGTTCTCCGCCTACGACCGTGTGACGCCCCATATCCGCAGCACCTACGGCCATGAAGGCGCCATCGCCTATAACCTCGACGGCAAAGATGCCGTCATAAACGACGCTTCCTTGGTGCTCTTCGGCTGCCGTACGAACGAACTCATGGACAAAATAGCGGAGATAGAGATCCAAGCAGGATGGGCGCATCCTGAGTACAATGGCGTTTGGAACAAACTTGATCCTTTATCGTCCAAATCGTATCTCTGCAACGAATATAACGAGAAAGACGCCATCTACGTGGCCGAGAAATGCCGTCAGGCAGGCCTCGACCTTAGCAGCGCTGTGTGGGCCAACCGTATCCCCGCCAACAAGTCGTTATATTTCGACGATCTCCTGAAACAGGGCGAGCTCCACCTGCAGCTGCCCCTCGACGCCACCCAGACCGAGTTTGCCGTATACCACTCCGACCTCTTCGACATTCCCGCCCATCTCAACACCCTCCTCATCGAGGACGAACTGGTCACCTACCGCAGCACCGAGTCCGTGGGCAACATCCACATCTTCTACTGCTGCACCCGTGGCGCTTTCGGCACCAAAGCCGTCCCCCATCAAAAAAACGCCACCACCTTCAAGATATGGGACCACACCGACCACACCTTCGTCCCCGTTCCCTGGACACAGGAAAAGATGATCACGAAAGAAGCGAAAAAACGCGCCAAGACAGACGCCTCGGTACTGATCTTCAACGACCTGAAAAGTTATGCCTACAACGGTCTCGGCGACCATTCCATCACACGCCTTCTCGACACCATGCAAAGCTATAACCCAGAGAAGACGCTACAGGCCGACCAAATCACCCATGGCTCATGGCACTATCTGACAAGGGTCAACGACAACACATTGTGGAACGTTATACAACGCAACACCATGGCCGAGACCCTGGCGAGAAAACAAGCCTACTACCGCAGGAATATGATGCCGTGGATGATCGGCAACTTCCAAATCATCCTTGCCGACAAGAACCGCAAGGCCACCACGATGGAAGAGCTGGAATGGTTCCTTGCCAACGCCGCCGCCTTCGACGCAGGCTTCGGCCTTGACTTCGACGCCAACGCCATGCGCAAGCACGGACAGACCGACGCTATGCTGAACGCCATCAACATATGGGAGTCGTTGCGCCTGTCGGGTGCTTTCAGCGAGGCACAGAAGGAAGCCTTCAAAGACCCCTACGGCAACTGGCACATCGA
Organism: Candidatus Limimorpha sp.; assembly: GCA_045132275.1. Taxonomy (GTDB): domain Bacteria; phylum Bacteroidota; class Bacteroidia; order Bacteroidales; family F082; genus Limimorpha. The sequence continues at coordinate 60,607 of JBGURY010000002.1, forward strand.
GAAGGGCGAAGACTCGGCCTATTTGCTATATCCCCAGCATATCTCGAGAGGCTACCTCTGCCACCTGAACGACGACGTATGGCAATGGAACAGTCCCTACAAGAGCCGTTACGCCCTCCGTATCGCCGTGGAAGGCAAAGGCAGCGTCAGCGAGATGGAAGTCAGGACGCCCAACGGCATCCTCTACCTCCCCTGCACCCTCAAAGGCGGACAATACCTCATCTATGACTTCGACGGCACGGCCTACGTCGCCGACCAAAACTTCAACAAGATAAAAGAGGTGCAGGCGCGTGGTGTGGCCTATCTCGACGAAGGCGTCTCGGAGGTGTCGTTCCGCTGCGAGGCCAAGGCGGAAGAAAGAAAGACGCCCCAAGTGACCGTCAGGTTCTTCACCCGCGGCGAGGCCGAAGAGATCGGAACGCCTCCCCACAAGTGATGAGTGTCATATTACATTTACCAATTAATAATGATGGGAGCGCAGTCGTGAATGCTGTAATTTTGCAGTCGGAAAACATTGACAAGTAATGATCACACTCGATAAACTGGAAATCGGACAGTCGGCGCGCATCAAGAGCGTAGGCGGCGAAGGACAGCGCCGCCAGCACTTCCTTGACATGGGCGTGATCCCCGACGCCATCATAAAACTCGTGAAATACGCCCCTTTGGGCGACCCCATGGAGGTGATGATCCATGGCTATTCGCTCACGCTGCGCAAGGCCGACGCCACCCTCATCACAGTGGAGCCCACCAACGAAGAGGCTGAGGCCTCTACCCTTGACCCCGACAAGCTCTACGCTACCGCCCTCCACGACCATAACGCCCACCCGGGCTTGGGCGAGGAAGGCATCTACCACGACAAGACACACGAGACCCCGTTGCCCAAAGGCACCCAACTCACCTTCGCCCTCGCCGGACAGCAAAACTGTGGCAAGACGACACTATTCAACCAGCTGACGGGCGCCAACCAACATGTGGGCAATTTCCCCGGTGTCACCGTCGACCGCAAAGACGGCGTCATCAAAGGGCATCCCGACACCTCGGTCACCGACCTGCCAGGCATCTACTCGTTGTCGCCCTACACCTCCGAGGAAATCGTCTCACGCGAGTTCATCCTGAAAGACAAGCCCAAGGCCATCATCAACATCGTCGATGCCAACAACATCGAACGCAACCTCTATCTCACCATGCAACTCATGGAGTTGGGCGCTCCCATGGTACTGGCTCTCAACATGATGGACGAGGTGCGCAACAACGGCGGCAGTATCCTCGTCAACGAGATGGAGCGCATCCTTGGCATGCCCGTGGTACCCATCTCGGCGGCCAAGAACGAAGGCGTCTCCGAACTCGTCGACCACGCCATCCACATCGCCAAATACCAAGAGGCCCCGGTGCGACAGGACTTCTGCGACAAAGACGACCACGGCGGCGCCGTGCACCGTTGTCTCCACAGCATCATGCACCTCATCGAGGACCACGCCCAGCGCGCCGACATCCCCGTGCGCTTCGCCGCCTCCAAGCTCATCGAAGGCGACGACATCGTCATGGAGGCCCTGGACCTCTCGCAGAACGAGAAAGAGACGCTGGAGCACCTCATCGTCCAGATGGAAGAGGAGCGCGGTCTCGACCGCGCCGCCGCCATGGCCGAGATGCGCTTCGCCTTCATCAAGAAACTATGTGACCAGACCGTGGTGAAGCCCAAGGAAAGCAAGGAATACCAACGCAGCCGCAAGATGGACAAGATTCTCACCGGCAAGTGGACCGCCATCCCCATCTTCATCCTCGTCATGGCGGGCATTATCTACCTCAGCATCGACCTGCTCGGTGCCCCCCTGCAGAACTGGCTCGACCAAGGCATCACCTGGCTCGCCAACGTGTGTGGCGACGCCCTCGCCCGCTGGAACGTACACCCCGCCGTGCAGTCGCTCGTCGTCGACGGCATTTTCGGCGGCGTGGGCAGCGTGTTGAGTTTCGTTCCGATCATCATATTGCTGTTCTTCTTCCTCAGCCTGTTGGAGGACAGCGGCTATATGGCCCGTGTGGCCTTCGTCAGCGACAGCTTCTTGCGTAAGCTCGGCCTCACTGGCCACAGCATCGTGCCCATGCTCATCGGCTTCGGCTGCACCGTGCCTGCCGTGATGGCCTCCCGCACCTTGCACTCCACCCACGACCGCTGGCGCACCATCCTGCTGACGCCTTTCATGAGCTGCTCGGCCAAGATCCCCATCTACGGCTTCTTCACCAGCATGTTCTTCCCAGGCCACGGCGGCGTGGTGCTCATCTGCCTTTACCTGTTGGGCATCCTCGTGGGCATCGTCACAGCGTTGTTCACCAAGTGGTTCGGCAAGAAAGCCGACGTGGCGCCCTTCGTCATGGAGCTGCCCAACTACCGCATGCCGAGCGCCAAAAACGTTGCCCATCTGCTGTGGGACAAGACCAAGGACTTCGTGCAACGCGCCTTTACCGTCATCTTCCTGGCCACGCTGGTCATCTGGTTCCTCCAGACCTTCAACTTCCACTTCTCCATGGTCGAGAACGGCGAAGGCAGCATGCTGGCAAGTGTGGCGGGTTGGGTTGCCCCTGTGTTCCGTCCCATAGGATTGGGCAGCTGGCAGGTCGTCACCGCCCTGATCAGCGGTTTCATGGCCAAGGAGAGCGTTGTGGCCACCCTCGAGGTGTTGAACGCCATGCCGTTGTTCACCCTGGCCAGCAGCGTCTCGATGCTGGTGTTCTGCCTGCTCTACACGCCTTGTGTGGCCGCCATGGCCTCCATCCGTCGCGAGCTGGGTGCCAAGTGGATGCTGTTCATCATCGTCTTCCAATGCGTGGTCGCCTGGGTCTTCGCCTGGTTGGCCTACCTCATCGCCAATGCCGTCATTGCATGAACTGGGCCACTGTCATAGTGATTGTGGTTGTCCTTGCCCTTGTGGCATGGGCCGTCTATGGCCTTCGCAAAGGCAAAGGCAAAGGCAAGAGTTCCTGTTGCGAAGACAAAAAAAGCGGATGTTCAGGCTGCTCGGTGGATTGTCCGTTCAGGCGGTAATCTATTTTCTTTATTTTATCTAATTTGTTAAAAATACGTAATTTTACGTATTGCATTCCGCATTTTTATCCCTATTTTTGCCCTGTCTGAAGCGCTCATTGTGCTAAAGCAAAAACCAATTAGCAACAACATTAAAACATGAAATTATGAAAAGAATTCTACTTACTATCCTGTCGGTGATGGCTTTCGCCGGCATAAGCATGGCCCAAGATGTGTATAGCACGGGTTACTATTACAACCACGACAACAACAAAAAAGTTGCCGCTGTCTACAAGAATAACGAATTGCTCTTTTCCACTGGCAACGACTTTTACTACCATCACGAATCCTCAGATGTGCTTCTTTTGGACGACGATGTCTTTTGGGTAGACAACTACATAGATTCGGACAACGACTACTATTACAGCCGTGTCATGAAAAACAACGATGTTTTTTTAGAAATACCCATCGGAACAAAATGTCATATCAACTGTCTGTTCACCGATGGCATGAATGTGTATGCCGGTGGCGACATGATTGTCAACAGCCACCGAAAACCCATGGTATGGAAAAACACCGACCCGACACCTTATCTCACCTTCGATGCCATCAACTACAATTATGGCTATCTCTATGATGCCATGATAGTGGATGGCCTCGTCATAGCCTGTGGATATGTGTACGACTATAACACTTTTGAGAACAAAGGCGTAATATGGCAAGAAAACCAGGGTGAGATGTACATCTTGGAGGGTTATGTTATCCCATTATCCATGGACTATTACAATGGTTCTGTTTATACTGCAACATGGGACGTTGATGACGACATTGGCGCTGTCTATCAGAATGACTACGTGCTCTACACGATAACCACCAATGGTAGCGTTCCTGCCATTAGTGTTGATGCTGGAGATGTATTTGCAGGAGTCTTTAATAATGGAGGCTCGATATGGAAAAACGGAGAAAAGCTGTATGATACACCCTATGGTAATTATACCGAGTGCGTCGTTGCCAACAGCGAAGGCGTTTATTATGCAACAGATGGACGCATTAATAAAAACGACCTTGCCCTTTACTCGTTTGAATTGGATAACACACCGATTATCAATAGCATATTCGTCGACCTTGAATGCCAGAATAATGATATCCGCACCCTGCCCTACTATGAAAACTTCGAGACGGGAGCCACCGACTGGGCCTGCTGGGGACAATTGGATATCGACCATGCCAACAACGGCTACGCTTCCTATTGGCATAGAGGTGGTGACAACGCTGAAGTGAGTGCCTACGGCGGTCACTATTGCGCATGGCACAGGTACAATGGCTTTTATGACCAGAATGGTTTGCTCGCCACACCACTTATCAGCATTCCTGCGGACGGCAACACCACGATGACCTTCAAGACCTATGAGCAGTATCCTGGCGACTACAGCTATGAAGGCGTTTGGGTGATCGAAGGCGGTCACAAGGCTTCCGTCGAAGTATGGACGCAGACCGAACCTTCGGCGGAATGGAAGACCGTCTCCATTGACCTCTCCGCCTATCAGGGAAAAAATGTTCAGATTGATTTCAGATACCAGGGCCAAAACGGCCACAGCTGGTACATTGACGACGTCACTATCGTCTCGGATTATCAGCCTTGTCCTCCCGTCAGCACACCCTATGCGGAACGTTTCGACACAGGCTTGGGTGATTGCATGTATGTGATGGATGTCGACCACGACGGCGTATGCTGGAAATGGGATTCGTCAATCAAGGCAGCAGTACACACTTTCGGCTCTCTTCATAATCAAGGAGGCGCCTTGCTAACGCCAAGCATCATCCTTTCGTCAGAAAAGACCTACCAGTTGAAATACGACATCTACACCTCGTTGCCTAAAGGTGAGGCCCAGGATGCAGTGGAGTACAGCGTGTGGATGGCAGTGGACAACACGGGACTCGGCAATTTGGATGAATTCAATGAAATTTGGAGAAGGACCCCTACAGGCAATTCCACCGAGCCGGAGACGGTAACCCTTGACCTCGCACCATATTCCGGCCACACAATACAACTCGCTTTCGTCTACGAAGGCAATGGCATCTATACATGGCTTCTCGACAACATCGAGGTGGCGGAGAAAACTGGCGTGGGCGAAACCGCTGACGAAAGCCTCGCTGTCTATCCCAACCCCGCCCGCGAAAGCATCCGCATCCCAGGCCTGGAGACCGAGAGCGAGGTGCAGATCTACAACAGCCTCGGCGAGCTGGTGAAAACAGCCAATGTGAACGCCAACCAAGAGATCGGCATCGGCGAACTGAGCGCCGGTCTTTACCTCGTGCGCTGCAGCAATGCGACGATGCGGTTTGTAAAGGAATAATCATCAATAAACAACTTTAAACAACATTAAAACTTACCATTATGAAAAGAATTCTACTTACTATCCTGTCGGTGATGGCTTTCGCCGGCATGAGCGTGGCCCAAGATGTTTATGTTGCGGGCTACCACACGGACGAGAGCGGCACGAAACAACCCGTGGTACACAAAAACGGCCATAAAATCTACGAGTCCAGTCTCTCTAACGGTTATTACGGAGAGGTCTCTGCCGTGGAATTGTGCGACGGAGATGTCTATTGGGCCGAGAATGTATTTAGTTCTAACGGCATACCTAATTACGGCGATGTGGTAAAGAACGGATCGGAATATCTGAACAGTCCTTCGGGTGAAGGACGTCATATCAACCGCCTGTGCCACGACCCGAAAACCAATATCATATATGCAGCAGGCTATATGGATATTGGCGGTGTGAGAACTGGTGTCGTTTGGAAAGGCAGCAATGCAAATCCACACTACACCATGGGCAATGGCGCAAATTCGAGCGAAGCAACAGGTCTTTGCCTGGATAACGAAAACGCAACGGTTTACACGGCAGGCATACAATTTGACGGTCCTAGCGTTTTTCATGGAGCGATATGGAAAAATGGTTCTGAATTGTATAATCTTGGCACCTCCGTCATTATCAACGACATCGCCTTTTATAACGGCTTTGTCTATACCGTCGGCGTCGTTTCAGTCGGTTCCAACCTGATTACCAAGGTTTGGAGAGACAATGTAGTCCAATACACACTTACACAAACTTACAGCAGCGGAAACAAGATCTACATCGACGCAGGCGACATATACGTTAGCGGATACGAAGGCTACTACCTGAAAGTTTGGAAAAACGGTGAACCGCTGTATGAGCATCCCACCGGCAGTTCCGGAGCTTCCTTGAACTGTGTGATGGCCAACAACATGGGTGTTTATTACTCTGGCCGTTTATCATCGGACTCACCATGCATGATTTGGAATGACGGCGACAAGATAGGGGAATTATCCGATTGCGATTTTGTCAAAGCCATTTGCGTTGAAGAACCTGTATGTGAAGATGGAGACACTCGCTATCTGCCATACAAGGAGGATTTCGAAAACGGCTCCACCGACTGGGCCTGTTGGACTAAGGTTGACGTGGACAACAACAATCTTTTAGGTCATGTATCCTATTGGGACAGAATTGGCACCAGAATGGCGACAGGCCTTTCTGGAAACTACGGCGCACGGCACTATTATAACGTCAATGATCAAGAAGGATGGCTCATCAGCCCGAAGATAATCCTTGAGCCCAACTACGACAATATCAAACTATCTTTTATGACCCAAGAATCGCCAGCAGCCGATTACACCTACGAAGGCGTTTGGGTAGCTATCAATAATAACGCATTGAGCAATTTCCATGAAGTGTGGACGCAAGAATCCCCAAGTGAAGAATGGAAAACCGTCACCATTGACCTCAAAGACTATCAAGGTGAAGCGATTTACGTCGCATTCAAGTACAGCGGCGAATATGGCCATAACTGGTACATCGACAACATCAGCATCACAGGGGGCACTGGCGTGGAGGAAGGCGAAGCCACAGCGCTGACGGTCTGCCCCAACCCCGCCCGCGAGAGCATCCGCATCCCAGGCCTGGAGGCCGAGAGTGAAGTGCAGATCTACAATAGCCTTGGCGAATTGGTGAGGGTAGTGAATGCCAATCCTGACCAAGAGATCGGCATCCGCGACCTCGCATCGGGTCTCTACCTCATCCGCTGCGGCCATGCGACGCTGCGGTTCGTGAAGGAATAAAAATGTAGAGACGGTGCATGCACCGTCTCTACCAATAAACAAAAGGCTTCCTACGGGAAGCCTTTTGTTTATTCCTGTATCAGATGGTAGTATTTCGGCTCGTACCCTTCCCATTCCCCTGTCAACAGCTCGGGATGGAAGAAATGGATGAAGTCAGCCAAAAGCAAATCAGGCTCGCACTGCGACTGCTCGAAATAACCCGTCGATAGGATGTCGCAAACGATGATCTGGTGATTCTTGTAAGCGTCGAAAAGCGGATAAACGGGACTTTCCTTGGCCAGCGACTCGTAGGTCATCGGGAAGGGATTGGAGTTGATGACACGCCAGAAGTCGGCGTGCTGCGCCTTGGCGAGGATGCTCTCGGCATCCATAGGGACACTGGCCGTCGACGGGTTGTCCTTCCAGATGTAGTCGGCACCGGCATCGGCGAAGAGCTTGGCCATATAGCTGCGGCCACCTGCCACATACCACTGCCCGTTAAAGGCGAGGTCGGAGAACACCGTGGGACGCTGTTCCACCTCGGCGCAGAGCGTCGAGAGGGCTTCGTAGCGACGTTCGATGTCGTCGAACCAGGCGTCGGCCTTATCCTCGCAGCCTGTCAGCATGCCGATGACACGGATCCATTCGGCGCGACCCAAGGGCGTGTTCTCCATATAGTCCGCGAAGGGAAACAACACGGCACCCGTGACGTTCAGACCGCCTTGGTTGCCGTCGAAATAAGGCGAATAAAGCAAGGCATCGGGCTGCAGTTGTATCATCCTTTCAATGTCGGCGGCGGCCTCGGTGCCGATATCGTAGACCTTCTCCTGCTCCAGCAACGCGCGCATGGTGCTGTCGGTCACGAAACGGCCTTCCAGGATGCCTTTCACACGGTCGATCTCACCCAGACGAAGGAAAACAGACCACTGCGTGGCCGAGAACGAGATCACCGACCTCACTGGCACTCGGACTTGGGTCAGCCCCTCGCCCACCGCCGCCGTCGTGTCCTTGACCAAGGCGAACTTGCCCAACGACAATGTGGTGTCCCAAGGGCAGATGACCTCCATGAGGTAGCCGTAATCTTGTTCGCTGACGGTGACATTACGCGCGTACCGCATCATATTGTCCACCTCGACACGCTCTTCCTGGACCTGAGTGTTGAATCGGCATGACGACACCGAGAACAACATCATGACAAGGAATAACACTCCAAGTACGCGTCGCTTTGCGTCATTGCGAGCGAAGCGCGGCAATCCAGTTGTGTTGCTTCCTCTCTGGATTGCTTCGTTCCTCGCAATGACGGAATCCGTCAACATTGCACAATTATTGTTTTCCATTGATCTCATCCAAGCAGTCTTTGCACAGGCAGTCGCTGTAGTTTTCTTTCAGATAGGCTTTGGCGGCGTCGGTGAGTTTCACCTTCACACACCAGCAGTCGATGGAATGCACACACTCGAACTCTTTTCCGCAACGGGGACAGGTCTTTTTCATAGGCAAAAAAAGGCGCGGAGCCCCCAAAAAGGAGGCTCCACAAAAAAGAATATCAATTATTTAAACAACATTGCACTGGGAATGATGCCCGCTCTGAATGAGTTGAGCAGCACACCATCGTTGGAATAGCGGTAGACCGTTCCATTATCCATATAGTTGCCCGCGTCAGCGACATAAACATCGCCGTTCTTGGGGTCGACGGCCAAGTTGTAGAACCATCCTTGCGGACTGGCCGTGATACAGAACGTCTCCGACAGAGTCATCGTGGCGACGTCGAAACGACGCACCTCGTTGTTATTGATCAGATACAATTGGTCACCAGCGGGATTGGCTCTCATAGCGGAAGCCGTGCCAGGCAACTCGCAACGCTTCGTCGCGGTCTTCAAAGCCGGGTCAATCTCCCACAGCGAGGGGGCTTCTCCATATTCCAGCTCCCATGAGCGGCCTTCGCAAAGCACCCACACATGGCCGTTCTTGTCGACCGCCATCGTGTTAGGCTCCTTCCCCACCTCGATCTCCGCCACCTTCACGTCATTGTTCATGTCGACGACCTGAACGGTATTGTAGCTGTCGTGCGATTCGGGGTTGATGTAATAATACGACCAGTTGCTGACATACAGCTCATTGCCCACCTGCGCCATCTTCTCGGTGGTCTTGCCCATCACGATGGAACCCGTATGGGTCATATCCTGCGGGTTGATAATCCACAAGTTGGTACCGACGATATCAGTGACATAGGCCTTGTTGGGCGTCACAAAGTACATTTCACGAGGCGAATAAAAGTCGCCAAGCTTGAAGGGTTTTGTGGTGTCGCATACGATAGTGGTGGCATCCATCTTATAGATGAGGTTGCTGTTGTTGACCACGACATAAAGCATGCCGTCGGTCATGGCGAGACTCTGGGCCACGTCGCCGAGCGGAGCGTTGTTCACCTTGTAGAACAGGTTGTTAATCACCGTGTCGGCATCCACGTCATAGAACGACAACGAGGCGTTGGAAAACTGGAAGTTACCTTCGTTGAGCACGAACACACCCGAGCCGAGGTCCATCGCATTGGGGTTGACAGGCTGATCCGGGTCGACCGTCGGGTCGGGCTTGCAGGCGAACAGCGATACGGCCAAAAGCGCCATCAATAAGAGGTTTATTCTTTTCATTTTTTATTGTTTTGACCCTGACCGATGACCCTGACCCTGACCATTTGTACGGAACGGGTCAGGGTCTGGGTCACTGGTCATGGTATTATTGTTTCACAATACGTTTCGTAACAGTCTTTCCGTCAGCGGTGAGGCGGATGAAATAGACACCCTGATAGAGACCACTCATGTCAACGGTCGGCGACATGGTCGACAGCACCCGCTGTCCCATGAGGTTGTACACCTCCACCGATTCCAGATTCTCCGCCTTGACGGTCAGACGGTCTTTCACCGGGTTGGGATACACCGCCACCGACTCACTCTCATTCTCTGGCACGTTGAAGTGCGCCAGGTCGTGAATCACGCCGACGGCATCGAGGTCGAAGCCGCTGCTAGCGAAAGGCGTCGGCCACGGGTCGTTGATCACATGGCCTTGGCAATCATAACTGGCATACAGCGAGTCAATGCAACCGACGACATCGACAACACGGACATGCGTGATACGGTTTTTGTCGAGAAGAGGATCGTCCTCCACCTCGTCAAGGTCGAACGGAGTGCCGTACATCGCGCCGTACTTGCTCGCCAGATTATGGATTTGTGACGGGACGATGGTTCCTCCATTGCCCAACTGCGTCGTCGTTTGAGTATTGCTGTAGGCAGGAAAACGGAAGAAATGCTCGCCATCCGAACTCACCTCCACAAAAGCAAGCTCAAGAGCCCACGTGTCAGGGTTGACGGCATTGGCGAATCCGTTCTCAAACACAGCAAAATCCGGGCCTACGCCATTGTAGATAGGTGAAGCGAATGTCAATGTCGCCATACCGCCATCGCCAAGGCATACCACACCAAACGTGCCTTCAGGATAGCCCAAGGCGTTCTCGTCGGGGTAGTTGGCGCCCGTCACGCCCAAGTCAGGGTTGGCGATGTTCATCGGGCCATGGACCACTTCGACTCCAGTAGCCCAACCGACAAACGCCGACGAGTCGGCATGCATGGCTGTGGTGCCGGGCTTGTCCTGAGCAGGCGCGAACTGCGCCCACAACGCGACCGGCACCATAGCCAACATCAAGATGCTGATTCTCTTGATCATTTCACCACGAGTTTCGCAGTGCGCACGACATTGTCGCTATTCACACTGATGAAATAGACGCCGCTGTTCAGCATCTCAGTGCTGATACGCACCTGCTCGCCTTCCATGGCGTTAACGTCCATCTTGTTGACAAGACGGCCCTGCATGTCATAGACCGAAATCTCGTTCACGCCAGCGTCGCTGATGGTCACATAGGTCTCACTGACGGCGGGGTTGGGATAGACCGACAGGCTCATGACGTTCTCGTTCATGCCAGTAGGCATCCACACGGGCTCCACTTCCTGCTCCCAGACATAGGTCCACTCGGCGATCTCGGTAGCGCAGGACTCATCGCCCCATTTGACAAAGTCACCATCGACGAGAACCTCACCATCAAAGCCGAGGTAACCCATCACGCCATTCACGTTGTAGAGCCACCACCTGCCTGACAGGGCATAATGCAAATCGCCATCGTCGAAAGTGATGTCACCGATACCCCATTCGCCTAACACATAAGCGAAACGGCTATCGGCAGCGGCGATGCCGTCCATCACTTCCTTGAGGATCACTTGGTCACCATCGAAACGGAAGCCCCATGCCAAGCATCTGTTGGGCTCGTTCCAGTTGACAGCAAACACGATTTCTTTCTCGCCTTGGCCCACCCAATAGAGGATCTCCGAAGGATCGATTGTGGCTTCGTCGGCCAGAGGATACACCGCAACGACTTCCTCTTCAAAGACATAGATGTAGTTTTCAGGGTCAATCAAGGTGCCGCAATAGGTGTCGCCCCATTTGATATAGTCGCCATTCACAAGGGTCTTTTCATCAAAGGTATCCCATGACGACTCGCCATTGACCAGATAGGTAACCCACATCTGCTCCGTGAGGCTCAGATCAAGAATACCGTCATTGAAAAACAAGTCCACGAGCCAGCTGCCGCTTGCTTCATAGCTGAAACGGTAGTCGACCTCAGCGATGCCGTCCATGACATTCTTAATCGTTACACTTTCGCCAGCGAAACGGTAGCCCCATGCCAAAGCTGTGTCGGGCTCAGCCCAGTTGACGATGAAGACCACCTCGTTCTCGCCTTCGCCAATCCAGTAGCGGATGTCGGCAGGGTCGATGGTGGCGTCCTCTTGCGCGAAGAGGTTGGTCGTAAACAGACCAAAGATTCCCATGAGGAATAAGAGGGTAAAGTTTTTAAAACGCATAATACATTAAGTTTTAAAGGTTTGATAATTAGTTAATTAACTACTTACTTCAAAACTTCAAGGAGATCGTTGGTGCACCTTAAATTAATAAGGGAAAGCCAGCTCTTGTCCCGAAAGCTTCGTTTCAGCGACAGGCGGCAGGTCTTCTGACTTACTCCCTTTGTCTGGCCGCCTTCCCGAAAGACTAAGTTTTCAGTGGCATTGTGACCAGCTTGAAGAGCTTACAGCAGCGGGAACTGTTCGGGACTTGCACCCGATTCCCTATTGAGCCTCGCGGCACCGCTTATCGGCGGCAAAGATAATGCTATTTCTGAAATAAAGGATACGAAAGTCAAGAAAAGTTTCTATTTTTGCACCTTGTATCAAAAGCATTCTTCATCATGAAAAAAGCCTTTATTCTCTTCGCCACGCTGTTTCTCGCCCTCGGTTGGGCCTCGGCGCAAGATGTCTATTTCGCCGGGAACAACAATGGCACAGGCAAGATTTGGAAAAACAACACGCTGGTATATAGCCTTTCCGACACGGCTGATATCATCCTCTCCGACATGAAAGTCGCTAACGACAGTTCCATCTATAGTACTGGATACAGCTATTCTGACTTTCGTGGCCATGTCTGGATGAACGACACGGTTCTCTTCACCACCGACAGCAGCGCCTACATGTCGCGCATCGTCCTCGACGCCAATGGATGGACGGCCGCTGGAGACAATATGGTCTGGCAAAACGGAGAAGTCCTTTACACCTATCCTATCGACAGCACCACGTTATGCAATATCTACGCCCTTGCCATCGACAACAACACGGGCGACATCTACGCGGGCGGCACCATCGTCAATCCTGGCGTGTATGCTTGCGTGTGGAAAAACGACACCATCCTGTGGCAAAGCGATGGCTTATCGTCCATCAACGACCTCTGCTTCGATGGAGACAACCTGTTTGCCGTCGGCTTCGTCTATGGGGTCGAATCCACCAACGGCGTGGTCTGGCAAAACGACTCCATCATTTTCGAGATAGAAGGCGGCGACATTTCCGCCATCACGGCATTCAACGGGAGTCTGTATTGGGCCGGCGTTTCGGAAAACACGGCCTATGTTTGGCAAGATGGGGAAGTCCTCTACACACATCCTGATTGCTCAGGTATCAACACTTTATGCGTCAATGAATACGGCGTTTATTATGCCGGTTTGGACGACGACACGGCCACCTTATGGCTTGACGGCGAAGTGCTTTACCAACCCGAGGGCTGCGACGCCATCATCAGCCTCGAAGTGCTCGCCACAGAGCCGCCGCAACCGACCTTCACCCTCACCGTGATGGTCGACAGCATCGGAGGCGGCACGGTCATCGGAGGCGGCACCTATTATTATGGCGACACGGCCACCATCGAGGCCATCCCTGATATGGGCAGCGAGTTCCTCTATTGGAACGACAGCATCGCCGACAACCCGCGTGACATCGTCATCACGCAGGACACCACCTTCATCGCCCATTTCAACCGCTTTGAATATACCATCGAGACAGCGGCCATCCCCATGGATGCGGGTACGATAACAGGCGGCGGCACCTACCATTACGGCGACACCATCACCCTCGAGGCCGTGGCCAACGGCGGCTACGAGTTCACCCGCTGGAACGACAGCGTCACCGACAACCCGCGTACCGTCGTCGTCACGCAAGACAGCACCTTCATCGCCCAATTCGGCGTGCGACACTACACCATCACCGTCGAGAGCGACCACCCCGCCTGGGGTAGCGTGAGTGGCGGCGGTGAGTACGCCTACGGCACCATCATCCAGATCTCGGCCACGGCCAACCTCGGCTTCGCCTTCGCCGGCTGGACCGACGGCGACATGAGCAACCCGCGCGTCATCACCGTCACGCAAGACGAGACCTACACAGCGCATTTCGAGATCAGGCAGTGCTATATCAACACGGAGGTCACCCCCGAAGGCGCTGGCACCGTCAACGGCGGCGGTATTTACAACTATGGTGAGACCATACACCTGACGGCCCACAGCAACACGGGCTACGTCTACAGTATGTGGGACGACGGCGTCATGGCCAACCCGCGCAGCGTCTTCGTAGAAGGCGACGCCACCTACACCGCCATCTTCACCCCGCTGCAATACCAAATCACCACCGAGTGCGACCCCGAGGAGGGTGGCACCGTGACAGGCGCCGGCACCTACGACTACGGCAGCACCGCCGTGCTCACCGCCACGCCCAACGCCAACTACACCTTCATCTGTTGGAGCGACGGCATCGTGACCAACCCGCGCAACATCACCGTGACTGGCAACGCCAACTATAAGGCCCTGTTCCATCTCACTGGCACGCCGCAATACACCATCACCGTGCTCGCCAACGACCCCGACCTGGGCACCGTGACGGGCAGCGGCACCTATCCTGAAGGCACCACCATCGACATCAGCGCCACACCCAACACAGGCGCCTTCTTCACGGGCTGGGACGACGGCAACACCGACAACCCGCGCAGCGTCACCGTCACGCAAAATATGACCTTCACGGCCATCTTCACCGAGGTGCAGACCTTTACCATCACCGTGAGACCCGAATACCCGCTGCAAGGCTCGACCTACGGTGGGGGCACCTTCCCCGCCGGCACGGTCATCACCATCGGCGCCACCCCCAACCTGAACTTCTATTTCTCGGGCTGGCAAGACGGCAATATGGACAACCCGCGTAGCATCACCGTGACCGAAGACGCCGAATACATCGCCTCGTTCTCGCAGAACCCGGTACAGACCTATACGGTCACCGTCTACTACGATGAAAGCCAAGGGTTCATCATAGGCGCAGGCACCTACACGGCCGGTGCCACGGCCTCCATCGCCGCCATCCCCGCCGACGGCTTCGTGTTCAAGAAATGGAACGACGACACCACCGACAACCCCAAAGTGATCGTCGTCGACCATGACATCTACTTGGCCGCCTTCTTCGAGAGCACCGGCGTCGACGAGAACGGCTTCGCCAACGTCCTCCTCTACCCCAACCCCGCCAACGACATCATCCGCATCGACGGCCTGCAGGGAGAGCATGAGATCACTATCTACAACGCCGCAGGCGCGTTAGTGAAGACAGTCACCATCAGCGACGACAACGAAATCGCCGTCGGCGAGTTGTCCGAAGGCCTCTACCTCGTCCGCATCGACAACCGTCATGCCATGAGGTTCGTCAAGAAACAATAATTGACCACGTCGAATTATCATTTCAACACATCAATAATCAAAAGTTGCGCCCGACACGAACTAGGGAAAATAAATGAAAAACTTACTTTTAACCGCAATCATCGTGGTATCGATGTCATTGGCCTCATTTGCCAACAACGCAAATGCCATTCAGTTCAACAACAACGGCGGCAATGTCGAATGCATCGATAATGCCGGCCCACACACCAAGCAATACGAGGACATGAAAAAGATCCTTGACGAATTTGAACAAGCAATCAAGGAAATGAAATCATGTGAAGACTTGGACAATGCCGAGCTAGCCATGTTATTCCAAATATTGGCATTAACTGAAAACAACTATGACGAGGATATGACCGCCGAAGAAGGACAGGAAATCCAAGAGCAGATGAATCGTATTGATGTCGAGACAAAAAAGATGCAAATGCAATTGGGATGCGAGTCCGAAGGTGAAGGAGGCCAAGAGGAATGAAAAAGCTTTTGTTTACAGCATTCGCCGTTATCGCTTTAGCGTTGACTTCCTTTGCCGGACCTCACACCAAAGAATATCAAGACGTCAAGAAAGTCTTGAACGAGTATGAGCAGAACGTCGACAAGGCTACCACGTGCGAGGAGCTGGAAAGTGTGTCGATAGAGTTTTATCTCACCTTGATGAGTCTCGTCGACGTTGAATACGACGAAGACCAGACGGTCACCGAGGAAGAGGAGCAGGAACTCAACGAACAGCTGGAAAGCATTGGACAGAAAGTGGTCGCACTGCAACAACAATGGGGATGCAATACTGAAGAGGATGAAGAGGAAGAAGAACTGATTCCCACCACCAAGAAAGAATGGGATGAAATCTTGAACCAATATGATGCAGTCACTATAAGACTGACCGGCTTGAAAAGTTTGGACTTAGAGGACGAAGACAACCTTGACTTATTATTGGAAGTCATGGACGAAGCCAACACCGTCATCAGCCGAATTGACCATGCCGACACCGCTAACATGACCGAGAAACAGAACAAACGCATGGAAGAGATCGGCGGCAGGTTTGTGGAAGCGGCCAAAGCCATCGGACTCATTGAAGACGCCGAAGACTAATTCGTTTATACGAATAAACAAAGAAAGCCGACCACGGTCGGCTTTCTTTGTTTTATAATGTCAACAAGTTATTTCGTCACGATGAGTTTCACCGTCTGGCTGCCCTTCTCTGACACCGCGTTGATGAAATACACGCCCGAACCGAGTGTGTTCAGGTAGTTCTCCAGCGTGGTGTGGTTCAAGCCGTTGAAGCTGTAGGTATAGAGCTTGCGGCCCGTATAGTCGAAGACCGTCACATCAGCCTTGGCGCCTTCCTTCAAAGAGATGTTCACCTCGCCTTGCGAGGGGTTAGGATACACATTGATGATCTCTTCGACAGGAGCGGTGATTTCCTCCACTTTCAAAAGCTCAAAAGCCTGGGAGAAATCGGGGATGCCATAGCCATATTGGCTGTCCGGATTCTCGGCGCGGTTGCCGCAAGCGCGGATAGCGTCGCAGATCTCCTGCACTGAGGAATAAGGTCTAGCCTGACGGAGGCAAGCCACAGCGCCAGCGAGGACGGGCGTGGCAAACGAGGTGCCGTCGCCGTTGTAATAAGGCCACCAGTTGCCATAGCCCGAAGCCACATAGGTGCCTTGTCCCATGGCCATCACATCGGGCTTGATGCGACCGTCATAAGTCGGGCCTACCGAACTGAAATAAGCGCGGTTGCCATCGGCATCGACAGCGCCTATGGTTAAGATATGCTCGGCATCGCCAGGGATACCCAAGGTGCAGACACCATCGCCGTCGTTGCCGGCAGCGTTTATACAGATCATGCCACGGCTGGCGGCGATTTCGCAACCAATCGTCATCGGGGCGGTGTGGCCGTCGTAATGCTCAAAAGGATGATCCCATTGCGACATGTCGAAGCCAACATAACCCAACGAAGTGGAGCACACGTCGACGCCCAGGCTGTCGGCATATTCGGCGCCCGACACCCAGTTGTATTCCTCAATGATATTCTCGCTATCGCCGTCCTCGGTATGGATGAGGTAATAGGATGCCTTGTAGGCCGTGCCCACCATGTTGTTGGGGTCGTAGGCGGCCATGGTACTCAAGCACGAGGTGCCATGGGTGCTCTGGGTATACACCGAGTTGGAGCCGTACACGAAATCGCGGGTGCCGAGCAGACGGCCTTCCTCACGCATATTGTCGAAGCAGGACGCCTCCTCAGTGCCTTGGAAGCCACCGTCGAGAACGGCGACCACCACGCCAGTGCCATCAAAGCCCATATCATGCAATATATTGACATTCAGTTGCTTGACCTGGTTTTCGGCGCCACCGTAGAAGCCTCTCGTGCCACGTTGCGCATTGACCGGCTTCATCTCGTTGGCCAGCCAGCGTTCTTTTTGCTCCTGCGCCTTGAGGTCGTTGGGGCAGTTGCGCACCGTCGACACGCAATCGAGGGCGTTAATGGCGTCAATCACGCTCGGGTCGGTGACGTGTACCGAGACGCCGTTCAACCACTTCGAGGGGTTAAGCAGTTGAGCGCCGCAGTTGGCCACCGCCTCAAGATATTGCGGGTTGACAGGGATGTCGTACTCATCGATGGCGATACCCAAATTGGCGCGGCGCTGCAAAGCGCGAGCGCTCAGGTAGGCCTCGGGGTTGTCAATGGAATAAGGCGAATTGTCCTTGTCCTTGAACTGCACCCAATAGATATTAGTCGCCACTTGTGCCTGCGCGAAAAACGAGGCGGCGAGGAAAAGCAATAAAAAGGATAGTTTCTTCATTGGATTAAGTTTTAAAACGCGCAAAAATAAGAAGATTTTGTAAAAAAACACTACTTTTGCGGCAAAATACAAACAGCATCCATGCGCATCGACATCATCGCCGTTTTCCCTGAAATGTTTGAAGGTCCTTTCACCGAGAGCATCATCAAACGCGCCATCAACAAGGGCATTGTGGAGATTGGCCTGCACAACCTCCGCGACTACAGCACCGACAAGCACCACAAGGTGGACGACTACTCGTTCGCCGCCGGCGCGGGCATGGTGATGATGATCGAGCCCGTCGACAACTGCATCACCCACCTGAAGAGCCAGCGCGACTACGACGAGGTCATCTACATGAGTCCCGACGGCGAGATGCTCGACCAGCCCTTGTGCAACCAATTGTCGATGAAAGAGAACATCATCATCCTTTGTGGCCACTACAAAGGCATCGACGAGCGCATCCGCGAACACCTGATCACCAAGGAGATAAGCATCGGCAACTACGTTCTCTCAGGCGGTGAGCTCGGAGCCGCCGTGTTGGTCGACAGTTTGGTGCGTCTCATCCCCGGAGCTTTGGGTGACGAGACCTCCGCCCTCTCCGACTCGTTCCAGGACGGGCTAGTGTCGCCGCCGGTCTACACCCGTCCCCGCAGCTACAAAGGCTGGGACGTCCCCGAGGTCCTTTTGTCGGGCAATGACAAGCTCATCAGCGAATGGAGACTCGAGCAAGCCATCGAGCGCACCAAGGTACGTCGCCCCGAGATGTACGAAATTTTCAAAAAAAGCTGAGAAAAAGCGCCGCGTATTGATTTATTTTGTATTTTTGCACCCACTTTTTGGAGAAAAATATACAAAAATCATATACAATGAGCAAACAAGCATTAATCCAATTCGTTGAAGATCAAATTGTTGTAAAAGATTTTCCGAAGTTCAAGACAGGCGACACCATCACGGTGACCTACAAAATTGTTGAAGGACAAAAAGAGCGTCTGCAGAAGTTCCAGGGCATCGTCCTGAAGCGCAGCGGCCACGGCAAGGTGGGTACTTTCACCATCCGTAAGATTTCGAACAACATCGGTGTTGAGAGATGCTTCCCCATCGCTTCTCCTATGATTGAGAACATCGAGGTCAATAAGAAAGGCGACGTCCGCAAGTCACGCATCTACTATCTGCGCGGCCTCCGCGGCAAGAAAGCCAAGATCAAGGAACTCAAGGACTAATTCCTTCTTCAAGACAACAACAAAAAAGCTCCGAGCAATCGGAGCTTTTTTTGTTTCATGACCTCATCATTCTTTTTGTGGCACTTCTTCTTTCTTCTTCCGCTTGAAGATCTTCGTTCGTAGCATGAAGACCGTCAACGCGGCCCAGAAGACAATCAAGATGCCCAAGGTGATGAAGGTGGCCTTCGTGCTTTGCGGGGCATAGCCCACCAAGAGCAGCACGGGGAAGCCCAGCACGATGGCCGAGAGGGTCTGCAGCACCAGGTTGTTGGCGGCAGGCGTCTCAAACTTCGGATCGATCTCGCGCAGTAAAATCATGCCGTTGCTGGCAGTGCCTGTCAGCATGCCGAACATCGAGAAGAAGCCCTCGTACTTATAGTTGGGATAGAGGTGTTTCGAGATCCAAAGCACATACACGAAGGTGACGATGGCACCCAGACCGACGATGATGAGGAAAGGCAGCACAAACTTGCCGAACTCCTCGAAGTTGATGGCGGCTGTGCCTGCCACAATCATGATGTCGAAGCAGAAACCGCTGATGCGGTTGAGCATATAGTTGTTGATGTACTCACGGCTCATAAGCTTCGCCTTCTTGAAGAGGCTCAGGATCCACTTGAAGAGGATGCCGAACAGCGTGCCGATGAGGAAGTTGAAGCCCCAAAGCATCGGCTTGAGGGTGTTGGTGCCGAATTTGCCCAGCTCCATGTTCTGGATCCAGTTGGTGAAGAGATAGACCAAGAAATAGACGAAGAGCACCATGCATATCTGCACCGACAACTTGTCGATCGACTCGGCGTCGGGAATCTCGCCCTTGCCTTCATAGTCCTCCAGTTTGTTCACTTGCGCGTCGGCGATCTTCTTCCTTGAGAGCACGCCTTTCCTGCGTAAGATGTTCATATAGATCACGCCCACCAGGCTACCCACGATGAAGCCCGTGGCGGCGATGGAGAGGCCGAAGTCGGCGCCGGGGAAGTCGATACCCTGCTCCGTCGCGAAGCCCGTGAAGATCTTGCCGAAGTTCAAGGCCTGTCCCGGTCCCTGGCCATAGCCCATGGGCAGCAGCAAACCGGCCGCATAGAACAGCTTCCTGCCGAAATAGAAGAACAAGATGGAGACAATGAGGCCCACAATACCTTGGATGACGTAGGTGGACGCCGTCAGGGCACCCGTCTCGATCACCTTCATCGGTGTGGACTTCGACTCTATCTTGTTGTTTTTCAGTGCCAAAGCGACAAATCCAAGACCCAAAGCGTGATAGGTCACAATCTCCATCATCGGCTTGTTGATGATTTCCTTACAGCCCGGTATCGCCTTGAAGATCAGCAGCAGCAAACCTCCGAGCAAGGCAGAGGGAAGCAGGCTCTTGTTAAGGAACGGGATTTTGGTTCTTAGCACGTTACCAAGCAAAAGGGCCGTCGCCAAGATGCAGAACTGGACCAGCCACTGCCAAGCCTCGGGCCGGTCGAATGTCGTTACGGAAACATCTAAGAGTGTCATAAGATCAAAATTTAACAATCCGCAAACGTACTAATTTTTTCGATACAAAACAAATTCTTATTTTTGCGGCATGAAAAAAGCGCTGCAGCTCTTCCTCACTTTCTTCAAGATCGGGGCCTTCACCCTCGGTGGCGGTTATGCCATGCTGTCGATGGTGGAGAAAGCCGTCGTCGACCAGAAAAAATGGATCGCCAACGACGAGTTCTGGGATATGATCGCCGTGGTGCAGTCGCTTCCCGGCGTCTTTGCCGTCAACACGGCTTTGTATGTCGGCCATCGTGTGGCAGGCGTGAGAGGCGCTTTCGCCGCCATGCTGGGCGCCATCATCCCGTCCATCACCATCATCCTGCTTTTGGCCACGGTATTGCGAGAGTACCGCGACCAGCCCGTTGTGGAACGCATCTTCAAGGGCATCCGTCCCTGCGTGGTGGCTCTCATCCTCGCCCCTTCGCTACGTATGATCAAGTCGGCCAAGGTGACCTGGAAAACAGCCATCATCCCCATCGCCACGGTGTTTCTCATCTGGTGGTGCAAGATCTCACCCGCCTACGTCATCCTCGCCGCCATCGCGGGCAGCCTGATCTACGCACTTGTCATTAACAAGAAAGCCAAAAAGGCCCAAGGAAAGGAGACCGAGTCATGATATACTTGCAGTTGCTTTGGGTCTTCGTCAAGATTGGCGTGTTGGGCTTCGGCGGCGGCTATGCCATGCTCTCGCTCATACAGCACGAGGTGGTGGACAATTACGCGTGGATGACCATGGAGGAGTTCACCGACATGGTGGCCGTCTCGCAGATGACGCCTGGCCCCATCTCCATCAACCTGGCGACCTATGTGGGCTACACCGCCGCGGGCTTCGGCGGCTCGTTGCTAGCCTCGTTCGCACTCTGCTTGCCCTCCCTCATCATGGTGTATTTCATCCTCAGGTTGATCATGAACAAAAAGGGCAACGCATTGATGACCAACACCTTGAAAGGCTTAAAACCCGCCATCGCGGGGCTCATCTTCGCCGCTGGTCTGGCGATGATGAACACGCAGAACTTTGTCGACTTCGGTCGCGGCCAATACAATATCAGCGTCATCATCTGCGCGCTGGCGTTCGTGGCCTCCTATTTCTTCAAGGCCAATCCGATATTGTTGATTGTGCTGTCGGGAGTGGTGGGACTTATCGTATATTAGTTTAGACCCCTGAGTCCTGAGCCTGTCGAAGGGTCGAAGGGCCACTTATCCCTGCATCATCCCCATATCCACCGTCACCATCGCCGCCAAAGCCTCCACGAGGACCACAGCGCGCGGCAAGGCGCACACGTCGTGTCGTCCCTTGACGGTGATTTCGCAAGACTCCCCTGCCCTGTTGACGGTCTGCTGCGGTTGGGCAAGGCTAGGGATGGGCTTGAAGGCCACACGGAAAACGATGTCGTTGCCGTTGGTGATGCCGCCTTGTATGCCTCCCGAATGGTTGGTCGAGGTAACGATATGGCCGTCTCTATTAATAAAGGTGTCGTTGGCTTCGGAGCCTTTCATTTGAGGGAGGGCGAAGCCGTCGCCGATCTCGAAGCCCTTCACTGCGGGCAGACAGAACATGGCGTGGGCCAGCTCCGCGGAGAACTTGCCGAACATAGGCTCGCCCCAACCTGCGGGCACGCCTGTGATGCGGCATTCCACGACGCCGCCTACCGTGTCACCCTCGTTGCGAGCCTGTTCCGCATCACCCATGGAGGTCACTTCTGCAACGACTTGAACACCTTGTCCCTTCAGGATCTGTTTGGCGATGGCGCCAGCCACCACGATGGGCAGCGTGGTCCGTGCCGAGGCCCTGCCGCCGCCGCGCCAGTCACGGAGACCGTATTTCTGCTCGTAGGTGAAATCGGCGTGGGAAGGACGGTACACGTCCTTCAGCGCTTCATAGTCCTCGGGGCGGGCATCCTCATTACGCACCATGAAGGCGATGGGCGTGCCCAGCGTAACGCCGTCGAGCAGGCCTGAGAGCCATTCCACCTTGTCGGGTTCGTTGCGTTGCGAGGCGGTGGCGGACTGTGCCGTCTTACGACGGAGCAGTTCGTTGTCAATGAGATCGAAGTCGAGTTTCAGCTGCGAGGGGCAACCGTCGACAACGCCGCCGATGGCGGTCCCGTGCGATTCGCCGAAGGTAGTGAGTTTGAAGATATGGCCGATGGTATTCATAGCGACAAAGGTACGACTTTTTGTTTTCTTTTTTCGGCCTCTCGCCAAAATAATACAACGTTTTGAATTTCAATATCTTAAACGAATAAAAGAAAAATAATTGCAAAAAGTGGTTGTGGGTAAGGGAAAAAAGCCTATTTTTGCACCGCAATTCACAGCCGAGGAGAGGTGGGTGAGTGGCTGAAACCAACAGTTTGCTAAACTGTCGTATCCTGCAAAGGGTACCGGGGGTTCGAATCCCCCCTTCTCCGCGAAACGAAAGAAGACGATGGTTGCATCGTCTTTTTTTTCGGGGTATGGCGCAGTCCGGCTAGCGCACCTGCTTTGGGAGCAGGGGGTCGAAGGTTCGAATCCTTTTGCCCCGACGGTTGAAAATCAAGGAGTTACAAAATCACGTAACTCCTTTTTTCATGCAAAAACCGAAAATTTGCACGCAATTTGCACGCATGTTTTGAAAATCGGGTGCAAAAAGACGAAGATTTTGTTGTGGATTTTCGCGGAAAAATAGACCGAAATTTATACCTATTTGGATTGCGATTTTGCGATTTTTGGTCACAAAAAAGCCGCCCCTTTCGAGGCGGCAAACGCAAATTTAGATAACCCATTATTAAAAAATGGGGGTGCTTTATCCGAATAGGCGTTCGTCTAAAGCGAGACAAAGATACAACCTTTTTCCGCATCCACAAGCCTATTATTATAAGGTGCGCTTTCTTGCACCTCCTTCCCCTCTCCTCTTCCAAGACTGGAGCCTGACTGACTGACAAAGGCTGCGGGACCAAAGCTTCCCCTTTGGGGACTCAGCTGACCCGCAGCCTTTGGCAGGCAGGCAGCCCATCCGAATCATTTTCATTGCCGGTGCTTTTCGACAAAGACCGAGCGGGAAAACGAAAACCCACTTTTAGCCGAGGACGGACAATGATTGCGGCCAAAAAGCTTCCTATAGAATGCGAAAACCGACCTCCGCAATCGTTGGCCGGCATCGGATTAACATTTCACCACGACAGAGCCGCTACACCAACCTGCGAGCGCCAGGCACAAAAAAATGGAAGGCATCCATCAGGATACCTTCACCATTTTGATCACTATTACTATCGCCGTGATGATGATGGCCAACAGGACTATCACCATCCCAAGAAGGAACCACAGGAATGCGGGCGGCTTCTTCTTCTCGGCGGGTTTGTCCTCGATGACAACTTGCGAATATCGCAAGGTGTCCTCGTAATGGACTGGCTCTTGCTCGGCCTCGTAGGTGACTGTGAGGCTGTCGTCGGTGGCCGTTGCCGTGAAGATGCCCTGCTCCGTTTGGATCTTGACGGCTTGGCCGTCAAGCAGCGGAGCAAGGGGCATCACGGCAGAATCGGCCACGGGTGGCAATTCTATAAAGGTGTCGATGGGATGCGCCTGGACGGTCACCAACTCGGGACAGCGTTCCGTTATGCGACGGATGCGCCGCTGAGCGCGGCGCTTCGCGTCACAGGCGCACAAGACCATCGTCACCGTCAACATCAGGAGGAAAACAAGGATTCGCGTCTTCATGGCCTTACAGGTTTTCGATCATCTGCTTCAGCTCAGCGTTTTCGAGGTTGAGCTGAGCGACCTGGGCCGATAGCCCAACGATCTCCCGACGGGCTTCGGTCAGCTCGGAATAGACGCGCTTGTTTTCCTCGACCAGGTTGAGGATGGTCTGCTGCATCTCACGGATGGTGCGGTTCTGGCGCAGCCGCGTAGCGGCGAGCCAAGAAGCGACACCCGTAATCGGTGCCAGCAGCAAAGATGCCCATTCAAAGACGTTCATGGCTGCTGTTATTTACCGATTTTACGACCTACCTTTTCGGCGCGGGTCTTGATGATGAACGAGCCGAAGCCGCGGAGATATACATTCTCCCCGGATGCGGCATAAGTAAGGTAGAAGCGGACGGAATCGCCTGCCTCACCCCAGTTGCCAACAGGGATGTCAACACCGTAGCTTGGGTCGGTGACATTGCTGTTGAAGACACCGATTTTGCGCTTGGTGATGTTGTAGGCGACCGCGATGAAGTTGGCTTCAGCAGGCTTGCCGATGGCTTCAGCCACGGACACTTCCGCGCCGATGGTCAACTGGTCATCGAGTTCAGTGATGACGGTTTCAAGCATCGGCGAGTCGATGCGTTCACCGTTGCCGATGCCCTCCAGCTGTGCCAGGTCAACGGCCTTCACGTCATCGGTGACGGCAGCGGCAGCGGCCAGCTGACGAGTGAGCATGTTGCGGCGGGTCATGCCGCGCATGACCGTCGGGAAGAGCGACTGCAGCTGCTCGTCAGTGAGTTGGCCGACGAGGCCTTGCAGGTCCTTGAAGAAGGCGCGCTGCTGCAACTGCGCTGCCGTCTTCGGGTTCTTTACGGATTGGGCGAGCCCACGCATGTAGGCGATGCCGTTCCACGAGGCACCGATGACGGTGCCGACTTTACCTTTGAATCCGCCAAGGATTCCTTGCTTGATTTTTCCCATAGCTTTACTTGTTTTTAGGTGTTAGACATAGGTTTATTTGCCCGTTCTTGGGTTTCTCTTTTGGCGAGCTGGGCGGTTGATGACACCCAAGGTACCAAAGCCTACGAGGACGACCTTGGAGCCTGTGCTCAGCATAAAGCCGTTGTACTCATCAGAGCCGATGCCGAAGGCATCGTGATTGACGCTGAAGGACTGAGAGCCGGATGCGCCGACCGTCACTGTGGAATGCACGAGGAAGATCTTATTTTGCGTGACATTGAAAACACAGATGGTTGGGTACTCGTCGCCGTGCTGAGCGCGCCAGTCGTTCTCGGCATCCCAAGAGATGGTGATGTTGGAGCGCGAGGCGGTGATAGAGACATCAGGAAGGTCAGCCGTGGGCGCATTGCCTAACGAGGTGATGTTGCCCAGGTCAGCGTGTTTGGCACCTTCAGAGACGAGCGGCTCATCTGCGAGCTGCTCAGCGAGCATGTTGCGCCGCGTCCTGCCCTTCGGGGTGGACGGGAAAAGGAAGGCCAGCTGCTCGGCGGTCAACTGACCGACGAGGCTTTGGACTTCCTTGAAGAAGTTCCTCTGCGCCACCTGCGCAGGGGTCTTCGGGTCTTTTTGCGATTGTGGAAGGCCTTTCATGTAGGCGATGCCGTTCCACGAGGAGCCGATAACGGTTCCGACTTTGCCTTTGAATCCGCCTAAGATTCCCTGTTTGATTTTACCCATGATTTTAGATTTTTAGGTTCGATTTTTCACTGGTTTAATTTTGTATAGTTGGTACGGACTTGGTAGGGACTTGGTTAGGACCAGAATCGGGCGTTTTTTCTTCCGATTTTGGTTTCTTCTTAGGTGGCCTTTCTGGCCGTTTTGTGACTGACATAGTGCCGAATCCGACCTTTGAGCGGCCTTGGCTGGTGACAAACATGAAGCCCGAGAACTCGTCGCGCTCTTTCCCATAGGGTTTGAGGCCGACGGCAAAGGATTGTTTGCCGGAGGCTCTCAGCGGTACGCTGGAGCCGATGAGGAAGAGCCGCTGCTGCGTGGCGTTGGCCACCAAGATGACGGGATAATCGTTGGGATGCTGGTCGCGATAGTAGGTCACGGCCTCCCAAGAGATTTGCAGATCATCACGGTTGACAGCGAAGGCGACCGCAGGAAGTGCGGTCGTCGGGGCGTTGCCGAGGGTGGCCAGGCTGTCAAGGTCGACGGTCTTGGACTTGTCGACGACAGCCGCGTAGGAAGCCAGTTGCTTGACGAGCAGGTTTCTGCGAGTCATGCCCTTGGGCTTCTTCGGATAGATGAACTCCAGGTCCTCTTTAGACAGCGACATGGCAAGGGTGACAAGCTCCTTGAAATAGCCTTGCTGCATCTTCTGACCGCCAGACTTACCCTTCCGATAGTTCTGAGGGAGAGCCTTCATGTAGAAGATGCCGTTCCAGTAGGAGCCGACAACGGTGCCGACCTTGCCCCTGAAGCCTCCGAGGATGCCTTGTTTGATTTTACCCATTGCGCGTTAGTTTTAGTGTTTTCAAAAAAAGCCGCCCGACGGGACGGCTTTTGAGAACGACCTTGGGAAGGCTTAGCTGCGCTTCTTGGGTCTGGCGGGACGCTTGGTGACGATCATCGTGCCGAAGCCGACGAGGGCGATCTTCGAGCCGGTGAGCATCATGAAGCCGCTGAAGGTGTCGGTGGCTTCGCCGTAGGCGGCCAGGCCGACATTGAAGGATACTTCACCAGAGGCACCGAGAGCGGCGGTGGAGTTGACCAGATAGACCTTCTTCTTAGTGACGTTGGCCACGAAGATGGTCGGGTACTCGTCTGCAGCTTCGGCACGGTCAGCCGTGGCGCCATCCCAAGAGATGGTCAGGTTCTCACCTGCAGCGGTGATGGCCACATCGGGAAGCTCGCCAGTCGAGCCGTTACCGAGGGAGTTGATGTTGCCCAGGTCGACACTCTTCACGTCGCCATCGACGGCAGCGAACTCGGTGAGCTGCTTGACGAGAGCGTTGTGACGGGTCATTTTGGCGGGAGTGTTCGGGAACAGGAAGGCCAGTTGCTCCTTGGAGAATTGGCCGACGATGTCCAGAATGTCCTTGAAGAAGCCGCGCTGGGTCGTCTGGCCAGCGGTCTTCGGGTTCTTGACGGATTGGGCAAGGCCACGCATGTAGGCGATGCCGTTCCAGCTGGCACCGATGACGGTGCCGACTTTACCTTTGAATCCACCGAGGATTCCTTGCTTGATTTTACCCATAGTAATTGAATTTTTAGGGGTTAATAAATGAGTTAATTACTGGCCGTTGCCGTCATGGGTAGAGAGAAGCAGATCATAATCTTTATATTGTTTTTCCTCTGCGGCTCAGATGCCTATCGTGGCAGCGGCAAGGCAAAAGTATAAGGAAAAACGGATATAAATGGAAATAAGGGACTGGTGTGCACTTACTTGCACTTCCTTGGCCACTATTGAGCGGAAAAACAGGCCTATTTTTGCAGCGAATCTCTAAAAAAACAACAGATTATGAAGAAGATTTTGATGTTGGCCGCTGCCGTGCTCCTACTCTCCTGCAGCTGTCATCAAAATTTTGAGAGAGTGGACGCGAGCCGCTGCGCGGCGAGCGTGACCAAGTGTCTTTCAGGAAGCGATACCGTCGGTGTCGTGCTGAATGTGAGCCGAGTCATCGATGGCGACACTTTTGAGGGCCGGTTGGATAACGGCGTAAATCCGGGTGTGAACCCTTGGGCGATTGAGCTGACGAAGATTGTGGTCCGCATCAGCGGCATCGATGCGCCTGAGCGCGGGCAGTATTACGGCGATGTGGCCACACTGCACCTGCACTGGCTCATCAGCGGGAAGGCCGTAGGCCTGAAGCTGAAGCAGCGCGACTCATACGGGCGATGGATTGCGACGGTGTATCTCGACGGCGCAGATATCGCCGAGGAGCTGCTGCAGCAGGGTTTAGCCTGGCATTATAAGGAGTACGACAGCAATCCTCGCTACGCTCAGCTGGAAGCTGAGGCGAAGCGAAACGGGCTTGGCCTTTGGTGCGATGACCGAGCCGTTCCCCCTTGGGAATGGCGAAGGATGAGCAAGTACGAGCGCGACGCATATAGATAAGGAGGTGCGAGATGGAACTGTCAGAATTATCGAAAGAGCGTCTTGAAGGCGTGGATGAACGCCTGAAAGCTGTCGTTATAGAGTGCGCCGCGCGTTGCCCCTTCCCCTTCAATGTGTCTGAAGGACTGCGCACCGTAGAGAAACAGCGCGAGTATGTCCGGCAAGGGAAATCGCGGACGATGAACTCAAAGCACTTGACCGGCAAAGCCGTTGATCTCTATCCGCTGAGCATGGACAGGAAGCTCGTGGACTGGTCCAGGTTCGAGGAGCTGGCAGACCTGATGCTACAGGTGGCCAGCAACCAGGGCACAGAAATCGTCTGGGGTGGTAATTGGAAGACCTTCGTCGACAAGTGCCACTTCGAGCTAAGATGAGGTGTCCCCATCAAATAACATAGTATCATTTTTTTCATTTTTGTTACTGGAAACTCTCGCATTTTTTCGCGGGAGTTTCCTTTTCTACTCTCTGAAAGAAGAGACGATTGCACTTTGCGACGAAAACGAGGTGACTAAAAAAGCAAGTACCCTAACGGCAAACGGAGACCCGCAACGGCGGGACGTAGTTTATTTAGGGGCTTGGCTTTTTTAGGCACCGTACCCATAAAACGAGACACTAAGCCTTTATGACAACCCCCTTTTCCCAATTAAGGGTGGCGGTGGGGACGACGGTGGTACGGAGCGGAGCTTTGCGGAGCGGCACCTTCCTGAACTCTCTAATTAGGGCTGGTTGTTGGGGACGTGGCGGTACTCAGGAGCGTAGCGACTGCACTGCCTAAATGCTCAAAACAGGGTGGTTGGTGGGGATTGATGGTGGTTGGCCAGAGCGAAGCGATAGCGGAGCGATAGCGGAGCGACCTAACCAGATTGCGGGTCAAGCCTGCAATAACACGGGGTGGCTGGTCGGGGGTGACGGGGGCACGGCCTGTGGGTAGGAGATAGTTTCTCAACATTCATATCATGAAATAATCATATAGGTTTGAACGATTCTCCAACCCTTTTTTGTTTTTTTCACCCAATACCCACTTCCCCAAGTATTAAAACCATAATCAAATATATATGTATCCTTTTCACCATCAACTTTGAACAAAGGCGAAATACGCATCCTGCACAAGTCATTTTGGAAACACCTCGGATTGCTTTCATACTCTTCCGTGGTTAGTACAATCACGCGGTACGATGTTGGCTGGATGTTTTGCAATCCCGGTTCGTCCGTCACGATCAGAATGGTTTCGGTAGTATCCACAACACAATGTACCTCAGGTTTCTCATCTATGGATAGAACAGACTCACAATCCTCAAAACCATAACAAATATCCTCATCACCGTTAATCAACGCCTCAAAAATGATGCTTTTGTCCGTTCTATTTGAGGCAAAGCGAGGATTCATGTCCAAATTGTCGGGAATACCGTCGCCGTCGGTATCATCATTATTGGGATCAGTGCGGAACTTGGCCTCGACAATATCCGTCAAGCCATCACCATCGGAATCCTTTCGCAAGGTTTCCAAATCCAAGGTCAACAGCAAGCCATCTTTGACCAATTGATAACTTGGAGCACCACAAGGCATGATGAATGATGACATTTGCCGTAACAGACAAGCCTCAATTTGTAAATCACCATGCTCATTAATCAAAGGATAAGAGGAATACCATTTGACAAGCAAAGGCTGCTTCTGAACGATGCCTGTATAATAATGCGACCAAGATTTTCCGTTGTCATCGGAATAGGCGACCCAAATTTCAGGTTCACCCGTAAAGGTTTCTACATATTTGGAATCATAATAGACAACAGCCTCAACACTTTCCTTTTTTTCTTGTTTGAGAATCTGGTATTTGTCAATTCCACCGATATATCGGACTAGTGAGTCCGTCATCCAATACTCCAAACCCAATTGAAATATGGAATCCTGATACGGCGTAAAAACCAAAGTATCGTTGTAAGGCATATAGTTGTCCACCTTCGCGAACTTAAAGAAGTCGTCATGATAGTTTGCAACAACTTTCTTTTTCACAGGCTCAAAAGACTTGAACGTCTTTCTCTTGTCATAATACTCTTCTCTTTCCTTGCTTTCATAGTCCTCCTGCGCAAACGAAAACATTGGAATCTGAAGAATCAATAATAATAGGGTAAGATAGTGTTTCATGGGTTTGTGTTGTTTTTATTGTAACGACAAAACTATGTATTTATTTCGAATTGTAGAAGGTTATGCGAAACAATACAGAAAAAAATGTTTCACGGGGTGGTGGTCGGGGGTAATGGCGGCAGACTCCCCCGTCCTTCGGCCACCCCCTCTGAGAGGGGGATGTGCGTTGGAAAAAAACCGAGGGGGAAAAGCGCCTGCGGCCTACTTACGCGGGAGTTTCAGCAGAACGACAAACACTGCGCCCAAGAACTACGACTGCGATGAGAACGACTGCGCCCCGTTCGCGCCGGGGAGCCCGACCCGCCCGACAGGAGTCCGCGCACGGTTTCAATCCGAAGCGGCGGCGGGCGTGCCTTTGCGGCGGCGACCCCAGCAGCGGCAGGCACCAGTATGGCCATTGCGGGGAGAGGTGGCAACGATGAGGGGGCGAAACACGATGCGCTTTAGCGCTCCGACAAGGGAACCGCCGGGCGGGCGACCAAGCAGGGGCGCAAAACTAAAGGGGCGCGGCTGCACCCGACAAAAAGATGCGAGGAACGAGAACCGCTTAGGGGGTACGGGGGCGGCCAAGAAAGCCCCGAGCGAGCAAGGAGCCACGAAAGCGGCTGGCCTTGGAGCCGCTGACGCTCGTTCTGGAGCCGCGCCAGCGGAGCACAGCGGAGCGCTTGTCGCGGGACAGACGAAGGAAGCGGCGGTGTTGCGCAAGGCCGCTGATGAAAGCAAAAGCGCACGGAGCTTGCGGAGCTCAGCATTTTGTTTTCATCAACGCTCGTTATAGCCTTGCGCACACCAAGGCAGGCGCAAGAAGCGGCGACGCAGGGAACACCGATTTTCCCCTCGGTTTTTTATTGGGTGGGCTGTGCGGTGGGATGAGTCGTTATTTACGTTTTTCTCGTGATTTACGTTATGCGTACTTACGTACTTACGACGGTTTGAGGTTGCGGATCAAGTCCACAATGAGGGGGTGGATGGATGGCTTTAAGTCCGTAGAAGTTTAAAGATAGAAGTTGGGACAGCCGCTGGCGGGGTTTTTTGCCCGGTTGATGCCTGAGAGTGTGGGTAAGGCGCGACGGCCTTTCAATAGACCTTCTTAGAAGACGGGGTTCCCCTATCGATGTGGCCGACCTGGGCATGTGTCGTTTTTCTTTTCGGTGGTTTTCGTACCAACGTGCTTTCGTTATTCGGTATTACGAACCGACGAAGTAGTTGGGGCTGGAAAACGACTCTTGCCCAGGGCGATGTAGAAGTGGTGGCAGGCCGTCGCGCGGCGCTGGGCGGTGATGTCGACGAGCAGAGTGGTCTACCGCAGGAACGAGGACAGCCACCCTGCTCGGCGGCTTGACCGCACAGCTTTGGGGAGGCAAGGTTGATGCCCAAGCATTGCAAAAACCGTGACAGCGGCGGCGCAGGTCAGTTTAGAGTTTAGAGTTTAGAGTTTAGAGTTTAGAGTTGTTGGGAGTTGAGAGTTTTAAGTAATGGGAGTTATAGGACGGATGGGACTGATATTCTCTATCGTTATGCGTACTTTAACTTCGTTGAATGCTTTGCATTTCGTGCTATCGTGCTTACGAAAGTGGTTTTGAGATTGCGGATCAAGTCCGCAATGAGGGTTTGGATGGATGGCTTTCAAGTACGTTGGTGCTTTAAGATAGTAGTTGAGACAGCCGCTGGCGCGGTGTTTTTGCCCATCATAAAGCTTTAGTCGTGGGTAAGGCGCGACGGCCTTTCATAAGACTTTCTTAGAAGTAGAGGCTTTCCAAATACCATGTTGCCGCCCCGGGCATGTGTCGCAGCGGAGCAAGGGCTAAAAGAAAAATAGATGATGCCCGCGACCGCTGCGACTCTTGCCCAGGGCGATATAGAAGTGGTGGCTGGCCGTCGCGCGGGGCTGGGCGGTGTTGTCGACGAACAGGGTGTTCGCCGCAGGAACGAGGACGACCACCCTGTTCGGCGGCATTACCGACCAGCATTGGGTGGGCAAGGTTGATGCCCAAGCATTGCAAAAACCGTGACAGCGGCGGCGTGTTTTAGTTGAGAGTTTAGAGTTGAGAGTTTAGAGTTGTGGGGAGTTGAGAGTGGTGAGTGTGGAGTTGGGAGTTGTTTTTTAATCGTTATTTGTACTAACGTGCTTACGTACTTTCGACTGGTCGGCCCTTCGACGCTTCGACAGGCTCAGCGACCACAGGCTCAGGGACCTTATACGGGGTGCGGCTGCTGGCATTGGCCGCGGAGAGGAACCCACAGGCGTTTTTGGGTGGGTGACGGGCGACCGACTACAGTGGGTGTTGCTTATAATCACAACAAAGCATTGAGGCGGTGATGAAGCCAGCGACCTGACGACGGACTGAAAGCGGAGCGAGCAGACGACAACGGAGCTTGCGGAGTCGTCGTCTGCCCGACGGAGCGAAAGGTAGTCGTCAGGCCGCGACACCCTGGCAATAGCTGAGGGAGTTCGTTTGCGTTGGCAACGCCCGTGAGTGACCGTAGCGGCTATTGCCGGCAGCTTAGGCTTGTGCGTCGGCAAGGGATGAACACGATGTGGAGCACCCCGATGAGGCCTGCAGGATTGGGGGCGGCAATGCCGGACGCGTTAATGTAGCGTAGGCCACAGAGAGGCACGAACCGTGGCCGTAGCGGAATGGTAGCGGCCGAGCACTGCCGAACACAAGACAAAGGCTTCGGAGGGGTGCGGAACTCCTTGAAGGGTTGGGATGGTAGAGCTAAAAATGCCTACCCATCGGTAAAAGCCAGAGTAAAAGCTTCAGAGCGGAGAAAGAGTTACCAATTCGTTGATGCTTAAGCGCGGGGAACGCGCAAGGGATTGGAGGGGCTTGGTGGTTTGCGTATTATTGCGGCGGCTCTTGGCTCTCTCTGAGGCCAAATGACGACGCAACAAGGAGCAAAACACGGGAGCGATAGCGTACCCCCGGAAAGCCCGACCCGCAGCCAGCCAGTAGAGGCTTGTTTTAACCAGGTACTTTCAGGCTGGCAAGGGATGCGCCCAAAAAATTAAAGAAAATAATGTTATGCGTACTATCGTGCTTAGGTACTAACAAAGCAGAAATCGCCATACTTGAAATCTTTGTCTTAATTTCGGGATTAGGTAGTCTTAATTTGCGTCTTAATTCTCGTCTTAATACGTCTTAATTTTGCGTCTTAATTGATTGTTGCTCTTTTATTACAAGGCGTTATAAATCAAATAAATACAAAGCGTTTATTTGTGATTTGCCCGCAATTTGCTTGTAAATCATCGTTGTCTTACATACAAAAGCCGGACGATTTCTTCGTCTTAATTTTCGTCTTAATCCGTCTTAATTTTGGTCTTAAAACGAGGAGGTTTCGTATCTCCAGACTTTTTTACGATTATCGTAGGAAATAGCACCTTTAGACCTCAAATAATGAAGCATGTTGGTGAGTTTGCGCTTTTTCTGTTCTTCACTTAACGATTTCGGGAACACTGGAAGCATTAACGCATTCAGCTTTTCCTTGCTCAACTCTTTATGCTCTTTGAGCGCATCCAATATCATTTCGCGATAATTCCTGTCGGAGAATCCCTTTTCTTGGATGTATTCCACTTCTTTACCCGTCGCCTTGGCGATATGCTT
Source organism: Candidatus Limimorpha sp. (assembly GCA_045132275.1). Taxonomy (GTDB): domain Bacteria; phylum Bacteroidota; class Bacteroidia; order Bacteroidales; family F082; genus Limimorpha. The sequence continues at coordinate 94,880 of JBGURY010000002.1, forward strand.
TGACACATAGACATTGGGCTTCCGGCCTTCGACCAAGTTCTTTTCCCTCAGCAAATCAATGGCTTCAGACGAAATGGTCTTATGCTTCTGGACCCGGTCGAGAAGGACGGTTTCGCTCAACGTGAGGTCTTTGCGCTCCATCAGGATCTGGCTGTAGTTTTCATCGATGATGCTGCCATGAAGCTTCAAAACGACTTTCTCGGGGGAAGACTCGTCGTAATCGGGCATGGGAAGATAACGCTCGCGCTGTTTTTCATACATGGTGTGGATGCCATAGCCTTGGGTGTCGATCATCTTCACATTAACCATGGCTTGTGCCAGGAAAGGATTGCGATAGTGTTTTGGCGTTTTTTCGCCTAAGATATAGTCCTCGTAGCTGCCTTCATAGAAGTTCCCGACATTCTCAAAGGTGAGTTTGTCGGCATCCTCAGTGACGATAATCCGGGCGTTGCTGGTGTAGTTTTGGTGGGCGATGCAGTTGTGCATACATTCAAGAATGGTTTCGTTGTCGTATTTCCAAACTTCATTGGGGATTAGCGAATTGCGAGGATATATCTTGAAGCGGTAATTGCGGATTTTGTGGAGTATTTCGGTTGTGGACAAAAGGAACGGGATGGTGAAGATGTCGCCAAACACCTTGCCGTCTTGAAAGCATTTCCAAACAATCTGTGCAATGTGATTGAGATAATGGGCGGATTCTTCCTTACCAACCAAAAGCAGCGTGGTACGGGTAATCTGACCGTCGAGGGTTAGTTTTGCCCTGTTGAGAAAGACCTCATCGCTCCATGTTTCTGACTCTTCGGCGTGTTCGGGGAAACGTTGTTTGTAGCCTCTACGAGCTTCTTTGATGGCTTGGGGGTCGAGGGAATCGAATGTGGCATCTTCAATGACTTGTGCGCTCCAGTCGATGTCGGTCATGTAAATCTCACGCATCCAGTCGGTGTAGGGTGTCAATTCGGTGACATGGCTATCGATGCGGATGTAGGGTTTGTTCATGTAGCAGGTGGGTTCCTTGACAGCAGCGGGTATGACGAAGACCACGATTCTCAGGTTACCTTCAAAGAGGAATTCTTCAATTTTGAAGGTAATCTTCGGGGAAACCATTCTGCGGAGGTAGATTTCAAGGGACTGGTTGCCCTCGGCTTTTTGCTTGGAGGCATCAAAGGTGGTGCCTTTGACTTGAAGTGTTTCGTCTTCCACGCCGAAATAGAGGTAGGCGAAATCCTGATGATCGAGGCAAGCGCCATTGGACAGAGCGGAGATGTATTTGCCTAGGCGATTGTAGTCTTGATAGTTCGACTTGAACTCCAAGAAGCGGTTTTCTTTCTTCAAAGTGGCAATTTGCTCTTTGAGCAAAGCGGTGTATTTTTCGTTTTTGTCCATCAGGATAGGTTTTAGGTGGATTTGTTGAATCTTGCGATTTCAAGGCGCAAAGATAGGGAAAGTTTTGATTGGTGGGAAGGTTTTCGTTATGCGGGATAGCGTGCTATCGGGATTACGAAGAATCCCCGGCCTGCGGCCACCCCCTTAGAAGGGGGAAGAACTTCCCCGCTGCTTTGCGGCACCCCCTCTGAGAGGGGGAAAATAGATATAAATATATATAAGGTGGGGTTTTAAAAAGTTGTATCTTTGCGGGCGTGAAACGGTGGTTTTATATAGGGATTGTTTTGCTGGTGGTCTTGGTGGGGTGTAAGACTCCACCGGACTCCCCCGCCGCTGCGCGGCACCCCCTCTCAGAGGGGGAAGGGCTGGCGCACACGACCTCACCCCGGCCCTCTCCTCCAGGAGAGGGAGTGGCCTCACGAGCACTGGAAAGCATCGATAGCTTGATGTGGTGGCAGGCGGATAGTGCGCTGAAGGTGATGTTGGAGTTTGCGGGGAGCCCAGAGGCCGAAAGCCTCAACGAGTTTGAGGGGCATTATTGCCAGGTGCTGATTGCGGAGCTGCTTTATAAGAATTACTATAAGCAGAGCAATAGGAAGGATCTGCTGAAGGCGGTTCGTTATTTTGATTCGATTGTGGGGATGGATGGGTATGGAATGGACACACGCGGGAAAGCGGACACACGCGGTGTGTCCGTACAAGAACGGGAGGCGTTTTTGGCGGCGCGGGCGCATTATATGAATGGTGTGGGATTCTATGAACGGGATAGCGTGGTGGAGGCTTGCGAGGAGTATCTGAAGGCGTTGGAGATTGTGGAGACGCATTTCCCGAATTTGGAGACGCAAGATGTTGCGGCGTTGCGGGATAGGCATGTTCATCGGTTTATGGGTTTGACCTATAGCCGCCTTGCGGAATTATTCTCTGGCCAGTTTATGCAGGAACCTGCCATTGTTTGCTGCAAGAAAGCACTCGCCTACGACAGGATTGAAATTAGTTCTCCGTTGAACCAATCCAGTTTGTTGATTCTTTTAGGGAAACAGTATGCCAAGCTGAACCAAAATGACAGCGCATCTTATTATTGCAACGAAGCTTTGCAAAGGCTACCCGATACAAACAATGCAGTTTACAGGGATTTGGTTTCGCAATTGGCATTACTCAATTATGACTTAAGCAAAGATGCTGAAGCGTCCATCAGCCAGTTGAAACGCATGTTGGCGCAAACTTCCGATGAAAACGAAAAAATGGCTCGTATTTCTACCATTGGGAGTATTTATTGTGATGACGGACAATATGATTCGGCGTTGGTTTATCTGGTACCTATGTTTGAGAACAAGGATAATGCTGTTAGGCAAAGGGTTGCCGCTTCTTATTTGCACGAGATTTACCAAAGCAAAGGCGACACGGTGAAGGCTGCACAATTTGCGGTGTACCTTGCCGAGAATAGCGTTTCGCAAGGGGAAAGTAACGCGCAAGTATCGCAGCTTAACGAGCTGTTTCAGCAGCATTTGCAGTGGGAGCAGGAGAAGGCTGAGGCTGAGAGACGGCAAACCGAACAGTTGGCGGCACGGCGACGCTTGGTGCGGGGTGTGGTGACGGCTGTGGTGGTGCTGCTGGTTTTGGGGCTTGGGCTGTGGTGGTGGATGGCCAGACGAAAAAAGGAGCATGAGGCCGAGACGCAGACCTGGCATGAGGAGAAGCAACTGCTTCAGACGCAGGTGGACGATGCCTTGCAGCAGCTTCAGACGGTGGATGACGCGCTGCAGCAATTGCAGACGCAAGCGGACGATGCCATGCAACAAGCTCGGGCGATGCTGCCGCAGCGGGTGGCCGACCTTTACCGCGCGAAGGTGCCGAACCGCCTGGAGCGCATCATGGACGAGTTTGAGGCGGCTTATCCGCAGGCTTTGGAGAAATTGGCGGCTGCCTATCCAGAACTGAACGAAACGGAGCGACAAATCGCGGTGCTCAATTTCCTGCATTTCCGTGCAAAGGAAGAAGCCGATTTGCTCGGTTTGAGCGATAACACGGTGAATAAATACCGCTCCAACCTCAGAAAAAAGACCGAAAATGCCTCGTTTTCCTTGTTTTTGGATTAACAAAAACTTGTAATTCGTTATTGCATTTAGTTGATTTTCAGCAAGTATTAAAAAGGAAAACTTGTACTTGGCCTTTGGGTTGATTTTTTCGTTGATTTTTGTTATAGTTTTGCAGCAGAGTTTTAAAAACAAACGGATATGCAAAACAGAAAAATCAAATCAAGTAAGCTGCTGGTGGTTTTGGCAGCAATGTTCATGGGGGTGACATTCATTTCGGTGTCGTGCTCCGTTGATCGTCTTTGCCATTTGGAAGTTGTGATGAAAAACACCTTGCCAATGGAACTGACCATCGAAACGAAGGATTGTAGTTTGGTGACCTCGCAGGATTCATCCTATCACCCATCGCAGACAATTACAATTCCTGCCCAAGGAGAGGTTTCGGTGGTTTGGGATTATCGTTATCAGATCGATTATCCGCAATACTTTGACGACAACCAATGTGATTCGATGAGGATTGTTTTCAATGATTCGGTCCAAATTGTGTTTTCAAAAGAAGACAGGAGCAGGTTCAATCCCATCTTGATGGAAAACTACGAAGTGCTTGCCGCCGAGAACAGTTGGGACGGCTGTATGCGATATACTTTTACTGAAGAGGACTACCAGAACGCGGTGCAGCAACGAGAATGATGCTTTATTGTTATGCGGGCTGACGTGCTGACGGGATTACGACGGAGTCACCTTGAGCCCCTTTGGGAGGGGGAAGTTGAGAGTGTTGAGTTGTGGGGAGTTTAGAGTTGTTAGTTGGAAGTTGTTCAGTTGTTCAGTTGATCAGTTTCGTTATGCGGGATAGCGTGCTAACAGGGATTACGACGAAGTCCCCTTGCTCCCCTCCATGAAAGGGAGAAGACGCAAAGTGACAAAAGAAAACATAGGATAAATGGAAATGAAAATCAAAATGTAATATCAATTTAATCTAAATCATTATGAAGCACAAGGCTTTATTATTATTTATGACGATTGCTTTCTGCATCCCATTGCAGGCGCAATACGAAGGGCTAGTTGTCAAGATAGATTATTTTGACCCCGCCTCTCCAAAGTACAGACAGCATGTAGAAATGATGTACGATATATTCACGCATGGTTATTGGCTGACTGTTTCCACTGAGAAAACCTTGTTTAGCAAAGGTTCGACCAAAGTCCGAGATCATGTCACCAATACAAGTCACTATTATCGTTCGAAAACTATTACCGATACAATTATCAACCTTACCAAAGAAGATTTCAATAAACTGGCTGGTGATTGTTATCGGTCGGCATTAAAACTTGTTGCAGAAAAGATGAGGACATCCGCTTCTGAATTTGTTGGTTGGTCGGGGCCAACACTTGAACTATCAGTGGAAAATGGAACAGTAGCGATGCAGTTTTCATTTGAGTGTCCGATTTGTCCACAAGACAATCAATATGACGAACAATTCCGAGAGATTCTTGCAAAAATCATCAATCACAGTTGTCTTGATAGCGAAAAAATACTTGGCATTTGCGAGTAGCATGTTTGAAACAAGTGCGAAGAAAGAAGGGATATAGTCTGAATCGTTATTTGTGCTTACGTGCTATCGGGATTACGGACTCCCCAACCGCTGCGCGGCACCCCCTCTTAGAGGGGGAAGGGACTTATAGGACAAATATGACTAATAAAACTAATAGAACAATGAAAACAACAAGAATTTTGACCCTACTAGCGCTCCTGCTGATAGCTGGAGGTACAATGAAAGCCCAACTTCGCATTGATTGGCAGCAATGCTATGGAGGATTGGGAATTGATGAACCAGCTGGTTTTCTACCTAAAGACAAAGGTTACATCATTTTGGGAGTCTCTGATTTAGGGAGCGGCATGATTGCTTGCGGTGACCAAGGCTCAACAGGGGCTTGGGTCATAGAAATTGACGAAAACCACGAAATCGTCAATCAAGACTGTTTCCAAGGCTATCATGGCATCTTGAAAGCAATGGACATGGACGGATACTATTTTTATGGGAAGAAGGTTTTCCCTTCAACTGGGAATCCAGGAATTTTGGTTGTTCGAACGGATGACAATCTCAATATCATTTGGGAACGCACTTTGGGCTGTGAGGAACACTATTTTCCATACAGCGTTCATGGAGTTGTCACCGATGACGGCGGCATTGTTTGTGTCACGGGCAAAGGTATATGGGCGTGTGGAGATGTCAGTCAATATTTTGGCGGTTTGGATATTTGGGTTGCAAAATTAGACAGAAACGGTGAATTGGAATGGGAAACGACTTTAGGGACAAGTGGAGATGAAATGGATGGCAGAGTTGCTATTGCTGAAGATGGCGGTCTATATGTTTTTGGAGATGCGGAAAACCAATCGGGGAATGGTAGTATAGAGAATTGCGCCCCTAATGGATATGCCGATGGAATATTAGTCAAGATGAATGCCAATGGAGATGTGGAATGGAATCGTTGCAATGGAGGGGACAAGAATGATTCATTTTCCAATGTGATAGAACTACCCGACGGTTATTTGTTTGGAGGGCATTCTTCGTCATCGGACGGTGATCTTCAAGGCGCAGGGTATCATCCTGGGCATTGGTATGGTCAATCTTGGATGCCTTTGACTTCCGACATTTGGCTGCTGCGTACGGATTTGGATGGCAATGTACTTTGGAGCAAATGCTATGGCGGCACGAAAGACGAACAGATTGTCAAGGTCTTCTTGAACGAGGATGGAGGCTTTACCGTTTTTGGAACCACCATGTCATTGGATGGCGACTCCCAAAGTGCAAATAACCTTAAGCCTGCTTGGAATCTCGAAATTGGAAACAAGTTGTGGGTTTTCCGCACTGACAGCAACGGCAACCTGCTTTGGGAAAGAGCCATAGGTACACAAACGGAATCTCATGAGTATTTAGAAGATGTGATTAAGCACAGTGATAGAGAATACACTATCCTCGGACAGGCTGACAGTTCGGGAGGCGAAATGCCTTGTGGTGACTACAACTGCACAAACGATACAGCCTATTTAATGAACTCCTATAGTAACTATTGGGTGCTTCATGTTACTGACACGGTGGATTACACCACCTTGCAGGTGCCGGAACGGCCGCAATCACAGGAAAGAGCGATATTTGTTTATCCCAATCCAGCGAATGGCAAAGTTACGATAGAGGGTGTTGAGGCTGAGGAGGTTTGGGTTTATAATGCTTTGGGACAGCTGGTGAAGAGCGTGCGGAACTCTAATGAAATTAGTGTGGAAGGTTTGTCGGAAGGGGTTTATTTAGTGAGGATTTTGGATGCTGAAGGGAAAAACTATGTGGCACGAGTAATGAAAGAATAAGATTTCGTTATTAACTTCGTTGAATGCTTTGCATTTCGTGCTTACGTGCTAACGTGCTAACGAAGTGGGAACTCCCCCGCCGCGAAGCGGCATCCCCTCTCGGAGGGGGATGAGCCTACCGGATGCGAGAGATGGGACTTATAGGACAAATATGACTAATAATACTAATAGGACAATGAAAACAACAAGAATTTTGACCTTACTTGCGTTCCTGCTGATGGCGGGAGGGGTTAAGATGCATGGGCAAGAGTTTCAGCGGATAGTTTCGTTGAGAGATCCTTTGTTTTTGGATACCACTTCTATGATTTTTCATGAGATTTATGATTTCTGGCAACGATATGAATATGCGTATTTTTTGGATTATGGGAAGATAAGCGACCCTAACTATAAGCCAACGAATTACGACTTTTGGACTGATTTCGAAAAAGAGGACTATGGGAACCCCAATTCCATCATCCAGTGCAATTTGCTGCCGTTTTATACATACGAAGAGTATTTTATGGGGGTTGCAAAACGCAATGACACCTTATATGAACTCCAAACTGCGTTTTTTGATGACTTCCCAAGCCCAAAACAGTTGTTGGGGATTTTTACCATTCCACTGATAAGAACAAGCGATGGATTCAAGTTGGTCAATAAGCTGACCATCAATAAAAGCTATTTCTGTAAGAAACAAATCTGGTGGATTACCTACTATTATCCATCGACCTATGCTTTTGACGAAGCGGCAGCCAACACAGCTGTATCTAGGCTTACCGCATTCGCTGAAGAGTTTGGTGTTGAGGGTATGGAGCCCGTGGAGTATTATTTGTTTGACAACAAGACAGAGATGTTCCATTATTTTGGAATAGATGGCAGTTGCTATGACTTCTATTCGGCAGAGACGGTTGTTCCATACGGAAACAGCAAGATAGGCAAGAACAAGATTTGCTACACGAAAGGTGGAGAAAGCAAGATTCATGAATTTATTCATTTGATGCTTAAGAGCGTGTCGAATGGCCAACGCTTTTCCTGGTTTGAGGAAGGAGTATGCTGCTATTTTGGCGAACATGTTCTACAGACCAAAGAGTGGCATTTTGACAAGCTGAAGGCGTTTTTGAATGACAATCCACAAATCGACCTTTCCGTGGATTTGATTCAGGCTTATATGGATGCAGATGGAAAATACACGCATGATTCAACCCAAAGCGTCATAAAGTACAAAAGGCCTTATAGTGATGTAAACTCGAATTATAGTTATGACATCCAGATGGTGATTTGCGAGATGCTGTACAAAAAGGGCGGAATGGATTTGGTGAAGCGGATGCTGTTTGAAACAAAGAGGAATGAAGATGAATATGAAATGATCGAGATGCTGCTGGGAGTGAAGCGGGAGGAAGTGAATGGGGTTATTAGGGATTATTTGAGGGAGAAGTATTGAGTGGGCTTTTCCGGTGCTTTATCTTCGTTGAATGCGGAGCATTTCGTTATTTCGTTGTGCGGGCTTACGTGCTTTCGTGCTAACGAGGGACTCCCCTGACCCCCTCTTAGAGGGGGAAAGAACTCCCCCGCCGCTTTGCGGCACCCCCTTTGACTACGTCGAATCTTCGATTTCAGAGGGGGAAGCCTTCCGGACGCATGAGATGGGATTTATAGGACCGATAAGACTAATAAGACTAATAATAAGACACTATGAGAGCGATGAGGATTTGGGCTTTGGCTTTGATGGCGGCCGGGATGCTGCTGGCGGGATGCCGACGGGAGAAGACGGCACAGGCGGAGGGTGCGCCCGCTGAAAACAGCAGGATGGCGGCGGTGGATAGCACGAGGATGGAGATGGAGCTGATTGAGTGGGTTGGTGCGGGAGTGGAGTTGGATAGGTGATTTTTTAGTTTAGAGTTTAGAGTTTAGAGTTGAGAGTCAGTTTAGAGTTTAGAGTTGAGAGTTTAGAGACAGTGGAGAGTTGAGAGTTTAGAGTTTAGAGTTAATCCCCCCTGCCCCCCTTTGAAAGGGGGAAGTGGGGAAAGGACTAATAAGACAGGATACAATCGGAATAGAAAACCAAATTACAATTATTTAGAAAATAAGGAGATTCAACATGAAAAAATCATTTATTTTGTTCAGCACAAAAACAAAATCCAGAATGTTTGCGCTATTGTCGACGCTTGGATTGGCAATTGTTCTTTTATGCCTACACTCATGCGTGTATGAGCCGTATTTCATTGATGACTATTACATTTTGAACAATACATCAAATCCGATAAAATATGTTTTTGACGGGATGCAGACGGATTCCGTTATCCAACCCAATGAGAAAGTTTTCATCTATGAACAGCGAATGGACAGAAAGCCTTCGCCTTTCGATAACGATGAAGTTAATCTTTATTTTTCGGCTTGTGCATTTGCTACAATTCGATTTAATGACAGTGTCTCTGTCACCTACCATATTGAGGACACCTTTGCCAAAAGCACTTTGTTGAAGTCGTGTTGGGAAATCACGAAGCAACATAAGACCAGGGGCAGCTCCACGCACGAAGTTCTTTACACCATCGATGATCAGGACTATCAGAATGCCCTCATTCAACTTGACTATTGAATTGTATAAAGCAAATCGAATAGTTTTTTGGAAGCCTTTTCGGTATGCGTGCTTTCGTGCTTTCGTGCTAACGAAGGACTCCCCCTGACCCCCACTGAGGGGAAGAAGTCCCCTGCCGCTGCGCGGCACCTCTTCGGGGTTGGGGATGATTGGTGTGTTGAACATTTTATGTGGCTGGTTCACGTCTGTGTGGAAAGAAGTCGTATTTTTGCAAAAATTCTTGAAGGATGAGGGTAAAACTTGACGACATATATGGTTTGTTGCACAGCACCGAAGGTACTGTGGTGGAGTTTAAGACGGCACGGGGCGGGTTTCCACAGTCGTTTTGGACTACATTCTCAGCTTTTGCGAATACCGATGGCGGAGTGATTGTGCTTGGCATAAAAGAGAAGAACAAACTGCCAGTGGTTGACGGATTGACGGAAATGGAAGCCATCGACCTGAAGAAGAAGTTCTGGGACATGGCACACAATCCGCAGAAGGTGAGCGACCCGCTGTTGGAGGACAAGGATGCTCATGTAGAAGAGATTGCGGGAAAGGGCTGGGTGCTGGTGTGCGAGGTGCCGAGAGCTTCCTACGACCGTAGGCCTGTGTTCCTGAATGGCCGTCCGTATGGTAACACCTACAAGCGCAGACATGAAGGTGACTACCTGTGTACCGATGAAGAGGTGCGTCAGATGTTTGCCGATGCCAACCTGCGACATGGTTCGACGGATGCGCGTATCCTGAAGGGTTACTCGATGGACGATATTGACCTTGATACGCTGCATAGTTACCGCAAGGCATACGATGCACGTCACGAGAATCATCCATGGTCGGATTTGTCGGACATGGATTTCCTGAAGAAGGTGGAGGCCTGGCGGAAAGACCGTGAGACAGGTGAAGAGGGATTCACGGTGGCGGGCATCATGATGTTCGGCAAGACGCAGAGCGTGACCGACCAACAGTGTATGCCCTGGTTCTTCCCCGACTATAGAGAGCATCTCGGTACGGTGGAGGGAGAGCGGTGGAGCGACCGTATCTACCCCGACGGCACATGGGAAGCGAATGTGTATCAGTATTTCACACGGGTGTTCCGCAAGTTGGTACAGTTGCTGCCCAAGCCGTTCCGTTTGGCTGGCGACGGGATGACGAGATTAGAGTTTACCCCTGCCCATATAGCGGTGAGAGAGGCATTGGCGAATGCCTTGATTCATGCGCAGCACAACTCGATGGGCAATGTGGTGGTGGACAGTTGGGTTGACAAAATAGTGATCAGCAATCCCGGCTCGATGCTGGTGAGTGTGAGCGAGTTCTACGAGGGGCAGCATAGTGTATGCCGCAATCCGCTGTTGCAAAAGATGTTTGTGTTTATCGGTGTTGGCGAGAAGGCAGGAAGCGGTGCGGACGTGATTGTGAAAGGTTGGGAAGACCAGAAGTGGACCAAGCCCGTGCTGAGTGAGCACATTGAGCCTGAAAGAGTGGAGATGGTGATGGAAATGGTGAAGGAAAAAGACATTGAGACCGTGCCTGCTGGCAAGGAGTTGGCAAGGAGTTGGCAAGGAGTTGGCAAGGAGCTTGGCGTGGACTTCCATATATTGGAGCGCATCGCCGAATACTGCAAGGAGCCAAGGTCGCTGGCGGAGATTGCCGAGCATCTGGGACTCTCTGACCGATATAAGATGAAGAAGAAATATATCGACCCGCTATTGGGCAGGTATTTAGAGATGACTTTGCCCGAAACCCCTAATAGCCCTGCTCAGCGGTATGTGCTGACGGAAGAAGGCAGGGAGATGGATTTTGAGTAATTTTGCGGCGTGAAATGGTGTTTGCACATAGTGAGCTTTCTGATTGGGCTGGCCATGCTGGTGGCTTGTTCCCAACCAACTAAAGTTGAGGTCCCTGAGCCTGTCGAAGGGCCGATTCTAACATTATCGCAAATCGACACCCTCATGTGGCACCAGCCTGACAGTGCCTTGGCGATGATGATGGAGTTTGCGGCAAGCCCAGAGGCGGATAGCCTTGGTGAGTTTGAGGGGCATTACTGCCAGGTGCTGGTGGGGGAACTGCTGTTTAAGAATTACTATAAGCAAAGCAACCGCGAAGAGGTGCTGAAGGCGGTTCGATATTTTGATTCGATTGTGGGGATGGATGGAGCGGACATACGCGGTGTGTCCCTACCATTCCTGGATGCACGGGCGCATTATATTAATGGTGTGGGGTTCTATGAGCAGGGCAATCTGATCAATTCCTGCACCGAATACCTGACCACGTTGGAGGTTATGGAAAGCCGTTTCGCCACAAACGAACTGGTGGGCACAAAAGCACGGTTTATGGCGTTGACTTACAATCGCCTTGGGGATTTGTTCTCCGAACAATATATGCAGGAGCCAGCCGTCTATTGCTACAAGCAGGCTTTGGTTTACAATAGAATTTCACCGACTTCGCCATACGGCAATTCCAACATTCTTTACAGAATCGGAAAGCAATACGACAAACTGCAAATAATCGATAGCGCAGCTTATTACTATGACATGGCTTTGGAACTGATGCCCGACGGAAACAATATGATTTATAGGGACATCGTTTCGTCACGGGCATTGTTCGACTTTTTGTTTCACAACGATACCATTGCCGCCTTGGACAGCCTGAAAAGCATGGCTGCACAAGCCGCTGATGAAGCGGAAAGAACCAACCGAAAAATGACTATTGGTAGCCTTTACTATACTATGGGTCATTATAATTCCGCCAAGACTTGTCTAGAACCAGTTGTTGAAAACGATTCCATTAGGAGAATCTTTGCGGCCAACTTCCTGCGCGAAATCGCTTTATGCGAAGGCGACACGCTGAAAGCCAACGAATACGCCATTGTCCTTGCCAAAGAGGGTGCCTTGGCACCCAGTAACCAAGCACAGGTCTCGCGACTGAACGACCTGTTCCAGAATTACTTGCATGGGAAGCAGGAGAAGGCCGAGGCTGAAAGAAGGTTGGCTGAACAGGAGGCGGCACGTCAACGCTGGAAGCGGGGCTTGGCGGTGACTGTGGTGGTGATGATGGCCTTGGGGCTTGGATTGTGGTGGTGGTTGGCCAAGCGAAAGAAAGAACACGAGGCCGAGACGCAGACCTGGCACGAGGAGAAGCAACAGCTTCAGACGCAAGTGGATGATGCCTTGCAACAACTACAGACACAAGCGGACGATGCCTTGCAGCAGGCGCGGGCGATGCTGCCGCAGCGGGCGAACGAGATTTATAGCTCGAAGGTGGGGAACCGCTTGGAGCGCATCATGGCGGAGTTTGAGGCGGCCTATCCGAAGGCCTTGGAGCGACTGGCCGCTGCACACCCGGATTTGACGCAAACTGAGCGCAGGATTTTTGTTTTGTCGCATCTGCAGTTCCGCGCGAAGGAGATGGCGGATCTGCTGGGATTGAGCGAAAACACGGTGAACCAATACCGCTATAACCTGCGAAAAAAGACCGAAAACACCTCGTTTTCGGCGTTTTTGGACTAACAAAAACTTATATTTGGCCGTTGTAACCATTTGATTTTCAAGTGGCAGTAAAAACAAAAAGTTATAATTGGCGTTTTGGTTGGGTTTTTTGTGGTTTTTTGTTATAATTTTGTGCGAATTACTATGAGAGTTCGTTATGCGGGATTGCGTGCTATCGGGATTACGACGGACTCTCCCGGCATGCGGCCACCCCCTCTCAGAGGGGGAAACCTTATAATCCTATTGAGTTGGAATAACCTACAAATTGTTTTAAAAAATGAAAAAGAGACTTCTGCTTATCATCTTGTTTATCGCCGTGCTTCTTGGCACGGGAAAGGCACAGTTTTTCTATCAGATAGGTCCCGAAGATTATCAGGCTATTGATGAAAGCCAGTATGTTGTCACATACGAAACAACTTATGTTGAAAATCCAAATGAACCAACAAGGAAATCAAACGATCGAATTGTCCTTGAGATAGGCAAGAACTTGTCGCGGTGCTACAATATGAAAATGTACGTGAATGATTCCACTACAGCCGCTTGGGTGGCTCGTGGCCGTGATGGTGGTCCTACACTTGAGAGCGGCCCTTTCAATGCCGACATTTATAAAAACGCAAAGAATAGAGAAGTGACCGTTGTCCAACGCACTCCGATTCGTGGTCCGATACTCAAATACAGCGACTTTATGATTAAAGCTACCGATTGGGTGATGAAGGACGGAACCAAGCAAATACTTGGCTATCTTTGCAAAAAGGCATCGTGTACTTATAGAGGGCGTACTTGGACGGCTTGGTATGCTTTGGATATTCCCATTCCTGATGGCCCTTGGAAATTGTGCGGCCTTCCTGGTCTCATTTTGCAGGCTGATGACAATAAGGGGCATTTTTCATTTGCTTGCATAGGCATAGAAAAAGGAAAGCATCCGATAAAAATGTTGGACAATATCTATTATCAGGAATCAAGCCGCAGTGATGCGATTCGAATCATCCGTTTATATTATGCTGACCTTTTTGGATATCTGGCGATGCTTTCCCCTGGCACAAGCATTCAAGCTATGACTTCCAAAGGTAAGAAAGTCAACTTGGATGATACAGATAAATACACCACCCCATATAATCCTATTGAGTTGGAGTAACATTTTGATATGAACCGATATTTTTTGTTGCTATTGGCTTTTCTCAGCATCAAAACCTTTGCCCAAACGACTATCTCCGGAGAGGTACTCAACGAGAAGAAACAGCCCATCTTCAATGCCTCGGTGATGCTCTTGCGTGTGACGGACAGCCTTCCTATGGCCTATACCTTCACGAATGAAAAGGGTCATTATCAGTTGGTTACACAAAGCGAAGAAGCCAAACTGCTCATTGCGGTTTATGGCTTCAACCTGAAGCGGCAATTCAAGGAGGTGGAAAACAAGACGCAGACGGTGAATTTCACCGTGGTGGAAGAAGCGCTGCAACTGAAGGAAGTGAGCGTGAAGTCGGAGAAGATTTGGGGCGGCAACGACACGGTAAACTATGTGGTGGATGCCTTCCGCGACACTACCGACATTGTCATCGCCGACGTGCTGAGGAAGATGCCCGGCATCGAGGTGAAGGACGACGGCAAGGTGGAATACAAGGGCAAACCCATCTCCAAATTCTATATCGAGAACATGGACATGCTGCAAGGCCGCTACAACCTCGCCACCACCAGCATCGCCGCCTCTGACGTGGCTTCGGTGCAGGTGATGGAGAACCATCAAGAGGTAAGGGCACTGCAAAACATTCAGTTTTCGGACAATGTGGCACTTAACATCAAGTTGAAGGAAAACGCCAAAGGCACTTTTGCCTTGATGGCCGACCTTGGCGCGGGCTGGGCGGACAGCCTACAATACGAAGGCAGCCTCACGGGAATGTATTTCGCAAAACGCAACCAGTTTCTTGGCACGTTGAAAGCCAACAATTCGGGCATCAACCTTGTTGACAACGAGAATGTTACGGTTTATCCGCTGGCCTCGATGGTCAAGCCGAGCGCACCGGGTATTTCGGGAGCGCGGCACACGTTGAACCGCTCGCAAGGGGTCACTTACAACAGCCTGCACAAACTGAAAAACGAGGCTGAGCTGTCGTACAGCCTGCTCTTTGGCGGCGACCGCAACCGCAAGTCGAGCGAGTCGCGCACGCTCTATCTCCTTCCCGACGACACCATTAGCCTCGCCGAGCGGATGCAGTCGTTGGAAACGGCCAAAATGCTTGAAGGCAGCATTAACTACAACCTCAACAAAGACCTTGACTACCTGAAAATCAACGTCATCGTGTCGGGACACCGCAACTGGGGAGAAGGCTTGGTGGACAACGGCGAGCTGATTCGGCAGGAGGAAAACTACCAATCGCTGTGCGCCAAAGCCAACATCCATTGGATTCGCAAGAGCCGCCGCGACCCTGAAAGCGGCGTGGAATTCAACTCCAACACGAGTTATGGCACCTTGCCCTACGGATTGCAAGTCGCGCCGGGATGTTTCCCAGAAGTCCTCAATGGTGGAGAGGTCTACGCATTGACCTTGCAAAACATAGGTTTCCAGTCCTTTAAGAATGAGAATTTCCTTCGCTTCCTCACCAGCATAGTTTGGAAACGGCTGCGCATCATGCCTTATTTCAATTTCAGCATGGAAGAGCAAGCGCTTAATTCGAGCCTCACAGGGCAAAATGCAGATGGTTTGACTATTCAGTTTGCAGGAAACCAATTCAGCAATGACATCCGTTGGCACAAATACCAGACTGCTGCCGGTGCCTATTTCACTTACGACCGTCGCCGCGTGAATGTGACACTAATGGTACCCATACAGTTGCGTTACCTGCAATTGGACGACCGCATCGGAACCGCTTCCGACAAGCAATTCAAGGTTTTGTTTCAGCCTTCGCTTTCGTTCCATTACGACTTCAACCACAACTGGAAGGTGAGCACCAAAATAGCCACTTACAACAGCACTCCGAGTTTGCGAACGCTCTATTCAGGCTATATCTTGCAGAACTACAGAACTTTGTCGCATTACGACTGCCCTTTGGCCGACACTTATGGTGCCAACGGTTCCCTAACACTGTCGTTCAAAAACATCATGAAATATGTTTTCGGTGACTTCTCGGTGAACTACAACCGCTACCGCAACGAGGTGATGTATGCACAATCTTTTGAAGGCAACACCATGGTTATCAACGCCGTGGAGCAGCCGTGTTGGGGTGATTATTTGTCTGTTTCGCTGTTTGCGGGCAAAGGCTTCAGTTGGAAAAAGTTGAACATTAACGCAAAATGTTCCTACGGATTGGGGCGCTCACCGCATTTGGTGCAAAATCAAGTGGCTACATATTACAACCTAGGCTGGAACGCCAACCTGACCGCTACCATCGCTTTGACGGACTACATCTTCTTCAACAACAAAGGCAGTTTTAGCCGGATGACTTCCTCGTTGGACGGTTTCAATGGCGACAGTCAGCCGATTGTGAGCCTCATCGACAACGCCAATTTGAGTGTGCTGTTGCCTTTCGGTTTGTCCCTCACGCCCTCGGTGGAGTTCTATCACACCCGTTCCGAAGAGTGTACCGACAATTTCGTGCTCCTGGATTGCAGTCTGAGCTACACCTTCCGCAAAGTGAAGTTTAGCCTTGATGTGAATAACATCCTCAACACCGACAGTTTCATTTATTCCTATTATTCAGGGATTTATGGATATTATTCGGCTTACCTGATTAGGCCGAGGAGTGTGATGCTTAGGGTGAGGTTAAAGGTGATTTGAATGGATGGAAGGATGATGGCCAATGACATGGAAGTGGAGAGTGGGAAATGGATTAGGGAGTGATTTTTTTCGTGCTATCGTTATATGTGCTAACGTACTTGCGATGGACTCCCCCGCCGCTTTGCGGCACCCCCTCTCAGAGGGGGAAGCGTTATGCGTGCTAACGTGCTAACGGGATTACGACGGGGGTTTGAAGGAAAATTTGAGTAATTTTGCGGCGTGAAACTGCGTGATTATATAGGGATTGTTTTGATGGCGGTGATGGTGGGATGTACTCCCCCTGGCCCCCTCTCAGAGGGGGAAAGACTCCCCCGGCCTGCGGCCACCCCCTCTCAGAGGGGGACGACTGCGCACGAGGCTTTGGAGGGGATTGATAGTTTGATGTGGCAACAGGCGGATAGTGCGCTGAAGGTGATGATGGAGTTTGCAGGGAGCGAGACGGCGGATAGCTTGGATGTGTTTGAGGGGCATTATTGCCAGGTGCTGATTGCGGAGCTGCTGTTTAAGAATGACTATGGACAAAGCAATAGAAAGGATCTGGTGAAGGCTGTTCGATATTTTGATTCGATTGTGGGGATGGATGGGTATGGAACGGACGCGCATGATAAAGCGGACACACGTGGTGTGTCCGTACAAGAACGGGAGGCGTTTTTGGCGGCACGGGCGCATTATATGAATGGTGTGGGATATTATGAACAAGGGGATTTGGTGAATGCATGCACGGAATACCTCAACACCTTGCGAATTATGGAAAGCCATTTCTCGGAAAAGGATTTGGTGGATAAGAAGGCGCGGTTTATGGCCTTGACATACGGCCGTCTTATTGATATGTTTAGTGATCAACTTATACCTGAACCTGCCATTTATTGCTGCAAGCAGTATTTGGTTTACAACCAGATTGCACCGACTTCGCTTAACGCCAAAGCCAATATTTTGTATCAGATTGGATTACAATATCATATATTGCAAAAACCAGACAGCGTTGTTTTCTATTATGATGCGGCGTTTAATGCCTTGCATGACAGAAACACTATTGTTTACAGGGATTTGATGGCTTCACAAGCAGTGTTTGATTATTATGAAGTCCACGACACGATAAAAGCCTTGGACAGTCTGAAAAGCATGGCAGCACAAGCTGAAAGCGAAACCGAAAGAATATCACGGTATTCCACCATTGGAGATATCTATTATGATGCTGGACAACTCGATTCAGCCAAGGTTTATTTGGAACCTGGGTTCGGATTTGCAAATGATGCCATCGGTAAAAAACTTGCAGCGAAGACTTTGCACGACATTGCCTTTAGCGAAGGCGACACATTGAAAGCCAACCAATATGCCCAATTCAGCATAGAAGATATAGCCGCAACAGCCGAAAATCAAAAACGGGTGTCGCAACTCAACGAGTTGTTCCAGCAGCATTTGCAGTGGGAACAAGAGCGAGACGAAGCCGAAAGGCAACAAATAGCGCGGCTGCGGAGGAACAGGATGATCGTTGTGGTGAGCGCTCTCGTTGTGGTGGCGGTGCTGTTGGCTTGGCTGTTTTATAGGCGCAAGATGAAGCAGCAACGCGACACGGCGAGCCAACAGATGGAAGCTGTGCAAGAGGCGCACCGGTTGGAGAGCCAGAGAATGGAGGCCGAACGCGAGGCACACCGATTGGAGAAAGCTTCGATGTCGGGGAGGCTGAAGAAAAGCAACCAGGAACTGCGCGAGCTGAAGGACCAGATGCGGCAACAGGCGGGCAGCGGTGCGCCGAGACAGGAGGCTCAAGCGGTGTCGTTCAACGATGAGCCTATCTGCCGCCTCATTATGGAGCGGGTGAACGAAGGACAGTTCAAGGCACAGATGGACTGCAAGCTATACCAGGACTATGCCTTGGGCAAGGAGCAGGTGATGGCGTTGCGCGAGGCTGCCGACCGCCATTTCAACCAGTTTACTGTCCGTTTGGCCAAGGCCTATCCCAACCTCACCAAGGGCGACCTTGACTATTGCTGCCTCTATCTGCTGGGGCTTTCGGATGCCGACATCTCCGCCCTGATGCAGCGCGCCTACGCTACCGTGAGCGAGCGCAGCCGAAAGATCAAAACTATTTTTGGCACGGAAGAGCCTCTTTCGGTTGCTCTCGTGAGCTTTGCCAACGGTTCTGCATCTATCTGATTATCGGTACGATAGTTAAAAATCCATACAAATCCATACATTGTTTTTCTTGACAGTTGGGGGGATGTTGGTGTAGTTTTGCCGAAAATTTCTAAACCTAATTGTTATGAAAACGACAAAGAAATTCATGATGGTCTGCTGCCTGATGGTGATGGCGGCGGTGGGTTATGCCCAACAATGGGAAATTGACTGTGACGACCTTGGAAATTACTCGTTTTTATGGACGGGTATCATCAACGACCAAGGAGAAGCCGTGATTGTGGGCGAATGTGGATCTGACAATAACCACTTCTTTCCTATGGTAATGCGTGTCACAGAAGATGGCGAATATGATTATCGGGTATTCGACACTATCGAAGGCAATGTGAGACCGACCCACATCGTGCAATTGGCCAATGGAACCTATTTTGCATCGGCAGTAGTCCAACCAGATGAACTTGGAGTGGGAGAAGATGTTGTGTTTCTGCTTCTTGATTCGGATCTCAATATCCTCGATGTAAGAAACTACGAAGAGCCTGAAATGGTCCTTGGCTTCTCGAAGGGTGGACAGTTGATGCTTGATGACGACGGAACGGTGGTGTTTTCATGTGGCTATAGGTATCAAGACACATACGGACAACGGACAAAACCATGTTTCTACCGTTTCGATATGAACGCCGACACTTTGTCGTGCCGTTTCGTCACAGCGGAACAGCCCCATCCGGAAGCAACCATGTATGGTTATGATTGTTACAAATTACTGCAAAACCCTAATAATGATGGCATCGTTGTGATTTGCGCAGGTCTAAACAACAAGAATTCGCTTCTGATGTACGACCACGACTTCAACTATGAGGACGGCTTCATTTTGTCTCCTGCCTTTCGTGAAAGTTTTGTGTATTCCTATTCCGACCATTGGCTTTCCGACAATAGACTATTGTTAATGGGAGACATGAAGCCGAATGGGGAATACACTAAGTGGAGTATTGGCATGGCAGAGGTCGGCCTTGATGGGACTTTCGACCGCTGGGACAGGGTTTACCATAAGCAAGATACAGCCATAGAGGCTTCCAAGCAGTGCATGGCCTATGTAAACGACTCCACCATATACGGAGGAGCATGCTTCTACAAAGATTTAGGTGGAGAGTGTCACGCAAGCGCATGCCTATACGACACGGACATGGAAATGCTGGGTCGAAAGGAATTTGTCGGACCAGAATACGGTGACAATTCAGCCTGTCTCTTCGTCCTGCCACTGTTGGACGGGGGATGCCTTGTTAGCATATCAAGATCTTACCTTAATAATAGTGGTTATAGATATGGCAAACTCATCAAAATGTCACGCGAGGATTTCAATCCAATCCCTTGTAGTGTAGAGGAAGTGCCGCAAGAAGCGATAAAGGCCTTGGTTTATCCCAATCCTGCCAAGGAAAAGGTGAGGATAGAATGCATTGAGGCTGCCGAAGTGCAGGTTTACAACGCCCTTGGGCAATTGGTGAAGACGGTAAGAAACTCAAATGAAATCAAAATCTCAGACTTGACGGAGGGCATTTACCTGCTGCGGATTACAGATTCAAAGGGTGTTTCGCAGACGGAACGCATCACGGTAAAAAGATAAGCCATAGAATATGTAACTTTAAAATCAATAAGTTATGAGAACAATTAAATTCGATAAGCGGGTTTTGGCCACAGTGGTCATCTCTTTGCTTTGCTGTTTTTCGGCAAAGGCACAGGACTCGAAAGAATGGTCAATTATTCCTTATACAAAAATAGGATATGTATTGGATGGTTCGGTAAGACTATTAGATGAGGTCTATCACGCGAATGCAGGAGTGGACGCCAAAGTCAGTTTCAACGAGCATTGGTCGTTGCTGGCTGGTGTTGAGTATAATTACCGATGGGGCTTTTCCGAAGGCGGTTATATTTTTCCAGACGACCACAGGGAAGGGTTACGGCATTTCATCCGCATTCCTGTTCGCGCCGAGTTCACGCACAAGTGGTTTTATGTCAATGCAGGACTGTTTGTGGAACGCGCGACAAACACACGCTATGATGCCAACGAGACTATCAACTTTGGTATAGGCCCAGAAGTGGAATTGGGCGGTCGCATACGACTATCGGAAAACGATCGTCTCCGTATAGGCATGCAAAGTCAATTATGTGCCAACCATGTGACAGAAAAAGGCCAATCCTCTTTTTATGGAGGTTTCTTTGGTACCTTTCTTACGATGGGTTATGAGCATCGGTTTTAAGTGTAGTTAGGGGATTTCGTTATTAACTTCGTTGAATGCTTTGCATTTAACTTCGTTGATTACTTCGTAATTCGTGCTAACGTGCTTACGTGCTAACGAAGTGGGAACTCCCCCGCCGCGAAGCGGCACCCCCTCTCGAAGGGGGACAACTCCCCCTGGCCCCCTCTCAGAGGGGGAAGCCTACCGGATGCGAGAGATGGGACTTAAAGGACTGATAAGACTAATAAAAATATGAGAACGAAAAGAACATGTGCTTTGCTGGTGGTGATGGCAACCCTATTGTTGACGGGATGCCGGAGTGGATGTGAGCAGGACGGAATTACACGGCCTGAAGAGAGTTCACTTGGGAGGGTAATTGACTCCCCCGCCGGACTCCCCCTGGCCCCCTCTCAGAGGGTAATTGACTCCCCCGCCCTGACGGGCACCCCCTCTCAGAGGGGGACGGACTCGCTCGAGGAGTATTATGAGCGAATGGAGCGGTGGAGGGTGCTGCATGGCGGGATGAGCAGGTGGGAGAGCGATAAGTGAGTTTAGTGTTTAGAGTTTAGAGTTTAGAGTTGATCGTTATGCGGGATAGCGTGATAACGTGCTTTCGAGGTGAGACTTAATAGGACTGATTAGACTAATAGAACAATTTATAATAATGACTATTAACCAATTAAAAATTCAAACAAAATGAGAACAAAAACCGTTTTATCAGTTGTCTTCTTTTTTATGGCAACTTTCTCTCTTCATGCACAAACCAATTTCGGATTTGGATTGCAGAAAGAAATCTTCGGCGTTTCGTTGAATGCAGAAAACGCAGATGACGCGACTTTCGATGTGGACAAGGTTGAGCTTACCATGACCATGAAAGACCATTTCCGGATTGGGCTGGGCGTTCAAATGAGTACCTTGGTTGAACATCAAGCGAAGCATTATGATCCAGATGCTGGTCTTTCGCTAAGTATAACCTATCTCTTCCCTATTAAAAGCTATAAAGATTATACCATCCCAAAAGAATCTTTTGCCATTGCACCAACGCTTTCCGTTGGAAACAGCTTCAAGGATTTCAAGTCGTTCAAAAACATTGATGTCGATTTGGGTGTCCGCTCTTATCTGTTCAAAGCCATGTATATCGGAACTGGAGCAAGATACGCCCAATGGAATAATTCAGACATCGTTAATGGAAATAACTGTTTCACTTGGTATTGGGAAATGGGTTTTAACTTAGATTTCTGGAATAGAGCAAAATAGGATAAGATAAACGGGTACAGTGATGACCATGGCAGGGATTGTTCTGCTGGTGCTTTATTTGGAGTAAGTATTTTTTGAGGGGATGAATCGTTATGCGGGGTAGCGTGCTAACGTGCTGACGACGGAATCCCATTGGCCCCCTTTACAAAGGGGGAAGTGGGATGAAAGGACGGAATATGAGAGAGCGTTTTCCGCACGAAAATAGTGAGTGAGGAATGAGGAAATGAGGAAAGCCCCGCCAGCCTGACCTCCTTTGAAGGGGGGGGAAGGCTGGCGGGGCTTTTTGTCATCTTGAAATGGCGTGCACGGTCTTGATGTCGTACTCGTCGCGAGGGATGCCTGCGCTTTGCGCGGCATGGTTGACGACATCGACGAGGTAGGCATAGTCGGATTGTTTGATGGTGGCTGAAATGGTGAGGCCACACACGCCGAAGAAGCCGAGGTTTGTGGCCACCACGGCGGGACGAATGGCGCGGTAGGCGGGGATGGTGTGGGTTTCGATGAGGATGGTGGATTTCATAGTGATAGGTGTTATAGGACTTGATGGGACTGAGACTCCCCCGGCCTGCGGCCACCCTTACTCCCCCGCCCGTTGGGCACCCCCTCTCAGAGGGGGACAGGGGGACGGGCTGACGCACGATGCCCAGGGGTTGAAACCCCTGGTTAGGGTCGGGACACCCCTTCGGGGTTAGGCTTTGGGCATTCCACCTGGATGGCTCGATACGGGTTTAGAGTTTCCTACTGGAATCACTTTTGAGACTCTTTTTATAAAGTAGAAGTAACCGTCAGACCAAGGGTCGTTGATTTCGTGTTTTGCATAATCCTTGGGAGAATTGACCGAGTTGATAAACTCGATGATTTTAAAATGACACTTGTTTACCAAGAAATGGATGGCAGGGACGGCGAAATAAGGTGCGACAGCTGTGAAGGTTTTCACGCCTGGCATTAACTCCCTTAACTCATTCCATAGGAAGGTGGCCACACCACGGTTTTGGAGTTCGGGCTTGGTGAACATGAAAAACATTCTGGCGCATTTGCCATTTCGGATTAAGGATAAGATGAGGCCGCCGAGACGCTTGCCATCATCAACGACTTCGAAGTAGAGGCAATGGCGTTTGTAGCAGACACGAGAAATGAATTTCTCGTCGATGCATCGGTAATCGATTTGACCGAAGCGGTATTCATAGGCGACTTGGTAGGCTTCGGCTATGTCAGCCATAAAGCTCTTGATGTTTTGGGATGGGACTACTTGGATATTCATTTTGTTAGGTGTTTGAGGTTTGTAATGAGGTCGCGGGTTAAGCCTGCGATGTGGCTTTGAGGTACTGGCCGTTGGCTGGATGTGACAGCTGGCCTGATTTGCAGAAGTCGGCGAGGTAACGCTCTGCTGTCTTGACAGCGATGTTGAGCGTGTCGGCGACTTTGAGGTAGGTCGGGCGGTCGAATGTATCCGGCAAGGCTGCCAGGAACTTCTCGCGGGCTTCGGCGGCGAGAAGCTGACGGCCTTTCAGGATGGGTGTCTTGGGATTACGAGGCAGCGACTGAAAGACGGCTGCCGAGTGCTGCAGCAGGACTTTGACCATCGACAGAGAGGAGTCGAAGTCGATATCAGAGCACACGAGTTGCCGTACATCTTTCCTGGTCTTTTTGGGGGCCTTATCCATCTGGCGAAGGACTGTCAGGATCATCGCGAAGCGAAACAGGATGAGGCCGAGGCGACGAACAGAGGCAACGATTTCGTCGCCGTACTGCTGAGCGTAGCGAAGCTGGGTGGCCTCAAAGAAGTTGTAGAACTGGTCCATCTGAGAGCGTGAGAGTGTGAACTGGATAGGCCGTGTGGGGAACTTTTTCAGGAAGGCACAGAAGTCTTTGCCGATTTTCTTGAACTTCTCGTCGGCAGTGGTGCAGCCATGAGTGGCAAAGGTGTTGTGCCAGACCAGTTCTGTTTCCATGACATAGAAGATGAAACGGCTGAAGAGGCCGTTTTCAGCATCAGGGATGAGATTGAAGATTTGCTGCGGTGTGCCGGACAGGACAGCGGAGAATTTGGGCTTCACTATCTCGACATATTCATGATCTTTCTTGCGGAGATAGGAAATCGTTTCGTGGTGAAACGCTTTCCTGAATCCGTCGGAGTAGTTGCCCAGGTCGGAATTGAAGGCGTTGGCCAAGGTGTCGCCTTCTGTCTCGAACAGAAGGCCGACACCGTCGTTTTGGGCAAGCGTCTGATAGACCACGGTGGCTGTGCTATTGGCAGGCAAAAAAAGTGTGAGAAACGGCGGCTCCTTGGGCGGCACTGCGATGCCTTTTTTACGGCTGACAACATAGGCCGCCTGTGCCGCTTCGTATTTCTTCAGCAGCTTCTTGTGTTTGTCGTGTAATGCCTGGTGCAACGGCGCAGCGAGATGACGGCACAAAGAGAGCCGTCCTTTGCCAGCTGATGCACGGGCAGTGACAAAGAGGAAGAGATTGGCGAAGACTTCACGGCGATCATATACGCCGTACACATTCGGGATGCAAGCCGAAAAGACTGTCAAGGAGCCGAGGATGAGGATGTCGGCATCGACATCCGAAGACGAGTCTTCGACGATACGCTGCATGATGGACGGAAGGTTGGAACGGATTGAATGGGAAAACGTCGGCAAAGGTTGACGAGCGTTTTCCTCAGATTCCTCAGATTCCTCACTCGCATTTCGTGAGGAAAAAGACTCCCCCTGGCCCCCTCTCAGAGGGGGAATGGACTCCCCCGCCCGTTGGGCACCCCCTAGATTGCTTCGTTCCTCGCAATGACGTGGAGGACATGGTAGGTTGATTCCGTGGGATTTAGCTATGTGGAAGAGGGTGGCGATGGTGATAGGTGCCTTGCCTGAAGGGACTTCGGCACGAAGGCAAGCAGCGTATTGTTTTGATGCTTCAGATGGGTCATATTTGGGGTAAAAAGATGAAATTCTCAGGAAAAAAGACTCACCATCGGCACCAAATTCGTGCGCGAGAGCGAAGCCGATATTACACCAGTCGCCATAATCGGCTGTGATGTCGATACCCGAACGCTCGATGAGAACGGTCAGGGCCTCGACGGATGTAGCAGTTGACGTGAGGAAGGTTTTGTGGGGAGAGGTCATAATAGCTTAGGGTTGATGTAGGCTTGCTGGTCGTATGGTAGGAAACAGGCCCGGGCAACATCCTTGCACTTCACATCGGCTTCAAGCTGATAGGTGGATTGCAGGTATTGCCTGACCGCAGCAAAAAAGATGGGATGGTATTTTGCCGGTGTGTCGGAATAATACTTTTCACGGCTTAAATAATTCTGTTCCATCGATACCACCCATTTAAGGCCTTCACCCGAAGGACTGCGGAAGAGCAGCAAGGTCTCAAAATAGCGGTCGTCGATAAGCTGGGCAAAGACGGCATCGACATCATTCAGATGGTCGAAGTCGAAGCAGAACAGCATGGAATGGCGCACGAGGCTTGCCGAGTTGCGCATCTTGAAAACGCCTGAGAATGTGCAGCAGTCGAAATGCGTCTTTTTAAAGTCCTTGCGCTGCTCTTCGGTCATGGAACGGCATTGTTCCGTGGCCAGTGAGGAAATGCCGCCTATGATGTAGTTGTAGGCCTCCAGAAGGGTAAATTCAGAAGATGGGTATTTGTTGGTGACAGGCCTGTTATAGAAAGAGAAGCGGGCCAGGGCTGCATTGAAATCACTGCTCATCATCGGCCTCCTTTCTCTTATGGCCTTCGATGAAGGCGATGACCTCATCCAGTTTGTAGAGGCAGTAATGCGTGTGAATCTTATAATAAGGCAGACCCTTGTGGCGGAGCTTGACGAGAGTGCGGCTGGAGCAATGGAGCAAGCGCATGACATCGCCAGAGTCGAGCCACAGCTTAGAGAGGTCGGGATGGGTCAGTACGACATCTTCTTTGTTGACATAGCCTTGGGGATTCATTTCTTGCCTCCTTTCTTCATTGAGCGGGCTTTCAGGGGGACGCTGATGGTTTCATCGTCGTCGACGGGGAAAGACTCGCCAAGGATCCAGGCATCAATCTCGGATTTGAGGAACTGGAGCTTTGCGCCGGCTTTATGGTAAGGGATGCACTTTTTCCAGACCCAAGAATAGATGGTCTGACGGGCAGGCTTGCCAGGAAGGTAGGTGATGAGATCCTCGACGCTCATCCATTGTTTTTCAGGCAGCACATCGCGGTCGGCAATGGCTCGCAGCATTGATTTCATTTCGTCCACTTCCCTTAACAGCTTAGAGACGGCTTCGGGGAGGCGGTCGAAAGACAGGTTTTCGATAGGTTGGTACATGACGGAAATGTTTTAGGGTTATCCGTCGCGAAGTACTCAGTATTTGAAAATCTAATTATTGGATTCATGCAGGAATCACGTATGATTTTTTTTGTGGCCTTTTCTATTGGCCTGTTCTATAATGACTTTTGACAAAACCTTAAATATGGCACTAGTTGTTTCATCCGAGCAACCTTCTTGAAGCGAGTTCCTGAAGGTTTTGGAGACATTGCCGAAATCGTAATCGAGCAGCTTTCCGAGTGTTTCGAAATACTCTTTGATGGTGAGTTCTTTGTTGTCACGAGAGACGATTATCTTTGCATAGAAAATCGCAAGGAAGATGCGGATAAGGTCAAGCTTATTAACATCTTCGTTGACAGCGAGGTTGGAAGTGAATGCTGATAAGGCAGCGGGGTTGAATAATTCTTCCTGCAACTTCACCAGCTCAACCATGTCGCCCTGGTACTTGGCGAACAGGTAGCGCAGCACCTGAAAGATATTGGTGCTTCCAGCTTCAGCAGCGGCATTGATCAATTCTTTGACTTGAATAATGCCGCACCTGACACCTTCTTCCGGAGTATATAGGGAAAGGCTGTACTGGTTATGCTTATCCACCACGGGAGGTGTGACGACGGTGGAGTCACAGAGCGCGGACAATTCTTGGAATTGCTCTTGAAGTTTGAGAAACTTTGTGTGCCAGTCAATGTCAGCGGGCGATGAATCATCAGCCAAAACAGAGAAGCCCAGCTTTTCAAGATGGGTGGCCAGTCGCATAAATGCCTTGAAATAGCCAGAATTGACATCTACGGCGCGTTTGATAGCCGAGATAAGTCTTTGGCTTTTCTTGGTGTTCTGAAGGTACAGCAGCACGAAAACGACCGCCAGGACCATTTCGGCTGCGTAGGTATCGATGAGGCGGTTGCGGATGGGAAAGAAGTGTTTCTGGACGAAGTTCTCTTCAGGGTGTGCGTCTTTGGCAAGGTCGTTCATCAATGAATAGGCCTCCTTGAAAATCGCCCGAGCTGGATTCCTCAGAGGATAATGCCTGTTGCCCGCGGCATTAGGCTCGCTGAGGTCAAGGATGGTGTCGTAGATCATTTCATTGATAGGCCCCAAGACAGGGTCATCAAGATAGCCGTCTACGTCGGCATAGATCTTAAATGATGGTGAGGCTGTCATGGCTATAAGGATTAAGTGATTGCCAAGGAGCAAAGAAAAAGCCCCGCGAAAGCAGGGCTTATTTCGTCATTCTTCGTCTTCGTCAATCTCTGGATCTACGAAGAGGAGATTGTTCACCTTTAGCCGCTTCTTCGGGCTGATGGTGCCTTGATAACCTCGCAGGACATTCTTTGAATCGACATGGCCGACCATCGCATCGATGAAGGCATCGGAAATGTTGTGCCAGGTTAGCGTGGTGATGTAGGAGTTTCGCGCCGTGGAAGCGGTGACGGGGCTGATGCCAAGCTGCTTGCAGACGTACTGCATACCCTTGCGGATTTGGCGGTTGAAGTCATGCGTGCGGCTTTCTATCTCAGCCTCGGTGGTGGCATTGAGGAGAATCTGCGGGAAGACGCGACGGCCTTTCTCAGGCTCGGTGGCGTACTTGTCGAGCAACTTCTTCAGCGGCTCCGTAATGGGGATGTGGACGGTGACTTTGACCTTGTCGGCAATCTTGCCACGGACATAGGACAGCTCGTTCTTATAGAAGAAGTCATCGTCCCAGACGAGCTTGGCGATGTCTTTCATATTGGAGCCGTTGCAGAGATAGAGGATGAGCCACCAATCAGCGGCTTTGCGGTTGCGGCCTTCGTAGTCGCGAATCTTGATGATGTCGGACACGGGGATGAAATCCTCCTTGCGGCGCGTGCCGGACTTGATGTTGAACTTGGGCGTTTGGCCGATGATCTTCTTTTCGCCCAGGCTATTCAAGACAGCACGAAGGGCGCGGAGATAGATGCTCTTCGAGGAATCGGACAGGCCTTGCTTGGTCATGTAGTCCTGCCATTCTTCGATGACGGCCTCATTGACAAAGGAAGGGAGAAGCTTAGACTTCTTACCCTTGATGACGAGCGACTTCACCTTGGTCGCCTCATCGGTGACAGTGGTGACGGTGCAGCCAAGATAGCGATAGAAGTTCTTCAGCGCGTTGCTGTACTGCTCGCGAGTCTTCTGGGTGTTCTTGCTCTCGCCAAACTGGACCCAGTATTCATAGAGCGTGGTCGACTTCTGCGACTGCTTCTGCTGGGGGCTGGCCAGAGCGCTTTTGAGGTTCTCGAAAGAGAATTTGTTCTCGGCATTGAGGGCGTTGACGGCATCGACCACCTTATTAAATAGTTGGCCGACCTGCGCCCGAGCCTTGCGGATTGCTGAGGAGCCAGCCTTGACTTGGAGAGCGGCAGCGTAGTCGTCATCGGACAGGGAAACGCCGGTGGGGAGCAACAGCCTTTGATGATGGCAGTTGACGCGGACATAGATTGTGTACAATCCATTTTTCTTGATCCGCCTGGCATCGAAGAAGGTGTTGATCAGGATATTTTCGCAAGTGCTGACGAAAAGGGGCTCCTGAATTGCGGGATTGAGTGCCATTTTGTAATAATTTTAGTTACCTATTTTGTTTGCGTTTGTGTCTTACAGCTATGCGAGGCGAAAAATTTGCACGCAATGTGCACGCGATGCCTTTATTTTGTTAGCGATATTTGCACGCAATTTGCACGCATATTTGTAAAGACATGCAAAAATAGGGAAAAAATCATTACTACGCAAGTATTTGAAAATAAAATATTTAAATATAAATCTAAGTGGCTGAAAATGAGAAAATAGGGGGGTTAGCTGCTTTGGGAGCAGGGGGTCGAAGGTTCGAATCCTTTTGCCCCGACGGATGAAAAAAAGGAGTTACGATCGTAACTCCTTTTTTTTGTGGTCTTCGAGATTCCGTGCCTACAAACACGCCCTCATCTCAGGCAGACAGGCCACCGCCTCCTCATAGAGCTTCCACTGCGCTCGGGTGCGCACCAAGTTGTGGATGGGGTATTTGATTTTGTAATAGGTATTGCCGTTGATGTAGTCCGTGAGGAAACGCACCGCCTGCATGTAAGGGAACAAGGTGGCCGCATACGGCAGGTTCTCCTTCTCTATCGGCAAGAGGAACGACCGCGTGCCCTCCAGATAGCCTTTGGTGAAGGCCTTGAAGACCTCCATGTTGAAGTGGATGTTGTCCAGGTCGGGGTCGTCCTCGGCACCCGTGTTGGCCGCCGAACGCAGGAAGTCGCCGAAGTCGGAGAAGACGAAACTCGGCATCACGGTATCCAGGTCAATGACACAGAGGACGTTGCCATCCTTGTCGAAGAGCATGTTGTTGACCTTGGTGTCGCAGTGACAGATACGCTTCGGCAGCTTGCCCTCGCGATACAGCCTTTCGCCCAGACACATGTCATCGGCCACCGCACGGATCCTGTAAACCAATTTCTGCACTTCCACCTCACGCATCATCCCGACACGGTCTGCGGCGACGGCGTCGTCCAGCTGCTTCAAGCGGAACTCGATATTGTGGAAATCAGGGATGATCTCCCCTATCGGCGCATCCAAGTCCGTCAGCAACGACTCGAAGTCGCCAAACGAACGGCCCGCATAATAGGCGTAGCCCGGTGTGACAGCGTCGTAGGTGTAGCTGTCGGCGATGAAGTCCATCACACGCCAGTATTTGCCGTCCTCAACGACATAGGTCTTCCCTGTGTCGGCCTTCAGAAAACGCAGCACACGGCGGTCGATATCGGCAACACCTTGGTTTTCGTATTTCTTCCGGATGTGGTCCGTCACGGCCTCGATGTTGTTTTGCAGCATCTCCACGTCAGTGAAGACAGCGTTGTTGACGCGCTGGAGAACGTATCTGGGTTGCCCGTCCACAATAATCTTATACGTGTCGTTGATGAGTCCGTTACCCAGTGGCTCGATGCCTTGGATGGTATTCGGGTCGACGAAGCGGCCGGCGATATTGGAAAGTGCGTCCATGGGATTAAAATTTCTGCGAAGATACTGAATTATTCATTCAAATTCATATTTTTGCCCATTATTTAGTCCTTGCGAGGAACGAAGCTTCACCCCTGGATTGCTTCGTCGTTCCTCCTCGCAATGACGCAAAGCAAAATGCACAAATATGAAAAACAAAGCTCTACATCTCATCCTCGGCCTGATTATTATGGCCATCTTCACGGGCTGCTGCGAGAAGCAGGAGACCGAGGTCCGCAAGGGCAACTACCGCATCGTCGACAACGCCATCGTCTTCGACGAGCCGCAGCGCGTCGATGGACAGAAGAGCGTCCTTCAGTTCGCCGTCGACCCCATCGAGAACGTCCGCATCGGTTTCATCGGCCTCGGCATGCGCGGCCCTGACGCCGTTGACCGCATGACCTACATCGACGGCGTGACCGTCGTGGCCCTCTGCGACATCGAGCCTGACCGTGTGGAGGCCGTGCAGACCAATATCCTCGAAGCCAAGGGCCTACCTCGCGCGGCAGCCTATACGGGCCGTGAGGGCTGGCGCGAGCTCTGCGAGCGCGACGACATCGACCTCGTCTACATCTGCACCAACTGGCAGACCCACGTCATGATGGCCACCTACGCCATGCAACAGGGCAAACACGTGGCCGTGGAGGTGCCCGCCGCCACCAGCATCGAGGAGTGCTGGCAACTTGTCGACGTGGCTGAACAGACACAACGCCACTGTATGATGCTCGAGAACTGCTGCTACGACTTCTTCGAGCTGACGGCCCTTAACATGGCGCAGCAAGGCATGTTCGGCGAAATCGTCCACGGCGAGGGCGCCTACATCCACAACCTGGAGCCCTACTGGCACGAGTACTACGAGAACTGGCGCCTCGACTTCAACCAGAGCCACGCCGGCGACGTCTACCCCACCCACGGCCTCGGACCCCTCTGCCAAGCCTTCAACATCCACCGCGGCGACCGCATGAAGACCTTAGTGTGCATGAGCACACCTTCCTACAATGGCAAGAAGGTCGCCAAGGAGATGATGGGCACCGACGACTTCGCCAACGGCGACATCACGACGACGATGATACAGACCGAGAAAGGCAAGACGCTGCTCATCGAGCATGACGTCTACACCTACCGTCCCTACAACCGTCTCTATCAGCTCACCGGCACCGAGGGCTTCGCCAACAAATATCCCGTCGAGGGCTTCACCGTGCTCCAAGACAAATTCCCCGCCGGCTTCCTCGCTGAGGGACAGCAACTCAACCCGCACGGCTTCGTGCCCGCCGAGGTGCGTGACAAGATCATGAAGGAGTACCTCCACCCCATCGCCGTCGAGATCGAGGAGAAAGCCAAGGAAGTAGGCGGCCACGGCGGCATGGACTTCGTCATGGACTACCGTCTCATCTACTGCCTACAGCACGGCCTGCCGCTTGAC
Organism: Candidatus Limimorpha sp.; assembly: GCA_045132275.1. GTDB lineage: Bacteria > Bacteroidota > Bacteroidia > Bacteroidales > F082 > Limimorpha. The sequence goes on from JBGURY010000002.1 coordinate 126,808, forward strand.
CAAGACGTCTACGACGCCGCTGAATGGTCGTGCCTCGGCGAGCTGACGGCAGCCAGCATCGCCAACGGCGGCATGCCCGTCAAGATGCCCGATTTCACCCGTGGCGACTGGGACAAAGTGGACGGCTATAAACACGCCAAATGACCTATCAAGCAAATCATCAATAACTAAATAACTACCCTTATGAAAAAAGCAAAGATTCTCATCGTGATGTTCCTCGCCTTGGCTTCGTTCGGCTTCGCCCAGGAGAAGCTGACGGACAAGGAGCTCGTCAACGTCATCTACGCCATGGGACAGATGTATCCTGACGGATTCACCCTCGACCTCAACACCATGCGCCAGCCCACCGAGGGCTTGATTGTTTCCTACAAAGCCACGCAAAACAGCTTCGACCGCAAGAGTCTTCCCGCTGTCATCAAGCACGCCCGCGCACACAACAACCTGGTGGGCGGATGGTACAACCCCGAGGAAGACAAGTACTACTTCGACAGCAACCGCTCGTTCCCCGAGGACAGCCTCGCCGCCGCTGTGCAGTTTGCCCGCGACAACGAGCAGCACACCGTCTACGTGGCCTCGAAAGACATCAACATCTGGTCGAACTATGAGCAACGTGACATCCGTGTCATCCTCGACTGCGACATGGGCAGCTCCACCGACGACCTCTTCGCCCTGATGATGCTCTACCGTTACATGGACATGAAACGCTGCAACCTGCTGGGCGTCGTCGTCGACCGCATGGGCAAGGCCAACGCCGATGTCGTCGACGTGATGAACAACTTCTACGGCTATCCCGACATCCCCATCGGTCTTGAGACACAAGGCGTGAAGACCCCGCACGTCTTCATCACCTACCACAACGCACCCTACGCCCGCACCACTGACGCCGTGCCGATGTTCAAGCGCAGCGTGGGTGACAATGGTACCTACATGGAAGGCTACAAACTCTACCGCAAGCTCCTCAGCGAGCAGCCCGACCAGTCGGTGACCATCGCCTCCATCGGCTTTGTGACTTCGCTGGCGCGCCTCCTCGAATCGGGACCCGACGAGTTCTCACCCCTCAACGGCGTGGAGCTGGTCAGAGCCAAAGTCAAGGAGATTTACGCCATGGGCGGCGTCTTCGGCGAAGCCGTCGAACCCGACTACAACTTCAAGGCCGCCATCGACTTCTCTCTGAAGTTCTTCGAGCTGCTACCCAAGGAAGTCGACATTATCTTCTCGCCTGGCGAAGTGGGCGACCCGCTGGACTACCGTCCCGAGACCGTCATCGCCGACATGAACTGGACCGACACGCATCCTATCAAGTGGATCTATCAGTTCCTCAACTGCGACACAGGTCAGAAGATGTGGGACCCGCAGGCTGTCATCCACGCTGTGGAAGGCGACGGTTTCTATAAGCTCTCCGAGCGCGGATTTGTGACTCTCACCCCCAACGGCGAGACACTCTTCAAGGCCGATCCCAACGGCAACGCCCGCTACCAATACCCTGGCGACGCCGTATGGTGCGACATGGTGCTCAAGTACATCCGCCTGATGGCCATTCAGCATTAGTTTAGAGTTGAGAGTTTAGAGTTTAGAGATTAAAGTTTAGAGTGTTATGAAACGCAATATTCTCTTTTTGCTGGCTTTCGTGCTGGCCATCCCCATGGCTTTCGCACAAAAGAAAGACGCCAAAGACTACCGCCTCTCCGACAAGGACATGGCCAATGTCATCTACGTCATGGGACAGATATATCCCAAGGGCTTCACCTTGGACCTCAACACCATGAGCCAACCCACCGAAGGCCTGATGGTGTCGTACAAGGAGACGCAGAACAGCTTCAGCCGCAAGAGCATCCGCAAGGTCCTCAAGCACGCCCATGCCCACGAGAACATCGTAGGCGGCTGGTACGACCCCGACAAGGGCGACTACTACTTCGACAGCAACAAGCCCTTCCCTGAGGACAGTCTCGCCGCCGCCCTCGCCTTCGCGCGTGACAACGAGCAGATGATCGTCTACTCCAACAAGTTCGGCATCAGCGTCAAATCCAACTACGAGCAGAAAGACCTCCGCATCATCTACGACTGCGACATGGGCAGCTCGACCGACGACCTCTTCGCCCTAATGATGCTCTACCGCTATATGGACATGAAACGCTGCACGCTGCTCGGCGTGGTCGTCGACCGCATGAACCGCGCCAACGCCGACGCTGTCGACGTGATGAACAACTACTACGGCTATCCCGACATCCCCATCGGCCTGGAACAGTTCGGTGTGCAGGCGCCCCGTGTCTTCATCCCCTACCATAACATGGCCTATGCCCGTAACACCGACGGCGAGCCCATCTTCAAGCGCACCGTGGGCGACAACGGCGAATACATGGACGGCTACAAGCTCTACCGCAAGATCCTCGCCGAACAGCCCGACAAATCGGTGACCGTCGTCTCCGTGGGCTTCGTCACCTGCCTGTCGCGCCTGCTGCAGTCGGGTCCCGACGAGTTCAGCCCGCTGACGGGCGTCGAGCTGGTACAAAAGAAGGTGAAGGATATCTATGCCATGGGAGGCGTCTTCGGCGACTCGTTTGAGCACGACTACAACTTCACCGCCGCCATCGACTACTCGCTCAAGTTCTTCGAGCTGCTGCCCAAGGACATCGACATCTGCTTCTCGCCCGGCGAGGTGGGCGACCCGCTCTACTACTCCGCCAAGCAGATCATCGAAGACCTCAGCTGGACCGACACCCACCCCATCAAGTGGATCTACCAGTTCCTTGTCGAGGACAAGTTCCAGAAGATGTGGGACCCGCTGGCTGTCATCAACGCTGTGGAAGGCGACGAGGCCATCTACCAGGTCTCGCAGCGCGGTTGGATCGCTCTCACCCCAACAGGTGAGACCATCTTTACCCCCGATCCCAAGGGCAACGCCCGCTACCAACTGCCCGGCGACGACAGTTGGAGCGACCATCTGCTACGATACATCCGGTTAATGACCATTCAACACTAAAGAAAAAGCCCCTGCGCGCAGGGGCTTTTTTCATGCTTACCACTCTATGCTTACCGACACACCGTCGGGATCGTTCTCGAACTCCAAAAGGAGTGTTCGACTCGCGGCATCCCAAGTGGAACGACTTGTTATATTGACATTCGCTCTTTTTGGCTCCTGCGGGAGCAAGATACGCATCACATTGTGGGTTTGGGCGGGTGACTTGGAGACAAAGCTGAAGCCGCGGGGAGTGACCACCTCGTCGTACTGCCTCGAGGCCGCCGCCAGCACCTTTACTTGGACAACGTCACCCACCTTGTCCAAATCATAAAGGAAAGCCTGTTCGCCGGGATGCACCACTTTCTCGTCCAGCACAGGCAACGACGCGTCAAACAAGTCGATGAAGCGGCCTTTCAACACCAGAGGCTCGTCGGAAACAGGGCTCTCATCCATGACAGACGCCATCAGATAAGGACCACGGCGCAATACAAAGGCGTTCTTCCGCTCATAAGGACCATAAGCGGCCTCCAAGGTATGCAATAGCAGGTTGTCGGCGCCTTCCGTGAGGACAAACTCCTTGGGGTTGTGGCGCAGCACAAAGACGTTTCCGTTACCAAAACGATACCGTCCTTCGGCAGCCTGTTCATCCATGCCCATGAGGGCAAAGAGATGCTGTGACGGCGCCATGTAGTGGTTGCCGTTCTGATTCCACCATTCAGGCACGCCCTGGAAAGGGTCGTCGTCGCGACCGCAATAAACCAGCGTGCCTCCTCGCTCCACCCAGTCGGCAATATGCCGATGCGCCTCGGGGTCAAGGGGCTTCATGTTGGAATAGGTCATCAGCAGGACACTGAGGCCTTGCCACGTCTCCTCGTAGCCCACATTCTCCAGATGTGTGATGCCCACAGGGATGCCCTGTTTCACTAGTGGCATGGCCAGACCGAAGAAATTGGCAAAATAGGGGTCGTCCTTGCCAATAAAAGGCTGCTGGAACATGATGGAGTTCGACAGGAGGACGCTGATACCCTGCGAGCCGCTGACATGGTTTCTGGACTTGGGCATCTCGTTGAGAGCATTCACCATGACCTGCATCTGGGTGGCATAGGGACCGGGGATGCGACTCGTCTCCTCACTACCGGCACGGACGCGGAATGCCCTCTCGTAGATACGGTCGGGCCATGGCATCACCTCATAGTCGTTGATGTCGGGATATAGCAGTTGGGCCGTATAGGTGGCTTGATAGTTGCGACGATAATCCTCCCAGTCCACGGCACGGTCTTCGATAGGGTCAGTCAGGAAGTACATCTTGCGTCCCGTGGGTTTCGCCATCGACTCCAGACAGGCATATTCGAGGAAGGCCATCTCAAAGACACGCTCTTTCAACACGCCGTTATAATGGTTGGTCATGCGCGACGTGCCGGTCCACACCTGGGCGATGTAGCCGTCGCAGTTCTCCAAGGCGTTCAACGACGTCTCGGGCGACACAATGCCCCACTGCGCATAGTTCAGCGAGGAATGGGTGGGCACATAGCAACGCACATCCACTCCTTGCTCTTTTCCATATCGTTTAGCGTAGCCGAAAGCCTCGTCAAGCGCTCGATAATAGAGATGATACTTGAGTTTATTGGAGAGATAGGTGTTCTCCGCCGACTCGTGCTGCGGCCGCCACGGGAAACCGTAATAGTCCTGCCACTCACGCTTGAAAGCCTCGCTGTAGCCGCTCCACACCCATGCCTCCGGCTCTTCCAAATAGATGGCATCAATGCCTTCGTCGATGACGGGTTTGATTTGATGCTCTTTGAAATACGTTAGGAAGCTCTGGGTAGGCACGATGTAAGGCACGCCTGGATTGTGCAGGATTTCTTCGCCATCAGCCCTTGTCTGCACCTCGTCGCCATGAGGGATGCCATCCCATTGTCCGGAGAAGTAGTCTTCGTGCCTGCCCCAGGCGATGGCCGTCATGAAATGCGCGGCATAGCCACGATTGCGCCACGACTGCACACGGTCATGGAACGACAGGGTCGGACTGCTCCCTGCCCCGTACACCATGACGACATCCGAACGGATATCGGTCGTGGGCTTCCAATGCGACAAGGTCTGAAAGGACGTCTTCTCCCCTTGCGCGACAAGCAGTCGCGACACAAGAAGCAGCATGGCAATAAGTAAAGACCTACGCATGGCGACGCTTATTTTGCCATCAGAGACCTGAAGAAGATCTCGGCGTCTTTCCAAACGGTATAGTCACGGGCATAGAGCAGGTTCATCTGGTTAAGGGCATCGGCGTCAAGGTCCTTTTCCAAATACGACGCGGGATGGTAGACGCCCGCGCGAATCTTGGGCAGCTTCTGAGAGGTATCGCCCGTCGGGCAGTAGCCCACCCAGGTACGGCGGCCAAACAAGACGAGGAAGGCGTTCTTCAGGAAGAGTACAGGTTTCTTCACCACCAAGGCCAAAGGCAGCCAGAAGATGAGACTGAAGAGGCTCATCACCACGTCGAAGAGACGTTTGTTGCGTCGGTTGGCCACCGTGTCGATGGCTTTGATGTCTACAGTGTAAAGGTCACCACGTGTATTGATGCTGTTGCTGCCGATGATGGAGAGGCTGTCCTCAGGGGCGATCTTATAGTCGACGTTGGTGGCGTGCCAGTCCACCATCTTGTCGATGATGACCTGATGCGGCACGTCCTTCGAGCAGAAGATGACCTCCGTGATCTTGTAAATCTCGATGATGTCGGGCACCTGCGAGAGGTTGCCGATGAAGCCCTCGGGAGCCTCCCCTTGCGTCTCGGAGCTCACCAAGCCGATGAAGTCGGGCTTGATGGAGGTGCTCTCCAAGATGGCGTTGACACGTTGTGTCTCCTCGGGACTGCCGATGACGAGGAAGCGTTTCTTCTCTGTCCGCTTCGACTGGAAGTCCTCGCTGCCCGTCAGTATGCCGATGCAGCGCGTGAGGCTCATCTCCAAGGCCAGCCAGATCATGCCGAAGAGGATCAAGGCCCTCGAGAAACGCAGGCTCTCGGGCAGCAAAGCATAAAGCACCAATATGATGCCACTGCCGAAAGCCACGCCCAGCACGGCCTTGCCGATATTGTAAGGTTTGTCGTAGCCTCCCGAGAAATAGGTCGACAACAGCCATATCAGGATATAGGCCGGCAACACAGCGGCGAAGAGCAGCGTCGGATAGCTGCCCGCACCGTCATAGATGGTGCCGCGTCCCCAGAAGTAGCTGATGGCCGCCAAGCCGCCGTAGCCCAACACAGCGTCGAGGAACGGGACGGCCGCCTTGCGGAAGAACTGCGACACGAGGGCGAAGAAAGCCTTGATATAAATGGCCAGGTTGATGAGGAACGAGAACGACTTGGCCCAGGAGTTGCCGAAGTGTTTCTTGGCAAAGATCTCCATAGCACGATAGAAGACGAAGACGTAGTTGACGCTGGTCTTCTTTGTGCTCTCGCCTTTGTAGTGGATAATGCGGGTCTCGGGGAAGTAATAGTTCTTGTAGCCGCCCTGCGTGATGCGGTACGACAGGTCGATGTCCTCGCCATACATGAAGAAGGTCTCGTCGAGCAAGCCGACCTTGTCGAGGGTCTCCTTGCGCATCAGCATGAAGGCGCCGGCAAGAATCTCCACCTCGTTGGTCTCGTCGTTGGACAGATGACCCATGTAATAACGAGCGAAACGCTTGCTGTGCGGGAAGAGCTTGCAGAGGCCGAACATCTTGTAGAAAGCGGTCTTGGCCGTGGGCAGGCCGCGTTTCGACTCGGGCAGAAACTGCCCCTTGCCGTCGACCATCTTCACGCCGAGGCCGCCCGCATCAGGGTGGCTGTCCATAAAGTCGAGGCACTTCGAGAAGGTGTCATCCTCCACCACCGTGTCGGGGTTGAGGAGCAGCACATACTCGCCTGACGAGATCCGTATCGCCTGGTTGTTGGCCTTGGCGAAGCCCACATTGTCCTTGTTGGCGATGACTTTCACCTCGGGGAACTTCTGGGCCAGCATCTTCAGCGATCCGTCAACGGAGTTGTTGTCGACCACAAACACCTCGCCCTCGATACCTTGCATGGCGCGGCGCACCGAATGCAGGCACTGCTCGAGGAAATACTCGACGTTGTAGTTGACGATGACGACGGACAACTTCATGAGTTACGGGATTATTTCGGTGAAGGATGCGAGTCGAGGTTCACTTTGCGAGGCACGATCTTGCGGCCTTGTCCTTCGGGGAGGCTGTCGCCGATGTTCTCGAAGCCACAGGCGTTCATAATCTTGGCCTTCAGGTCTCTGTTCTGCATCCAGCCAGTGAACTGCTCGGCGCCGGGACCATAGGCATACACCATCACCGGCAGGCAGGTGTGGCTTCCCGACGAGTAATCGAACACGACATCGGTGTATTTGCCATTCGGGTCGGGCAAGGTCAGGCCGCCTGTCTCGTGGTCTGCGGTGACGACGACCAAGGTGTTGCCTTTCTCCTTGGCATAGTCCAAGGCCACTTTGACGGCATAGTCGAAGTCAAGCATCTCGTCCATCATCCAAGTGGAGTCGTTGGCATGGCAGGCGAAGTCGATCTGCGAGCCTTCCACCATGAGGAAGAAGCCGTTCTCGGCGCTGTCGAGGGACTTCAGGGCAGTCTTCACGGCACGCGGCAGGAAGTCGCCACGATCGGCGGCATGGGGCATGTGGTTGTCGTCAGCCATGACAGCGTATTTCTTGCAAGTGACGTCGATATTGTCGAGGGTGTCGTAGACCGTCCAGCCCAACTCGTTCTCCATGCGGGCGACGAGGTCGAGGCTATCCGAGCGTTGGTTGAAATGCTTCATACCGCCGCCGATGATCAGGTTGATATAGGGGTTCTCCGCCATCTGCACAGCGATGTCTTCATACTCCCTGCGATGCGGCACCTTGGCATAGAAAGAGGCAGGCGTGGCGTGGGTGACATAGCACGTCACGACGATACCCGTCTCCTTGCCTTGCTCCGACAGGACCTCCATCACAGTCTTCACCGGGATGCTGTCAGGGTTCATGCCCAGCATGGCGTTGTTGGTCTTATGGTCGCTGGCCAAGGCGGTGCCACCGGCAGCCGAGTCGGTGATGTCGTTGCTGGCCGAACGGGTATCGACGACGCCGATGTACGGGAACTGCGAGAAGGTCATCTCATCGCCCGAAGCCAGCATGGCGGCAAAGACCTGAGGCAATGCCATGCCGTCGCCAATCATATAGATGACGTTCACGGCCTTGGCGGGTTCCTGGGGCTCTTCCTTCTTGTTGCAGGAAGACAGCATACCCAACGAAACCAAGGCTATCAGAATAATAATGGTGAATCTCTTCATATAAACATTAATCTTGAAATGGAGTATTTATTGTTTCCGAGCCACTACTTTTTTCACGGCCTCCACGATGTCGGGCGTGTCGAGGTGGAAGAACTTCAGCAGCTCGTCGGGGGTGCCGCTCTGTCCGAACACGTCGTCGACGGCCACCATCTCCATCGGGCAAGGCTGGTGCAAGGCCAGCACCTGGGCGATGCTGTCGCCCAGACCGCCGTTGCGTTGGTGCTCCTCGGCGGTAACCACGCAGCGGGTCTTGCGCACCGACTTAAGCACAGCCTCCACGTCCAACGGCTTGATGGTGTGTATGTTAATAAGTTCGGCGTTGATGCCCATCATCTTGAGGATAGGCAGAGCCAACACGGCCTTCCACACGAGGTGGCCGCAGGCGAAGATGGTCACGTCGGTGCCTTCCTGCAGCATCTGGGCCTTGCCGATGACGAACTTCTCGTCGACAGGCGTGAAGTTCGGCACTTTCGGGCGACCGAAACGCAGGTACACGGGTCCGTCGTACTCAGCAGCGGCGAGGGTGGCGTTCTTGGTCTGGTTGAAGTCGCACGGCACAATGACGGTCATGTTGGGCAGCACCTTCATCAAGGCGATGTCCTCGAGGATCTGGTGCGTGGCACCGTCCTCACCGAGGGTGACGCCAGCATGGGAGGCGGCGATCTTCACGTTCTTGTTGGAATAGGCCACGCACTGGCGGATCTGGTCGTAGACGCGTCCCGTCGAGAAGGCCGCGAAGGTACCCGTGAACGGCACGAAGCCACTCAGGGCCATGCCTGCCGCCATGTCGATCATGTTGGCCTCGGCGATGCCCGTCTGGAAGAAACGCTCAGGGAACTCCTTGGCGAAGTCGCCCATTTTCACCGAGGGGGTGAGGTCGGCGCAGAAAGCCACCACCTTGGGGTTGCGGCGGCCTGCCTCGAGCAAGCCCTCACCGAATCCCGATCTTGTATCTTTTTGGTTTTGAATCGTGAAATCCATATCAATAATCTCCTAATGTTTCAGTTAGTTGTGACAGTGCGCTGGCGGCTTGTTCGTCGTTGGGGGCCGAGCCGTGCCATTTATGGTTGCCCACCATGAAATCGACGCCATAGCCCATCTCGGTGTGGGCGAGGATGAGTTGCGGCTTGCCTTGGAAGGCGTTCTCGCGGGCGAACTTGAGGGTGTTGACGACAGCCTGCATATTGTTGCCGCTCATCTCGAGGACGTTCCATCCGAAGGCCTCGTATTTGGCGCGCAGGTCGCCAAGGTTCATCACGTCGTCGGTCGAGCCGTCGATCTGTTTCTTGTTGTAGTCGATAATAGCGACAAGGTTGTCGACGCCTTTGGCGGGAGCGTACATGGCGGCTTCCCAGATCTGACCTTCCTCCTGCTCGCCGTCGCCCATGAGGACGAAGACGAGGTGCTTGTCACCGTTGAGGCGTTTGGCTTGCGCGGCGCCCACGGCTACCGACAGGCCTTGTCCCAACGAACCCGAGGCGATGCGGATGCCCGGAAGGCCCTCCATGGGCGTGGGGTGACCTTGCAGGCGGGTGCCGAGACGACGGAAGGTGGCCAGCTCGCTGACGGGGAAATAGCCACGACGCGCCATGATGCTATACAGCATCGGGCTGATGTGACCGTTGGAAAGGAAGAACATATCCTCGCCGTTGCCGTCCATGCGGAACTGGGCGGGGTCGATGTCCATCTGGTCAAAATAAAGGGCGGTGACGATGTCGGTCGCGCCCAACGAGCCGCCCGGGTGACCCGACTGACAGCCATGCACCATGCGGATAATATCGCGGCGCACCTGACTGGCGGTTCTTTCTAATTCACTGATAGTCATATTATTACAATTTGATTTTATAATCTATATCTGTTTGCAAAGCTACAAAAAAACTCTAAACTCTAAACTCTAAACTCTAAACTCACTCCTACCATCTCCCGGAAAAACCACCGCCGCCGCTATGACCGCCGCCGAAGGAACCGCCCGAATGGTGCGACGAGCCGCTGGAATGGCTGCGTCTGCTCGAGGAACTCGACGAGCTGCTGCTCGCATGCACCAGCATGGGGATCGCTAGGATCGAGGTGTAGATGGCAGCGCAATGCTGGCACTCGTAAGTCAGCTCTTTCTCGCCCTGATGGCTGTAGCTGGCCGCACGCGTGGTGACCTCTTTCAGCTTCTTGGCCGTCATGGCACCGCATTTCTCACAGGTCACATAGTGAATGTATTCCGACCCCTTCTCTTTCACCACATAGGTGTGGCCGTTGACGCAGCGGTAAGGCGTGAAGTTCATGACACCGAGGCGCTGTTCAGCGGCATGGTTGTCAGGCAACATGAAGATCTTGGTTGGGTTGAGGGCCGCACCACAGGTCGGGCACAGGCAGTCTTCCTCCGTTTCGTTGACCTTCCGCTTGAGGATGAGATGGAAGATCCAACCAATCCACGGCGCTATCCACATCGCCAACTTGTTGGAACTATGGTTATAGGCGGCCTGGTAAACCGACTTCGGGTTGATGGAGTTCTGCGCCAGCTTCTTGGCCGTCTTCAGCATGCGGCGGTTGTGACGGAAGCACACCCAGGTGAGATAGAGCGGCAGGGCGATCACCAGCGACCAGACACACTGGCGCGTGGCGCTCATGTTGGGATAGATGGCAAGCACAGCAAGAAGGACGATGCCCAGAATGATGAAAAAGGAGAAACCTATCATCAAGCCACCGGCGCAGCCTTTGCCGTCCCACGGCGAGCCCGACCACGAGGTCTTCAGGCCACTGACATAATGAACACCGTCTTCTTCGACGGACTGAAGGGTTTCCTTCGTCTTGAGCGGTGATTTCGTCTTGGCTTTGGCCGCATAGAAGATGACACCGATGAAGGGGAATAAAAAGATAATGGCTAGTCCCAGAAAGCCCTTAAGGAGGTCTTTGCCGCTGAAGTCGCTTTCACCGCCATTGTCGGTACCAGGCAACGTAGCCTTCAAGCCAGCGGGGATCTCGCCGCCGTACACACCCACGATCTCACCCACACCGGCACAGAGGCCGCCCTCGTAGTTGCCGGCCTTGAAGAAAGGAACAATGGTGTTGGTGAAGATGCGCTGGCACTTGGCGTCGGTGAGCGTTGCCTCAGCGCCATAGCCCGTCTCAAACTCCAGGGCATGCTGGTCCTCCACGAAGAGCAGGAGCACGCCGTTGTTGGTCTCCGCGTCGCCGATGCCCCAGTCGTTGAAGAGATCGGTGGCGAAGTGCTTCGGCTCCGCCTCGCCGATGGTGGCCAAGGTCACCACGAAGACGTCCGCCTTGTCGCGAATGGCACACAGGGCATTGTTGATGTTCATCTCGGCGCTGTCGGAGAGGAAGCCGTCAGGGTCGGAGACGTGGATTTCATTGCTCTCCAAGCGTGTGTTGGGCACGGTCTTCACCGTCCAAACGGTTTGCGCACAGAGGCTTAAGGTCAAGAAAAAGAAGGCTAAGGTAAAGGCTATGCGTCGCATCGTTTTTCAATTATTAAGAAAGGACAAAAGTACAAAAAAAGCGGCATATCCTACTTTTTATTATTTTTGCGCAAAATTTCACACCAGTCATGTTAGAGGACGACGACTATTTTGGCAATTATGACGACGAGATGGAGAAAGCCGTCGAGAAGTACGAGGAGATGTTGAGCGACAACGACTCGGTCTATTTCGACAGCACGGAGTTTGAGTACATCATCGACCACTACACGCAAAACAACGAGCTGAAGCGCTCGCGGCAGGCGGTGGAGATGGCCATGAAGCAGCATCCCGAAAGCAACATGCTGAAGATCAAGTACGCCCGTCAGTACCTCTTGGAAAACGACGCCCAGCGCGCCTTCGATATCATGCAGCAGGTGGAGCGCGTCGACGACGAAGACGACCCCGACTATTTCCTCACCCTCGGATCCTGCCTGGCCGTCCTGGGCAAGTCGGAAGAGGCATTGGAGAACTACTTCAACGCCCTGCCCTATTTCGACGAGGATGAGAAGTTCGAGCTCTACAACGCCATCGCCTATGAATACCAGCATACAAGGCAGTACGACCTCGCCCTTGAATTCTACGACAAGGCCCTGGCCCTCGCCGACGACCGTGATACCATCTACCACGAGATACGCTGCTGCTACCTCAGCGCGGGACGCAAGGAAGACGCCATCGCCTATTTTCAACAGCTGGTCGACAAAGACCCGTACAACAGCAAGGCCTGGACCAACATCGGCGACGTCTACCGCATGATGGGACAATACGAGGAGAGCATCGACCCCTACGAATACGCCCTCAGCATCGACCCCGAGGACCTGTGGACCAATATGCACCTGGCCGATATCTACTACGACCTGGGCCGCTACAAGGAAGCCATCGACACCCTCGAGGAGGCCCTGCGCAACGGCATTGAGACCTCCATGATACACACCACCATCGGCGACTGCTATTATCGTCTCAACGACTTGCAAGCCGCCGAGGAGCATTTCTCCAAAGCCTTGGAGATCAACCCGATGATTGGCTCGGGCTATGCGGGTCTCGGCTACGTCTTCAGCGACCGCGGCCAGAGTCTCAAGGCCATCAAATGCTTCGAGAAGGCCATCGAGCTGGAGCCTTGGGAGACCGACCACCTCTTCTCCATCGCCACCGACTACATGAAGCTCAAGGACTACGACAAGGCGATGGAATACCTGCGCAAGATACAGGAGATGACGCCGGGCGACGCCGACGCCTACTACTACATCGCCGACCTCTACGGCCAACAGGACAAGATCGACGAGGCCATCAACACCATCAAGTTCGGGCTGCTGCAGACCGACAACGACGCCTCGCTGCTCTACCTCCTCTCCTACGCCCACTTCGTCAAAGGCAACCGCGACGAGGGGCTGGAGGTCCTCGACCAAGCCCTTGACGCCGATTTCGAGCTGTGGACAGACTTCCTTGAGTACGACCGCGAGCTCCTGGCCAACGACACCGCCATCCTTGAACTCATCGCGCGTCACAAAAAGAACCAAGACGCCAACCCTACTGAATAACCTGACATGAGCAAATTCGTCCAATACCTCATCATCTTCGGCATCGCTATGATTCCCATCGTGGAGTTGCGTGGCGCCCTCCCCGTGGCCTACGGCTTCTTCTACGACCAAGCCCATCCCTTCACCAGTGTGATATGGAGCTATATCATCATCGCCATCGGCAACATGGTGCCCGTGCCCTTCATCTATTTCTTCGCCCGTCGCTTTCTCGAATGGGGCAAGGACAAGAAAGTTATCGGCAGGTTCTGCACCTGGTGCCTCAAGAAAGGCGAGAAAGGCGGACAGAAGCTGCAGGCCAAGGCGAAAAACGGCCTTTATGTAGCGTTGATGTTCTTCGTAGGCATCCCTCTGCCCGGCACCGGCGCCTGGACGGGCACGCTAGCCGCGAGCTTCCTCGACATGGACTTCAAGAAGAGCGTCCTCGCCGTCATCGGCGGCATCGTGCTTGCCAGCGTCATCATCGGCGTGCTGTGCATCTTGGGATTCGGGGCATGGTTCGGAATTGGATAAAAACAGGAAGAAATGAAACGTTACGGACTCATCGGACACCCACTGAAACACTCGTTCTCGAGACATTACTTCAACGAGAAATTCGAATACGAGGGCCTCGACTGCCTCTACCAGCACTTCGACCTCAAGACGCTGGACGAGCTTAAAGAGGTGATGGCGAAATACCCCGACCTCCGCGGCTTCAACGTCACCATACCGTATAAGGAAGCCGTCATCGCGCTGCTGGACGACATCGACCCCATCGCGCAAGAGGTGGGAGCTGTCAACGTGGTGAAGATCACCGACGGAAAGATGAAAGGCTACAACACCGACGTCGTCGGCTTCGAGGCGTTGCTCGAACGGGCCACGATGAACCGCGACACCAGCCACGCCCTGGTACTGGGCACCGGCGGCGCCTCCAAGGCCGTGCAATACGTGCTGAAGAAACGGCAGATACCGTACTCTCTCGTCAGCCGCGACGCCGAGAAAGGCGACTACACTTACGACACGCTGACCGACGAGATCTTAAGTCAGAACCCACTCATTATCAATACCACCCCCTTGGGAATGTTCCCGCGGACCGACGAATTCCCCGACCTGCACTACCAAGCCTTGAACAAGAGACACACGCTCATCGACTTGATCTACAACCCCAAAGAGACCGCTTTCATGGAGCTGGGCAAGACCTGGGGCGCCAAGGCCTACGGCGGAATGCAGATGTTTGAGGAACAGGCAAAACGGACTTGGGAGATTTTTAATAACTATGGCCTATGACCATGACCATGACCAGTGCCACCTGATGGTAAAACTTGGGTGGGCCCTGGTCAGGGTCAGGGTTCATGGTCAGGGTACAACAGAAACGACTATGACAAGAAATAAGATAAGACGAGAACCCGAGTTCCTTGAGGACGTCGAGATTATCGACGCGGGTGCCGAGGGCATGTCGGTGGCCAAGCCCGAAGGGCGGGTGGTCTTCATCCCCTTTGGCGTGCCCGGCGACGTGGTCGACATACAAGTGTACAAGCGCAAGAAGAACTTCTTCGAAGGCAAGATCATGAACTTCAAGAAGCTGTCCGACAAGCGCGTGGAGCCTGTGTGCCAGCACTTCGGCCTATGCGGCGGCTGCAAATGGCAGCACATGGCCTACGAGTGGCAGACCTACTACAAGCAGAAGCAGGTGAAGGACAACTTCGACCGCATCGGCAAGATCGAATACCCCGAGATACGGCCCATCCTCGGCTGCGAGAAGCAGTTCCTCTATCGCAACAAGCTGGAGTACACCTTCTCGAACCGCAAGTGGCTCCTTGACGGCGCTCCCACCGGCACCAACGACGAGGAAGCCTGCAAGGGTCTGGGCTTCCATCTGCCCCAGCTCTTCGACCGTGTGGTGGACATTGAAAAATGCCACCTGCAGGCCGATCCGTCGAACGACATCCGTCTCTTCGTCCGCCGTTTCACTTTGGAGCGCCATCTCCCCTACTATAACTTCCGCACCCACGAAGGTCTTCTGCGCAACCTCGTCATCCGCTGCAACTCGAAAGGCGAGTTCATGGTCATCCTCGTCATCGGCGAGGAGAACGAGGTGGTGCGCCACGAGCTGATACCCGCTTTGGAGATGGCCTTCCCGCAGATTGTGTCGCTGTTGCTCGTCATCAACCCGAAACTCAACGACATCATCAACGACCTGCCGTTTGAGTGCCTCAAGGGCGAGCCTTACCTCATCGAGACCATGGCCTCGCCACGACCAGGCTATGACGACCTCAAGTTCCGCATCGGACCCGTGTCGTTCTTCCAGACCAACGTCTATCAAGCCGAACGGCTCTACAAGACCGCCTTCGACCTCGCCGACGTTCAGGGCGACGAGCTGATGTACGACCTCTACACAGGTACGGGCACCATCGCCCAGTATTTCTCTCGTTTTGTGAAGAAAGTGGTCGGTATCGAATATGTGGAAGCCGCCATTGAAGATGCCAAGGTGAACGCTGAAATCAACGGCATCAAGAACTGCACTTTCTATGCTGGCGACATGGCCAAGGTCTTCACCGACGACTTCATCACCACCAACGGCCAACCCGACCTCATCGTCACCGACCCGCCGCGTGCAGGCATGGCCGAGAAGGTAGTGGAACAGCTGCTGAAGATCAGGGCGAAGAAAATCGTCTATGTCAGCTGCAACCCCGCCACCCAGGCCCGCGACTTACAGTTGCTTGATTCAGCCTACCAGGTGATGGCCGTGCAGCCCGTCGACATGTTCCCGCATACACAGCACGTGGAGAATGTGTGCTTGTTGGAGTTGAGATAAAAACAAAAAAGGCGGCCTAAGCCGCCTTTTTTCATATTGACAACAAGCGTTCTAATCTCCACTTGTATTCCTAAAATAGACATAGCCTTTGCCAGACTCAAGCGTCGTGAGCGTACCCGTCCAAGTTGTTCCGTTGAAGATGGCGAAGCCCTCGTCTTGCGAGATAATCTTGTCGCCTGTGACGGGCACAATGCTACCCAGGGCCTCAACAATAGTAAGGTCGGGAGCCCCCGTATAGCCAATCCAATTAATGCCATTTTCGATAGTGATGTTGGAGGCAACTACGCGACCCAGCAATGTGAACGCTCCCGCTCCATCTTCGTCCACATGAATCTTGACCATTTGGCCTGGAGCAACGGTTGCATTCGTATTTCCTTCCTCGCGTTGAATTACGGCATCGCTACCAAGCACGCTTTGCAGTGCTTCCACACTCATCTCGACGGTAGGTGCTATCCAGTTCCAGCCTTCGATAAGAATAATTTCCATCGCCTTACCGGCATCTTGGTCTTCATAAAGGGCATGGGTAGGCAACAAAATCATGGGATCGTCTGGGATGTCACCAAGGCCAGCAGGCTCGGTGGTCGTGAAGGTGACCGTGCTGCCCGACTCGGTGCAACGCACAAACACTGCCTCGCATGGCTTGATGGCCGTGCCGGCGGGGACACCCACGATGGCGTCGCCCGCGTCATTCATCTTGTAGAACGAAATGTAATTGCTGCCCTGCTTCAGGTAGGCATTGCAGGTATAGGGGTTACCGATCAAGTTCCATCCGTTAAGCGAAGCGTCAGCAGGATTGGTGTAATAATGCACAGTAACAACTTGATCATCATTAGCAGCCCTGAAAGGCACAGGGCCTTGAGTACCTGCAACAAACCGAACTATACCATCTTCTTGACGGGCATAGAGATAAGCATCCGTAGGTTGTACCATGATAGCACCCGTAAACGTGCCTTGCGGAGTGGTTCCCCCATTTGGGGCTGCACAACCATTGGGGTTCGAGCACTTGAGATTATACCATTCCAGCTCATAGCTTCCATTGAACTGATACATGTCCATTTCGTTGAACAGATTGCTTTGGGGCACGAAATCAAGAGCCGACACCTCAGTTGGCGATGCGACGAGATACCAGCCTGTTGCGTTATTCGCGTTCGCCGTGCCATAGCCTGTGATGTTCTTCTCGATGATGCCATAGAAGGCATTGCCCGACTTCACCTGACCACCGCTTTCGATGAGTATCTTGTCATTGCCACTATCAGTACCATTGATGGCATTAGCATTCAAGACGCCGCCATCCTTCACCACGACCGAATTGGCTTCGCCAGGGTTGAGGGTCCCGATGTTGGCGGTGCCTCCATCGTTCACCTTAAATGAATATGCATCGACAACCGAAAGACTTGCCGCATTAAGAACACCCGCTGAACCTATGAGAATTGAACCAGAAATCTCACCATTTGTGGCAGTATTAATCTTGGCAATATTAGAACTCAAACTCTCATCAACAATAATTGTCCCTTTTACCGTCAATCTTCCGTTGGGTCCCACAAAAACAGACTGGGCATTAGCTTCGACATTTGTTTGAACCGTCACGGAACCCTCTAATATCCTCACATTTGTATTCCCGTCAGGTGTGCCGTCAGGGAACCAATTACCACTACCTGTCCAATTTGCGCTAACACCATCTTCTCCTAAATCAAAGATTTTTGTATTGCTATATGGGTTGGCAACAATCTCAATGTCATCAAGATAGAAATCTGTATTGTTACTACCGTTTTTGAATTCCACAGTTATTTCTCCCTCCATGCGTTTGCTCAATGATATCTCAAATTGTTTCCACTCATCAGTTTTTGGAATAAACATATATCTCGGATTATATGTGTTTCCATTATATGTATAACGCACAAGCACTTGGCATCCTGTAGTAGAAGTCTTGGCCCAAAAACGCATGATGACATTATCGGTAGTTTTTGACAATTGGGTAAGGTCGATTGTTGGCGTACTAAGTGTTTTCCAAGTAACTCCATTAACACAAAAACTCTTCGTTCCACTATGAGCATCATCGGTAGTCACATGCCAAGCAGTTTCGTCGATGTCACCTGTCCAACAATTATAATAGAACTCGTCCTCGAAATCTATCGTGTAGCTGTGGTCAGATGTAATTGTGTAAGTGCCGCAACTCGTCCACTGGCGGTAAGGCTCGCAATAGCTGGACCATTCGAAATCAAAGCCACCGTAACTCACACGTGCGCAGGCACGGAACTCATACAAGGTGGTAGGCTGCAGGCCTGTCACCGTTAAAGTCTTGATGAAGGCGTAAGGCTCTTGGTTGGTAAACGTCAGCGGGTCAGACCATTCTTCCTGCGTTTGGCCCGGGTCGCGGTATTCACGGTATTGCACCTGGAAGGCCGACGACGGCCAGCCGTTTTCGTAGGCATAGTCATAGAGCGTGATGGTGGCGGTGTTGGCATCGCAATCCACATAGGAGATGTAAGGTTGCTGGCTCTGGAAGGTATTCACCGTCAGGTCGTCGAGATAGCAGTACAGCCAACTTCCGGGAGTGCCACGGAAATGCAGACGAACATAGGTGGGATTAGCCGAAGCGGTGAACACGAAATCATACTTCTTCCAGCCTGAATAATCGGCATCATAGCGCGGAATCATACCATAACTGACCGTCGACCAATTCTGTCCATCAGTAGATGATTCCACTTCAACGCCATCGTTGATGTTGGTGTTTTGGAAATTCTGATGTCCGCTGTGGTGGTACCACCAGAAACTCACCAAGGCATTGCCGGTGCTCGGGTGCAAGGGAGGTAGCACAAAGTAAGCCTGCCTGTTGGCACCCGAGTTGAAGCGCAACATATTCTCGTTCTCGCTTCCATCGTGTGGAGATACCCCTGAATTATAATACATACTGATACCAATGTCATCGACATTGCCGCCTAGGGTGATACCGTCGTCGAAGCGACTCTCCTCAAAGTCGTAGGTCAGCGGGAAGACGGTAACTGCATTGGCCCAAGGTGCAATGGTGAACGTAATCGGTTCCGACCAAGGGCTTCTGAAAGCCGCATTATTATTGTCGCGGACCACAGTCTGCACGCGGAAATAATAGGTGCCAGGAGCGAGAGTCAAACTCCAAACGTTGCCTGCCACGCCGTCATGTGTCGCACCCCAGTTGTCGGGATTCGTAGTCAGTTGATAGCTATAGCCAAGGTATTGACCTTCTTCCAGCTGCACCACCACGGCATCCCACATCATAGAGGCCCACGAAGAGGTTTGTTCGACCAGGGTCAAATTGGTGGGACGAGGATATAAAGTGGTGAAAGCAACGGAGGTCGTCCAATCGGAATAGATAGTATTACCGCCAGCCGTATACGCTGAGCGCACACGCACCTGATAGCTCGTGTGGGCCATCAGACCTGTGAGGGTAACGGCATTTGTGTTGGCATCCACAATCGGAGCGCCCTCGAAGCCGTTGTTGCCCAAAGGCTCATATTGCACTTGGTAGCCCGTTGGGGTAAAGCCCGAGGAGGGTGCAGTCCATGCTATGTCGGCCTGCGTGTCAGATTCCACAGCCGTGATACCAGAAGGTGGGTCAATAAGCGAAGACCACTGGATTTCCACATCATCTAAAGCGCCCGGATTATTACCAATAGTCATTGGCCTTGAGCGTCCATCATTATGCCATACAAAAACCATTTTATAATCACCAGGTTCAGCGTCTCCACCAGGATAAACATCCACAGACACATTCATGGTTCTCCATCCCAGTGATGCAGACTGATTCGTAAGTTGTGCGCCACCATCAATAGCAATCCAACCCTCAGGCTCATTCACATAATTAAGACCCGTAGGCATGTTGTTGCCGGGCTCAAAAGTCGTGTTGGCAGGCACCAATAATACTCGCATGTAATCACTATTAGCAACAGCATCAACAGCATATTTATAACTGAATTGATAATTACCAGAGGTTAAAGTAAAGACTTTGGAGAAATATGTCGTCGAATAGATGGGGAGAGTTGTCAACTGTGATTCGACATAAGCTGTGTATGCCCAATCCATGACTTGTCCGGCAGTTTCAGTGTTTGAGATATATACGCATTTGTCAGTTCCACCGCTTTCAAGACCCGTATCATTTTGTCTCACCCATTTGTTTCTACAACTCCCATTAATCAACTCCCAATCTCCGATTGAGGAGGCATTGAAATCCTGGGAATACAAGCCATCAGTCAAAGATGAAATCACAACAGGCTCATAATAATAGGTCTTAAAATCGGCAAAGGAAACCTCTGTACTATACAAGTTCTCACCATATTTGGCCTTAATTTTAGCTTGATATTGAGTATCCCGTGAGAGATTGCTAAGAGTATAATGATTATCTGTTGTCGTTACAATCGTCCAATTACTATCCGTGCTTTTCTTATAACTGATTTCATACTCGGGAGCTATGCCGTTCCAGTCAAGGGTAGCAGTTGTTTTTGTAATATTGCTCACTGTGAGGTCGGTGGGTGCTGCATAACGTGTCACCGTGAAGTCATCGAACCACACTTCTTCGTACGGGGGATATAAATAATGATCAGACACCTTGATGGCGATATGGCCGTGCTGGCAGGCTGCGTCGGCCAGACTGATGTTGTAGGTAGTTGAGGAGTTGTTCAGGGTGCGGATTTCCAGGATGCTGAAAGTGGAAGCGTCAAATGGGTCTGACATCACACCCACCGTCAATTCAATCCAATCACCCCAGTTGATGCCTGCCTTGAAATCGAGTTGCAGCGAAGCCAAGTTCTCGAAATAAGGCAGGATGATGTAGGCATCGAGCGTGTAGTATGTATAGCCCCAGGACCCCAAATATTCGGAGTTGAACACTTTAAGCCTGTCGCCGCTGACCGAATAACTGACGCCTTCTCCCGTAGCGACGCGCCAGTACTGAGGCAGGTCGGAAAGGTTGGTGAATAACTGGGTGTAAGGCGTATCGGTGGCTGGACATGACGTGGCAAAAGTAAGAATGCTGGAGTTTTCGTAAACGCTGGTATTGTATGCTTGCACCTTCACCTCGTATTGGGTATATGGCGACAATCCAGTGAGGGTGTATGAGGTACCAGTCACATCAATCGCACTATACCAATCGCCGCCAGTAAATCCTTTGGGTCTATAAAAAAGAGCAAGCGAGTGGGTGTTGATGTTGGAGTCGGTCCACGAAATAGTGGCTTCATTTTCACCTATATTGCTTGCCGCAAGATTGGTGACAGGCAACAACTCCGATACTTTGTGGATGAGGATGTTGTCAATGTGGAATGCTCCCGAAGAAACCAGTTGGAAGTATGCATTATTGCTTTGAAGAGCCAAATTATTTCCTGTGAGATGCACGGTACAGCGAATCTTGTTATCGCCGGCGGTGAAGGTTCCCAGATTGGTTTCCAAACTCTGCCTGATGAATTTCACTTGAAGATTGTCGGCACTCCAGAGGTCGAATTCCATGATTACGCCGTTGGAAGCACCAGAGAAGGTGATTTGGGGCAGGTTCACCGTTGCCGTGGCATTGCCCTCATAATTCAGGAAATAACTATTGTAGAGATTGACGTAGATATCGGGGCGATAGCGAGTGCGAATCACATCAAGCATATAGTTGTTATCGCCCGTGCAAGTGATGCCGTTGGAAACGAAACCTTCGTCAAAGTCGAGTTCAAGGTCGCCTTCGTCGAGGTTGGCGATGCGCTTGGTGGTACACATGGCCCTGGAATAGGCGGATGCGTTTGCCTGATT
Source organism: Candidatus Limimorpha sp. (assembly GCA_045132275.1). GTDB lineage: Bacteria > Bacteroidota > Bacteroidia > Bacteroidales > F082 > Limimorpha. The sequence continues at coordinate 148,646 of JBGURY010000002.1, forward strand.
CCTGGCACGCACATACAGGTCGTATTCGGTGTTGGGGGTCAGGCCTGTAAATGTATGGGAAAGGGTGTTTTGGGAAGTCACCCAGTCGCTGGAGTTGTAGCCGTAGCCGGGGGTATTACCACGAGGCATGCAACACACCTGATAGGTCGCATCGGTGGCTTCCACGGCATCCCATGACAAGCCGAGGCTGGTGCCATCGCTGCCCACCGTAAGCCAGAGACCTTGCGGGCGGTTGGTGTTGGCCCAAGTGGCCTCGTCAAAGTAGGTGAAGGTGATTTTAGGCTTGAAGCCGTTGCCATGCGTCCCATAGCCATTCTCCACTCCAGGTATATTCACGCCGTAAAACTGCGGCAGGTAGTCGGGGTAGGAAGTCGGATAAGACATTGGGCTTGAAATGTTAACTATCAGATCTGCCCCACCTCTGTAGGTATAGTGCCAGTTGAAATTGATTTCCATCACTCCATACTCGTCAATACGGAGCAAGACATCCTCTGCCACGGTTGTGAATTCATTTTCATACGCTGGATTGCGCATCTTAATGGTATAGCGATTGTTGTTGGTGATGGTGTACACCCCGGGAGTGGCGACATGGAAAGCCATCTTGGAGATGGGTTTATCATAAAGACCAGCACGGGCAAGATCGAATTCGGACACGGAGAACGAAACTGAAAACGGTTGATTCGAGCCATTGTTCCAGCCTTCGATGGGGATGTGTGAGTTTTTGGCGATACCGTTATAGACAGTCACGGTGCGCTCCACATACGCGTTTGCCGCCAACGGCACCATCAGTGCCAGCAGCAGCGTGAATAGTAATTGTTTTCTTTTCATATGATTAGTGTTTATTTTGTTGTTATTCAATAATTTACAAAGCGAGATAAAAGTCCAATTCACCGTTGTAAAAGTATACAACAAAAAACAAGAAAAATAAGGAGGTTTCTCCTCAATTTTGGGGAGAATTCAAAAAAGCCGAGCAGCTTTCAAAAAAACATGAAAAGGAAACATTACTTTAAAGGGATTCCCTTCGGGAATGGAGTAAAATGTTGTTCTATACTGCGGCGGCTTGTGGCACCTAATGGTCGTAAGACCTTTCTGCCGCCGCTGCAAAAAAAAGACTCATCTCCATTCCCGAAGGGAATCTCATTTGTCATTTTGGGGTTTTCGGCGCACATTATAGTTTTTATTTCAGCAAATCAACCCCACACGGAAAGCGTAAAGGATCAATTCGTTGGTCGACTTCACGCCAATCTTGCTGAAAAGAGCGCTTTTCATGTTCTCGATACTATGGGGCGTCACACACATCTCATCGGCCAGCTGCTTGGTGTTCAGACCCGTGGCGCACAGACTGATAAGTTCCATCTCACGACGCGTGAGGCTCTTCAAGGTTTCGTAGTCGTCCTTCAAATCTTCCTCAATACGCATCAAGCCCTCGTCGGTATAGTCCTGGCCCTGCATGACGGAATTAAGCACCACGGCAATCTCCTCCGGAGTGACGCTCTTGCTCATGAACCCGTTGACACCCGCCTCCATCAACTGCTTGAGGGTGGCGCCACCGGCTTCGCCTGAGAAGATCACGATTTTGGCCTTCAACCCTAATCGTTTCACAGCCTGTATCACATCCATTCCAGTACCATCGGGGAGGACGTAATCAAGCAGAATCAAATCAACATCCTGTCCGTTCTTTTCGAGATATTCGATGGATTGCGTCGCCGTCCCAAACTCATCCAGTATCTGATGGCTGATGCCCGAACTACTCAAGGTCATTCTTATACCAAGCCGACATACTGGCTGATCTTCGACGATTATTAATTTAATTCTTTTTTCCATATTTTTTTCGTTTGACCATGACCATTGACCATGACCATGACCAGCTTCAACTGAAAGAAAGCAATAACTTCTTAAAAAAGCGGGTCATGGTCTGGGTCATCGGTCAGGATGACTTAAACATTGGTAGGTTTGATGTTGTTTATAACGCTCGATAGCCTTTTCTCAATAGATTGAACTGACTCTAACGACTTGTCATATTGATCTCGAGTAACGTATCCCAAACGCGCCGCAATTTCCATTTGAGTCTCCACTTCATAAGCCGAACCTAACGAGATTTCAAGAAAATGGCCGAACTCTTTCTCCGAGCGCCGCGAACAACCTTCGGCAACATTGGAAGGGATGGAAACTGCCGCTCTTTGCAGCTGATCACTTAACGCATAAGTTTCTTTTTTAGGGAATTGCTCTGTCATCTTATACACTTGGACACAAAAATCAACACCATCCGTCCAAACATCATAGTTTCTAAAGTTTCTCATGTTGTTGTTTTTTTATTTTGTTTTTCCTTGTTCAGATAATCTAACCACGAGCACAACCAACTATTACCTAGGATGGAACAGGTCAGGGTCTGGGTCATCGGTCTGGGTCAGCAATGAATACTAAACTTCACCGTAGTGCCTACACCCTTACCGCTCTCAATGGTGATTTCGCCGCCGATTTTGTCGATGAACTGCTTGCTGACAAAGAGACCGATGCCCGTGCCCGTCTCACCACCGACGCCTTTCGACGAGGTGGTCATGTAATTGAAGATCTTCTCTAACTTTTTCTCCCCGATGCCCATACCGTTGTCAGCCACCGAGATCCAGACGAAGTCGTCTCTCCGCTCTGTCGTTATGGTGATCTCTCCATCAGGATAAGAATACTTCACGGCGTTGCCCAACAGGTTTTGAAGGACCATGCTCACCACGCTGGCGTCGTCGTGAGCCTTCAGGTCGATCGGCACGGCGTTGTCCACCTTCAATGACTTCACCCCTATCGATGTCTCCAGCGTCTTGATACATTCCTCCACCAAGGGATAGAGGCTGAATTCCTCACGCATTACCTCACTACTCTCCAAATCCTGTTTCACCCATTGAATGATGTTCTCCATGCGGTTTTTCAAAGCCTCCGACGTCGAGCGCAGCATCACGAGATGGGCCTTCTTGTCGGTGTCCGCTATGCTATCGTATCCGTCGGTGATGCCGCGCAGCACCTGACAGATGGCACTCACAGGGGTCTTCACGTCGTGCGACACGATGGACAGCAGATGGTTCTTCGTCTCGTTGAGGTGGGCCAGCTCCTCGGCGCGTTTCTTGCGGGCCTTCGCCAAAAGATACCAAATGACGGCGATGATCATCAGCAATACGGCGACGACGGCCAACACGATGACATACATCCTGTTGCGTTTCGCCTTCTCCTGCTCCATCTGCAGCTCGTGCTCCTTCTCCTGCATGGCATAGCGTACCTGGTAGTCGCGGATGAGCTGCTGCTGTGTCTCGTTGAAGACGGAGTCTTTCATCATCACGCTCCGCTCGTAATACTCCAGTGCCAGCCTCGGGTTGATGTCGCGCTCGGCCCTATAGGCGTCTTCGAGAGCCTCCTGTAGAAGCTCGTCATAGTGGTTCTCCTCAGCCATGGCGATGGCTTTGGCGTAGTCGCCCTTCTGCAGATGGATGACGGCTTGGAGAAACACCTCGTTGTTGTCCTCGGCCATCCGCAAGGCCTCGTCGAGAAGACGCTCGCCTTCCTTCTCCTTGCCCATATTGGTATAGGCCTTCGACAGCGACAGCAGGCGGTTGATGATCTTGTTCGGCGTGTCCTGGTAGCGTTGCGAGAGCTCCAGCGACCGCTCGGCAAGGCTGACGGCGTCGTCCTTGTGTTGCGCGATATGCACCTCGGCGAGATTCTGGTAATAGGTAGCCATGTCGAGGTTGGAGGCGGTGTCATTGGGGTCGACCTCACCGAGCATGGCGATGCATTTGTTGTACATCTCCTCGGCGCGGTCGTATTCGTTCATGGCGAGGTGGATCTCCGCAATGTTGTTCGTCACATAGCGCTTGTTGACTTCAGCCATCTCGCCGCCAATCTCGTCCATGAGGTCGTTGCAGCGGTTATAGCACTCGATGGCCTTGTCGAGCTGCCCGAGACGCTGGTAGGCGTTGGCCAAGGTCATCGTGCAGCCGGCCTCGTTGAAGGGGTCGTCGATCTTGTCGTAATGCTCGATGCCGACTTCGGAATACTGCACCACATGCTGGAAGTCGTTGTTGTTGAAGAAATAGAGGATCATCGTGCGTAGCACCTTCAGCTTGATCTCGTCCTTGTCGGTGTCGGCGTCGAAGTTGGGCTCTCGACCGATCACCTCGTCAATGGCCACGGCGGCACGATAGGCGGCCTCTCCCCTGCCGTGTTCGAAGGCTTGGTAGAGGCTGTCGAGGTCTTGTGCGGACGCGTTGAGACAGGCCAATAGCACTCCTATTAATAGTATGACTTTCTTCATCAGAGCTTGTCTTTTAACAATTGCATCAGGTTATCGACATCGAGGTCTTCTGCTTTCACGGTGATTCGCGCCTGCTCGTAGAACGGCATGCGTTCAGTGTAATGATTCTTTACAAACTCGGCCAGTTCCTCCTCGCTCTTGCCTACGGCCAAGGGGCGTTTGCGCTTGGCATGCGCCAGCCTGTCGACCACCGCCTGCTCGCTGATGCGCAGGAAGACGGTCAGCCCGTGGGCGTTCATCCACTCCATATTGTCGAAATAGCACGCCGTGCCGCCGCCCGTGGCCACCACCACGTTCTCCAGCGTTGCGGTCTCCTTCAGCACCTCTGACTCGAGCTTGCGGTAAAGGGGTTCGTCGTATTTCTGGAAGAAGTCGCAGACCGAGATCTTGTATTTGGCCTCGAACAAATCATCGGTGTCAACGGCTTCCCAGCCCAAACGTTGCGCCAGGCGCCGTGACGTGGTGCTCTTGCCCGCACCCATATAGCCGACGAGGTAGATTCGATTCAAATTGATAATTCAGGATTTATCGTTCCCTTTGATCATGTTATATTGGCATATCTGCAGTTTCCCGTCGCCGTCGCGCAGGTGGAACCCGTTGCCTTGACAGTAGCGCCACATCTTGCAGTCGGCGCACTGGTCGGTCTTCATCCATTTCCTGTCGCGGTAGACCTTGAACCTGTTCTGCCACACCTCCCAGAAGCTGTCCTTGTAGATGTTGCCTTGGTGGTAGTCGCTGCGGATGCTGAGGCAGCCCGAGATGGAGCCGTCGGCCAGCACTGAGGCGATGTTGATGCCCGCGCTGCACGAGTAGTAGTGGTTGCGCACGTCGCCCTCGTATTTGCCGAGGAAGCCGTCGCAGCCGTAGTCGGCGCGGATCCTGCCTTCCTGTCGCGTCCGCTTGATGAACTCCATCATCTCGACGAACTGCTCGTTCGAGAGCTTGAAGTCGGGCTCGTTGGCGGCGCGTCCGAAGGGAAACACCGTGAACAAGCGCCAACGGCGGATGCCCAGCGAGATAAGGAAGTCGCGGAACTCGGGCAGGTATTTGATAGTGCGTTGGTTGACGCAAGTGATGACATCCCAGGTAAGCGTGGGATGCTGTTTCATGGCCTCCACGGCGCGCAGCACGTTCTTGTAACTGTTCGGGTTGCCGCGCATCCAGTTGTGGTCCTCCTCGAAGCCGTCGAAGCTGACGGCGAGCGACTTGAGGCCGGCTTCGACGAACTCGTTGAGTTTCTCAGCCGAGAGCAGCATGCCGTTGCACACCATACCCCATATGAAGCCGCGTTTCGTGATCTCGGCGCCGCAATGGGCCAAGTCGGATCGCATGGTAGGCTCGCCGCCTGTGGTGATAACCATCACCTTGGAGGGGTCCATGTGGGCACGGATCTCGTCCAGCACCTTAAGGAAGTCGTCGAGGGGCATGTCGTCCTTCTCGGAGAGCATGCGGCAGTCGGAGCCGCAGTGGCGGCAGTTGAGGTTGCATCGCAGGGTGCACTCCCAAAACAATTGGTGTAGCTCGTGCTCGTCGATGCGCTTTTGCAGCACCGCGTGGTTAAGCTCGAGCATCACCTTCTTATAAAGGCCAAAACGTTCGCTCATCACTCACTCTCGTTTTCGGGGAGCACAACGCGCTGCTCCTCAGGTTTGATCCTAAGGTCGGGCGAGCCATACAACGCTTCGTAGAGCGTCTCCTTCTCGTCGATGCCATCCAAAGCCTCCAGCTCGTCTTCGGCTTTCTCCAATTCCTGTTGCCAGATATCAAGATCCGATTTGACCTCCCACGAGCCATCATTCAAATCGGGGCCGCCGTAAATACAGGCCGGAATATAATGTCCAATAAGATAATTCAACGAATCAATGCGCTGCAGTATCTGGCGACGGCGGAAATTACGGTCGAGGTCGATACTGTCGCCCAGTCGATAATTGATGGTGTCGAGTTTGTTTTCGAGGGCATAGAACTGGTTGTTATAATCCATGAATTCATCGATAAACTCAAACTCGGGCCGCTGTTGGTATTCAAGCAGTTCGCTCAACACCTGATCGCGTTCCTTCACTAGTTGCTTGCGCTGCTTACGCGTCAGCCCGTTTTGGGAACCGCAGGCCATCAAGAATGCCAGTCCCGTTAGGGCACTGATCCACACCACTCTAATTATCTTTTTCATACTCAAATATTAAGTCATTCATTCTCCAAAGCCTTCAACTCCCTCTCAAGGGAGTCGGCCTCGGCCTGCAGACGCTGGGTCTCGCGGGCATATTCCTCCAGCATCTCGGGCGGACCGTAAATCTCGGAGTTGAGGCGTTCCTCCACGATATCGCGAATGGCGTCGATGCGTTGGCGTATCACCTCGCGGCGATCGTTTTGAGAATTCACTGTGTCCTCGGTGGGGTCGACCGGCGGAGGCCCATAATAACAGGGCTGCGGCCCGACGTTGCACGCCGTGAGGGTCGCGATGCCAGAAAGGAGGCCGATCCAGAGTTTACGAAACCATGTGCCCATGACTCATTCCTTTCAGGTGATCAATTGTCAAGCTCTTGGATCTGCTTGAGCAGTTCCTCGGCTTCCTGACGCATACGGCGGGTCTCTTCGCCATACTGCTGGATGATTTCGGGCGAGCCGTAAACACAGGCGCCTTCACGACGCTGCAAGGCATGTTGAAGATCGTTGAGGCGCTGCTCCAAGGCATAGCGTTGTTTGCTCTTGTCCATGTCGACATCCTTTCCCAACCGGTTGTTGATGGAGTCCAACTCATAACGAAGGCGGGCCGTCTCCAAGCCATAGTCGGCGATGATCTCGGGCGAACCGTAAACGGCGGCCATCTCTCGCATCTTGAGAATCTCTTGAATGGAGTCACGGTCATGCTTCAACTGCTTGCGCTCCTTGCGCGTCAAGCCGTTGGAGGAGGTGCAGGCGACCAGGAAAGCCAATCCCGTCAGGGCGCCAATCCAAACCGTTCGAACTACTTTTTTCATAATTATTGGGTGTTATATAACGCTGCAAAGATAAAAGAAAAAACTTAGCTTTGCCGAAATAATGGCAAAAAAAGTGCCATTGTTTCGCAAAAAGTCCTACTTTTGCGTCATCAAACCTTTTAAAACAAATCATTATGAGAAGAAACTTCCTTAAGCATTCTGTAGTTTTGGCCGTAATCGGATTGGGTTTAGGACTGACCGGTTGTGGCAACGTGTCGCTTGGCGACATTGAAAACCTCGGCAAAGTGGCCGAAGGACTCATGCAGCCTAAAGACCAATGGCACTCGCTCGTCAACGAGTCGAAGGCCGACATGATGGTGATGGGCAACACCCTCACCTATGGCACGCACACCTATACCGTCAACGGCGATATCGACTTCAACAGCAACGAGCACCGCACGCCCACGGCCACGGTGACCTTCACCAACATCCCTTCGGGCTATACCGAGTTTGAAACCGTCTACAACAGCCTCTTGGGTCAGACGCCTCAAGGCACCGCCGCCATGATCCCCATGGCCATCGAGATTTACGCCCGCGACGCCTCCACAGGCGAGAAGTGCCTTAACCTGCTGTGCAACAGCGACGCCACTGTCTCCAACATCATCCGCATCCTGAAGACCAAGCTCGTCCCCTCGGAGTACGGCCCCGAGAACGATACTTACCTCCAGCGTTACATGCCCGCCGCCCTGCTGAAGGGAGCCGTCAACAGCAACGCTTACGCCCCCGAGGAGCCTTACACCGTCGAGATGTGCTCGTCGCCCAACGGCATTCAAGAATCACCCATGATGGGCGGCACCACCTACTATCTCTACATCCTGGCCAAGGGTTGGGACACCGAGCAGCGTGGCGTCGACATCTTCCAGCCCGCCGGTGCCACCAACTACAAAGTGGCCAACTGCCCCAGCACCTACACGCAGTGCAAGAACATCGTGGGCACCTGGGCCGGTCTGAAATAAGAAACACAAACAAATAACCTAATTTAAATCACAACACTATGAAAAAGTTTTTTGCAGCAATGGCTCTCGTAGCCGCATTGTTCATCGCTGGACAGACACAAGCTCAAACCATCTATGCAGGTTACGCCCCTGAAACCTTCGCTTACAGCAATAGTTCTGACAACTATCAAGGTTTCTTCGCTGGATTCACTCAAAACTTTGGTTTGTCAAAGGGTATTGGTGTCGCCGCTGGCGCCCAATTCCGTATGAACACCAGAAGTTACTCGTATGTGGGTGTTTCGGCAAAGGACACCCAACTCCTTATTGACGTTCCGATTCTGTTCAACTATGGCATCGCTATCAACCGCGACATTACGATTGCACCATTTGTTGGTCCCATGGTGTCTTTAGCTCTTACTGGCAAGACCCACGCTGATACCATTCTGGGTGATGGGGACACAAATTGGTATGGTGACAACAGCAACATGAGCCGTTTCAACCTCTATGCCGTATTTGGCGCTGACGTGAAGTTCAACCAATTCAATCTGTTTGGCGGCTATCGTCTGGGTCTCCTCGACCTCAATTCGAGCAACAATGTCACTTTAAAGACCAACGGCCTCTTCGTCGGTTTGGGCTACACCCTCTAAAAGACGATTAACAAACCAACCTTAAAAAGGGACGCTCTCGGGCGTCTCTTTTTTTTTTGTCCTTTCACGCCAAGTTTTCAACAATCAATGTTTATAACCCTGTTGATAAAATGTTGAAAACTAATCGCCTGACAGGCCCACCCGTCAAGGACAAATTCCTAATTTTGACACCTTGTATAATATAGGGTAACAGACCCATTTGATTTCGTAATAAATCATTAAATATCAAATAATTAAATCATTTTCTTATGAAACAAAAACTTACTTTTTTGTTAACGGCGCTCTTGCTGTTGACGGGAATGACATCTTGGGGGCAGACACGAGCAGAAGTGGTGGCCTACACCCTAGACGGAACAATAACAGGAGGCTCTAACGGTTATGCCACCGAAAGTGAGATTACCCAAAACGACCTTACATGGATGGTGATGGGCAACACTACTATGAATCCTTGGCGTATTGGCGGCAAGAGCCTTACCAATGAGAATCGTCCTGTTTATTCAACAGGCACAATAAGCGATGACATTTCAAAGATCGTCCTCACGCATGGTACAGCAAGCAGTGTAACGGTCAATTCGATAACTCTTATTGTTTCGCCCAATGCTGATTTCTCCAATCCAACTAGTACAATGACAGGAGAATTTGTCGAGAGTTCAACGACAACATTCAATAGACCCGCAGCAGTTAGTTGGGAAGATATGTATTACAAGATTATTTACAATCTGACCATCTCTGCTACCAGCAATAAATTCTTGCAATTCATCAGTGCAGAGTTCTATACGGAAGAAGGCGGCCAGCAGCAGGAAACCGTGGCCACACCCACTTTCAGCCCTGCTGGTGGATTATATTTTGATCCTCAACAGGTCACCATCAGTTGCGCCACCGAAGGCGCCACCATCTGCTACACCACCGATGGCACCGACCCGAACGAAAACAGTACACAATTCTCTGCTGGTGTCCCATTGAACATTAGTGAGACCACTACTGTCAAGGCCAAGGCATACAAGAGCGGCTACACGCCCAGCAACATCGCCTCGGCCACCTATACCTTCTCAACAGTCGTCAACATTTCTGACATCACCGAAGCAGGCACCTATGCCGTGCAAGGCACCATCGTCGCCAAAAGCACCAGAGGCTTCATCGTGGGCGATGGTACGGGCTATGTCTATTATTACAACCAAAACTACTCGCAGTCTAGCTACGCCATCGGCGACATGGTCAGATTGTCGGGCAGCGTGGTGGCCTATAATGGCGTGTTCGAATTCAACAACACCACTACTGTCACTACGGCCACTTCCTCCAACTACGTCGAGGAAGAACCCACCCCAATTACCGGTGAAGAGATGGACACCAGAGTGGCCTCTAACAACCCAACACAGCTTTCAAACTATGTACAATATGTGGGTACGCTTTCCGTGAGTGGCACCTACTACAATGTCACCAATATCGAAGGCGCCACCACGGCTAAAGGAAGCATCTCCTTCCCCATCGACACAGACTTCACTTCGCTGAACGGACAAGAGGTCGTGGTGAAAGGCTACTATGTCGGCAATTCCTCCAGCCAGTATTACAACACCATGATTGGCAGCGTGGAAGAGAACGTCGTCATTCTGCCCGAAGCCGCCACTCCGACCTTCAGTCCTGCCGCTGGCACCTACCTCACGGCACAGAACGTCAGCATCAGCTGCGCGACCTCGGGTGCCACCATCTATTACACCATCGACGGCAGCGAGCCCACCACGAGCAGCAGCGTCTACAGCACGCCCATCGAGGTGAGCAGCACGACGACCATCAAGGCCATCGCAGCCGCTGACGGCTATGAAAACAGCGCCGTGGCCGAAGCCACCTATACCATCAACGAGCCGATGACCATCGCCGCTGCACGCGTCCTGGAAAACAACGCCTACGCCTGCGTCGAAGGCACCGTCATCTTCCTCGACGGCCGTAATGTATACGTCCAAGATGAGACCGCTGGCATCGACCTCTACTTGAACAGCAATACCGTCCCCGCCACCCTCGCCCTCGGCGACAAGGTGCGTGCCTATGGCAGCAAGACCGTCTTCAGAGGCTTGGTGGAGCTGACAGGCATCAACGGCGGCGACGCCAATGTGTTCACCGTCATCTCGACGGGCAACGCCTTGCCTACCCCCGCCACCCACACCATCGCTGAGATCAACAGTGACTTCAGCGGCAACAACATGATTCAGTCGACCCGCGTGAAGGTTGAGAACGCCACCATCGGCGCCATCAACACCAGCGGCACCACCGTTATCAGCCAAGAGGGTGAAACTCTCAATGTCTATCTCATCCCCGAAGTTCCCGGTATGATGGAAGGCGACGAGGTGACCATCACGGGCGTCCTCGGTTGCTACAACAGCCCGCAGCTGCGCGTGGTGAGCGCCAACGACATCGTGTTCTCCCACAGTCCCGTGCTGACCGCCAACCCACCCGCGCTGAGCGGCTTTACCTATGACTTTGAAGACGGCGGTCCTTCGGAAGTGGCCTCGTTCCTGCTTGGAGGCGACAATCTCACCAATAACGTTGCCGTGTATCCCTCCGAGAGCTTCGAGGTGTCAACCAACGTCAACTTCCGTCCTGAGAACCCGGCCATGGTCTATATCCCCTACTCAGGCCATTTCTACGACATCAACATCTATGTCCGCATGAAGGCCGGCCTTGAGGGTGGCACCTACAACGAGCAACTCTACGCCGTCTCGGAAGGCGCCGACACGTTGTTCATCAACGTCAGCGGCACCGTCACCGGCGGCACGCCCACGCCTCCCGAACCGCCCACTCCTGGCGAAGGCAACTATGTGCGTATCAGCGAACTGAACGGCCTCGCCGACGGCGACTACGTCGTTTTCGCTGCTCGCTTCGACGACAACGTCAACGACTACTACGCCATGACCGCCGCTGCCACGGGCAAACCCACCGGCGTGTTATTCACCTCGGCCACCTCGGGCGACGACGAAGTGCTGCCCGCCAGCATCGTCGACGAAGAAGCCACCTACTACTGGGTGGTCGGCGTGACCAGCAACGGTTACACCTTCACCAACGCTGCCGGCGACGTCATCGGCCACAACAGCGGCACCAATTTCGTCACAGGCGGCGACAACACCGAATGGACCATTGAACAAAGCACCGCTGGCGACGGCGCCATGGTGCCTGGCTACACGGGCTTTGTCATCAACAACGTCAACAACTCCGACCGTTGCTTCGCCTTGAACAGCAACCACAATTACGGTCCTTATAGCACTCAAAACCTGAATAGCTCGAGTTACAACTTCTACCTCGACATCTTCGTGAAGACCGAAGGCGGCGTGCCGCCCACGCCCACCGTGGCCACGCCCACCTTCACGCCTGCCGCCGGCACCTACTTCGAGGAGCAGACCGTGAGCATCGCCTGCGCTACTGACGGCGCCACCATCTACTACAGCACCGAATCGGAGGCTGGCCCGTGGACGGAATACACTAGCGCCATCACCGTCAGCGAGAGCATGACCCTCTGGACCTATGCAGTGAAGGAAGGCTACAACGACAGCAACATCGCCGAGGCCGAATACATCATCCAGATGGGCTTCGTCACCATCTTCAACCAGGACTGGGAAGGTGAAATGAACGGCTGGACCTTCGTCGACGTGCTTGGAGAAGCCCAATGGTCAGTGGCTACCTACCAAGGCAACCACTACGCCTACGCCAACGGCTACAACCACGGCGCCAATGAAGACTGGTGCATCTCGCCCGCCTTCAACCTCAATGCCTACAGCAACCCGATCTTGACATTCCGCACGGCCACCAAATTCGACGGCAATGTCCTAGAGGTGCTCTTCTCCAACGACTACGACGGCGACGACCCGACGGAGGCCACATGGACCCCCTTGACATGCGAACTCTCTACAGGCAACTATGTTTGGGCAGAATCGGGCGACATTGACCTGAGCAGCTTCAGCGGCAGTGAGTGCTACATCGGATTCAAATATACCTGCGAAGAAAGTCAGGCTGCCGCTTGGGAAGTCGACGACATCCTGCTCGTCGGCCAGACCAGCGACCCCGTCGTCACCGTCACTCCTCTGACGCTGACCGGCTTCACCTACATCGAAGGCAACGGCCCATCGGATGAGCAGAGCTTCACCGTCAACGGCCTCAACCTGAGCGCTAACGTCGTCATCGAAGACGCCACCGACTACGAGATCTCTCTCCTCTCGGGCGACGACTTCACCGCACAAAGCACCCTCACGCTGAGCCACGACAACGGCACCATCGAGGAGACGACCATCTACGTCCGTCTGAAAGCCGGCCTGGCAGTCGGTGACTACAACGACGAAGACATCACCGTCACCTGCGCCGACGTCGACGACATCGAAGTGACCTGCAGCGGCAGCGTCACCGAGCAACCCGTCCCGGGCGACGACTACGTCCGCATCAGCGACGTCAGCCAACTGGCCGCCGGCAACCGTGTCATCCTTGCCGCTCGTTACGACGACACCGAAGACGCCTACCTCGCCGCCGCCAACACCCTGACGAGCGGCAAGCTCACCACCACCGAGTTCACCAGCGTGATGAACGGCGACGACGAGATCATCCCCGCCGACATCCTGGCCGCTGAAGACAGCTTCTATTGGACGGTGGACATCACCGATGACGGCTATACCTTCACCAACGCCAACGGCGATATGATCGGCTATGGCAACAGCGGCACCAACCTCGTTATGAACGGCGAAAAGACCGTGTGGACCATCGAAAGCGGTGTCTCCGCTCCCGAGAGCCTCGTGCCTGAATATTTCGGCTTCAACATCGCCAACTTCACCAACGACACCCGTGCCATCGCCCTGCGCGTGACTGATTCAGAAAGCGTGTTGAAAGCCTATGCCACCAGTAACATGACCAACGGCGAGTACAACTTCTTCCTCGACATCTTCATGCAAGGCGAAGGCGGCGTACCGCCCACTCCTACTGTGGCCGCACCCGTCTTCACACCTGGTGCTGGCACCTACTATGAGACCCAAGACGTGACCATCAGTTGCGCCACCGCTGACGCCACCATCTATTATAGCCTCGATTCCGAGACGGGTCCTTGGGAAGAATACGAAGAAGCCATCACCGTCGATGAGAACATGACCATCTGGGCTTATGCCACCAAGGAAGGCTACAATGACAGCCCCGTCGTCAGCGCCGAATACATCATCCAGAACGACCTTGTCGTCATCTTCAACCAAGACTGGGAAGAGGATTGGCACGGCTGGACTGAAGTCAATGTGGAAGGCGAAGATGCCGAATGGACCATTGCCGAACACAGCGGCAATCACTACGCCTACATGAACGGCTATAACCACGGCGCCAACGAAGACTGGCTCATCTCGCCTGCTTTCGACCTCGACAGCTACAGCGACGTAGTGCTCACCTTCATCACCGCCATGAACTACACTGGCCCCGCCATCGAGGTGCTCTTCTCCAACGACTACGACGGCACCGACCCGAACGCAGCCAACTGGGAACCGCTGACTTGCGAACTCTCGTCTGGCAGCTGGGCTTGGACCGAGTCGGGCGAAATCAGCCTCGATGAATTTAGCGGCAACAACTGCTATATCGCTTTCAAGTACATCTGCACCGAAAGTGAAGCCGCCGCATGGGAGGTTGACGACATCCTGCTCGTCTCGGGCAGCACTATCGCAGGCCCGACCCTGACGGCCACACCTAATACAATTAATGGCCTCGACTACATCGAAGGCGAAGGTCCGTCGAATCATCAGACTTATGAATTGACAGGTTCCGACCTCGAAGGCGAAGGCGAAGTGACCGTAACGGTCAGCGAAAACTTCGAAATCTCATTGGATGGCGAAGACTACTTTGAAACGCTGTACGTCCAATATGCCGACGGCGAACTCGTTGACCAGCCTGTGACCATCTTCGTCCGCCTGGTGGAAGGCCTTGAAATTGGCACCTACACTGGCACCATTTCCCACGAGGGCGGCGGCGCCACCGCCGACGTCACCCTGAACGGTGCCGTCCACAGCGAAAACGAGCCTTATATCCAAGCCTTCATGCCTTACTACATCCAAGGCAACAATGGCTCGAACAATAACCGCGTACCTGTGGCTACTGCAGTTTATCTCTTTAACCTTGAGCCGAACACCACCTACCGTTATACCAACCAATTTGTCGACAGCAACGACGGTCCCGAGACCGCTGGCGCGGGTAATGTCATCTATGCCTATATGGGCGGCTTCTATCGCAGCACCAGCCCGAGTCTCAGCACCGAAGGCGGCTATGGCGAGTTCACCACCGACGAGGACGGCGCTGGCTTCGCATGGTTCATGAACGAGCCTACGGCCAACACACGTTTCACGCCCGGCAACCAAGTCTATCTCCGTATTCGCCTCAACGACGGCAATGACGGTACCACGGTCGACAAGGTGTTCACCTCCGAAGACTACGCCACCGTGATTAACTTTGGCGCCGAAAGAGACGAATACACTGGCACGGCATTCTATGTCAAGAGCAACGAGAACCCCATGAGCTTCGCATACATGATGGCCAGCACTGACGACGTGCGCCCGTTATACTCCACGAGCATCGAGACCACTGGCGTCGACTACGGCAGCATCAACCAATATGCCGACTTCTACAAGGAGTTAGTGGCAAGCAAAGACGGATGGTTTGGCGGCATCCTACCCAACGACAACGAGGTGGGTGTCAATGCCATCATGACGCTTAACATCGAAGGTTATCTGCAGAACGCCTTCTTTGTTGATGACGGCCAATGGGCTCCTGAGGCCAATACCATCAACCCGAACGGCGGCTTGGACGAGCCCATCTTTATCGACCTCACCGACAACGGTGTGGACGACATCGTCGAAGCCAACGTGACGGTGTGGAGCGCCAACCACGAGTTTGTGGTTGAGAACGGCGACAACGCCCACTATGCGATGACCGTTTACAACATCCTCGGTCAGCCCGTGATGCAGAAGCAGATCAACGCAAGCAGCACCGAGCGCATCAGCCATAGCCTCGCCACGGGTGTCTACGTCATCCGTTTGGAGAACAACCAGAACCGAGTTTCTGTGAAAGTTATTGTAATGTAATATATAGTTAGGTAAGTAATTCCTTCCCTTCGGGGAAACAAAAGTCCGGGAGCTTGGCTCTCGGACTTTTTTGTTTCATCACTTTAGCTATCAATATGGCAACTGCAGCTATTTAATAAAGTTGCTCCTTATTAATCACATACAATGACTTGTCTTTAATGCTATATATCTGTGATTCGGTGCAAAACACATCGGGGAAATCAAGTGTCGCCACTTCCCTATCCTCACCGTCCACAACGACCGTCTCCTTGCCATGAGAATAAAAACGCAAATCGCCATACCTGCCATTAAAGACAAACAAATCATTAAAACTGATAAAGTCCGTGCTTTTCAAGCCTCCATCAAGGTGGAGCACCCCATTGTCGCAAACCACATAAATGCCAACCGTATCCATTTCAACCAAGTGAACAAAGTGGTTGTCTTTCTTGACACAAACATCGGAGCCGACGAAGGCATTCATACTGCCCGAAGACTGAATCACCACTGGTGGCACTTCCTTTCTGCCCACAAGTGCACCCGTGTTTGCCTGATATTTCTCAACAGACTGGTGACCTTCCTTATCAGCAAAAAGCAAGAACAAGGCATCTTCATCCCTAAACTCCACATCCTTGACAAAATCCGCATATTTCTTGCGTTCATACATATACACATTCTTTCCCGTTTTCTTGTCATACGCCGCCAAAAAGGGTTTACCCCATTTGCCCAAATATGTATAATAGTAGGAGTATGAGTGAGGTGCATAACCAAAATTGACCATAAGCAAATATTCTTTCGTGGCAAACAACCTTGAGAGACTTGTCTTTTGTTCAGGCAACCTCGCATGCCATTGCTCTTTGCCGTTACAATCAACTTTTATAAGCCTTTTAATACCAGCAATATAGATATCGGAACCATCGACAAACGGTTTAGAGCAAACCCTGACTGAAGAAACCATAGTATATAGGCCATAGTTTTCGCTTGCTATCTCTTGCATATTCGTTTCCAAGCGCCACCCCTCTCCATTGTTTATATCCACTGAATAGAGACCATTGCCAACGAAGAGCAATGTTGAATCGTTCAGTTTCGTCGACATCTCAAACTCCTGAGCCGATTTAACGTCACGCTCCCATATCCGTGACTTAGATTTCAAATCAATTCTACACAGATTTCGCCTACTGCCCAAGCCCTTCATCCCAGTCATACAAATCATCCAACCTTCTTCTGTATCGAAATACACAGGCCACATGCCTGTCCCAATTTTAAACTGTTCTTCGCCCGTCTCCGCATCAACCAGGAAGAAATCGTCTCCAATGACTTTGAAGACCATAGGGCCTCTCTTGATGTAAATCTCTTCATTCCTATAATATTTCTTTCGCCATTTCAACTCATTATATTCAAGGTCGAAAAACACCGCATGACGGATGCCTGAATCGACAATCTTTTCATCTTTTCCAACTTCATCTTTCAAAGTGAGAAGCACCGTATTCGTAACCGAGTCGAAATCGGCACGTTGTATTGAAACGTCAAAAGTCTCTTTAAAGGCGATGATTTCCCTCTGGTTCAACAAATTACGCCCAACAGGCTCATAATTTGACATTTCCTGGATATGCACTTGCGCATGAAGTGAGAGTATGAAGGCGAATACCGCCAACACAGTGATTGCAAAGCGTTTCATGATTAATGCAATTTTGTTCTTTTGATTAAGTAGCTTGTCAAGACCTGGTTATAGTCCTTGTTGATGTCAGCCTCAACATAGTCGATTTGGTACTGATAGCAGTGGCGCAGCAGCGCTTCCTTGCGCTCAGTCATGATCTTCTTGTAGGCCTCTTGGACCTCCACGGGATTGAGCTTTAAGGTGTCGCCCGACTCCAAATCGACAAAGCGGTACGGGCGGTTTTCGAAGTCGAGGTTCTGCTCCAAGGTGCTGTCGAAGACATGGAACAGGATGACCTCGTGTTTGTTGTATTTCAAGTGTTCCAAAGCCTCAAACATCGGCTGATAGTCATCAAGACCGTCCAGCATGTCGGTGAAAATGACCACGAGACTGCGGCGGTGCGTCATCTCCGCGATTTGATGCAGGCACTGCGGTGTTGAAGTGGACTTGCGGTTGTTTTTGTCGTAGTCGTCGATGAGTTTCTCCAGCTCGGTATAGATGAGTTTGTTGTGCACATTCGACGACTTGGCCGGCTCGTGGAACGAGATGGTCTCGTCGAACAGGTCGAGACCCACGGCATCGCGCTGACGGCGCATCAGCTCCATGAGCGAGGCGGCGGCATAGATAGAGAAAAAGAGTTTGTTGGGATGCTCGAAGTCGACCTTCTGCCTCACGGGGAAGCACATGCTCGAGCTTTGGTCAATGACCAGCTGGCAACGCAGGTTGGTCTCCTCCTCGTAGCGCTTGACAAAGAGCTTCTCCGTGCGGCCGTAGAGTTTCCAGTCAATATGGCGGATGGGCTCGCCTGTGTTGTAGAGGCGATGCTCGGCGAACTCAACAGAAAAACCGTGAAAGGGACTCTTGTGTAAACCAGTGATGAATCCCTCCACGATTTGACGCGCCAAGAACTCGAGGCTGCCGAACTGCGTCAGCCGGTTCCTATCGATGGAAAAGTCCAAATGGAATGCGGAATTAGGAATGCGGAATTAGGAATGCAATAATTCAGCATTCCGCATTCAGCATTCAGCATTTTCAGAACAATTTCTCCAGTTTCTCCACGAAGACCTTCTTCGGGGCTGCGCCGACGTTCTTGTCAACAGGCTCGCCACCCTTGAAGTAAAGGACGGTGGGGATGTTCATGATGCCGTACTTGCCGGCGGTGCCGGGGCATTCCTCGACGTCGCACTTCACGGCGATCATCTTGCCTTCATATTCTTCCGAGAGCTCCTCGACGATGGGTTCCACCTTCTTGCAGGGGCCGCACCACGTGGCGCCGAAATCCACCATCACAGGGAGTTCCGATTTCAGGACGACCTCTTCGAAACGGTCGTCGGTCATTTGAATAACTGCCATAGTTTTAATTTGTTTGGTTGTTAATTTGACTACTCATTTTCGGTCTGCAAAGATACAAGTTTTTTTCATTACCGCAAGTCAAATTCGACAAAAGGCATTTTTTCGAGCAGCGGCAACACCGCATGGGCATTGATGGTGTCGTGCGCTTTTTTGCCTTGGAGCGGCGTCATGTTACAGGATTTCTTGCCCACCATGTCGACAAGATGTATCTTATAGTTTTGCTTTCCCGGGTTCTCCTTGATGACACGCATGAACTCGTCCATGTCGGCTTTGTCCATCTCCACGACATTGTCTTTCTCGTCGACCTTCGAGAGATACAACGTGATGTATACCGTTTTGGCGGTCTCCTCCAACAAGGTGTCGAGTAGCTTCACATCGTTGATGCGCAGCTCCAGACTGGTCGGCTGGACAAGCTCGTCGCCGTTCTTCTTGGCATACGGCATCGTCAACGTGCCGTAGAGCATCACAAACTCGTTGACACCCAGCAGGCTATGGAACTTCAAGAAGTTCTCCCTGAACAGCATAAAGTTGAACGTTCCCGTATGGTCTTCGATGGTATAGCGTCCGTATTTGACATTGGGGTTGCTCTTGGTGGGGAACTCCTCCGACTTGGTGATCTGTCCGCCGAAGCGCGCCCGTTTGCCTTGGTTCTTTTCGACATCGCCCAAGGCGTTTGTCATCGACTCGATAGTGCAATTGGCGAAGAACTTCAATGGCAGACGGTACTCCATCATCGGGTGCGAGGTGATATAGAAGCCCAGCACCTCTTTCTCCATCTCCAGTTCCCTCATCTTCGACCACGGCTCGCACTGTGGCAACGGGATGGAGAACACCTCCTCCGCCCCGCCCTCGTCGCCGAAGCCGAAGAGATCCATCTGCGCCGAGTTCTTGCGTTCGTTGAACGAGGACACCATACGCATGGCTTTCTCAGAGAACGGCGACGACTCGTTGGGCGCCATATAGCACAACATGGCGCGGTGGAAGCCCTTAAAGCTATCAAAGCAACCTGCCATGCCCATGCTCTCCAAGGCCCTGACGTTGAGGCCCTTGTCGGCGACACGCAGCACGAAGTCGCCGAAGTCCTTGAACTTGCCGTTGGCCTCGCGCTCGGCCACGATGCCGGCCACCACTGCTTCGCCAACGTTTTTGATGCCACCCATGCCATAACGGATCTCGCCCTTCTCGTTGACGGAGAACTTGTACTCCGACTCGTTCACATCGGGACCCAACACCTCTATCTTCATGCGCTTGCATTCCTCGGTCATGAAGTTCACCTGCTTGATGTCGCCCAACTCGTTGTTGAGCACCGCAGCCATGAACTCGGCGGGATAGTGCGCCTTCAAATAGGCCGTCTGATACGACACCCACGAATAGCAGGCCGCGTGCGACTTGTTGAAAGCGTAGGAGGCGAATTTCTTCCACTCCTCCCAGATCTTCTCCAAGCGTTTCTTCACCTCGTCTTCGGGCAGGTGTTCGGTCTGGGTCAGCTTGGCCACGCCTTGTTTCATGAACTTGCCATAGAGCTCTTCCATTTTGGCCAGCTGTTTCTTACCCATAGCCTTACGCAGCGTGTCGGACTCACCGCGGGTGAAGTCGGCCAGCTCACGTGACAGCAACATGACCTGCTCCTGGTACACGCAGATGCCGTAGGTGTCCTTCAGATACTTCTCCATGCAGTCGAAGTCGTACTTAATCTCCTGACGGCCTTGCTTACGAGCGATGAAGTCGGGGATGTTGTCCATCGGGCCGGGACGATACAAGGCGTTCATAGCGATGATGTCGCCGATGACAGAAGGCTGCAACTCGCGCAGGTACTTCTGCATGCCCGGCGATTCAAACTGGAACGTGCCGATGGTGTTGCCCGCCGAGTACAACTTATAGGTCTCCTCGTCGTCGATCGGAATATGGTCGATGTCGATGTCGATGCCATGAGTTTTCTTAATGTTCTTCAAGGCGTCCTTAATCAAGGTCAAAGTCTTCAAGCCAAGGAAGTCCATCTTGATAAGGCCGACCGTCTCGATGACATGGCCGTCGTATTGCGTGACGACAACATCCTCCTTAGTGTCTTTATCCTTGACGGTACAAACGGGCGCGACATTGGTGAGGTCGTCAGCGCCGATGATGACGCCACAGGCGTGGATGCCGATTTGGCGGTTGGTGTCTTCCAACTCCTCGGCATAGGTCAGCATGGAAGAGACGTTCCTATCATCACCGTTAAGCATCTCTTTCAGCTCAGGCACATATTTGTAACAGTTCCTCAAGTTGACCTTGGGCATCTTCTTGGGCAGCTCGCCCTCCACGGCCTTCACGGCCGCCTCGTCGAAATTACGGTCAGGGATGAAGCTCTTGATTTTGGCCACCTCGGGCAGCGGCACCTTCTGCACACGACCCACATCTTGGATGGCCGACTTGGCCGCCATCGTGCCATAGGTGATGATATGCGCCACCTTCTCCTTGCCGTATTTCTTGGTCACCCAGTCAAGCACACGCTCACGGCCGTCGTCGTCGAAGTCCACGTCGATATCGGGCAGGGAGATACGGTCTGGGTTGAGGAAACGCTCAAACAGCAAGTCGTATTTCAGCGGGTCTAAATCGGTGATCTTCAAGCAATAGGCCACCACAGAGCCTGCCGCCGAGCCACGGCCCGGGCCGACCGAGACCCCCAACTCCTCACGAGCGGCGCGGATATAGTCGCTCACGATGAGGAAGTAGCCCGGGAAACCCATGGTCTTCATCACGTGCAGCTCGAACTTGATACGCTCGATCTGCTCTTCCGTGAGGTTTTCGCCATAACGCTCTTTGGCGCCATCCCAAGTCAGCTTGGCCAAATAGTCCGCTTCGAGTTTGATACGGTACAGGCGGTCGTAGCCGCCCATCTTCTTGACCTTCTTCTCGGCCTCCTCCTGGCTCATGATGACATTGCCATGCTCGTCGCAGGTGAACTCATTGAAGAGATCCTCCTCGGTGTATTTCTGGCGGTATTCCTCTTCCGTGCCAAAGTCCTCAGGGATGGGGAATTTCGGCATGATCGGGTCGGAGTCGATGCTATAGGTCTCGACCTTGTCGACAATCTCCTGTGTGTTTTCCAACGCCTCGGGATGGTCGGAGAAGATGCGGCCCATCTCCTCGGGCGTCTTCAGCCATTCCTGTTTGGTGTAATGCATACGGGTTGGGTCGTCGAGGTCCTTGCCCGTGCTGAGGCAGATGAGGCGGTCGTGCGCCTCGCCGTGTTCTTCTTCCACGAAATGCACGTCGTTGGTGGCGATGACCTTGACGCCGTGTTTCTTCGCCAAGTCGAAAAGGATTTTGTTGACCTCCTTTTGGCGTTCGTACACCTCCGTGTCGCCGCCGGGTTTGTCGGTCTTATGGCGTTGGACCTCTAGATAATAGTCCTCTCCAAAAAGATTCTTGAACCATTCGATGGAGGCTTCGGCGCCCGCCATGTCGGCGTTCATGATCTTTTGCGGCACCTCGCCAGCGAGGCAGGCCGAGCTGCAGATCAGGCCTTCGTGGTATTGCTCGAGCAGGCTGTGGTCGATACGGGGGTTATAGTAGAAGCCTTCGGTATAGGCGATGGAGCTCAACTTGCAGAGGCTGTGGTAACCCGTCTTGTTCTTGGCCAGCAGGATAAGGTGATATCCACGATCCTGGCGGCCGTCGCGCTTGTCGATGCTGACGGGAGCGCAGTAGGTCTCGATGCCATAAATCGGCTTGAAGAACTGTCCTTTCAGCTTGTCGATCTCGGCTTGTGCAGTGGCCTTCTCCTCCTCGGTTGACTCAGGCTTCGCGATGATGGCCTGTTGCTCCTTGATGGCGTCCTTCACCTTGCCGTTCTCCTTGTTTACCGTGTCGGCGAAGTCCTTGATGCCGAACATATTTCCGTGGTCGGTGAGGGCGAGGCTGTACATACCGTTTTTCTTGCATTTCGCCACCAGGTCGGGCACCTTCGACATGCCGTCGAGCATGGAGTAATGCGAGTGGACATGCAGGTGAGTGAAATGCGTGGGAATATAGTCGCCAATTTCGGGGACCTCGTCGGTCTCCTCCTCGTCGACAATAGGCTCAAAGGTGATGCCTGCCGGCTGGATCATCTCGGGATTGGCGGCTTTGAAGTCATCGATGAATTTGAAATCGACGCCAAGGTCGTTGGTGTCGAGCACGCCGCGGCGCACCAGTTCCAGGAACACGCGTGCCGTGGCTTCCACGTCGGCGGCGGCGTTGTGGGCGTCGCCGAACTTCTCGCCGAAAAGGATTTGATGGATCTCCTCCAAACGGGGCAGTTTGAACTTGCCGCCTTTGCCGCCTGGGAGCTGGCAGAACTCGGCTGTCTTCTCGGTACAGGTGTCTACGGTTTGGAATTTTTCAAGTGGGTTGTCGCCCGTCTTGCGAAGGAACTCGCAGCCCAGGATGTGAAGGTCGAAATCGATGTTGTGGCCCACGAGGTGTGACACCTTCGCCGCCGATTTCAGGAAGATGGCGAGCACCTCGCCAAGGGGTTTGCCGTGTTCGGTGGCGTATTTGGTGGAGATATGATGCACCATCTTGGCGTCGATGGGAATCTCAAAGCCTTCGGGGATAATGATATAGTTGTGATTTTCCACGAAGCGACCTTGGTCGTCGTGGACTTGCCAGGCCAGTTGCACCATACGTGGCCAGTTGTCGAAATCGGACAGCGGCGCGTTATAGTTTTTGGGTAGACCAGTGGTCTCGGTATCGAAGACTAAAAACATAAATAGTTGAGAGTTGATAGTTTAGAGTTGAAAGTCGGGGCGGATTTTGCTCCAATTTTCGGGGTTCAAAGATAAGAAAATTATTGGGATGGGGCAAGAAGGAAAATGAAAATAATTCAGAAAAATCCCCACATCTTTTAAGCGCAAACCTCGGCATCGGCGAAGTCCCTTATTTCTTACCGCCTCTATAATTGTTCCACATCCGCTTCACCATCCCTGCCATTTCCTTCCGCAGCCAAAGCGGTTCCATCACTTCCACGGCATCGCCATTCCAAAGGAGTTCTTGCTGGAAGTCAAAGGTGGGGCGAACATCAACGGAGAAGATGCTGTATTCACCCGTATGCACCAGTTCTTTCTGCGAAGGATGCAACGGCAAGGAACGCAGGTAGTTGGCTTGGTCGTGGCTGACCTTCAGCTTCACGGTCTCCAAAGGGCAATCCTCATCATGGATGATGCCAAAACAGTGTTTGAAATACTTTTCCGGATCGAATTGTTTGGGATATTTGAAGGTTTCATCCGACAGATTGGCCTCCAAGACGCGATCCAAAGCATAGATGCGGATGATGTCTTCATTAACGCTATTGCCTACCAAATACCAACGTTGACGGAACAACTTCACACAATACGGTGCCACAGGAAACGTGTGTTCGTGTTCGCTCCAATAGCCTTTATAGGTGATTTCGAGCAGCTTGCTTTTCTTCATCGCCTCCATCACCGTTGCGAGAAAGTCTTGCCCCGACGGAATGTTTTCAAGCAGGATGCGACCACTGAGCGACTTGTTCTCAAGCAGGGTGTTATTGACCGACATGGTGTTGAGCAGCCAGCGCTGGAAACCGCCTCCCTCCAGGTCTTCCCGATTTTCGATGTAGTAGCGGTCATCGTCACTTTTGTCGCACATAATCACTAAGCCGAACATCTCTTCCGCTGCGTTTTTCCATGTGTGGAACGTACGGCGCGGGATCTCCTCTCCTTCGCTCAACTCGGATTGTATCCATTTGCGGTTGATTTCCTTCAAGGTGATTTTCTTGGCTGTATAAAGTGTCTCGACGAGCCAGACGTATTTGTTTAGGAGGTTTTTTGACATTTATTATACTTATCTATTTTTGGCTTCCAATTTTTTACTAATTCATCAACTAATTCAAAGTAATCTCTAACTATTTTATAGAAATCGCAATCGGCTGTTTTCATAACTTCCTTAAGCCAATCCAAAATGTCTTCTTCATAGGTGATTATAGAATATTTAGTTAGACAGTCTCTTTTATCACCGCTTTCAGAATCGAATCTTTTAGCGGAATCTTCGGCTTGCTGTTTACAGTATTCACAGTTTTTGACACACAGAAAAAACAAGCCAGCGTTTATTCTATCGTTACCTGTTAGATATCGATAATAGCGCCGAAGTTGACGGTACTGATTCCCTGCATTAATTTTATTCTCAATGATAAGACGATATGGTTCTTTTACATTTTTATTTGTTCCAATCCAGATGTCTGCTCGTCCTCTATTGACCGAGACCCTTCCTTTTCCTTCTCTATTCACAGTCTCACTCAAATTTACCTCAGTATCAATCCAATGTCTCTTACTACTGAAATCCATTGAATCTGGGCACGTTAGACAATCGATTTCTGTTTCAAATGTTTTATCTAAATCCATACTGGGACTTTCTGCAGAGATTACCTTTTTCTTTTTCAACATTTTGAAAAACTCATCTCTGCTTTGTGAATCATGCGATGCAATAGCAGCAATCATTGCTGAATGGATGGTTTCTTTTCTTTCAAATTTCAACACTTTGAAAATGTTGTAATTCTCGTTCATGGTGAGTTGTTTTTGAGGTTTGTACATTGCAAAAATAGTAAATCTTGTCAACAGTGTTATTGATATGGTATTCTTTATTTTGCCTTACCACCAACTCTCCCTAATCCAATTCATCACCTTCGCTTTAATCTCCTCCTTGGTTTCATTGGGATGTGCTTGTCGGTGTTCTTTTTCGATGCTTGCAAGGATGCCCTCAACGTCGACATTCTTGGTCTCGACTATACGAATAGAATAATACTTCTTCTTGTATTTGTCGTATTCGCAAGTTCGTTTTATACAGGCCTTCAGTAGCTCTGCAAGCAGTTTCACGGCCTCTTCTTTTTCAAGTTTGTAAATGCGTAGTGTGATGTTCGGAATGCGTTTATCCGCAAGTGCTTCGATGTATCTCTCAAGGCAATGCTGTGCCATCACGCGATATGTGTATTCCCTATCTTCGGCATAGCGAGCGATTACTCGGTTCAGGTCGCCACCTCGTTGGACAAAGGTGCCCAAGCGCGCAAGTTTGACTTCCATTTTTGAATAACTTTCCCATTCGCAGGATGCGTTGTCCCAATACTCGCGGTTGGCAAGGATACCCTCATATTCCTCAAGCGGAACGTTCTCATAGTAGTTTGTCATGGCATTCAATTATTGATTTATGCTGCAAAGAAAAAGAGAGCCTGTGCCAAATTGAAGCACAAGCAAAATAAAAAGGCTTTTTCAAATTAATTCAACAATCTTTGTTTGAGTATTGAAAATTTATGTAATTTTGGCATCGAATTCCGAAATTGCATAAAAATGAAAATACAGTATTTGCCACGAGACATGGAGGAGGCTATAGTGAAAGCCTCTGAGTATTATTCGGTTATATGCGTAACAGGGCCTCGTCAATCGGGCAAAAGTACGCTGTTGAAACACCTTTTCCCTGAATATGTCGAATACAGCATGAAGGACTTGCATTTGCGCGAATTTGCGCTGAATGATCCTGTGGCCTTTCTCAGCCAAACCACGGAAGGCATGTTTCTTGACGAGATACAGAAAGCCCCAGTGCTAATGGAATACATTCAAGGCATCATAGATCACGACCCTAATCGCAAGTTCTTATTGACGGGAAGTTCCAACTTTGAGGTGATGAAAGGCGTTTCAGAGTCGCTTGCTGGTCGCGCGGGTGTCTTCGAACTCTTGCCAATGACCTTAGGCGAAACCCAGGTCGTTCATGAGGGCGTAGATTTGTCGAAGCTGCTGTATGATGGTCTTTATCCAGCTGTGGCCGCTGGCAAAAATACGGCAAGGTTGTTTTACCCTTCATACGTGAAAACCTATATCGAAAAGGATGTCCGCGACCTGCTGAAGATACAAGACCAAATGCAGTTCATGCGGTTCATGAAACTGTGTGCGGCGCGAATAGGTTCCATTTTTGTCGCCACGGAACTCGCTTCGGAGGTGGGCGTTGACTCAAAGACGGTCACGCGCTGGCTCTCCGTGTTGCAAGCCTCTTACCTTGTAACCTTGCTGCCTCCTTATTACGAAAACATTTCCAAACGTTTGGTAAAAAGTCCGAAACTCTATTTCAACGATACTGGTTTGGCTTGTTATCTACTTGACATTGAATCACCGAAGCAACTTGACCGCGACAAGATGAGAGGAGCATTGTTTGAGAACATGATTGTCATGGATGTGCTCAAGCATCGCTACAACCAAGGATTGGAAGGCGGCGTTTATTTTTACCGCGATTCCAACCAGAATGAAGTGGACATTCTGCTCAAACAAGAAGGCGAAATCACAGCCATCGAGGTGAAGTCTTCATCGACCTATCATCCCTCATTTGAAAAGACTTTGAGACAAATCACGGAATGGGTGGAAACACCGGTTACGAAAAAGGCCATCGTGTATGCTGGCGACTTTGAAAACACCGAAGGAAATGTCAAACTATTAAATTACAAGCACTTGACGAAGTTGCTTTGAGGTCAACCCACCTTCAAAATCCTGTGCCAAATTAATGCACAAGCAAAAAGCTATTCGCTTATATCTACTTTAATCTCATAGTAAAATTCACGGCAATAGATGAAGTCGGTGATGGCAAATTCGGTGTGGTCGAACAGGTAGTGGAAGGCTTCAATCAGATGAAGGTTTTTAGTTAGCTCCTGGTCGAGGCCTTCGTTCCAATTGGGTGGAGGGCAATTCATGCCGATGAAGTCGTCAAAGGATTGGTCAGCATCCCGCTTTAATTCCAATGGAAAGGTAACACCGCTGTCGTATATCACATTCCAGCCGGAACCCTGCAAGGCACTCCAAAGATTTTGACGGTTTTCGCCTTGCAGAGGGTGCAAGGCTGGATAGTCGTTGCCTAAGAAGCAGCATGCTTCTACAGTAACGTCTTCGCCAAAACCTTTGTTGGCTTCATAGACGGCATGAGCCTTGTCGAACATCGTTCGCAAGGCCTTGCGCAGTGCGTCATTGAAGGCGATGATATCGGGTAGCAACTCTTCCTGGCGTTGCAGCATATAGTGGTTGATGATGTCCCTTCTGGCCCTAAGCAAGCTGCGCTCGTGGGTGTAGTTATTGTCTTTGGAATACGGCCCATCGAAAACCATTATGATTTGTCTTTCGAGTTTCTGTAAGGCGTAATCCTGTAGAATTTCTTTGATGCTCATAGTGTTTTGCATTTGAGTATAGTAATGGTTTACGCTGCAAAGAAAAAGAAAGCCTGTGCCAAATTGAAGCACAGGCTTTGTCGTTTTTCAAATTAAAGGATGTCTGTTATAAAAAATTACGTACCATGATTATTGTTTTTCAAATAGATTTCAAATCCACAAGTATTCCATCGATATAGTCAAACAACTCTTTCTCTTCATCAAAGCGAAATCGGGTGTAGCCCCTAAACCCGTCATCAATAGGCTTCTTTTCAAACCTAAATAAAGAGTTAGCCTGATTAACAATGAAATCATAATCGGCCTCTGATAATTCCTTTTCACGTTCAAATAGCCAGAGTTCATAGCCGGTTTCACTACAATACACATCAATTGTTATTAAGCGCTCGCCTATCTTGGCTTTTTCAAAGAAAGTGCAGGCGTGATCTTTCCACATATCCACTTTTGAAAACGGCTCATACTTTTTACCATTTCGGTACGTTTCAAAGATTCGTTTTGCCATATATTCAGGCAATTCTTTCATCATATCTCTGATTGATCGAGCTGTTTCCATATTGTTTTCTTGTAATAGCCCATTGTAGAACTGTTCTAAAACATTTAAATCCATAATATCATGATTTAGTTTTGTGATTAGATTCGAATATTGGCGAAGCGTTGACACTACATCCAGATTGTCTGACAACAGAATTGAAGGGCGCAACCAGTCATCAACTATATTGATCTCCCCTGAGTTGTCGTATGCAGGTATTGTAATCAACAATGGTTCAATATTATCTTCATCCTGTTTAGTCCAGTCTTGTTTGTTTGGTTTTTTATAGTTGGAAAGAGGTAGATAAACAATTGCATCAACGGTAAAATCTTTTGAGATTTTATCATAATAACGAGGTATTTGTCTCTCCATATCTACCGCATCATTAATCTTGTTTTCAATAATTATAGCTCTTTTGGACAGATTTGATGTAATAAGAATGTCTATTTTGCCCTCTTCACGAACTGCCGTAGCATCTTGATACTTATCGGGATCAATGCTTATACCTTTTTTATTCAGCATTTGGATGAAGGCTCTTAAAAAAGCGTCTCCACATTGGTGTTTTTCATTTGGGTCTAAAAAGAAACAAATGATGTCAGAATGAAAGTTTTCTCTGTAATACAAATCTGAAACGAGGTAAAAGACATTAAAAACAACTTTATGGAGGTCTTCTTTTGATCTTCGGTATTTATTGCCTATCAGCTTGCATTGTTCCAAATATTCTTCTAATTCTTTTTCCATTTTATATAATACTGCATTAGCAAAACTACTATTTTTTCTTTGAATATCGTTTTTCTATTTCTCAGGAAGAGAAAAACCATCGTCAATTCCATCTGGGAACATCATATCCATGATTTCATCAGTGTGAGTCTTTTTACGACGTGAAAGAATGTTGAGCACATTCTCATTGTCCTCTTCAACTTCAAGCTCTTTTATCATTCTGTCATGCAATGATGTGAGATAGTCTTGCTGCCAATTGGCTTTGTAAATGCTTTTCAGGCGTGGCAATTCCGCTATATGTTCGTTTACATAAGCTTCAGCACAGACGGATGCGAATGCGAATAAGAAATGGTCGTCTTTTACACCTTGTTTGACAGCATAGTCGCATACTTCAGCCGTGAGCCTGCAATAGTCGTCCACAAACTCACGGCATAGTTTGAGCTCGGCATAGTGCTTGGCGTAGCAAGCGCTTTTCCCGGAGGCTATTTCCGATTTGCATATTTCTGAATAGATTGTGGCATCATTCAACAATTCCCTGTCGGATAAATAGTTTCCTTTCACGCTTTCAATGAAGTACTCTTCAAAAAAATCATCTTTCCCGTATGATTTTGCAAGTGTTTCAAGGTTCTCGTCGGCTCGCTTTTCATCGGAAGTTTTCCATTCTTCATATCTCTCGGCTATGGAAAACCTGTTGTCAGCTTGTTTTAGGAGTTCGTCGATGTTGTCCATTTAGTAACTGTTTGAATGATGCTGCAAATCTACAAATAATCTCATTCTTCCCCAAAAAGAATCAATCCCACCAATTACGCATTCGGCGTTCCAGATACATGAACAACACATGCCAGGCTTTTTCTTTACGGAGAGAGTAGCAGGAATAGAAACGCTTTTCGTAGCGTTTGTAATTCTTCGTGTTGACATAAGGAGCGTTCTCGTCGTCGTCAAAGAAAGCATCCTTGCCTTGGGCGATGTTGATGAGGCGCATGGCCACGCCCATTTGCTTGGCATGTTGCTTTGCGCCACCAGTATGGACGTGCTTACTCATGAAGAAGGTTTGCATCTGCTCCAGCTTGTAATAGATCATGTCTAACAGAAAACCGTAGTCGTAATCGAGCAGCTTTGCAACTTCTTCGTCGGTGTAGTTAGGCCGTTCGGAGCAATCAGCCACTCTGCGTTTTTGGTTTTTCACCTTGGTTGATTCCTGCAACTTCATTTTGTGTCTGTATTTCATGGCTTTGTGGGTTGGTTTTTCGTTGCAAAGAAATAGCAAGCCTGTGCCAAATCACGGCACAGGCTTGGTAATCTTTACATTGTTCTCTTTTTTTATTTAAAACCGATCTTATGGCTTTCTCTTTGTTCAAGACGTTCACTATCGCAATGCGCCATAAGTTTTTCCAATGAACTTGCCGCGTCGCTGTGCAAGACGGTATCGATAGCATAGTGCCGGGCAACATTTTCTATTTGGCCACCGCTAAAGTCGTAACGCTCAGCCAACGTTCTGATGTCGGTTTCTTTTAAATCGGGGAGCATGGAATGCCAAATTTGCATCCTTGCTTCCAGCGAGGGCTTGTTGAACTTGATCTTGTAAAGGAAACGACGCTCAAAGGCTTTGTCCATGTTTTGGGCGAGGTTGGTGGTGGCGATGAGGATGCCTTTCAGGTTTTCCATCTCCTGAAGGATGATGTTCTGGATGGAGTTTTCCATCTTGTCCACAGCACGCTCCGCCCCTTCTTGGCGTTTGCCAATGATACCATCTGCCTCGTTGAAAAGCAGGATAGGCGCTACAGAGGCTTTCTCAACCTTTGTACGATACTTGTCGAAGACCTCCTTGATGTTCTTTTCGCTTTCGCCCACCCACATGCTCTTGATTTGCGAAATGTTGACCTGCATGATGTCACGCCCCGTCTGACGGGCCAACTGCAGCACGGTCTCGGTCTTGCCCGTGCCCGGGGCGCCATAGAACAAGCATGTGAATCCAGTGCGGTAGCCTTTTGTTTCCAAACGGCTGCATATCTCATGGTAATGCGACTCTTCCAACAATTCACCCAAATCTGCAACCCGTGACGCAACATCCGTATCGTAAAAGAGTTGCTTTTGCACAATCTCCTCGTGCTTGATGACATTCTTCCTGTCCTTGTCTAGATTCATCGAAACAAGATTGACCTCAGAGAAAAGCGCCTGTTTTGCGGCCCATGTCATACGGAACGACTCGCGATTCACGAAGCCCTCGTCGTTGTTGAATTCAATCATCTTTGCTTCCTGTAATATGTGGGTATTGGCGTTCAACCGACCCTTAACGCAGTTCCACTCGGATTTATGATCGAAGAAAAAGCACAAATCGTGATATCCAATATTATCGTCATTGTTGTTGACAAACAGATGCGAGAAAACCAACAATAGCGATTCGTCGCTCACACCCAAACGAAAACTCTTAAGCCTTTGGACAAACATCAAATGCCTATTGCTCTCCAACAGGTGTTGCAACTTCATTATAGCCATTTCGGTACTCATTTCATTCTCTTCTCTCATGTCCATGATTTCCTCAATCACGCTAAACAATTCAGCACAGTTTAATCCGGAATAGTCGCGAGGTGTGTATTTCTCATTACGTTTGAAAGCCTCCACTACTACCCATGGCACTCTATAACTGACGCCAGACCGTCCCCTACTGCAACACACCAATCCCCTATGTTCCAACTCGTCGATGTCGGACATAAGGCGAATCACCCGCGTGGTGCTACATTCCAGATGTCGCGCGAGGTCACTTATCCTGATGTTTGAGTCGTTGCTGTTATCGATAAAAAGCGCTACAAGGATGCTTTGTTCCTTGGTGAGTTCCAACTTTTCTGAGATGACTTTTATGGGCTTGGCAGCTTTTTTGAAAAACTCGGCATCGAGATGCGAGCCTTTCGAGAGTTCGACGACTTGCTCCACAGCAGTCAACAAATCCATTTTGCGGGTTGTTCTTTTTTTCGTTTCCATGATGTCCTCCTTTTTGTGTTTGAATCATGCCGCGAAAAAAGCAAACACCTGTGCCATTTTGTTGCACAGGTTTGAAAAGGAACGAAAAAATGTGCTATTTTTTGGCAGAGGTCGTTCCAACAAAATTCGAGACGCGATGAATCGCGTCTCTACGGGCATATTATTCCCCCTCTGGTTCAACATGAATAGAAATATGCGTCTCCTCGCCGTAGCGTTCTTTGAGGAGGCGTTCTATCTCCGAGGCCTTGTCGTGGGCTTCTTTCAGCGGGAGGTCGCCGTCCATGAGGATGTGCATCTCCATGGCGTAGTGGTTGCCGATACGGCGGGTACAGAGGTCGTGCGGCTCCTTGACGCCAGGCACGCTCCTCACGATGTCCAGGATCTCATTCTCCACCTCTTCGGGCAGCGACTGCTCCATCAGCTCGCCCATGCCGTTCTTGAGCAAGTCGACGGCCACCTTGACGATTAAAGCGCCCACGGCGATGGAGGCGATGGGATCGAGCACCGCCCAACGCTCGCCTAACAGGATGGCGCCACCGATGCCGATGGCCGTCCCCACCGACGACAAAGCGTCGCTGCGATGGTGCCAGGCATTGGCTTTCATGGCCTGCGAGTCCAGCTTCTCGGCCTTGCGCTTGGTGTATTGGAAAGTGAGTTCTTTCAGCAGAATAGAGACCAAGGCCGCCACCAGCGCCAGCACACCCGGCTGCGGCAACACGCCGCCCTTGGCCCAGAAGGTGATCTTTTTGGCGCCATCGATGAAGATGCCCACCGCCACGGCAAAGAGCGCCACACCGATGAGCGTCGTCGCCAAGGTCTCGAACTTGCCGTGACCATAGTCGTGCGACTTGTCCTTGGGCTTGTGGCTGATGCGCACGAATGCCAAAACGATGATGTCGGTGGCGAAATCCGACACCGAATGCACCGCGTCGGCTATCATGGCGGAGCTGTGGCCGACGACGCCCGCCACGAACTTGAACACCACGAGCACCAAGTTGACCAGACTGCCCCAGAGGGTCACCTTATAGACTTCTTTCTCCCTATTCATTTTGCTTTTTTATCCGTTAAGATCATAAACAAAATCGCAAACAAAATCAGCGCCACGCCGATGGCCACATTGAAGGTGAAAGCCTCCTTGAAGACCAGCGTGCCGATGACGATAGCTGTCAGCGGCTCGAGGATACCCAGCACCGAGGTCTTGGTGGCTCCCACCGCCTTAGTGGCCGCCGCCAGGGTGATGGTGGCGATGGCCGTGGGCAGCACCGCCAAACCCAACACATTCAGCCAGCTGACCGCATCGGGGACAGCGTTGAGACGCGCGCCGAAGCCTGACAGAGCAAAGAGCATCAACGTACCGATGAAGAAACAATAGAACGTCAAGGTGAGGTTGGGCAAGGCCTTGATTTGCTTGCTCTGGTTCACGATGACGATGAACAAGGTATAACACAGTCCCGAGGCCACCACGAGAGCGATGCCGCGCCAGTCGATGAAGCCTCCCCCGCCCTTGAGCGACAGCAGGACGGCACCCGCCACGCCCGCGAAGATGGAGATCCAGGTCTGCCACGTCGGGAACTGCCGGAAAAACATCATAATCAACGCGACCATGATGGGATAGACGTAAAGAATGCTCGTGGCGATACCCGAAGGGATATATTTATAGGCCTCGAACAGCGTGATGCTGCATCCTGTGAACAGGACACCTAGGATGGCCATCAGCCCGAACTGCTTCCACGTGATGCGTATCTGCTTCTTTGCCACCAGCATGAAAGCCAACATTAATAAGGTGGCCACGCCATAGCGGTAGAACAGCAGCGAGTTGACGTCCAAGCCCTTGTTGATGACCGGCACGCCGAAGAGCGGGTTCATGCCATAAGTGATGCCTGAGATGATGCCGGCGAGATAGCCCCAACGAATTGTGTTATTGTCTTTCATCCTTACCATATTTTCAAGTCAGCCCTTCGACCCTTCGACAAGCTCAGGGCTCAGGGACCTTGACTTTGAAAACGGCGGCAAAAATAGGCATTGTCGGGCGATTTCCGAAACGGGAAAAAGAAAAATTTGTTCCGACCTGATTGCCAGTCCGATAAAAAGTTGTACTTTTGCAGCCGAAACCTCGGGTAGGTTTTAGTTAATTTATTCATAATCAACTTAAAACATTAAATTATGCCTGCAAAGATTAGATTGCAAAGACATGGCAAGAAGGGTCAGCCCTTCTATCACATCGTAGTTGCCGACTCTCGCGCGCCACGTGATGGTAAATTCATTGAGAAATTAGGCACCTACAACCCGCTCACCGATCCGGCTCAGATCAAGATCAACTTCGACAGAGCCCTGTATTGGTACAGCGTTGGCGCTCAGCCCACCGACACCGCCCGTTCGCTGCTCAGCAAGACCGGCGTCATGATGAAGTATCATCTGATGCGCGGCGTGCAGAAAGGCGCCCTGACGGAGGAGCAAGCCGAGATCAAGTTCCAGAACTGGATGAAGGAGAAGGAAGCCAAGTTGGCTGGCATCTCGAAGGCTAACGAAGAGAAGGCCCGTGGCGAGAAGAAGAGCCGCCTGGAAGCCGAGAAGCAAGTGAACGAGGCCCGCGCCGCCGAGCTTGCCAAGAAGAGACTCGCTGAGCTCGAGGCCAAGAAGGCCGAGGAAGCCGAAGCTGCCGCTGAAGCCGCTGAAGCCGCCGCCGAGGAAGCTCCTGTTGAGGAAGCTCCCGTCGTGGAGGCCGCCGCTGAAGAGGCTCCCGCCGCCGAAACCGAAGCTCCTGCTGAAGCCTAAACCGCGAATTTTCATCAAATCGCATAAAAACCGCTCTCTCAAGGGCGGTTTTTTTTATTTTTGCCGTCTAATAAACACCTTTTAGCATGAACAAAGCCCCACTCTTCACAGAGACCACGAAACTATATGAGCTGATTGCCGAGAACCCAAAGCTGTTGCCCCTCTTGTCCCGCTTCGGCATCCAACTGGGCTTCGGTGACCACAGCGTCGACGAGGTGTGCCGCCAGAACCACATCAGCACACGCCTCTTCCTGCAGGTATGCCGTCTCCACCTCGACCACGACACGCCCACGCATCTGACCGACCCCGACGACGCCGACCTCAGCTCGCTCCTCGCCTATCTCAAAGCCTCGCACCACGCCTATCTCGACGAGCATTTCCCGCACATCGAGATGCACCTGAGCCGCATCATCGAGGCGGCAGGACCCAAATACGGCAACATGCTCGACCATTTCTACAACGAATACAAGCGTGAGATGGTGAAGCACTT
Organism: Candidatus Limimorpha sp.; assembly: GCA_045132275.1. GTDB lineage: Bacteria > Bacteroidota > Bacteroidia > Bacteroidales > F082 > Limimorpha. Next base: position 184,230 of record JBGURY010000002.1, read on the forward strand.
CCAATACGAGGACGAAGTGGTGTTCCCCTACATCGCCGCGCTGCGCAAAGGCGAAGACAGCGACTACAGCATCGACCAGTTCCGTCACAACCACAGCAACATCGAGGACGCTCTTGAGGACATGACCAACATCCTCATCAAATACCTGCCGGGCGACATACTGCCGTCGGAGCGCATCTGCATTGCCACCGACATCATGGAGCTCTCGGCCGACCTCATCGCCCACTCTCGCATCGAGGAGCACATCCTCGTCCCCTTTGTCGAATCCCTCGAAAACGCCAAGCCATGAGTAACCGGGTCATCATCTGCGAAGCCTCGGAGATCATCACCGCCGGGCTTTACGACATCATACAGAGCATCGCGGGCTTCGACGTCGTCATGCGCCTCGACTCGCCCGAGGCTCTCACTGAGAAACTGCTGGCCACCGACGCCAACGTCCTCGTCATCAACCCATCGCTCCTTGGCTTCAACACCCAAAGCCTGATGGCGCAATGGACCAAGGAGAGCCCCAACCTGGTCTGCATCGCCTTGGAGACCAACTACATGGACGAGTCGGCGCTGAAAAACTTCGACGGCGTCATCGGTATCAACGACAGCAAGTTGAAAATCATCAACAAACTCAACCAAATCGTCCAAAACGACAAAGGCGAAAAGTCCGACGACGTGGAGCTCTCAAAGCGTGAGATCGACGTGCTGGTGGCCGTTGCCAAAGGCATGATGAACAAAGAGATTGCCGACATGATGAACCTCTCCATCCACACCGTCATCTCGCACCGCAAGAACATCACACGAAAGACCGGCATCAAGAGCGTGTCGGGCCTCACGGTATATGCGCTGCTGAATAATCTGATTGACGAGACGGAAGTTTATAAATAGTTGAGAGTTTAGAGTTGAGAGTTTAGAGTAGTTAGGGCAGGCGCGTGTGCCCTCGCACTTTTTACAGCTTTCGGAAAAACAGATACGACTCATTCTTGATGAAATCCCGTAACGCGCGGTAGGCATCGACGGTGTTTTCGCACGACATCTCAGGACATTCATACACAACATCGTATTCCGACGCTTGGACGTTCTTTGCGTCGCGAGGGACATAACCCGACAAGTCGACAAGGCATTCTTTCATCACCGCGACCACCATTGGTTCAATGGTTTCCGACGGGTCACGCCCTGCCGAGACCACCTCGTTGGAGGGGGCATAGTCACGCAGGAAGGCGGCCGCCATGGGACCGCAGCAGGCGTCGTTTTCGGTGAGGACAAGGATCTTCATGCCTTCGTTTATTTGTTGCAAAAATAGCGGAATTTGGCAAAACTGAAGATTTTTGGTCAATAAAAGACGTCAATTCACAGCGATTTACTATTTTTGCACCCTAAAAATAAAAATTATTAAAAAATTCTAATATGGGAAGAGCATTTGAATACCGCAAAGCGGCCAAGCTGAAAAGATGGGGACACATGTCAAGAGTGTTCCCGAAACTCGGAAAACTGATTACCATCGCTGCCAAGGAAGGCGGTCCCGACCCCGACATGAACCCGAAACTCCGCCAGGCCATCCAGAACGCCAAGGCTGAGAACATGCCCAAGGACAACATCGATGCCGCCATCAAGCGCGCCACTGACAAGGACGCCGCCAACCTCGTGGAGATCACCTACGAGGGCAAAGGCCCCTTCGGCATCCAGTGCATGGTGGAATGCGCCACTGACAACACCACGCGTACCGTGGCCAACGTGAAGTCGTACTTCAACAAGTGCGGCGGCTCGTTCCTGCCCATCGGCTCGCTGGAGTTCATGTTCACCCGCAAGGCCGTCTTCGAGATTGAGATGCCCGCCGGCATGGACAAGGACGAGCTGGAGCTCGAGCTCATCGACTACGGTCTGGACGAAATCGTCACCGAGACCGACGAAGAGGAAGGCACCACCACGACCACCGTCTACACCGCTTGGACCGACTACGGCACCATGCACGACGCCCTGGAAGAGCGTAAGATCAACATCGTGAAGGCCAACCTGCAGCGTTTCCCCAACCAGACCGTCAGCTTCACCGACGAGCAGATGGTGGAAATCGAGAAGTTCCTCGACAAACTCGATGAGGACGAGGACATCCAGGCCGTCTACACCAATATGGAATAAAAACCTACTACCATGAATTGGACCGAGACATTAAGTCAACAACTGTCGACTTACGTCGAAACGGAATTCGACTACAAGGAAACGAGAGATGTCAACGAGGCATCCCATATTGACTTGGGTGTCTCGGGCCTTTACATGGAGGCCACCATCATCTACCTCGAGCTCAAGAACACCCCCTACATCCTCAAAGAACATGGTCGTAGGGCGATGGCGAAGGCGTATACCATGGTCAGCACCGTGCTCAACGCGTTGGCGCGAGAGACAGGCGCCTTCGTCAACAATTACTCGCCTAGCGCATTCCTGATTGTCTACCCCAACAAGGACAACAACATCGAGGAAGGCGTCAAAGGAGCGATGAAGATAGTCTATGCGTTGAGCGAGGCCTATAAGAGCCAGTTCAGCTTCATCCCCGGCTTCGAGTTCGCGATGGGCATGGATCACGGCCACATCATGGGCACCAAGAATCTTTCGGACAACGGGCAAGAGCACCTCTCGTGGTTCGGGTCGTGCATCTACAAAGCCATGCGCATCTGCAAGGAATGCGCTCGTCCTTTCTACATCGGTGTCTCAGGCAGCATCTACCACAGCCTTGGCGACAACATGCGCACCACGCAGCGTCGCATCCTCGGCGTCAAAAAGAACGTCGACATCTGGACGAAGGTCACCTACCAGTACGAGAACGTCAAGAAACACCTCTACCAGACCAACCACAAAATTTCGCTCGACGAAGCGTAATAATTTGGCCTAAGATTGCGTTTTTCTCATAAAAATCCATACTTTTGCGATGGATAACAACGAGTCGTTTCGTGATGAGATTACAGTCTAGGCAAATTCTCCGCATCCTATTGATTCTCATATCAACAGCCGTATCTTCTTCCCTTTTTGGGCAGGGAAGATACGGTTTCTTCACGCATGAAGTCGACTCCGTCTGCCAGAACACCCTCGAGCTCATCCGCATCAAGCAGTCGCTCATCGCGCAGCAATACCAGGTAGACCAAGACATGCTGCAGATCGAGAACACCATCAACGTAATGAACCGTCACCTCGAAGAGGCGCAAAACGAGCGGGTAGCCATCGACAGCGAACTGGCCGCCATCAACCGACACATTGACTCGCTTACGCCCAAGCGCCCCGATGGTCCAAGACCCAAAGAAAACATCATCGACATCCTCAGCAGACGGCTCTCGTTCAACGGAGCCTATGGTCTGAACATCAACCAGCTAGCGCTCTCCAACTGGGCGGCGGGCGGCGAGAACTCATGGTCAGGCAAGGCCTTCGCCAACTTCAGCCTCATCTACCACATCAGGACCTTTGAGCAGAAGCTGACGGGAAACTTCGCCTTCGGCATCGCGCGCTTTGCCGACCGACGCCTCGAGAAGCAAGACGACAAAATCGACCTTACCTACGCCCTTACCTTCGACAGCAAGACCCAATGGAACCTCTCCATGGTGTCGACGTTCAACACCCAATTCGCTCACGGCTACAAATACCCCAACGACTCCACCCTCATCTCCACCTTCTTCGCCCCTGCCTATCTCACCGTCTCGGCGGGTTACTCCTACAAGACCAAGGACGAGCGTTTCCAAATCTTCATGAGTCCCATGGCCGGCAAGGTCACCTTCGTGATGAACCAGGAGCTGGCCGACAAGGGCGCCTTCGGCGTCAAAAAAGGCTATTACGACCAAGACAGCGTGTGGATTCCTGGAGAGAACATAGCGCCCGCCATCGGCGTCAACGTCATCATCAACTACAAGCAACCCATCAGCAAGAGCATCACCTACACCACCATGCTCAACACCTTCTATAACTACCTCGAACGCCGCGACGACGACCGCCTGCGACTCGACGTGAACTGGGAGAACACCTTTAACTTCACCATCACCAAATATCTGTCGACCATCCTCTTCGTCCACCTGAAATACGACCATAACACCACCTTCCCCGTTTACGAGACCATCGAAGGCGTGGAGACCGTGGTCGACAACAAGCCCAAGCTCCAGTTCAAGGAATCGCTGGGCATCGCATTTATCCATAGATTTTAAACCAACTGAAAATGAATATACTAGTCACAGGATGCCACGGACAACTGGGAACCGAACTGCAGAAAATCGCCGCAAGCGACACGCTGCACCATTGGCTTTTCACCGACATCGACACCTTGGACATCTGCAACAAAGCCGCCGTCGAGGAATGCTTTGACGCCAACCAAATCGACGCCTGCATCAACTGCGCGGCGTATACCGCCGTCGACAAGGCGGAGGACGAGCCCGAGCTGGCCACCCTCGTCAACACCTTCGCGCCGAAAGTGCTGGCCGACACCAGCAAGAAGCACAATGCCCTGCTGTTTCACGTCTCCACCGACTACGTCTTTGGCGGCGACGCCTGCGAGCCTTACAAGGTAGATGACCCCATTAACCCACAGTCGGTCTATGGCGCCACCAAGGCCGACGGCGAGCGTGTCATCCGTGAAAGTGGCTGTAACTATATGATCGTACGCACGGCATGGCTCTATTCCTCCGTTGGAAAGAATTTCGTGAAGACCATGCTCATGCTGGGCGACACGAAAGACGAAATCAATGTGGTGGCCGACCAAAAGGGTTGTCCCACCTGGGCGCACGACCTTGCCTATGCCCTTGTGGCTTTGCTTAACAAGAACGGCAAAGACGAGGTTCACGAGACCTTCCACTTCACCAACGAGGGGCAAATCACCTGGTACGACTTCGCCACCGCCATCATGGAAATCGGCGGGAAGCAGTGCAAAGTCAACCCTATCACCACTGACCAATATCCCACCAAGGCCAAACGGCCAGCATACAGTGTGCTGGATTTGAGCAAAATCAAGGAATACGCCGAGATCGAGATACCGGATTGGAGGGATAGCTTGGTCAAATGCATCGAAGAACTGAACAACATCTAAAATCAACACTATGAATAACATCGACCCTAAAATCATCGAAAGAGCAAAATCGTGGCTCACCGAGCAATACGATGAAGAAACGAGAAAGAGCGTGCAATACATGCTCGACAACGACCCGAACGAGTTGGTGGAGAGCTTCTACCGTAACCTCGAGTTCGGCACGGGCGGTCTGCGCGGCATCATGGGCGCTGGCACCAACCGCATGAACATCTACACCGTGGCCATGGCCACCCAGGGCTTCGCCAACTACATAAAGATGATGAACCCAGGCAAGAAAGACCTCAGCGTCGCCATCTCCTACGACGGCCGCAACAACAGCCCCGCCTTCGCCAACGTCACCGCTGATGTGATGTCGGCCAACGGCATCAAGGTCTACATCTTCGACTGCCTCCGCCCCACTCCCGAGCTTTCGTTCGCCGTGCGCGAGATGAAATGCGACGCCGGCGTGATGGTCACCGCCTCGCACAACCCCAAGGAATACAACGGCTATAAGGCCTATTGGAACGACGGCGGACAGCTGGTCAGCCCGCACGACAAGAACGTCATCGCCGAGGTCGAGAAGATCACCGACCCCTCGATGGTCAACTTCAAGCGCAACCCTGACCTCATCACCGTGCTTGACGAGAAGTTCGACGACATCTACCTCGAGAAGGTGTATGGCCTCTCCCTCTCGCTCGACCTCATCAAGAAGCACAAGGACATGCGCATCGTCTACACGCCTATCCACGGCACGGGACGCCGCTTAGTGCCCGAGATCCTGAAGCGCAAGGGCTTTGAGAACGTTTATTGCGTCGAGGAGCAGATGGTCGTCGACGGCAACTTCCCCACCGTGAAGTCACCCAACCCCGAGGAACCCGCCGCCATGGCTTTGGCAGTGAAGAAGGCCCAAGAGGTGAACGCCGACCTCGTCATGGCCACCGACCCCGACGCCGACCGCGTGGGCATCGCCATTAAGGACGACAAAGGCGAGTTCATCCTGCTCAACGGCAACCAGACCGGCAGCCTCTTCGTCTATTACCTGCTGACCCGCTGGAATGAGCTGGGTAAGCTCACGGGCAAGGAATTCATCGTGAAGACCATCGTCACCACCGAGCTGATCTTCGAGATGGCGAAGAAATACAACGTGGACCGCTACGACGTGCTGACGGGCTTCAAGTACATCGCCGACAAGATCCTCGAACTCGAAGGCAAGGCCCAGTTCATCGGCGGCGGCGAGGAGAGCTACGGCTATCTCGCTGGCGACTTCGTCCGCGACAAAGACGCCGTCATCGCCACCAGCATGGTCGCCGAGGCGGCTGCCTGGGCGGCAGAGCAAGGCAAGACGCTCTACCAGCTGCTCATGGACATCTACAAGGAGTTCGGCCTCTACAAGGAGAAACTCGTCTCGCTGACCAAGAAAGGCATCAGCGGCACCGAGGAGATCAAGGCCTTGATGGCCAAGTTCCGCACCACCCCGCCCACCATCATCGCTGGCGAGAAGGTGGTTGAGACACGCGACTACAAACTGCAGGAGGCCAAAGACCTGGCCACTGGCAAAGTCACGCCCATCACCCTGCCGAAGAGCGACGTGCTGCAGTTCTTCACCGAGAGCGGCTCGAAGATCACCATCCGTCCTTCGGGCACCGAGCCGAAGATCAAATTCTACTTCAGCATGAAGGGCGACGCCTCCAAGGGCCTCGAAGCAGCCATCAAGACGCTCGACGCCAAATTGGAACAAGCTGCAAAAGAATTAACAGAATAAAGACGCCGAGGCGTCACTGCGAGGAACGAAGCAGTCCAGAAAAGCTCTACTCTGGATTGCTTCGTCGTTCCTCCTTTCAATGACGCAAAGCGACAAAAATGAGGCGGGAAAAATATTTTTCCGCTTTTTTCTTGCTCGTATTGAAAAAATATCTACTTTTGCACCCCGAAACATGGCGGGATAGCTCAGCAGGTTAGAGCGTCGGATTCATAACCCGGAGGTCATGAGTTCAATTCTCATTCCCGCTACAGTTTGAGAGCAAGACCAAACGGTCTTGCTCTTTGTTTTTCAGTAACTGTATGAGAGCCATACATCTTTAAAAAGACAACAACAGATTAAAACAATTTGGCCCCTACCCCCTTGCCAGTTTGGATTTTTTATGTAAGTTTGCAAGGTCTTTCGAAGTGAGACCACTTACTATTTGCAACAAATCTTTAATCTAATATTACCATGAACGAATATCCAAACTATGGAGAGCAGAATCCGATGAATGTGCCTCCTCAAAACTCAAACAATCAATCGAAATCTGGTGTTATCAGTGCCCTTGTTTTCTCACTTGCAGCACTTTTCGGATGTTTCCGCTTAAATATCGTCGGCGGTCATTACGATGGTTGGGGTTTCCCACTGCTTTTAAATGGCATCATCATCGCATTAAGCATCATGGGGTTGATTAAATCCATCAAGAGCCAAAAGAGTGACAAAGAGCTCTCATCAGCGGCCATGATTGTTGCCATCATGAGTTTAGCGTATAGCACCATTCATTTTATGTACACTTTCGTTAATTTGATCGATTGATTGCTAACACGATCAGAAAACCGACTCAAAGGCAGGCCTAGACCTGCCTTTTTTATTACAATTAGAGGCATTACAACGCAAAGCGACATTTATCTAATAGAAAAAAAGGCTCCCCTTTGCCGCTTTGTATAGGAAAAACCCTATCTTTGCGGTGACATTTCAAAACGTGAAGCCTTATGAAGAGATTTGCTTTTTCTGTCATATACTTGCTTTCCCTTGCTCTGCTGATGGCCTGCGGAGGTGGAAAGACCACCGAGCCTGAAATCACACCCGTCGATTCCACCACTATCGCGCAAACGCAACAGGAGCCTCAACAGCCAGCGCATGTCGACGACTACCATGGTATCAAGCCAGCCTCGGTGGACACAATGGAGATGGTCGTGGACCGTCATGGCAACGTCGTAGGCCGCCTGATCAGCAACAACGCCAACACCTATACCATCGGCGTGCAAGAAGAGGTGGAGGTCTCAAAGATCGGCAACAAGGTCGTCACCTTCCGCGCCAAGGACGGACAAGGCATTCTCTATACCACACGCAAACATGTCAACATAAGGCAGCAACCCAACCTGGAGTCAACGGTGATCGGACAGATCTCCTACGAGGACGGCTACGTCCCCGAGACCTACCCTTGCTTGGGCAAGACCGACGAGTGGTATAAGATCAAGGTGGGTAACAAGGTCGGCTATGTGCGCCACGACCTTGTGGAATGGGACGGTATGAACACCTTCTAAGCCCACAGCAGCAAGCCGCCGCAGATAATCAATCCCGTTACGAACAAATCGATGATGCAGAAGCCCATGATGTCTTTTGCATTCAGCTTCGCTATGGCCAAGGCCGGCAAAGCCCAGAAGGGCTGTATCAGGTTGGTCCAGGCGTCACCCCAAGAGATGGCCATACCCGTCAGGCCCGGCGCCACGCCCAAGGTGGCACCCGCCGAGAACATGATAGGTGCCTGGATAGCCCAGTGACCGCCACCCGACGGCACGAACATATTGAGGATAGCCGCGCAGAAGAAGGTGAACAGCGGATAAGTCTTAGGTGTCGAGATGGACACGCAGGCGTTGCTGATAACCTCGCCCAGGCAGATGCCCGAGGCCCCCACACCCGTGATGATACCCATGATACCCGCATAGAACGGGAACTGCAGCAAGATACCCGCGGCACCGCCCACCGACTTACCGAAAGCCCTGACATAGGCCAAGGGCGTGCCGTGCAAGATGACTCCCAAGAACAGGAACAGCATGATGACCGAGCCAAGGTCGAAGGTGCCGCCCTTGAAAAAGAGATGGATGACCAGATAGGACAAACCCAGCAAGGCGATGATCCACGACAAGACACGGCTGTTCTCCAGCTTCTCGGAAGGCGTGGTAGCCTTCGGCGCGGGTTTGGCTTCCTCCTCAAACAGCAGCGAAGGCTCGATGGCCACCACATGCTCACCTTTGGGATGCATCAAAGAATTGACCACCACGATGGCCACGATGACCGCCGCCACCATGAGCAGGTTGGGCAACGCCAGGATGGTCTGAGTGATAGGGACAGGATCGACCAGCGCACCCTGTGTGACCTTCTCGAGGTTGGACGTGGCGGTGGCCATAGTCAGCGGGATGGAACCCGACAGACCCGCATGCCACACCACGAAGCCGCTATAGGCCGAGGCGATGAGCAGACGATAGTCGACACCACGTAGTTTCTTGGCGATCTCCTTGGCGAAGATGACGCCTACGATGAGACCGAAACCCCAGTTGAGCCAGCAGGCCAAGGCCGAGATGCCCGTCACCAAGGCGATGGCGCCGGCAGGGGTCTTGGGCAGACCCGCCAAGGCGCTGATGCCTTTCTTGATAGACGGCGCCGCAGCCAAAGCCGAGCCCGTCACGAGGACCAAGGCCATCTGCATGGCGAAGGCCAGCAGCGACCAGACGCCGTTGCCCCAGTGCTCCACCACCTCAAGGGGTGTCTGCTTGCACACGGGCATAGCGATGATGAACGCCACCAGGGTCAGGATGACGGCGAAGATAAAAGGCTCGGGAAGGTATTTTTGAACGAGTTTGACGCAGAAACGGATGATTCTTTGGAACATAGTTGAGAGTTTAGAGTTGAGAGTTTAGAGTTGGGTACTCCACATCTTCTAGGAATAAGGCATGGGCAGGCACGGAGGTACCGGCCTCGCAGCGGTCCTTGCGCTCGATGACGGCACGGAACTCCTCCAAGGTCATGCGCCCCTTCCCTATCTCCAGCAAAGTGCCGACGATGGCCCGCACCATGTTGCGCAGGAAACGGTCGGCCTTGACGTGGAACACTAGCAGCCCGTCCTGTTCAAACCAACGCGCCTCCATGATCTTGCAGTTGTTGGTCTTCACCTGGGTGTGCACCTTCGAGAAACTCGTGAAGTCCTCATACTCGAAGAGCATGTCGGCCGCCTGTTGCATCTTCTCCACGTCGAGGTCGCCATAAAGGAAGAAGGCATCGTTGATATGGAAGGGATTCTTAGTGCGCGTGATGTAATAATGATAGGTGCGCGATACGGCATCAAAGCGGGCGTGCGTCTCGGGTGCGACCTGCCAGATACGATAGATGACGATGTCGTCGGGCAGGAAGGCATTCATCTGATGGGCCAAGGAGTCGACATCGGCGATTTCGTTGTCAAAGTCGAAATGGGCGTAGTAGTTACGCGCATGGACTCCCGTGTCGGTGCGGCCACAACCTGTGATGGAGACAGGCTGTCCCAACTTGAGGCCCAGGCACTGCTCAACGGTTTCCTGCACACTGTTGGAATGCGGCTGGATCTGGTAACCGTGATAGCGGCTGCCGTTGTAAGCCATATGGATGAAATATCTAGGCATCGTACCCTTGTTTGAAAGCACAAAAATATAGAAAATTGTAATGCGGAATGCGGAATTATGAATGCTGAATGTCATTCCGCATTCTGCATTAGCTTCGCTGAATCTTCAATTTCAGCATTCAGCATTCAAAAATTACGTATTTTTGCGCCTCATTTGATTGTGATGAACATTTTGTACCAACTCAACGACGATGACTGTTTCTTCCCTCCCGCCGACCGCGCCAGCGAAGAGGGACTGTTGGCCTTTGGCGGCGACCTCTCGCCCCAGCGTCTCATCGTGGCCTATGCCAACGGCATCTTTCCTTGGTACAGCGAAAACGAGCCGTTGCTGTGGTGGTCGCTCGACCCGAGACTCATCATGCGTCCCGGCGAGATGCGGGTGAGCAAGTCGCTGCGGCGCACCTTGAAACACGAGAAGTTTGAAGTCAGGATCGACACCAACTTCCGCGAGGTGATGCTGCATTGCGCCGAGACGCCTCGCAAGGACCAAGACGGCACGTGGATCATGGATGAGATGGTGGACGCCTACTGCGAGTTGCATGAGTTGGGTATCGCGCATTCCTTCGAGACCTATCTGGACGGCGAGTTGGTGGGCGGCCTCTACGGCGTCGCCATCGGGCAGGCCTTCTTCGGCGAGTCGATGTTCCACACCGTCACCGACGCCTCCAAGGTGGCCTTCTATCACCTGCACCAGTTCCTGCAGGAGCACGGCTTCAAGATCATCGACTGCCAACAAGAGACCAGCCATCTGATGAGTCTGGGCGCCTACGCCATCCCCCGCAGCGAGTTCCTCGAAGAGCTCAAGGACCTCACTAAGGAAGCCACCCTCGTCGGCAACTGGGGCACGGGGAAATGCGAGCCTTTGTACCTCAACATCCATCAGCCCGAGAAACTGCAGTTCAGGGCCTACAATATGGACGAAGACGTCTCCTTGTCGGATGATTGACAGAGACTTAAAGAGCTTCTGACATCTTCCCCTCCGTTTTTCGACATTTTTCGTTTGGATTCACAGGAAATTTCGTATCTTTGCAACCTATTCGGAGCGAGGCAAAGCCATGCTCCTATTGTTTCACCAAATCGCCTTTTATGGATTCACAACAAGGAATCAACGTCAGTGTCAACTCGGAGATTGGCAAGCTGCAGCACGTGCTGGTGCACACGCCGGGACCCGAGTTGGAGAGAGTAACCCCCGAAAACGCCCATACTTTCCTCTTCAGCGACATCTTGAACATGCAGGTCGCCCAAAAGGAATACGGATATTTCAAAAAAGTTTTGCAGAAAGTCGCCCAGGTGCATGAGATCGGCGACCTCTTGACCGACATCCTGATGGATGAAAACGTCAAGATGAGTCTCGTCGACCGCATCTGCAAGGCCGAGAACAAGGGCTTCCTCGCCGCCTACCTCAAGGCGCTGCCTGCCGACCAGCTGTCGCAGCAGCTCATCGAGGGCGTGCAGCTGCAGGATGTCACCTTCATCGACAAGGAGCCGTTTGCCCTGATGCCCATCCCCAACCTCTTCTTCATGCGCGACGCATCGTTCACGATGTTCGACAACATCATGATCAGCAATATGGCCACGAAGGTGCGCGCCCGCGAGTGCATGATCCTGAACAGCATCTACAACCTGCATCCGATGTTCGACACCAAGGTCATCAACCCGGCACTCACCTACGACACCCACGGCGAAGGCACGGTGGAAGGCGGCGACGTGCAGATCATCCGCGACGACGTGGTGATTTGCGGTCTCGGCTCGCGCACCAACATGCATGGCGTGGAGGCTTTGGTGGAGCATCTGAAGACCAAACCCGGCGTGAAGCACCTCATCTTCCAGGAGCTGCCTCTGACGCCCGAGTCGTTCATCCATCTGGATATGGTGTTCACCATGCTCGACGTCGACAAGTGCATGGTCTACAAACCCGTCATCATGAGCGGCGAGTTCAAGACCTTCCACATCACCATCGACGGACAGAAGGCCGTGGGCAACGAGGTTCCCAACCTGCTGGCAGGCCTGAAAGAGATCGGCATCGACTTGGAGCCCGTCTACTGTGGTGGTGGCGACCCGACCTTTGCCGCGCGCGAGCAGTGGCACAGCGGCTGCAACTTCTTCTGCCTCGGCCCCGGACAGTTCTTGGGCTACGGCCGCAACCAACGCACACTGCAGGCCTTGAACAACGCCGGCTTCAACGTGGTGACGGCCTCCGACGTGGCCAACAACCGCTACGACCTCGCCAACGGCAAGAAGTGCATCGTCGCCTTCGAGGGCAACGAGCTCTCACGTGGCGGCGGCGGCGCGCGCTGCATGACGATGCCGGTGGAACGACTGGCAGTCGAATGGTAAAAGAAACGACATGAAGAAACGTACTTCTCGCTGGATGCTCGCCGCCATCCTTATCTTCTGCGGCGTTATGTCATCGTGCAAAAAGGACACTTCCGAGACGTTGAAGCTACAATGTGAGCGACCCGCCTACCTGGTGGAGGGCGACACAGTGGCACTCATCTCGCCATCCTACTATACGCCGATGGAGAACGTGGAACGCACCGCTGAGGTGCTACGCGGCTGGGGACTGACACCCATCATCGGTCCCAATGTGGGCAAGATCTATCAAGGCAAGTATGCCGGCACCGTCGAGGAACGTGTCAGCGACCTGCGCTGGGCTCTCAACCGACCCGACGTCAAAGCTATCATCTGCAATCGTGGCGGATATGGCACCATCCAACTCATCAACCAGTTGTCGTACTCCGATTTTAAGGACCATCCCAAATGGCTTGTGGGCTTCAGCGACATCACCACGCTGCACGGCTTAGAAAGCCGCGCCGGCGTGATGAGCGTACACGGAACGATGAGTTCGTTTCTTGCCGCCGGTGGCACGGACGCTACCAGCACCCTAATGTGCGACTTGCTGATGGGTCAGGTGCCACGTTATGAACTACCGGCACATCCGCAAAACATCACGGGACATGCCCAAGGCGCGCTTGTAGGAGGCAACATCTGCACCTTCGCTCCCAACCTCGGCACTCAAGCAGACGCCACCAAAGCTGAAGACATCATTTTGTTCATCGAAGAGGTGGGGGAATCAATGCACAACATCGACCGTCAGTTCAACATCCTTGCCATGAACGGCGTACTGGACCGTTGCAAAGGAGTCATCCTTGGGTCGTTCGTCAGCTGCGGCAACGAGTTTGACTACGAAAGCGTGGAAGCGATGCTCCGCTCCTATCTTACGGCTTATAATATTCCCGTCATGTGCGGTTTCCCTGCTGGACATGATGACGTCAACCTGCCTCTCGTGATGGGCGCTCCGGTTACCATGGACGTCCGCGCCGATGGCGCCACACTCCAGTTCGACATCGAAGGCCAACAAACCGAGGTTCACACCGCCGAGATTTCTGCGGCGAAGACCTCTCTTGAGTCTCGCCTTCAACGCTCGGGAAAGCAGGAATAAACCGGTATTCCTACTAGTTTACTCTATCGTTACTTCATCCACCATGATCCAGGCCTTCTGTCCTGCGTAGGGATGCCACTCGGGCAGGACGCCGTAGCTCTCCACTTTGACGCGGACAAACTTGGCCTGTCGCTCGTTGACACGGGCACGGGCCTCGATACGGCCGAAGCCTTTCATCTTGTCGGGACGGTCGAAGACGGGCAACTCGGCCATCTGCCAGTCGCCGAACTCCGTGCCGTCTTTCGAGAAGCACACCCACACCGCCTTGGGCCACATCACCCAATCGTTGGGCTCATGGCAGAGGCCCACCTTCACGGTGTTGATATTGGTCGGGACGGCCAATTCGATGGTGGCCTCCATGTCGACACCCTCAAAGCCAAGCCAATCGTTCTGATAGTCACCAGGAGCGCCTTTCTTGCCGTCCATGAGGGCGATGTCGGCATCCTTGCCGTAACGCTCCGCAGGCGGGTTGACGAAGGTGGTGCTCTTGAGATTCAAGCGGTTGAACTGACGCAAAGTAACAAACGAAGGCACGCTGCCTTTCTTGAAGGCCTTGGCTTTGATGGTCGTGGTCTTAAGGATGACAAACGACGACTTGTAGAGCGACGATTTCATCGTAGGCTCGCTGCCGTCGGTGGTGTAATGAATCTCTGCCTTGGGGTCGGCACAGGTCATCGAGATGGTCAGCGGCCGGTTGTACATGCGGAAGTCCTCCTTCCCTGCCATCGCAGCCTTGATTTCGGGCATCGGGACCATCAAAGAATCCGCTTTAGGTAATTGGTAGCGAATCAATTCCTCTTGGTCAATCGTGTCGAAGGCACGAAGCAGCACCGTGTATTCATATACTTGGTTTCCAAGCACATACTTCTCATCCACACCAGGACCACAGGTGGCCGTGCCAATGGGGGCCTGCTTGTAGTCGATGTTCACAGTCAGGAAGTCTTTGGGTTCAAGTTGATTGATGCGCCGGGCAGCGGTGAGGTTGTCGTCATCGTAATTATATATGCTGAAATTGAAAGGTTCTGACATTGCAACATACAAGCGGTTCCTTCTCTCGAGGCTCGACATAACCAGCCAACGCGTTTCGGCATGGTTACCATTGTCTTGAGGGACAACATGTTGTTCCATCAAATTCAGAGCATCTGATGCACTCATTTGATAAAGAGCAATCTTGCCAGAGGCGTTGCGATCAGGGTAGTTTTCCGTACCCTTGCCAAAATAGGTCAAAAAATTGTAATCCAAAGGCAAACGGAATTGCATTCCTATCTTTGGGAAGGAAGTGACCGTTTCCATTGGCTCCACGCGATTGGTGATGCTGATGTTGCCTTCACCGTCAATGAGATATACTTTGTTGACCACGATTTGCAGTTGACCCTTGCCGTCATAGTATTCCACGGCGGCATTCACCGAAACCGTGTTGCCATCAAGCCGTTCGAAATGCAAGCCGCCAGTCTTGGCCGTCAGGTGTTGCAGCCCTGCCTTTTTCCAACGGGGCAAAGCCCAACTGTCTACCTCGTCGTTCAAGGTCGGGGCACGCCAGAAGTTGTCTTTGAGTCCACCTTTCAGGAGTTCTTCTCCTTTCACGACATACGAAATAATCTCGCCCGTGGTCTTGTCGAAAGCCACCGAAAAATCATCGTTGTAGACCGAGCCGTTGCCCGCATTGAACTGCACTGCCTTTTCGCTAACAAAGGGCATCAGTTCCTCCGAAGGCCAATCCAATTTGAACACATCATAGGCGACTTCCGTGCCAGCGGGCATGAAAGGCTGGTCTTTCTTCAGTTTTAAAGAAAAACTCACAAAGAACTCCTCGCCAGGATGGCCATAAATGCGCAGACGCTGGATGTTGAAATGTGTCGATTCATAGGGCTTGAGATCAAGGTTGAACTTTTCCTTCAGCAGTTCCCTCTCGGCAGAGAAGATGGTGTAATCACAGTCGTATGCAGAAGCGTCCGTGAAGGCATTCCAGTTCTTCACTTCGAACTCACCCGCAGTCAAGTCAACAGGCGTGAACTTGATGGGCTGGTACACCTTCTTCACCTCGGCGGCATGATGGTGCGGTGTCCTATCGGAACTCACCACGCCATTGGCGCAGAATGCGTCGTCATCGCCCACGCCGTAGGCATGACCGAAATCGCCACCCACAGCCAACCAATCCACATCCTTTTCCTTATCATGTTGGATGAAACTTTGGTCCACCCAGTCCCAGATGCAGCCGCCTTGCAGTTGCTCGTTTGCCTCGATGACATCCCAATAGTCCTTCATTCCGCCCATGCTGTTGCCCATCGCATGGCAGTATTCCACCATGATGAAAGGTCTGCCTTCCTTGTCAAGTCCTTCATCCACAAACTTCTGCAGATATTTTGGGCTGGCATACATTAAGCCGATGACATCGGTATTGCGGTCATAGATGGCTCTCTCATAGGTCACGGGGCGTGATTTGTCACGATTCTTCATCCAGTCGTAGGTGTATTCGAAATTCACACCATTACCACACTCGTTGCCCATCGACCACATGATAACCGAGGGATGGTTCTTGTCGCGTTCCAACATATTGCGGTTGCGCGACCAAATCATCATTTTGTACTGTGGGTCTTTGGCGAGGCTCTTTTCGCCATAACCTTGTGCATGTGATTCACAGTTGGCTTCATCCCAAACATAGAGTCCGTAGCGGTCGCATAGTTCGTACCAATACGGGTCATCGGGATAGTGGCAGGTGCGCACCGTGTTGATGTTCATCTGCTTCATCAACGCAATGTCACGTTCCATCGCCTCACGCGAAATGACATGGCCTGTGTAAGGGTCGTGCTCGTGGCGGTTCACTCCTTTGATTAGCACATACTGCCCGTTGACAAGCAGTTTGCCGTCCTTGATTTCAACTGTACGGAAACCGATATGGTTTTCAAGTCGCTCAATCTCCTTTCCTTTTTTATCCAAAACTTTGATTTCCAATCGATATAGATTCGGGTGTTCTGCCGACCAAGGCTTGATATTAGGCAAAACATCGTCAGCTTCCATAATGAGCCATCCTCTCTTTCCAACTGGGATGGTGGGTTGACCATCAGAAACGGGTACCGGACTGGACATCAAAGCTGCGGACAAGTCTTTTTCTAGTTTTAAGATCTCTTTTTCATCGGATTTGATAGTCAATTCTATCTTTTCTTTTTTCAATTCTTTGCCTGTTCGATTCTCAATTCCCAAATCTATTTGAAATGTGCCCTTTTTGTATGTACTATCCAAACCTGCACAAACCTCATAATCAGCAATATTCAGTTTCGGTTTGGAATAAATCATCACATCCCGCTCAATACCACTCAAACGCCAAAAGTCCTGACACTCGAAGTAGGAGCCGTTGGAGAAGCGATAGACCTTCATCGCCAACTTGTTTTTGCCAACTTTAACGTATGGCGTAAGGTCAAACTCGGCATTGGTCTTGGCATCCTCGGTGTAACCCACAAACTGTCCGTTCACCCATACATAGTAGGCCGACTTCACTGCACCGAAGTTGATGAAAGTCAGGCGGTCCTTCCATGTCTCGGGGATGTCGAACTCCGTCACATAGCAACCCACGGGATTGTCCACCGTCGGGGCCAATGGCGGATCGTTGGGGCGGAACTCGTTGTCCACATTGACATAGACAGGCGTCCCATAGCCGTTCAGCTCCCAGTTGGCAGGCACCTTGATGGTCTTCCAAGATGCGACGTTGTAGTCCTCCTTATAGAAATCGGCAGGGGCTTTTGAGGGCGAGTCCACCCATTTGAATTTCCAGTCGCCGTTGAGGCATTGCGACCATTGCTCGCCCGTGGGAATGACATTGGTACGCGGCCACAACCTATTGATTTCGTATACGCTGACGTCATTCCAGGCGTTCAGTTCTTCTTGGGTCTGGGCTTGGACGCCGACGAAGACCAGAAGGCTAATAAGGGTTAGGATAGTTTTTTTCATGTTGTTATTGTTTTGTTTTGACTATGGCCTATGACTATGGCTTATGGCAGCTTATTACGAGGTTGAAACTTTTCAACTTTTCATTAAGCTGCCATAGTCATTGGCCATTAGCCATTGTCCATTTTCGTTTCAGCAATTAGTTTCTCACGGTGTTTATCGGGAATCCGCTCCGACTTGTTCGCCTCGCGGTCGAAATACACCACCACCGCATGACACAAGGTCTTGACCTCGCCCGTCTCGCTGTCGCGCAGGAGCTGTTCCATCTTGAAGCTGGAATTGCCCATCTCAAGGACACGGCTCTCACAGACGATGGGGTCGTGAAACTGAACAGGCTTGCGGAAGTCGAGGTCAACGTGGACAAGGACGTACTTAAAGGTCAGCCAGTCGATTTTGGCTTGGAAGACATGCTCGAAGTAACGGCTTCGGCCCATGTCGAAATAGTTGCACTGCGCCCCGTTGTTGACGTGGTTGTACGGGTCGAGGTCGCTCATGCGTATCTGTATAGGGCAAGAGTACATTTTAGTTGAGAGTTGAGAGTTGAGAGTGATGAGTGTCACTTCATCTCAAAGTGCGGAATAGGCAACAACTTAAAGAGGTTGGTCGCATGCTTGTGGTCGATGAGGGCTTTAGTGTCGGGATCCTCGCAAACGCCTGTGCGGATGTACTTGTCCAACACGGCATAGGTGAAGCCAAGGTTGTCCTCGTCGCTCTTGTTGGTGAGGCCGTCGGACGGGGTCTTCTCCACCAACTCGATGGGCAGACCAAGCACCTTTCCTATGGCCTTCACTTCCTGCACAGTGAGACCGCCCAAAGGCGAAAAGTCGCCAGCGGCATCGCCATAGCGGGTCGAGTAGCCCACCCAGTCCTCGGAGAGGTTGCAGGTGTTGGCCACACGGCCGTTCATCGACTGCGAGACTGCATACAACGTGCTCATGCGTAGACGTGGCGGCAGGTTGATAGTGGTCTGACGGCTGACTTCGGCATCCAAAGTACCCAACTGCTCTCCCACTGCCGCAATCAAGGTATTATAGGTGTCGCCGATGTTGACGCAGCAATGACGGATACCCAGGTGGTTGATGAGTTTCATGCTGTCGTCAATGTCGGGTTGCACGCCATTGGGCATGGTCACGCCGATGACACGGTCCACACCGAGGGCTTCGACACAAAGGCCGGCGACGACACTGCTGTCCTTGCCGCCCGAGATGCCGATGACGGCGTTGCAGCCTTTGCCATTCACTTCAAACCAGTCGCGGATCCATTGCACGACTTGGTCTTTTACTTCTTTTGCGTTGAATTCTTTCATATGATGGAATTATTGATTCTTTTGTCAAATCAGGTTGTTGAGCCTGTCGAAGCACCGTCGGTTATTTGTCGGCCCTTCGACGGGCTCAGGGGCCTTAATTTTTACATAAAGCTGCTGCCGCCGATGAATTGGCGCAGCATGGATGTGGCCGGAATCTCCTTGTCGGAGACGGGCGTGAAATAATGCAGGAAGCGCAACAGACGGTGCGCCTCGGTATATTCAGGGCAGTTGTTCGGCACCGTGGCCAGGATGCTCTCGGCATGGTTGCGCATGACGGCGAACTCCAAGAGATAGGCCGAGTTGAACATCACGTCGGCGTTCTCCTGGAACGGGTTGATCCATTTCTCCTCGGCATCACGCACGCTGGCCCACTGGCTGATGGTCTGTCGCGCCGAGAACGCCCCTTTGTTGTAGTCGCGCACGATGCGGCGCAACAGGCGGTTGTCGTCAGTCGGGATGATGTTGTGGTCATCCAGACCCGTGCTGGTCAAAGTAGAGATAAAGATGCGGAACTTGGACGACTCGGGGATCTGGTCGGTCAGCATGGGATTCAAGGCATGGATGCCTTCGAGTAACAAGACGGAGCCTTCTTTCAGCTGCAGCTTCTTGCCGTTGTATTCACGGATACCCGTGACGAAGTTATACTCAGGAACCTCGATCTCATCCCCTTTCAGCAAGGCGATCAGGTCGCGTTCCAAGGCGGCATGGTCGACGGTGTCGAAGTTATCGAAATCATAGGTGCCGTCGGGTAGCTTGGGGGTATCGACACGGTTGACGAAATAGTCATCGGTAGAGAACGAGATGGGCTTCAGGCCGCAGGCCTTCAGCTGGATGCTGACACGGCTGCAGAAGGTGGTCTTGCCGCTGCTGCTTGGCCCGGTGATGAGCACCAAACGAACAGGGTTCTCACTGTGATAGCGGCGGTCGATCTCCTCGGCGATCTGCACGATCTTCTTCTCCTGTAAGGCCTCGGCCACCTGCACCAGTTCGCGCGCCTTGCCGCTTTGGCAGGCCAGGTTGACGTCACCCACGGTGCTCAGCCCCATGATGTCATTCCACTTCAGGCTCTCCGAGAGCACCTCGAAGGTCTTAGGTTGGTCTTCCATCTCCGCCAGACGATCGGGATAGTCACGGTCAGGGATACGGATCAAGAGGCCATCTCGATAGGCTTCGATATCCCAGATGTTGAGGTAGCCTGTGGAAGGCACCAGACGACCATAGTAATAATCGGCCGTGCCGTCCAAGGTATAGTAGTCGGTATAGGCCTTTCCGCTGGTCTCCAGCAGCTTGACCTTGTCCTCTTGCCCCAAATCGCCAAACATCTTGATGGCGTCTTCGATGCGCGCCTCGTGGCGGTGGAAAGGGATGTCGTCGGCCACGATAGTCCTCATCCGCACCCTGAGGGCGGCAACGTCGTTGGCATCGAGAATCATGCCATCGCTCTTCTTGATACGACAAAAGCAGCCCTTCGAGATGGGATGCTCCATGTTCAACTTGCTACCCGGAAAGAGGTCTTGTGCCGCCTTATAAAGCAGAAAGCCCAGCGACCTGAAATACACTAGACGTGCCGTATGGTGAGTGAGGTCGAGGAACTCCACGTCGCGGCTGTTGTAGACGCGGAACTTCAGGCCTTGCGATACATTGTTGACCTTGGCAGAGACGATGGGATAAGGCTTGTCAAAGTCAAACTCGGGCAGCATCTCAAGCAAGGTAGTACCCTCTTTGAACTCCTTGGTGGTTCGGGTGTTGAGGCAATAGATTTGAAGCATGTTGGCGATAGGTTTCGAGGTTGTTTATCAGATTTTCTTTTGTACCCTGTTGATGGCGTCGATGGCCAAGCGGTAATCGGGTTGAATCTTCAGGATTTCCTTGAAGATTGCGCTGGCTTGATTATAGTTGCCCATCTGCTCGAGTACGCAGCCTTTATTGTAATAGGCATCTATGTATTTGGGGTTGGCCTCCAACGCACGATCGAAATACTCAAGGGCTACCTCGTCATTTTCGAGATACACGAAGTTGACGTAGCCGATGTTAAACAACACGTAGTAGTTGTCGGGACGCATCATCAGCAGGGTGTCGTAGTGCAGCAGGGCCTCCTCCGGCTCGCCGTGGCTCTGCAGGTAGAGCGCCAGCTCATAGCGTGCCGTAGGCTGGTCGGGGAACTGCTGCTGGGCCTTGCGGAGATAGTCGACGGTATAAGGTGGTTGCTGGACGGCATAGATACGGCTGATTTGCTCGACGGGGTCGTAGAACGTGGCGTCCTGCTCGGCGGCGAGCTGGAAGTTCTTCAACGCGCTGACCGTGTCTTGCTTGGCGGCCATGTAGCACATACCCTTTACGAAATAGGCGCGAGGGTTGTAAGACGACAGTCCCAAGGCCTTGTCGACATAGCCGATGGCGAGGTTGAAGTTCTGTTGCAGCAGGTTGAGCTCAGCCAGCTTCACCAGGGGGCGCGGATCCAAAGAATTGATTTCCGCCGCTTTGTTAAGCGTCGACGAGATGTTGTCCTGATCGCCCAAGGCGTAATACACATCGGCCAGCAAGAGATAGGTGTCCACATTGTTGGGATCGAGCTGCAGCGACTTGTTGATGTCGACCATGGCCTGCCCCACCTGTTCAGTGGCAAAGTAAGCCTTGGCGCGGCTGACATAGAGGCGCGCGTTGGTGCTGTCCATGGCGATGGAGTCGGTCAGCAACTGGATAGCCTCGTTCACCGTGATGGGAGCCACGGGCTCGTCGGGTGTCTCGGTGGGTTCGGGTTTCGGCGTGTTGTTGCAGGCGAAGAGGGCGAGCAGCAGGCCGAGGAAAAGGGTGGTTTTCTTCATGATTGATTGTATTTGGGCTAATGGCCTATAGCCTATGGCCCATGGCTTGCCTTTATAACAGGGCAGCCATAGGCCATGGGCTATTAGCCATAGGCCATTATCCTTCCGATTTCTCCAGTGCCTCGAAGATCTTGGCGGAGAGTTCGTCGGCGAGTTCGGGGTTGTCCTCAATGAGTTTCTTGACCGAGTCGCGGCCCTGGGCGAGCTTGGAGTCGCCATAGCTGAACCACGATCCGCTCTTCTTGATGATGCCCATCTCCACGCCGAGGTCGACGATCTCGCCACTGCGCGAGATGCCCTCGCCATAGAGGATGTCGAATTCGGCCTTGCGGAACGGCGGGGCCACCTTGTTCTTGACGACCTTTACCTTGACACGGCTGCCCATGACGTTCTCGCCGTCCTTGATCTGGCTGATCTTGCGGATGTCGATACGCACGGAGCTATAGAACTTCAATGCGTTGCCGCCAGTGGTGGTCTCAGGGTTACCGAACATCACGCCGATCTTTTCGCGCAGCTGGTTGATGAAGATGCACACGCAGCCCGTCTTATTGATGGTGGCGGTGAGCTTACGCATGGCCTGGCTCATCAGGCGGGCCTGGAGACCCATCTTGCTGTCGCCCATCTCGCCTTCGATCTCGCTCTTGGGCGTCAAGGCGGCGACGGAGTCGACGACGATGACGTCAATAGCACCGGAGCGGATGAGGTTCTCCGCGATTTCGAGGGCTTGCTCGCCATAGTCGGGCTGCGAGACAAGGAGGTTCTCAATGTCCACGCCAAGTTTGGCGGCATAGAAGCGGTCGAAGGCATGCTCCGCGTCGATGAAAGCGGCGATGCCACCCTTCTTCTGGGCCTCGGCGATGACGTGCAGGGCCAGGGTCGTCTTACCCGAACTCTCGGGACCATATATCTCGGTGATACGGCCTTTCGGCAGACCGCCCACGCCGAGGGCGTAATCCAAACCGATAGAGCCGGTGGAGATGCTCTCCATTTTCTCGGCCTCGGCGCCCAGACGCATGATGCTTCCCTTGCCGAAGCTCTTCTCGATGTTACCCAATGTGGCTTCCAAAGCCTTCAGTTTCTCCTGCCTCAATTTTGCGGCTTCTTCTTGTGTTTTTTCTGTAGTCATGATTGTGGGGTTTTTAGTGTTAATTGTTTATTATTGAATTGTTTAATTGTTGATTGATTTCAAGATTTAACTTCGTTGAATACTTCGTATTTCAAAATTTCTAATTTCAAGATTAAGGTCGCGGAACCATTTCGCGCGATTCATTAATTAAAAGGACAAAGATAGTAATTTTAATCATTGCAGTGATAATTTGATGTGAATTTTACAAAAGAGACTTGCATATCATGAAAAAGATGTATCTTTGCATTGGGAAACATCGGATACAGTACCGTTTGAGCCTGCCTCTTTATCGGCATTTGTTGCAGGTTGCGAAGTATTACTGGAAGCCGGTTCCTCACTCTGCAATTCGGAAGCAGACCAGATGTTTTCCTTTCCCCTTTGTTTTGATCCATAATAGTTGAAATGCGGTATTCCATCGTTGAAATGATTTGATGCCGCAAAGAAAAACCATCTGTCAAGAAAATGCCGTTGATTAAACGTTTGTAGTCGACTGTAAACGTTTGTTGTCGTTTGCTGTCGGATATATAATTGACTTACAACCGAATAGAAAAATCAAATCTTTTTTCTTCCCCAGTCCGCTTTCCAGATGTAAACCAGCGAAATCAGACCGATGAGGATGTTGTAGACCCATTCGGCGGTCCAGACACCGGCGATGGTGGAGGTCTTCGACATCAGGAAGACATAGACGATATAGATGATGAGGATGCCGAACTCCAAAGCCATGGCGGCCGTGGTGTTGCCCGTGCCCGAGACGGCCTCGAAGAAGACCATCGCCACGGCGCCCAACAGCGTGGCCACGGCGATGACATAGACCGACGGCACCGCCGCCTGCGCCAAGGTCACATCATCGGTATAAATTTGCAGCACCAACTGCGGCACAATGACGGCGATGATTACCAAAACAGAGGAACAAAGCAGGCTGTTCTTCACCACTTTCCATAGCGTCGCCATCACCTCGTTGCTCTTACCCTCGCCGATGATGCGACTCGTCAGCGTGTTGGCGGTGGCGGCAAAGGCGAAGCATGGGATGATGAGGATCATATAGGTACTGCGCACCACCGACGAGATGCCGATGGCCATCTCCCCCATCTTCTCGATCAACACGAAGAATATGAACCAGGCGCCGAAGGAAAACAGCCGCTGTATCATGCTCGGGAAGGCCACCTTCAAGATGTTGCCCATCAAGGCGGGCTGCCACTTATGCCAGCGGAACATGCCGTATTCCTCATGCGGTATCTTGACAAAGGTGAATATCCAAAAGAAGCAGAACGCCGTAATCTCCGCCATCAGCGAGGCCAAGGCGGCTCCGCCGATGCCCATCTCGGGCAGACCCGCATGGCCGAAGATCAAGGCCCAGTCGAAAAAGATGTTGACGACGGCCATGATGAGCGTCGAATAGGTAATGACACGCGTGCTACTGATGCCGACATAGAAGGAGCGAAACAGGAAGTTGAACACCACGAAGAAGATGCCGAACTGCCTTAATCTCAGGTATTCGCTCGCCGCCGCATAGATATTCTCCGACTCGATGATAACATGCAACAACCTGTGGCTGAAAAAGAACAGGATGCTGAACAACAAGATGCCCAATCCCAGCACGAACACAGCCCCATGCTGAAACACCACGCCGATCTTCTTGAAGTCGCCCTCACCATAACGCCGTGCGATAAAGATCTGTATGCCCACGGCAAAACCCATCGCCAAGGTGGTAAAGACAAAGTAATACAATCCCGCCATCATCGAGGCACTCAACTCGTTGGTGCCAAGATGGCCCAAGAACGCGGTGTCGGTAAAGGTGATGATGGTCTGCGCCAAGTTACCCAGCATGATGGGGTAAGCGATGCGCCAGATCTCGCGATTCGAAACGGTGGTTTTAATCATTTGACAAAATTAGTCATTTCTTCCAGAAACGGAGACAATTTTTCCACTTTTTCAACATTCTTGCCGCCTAATTCCAAAAAAAATACTTTTTTTGCACCTGAAAAACACGAAAAAGAAATATTAACATGAAAAGAAACGCTTTACCCTTTCTGATGATCCTGTTCTTGAGTATCGTATGTACAGGAACACTTCACGCCCAGCTCATTGTGACAGCCGCTTCCGAATTAAACGGATGGACCGCCGATTCGTTGGTCAGGAATATCCTCTTGGACAATGGCGTCACCATTTCCAATGCCAAATTCAATAATTCCGCAGGCATCATTGACTGCAATCTCATTGGCAAATTCGAGACAGGTAGCACACCGACTAACATTGGGATGGAGTCCGGCCTCATCCTCGCTTCAGGAGGTGTGAGTGTTGCCGTCGGTCCCAATGACACGGTTGAAATGTATGTTCCAACAACCTGTGACACCTATTTCGACGATGACCTAGCCTCCATTGCCTCCGGAACCACGAATGACGTCTCTGTGCTTGAGTTTGATTTTGTTCCATGGGATAATACGCTGTCTTTTAGTTTTGTGTTCGGCTCCGAAGAATACATGGAATGGGTGGGGATGGATTTTAACGACGTATTTGGTTTTTTTGTGGAAGGACTCAATCCTGCGGGCGGTTATTACGACCATCAAAATATGGCGTTGATCCCCGGAACAACAGAGATTGTCAGCATCAACACCGTGAACCTGAACCACAATTCAGAGTATTACATCGACAACACAGGAGGCACTACCATTCAGTTTGACGGATTCACAACCGTGATCGAAGTGAGTTTTAATGTGGTTCCCATGTCGAACTACCATATCAAAATGGCCATTTGTGACGTAGGGGACACGTTCGCTGATTCAGGCGTTTTCCTTGAGGCACACAGCTTTAGCACCAACCTCTCCTACAGCATGAAGATCGACGATTGGATTTACACGGAGATTCCCGACGACTACTATTTCTGCACCAACAAGGAGATTGTGTTCACCACCTTGACCGACTGGCATTATGACGATGTGACGTGGTATTTCGGTGACGGCACTTCGGCGCAGGGTGAACAGGTGACGCACACCTATACCGCCGACGGCTTTTATACCGTGACCAACGTGCTTCACAATCCCCATAGGACCATGGATTCGATTTTCCTCACCAAGGAGATCAAAGTCAGGACGCCGTTTTCGGAAGAGTACGCGACAGCTTGCGACAGCTATGAATGGTATGGAAACACCTATACGGAGAGCGGCACTTACACCCACGTCGTCCAGACGCCCGGAGCCTGCGACAGCACGTTGATGCTTCATCTGACCATCAGCCCTATCGACACGACCTATCTCAACATCACTGCCTGCGAAGAATTCGAATGGTACAACACGACATACGACGAACCCGGCGTCTACACCCACCTGTTGCAAAGCGTTGAAGGCTGTGACAGCCTTCTGGTCCTGAACCTCGCTATCACCGACAGCTATAGTTCGGAGGAAGACGTGACGGCCTGCAACGACTACGTCTGGCGTGGAGCCACCTATACCGAAAGCGGCACTTACACCGATTTCGTCCAAACACCCGGAGCCTGCGACAGCATCTTCATAGTCAATCTGACCATTGGTCACGACGTGGAAACCGACACGACAGTGGTCGCCTGCAGCGCATTCACGTGGTACGGCACCAGTTATTCGGAATCGGGCGACTATCCGCGTTTGCTCCAAACGGCTCTTGGCTGCGACAGCATCGTAACCCTGCATCTTACCCTTGGCCACGAGCAAGTCCATCCTACGGAAACGGAGGTTTCGTGCGAAGATTCGTTCACGTGGCGTGGCCGCAACTATACTCGCAACGGCATTTACTACGACACGATAACGGATGCCGCCGGGTGCGAAGAAATCTTTGTACTTGACCTTACATTCACGGAAGGCTATCGGGCCCAGTTGAACGAGAGCGCATGCAATAGATATCCTTGGCTTACGGCTGACGGTGGCTATCTGACCGAATCAGGTCATTATACCTACATAGGCCAGTCACAAAACGGATGCGACAGTATCATTGACCTGGACCTTACCCTGAACTATACACCCTCACCCACCGAAATCTACCCCATGGATACCGAAAACCCAGCCCCACACTGGGTTGCCACTGCCACCGAATTCCAAATCAACGCATACGATTTTCAGATTTGGGACACCAACCCCGATTGTTCCTGGGACACCGTAACATGGAGCTTCGAAGAACCCACACCCTGGGACCTTGCGCCTTTCGGCGAAAAGGGCAAGCAGTGCAGAATGTACGTGCTGAACCATGTGAACGATACTGTTTGGCTGAAAGCACGCGTCTTCAACAAATGCGATACTGTTGGCGTCGAGCAAAGATACTGGTTCGTCTGTTCATTCTTCGGCCTCGATGAAACAGATTCTGAAGCTATTGGATTCAACGTCGTCCCCAATCCAAACGACGGACAGATGAAGCTTGTTTTCGACCATCTGACAGGCAAGGTAGACATCAAGGTGTACGACATGACAGGAAATAGGATAGACTACATCCACACCTTCAACGGCTTCGACACCAATGAATTGGAATACAACATGGAAGGTCGGGCCAAAGGAATCTACTTCTTTGTGGCTACAGGGAAAGAGGGCACCGTGTCCAAAAAGGTGATTGTCAGATAATCACCGACGACCCGGCTTTTATTTGCTTCTCAGCATTCCATACGCCTTTCCCAGATGATCCGTGATGTCGGAGGCAATCAAGGCCTCCTGCCCTATCTCCTCGGCAGCGAGGTCGCCGGCGAGACCGTGGAGATAGGCACCCAAGACGGCGGCCTCCTCAGGCGAATAGCGTTGCGCCAGAAGCGAGAGGATGATGCCCGTCAGCACATCGCCGCTGCCGGCCGTGGCCATACCTGGATTACCCGTGGTATTGAAGAAGCAAGTGCCGTTCGGGAAGGTAATGCTGGTGTGCGCTCCTTTCAGCACAACGATAATGTTGTTCTTCACCGAAAGTTCACGCTGTTTCTCAAGACGCTCAAACGAAGTCGAGGTCTTCCCTACCAGACGCTCAAACTCCTTGGGATGCGGCGTCAAAATAGTTTTGGCGGGCAGGAATGGCAGCCAAGTGGGATTGTCGGAGAGGATATTCAAGGCGTCGGCATCCATGACGAGCGGCACCTGCACCTCTTGGATTAAGCGTTTCAAAGCGCAGACGGTGTCGTCGGCCTTGCCCAAACCAGGACCTACACCAACAGCGGTAAAAGCATCCAGATGCTGGAACATCGTGAAGCAGGTGTCGGACTCGTCGCCGTCAATCATGGCCTCGGGGATGGCGGTCTGCAAGGGCAGCTGCGCCACCTTTGGTAGATGGACACTCAACAGCCCCATGCCCGTGCGCAGACAAGCCTTCGCACCGAGCAAGGCCGCGCCCGTCTTGCCCTCCGAGCCTGCGATGAGCAGTGCATGGCCGTAGGTGCCTTTGTGGGAGTATTTCGTGCGGTTGTGCAGGATGGGTTTCACCATCGCCTTGACGGTCAACAGGTTGTTGGTCTCCACCTCTTCCAGATAACGAGGATGCAGGCCAATGTCCAAGACCTCGAAGCGACCCACATACGGGTCGTTTTCAGGAAGCAGGAAAGCCAGCTTGGGGTTTTGGAACGTCAGCGTGTAGTCGGCCTTAAAGATGAAACCCAAAGCGCTAGGTTGGTCGGCGAAGAGGCCCGAGGGAATATCGATGGCCACGCGGATAGCCTTGCTCTGGTTGAGGTAGGCAATCAGGTCGGCAGCCACGCCCTGTGGCGGACGGTTGAGGCCCGAGCCGAAGATGGCGTCAACGACCACATCATCGGCCCCGACCTTCGGGAAATCGTCTTCGGTGAGAATGTCGAACATCGGCACCTTGGTCTCGTTCATCAGGCGGTAGTAGTTCACCTCGCAGTCGTGGCTCATGCGGTCGGAGTGGCGCACCATAAACACCTGCGGGACAATCTCCTGATTGTTCAGCATTCGTGCGACGGCCAGACCGTCACCGCCGTTGTTGCCCATGCCACAGAAGATCTTGATGGTCTTCTCGCGCGGCGCACGGCGATAGAGCCATTCAAAGACCTTGGAGGCGGCACGTTCCATCAGGTCAATGGACTCGATGGGTTCGTTTTCTATCGTGTATTTGTCCGCTTCGCGGATTTGTTCGACTGATAGGATTTTCATTGTGTCTTTATTTTTTGTATTGCCTTCGGCAAGAAATCTTCCAAAAATCTTTCAAAATCAACAATCTTCATTAACACTTACTCGTAATACTCATACCTATACACATTGAAATAATACTCCGAACTATTGCCGGGCATCCACTGAATATGTGCTATGCAGTTGCCTCTTTCATCGTAGAAAAACAGGCTTTCATGGTCAAACTCATGATTCTCGCCTAAATAAACAGCATAATATGACCATAATTCAGTATCTCGATAATACTTCCAAACCCTTTTAAAACGCCCTGGATTAACATGCTTGTCTATTATCTTTTCTTCAACCACCCTTCCCAATTCATCATATTGCTTTGTGCTTGTGTAACGAGGTTTCGAGTCAATACTATCATAAATTTCAAACACTTCTTCGACAGGAAATCCATCTTCATTACGAGAAATCATCCTTACAGAGTTCGACTCCATCTTTACTTTGGAATGATTGGTCGTTATACCAAAACGTTCAACGGCTTGTCCTGTTGAGTCTATCTCTTTCCATATGGTATCTTTAACCGTGGAAGTGACCCATCTCGTTTCCCTCCATATATCTTTTATTATGCTGTCATTCTTATCGTATTGGTAACTTGTTGTTCTTTCTAAATAAGGGGTAAAAGTGCCCCAATTATATGTCCTTTCAAAAACGACATTGCCTTTTGAGTCGTATTCGCAACATCCACTTCTGTTACCTCCTTCCCTGTTATCAAAACTCTCTTTCTTCTTTAAGACACCTTCCTTGTCATAGTCATATTTTTCAAGGATAAGAACTGAATCCATTTCAGTATCCTTGTATATGTATTCCAAAAGACGACTATCCAAATCATATCTCCATTGATGTATACGATTCTGATATTTTCTTTTCACAAGCCGACCAACTTCATCATACTCAAAAAAAATGGTGTCTATTGGCTCATTCTCTACCACAATTCTCCTATTCAATATACGACCATAATCATCATATTCATTTATATAATGTCTATCATGCAATTTCGTGAATTGTCCCAATGAGTCGTATTCACAACTTGTATTGTAATAAGAGTCTTTTTCTGTTTTGATACTGTCAGCAAAACGGAGCATTTTATCTACGTCAAATCCACAGATATAAAACTGTCTCATAAATTCATCGTGGTTGATGGAATCGCTAATATCAAATTCATAGTCATACTCCGCAAATGTTTTCACCTTGCCTTGCAAATGATCAAACTCCCAGCCCGTTTCTTGGCCAAAGGCGGTCACAGTCAAGGAAAACAGCACGAAAGAAAGAATTATATGTTTCTGGACAAGATTTCTCATTGAACTATAGATTTTTGAACGATTTTTCATAAAGACTTTCAAAAGATTTCTTTGCGAAGCAAATCCCATTCTAATTTTTCCTTCGATTCAAAAAGTATCCCCGTAATCCCCAAGGCATTAGCCCCAGCGACATTATTCGGGTTGTCATCAATAAACACCGTCTCCTCGGCCTTGATGCCGAAGCGCTGCAAGGCCAGTTCGAAGATTCTTGGGTCAGGCTTCATCACCCGCTCAACGCCCGAAATCACCATGTCTTCCATGAGGTTGAGGACGGGATAGACTGGCCGTACCATGGCGAAGGTCTCCACCGACCAGTTGGACAGCCCAAAGATGCGAAAACCCTTATCTTTCAGTTGCTTGACGTATTCCTCCATGCCGGGAATCTGTCCGCCCATCATCTTCATGAACTCGCCATAATATAGTTCGATTTCCTTTTTCCACTCGGGGTGCTCGGCGATGAGTTCCGCCACACCTTCCGTAATGGGCTTGCCGTTGTCGTGCTGGGCATTCCACTCATATGTGCAGATGTTCGTGAGGAACCACTCGGCCTTCTCCACATCGCCGAAGTAAGGGTCATAGAGGTAATGCGGGTTCCAGTCGAGGAGCACGCCACCAAAGTCGAAGATGAGGTTCTTGATCATGTCATTTCAAGGATTGGATCCACGACTGCAGTTGTTCATACAGGTCTGGTAACAACAATAGCACCACCACAACGAGAAGCACTAACATCGCTATGCCAATAAGCGTACCCAGACAGCCCCACTTACGGTCTTTGGTTTCCAACTTTGGCGTACATAGCGTCACGATGAGTCCAATGATGGGCGAGGCCACAACCGAGAGCAGAAACGCCCATCCAAAACCGATGCGGCGGTGCGAACCGATCAATCCCACGATGACCGCCAATAGGCAGCCGCCCAACAATCCAAAAAGAAGTACCAATAATGTCATTATAATTCCATTTTGCCGCAAAGATAGTAATTTTTTAAATGCTGAATGCGGAATTATGAATGCGGAATGAGGGCAACACCATTCAGCATTGACTTCGTCGAATGCTTCGCATTTCTGCATTAGCTTCGCTGAATCTTCGATTTCAGCATTCCGCATTATTTTTTTCGTATTTTTGTGCCTTCAATTATTGAAACAATGCTAAACATCGATTTCGCCCCACAGATCGCACAGGAACTCAACCTGGCCGCGCATCATGTGGGCAATGTCATACGGCTCCTGGACGAAGGCGCCACCATCCCTTTCATCGCACGCTACCGCAAAGAGATGACAGGCACGATGAACGAAGAGAACGTGGCCGCCGTGCAGAAGCGCCTCGAACAACTCACCGAACTGCAGAAACGCAAGGAGAGCGTCATCGCCTCCATTCGCGAGCAGGAGAAACTCACGCCCGAGCTGGAACAGAAGATACTGAACGCCAAGACGATGCAAGAGGTGGAAGACCTCTACCTCCCCTACAAGCCCAAGCGCCGCACCCGCGCCGCCATCGCCCGTGAGAAAGGCCTCGAACCCCTCGCCGCACAAATCATGGCGCAGAACGTGGACTTTGTGGACCGCCTGGCCGCCCGTTATGTCAACGCCAGCAAAGGCGTCAACGATGTGGAGGAAGCCCTGCAGGGCGCCAAGGACATCATAGCCGAATGGGTCTCCGAGAACATCAACGGGCGCAACCGCATCCGCAAGATCTTCCACATGCAGGGCGACATCAGTTCGACCGTTGTCAAAGGCAAGGAAGAGGAAGGCAAGACCTATCAACAATATTTCGATTTCCGAGAGCCCATCTCGCAGGCACCCTCGCATAGGCTTTTGGCCTTGTTCCGCGCCGAAGACGAAGGCATGGTGAAGCTGAAAATCAAGGTGGACGACGACTTCGTGCTGGGTTCCTTGGAGAGCATCTTCCTGAAGAACGACAACGGCTCGTCGGAGCTCGTGCGCGAGGCCATCGCCGACTCTTGGAAACGTCTCCTTGAACCTTCCATCGAGACCGAAATCCGCAACTATTATAAGGAGAAGGCCGACGAGACCGCCATCCGTGTCTTCGCCGAGAACCTGAAACAGTTGCTCCTCGCCGCCCCCATGGGACAGAAGCGTGTCCTCGCCATCGACCCGGGCTTCCGTACGGGCTGTAAGGTGGTGGTGTTAAGTGAGACAGGTGCCTTGCTCCACAACGAGACCATCTACCCCCATCCGCCCAAGTCGGATACGGTGGGCGCCATGCGCAAGATCAAAAGCCTCGTGGACGCCTACCGCATCAAAGTCATCGCAATCGGCAACGGCACGGCGGGTCGCGAGACCGAGGACTTCATCCGCAGTATGAAGTTCGACCGCGACCTCATGGCCGTGATGGTGAGCGAGAGCGGCGCCTCGGTGTATTCCGCCTCCAAGATCGCCCGTGACGAGTTCCCCGACTACGATATCACCGTGCGCGGTGCCGTCAGCATCGGTCGCCGACTGATGGACCCTTTGGCCGAGTTGGTGAAAATCGACCCGAAGAGCATCGGCGTGGGTCAATACCAGCACGATGTGGACCAGAAGAAACTCGGCGAGAGCCTCGACCAGACCGTGGTGAGTTGCGTCAACGCCGTCGGCGTGGAGCTCAACACCGCCAGCCAACAGCTGCTGTCGTACGTCAGCGGCGTCGGTTCCACCCTGGCATCCAACATCATCACCTACCGAGAGGAACACGGCGGCTTCAAGAGCCGAAAGCAACTCCATGAGGTGCCGCGCCTCGGCGACAAGGCCTTCGAGCAGTGCGCCGGTTTCCTGCGCATCCATAACGGCGACAACCCGCTGGATCAAAGCGCCGTCCATCCCGAGAGTTACCATATCGTGGAGAAGATGGCCAAGTCGTTAGGCGTAAAGGTGAAGGACCTCGTCGGCAACAAGGAGCTCATCGCCAAGATCAAGCCCAACGAGTTCGTGGAGCAGGACTTCGGCTTGGAGACCATCAACGACATTCTCGCCGAGTTGGACAAGCCCGGCCGCGACCCGCGCAAAACCTTCGAGGCCTTCGAGTTCGACAAGAACATCCGCACCATCAACGACCTACGTGTCGGCATGACGCTCAACGGCATCGTCACCAATATCACCGCCTTCGGCGCTTTTGTCGACATCGGCGTGCACCAGGACGGCCTCGTGCACATCAGCCAGATGGCGGACCACTACATCAAAGACCCCAACGAGGTGGTGCACCTCAACCAGAAGGTCCGAGTGAAAGTGCTGGAGGTGGACATCAGCCGCAACAGGATCAGCCTTACAATGAAACTATCGTGACACCACTATGAGAAGAACGCTGTTATTATTTGCCTTACTTGGATCATTCCTAACCTCATTTGCCCGCCCCGTTGACATAGAAACGGCAATAACTGTTGCTTCCAAGTTCATGGGAAGCCACGACTTGCAACTTTCAGCCACCTATACAACGGACAAGGACGCCATTGCCTTTTACATCTTCAACACCCAAGACGGCTTCGTCATCGTGTCCGCCGACGACTGCGAGACCCCAATCATCGGCTATTCCCATGAAGGCCGATTCGACCCGACCGACGTCCCTGTGCAAATGGAAGACTACCTTCAAGAATTCGTTGCGAGAATTCAATACGGCATAGAAAACCACATCGAAGCCGATGAATCCATAGCAAGACAATGGGAAAGGGTGAAAGCCACGGGGCAACTCAACGACCACAGGTCTGCCAAATTTGTGGAACCGCTGCTGACCGAGAAATGGCATCAAGGCTGCCTCTACAACAGCCTCTGTCCCGAAATGATCGGCCCCTGCGACCATGCCGAGGTGGGCTGCGTGGCCGTGGCCATGGGACAGATTATGCACTATTGGGGCTATCCCTCCACGGGCTGGGGTTCCAACACCTATAGCAGTTACGGCACCGAACTCACCGCCGATTTTGGCAACACCCTCTATGACTGGGAGCACATGCCCGACTCACTGACTGGCGAGTCCGCCGACAACGAGATTGAGGCCATCGCCACCTTGCTATTCCATTGCGGCGTTGCGGTGAACATGAGCTACAGCACAGAGGGCTCAAATGCCAACTCACGCGTCGTTCCCGACGCCATGAAACGCTATTTCAACTATTCGAGACATATCAAAGGCAAAAGCAAAGGCAACGACAACGACCAATGGATCAGCCTATTGAAGAGCAATCTTGACCTGCGGCGTCCCATTTACTATTCTGGTAGCGGAAGCGACGGTGGGCATGCCTTCGTATGCGATGGCTACGATGCCAACGACCTGCTACATTTCAACTGGGGTTGGGGCGGCAACGGCGACGGCTATTTCGCCTTGGGAAGCATGAACCCCAACGGACATCCGCTCAACGGCAACAACTACGCCATCCTCGACATCATCCCCCAATACGACCCCTGTCTCATCACGGCAAGGGTTTATCCTCCCGAAGCAGGCACCATCGAAGGCGCAGGCGAATACCACATCGGTGAACAATGCACTCTTGTCGCCACGCCCGTCGAAAACAGCAGATTCAGTTATTGGAAGAAAGGTGAGGACATCCTCTCCTATGACACCTCCGTTTCCATGAACGTAGAAAACGACATCGACATCGAAGCCTTTTTCTCTTATCAGCCCGTAAAAGAGATCATGGCTTTCCATGCGCCCGATACGAATGACCTTATCAGCCCATACGTCAGCATGTCATGGGACTATGCAACCAACCAAGAATGGAATCTTCTGAAACAATTTGAAATCGACGAGGAAAAACACATAGCTACCGATGGCAAGCACATCTATACCGCATACGCTTCATACAGCGACCATCCCGGCACATTTGGCAAATACACTCTGGATGGAGAATTGGTGGAGTTCTTCACTATTGACGACGCAAGGCCCGATGGCTTGACCTGCGATGGAGACTATTTCTATTGCAGCAAAAACCACTCCTCCTACGACATCTGCCGACTGTATCGTTATGACTTTGAAAACAAAACGCTTCTTGACAGCATCTATATGAACACACAATTCGGCTGTTGCGCCTATGATGACAATTATGACAGCTTCTGGCTTTTAAAATACGTCTACGCCAACACCCTATCTCTCGTGAATCGTGAGGGTCAGTTGTTGTACGCAACGACGGTAACATCTACCGATGGATTTGGACCTTTCACCGCCCAGGATGGAAATCATCACTTGTTGATACTTAGCGGTTACAACTGCTTCGATTACGACATCGTTTCCAACAGTCTTAATATCCGTCCTATAGCACACCTGGATTTTGCGGGTCACTCAGAGGGAGCCTGCATTGGACAATACGATGGCAAGGATGCCGCATTCGTGATTGTTACGAATTACTATAGCTATGACGATCTGATCAAGAGCGTTTACATTTATGAAATCAATTGTCATCTCGCCCCTATCCAACACTATCGGGTCTATCGCGCCGACAGCGAAGGACACAACGTGATGCTTGCCGACGAAGTCACCGAGACGTCCTATATCGACTCGACGTGGAACTCAGCAAATGCCGGCCTGTACCGTTTCGGCATCAGCGAAGTATACTACAACGGGAGTGAGTCGGAAATCATTTGGTCCAACACCCTTGAAAAAACGGATTTCGGCATTGAAGAAAACGAAGAGGAAGAACTCAAGGACGAGCCTGTCATAAAGGTCTTTGAAAACGGCCACATCGTCATTATCAAAGACGGGAAACGCTACACTATGACTGGTCAACAATTGAATTGACGATGTTTTTGTAATTTTGCACCCTGTTTTGCAATAAAACCCACTCAATCGAGTTAAACAATAAAAATCGGAAACAGATGAAACGATTCAGAATATTAGCCCTCATGGTGGCCTTCACGCTGGCCGCTCCTGCCCTGCTCCATGCACAAATCGTCAAAGGCGAGGTGTTCGTCGGCGGCAACGGCACACAAGTCGACGGCGACGAATGCTATGCCTTCAGGCGCTTCGGCGTCCACGCCGGCGCCGGCGCTTTGGTGCCCATCACCAGTTGGATGGACATCGGCCTTGAGGTGCTCTTCAACCAGAAAGGCGCCTATAAGGGCGACTCCATCAACCAGCATCTCGGCCTCTACACCGGCACCTACGACCTGCGCCTCAACTACGCCGAGGTGCCCGTCATGGTATACCTGACTGACAAGGACCGCTTCAGTGTCGGCCTCGGCGTCTCCTATGGTCGTCTCGTCGGCCTCAAGGAGTCCATCAACGGCACCCCCACCGCCATCGCCATCGGCGACGGCCACCTGCACTGGAGAGAAGACAACCCTGACTTCCCCGATATCAGCCACGTGAAGGACATCTACGAGTTGTGCGACTATATCTACCAAGCCGGCTACTCGCAAACCGAGGACATCGAGACACAGGTGCCCGCCGTGATCGAGAACTCCGTCAGCTACCGGCCCCACGACTTCAACATCTGCGCCGACCTGCGTGTGCGCATCTGGGAAGGCATCCACGCCGAACTGCGCTACCAGTATTCCTTAGTGCCCATCCGCACGCGCCTCTTCTACAAAGACCAAGCCGAGACCCATCTGAAGATCGACGACCGTCGCGTGCAGCCGCTCCAACACCAATACAACGAGACATTGACATTGAGGGTGGTCTACATGTTCAACGAACGTCGCGCCAAGGCGAATAAGGAAGTAACGAAGAAATAGTTGAGAGTTGAGAGTGTAGAGTTGAGAGTAAGGGCTGACCTTGGGGTCAGCCTTTTTTCGTCACAGACCAAGATAATAGTCCTTCAAGAATTCACGGTATTGCGGCGTGAATTGGTTGTCTGCGTCACGGATAACAAAGGTTTCCTCTTGTATTTCAGTGACTTTTGAGAAACCCAGTTCCAGATTGACACGATTCGGTTCTTTGCCTGCGATGGGAACGATGGTCATCCTTTTATGCAGGTAAAGCCCCGCCTTCTCTGACTCCTCTAGAAACGCATCCGACACATTGACCGGCAGCACCAGGGCGAAACGTCCGTCAGGCTGCATCAGCCTCTTGACGACACTGCAGAGCGCCTCAAACGACAAGGCAGCGTCGGAGTGTCGGGCACGGCTCTTGCGGTCGGAGTCGCATTGGGAATAACGGACGAAAAACGGCGGATTGGAAACGATGAGGTCATACTTTTTGTCCGTCTGGAAACCGACGATGTCCGCATGATAGGCCTTCAGTCGGTCGCACCACTGCGAGGCCTCGAAGTTGACGGTCGCCTCCTCCACCGAAGCCTTGTCAATGTCGACCGCATCCACTTGTCTTATGCCTTTTTGCGCCAGCATCAAAGGCAGCAGGCCGCAACCCGTGCCGATGTCGAGGACGACATCAGTCGGCCTCACTTCCACCCAGCGACCGAGCAAAATGGCGTCGGTACCCACCTTCATCGTCGAGCGATGATGAAAGAGGCTGAAACGTTTGAAGTGGAAGGGGCGCGCATCGGTCATTGCAAGTACATGTCTATCAAGCCCTCAGGGGCGGTTATCGTAAGTATCTTCTGATCTCGGTCGACGTTTTGGATGACGTGTTCGAGGATGGGGATGAGAATCTCCTTTTTGCCTTTCATAATTTGCAGGATGGCCTGTGTGGGGTATTCCAGCACCTCGGCGACGGGACCCAACTCGCCCTTCTCCGTGTCGACCACCTTAAAACCCACAATCTCATGGTAATAGAACTGCTTGCCACTGAGTTTGGGCAGCATCTCCAACGGCAGGTAGACGGTCTTGCCCACCAGGTTCTGCGCCTGCTCGATGGTCTTGATGTCCTGCACAGCCACATAGAATTTGTCGCCGCTCGGCGTGATCTTCTCCACGAAGAAAGGCGTCAGCACCTTGTTGATCTCGAGAAAGAAATGCTTCATCTCGAGGTAGGCCGACGGGTCGTCGGCTTCAATCTTGAGGGTCACCTCCCCTTTCAGGCCGTGGGTTTTGACAACCTTGCCCAGATAAAAACAATCTTCTTTTTTCATCGTTTCTGATTTTGCCGCAAAGATAAAACTTTTTATTTTTGCCGCTCATTTTTCACACCATGCACGACTTTTTGGATTTGTTCTTGGATGTGCTGAGAAACAGCATTTTAATCACCGGCTTGGTCATCATCATGATGCTGATGATCGAGTACGTCAACATACATTCGCACGGAAAATGGTTCACCAAACTGCGCCAAAACCGCTTCGGGCAAGTCGTCCTGGGCGCGGGCCTGGGCATCATCCCGGGCTGCATGGGCGGTTTCGCCGCCGTGTCGATGTATTCGCACAAGCTACTGAGTTTCGGCGCGTTGATCGCCATGATGATCGCTTCGTCAGGCGACGAAGCCTTCGTCATGCTCGCCATGATACCTAAAGAGGCTTTGCTACTCATGGGTATTTTGTTTGCTATCGCCATTCTCGCAGGCTGGCTCGTTGACCGTTTCACCAAGCCGAACAACAAAGCCCAACAAGAGGGCTGCGAGGACGGCTACCAAATCCATGACGAAGACGACCACCGCGGCACCCACAAACCCGAAAAGGCCTCCTTACGCAATATGAAGCACGCCAGTGCGGAGCGTATCGCCCTGCTGCTCGGTGTCATCCTCTTCATCGTGGCCCTTGCCTTCGGCATGTTGGAGCATGAGCACGAACATGAAGAAGCCGTCCACACCCAGCTGAACATCTTCGATGAATACTGGATGAACCTCATTTTCGCCGTCGTCAGTTTGTTTGTGGTGTGGTTCATCGCCACGGCGCCCGAACATGTCGTCAAAGAACACCTGTGGGAGCACATCATCCGCAAACACTTCCTGAGCATCTTCCTCTGGACCTTTGGCGCCTTGCTCGTCATCCAAATCGGGTTGCACTACTTCGACATCGAGACCCTTATCAGCAACAACATCCCATGGATGATCCTGCTGGCCGTATTGGTGGGTATCATCCCCGAGTCGGGACCGCATTTGCTGTTCGTCACCTTGTTTGCCACTGGTACCGTGCCTTTCTCGGTGCTGCTGGCCAGTTCCATCTCGCAGGACGGCCACGCCTCGCTGCCACTGCTTGCCGAGAGCAAAAGAAGCTTCTTGAAGGCCAAGATTGTCAATGTATTAGTGGCCGCCCTGTTCGGCTACTTATGCTACTTTATTGGGTTTTGACAACCTTGAGATTCCCTTCGGGAATGGAATCCTGTTTTAGTTACCAAGCGGCGGCTTAAACAGGCACATGGGGGAAACCGTTCGTGCCGCCGCATAATTAAACTAACGAAACTCCATTCCCGAAGGGAATCTATATCATCACTTACCACATATCAAATCAAGCAACCTTTTTTCTTGTCATATTGAAAAAAGTCCTATTTTTGCCGCCGATACCAATAGGGGTGCCTTATCCGCTCGCGGATTGAAAGACAGGCTGAGATCAAACCCTTTGCACCTGATACGGATAATGCCGAGACAGGGAATCGAGTTCCTCATCATTCCTCTATTGATTTAATATGACTGCGGGTCTGCGTGACTACGGGACGATTGGTTTTGTCCCGAAGTCTCGAAGTCTCGAAGTCTCGAAGTCAAACATTAAATCAACGAGTTATGCTCAAAAAACAATCTTTATTCATTGCTCTCGCCACTCTGCTGGCGACAAATCTTCATGCCCAAAACAAAGAAACGAGAAACGACACCACCCGATTCGAAAAACTCAACGAGGTCGTGGTCAGCGGCGTGCGTGTGCAGAAGAACGCTCCTTATGCCGTCACCAACATCGACAAGGTGGAGCTGAACGACTTCTCAAAAACCGGTCAAGAGTTGCCCTTCCTGTTCGCCAAGACGCCCGGCATCATCGCCTGGAGCGAGAACGGCGTCGGCACAGGCACGTCGTACATGCGCATCCGTGGCGCTGGCGACTCGCGCATCAACGTCACCTTAGACGGCGTTTCGCTCAACTCGCCCGAGGACCAGTGCGTGTTTTGGGCCAACATGAACAGCTACGGCTCGCTGCTGGGCTCCGTGCAAATCCAACGCGGCGTGGGCACCTCCACCAATGGCGACGGCGCCTTCGGCGGTACGGTGGCTTTGTCGTCGGCAACGCCCTCCGCTGTACCAAGCGCCGAGATCACTGGCTCCTACGGCTCGTTCAACACACTTAATTTTGGCGTAAAAGCCTCGACGGGACTGTTGTGGGACCACCTCATCATCGACGGCGCTTATCATGAGACAGGCACCGACGGCTTCATCCACGGCACGAAAGGCCGCAGCGGTAGCTACTACGGCGGCGCCACTTGGATGGGCAAGGACTTCATCATCCGCTACAAGAACATCGGCAACTTCGAGAGGACCGGTCAGGCCTGGAACGGCGTCACAGCAGGCAGCAACGACATGAGCCTCATGGACGGCACCTACGGCATCCCGACGGGCATCAAGACCTATGCCGACATGTATAATGTGGGATTAGGCCAATACAATTCGCTGTACGAATACCTCGTCACCGACGAGGACGGCAACTTCGTCCAAGACGAGAACGGCCATTACATCACCGCACGCTATCAGATGAACGACGGCAGCTATTGGGACCGCACCACCGACAACTTCTGGCAAGACCACAACCTCCTCTCGGCCGCCTGGGAGATCAACGAACACTGGGCGACGACGGCCACGCTGCACTACACCTACGGCTATGGCTACTATGAGGAGTTCCGCCCCAACAACAAACTCTCGAAGTTCGGCATGACCTACACTGACGATGAAGGCAACCAAGTGAAGAGGACCGATTTTGTCCGCCAGAAAGGCCTCACGCAACATACCTACGGCCTCCTTTGGTACACCAGATACAAGGACGCGCATTGGAACATCATCGGCGGTCTCTCCGCGCAGAACTTCCAAGGCAACCACTTCGGCTATGTGACCTATATCGCCAACGAAGGTGTTGCCAACCACTACCTCGCCAATGGCAACTACCAATACTACGATTCCGACGCGCAAAAACTCGACGGCAGTGCCTTCGTCAAAGCGGCTTATACCTTCTGCAACCACTGGACCGTCTTCGGCGACCTGCAGTTCCGCTATGTGACCTATAAGACCACAGGCATCAACGACAAGTTCTACGAGGAAGACAGCCAATACTACAACCAGGAGCTCGACATCCACGAGACCTACCCCTTCTTCAACCCCAAGGGCGGCATCTCCTATGATCGGGGCAGCCACCACGCCTACGCCTCCGTGGCCATGAGCCATCGCGAGCCCGAGCGTAACAACTTCACCGACAACGGCTCCTACCCCTTCCCGAGACCCGAGCAACTCCTCGACTATGAATTGGGATACAACTACAACGGACACATCTGGCAGGCTGGTGCCAACCTTTATTATATGGACTACACCGACCAGTTTGTGCAGACCGGTGCCGTCAGCGACATTGGTGAGGCTTTGACCACCAACATCAAAGATTCATACCGTATGGGTCTGGAATTGCAGGCGGGCGTCAATGCCACGAAATGGTTGACCCTCGAAGCCAACGCCGCTTTGAGCCAGAACAAGATCAAGGACTTCGACGAGGTCGTCGAGGACTGGGACAACTGGGACACCGGCACCGCCACCATCCACTACGACAACTCGACTTTGGCCTTCTCGCCTTCGGCCATCCTGAATGGCTTCGTCACCTTCCACCACAAAGGCTTCGAGGCCACCTGGCACAGCAACTACGTCTCGAGGATGTATCTCGACAACACCGAGAACCTCGACCGTTCGCTGCCGGCCTTCTCCACATCGAACGTGAGCCTCGGCTACACGCTGAAGCCCAAGAAAGTCGTCAAGGAAGCCGTCGTGAAGGTAAACTTCAACAACATCTTCAACAAGCGCTACGCCGCCAGCGGCTGGGTCTATTCGGCCATCTGCGACAGCTACGGCCATCCCAACGACAACCGCTACTATCAAATCGGTTTCATCCCGATGGCGGGGTTCAATGTGATGGGCAACCTGACGTTGAAGTTCTAACGACTATACACCCTAAAAAACAAAAATCCCGCTCCAATTGGGCGGGATTTTTTGTTTCGTTTTAAGACGCAGTCGACTCATTTCATCACCATTACTTTCCCCAACACGCCGTTTTCTCCTTTCAGATAATACAAGCCATTGGGAAGATGACCCAAGTCGACCGTGTTGGCGCCCTTCTTCAGCCGCGCCTTCGCCACCACACGGCCTTGCAGGTCAAACACCTGCATTGTCGTTGCCGACTCGGTGTTGACCACAGTCTGTCCCGAAGTCGGGTTGGGCCAGACCCTCATCGTGTTTTGCTCCGTCTCGGCCATACCGACACCACCTCCGTCTTTCTCGGTGAAAAACTTATGGATCTCGGTCAAATAGCCGATGTCGTATTGGTCTTCGCTATGGTACCACGTGTGGTTGCCGCCGATTACCTTGATGTGTTGCAGTTCCTTCTCGCCTTGATAGCTGTAGCGCACGAAGCGCAGGCCATCGTTTTTCAAGTCGGGGAAGGTGTCGATGACAGGCCCTTCGACGATGGCGTTGGCGTTCTTCCAGTATTCGAGGATGTCGTCGACGCTGAGTCCCAGCGTCGAACCGAAATACTGCGAGCCGCCGTCATAGCCCACCACGGGGTCGGAGGTGCCGTGGATGTGGAGCATCCGAACGGGGGCCACCGCCGTTTGTGCCGACATAGAGAAGGTGATCAATCCGCTGACAGGAGCGCAGGCGGTGATGCGGTCGCCATGCTCGATGGCCATGCGGTGCGTCATAAAGCCGCCCATCGAGAAGCCGGTGAAGAAGACGCTGTCCATGTCGAGGGGGTACTGCTCGCCGAGTGCGTCGAGCAACGCCATCAGGAAGCCCGAGTCGTCGGTGCTGCTGTTCATCAGACCCGCGTTCCACATGGTGCCGTAGCCTTCGTTGCGCGCCTGAGGCACCACGATGGCCCAGCCGAACTCATTCGCGATCTGCGAGAAATGGTATTCGTTATCGACGCGCGTGATGTTGTCGCCCAAACCATGCAGGAAGAACAGCACGGGCATGGTCTCGTTGGGTTGCGAGGGCGTTCTGAGGATATACTCACGCTGGATTCCTTGCCACTCGAAGTTCTGGACCTGGGAGAAGCCCTTGCCCATGAACGACAGCAGCAGAAACAGCACGCTGGTTTTTAATAGACTTTTGATTTTCATATCTTTGAGTATTTAAGGATTCTTGTTGTGCAAAGATACGATAATATCTATTCGGGGAGGAAAATGTGGAAAAAAACGACAATTCAACATGAAAAGGGAAAAAGGCCTATCTTTGCCCCGGATTTCAAAATGTCATCCATGACGCCCGCCAACCCTGACATAACGCCCCGTAGCAAAGCCCCTATCCTACTGATCTCCATC
Organism: Candidatus Limimorpha sp.; assembly: GCA_045132275.1. GTDB lineage: Bacteria > Bacteroidota > Bacteroidia > Bacteroidales > F082 > Limimorpha. The sequence goes on from JBGURY010000002.1 coordinate 228,018, forward strand.
GGGATCGTAGCGGTCGGGCTCTTTCTCTTCGTGATGAACCTGTGCTTCGGCTCGGTGTCCATCCCGATGAAGGAGATCTGGGCGGCCGTCTTCGGCGGCGACGACGCCACCTACCGCGCCATCGTCCTCGACTACCGCCTGCCCCAGGCCATCACGGCGCTGCTGGCGGGCATAGGGCTCTCTGTCGCAGGTCTCCTGATGCAGACCTTGTTCCGCAATCCCCTCGCCGACCCCTCCCTGCTGGGTATCAGCAGCGGCGCGAGCCTCGGCGTGGCACTGGTCGTACTGGTGGCAGGAAGCTTCGGCGGCATCGCCGTCAGCACGCTGTCGCTGTGGTCCACCTTCGGCGTGGCCTTAGCCGCATTCGTGGGAGCGTTTCTGGTGCTGCTGCTCATCCTCGCTTTGAGTTCGAGGCTGCGTAGCATGGTCAGTCTGGTACTGGTAGGCATCATGATCGCCTACATCGCCGGCTCGGTCACCGACATCCTGAAGTTCTTCAGCCATAAGGAAGGGCTGCACTCCTTCGTCATTTGGGGCATGGGTAGCTTCTCCAACGTGAGCAAGGCCCAGCTGCCCTTCTTCGCCATCGCCGTCGCGGCAGGCACCATCGGCTCGTTCCTGCTGTTCAAGACCTTGAACCTCTTGCTGCTGGGCGAGCGCTATGCCGAGAACCTCGGCGTCAACATCAAGCGGAGCAGCATGCTCATCATCTTGGCCTCGGGCTTCCTCACTGCCCTCATCACGGCGTTCTGCGGTCCCATCGCCTTCTTGGGCTTGGCCGTGCCGCATATTGCGCGCTTCCTCTTCAAGAGTAGCGACCATAAGCTGCTCATCCCCGCCACGGCCTTCATCGGCATGGACTTGGCTTTGTTCTGTAACCTCATCGCACGCCTGCCCTCATTCGAAGGCAACCTGCCCATCAACTCGGTCACGGCGCTCATCGGCGCTCCCATCGTGCTGTGGGTGATCTTTCACCGACAAAAAGTCCTGAAATGAACGAGGTACTGCACACATATAACCTTTTGATTGGCTACAAAGGCCAGCCACTGATCCCTGAGGTCAACGTCAGCCTTTGTGAAGGCGACATCGTGGCCTTGGCAGGTCCCAACGGCTCGGGCAAGACGACGCTGTTCAAGACCCTTTCGGCCAGTATCAAACCCATCGGCGGCGAGGTCAAGCTGTTCGGAAAGGACCTACGTGACTACCACCCCTCCGAGCGCAGCTCGCTCTTCAGCCTTGTGCTTACCGAGAAGCCCGACGACCTCTTCTTGAAGGTCTTCGACATTGTGGCGGCAGGACGCTATCCACAACTCGGCCTTTTGGCCCGACTGAGAGACGAGGACGAGCAAATCATCTACGACAGCCTCGAGACCGTGGGCATCGGCCACCTCACCAACCGTAACTTCGTCTCGTTGAGCGACGGCGAGAAACAAAAAGTGATGATCGCCAAGGCCCTGGTACAGGACACGCCCATCATCTTCATGGACGAGCCCGCCGCCTTCCTCGACTATCCGAGCAAGATCGAGTTGGTCAATATCATGCACAAGCTCTCACGTGAGCAGCACAAGACCATCCTCTTCAGCAGCCATGACCTCGACCTGCTCCTGCGTCACTCCGACCAGATGTGGGTGATGGCACCGCACCAAGCTTTGCGACAGGGAACACCGAAAGAACTCGTCGAGCAAGGCGTCATCGATGATTATTTCAAGCCAATTGTGGCAAAAGAAGAGTTTTTCTGGATGAAATAATCCCATCAATCACCGCTTTTTTGTAATTTTGCGGCTTGAATTTTTGCTGTAAAACATACTAAAATGCAGAATATCAGAAATATAGCTATTATTGCCCACGTTGACCATGGCAAGACCACCCTCGTGGACCGTATCCTGTACCAATCCCAACTGTTCAAGGAATCGGACGAGGCCCCCGGCCAACTCATTTTGGACAACAATGACCTCGAGCGCGAACGCGGCATCACCATCCTTTCGAAGAATGTCTCGGTGCGTTACAAGGACGTGAAGATCAACATCATCGACACCCCCGGCCACGCCGACTTCGGCGGCGAGGTGGAGCGCGTGCTGAACATGGCCGACGGCGTGTTGCTGCTCGTCGACGCCTTCGAAGGCCCCATGCCGCAGACCCGTTTCGTGCTGCAGAAGGCCATCGAGCTGGGCCTGAAGCCCATCGTGGTCATCAACAAGGTGGACAAGCCCAACTGCCGTCCCGACGAGGTGCAAGAGGCCGTCTTCGACCTGATGTTCAACCTCGGCGCCACCGAGGAACAGCTCGACTTCCCCACCGTCTACGGTTCCTCGAAGCAAGGCTGGATGTCGAACGACTGGAACAACGTCACCGATAATGTCTCCTACCTCTTGGACGTCATCATCGACACCATCCCGCCCGCGAAGTTCGAGGAAGGCACACCGCAGATGCTGATCACCTCGTTGGACTACAGCTCCTATGTGGGTCGTATCGCCGTGGGCCGTCTGAAACGCGGCACCTTGCAGGCCGGACAAAACGTTTCCTTGGTGAAACGCGACGGCTCTGTGACCCGTTCCACCATCAAAGAGCTCTATACCTTTGAAGGTCTGGGCAAGGAACGCACCAAGAAGCCAGTCGAGGCCGGCGATATCATCGCTTTGATGGGCATCGAGGACTTCGAGATCGGCGACACCGTGGCCGACTACGAGAACCCCGAACCCCTGCCGCCCATCCACGTGGACGAGCCGACGATGAGCATGCTGTTCACCATCAACAACTCGCCGTTCTTCGGCAAGGAAGGCAAATACGTCACCTCGCGTCACCTGCGTGAACGCCTTTACAAGGAGACCGAGAAGAACCTCGCCCTGAAGGTGGAAGACACCGACTCGCCTGACGCGCTGATGGTCTATGGCCGTGGTATCCTGCACCTCAGCATCCTCATTGAGACCATGCGCCGCGAGGGTTATGAACTGCAACTCGGACAGCCGAAAGTCATCATCAAGTACATCGACGACGTGAAATGCGAGCCTATCGAATGCCTCACTGTTCTCGTTCCCGAAGACTTCTCCGGCCGTGTCATCGAGCAGGTCAGCGCCCGCAAAGGTGAGATGACCCAAATGGAGCCCAAGGGCGACCGCATGTGCCTCGATTTCGACATCCCGTCGCGCGGTCTCATCGGCTTGAGGAACGTGCTGTTGACCGTCACCGAAGGCGAGGCCATCGTTTCGCACCGCTTCAAGGACTACGAGCCTTGGAAGGGCGAGATGCCCACCAGAAACACAGGCGCTTTGATCTCGATGGAGACCGGCCAAGCCATCCCCTACGCCATTTGGAAACTTCAGGACCGTGGCACCTTCTTCGTCAACCCGAACGAGGACGTCTATGCCGGCGAGGTCATCGGCGAGAACACCCGCAGCAACGACATCGTCATCAACGTCTGCAAGACCAAGCACCTCACCAACGTGCGCGCCTCGGGTTCGGATGAAGCCATCCGTCTCATCCCGCCTGTGCGTTTCTCGTTGGAGGAATACATGGAGTACATCCGCGACGACGAGTATCTCGAGGTCACGCCCAAGAGCCTTCGTTTGCGCAAGATCATCCTTGACGAGCTGGAGCGCAAACGCGCCTCGCGTCGTGGAGAAGAATAATCTTTGAAAAATATTTCCAAAAAGTCGGGCATTGTGTCCGACTTTTTTTGTATTATTGCACCTTTGTAGAGCCTATAACGAGCAGGCTCGACAAACCCTTTTAAACTATTTATCAAATCATTGTAAATCAAAAATTTAAGCAATATGTCAAAGATTAAAAAAGCATTGATCGTCCTGTTCGTCACGATGGGCCTTGCCTCGTGCGACCTGCTCACCCAAGTGGCCCAGATGGCCAACTTCGCCAACTGCACTTTCAACTTCAATAGCGTCGACCAAATCCAGATGCTTGGTGTCAACCTGAGCAAGGGTATGTCGAAGACCGACCTCAACGCCATGCAGCTGCTCTCGTTGGCCAACGCCATCTCCAATAGACAACTGCCTGTGACCTTCAATGTCAACCTCGACGTGAAGAACCCCAACACCATCGCCGCCGCCATGACCAAGATGGACTACATCCTGAGCCTCAACGGCAAGCAGGTGATTAGCACCACGATGAACAACAGCGTCAATGTGCCCGCCAACTCCACCAGCACGGTCACCATCCCCATCACCACCGACCTGTTCCAGCTGTTCAGCGGTGAGTCGGCCGACGCCATCGTCAACCTGGCCTTCAAATTGGCAGGCGCCAGCAGCGATCCCGTCAACGTAGGCCTCAAGGTGAAACCTTATATCAACGTCAACAACCAACCGTTAGCCTATCCCGACTACATCACGATGAACAAAGTGCTGAACTAACCGTCTGAACGCGAAAAGAAATGGAGTTTAACAAAGAAAGACGCTTCAGCATCGACCCCGGGAAAGGCAAGAAGATGGACGGTTGTCCCTACTCCTGCTATGAGGATGGGCGCGACGTCAAAGAATACATCATCCCTCCCAAGGGCTATATTTTCAAGGGTTTCCGCTTCGACCCCGACGCCAGCAACCAGATTTACGACGGACGGCTCATCGCAGAATACGAGAAAGAGTCGTTCAACGACGTGCTTAAGTCGAACCTCTGGAAGTTCCTGTTGGCGATAGCCATCATCGCTGTCATCGGTGTCGTGGTGTTCCTGGCCCTCGGCGTGTTCAAAGACCCCAAGCCGAAACCCGTCAAAGACCCGAAACCCGCTGTGACTGTCGCCGACACCACCACGACCGACAGTGTCGTAAGCCCTGCCGCAGTGACGGAGGTCAACAACACCGTGACGCCGACGGAAGTCGCTCCCGAACCCGAGGAGAAACCCGTTGTGGCCGTCGAAGAGCCGAAGCCGCAAGACGAGCCTCAGCCCGCCGACGATCCCAGCGCGCGATTCAAGAAAGATTTCTGGGACCTCATCCACCAGCGCACCCTCATGATGGATTCCTACGACAACCTTTACAAGGACAACAAGGACAAAGCCAGCGGCGAGGAGTTCGACTACCTGCGCCACACCATCCTGCAAGACTTCAACCACTACAAAGACTGGTCGGCCAAGTTGCGCAAGGTGCCGGCATCGGAATTGGAGAACATCAACACCATCGCAGACCTGAAGCAAAAACTCAAAGAAATAGAACCATGACCATCGACCCTGACCCAGACCAGCCACAAACAAGGCGGTCAGGGTCAGGGTTCAAGGTCAGGGTAACAAGAAAACAAACAACAGTCTAAACTATTAAAATATGATCAGAAACAACTTCATCAAACGCCACAACGGCCCCACCGCATCGGATGCTGAAAAGATGCTCAAGGTCATCGGCGTTGCATCGCAAGAACAACTTGTCGACGAAATCATCGCTCCCGAGATCCGTCTGCCGAAAGACCTCAACATCGGCGAGGGCATGAGCGAGTACGAAGTCATCAGCCACCTCAAGGCCATCGGTGCCAAGAACAAACAGTTCCGCACCTATATCGGCTTGGGTTACTACAACACCATCACCCCTGGCGTCATCATGCGCAATATCCTTGAGAACCCGGGCTGGTACACCTCTTATACTCCTTATCAGGCTGAGATCTCGCAAGGCCGTCTCGAGGCCCTGCTGAACTTCCAGACCGTTATCAGCGACCTCACCGCTATGCCGTTGGCCAACGCCAGCTTGCTCGACGAAGGCACAGCCGCCGCCGAGGCCATGCTGATGTTCTGGCACTCCCGCAGCCGCGCCCAGGTGAAGGCCGGCGTGAAGAAGTTCTTCGTCGCCAACGACGTGTTCCCGCAGAGCATCGAAGTCATCAAGACCCGCGCCCACTTCCAGGGCATCGAGGTCGTGGTGGACGACGTCAACAAGTTCGATTGCAGTGAAGAATACTTCGGCATCCTGCTGCAATGCCCCAACCAGTTCGGTGAGATCGTGGACAACCGCGCCAAGGTCGCCGAATGGAAGGCCAAAGGCATGCAAGTGGCCGTCGCCGCCGACCTGCTCAGCCTCACCCTCATCACACCTCCTGGCGAATGGGGCGCTGACGTGGTCCTCGGTTCCAACCAGCGTTTCGGTCTGCCGATGGGATTCGGCGGTCCTCACGCCGGTTACTTCGCCACCACCGAAGCCTACAAGCGCGAGATGCCCGGCCGTATCATCGGCATCAGCATCGACGCCCTCGGCAATCCCGCCTACCGTCTGGCTCTGCAGACCCGTGAGCAGCACATCAAGCGTGAGCGCGCCACGTCCAACATCTGCACGGCTCAGGCTCTGCTGGCCATCATGTCGGGCTTCTACGCCCTCTATCACGGCCCGGACGGCTTGATCGAGATCGCCCACCATATCAACTGCCTCGCCGGCAAGCTGGCCTCTGAACTGGCTAAGCTCGGCGTGAAGCAACTCAACAAGTACTTCTTCGACACGCTGTTGTTCGAACTGCCTGAAGGTGCTTGCACCTGCAAGGTGAAGGAAGCCGCCGAGAAACACGGCATGAACTTCCGCATCATCGACAAGCAGCACTTCGGCATCAGCCTCGACGAGACCACGGCTCGCGAGGACATCAACGAGATCGGCCAAGTCGTCGCCGAAGCCCTCGGCAAACAACATGAGGAACTGGTCTGCGACCCGAACTGCCAGAAGTTCAGCGGCATCCCGACTGAGATGCAGCGTACCTCCGAGTTCATGCAGGCCCCGATGTTCTTCAAGTACCGCAGCGAGACCGACATGATGCGTTACATGAAGAAGCTCGAGAACCGCGACCTCAGCCTCAACCGCTGCATGATCCCGTTGGGTTCCTGCACCATGAAGCTGAACCCCGCCACCTCGATGTACGCCCTCAGCTGGCCTGAGTTCGGCAACATCCACCCCTTCGTCCCCGCCGACCAAGTGGAAGGCTATCTCGAACTCATCAACGAGATGGAGAAAGACCTCTGCGAAATCACGGGCTTCAAGGGCATGAGCTTCATGCCTAACTCGGGCGCCAGCGGCGAATATGCCGGTCTGCTCACCATCCGCCGTTACCAAGAGGCCAACGGTCAGGGTCACCGCAACATCTGCCTGATCCCCGCCTCGGCCCACGGCACCAACCCCGCCTCGGCCGCCATGGCTGGCATGCAAGTGGTGGTGGTGGCCTGCGACGAGCACGGCAACATCAACCTCGAAGACGCCAAGGCCAAAGCTGAGCAATACAAGGACAACCTGGCCGCCTTTATGGTCACCTATCCCTCGACCCACGGCATTTATGAGGACGGCATCCGCACCCTCGTGAAGATCGTCCACGACAACGGTGGTCAAGTCTACATGGACGGTGCCAACATGAACGCCCAGGTCGGTCTGACCAGCCCCGGCTACATCGGTGCCGACGTCTGCCACCTCAACCTGCACAAGACCTTCGCCATCCCGCACGGCGGTGGCGGTCCTGGCGTAGGCCCCATCGGCGTGGCCGAGCACCTGAAGCCCTACCTGCCCTCGCACATCCTGTTCCACTGCGGTGGCGACAAGCAGGAAGGCGCCGTTTCAGCCGCTCCGTTCGGTAGCGCACAGATTCTCACCATCACTTACTGCTACATCAAGATGCTGGGCGGTGAAGGCCTGAAGAAAGCTACCATGGGTGCCATCATGAACGCCAACTACCTGAAGGAACGTCTGCAGGACTACTACCCGATCCTGTATACCGGCAACCACGGTCATGTGGCCCACGAGATGATTCTCGATATCAACGGCATTAATAAGACCGTTGGTGTGGCCGCCATCGACATCGCCAAGCGTCTGATGGACTTCGGCTTCCACGCTCCTACCGTGGCCTTCCCGGTGCACGAGACCCTGATGGTGGAGCCCACCGAGAGCGAGCCTATCGCCGAGCTCGACCGCTTCGTCGAAGCCATGATCCAGATCCGCAAGGAGATCAAGGACATCGAGGACGGCAAGGCCGAGAAGGGCAACAACATCATCTCGCACGCTCCTTACACTGCCGAGATGCTGATGGCCAACGAGTGGAACTTCCCCTTCACCCGTGAAGAGGCTGGCTTCCCTATGAAGAGCGACGTCCAGGACAAGTACTTCCCGCACGTCACCCGCATCGACGACGCCTACGGCGACAGGAATTTGGTCTGTAAATTCTAATCTAAAACTTGTAGAGACGGTGTGCACGCCGTCTCTACTAACCTAAAAAACGCAGCCGTTTGGCTGCGTTTTTTTGTTTTTAATCCCATCCCTCAACGAGGATCTCGTAATCCTCGAAGACGATGATCTCGCCCGCGGTGATCTTGGCCCGTTTGCGGGTCTCCACCTCGCCGTTGCGGAGCACCATGCCCTCCGATACGACCTCCTGGGCCTCAGCGCCAGAATATACCACGTCGCAGGCCTTGAGTAAGGAGATGAGCGGGATGAAGTCTTCACCCTCGCGAAGCGTGAACGTGATTCTTTTTAGTTTTTTTGCCATGTCTCTTTTTCTTAGGTTTGGGGGTTTGCAGTCGTTCTGCCTGTTTCTTTTCCGTGTGGCGCGCCATCAGCTCGAGCACATAGACCGAGAAGGCGCCCAAGGCCACCATGACGAGCGCTATCAGCAACTCGGAGTTCCATGGAGGCAGGTCGAAGATATAGTCCGTCCCTACAGCCTCCTTCCAGGGATACACCACAGGCAGGCTGCCGAGCATGAAACCGGCCAACACCGCCAACGTGCCGTCACGGTAGTCGCGCATAAGCCATGAGAGCAGATGGGAGAACAGCACCAGACTGACGAGAGCACCCAAAATGAAGGGCGCCAAGATGGCGGCACCGTGTCCGAAGGTGGAGAACTTTGTCAGCGAAGGGATAGCATCAGTGACAATAAGCTCGTAATTACCCATCAACAACATCATATGCGAACCCGACACACCCGGCACCACCATTCCAGTGGCGCCGATGATTCCGCATAAAATCAGATAGAAGAAGTTGTCGTTTGGATAGGGATTCGCCTTGATGGAGAGGAAAAATGAAATCGCCATGCCGATGACGGCCAGGATGATATTCTTGGCGTTTACCTTCTCGATACGCTTGGCCACATAGACCACCGAAGCGATGATGAGGCCGATGAAAAACGACCAGGTGTAGACCTCGTAAGACTTCAAGGTCTGCTTGAGGAAGAGCGCCGCCAGCACCATGCCGGCGACGACACCCAGCACGATGGTGAGGAGGAACTTGGCGTCGGTGCGACGGGCAAACGTCCTTAACTCCCCTTTGAAAAGAAGCTTGAAGTTGTTGACTCTCAACGAATTGATAGCATTGATAAAACGCTCGTACACGCCAAGAACCAAAGAGATGGTGCCGCTGGAGATGGGGAACACGTTGACCGCACCCATCACCATGCCCTTGATGAACACCTTTAAGGATAGCCACAACTTAAGCATCTCTTCTTTGTTTCGTTGATGACGCAAAAATACAAGAAAAATTGTATTCAACAGGAAATAATGCTAGCGACCCTTGCCGTTTTTAGTATTTTTGCATATCAAATCGCCATCGTCATGAACGAACAAGAAAAACTTATTTTCCCGCAGAACTTCGACATCAAGGTCATCGTGGCCGCCGTCATCCCCATTGAGGAGAGCAAGGCCAACATCAGCCGTGTGTTCAGCGAGTGCCAGACGGTACACAGCTTCGTCAGCGCCAGAGCCAGCGCCAAAGGCAGTTACATCACCTACACCTATAACATCGACCTGGACAGCCAAGAGCAGATGAACGCTGTGTACGAAGCCTTGAAGCAGGTGCCGGAAATCAAATTCGCGCTATGACAAAAGCTTATTCCATAAGGATTTACGGACACGTGTTCAACGTGGGCTTCCGGCGCTACGCATACCGCTACGGCGTGCAATGCAACCTCACCGGCTACGTGGAGAACGACTATGCCGACGACTGTGTCCACATCGAGGCCGAAGGCGAGGAAACCGACCTCGACCGCTTCACCCTGCTCTGCGGCGAAGGCACTCCTTACTCTTTTATTACCGATATGAAGATCGACTCCGTGACACCGACAGGAAAATATAATGATTTTCAAGAGATAAGATAGATATTACGATGGCTTATGGCTAATGACTATGGCAATTTCAATAGAAACTGGAAGTTTTAACCTCTAATGAAACTGCCATAGTCATAGGCCATCGGCCATAGTACAAACTTAAACAATTCAACAATCGACGATATGATAGACTATTCCAAAATCCTCTTCCTCGACATCGAGACTGTCTCGCATGAGAAGACTTTCGACCAGCTCAGTGAACGAATGCAGAAGCTATGGTCCCACAAGGCTGAGCAGATCGGCAGGGGTGACGAGAACGCCACGCCCGAGAGCCTTTACGAGCGCGCCGCCATCTATGCCGAGTTCGGCAAGATCGTGTGCATCTCGGTGGGTTTCTTCAACGGCAACCGCTTCCGTCTCAAGTCGTTCTACAGCCACGACGAGAAGGCCCTGCTCACCGACTTCGCCGATATGCTGAACCGTTACTATAACGCTCCCGACGCCCAGCTCTGCGCCCACAACGGCAAGGAGTTCGACTTCCCCTACATCGCCCGCCGCATGATGGTCAACGGCATACCCATCCCCAAGGTCCTGCAGGTGGCCGGCAAGAAGCCGTGGGAGACCAACTTCATCGACACCATGGAACTGTGGATGTTCGGCGACTACAAGAGCTACACATCGTTGGATCTGCTCTGCGCCATCCTCGACATCCCCACGCCCAAGGACGACATCAACGGCAGCGAAGTGGGTCGTGTCTATTGGCAAGAAAACGACCTGGAACGCATCAAGACCTATTGCCAAAAAGACGTCTTGGCCATCGCGCAACTCATGCGCCGGTTCAACTACCAGCCCCTCATCGCCGACGACCAGGTGGACTACACCAACTGACCATGCACATCCTCTCAAAATCGACCTATATCAAGGGCTTGCAGTGCGAGAAGGCCTTGTATATGCAAAAGAAGCACCCCTACCTGCGCGACAAGCTCAGCATCGAACAGAGGGCCAAATTCCAACGCGGCACCGACGTGGGCGTGCTGGCGCATGAGGTGTTTCCCGGCGGCATCGACATGTCACCCGCCTCGCCTTCGCAGTTCCCCAAGAAAGTTCAAGAGACGTGGGACAACCTCAGCGACCCTGAGGTCAAGGTGATGTATGAGGCCGTGTTTCAACACAACGACACGCTTATCATGCTCGACATATTGGTCCGCGACGGCGACAAATGGCTGGCCGTGGAGGTGAAGAGCTCTTTGCGTCTCAGCGACACCTATTATAATGACGCCGCACTGCAGTATTACGTGCTGAAGGGTTGCGGTGTGCCGCTCAGCGACTTCCGCCTGATGTACCTCAACGGCGACTATGTGAAAGACGGGCCCATCGACGTACAACAGTTGTTCAAGATGGAGTCGGTGATGGAATACGTGGTGAATCGAGAGGGTTTCGTCGCCAAAAACGTGGAACGGCTCAAGGCCGTCGTCGCCCTGCCCCACGCTCCTTTGGTTGACATCGGGACACAATGCAACGACCCCTACCCTTGCGACTTCCAAGGCCATTGCTGGAAATACATCCCGAAAGACAGCTTCCTGTTCACCACCGCCATGGATGACGAGACGCTGTTCGAGAGCTACTTCAACGGAGTGAACACCAATGCCAAGATGCTCCAGAGGCTCGACCCCGACTCGGAGGAGGCCCGGCAGATCGAAGCCTTGGAAACTAACTCGTATTATATTGACTACAAGACACTTTACACCTTGGCGCCACAACCCAAGCCCAAGTCGGTGGCCTATCTAAACCTGCTGCTCAACCGTCCCGCCGTGCCCGAACTAGACGGCACAAAGCCGTATGAGGAGATGATCCTGGCCTTCGCGCTGCAGGGGGAACACGAGCCCGACGGCGTCTCGGTCTGGGACTGTTTCGAAGACCACAGCTTATGGAAAGAGTCTATTGACCTTTTGATAGAGAAGCTGTCCCATTACGAACTGATCGTGTGCTTCACTCCGCAGAACCTCACCACCACCCTCTTGCGTCACGAGATCATCCAAAACCAGACGGTGGGCTACAAAGTCTTCAACCTCTTCGACGTGCTCCAGCAGGCCCGTTTTTACCATCCGGCCCTCAAAAGAGGTCTCACTTTGCAGCGCCTCGAGACCGCCCTTTTCGGCGAGGCTAAACTGTTCGAACACAGCCGAATTCTGCTCGAATCCACCAGCAACGACCTCATAGGTTATCAACAGGCAAGGGAAGACTTAATAACTGAGAATGAAGTTGTTGCAAAAACTTATCAACATCTTTTCAAGTAGTTGATAACTTCCCCTTCTCCATCCAACCGGGTCGTGAAATAATCCGTAATTTTGCCCTTCGTTACATTACAAAAAGATAAAAATATATGCCCAACGATACTACGCAACGCCGTCCCTTTGGCGACACGGCGAAACGCAATATGATGACCCCCGAACAAGTTTTTGCCAACCAAGGCCGCATCCCTCCCCAAGCCACCGACCTCGAGGAGGTCGTCCTCGGCGCTCTTATGTTGGAGCGCGATGCCGTCAACGAAGTCATCGACATCCTGACGCCGGAAGCCTTTTATCTGGACAAGCACCAGAAGATCTTCGCCGCCATCAAGGACCTGTTCGGCAAGTCGGAGCCCATTGATATCCTCACCGTCACCAACGAGCTAAAGCAACGTGGCGAATTGGAGATGGTGGGTGGCGCCTACTACATCTCGAAACTGACCAACCGCGTCGTCTCGGCAGCCAACATCGAGTATCACGCCCGTATCATCATGCAGAAGCACATCCAGCGTCAGCTGATCTTGATCTCTTCCGACATGATCCACGAGGCCTTTGAAGACACCTCTGACGTCTTCGACCTGCTCGACAAGGCCGAGAACAACCTCTTCCAAATCAGCGAAAACAACCTGCGCCGCAGCTACGACTCGATGCAGGACTTGGTCAGCCAGGCCATCGAAGAAATCCATCACGCCAAAAACGCTGACGACAAATTGCGCGGCGTGCCATCGGGCTACACCGAGCTCGACCGTATCACCCAAGGCTGGCAGAAGTCGGACCTCATCATTCTGGCCGCGCGTCCCAGCATGGGTAAGACCGCTTTCGCCCTCAACCTGGCGCGCAACGCCGCCGTCGACTTCCATCGTCCCGTGGCGTTCTTCTCCTTGGAGATGTCGTCGGTGCAGTTAGTCACCCGTCTGATCTCGACCGAGACCTCGCTCACCGCCGAAAAACTACGCAGTGGCGACTTGGCCGAATACGAGTGGCAGCAGCTGAACACCAAGGTCACGCCTTTGACCGACGCCCCCATCTATATCGACGATACGCCACAGCTCTCCATCTTCGAGCTCCGCGCCAAATGCCGCAGACTGAAGCAGCAGCACGACATCCAGATGATCTTCATCGACTACCTGCAGCTGATGACTGCCAAGGGCGAGCGGGGCTACACCCGTGAGCAGGAGATCAGCACCATCTCACGTTCGCTGAAGAGTCTGGCCAAGGAGCTGGAGATCCCCGTCCTGGCACTCTCGCAATTGAGCCGTAGCGTCGAGCAGCGTCCCGGATCAAAGAAGCCCATCCTCTCCGACTTGCGTGAGTCGGGCGCCATCGAGCAGGACGCCGACATGGTGATGTTCATCTACCGTCCGGAATACTACAAAAACGAAGCCGACGCCGAAGACAAGCCCAAGGGCTACAGCGTCATCAACATCGCCAAGCACCGCAACGGCCAGCTCGGAGACGTGGAACTGCGTTTCGTGGGACAATACGCGCGATTCGAGGAGTTCGAGCAAGGCTTCGACAACAGCGAGTTCACCACCATCGGGCCCAACAACCACTTCGAGAGCCCGCAAATCATCAACTCGAGATTCAACGACGAAGACGACCTCACCCCCTACCAACCCATGAGCCCTAACTCGGAGACACCCTATTAACCCACAAGACCAAAACGATGAACAACGACCGCAAGAGAACGACGCATTCGAAGAGCAACCCGCTGAAATTCAACGTCACGGAGCCGTCGCAGCTGATGGACTTCCTCATGAAGAAACTCGACGGCATCAGCCGCAGCAAAGTCAAGCGTATGCTGGCCAACAAGACCGTCTCAGTCGACGGCGAGCGCACCACCCAGTTCGACTTCGCCCTTGAACCCGGCATGGTGGTAGAGATTGGCAAGCCCACGGCCAAGGAACGCTTCCGCAGCCCGTGGCTTAAAATCGTCTATGAAGACAAATACCTTCTGGTCATCGACAAGAAAGAAGGTCTCTTGACCAACAGCCCCACCAAGGAGAAAGACACGGCGCAGAGCATCTTGAACGACTATTTCATCTACACCCAGCAGCGCTGCCGCGCCCATACCATCCACCGCCTCGACCGCGACACCAGCGGCCTCATGCTCTTCGCCAAGAGCAAGGAGGTGGCGTTGATGTTTGAGGAAGACTGGAAGAACACCGTCTACGACCGCCGTTACGTGGCTGTGGTGAGCGGTTGCATGGAGAAAAAGGAAGGCGTGGTCAAGTCGTGGCTGAAAGACAACAAGGCCTTCGTCACCTACTCCAGTCCGACCGACAACGGCGGCAAGTACGCCGAGACCTACTACGAGACCTTGTATTCCAATCCGAAGTATTCCTTGGTCGAGCTGCAGCTGGAGACGGGCCGCAAGAATCAGATCCGCGTCCACATGGCCGACATCGGGCATCCCGTAGTGGGCGACCCGAAATACGGCGTTTCAGAAACAGGAGCCTACGACAACTCGTTGGGCCGCCTGTGCCTGCATGCCTACAAACTCTGTTTCCACCACCCTGTCAAGGACGAGGACATGGAGTTTGAGACACCCTTCCCGAAGGTGTTTGCCAGGCCGTTCCCAGGGATGGCCAACAAGGAAATCTAACCATCAAGTGTAAAGAATCTTTACACCCACTGTAAAGAAACTTTACACTTTTTGAAAAGGTCGTTTTTTCAAATCTCTGTATATTAGCATTTTACATTTTTGGCACACGATATGCTATCTCATGTGCATCATTATAATATACGCATGATGAAAGCAAAACATACCTTTTTCATTTTAGTGCTGTTCCTGGGGGCCTTGAGTCCGGTCAAGGCCCAGGACACCACCGCCATGGACCTCAAAGCCTGCATGCGCTATGCCATGGAACACTCTACCAAGATCCGTATCCAGCAGGCCGACAACCGCGACGCCCAAATCGACCGCCGTGACGCCATTTTGGCGGCATTCACACCCGAAGTGAGCGGCGGCACCTACGCCTACTCCAACTTTGGCCGTAGCATCGACCCGGAGACCAACACTTATATCCGGACGACTTCGTTCCACAACGGTTACAGTCTCTCGGGCGGTATCGCTTTGTTTAACGGTTTCCAAGCCGTCAACAACTTAAAAATCACCAAGACAGCAAAGTTGATGGGCTTCACCAAAGAGCAACAACTGGAAGACCAGATCTGTCTCGCCACGATGGAGGCCTACTGCAACGTGCTTTACTACACCGAGTTGGAGAAGGCCTTGCAAGCGCAGGTGGCCACGGCGGAGAAGTCCGTGCAACTTGCCACGAGGCAAGAGCAACTGGGCCAGAAGTCGCACGCCGATGTGGTGCAGATGCAGAGCGACCTCGCCGAGCGGCAGTACCAACTGACCACCTGCCGCAACAACCTCAACAACGCCATGATCACCTTGAAAGATGTGATGTTTTGGCCCATCGATGAACCGCTGAAAATTGACGATTTGGACATTCCTTCGGCTTCGATGTCATTCCGAGTCCCTTCGTCCATAGATACGCTTGCGCCCAGTGGCGTTCGGTATGACATGGACGAAGGGGCGAGTGAATCTATCGAAGCCATTGTTCAGTATGCAAAAACAAACATGCCATCGGTCCTACTGGCCGAGGGCACGATGAAAAATGCCCGCCTCGCCTTGAAGACGGCTCGCTGGCAACTAGTGCCCACCCTCTCGCTCTATGGCGGCTGGTCGACGAGTTTCTTCACCTATCCTGGCATGGAGGGCTATGTGCCCACGCCCTATTTCGACCAGTTGAAGAACAACAGCGGCGAATACATCCAACTCTCGTTGAGCATTCCCATCTTCGACCGCCTCTCTAAGCATTCCAACATCGCAAGGAAGAAGAATGCCTACGACCGTGCCCAGGCCGACTATGAGCAGACGCTCCAAACCGTGGAGGCCGAGGTGCGCCGCGCCATTGCCGACCGCGACGGCAGTGCCGACGCCCTGCGCCAAGCCGCCACCCGCGCCGACCTACAGGAGGAGGCCTATCAACTGAACGGCAAGCGCTTCGAGCAAGGCTTGATTTCGTCCATCGAATACCAGACTGCCTCCAACAACTACCTCAACGCCCTCGCCGAGCACCTTAGCGCCCGGCTTCAATACTTTATCAAGAATAGTGTGGTTAATTACTATGGAGGGACACCGTATATAAATCAATAATAGCTATCAGCATTCAGCCATCAGCTATCAGCATGGATTAGCCGAGGCTGAAAGCTGATTGCTGAGAGCTGAAAGCAAAAAAACATCAACAATAATGAAAACCTACCTGAAATTCCTGTCGCGAAACAAACTCTACACCGCCATTGAGTTCATCGGATTGAGCGTTGCCCTGGCCTTTGTCATCATCAGTTTCTGCTATGTGGTGCAGCAATATGCCGTGACGCGTGAGAACCCCGACCGCGAGCGGATCTATGCCGTCGGCGATAAAGAACAATTCCTCAATTGCTACGGCATGAAAGAAGTTTTCGACGGCAAACTGCCCGAGATTGAAACCGTGTCGCATTTCCATTTCCTGCAAGACCAGCTGATTCACGTTGGCGAACAAAACTTTGTGGGCAATATGTTTGTTTGTGATGTGGATTTCTTCGACATCTTTCCCATGACGTTCAAGGAAGGCAGTCCCGAGATGCTTTCGGAACGCAATGCGGCCTTCATCTCCGAAAAGTTGGCCACTCAACTGAATGATGAGTCAGTAAACCTGCCATTGATTGTGAGTGACGACACATTGCACGTCGTTGGCATCATTGCCGGAAAAGGCAGCTCCTTGCTTCCCGACTTTGATGTGATGATAAACTATGAACATGCGCAGTCGTATGTGATACAGTCTTATCGAGACAATCCTTTCCATAACTGGGCTAACATTGGCACATACATTAAGGTGCAACCTGATGTGAACCGGGAAGAACTGGATGTGAAATTGCAGGCACTCTGCGATTCGCAATTCGAGAATAGCCCGACGTGGCAAGGGCTTGTAATGGTTCGTTTCGATGAGTTGTTTTTCGCACCTGTTTACACCAGTTTGAATAAAGGCGACCGTTCCATGCTTCGCACGATGATCATCATCGGGCTTTTGCTACTCATCTCCGCCTTGCTGAACTACATCAACCTGAATGTCGCCTTGGTCGGGAAACGTGCCAAGGAAATGGCTTCAAGAAGATTGGTTGGGGCACAAAAGTCTGACATCATTTTGAAATTTCTCGGCGAGGCGTTTGTTTTCACTTTGTTCAGTTTCATTGTCGGGTTGGCAATAGCTCGCGCTCTTATCCCGACCGTCAACCAATTGTTGCAGTCTGATGTGGCGATTTTCATATCTTTTAGTTTGCCATATCTCATCGCCTATCTTCTGATGGTGATTGTGGTTTCCTTGCTTGCCGGCATCTTGCCAGCGGCCATTATCGCCAAAGCCCAGCCTATCGATGTAGTACGAGGCACTTTCCGATTCCGTAACCGCACCGTGCTCTCGAAGGTGTTCATCGTGGTCCAAAACGTCATCGCCATCATGCTCATCGCTTTGGTGCTGACCATGGAGCTTCAAATGCACCACATGGAAGACCGTTCGACGGGATTGAGCTTGCAGAATCTCTATTTCTTAGGCTCTGATCTCGACTACACGACGGAGAAAGAAGCCTTTGTGGAAGAACTGAGGGCATTGCCTTGTGTGAAGGAATTGGCATCGGCTGATGCCGTTCCTGGGGTGAGGAGCATGCAACTTGGCTTGAAGAGACTCCACGACACGGAGAATAGTGTTATGATCCCCCTCCTCTCTTGCGATACGGCGGCGTTCCGAATGTTGGGTTTTGAGGTGAAAGAGCGTTTTTTGGATGCCAGTGCCCTTGGTTTTTGGATTACCGAGGCCACGGCTGCAGGTATGACGGGCTTGCCCTACGGCGATAACAACTATGACACCATTACGATGTGGCAGAAAAACTGTATTGCCATGCCTGTATGCGGAGTGATTTCCGACTTCTCGATGCAAGATGCCTTGCATGTGACCGACGAAGACTATGTGATGGTGATTAGCAGAGGTGGCTTGAAGCCCCAATCCCATCTGTTGATTGATGTTGTTGGCAACCACCGCGAGGCAAAACGCTCTATAGATGCTGTTTACAAGAAGCACTGCGAAAAGGTGTTTGGCGTCTATATGGAGCCGGATTACAATGATTTTGTGGAGAACGTAATTTCCAAGCAATATGACAAGCATCGCCGTCAGATGCGCCTCATCGAACTCATTATGGCGATTTCGGTTATCCTCTCATTGCTGGGCTTAATAGCCATGAGCACGCATTTCGCCTCCGAGCGCGAGAAGACCATCGCCATCCGCAAGGTGTTTGGCGGCACGATGCAGAGCGAAATTCGCCGCAACCTGAAGGAATACATCATCATGATACTGATTGCCAACGCCATTGCCATCCCCGTGACAGTGTGGCTCTGCAAACGCTATTTGGAGGACTTCGCCTATCGAATCGACTTGCACCCGTGGATTTTCGTGGTCACGGTGGCGCTGTCGTTCGTCATCGCCATCGGCTCGGTGCTGTGGCAGATTGTCTCAGTGGCGCGTGTGAATCCGGTGAATGCACTTAAGAAAGAGTAATGAACAACTAAACACTTCAACAATATGAACCGTTTCAAAGATACGCTAATCAAAATCCTCTCCCTCGGGATAGGTCTCGCCATCGGCATTGTGCTCATTGCCAAGGTGTGCTTCGAATTGTCGTACGACAGTTTCTATAAGGATGTGGACCGTATCTATTGCATCCAAATGGAGACCACGAGTTCCGAAGGCGTGAATGTGTTTCCGCGTGTCAGCGGGGCCGTGGCTCCAGGCTTCAAGGCCGAAGTGCCGGGCGTGGAGGAAGCCACTCGCATCGTGGACCAGACTTGGAACAAAACCAATTATACGAACGAGGAAGGCCAAATCATTTTCGAAGGAGCGTGTATTATGGCCGACTCGTGCTTCTTCAAGGTGTTCTCCATCCCCATCCTTGCTGGCGATATCGAAAAGGTCTTGGTATCGAAGGAACACATCGCCATTTCAAGATCTTTCGCAGAAAACATGGGCGGTGTTGAGGCATGCCTCGGAAAAGTTGTACATGTTGAGAACGACAAAGATGTTTACACCGTGGAGGCTGTGTTTGATGACCTACCTATAAACATATCGCTTCCTTTCGATGTGGTGTATTCCATCAAGTGGATGAGCAAGGGAAGCCTTGAAAACTGGATCGGCAATGAGCGTTACACAAGTTTTGTCAAATTGCAAAAAGGCATCGACCCCCATTCGCTTGACGAGGCCATCCACAAGATGCAAGCCACACACCAGGACTTGGAGAAAATGAAGACTGAAAAAGGCAGACAGTTGCGCTATCTTCTGGTGCCTTTCGACAAACTCCATACTTCCGACCCCGAGGTGCATAATATGGTCATCATCCTTTCCATTGTGGCTTTCCTGTTGCTGTTTATCAGCATGATGAACTATATCCTCGTGGTACTTTCCTCAATGGTGAAGCGCTCGAAGGAAATCGGCATCCGCAAGTGCTATGGCGCGGGCGGCCGCGAGATTTACGGGATGCTCATCAAGGAAGCGGCGGTGCATATCGGGCTGGCCTTGGTGCTGGCGGCTTTGCTTATTCTTTCGGGTGACAACTTGGCGAAGAACCTGTTGGGCACTTCCTTTACGACTACGCTCATCGGGCCGAGCATCCGCGTCATCGTGGCGGTCATCGCGCTGATTTTCGTGCTTTCGGTGATTGTGCCTGGGTTGCTCTATACGCGTGTTCCCGTTTGGCAGGCCATTCGTAACTTCACCCTGAACATGCGCCACTGGAAACTCTTCCTATTGAGCTTGCAAGTAGCGGTGAATGTCTTCATCGTGGCGATGCTGCTCGTCGTGACGGGACAATACGAACACATGGCGAGTGAGGAAACGGGCTACAACTACAAAAACCTTTATTATGTCAAGGTGCGTGACACCAAAATCAATACGCAGACCCTGATTTTCGACAAGTTGAGGTCGCTGCCCGTGGTTAAAGGCGTGGAAGGATGCATGTTGATGCCATACCAAGGTGCCGAAGGAAACGTGGCTCTTCAAATGCCTGAGAGAACGGTTCTACTCTATCTTGCCGACTGCTTTTCGACCACCGAAGGCTACTTCGACATGCTTGATATTCCGTTCGTTATGGGTCATGCGCCGAGCGATACTGCCGAGATTGCCATTAGCGAGACCTTTTTGGAAGAGATGGGCAAGATTGAGGATTGGAGCGATGGTCCGATTGGAAAACAGGTTTATGTCAGCGGCCACAACAGCAAGCAGGTTGGCGAAGATGAATGGCGCGAGGAATCCTTGACGGTGTCGGGCGTTTACCGCAACATCCGCATTGGCAGTGCCCTCAATCCGAACATGAAACCGAGTTGCTACTTCTACGGCTATAACGGCAACGGCAAACCAAAGAGGTTTTGGAATATTCTCGTGAAAGTGGACCATGCCAATCGTAATACGATGCAGCAAATCCAAGATGCCGTGAACGAGGTGGCGAAGGAAGAGGAATTGGAAGTGAAATCGTATGCCGCCGAGGTACGCGCCCAATATGCCGACAACCGCAAGATGCGCAACACCATCTTGGTCGGGGCTTTGTTTGCCCTGCTCATCTCACTCATCGGCTTGATTGGTTATGTCAGTGACGAGGCCAACCGCCGCAGCAAGGAGATTGCCATCCGTAAGGTGCATGGCGCGGTGTCGGGCGAAATCGTCGGGTTGTTTGTCGGCGAGGTGCTGAAACTGTCGTTGGTGGCTGCCGTCGTCGGTGCGGTGGGTGCCTTCTTCGTCGCCCGCAAATGGATCGAGCAGTTCGCCTTCCGTATCGACCTCTCGCCTTGGTACTTCATTGGTGCCGCTGCCATCGTGCTGGTCATCGTTGGCCTGGTCATCGGCATCAGCAGCTGGCGCATCGCGCGAATGAATCCTGTTAAATCGCTGAAAGATGAATAGGACGATCAGGAGAGGCTACATCGGCTTGAACGCAATCTTCTTGTTTGGAAGTTCTCTCTCACGGAGATACATCAACATATACACGGGAAGATATGTGTTTCGGTCGAGAATCTCAATGTTCTTTGTCGTAAATACAAAAACCTCTTTTATCGCATATTCCTCGTTTTTCATCACATTGCAGAGGGCGTTATGCCGTTTGTAATCCTTCCCTGACTTGATTTCTATCGGGAGAGCTTGATTGTCATGTTCAATGACGAAATCGAGTTCTCCCTGTTTTTTACTGTTGAAATAGTAAAGGTCGTAACCATGCGAGTGCAATTCTTGTGCGGCAAAATTCTCAAAAACGGCACCAAAGTTCGCATTGATTTCGCCAATCATGATATTAAGCTGAAAACCTGACGAGTACATACAGGACAACAGGCCTACATCATTAAGAAACAACTTGAACAGGTTGCGTTGTTCATTGAGTTTCAACGGCACACAAGGTTTGTCGACATTATATGTGGGTAAGGCGACCCCTGCATCGGTCAGCCAAAGGAAACTGTTCTCGTATTTTTCGAATTTTGCTCTGTCGTTCAGCGATTTTAGTATAAATCTCTTGTTTTGGGCATTGAGTTCCGAAGGAATCCTGTCAAAAATCTCTTTGATGAACAGCTTGTTGTCAGCATATTTAACAATGTCTTTTTTATACAGTTTCAGGATGTTCTCCTGCTCACGTCGGAAATCCTGCATATTGTTGGTTTCCAAATATTTCGCTACAACAGCTGGCATTCCTCCAATCACAAGATATAAACGAAGCAACTCCATCATCTTCTCATGAACGACAGAATCGATGGGATTTCTCTTGTCGTAACATTCATGAAGATGCGTCATCACTTCATCGCTCATGCCCAAAGCCAGTGCGAACTCCTCAAAATCGAGCGGAAACATCTCTTTTTCAGCCATATAACCAACGGGGACGCTTCGCAAGTCTTTCAATTCAACACCTAGAAGAGAGCCGCTCATGACATAACGATAGCTTCCTTCATCGACGAGAAACTTAATCGCAGTGACGATTTCCGGACATTCCTGCACCTCGTCGAAGAAAATCAAAGTGCTGCTTGGTACCAATTTTGTGTCGGTCAACGCAGAAATGCGCAACAGGATATCGTTTGTGTCAAGAGGATTGGCAAAGATGGTTTTGAGTTTCGGGTTTTTGATGAAATTGAATTCCACAAAATGCTTGAATGTTTCTTCGCCCACCTTGCGTATGGCATACGTTTTTCCAACTTGTCGTGCCCCTGTTACGAGAAGCGATTTCTTATCATTCAAAAAGAAATCTTTCAAATAGCTGTAAATCTTTCTATTAACCATTGTTTAGTGCTTTTTTCCAACTGCAAAAATACTATTTTTTTGCTTTTTTCCAACCTAAATTAGGTTGTTTTTATGCTTTCTTCCAACTTTTTCATAAAAATAGGGAAATTGCTTACGGCCGATTTACATGTCGATTGTAAAGTTTCTTTACACCACTGTAAAGAAACTTTACACTTTTTCAAAAAGGCAAAATCATATTTTGTTGATTCTTAATTAGTTGTATTTTTGGCACAAAAGATGCTAACCCGATACCGTACTTTATTTATTGGAATCAAAATTATACAAATATGGAAACCAACTCAATGGATCGTAAAATCGAAAAGAAGAAAGGCATAGCCCTCGCCTTTACCAAGAAGGCCTTGCCGTTCTGGGGCGGAGCCCTGCTCCTGGCCTTCATCCTTTGGCTCATCTTCCGTGATGATGCCCAGAAGCTCCGCATCGATGCTGACAATATCACCGTGAGCGCCGTCACCCAGGGCGAGTTCAACGACTACATCCGCATCAGCGGACAGGTCGCGCCCATGACGACCATCCAGATCAGTCCCTTGGAAGGCGGTGTGGTGCAGCAGATCGTGACCGAGGAAGGCAGCCGCGTCAGTGCTGGCGATGTTATACTCATCCTCAGCAACGAGAACCTCGACATGCAAATCCTTAACTCCGAAGCCGACCTCGCCGAGAAGGAGAACATCCTGCGCAACACGATGCTCCAAATGGAGCAGCAGAAGTTGAGCGTCGAACAGGAGAAGCTGCAATTGCAGATGGAAGCGCAGCGCAACCGCCGCACCTACGAGGCGCAGAAAGCCCTCTATGCAGACGGCCTCATCGCCCGCGAGGACTACCTGAAAGCCGAGGAGGACTATGAGCTCTCGACCAGCCGCCTGAAACTGGTGGAAAACCGTGCCAAGCAGGACAGCCTTCACCGCACGGTGGAAATCAACCAGATGCGCGAGAGCCTCGACAACATGCGCCTCAACATGATGATGATCCGCAAGCGCAAGGACAACCTTACCATCAAGGCGCCCATCGACGGCGAGTTGGGTCTCTTGGATGTCGTCCTCGGCCAGTCGGTGGCGACAGGCTCGAAGATCGGGCAAATCAACAATCTCGACAGCTATAAGATTGAGGCCCAAATCGATGAGCATTACATCGACCGCATCACAGCAGGCTTGGAGGCTACCTTCGAGCGCCAGAGCGAACGCTACCAGGCGCAGATCCGCAAGGTATATCCCGAGGTGCGCGACGGCAAGTTCAAGGCCGACTTCAAGTTTGTCGGACAGCAACCGGAGAACATCCGCAGCGGCCAGACCTACTACCTCAACCTCCAACTCGGCCAGCCTGTGGAGGCGGTGCTCATCCCGCGTGGCGCCTTCTACCAGAAGACCGGCGGCAAGTGGATCTATGTCCTCTCCCCCGACGGTACCAAGGCCATGCGCCGCGACATCCGCATCGGGCGGCAGAACCCGCAGTATTACGAGGTCGTCGAAGGCTTGGAGTCCGGCGAACGGGTGATTACCTCATCGTATGACAATTTCGGAGAAAGCGATGTATTGGTATTTTGACACGGGACACGGGACTACGGGACACGGGACTTCACCCCAAACCGTCATTGCGGGCTTGACCCGCAATCTCCTAAACGCGAGGGTGTTGTCTCCATGCGTAGGAGATGGCGTTCCGCTTCCGCGGAATGACGGTTCCTCCGCCATGACGGTAAAAAGGACAAGGTAGCAACACCCCTGTCTCGTGTCCCGAAGTCACGAGTCAAATTAAACGACAAACAACAAATCAACAAAATAAAAGTTAAATCATTAAACAATTAAAGCAATGATTAAAGCAGAAAATCTGACCAAAGTCTTCCGTACGGAAGAAATCGAAACCACAGCCTTGAACGGCGTTTCGTTCGAAATCAACGACGGCGAGTTTGTCGCCATTATGGGCCCCTCGGGCTGCGGCAAGTCCACCTTGCTCAACATCCTCGGCCTCTTGGACAACCCCACCGAGGGCAAGTACGAACTCCTCGGCCATCAGGTCGGTGACCTCAAAGAGAAAGACCGCACCCAGTTCCGCAAGGGCAACATCGGCTTCGTGTTCCAGAGCTTCAACCTCATCGACGAACTGAATGTGTTTGAGAACATCGAACTGCCGTTGCGCTACATGAACATCCCCTCTGCCGAGCGCAAAGAGCGTGTAGAGGCCATCATGACACGCATGGCCATCAAGCACCGCTCCGAGCACTTCCCGCAGCAGTTGTCGGGCGGTCAGCAACAGCGTGTGGCTATCGCCCGCGCCGTCGTCGCTAACCCCAAGCTCATCCTCGCCGACGAGCCCACCGGTAACTTGGATTCCAAGAACGGCAAGGAGGTGATGGAGCTGCTCACCGACCTCCACAAGGAAGGCACCACCATCGTCATGGTGACACACTCCCAGCGCGACGCCAGCTACGCCGACCGCATCATCAACCTCTTCGACGGTAAGATTGTCGAGGAAGTCTTGTCGCAACTGTAATGGCCGATGGCTTATGGCTAATGGCTATGGCCGCTTCAACCAAGAATGGAAGGCTTCTCTTCTGATGAAGCTGCCATAGTCATAGGCCATTGGCCATAGTTCCTTAAACAATTCAACATTAAACAATACGGCCATGAACAAGTTGACCGACAAACTCATAAAAATCCTCTCCCTCGGCTTCGGTCTCGCCATCGGCATCGTGCTGATTGGTAAGGTGTGTTTCGAGCTGTCCTACGACAGTTTCTACAAAGATGTGGACCGCATCTATCTCATCATGGAGAACATCATCCATCAGAAAGGCGACGACCCAAGTGATTATTCAAGGACTTCAGGAGCTATTGCGCCAGGCTTCAAGGCGGAGGTGCCCGGCGTGGAAGCAGCGACGCGCTATACCGATGTGTCAAACAATCACTTTTATGATGAAAGCGACAACCTCATCACGGGTGTATGCCTCGGCGTGGACACTTGTTTCTTCGACTTTTTCGACAGAACCATCCTGGTTGGCGACCCGATGCATGCATTGCAACGATGGAATAATGAAGTCGCTGTCAGCCGCAGTTTTGCTGAGAAGTTAGGCGGCGTAAATCAAGCCGTCGGCAAGCAAATCTACATTGAGGAAGACCCGAATACCAAACTGACCGTAGTGGGCGTGTTCGAGGACTTTCCAAAGAATGGATCGGTGCGATGCGACATCGTGTCGAGTATTGGCTTTTGTGGGGAGAGGAGCAACAACAACTGGTTGGGCAACGACCGCTATTACAGTTATGTCAGGCTCATGCCCAATGTAAAACCCGTTGAGTTGAAAGACGCCATCCGAAAGATGCAGGAGGCGCACCAGCCCTTGGAGGAGTTGGAACAGAACGGCTCTTCGATATGGTACACACTGAAGCCTCTTGTCACCTTGCACCGTCAGGAGAAGAGCGTCAGGAATTTTGTGATGATATTGTCGGTCATAGCTATTCTGGTGATGCTGGTCTCGGTGTTGAACTACCTGCTGATGACCGTCTCGGACGTGGTGCGCCGATCGAAGGAAATGGGTGTCAGGAAATGTTACGGTGCCAGTGCAGGCAGCATCTATGGGATGCTCTTCAAGGAAACAGCCTTGAACCTGCTGGCTGCATTGGCTGTGGCTGCTTTGCTGATATGGGCGTTCAACGGGGTCGTTGAGTCGCTGCTGGGCGTGCCCGTTCAGAACCTCATGGTGCCTCAGACCCGATGGACACTCATCGCCATTCTCGCTTTCATCTTCCTGGTTGGTGCTCTCATCCCAGCAATGATGTTCGTCAGGATTCCAGTTTCATCGGCCTTCGGTGGTTACAATGAGAGCAAACGCCGTTGGAAACTCTCCTTGTTGATGGTGCAGATTGGCATCAACGCCATCCTGCTGCCTATGGTCATCGTGGCCGACCGACAATACAATACTGCGCTGGGCGCCGATTTGGGCTATGAATACGACCAGTTGCTGTATTCGTCACTGGAAGGTGCAGGCAAGGACAATCTGGCGCTTATTACCGAGAAACTGAGGTCGATTCCCGGGGTGGAAGATGCCGAATTGGCTTATTGTCCTCCTTTGGAAAGATCATCAGGTAACAACATCTCTTTGCCTGATAACCCATCGAAAGAATTGTTCAATGTGTGCGACCAATACGGTGCGACGGAGGGCTTCTTCGACCTGATGGGCTTCCGTTTGTTGGAAGGCCGGATACCATCGAAGCCTAATGACGTGGCGGTGAGCAGTAGTTTCGTGAAGGAGATGAACCGCTTTGAAGATTGGAGCGACGGCGCTGTGGGCAAGGACATCTTGATTTCGGAACACAGCGACAGCGATGTTGATGTATATACCATTTGTGGCGTTTATGAGGACTATGTTATCGGTTCGGCAATCGGCAAGGACAGTAGGCCCAGCATCCGTTTCTGCTGGAACAAAGATTGGTTTGATGGTCCTTTCGATTATGCTCAAATCATGGATAAACTGGTGGTGAAGGTGCGTGAAGTGAATCCCGAGATGATAGAAAAGGTGAAGTCGGTTATTGAAGAGTGTCTGCCCGACCGGAAAAACATAGAGGTGACGCCATATACCGAATTGGTCAGGGAAGAATACTCCTACACTTACCAGATGCGTCGTGCTTTCACGATGGGAGCCTTGTTTGCTATGGCCATCGCCTTGGTCGGTCTGATCGGCTTTGTCCGCGATGAGTCCAACCGCCGCAGCAAGGAAGTCGCCATCCGCAAGGTGAACGGCGCGGTGACGGGTGAAATCATCCGCATGTTCGTGGTGGACGTGCTGAAACTGGCGGTGATTGCCGCCTTAATCGGTGTGGCCATCGCCTATTTCATCTCCGACAAATGGCTGGAACTGTTTGCCATGCGCATCAGTCTCTCGCCTACCTATTTCATCATTGGAGCCGTTGCGGTGCTCCTCGTGGTAACTGTTGTAGTCGTTTTGAGCAGCAACCGCGTGGCAAGGATGAATCCGGTTAAATCATTAAAGAACAATTAAAACCAGATAGTATTATGGCACGCATTTTCAAAAAAGGGAAGACCGCCCTTGCGTCTTCCGTCCTCAATATCCTCGGCTTGACGGCAGCCTTCGCCGCCCTCTACATCATCCTCGTGCAAGTACACCACGACCTCACTTACAACAAGGCACTCAAAGACAGCGACCGAATCTATTGTCTCACTATGCCAGACATGTTTTCAAATAATGCTTATATGATCTGGGTGAATCGTCCGATGTCGGAAGCAGTCATCAGTTCTGTCCCATGCGTTGAGGCAGGCGGCTGTGCTGCCATTCAAGGTGGTGACGTTGTTTCCGCACGCACAAGCGAAGGGCAACCGTCCGTTGAGCTTAAAGCCACCAGTTTCTCTCGATCTGCCATTGATGTATTCGGATTTGAGCTTGTTGCTGGTAGCTGGGACAATTGGATTGGCAATGACAATGTGGTTATGTCGGAGACAGCGGCAAAACACTTGGGCTTACAAGTGGGCGACCGTTTCCAATATGGCTATTGGAATTGGAGGGATGTCACTGTGGCGGCCATCTACAAGGATATGCCCGTCAATAGTGACCTTTCCTCCTTCGACTTTATTCTGAATATGGGCGATGTAGGTATGGACAATTGGAATCAATGGGGCTTCAATTATTTCATTAAACTCGTTAAAGGCGCTGACATAAAAGACTTTGAAGAGGTAGCAGCGCAAGTCGCCTATGAAAGCTGGATAAAATCATGCGACGTCAATGATCAAAACCTAACCGAAGAAGACGTAGAAGAGTCTAAGAAAACTATGTCACCTCGTCTTATGTTGTTGACTGACAATTATTTTGCCGAAAATGTCGGACATCCAGGCAAGTCGGGCAACCGCACCACAACAGTTACTTTGCTCGTCATAGCCGTTTTCGTGATGCTCATTGCCTTCATCAACTACATTAACTTCTTCTTTGCGATGGTGCCGTTGCGCTTGCGTAGCATCAACACGCGCAAGATTTTGGGTAGCAGCCGTTTCCAGCTGGTGATGTCATCAGTGGGCGAGTCGGTGTGGATGGTCGTCATTGCTTTGGGTTTGGCAGTGGCCGTGGTCACGCTGTTTAAGCAGTCGACTTTAGTTTCGTTGATTGACACTTCTCTCAATTTTGACCAAAATTGGAGCATCGTTGCCTTGACCGTTGGCATAGCATTGCTTATCTCGGTATTGGCCAGCATCTATCCGGCACTTTTCGCCACCTCGTTCAATCCCGCTTTCGCCTTAAAGGGTACACTTGGCACCACACAAAAAGGAAAGGCATTTCGCATTGGTTTGATAGGCTTGCAGTTTACAGTTTCCATCGTATTGATTATCTGCGCGATATTTGTTCATCAGCAGCGCAGATTTATGATGGAGCATGATATGGGCTTCAACCAAGAATACCTGCTTCAGTCGCATTTGACATGGGAACTTGCCAACAATCGTGAAACTGTCGAGAGTCGACTGAAAACCGATGCCGCCATCAAGGATCTCGCTTGGGGTGACGGACCGTTTGTAACCAATAGCCGTATGTCATGGAACCGCCAATTCAATGGCGAGCAAGTGCATTGGCAAGTCTATCCCGTTTCATGGAACTTCCTGCGGTTTATGGGTATCGAGATTGAGGAAGGCCGCGATTTCACCCCTGCTGACGAGCAATCAGAAAATGGGGTGTATATCATCAACGAGACGGCGCATAAGATGTACGGCCTCACGACAGACGACCGGATTCAGGGACATACTGACAATCCAGCGGAAATTGCCGGCATCTGCAAGGATTTCAACTTCTCCGCTTTGCGCAATGAGATTGGTCCGTTTGCCTTCTATGTCTATGGCAAAGAGCCTTGGAGTCCTTGTTGTAGACTTTTCATCCGCACCGAAGCCGGTGTTGACACCCAGGCTTTGATTGACCGCACGATCAAGACCATCAACGAACTCGACCCTGCCATGGATGATGGTTTTTCAGTTTGGGTGAATCCCTTTGAGAAAGCCATTGAGAACCAATACAAAAAGGAGCATAACCTCTCGCAACTCGTTACCTTGTTCACCATACTGGCCATCCTCATCTCGCTGATGGGCGTGTTCGGCCTCGTGATGTTCGAGACGGAGCACCGCCGCAAGGAAATCGGCATCCGCCGTGTGCACGGTGCCACGGTGCAGCAGATTCTGGCGATGTTCAACTCACGCTTTGTAAAGATTGTGCTGGTGTGCTTCGTCATCGCCGTGCCGGTGAGCATTGTCATCATGCGGCGCTATTTGGAAGGCTTCGCCTATCAGGTGCCGCTATATGTTTGGGTGTTTGTTCTGGCATTAGTGGCCGTGTTGGCAATAACGATCACCGTTGTGACGTTAAGAAGTTTGAGAGCGGCGACTGTGAATCCTGTGAAGTCATTACGGAGTGAGTAGGCCTATGGCTTATGGCTAATGACTATGGCCGCTTCAACCCAAGGTTGAGGTCTCCTCTTCTGATGAAGCTGCCATAGTCACAGGCCATCGGCCATAGTCAAAAAACAATTCAACAATCAACAATTCAACAACCATGTCCAGCTACCTCAAATTCCTCTCCCGCAACAAGCTCTACAGCATCATTGAGGCCATCGGCCTTTCCGTCAGCCTCGCCTTCGTGGTCATCATCTTCTGCTATGTGACGCAACAAATCGCCGTCACGCGCGAAAACCCGCACCGCAAGGAGATTTACGGCGTGGCCATCCAAGACAAGATGCTGTATCAATATGGGATGAAAGAGATTATCGGGGAGAGCATTCCCGAGATACAAGCCGTCAGTGAGTTCGGATGGATTTATGGTACGGAGATGAAATGCGGCGACCAAACGCGTCTGGCTCAAGTGCTGGGCTGCGACCGCGACTTTTTCGACTTCATTCCCGTGCAGTTTTCAGAGGGAAATCCCGACAGAATCGATGAGGTGCTGACGGCGTTCGTCTCGCAAGAACTAGCCCAGACCCTTTCGCAATCGGGAGAGGTGGTTGGACAAACCATCCATCTGATGAAGCACGACTTCACCGTTGCGGGTGTGTTCACCGATGTGGGCACCTCGCTTTTCTACAGCAACCCCGATGTGATTATCAACGTGGACATTACCGATGGCGTGACCTACTATGGCGGATTCGACAGCCCTGCTGTTCCTGCCAACATGTTCGAGAATGTATGGCTCTTCATCAAGTCATTTCCGAATGTCGACCGCGATGCATTGAGCGAGAAGCTGGCCGCAGCCACAGAGGTCTTGTTTAGTAAGATTTTGGGAAGAGAACACCCCGTTGACCCTTCGCAAATCAAACTGGTGCGCTTGGACGAGATGTTTAACACCGATGTGGAAACCAGCCTGAAAAAAGGCGACAAGGTGATGATGCACAGCTTGTTGGCGGTAGGCCTTTTGCTGTTGATATCCGCGATGTTCAACTACATCAACCTGAACGTGGCCCTGACAAGCAAGCGCGCCAAGGAGATGGCTTCGAGGCGGCTGTTGGGGGCGACAAAGGGCGAAATCATCGGGAAATACCTGTGGGAGTCGCTGGCGTTTACCACGGTGTGCATGGTATTAGGCATCTTGCTGGCCGAGGCACTTGTGCCTTTGGTCAACAGACTGTTGGCAAGCGATATCGGCATCAGGATCCTGTACTCGCCGTTTTATGTATTGTCCTACCTGCTGATTGTGGTTGTGGTGGCCTTGTTGGCGGGCTTGATACCAGCCATCGTGGTGTCGCGCGCCAAGCCCATCGACGTGGTGAAGGGCACCTTCCGCTTCCGCAACAAGATGGTGCTGTCGAAGGTGTTCATCGTCTTGCAGAACGTCATCGCCATCGTGCTGATTGCCTTGGTGATCACTATGGAGGTGCAGATGCGCCACATGCAGCGAAGGCCCGTGGGATGTCGCACGGAGAACCTGTTTTATGTGGAGAGCGTCCTTTCCGGCGACGAGGCCTTTGAGAACGACTTGATGGCCTTGCCCTGTGTGAAACGAATGGGACATTCCTATGGCTATCCTGGCGGTGCCTTAATGGGCACAAGATGGATGCCTCTCGACGATCGTGACAATACTGACAATTGGGTTAATGTAAGATACCTGCTGTGCGATACCACGGCTTTCGACATGTTTGAATTCGACATCAAGGCGTTATATGGCCAGCTGAGCGAAGACCAATGGCTCCTGACGCAGGGTTTGTTGGAGGCCCAGACGGGGATGCCTTTGGAGCAGTTCGACATCGACTCATTAGGCGTGTGGTACAAACGTAATTTGCGTTCTGACATGTGTGGCGTGTTGAGTGATTTCGCCATCACCGACGCGGCGCATGTGGTGGATGAGACCTTCGGCGCGGTGCAGATTGTGGGGAGTGAGCCAAAATTCAAATGGGTGAGTTACCATCCCGTGCTGGAAATCGTCGGCGACCATGCCGAGGCGAGCAAGGCCATCAAGGCCGTGTACGACAAGCACATGAATAAAAAGGAGGTCTATTGGGATCCTTGGCTCATGGACTTTATCGACAACCTGATGCTGAAACATTTGGAGAGCGCCAAAAACAAGATGCGCCTCGTGGATTTGTTTATGGCGGTGGCGGTATTGCTCTCGCTACTGGGCCTCGTGGCCATGAGCACCCATTTCGCCTCCGAGCGTGAGAAGACCATCGCCATCCGCAAGGTGTTTGGCGGCACCATGCAGAGCGAAATCCGCCGCAACTTAAAGGAATATGTCGTCATGATACTGATCGCCAATGTCATCGCCATTCCCATTGCAGTCTATGTCTGTAGCCGCTATCTGGAGGACTTCGTCTATCGCATCAACCTGCATCCTTGGATCTTCGTCGTCACGGTGCTGCTGTCGTTCGCCATCGCCATCGGCTCCGTGCTCTGGCAAATCGTCTCCGTGGCGAGGGTGAATCCGGTGTGGGCGTTGAAGAAGGAGTAAATAATGAATTAAAGAGAAAATTTTTCAGGTTTTTGTGCGCAGTATTCAAAAATTGTCTATTTTTGCTTTCTGTAAAAAGCAGATTTTATATAAAATTGCTTTCTATAAAAAGCATAAATAATTCAAAAATGCTTTATGTAAAAAGCAAATAAAACTGATAGACGATGGAATTGTTATTTGAGAAACAGGATGCCATGCTCAATGCCACCAATATGGACATTGTGAGAAACTTCATGAACCATGTCAATTGGGACGCTCCCATGCTTTGCATTAGGGGGCCAAGAGGCGTGGGGAAATCGACTTTGTTGAGGCAACACATACGGCAGCAATATGGTATCGGGAGCGAGGAAGTGTTGTATTGCTCCCTCGATTTCTCGTATTTCACGCAACATTCCATTTTGGAAGTCGCTGAAAAGTTCTACAAACACGGTGGCAAGTTATTGGTACTCGACGAGGCACACAAATACGAAAACTGGAGTCGCGAGGTAAAGGAGGTGGCCGATACCTATCCTAACCTTCAAATTGTTTTGAGCGGCTCTTCACTGCTAAAACTGATTGACGGCGATGCCGACCTTTCGCGTCGCTGCCGTGGGTATTATATGCCCGGACTTTCATTCAGGGAATATCTTCAGTTCTATAAAGGTATCCATCTGCCTTGCCATTCGTTGGAAGAGATACTTGCCAACGCCAAGGAAATAGCGACCGAAGTGAACAGCCAATGCCGTCCGCTCCAGCATTTTCACGAATATTTGAAGTTTGGGTATTATCCTTTCTATCTGAAGAACCCGATTGATTATTACCCGCTTATCGAACAAACAACGAACTATGTAATTGATGTTGAGTTGCCGCAACTTCGCAAGGTGAATCCTGGCAACTGCCGTAAAATCAAGGCCTTGCTGAATGTGCTGGCGCAACAGGTTCCTTTCGATGTGGACATCTCAAAGATGGCTTCGATGATTGAACTGCAACGTAACACTGTCATCGAGTATCTGGGGCATCTTGCCGACGCAAAGTTGCTGAATCTTCTTTTCAGCGACCTTGTTTCGGTGAAAAAGATGCAGAAACCCGACAAGATTTTCCTTGAAAACTCCAACCTTCTTTATGCTTTGGCAACCACGCCAGTGAAGATTGGTACGGCTCGTGAATGCTTCGCTGTCAATCAGTTGAGCTGTCAGCATACGGTGGAGTATGGCAAGCAACAGGGCGACTTCAAGGTTGACGGAAAGTGGACATTCGAAATCGGCGGCGAAGGCAAAACTTTTGACCAAATAGCCGACTTGCCTGATTCATACATTCTTGCTGATGACATAGAATCGCCTCGCGGCAATAAGCTGCCGCTTTGGATGGTTGGATTGATGTATTGAAATCAATAATGCTATTGTAGTAGTTCCGACTGTAAAGTTTCTTTACACCCACTGTAAAGAAACTTTACACTTTTACAAAGAGTAAAATTGTATCTTGTTGATTATTATTGTTTTAAATTTCTGGCACGGATTATGCCATCCTACACACAACAATTAAACAATCAACGATTCAACAATTCAACAATATGTCAAGTTACATCAAATTCCTTTCCCGAAACAAACTCTACACCATCATCGAGGCCATCGGTCTCATCGTTTCCATTGCCTTCGTCATCTTAATAGGCAACTATGTCTATCAGCAATATTCCGTCGCATACGGAAACCCGCTCGGCAAGCGCATCTATGCCGTTGGCAACCAGGATTATCTCTCGCTCTCGTGGTGGGACAAAGCCGCCTTCGAGGCCGAACTACCCGAGGCGGAGGCCGTGTGCCGCATCAGCGGTACCGACGATAGCGGCTATGTCACCATTGGCGACGAGTCTATCAGTGCGTTCGTCAACGAGGCCGACCCCGAACTTTTTGAACTTTTCCCGAGCCTTTCCCTTATCGATGGCAGCATGGACGAGTACCGCCTCAATGGGCATTGCCTGATCTCCGAATCGCTCGCCAATAGCGCTTTTAATGGTGATGCTATCGGCAAACCATTAAAAATCAGTTATTTCAATAACCTTCTTGAGAGTGTAGTTTGTGGCGTTTTCAAGGATGATGCCAACTCGATGATTCTACACACTGATGTGTTCCTTAATCCCGGATTTGGCGGAGTCTACCATTTCGTCGAGCAGAAGCCGTTCAGTTCCATTGGGAATTACACGACCTTAATAAAGGTACACGAGGGCACTGACCGTGAGGCGTTTGCGAAGAAAGTGGAGGAGGTTGGCTTGCGCAATTACTCGGATAGTTTCGTAAAAGCGTTGCCGATTTACACCCTACCGGAAGTCTTTTTCCACGAAGACCAGTGGGTGCTCAAACGGGGCGATAAATCGGTGCTGCAAATGCTGACCATAGTCGTGTTGCTGCTCTTGCTTTCGGCCATTTTCAACTACATCAACCTCAACATGGCCCTTTCGGGAAAACGCGCCAAGGAGATGGCCACCCGCCGACTTCACGGAGCCACCAAAGGCAATATCATTATGAAGTATATCCTTGAATCCGTGGCGTTTACCGCTGTATGCTTCCTTCTTGCCTATCTGCTTGCTGTGGTATTGCTCCCGATGATGAACGACCTCTTGAGAAATGTATCAGTTGACAACATTAAGCAATATGTGCCGCTTGACCTGAAATGGTCTTTAGGTACGGTGTTGGTCTATCTGTTTGCCATAGTGTTGATGGGCGTTTTGGCGGGCATCACGCCTGCTGCCATCGCCTCGCGTTTCGAGCCGATTGATGTCGTGCGTGGCACCTATCGCCTGAAGACAAAAAGGGTGTTCAGCAAGGTATTTATCGTGTTCCAAAACACCATCACGATTGTCCTTATCGCTATGGCTTTGCTGATGGAAGTGCAGATGCGCCACATGATGAACCGTCCCATCAACATGCGCTCGGAGGGATTGTATTCGCTGAAAAACAGGGCGAAAGAGTATTCCGAAATTGCGCCGCTCATCGACCGTTTGGAGCAGATTCCAAATGTGAAGGCGGTGGGCTACGGACGTGACTATGCAGGCCACATGAGCATGAGCACTACCATCACCACGCCCGACGGCGAAAATGTGTCCGTCCAACTCATCCTTTGCGACGAGACCTATTTCAACATGCTTGATTTGCAGGTGGTTGAGGACTTTGGCGCACGCACCAATTCGGTGTGGATGTCGCGGACTACGGCTGAAAAACTCGCCTTGAATGATTCGACAGAGCGGTATTTTGTGCGGAGGATGAACATCAACGGTGCCAACCCCGAGACCATTGGCGGCATCTATGAGGACATCCCGACGCGCTCGGCATCGGCTTCCGAACCCAATCAATTATCAGCGGTCCTTATTGCCAAATCTGAAGACTTGATTTATGGCTTTGGCGTAATGATTGATGTTTCAGGCGATTACAAGGAGACCGAAAAAGCTATCATGCAAGCCTATGCCGACTATTCCGAGGAAAAGAACGGCACCTACGTGGAGCCGGCGGAGAACGGCTATGTGAAAGACCTGATCAATGTGTCACTCCAGCCTGCGAAGATGGCAATGCGCCTGCTTGAACTGTTCATGTTGTTATCGATATTGATCTCCTTGCTCGGTCTCGTTGCCATGAGCACTTATTACAGCGAGCAAAGCACAAAAGGTATCGCCATCCGCAAGGTGTTTGGCAGCAATGTCCGTCGCGAGTTGTGGCGCACGGTGAAGGACTACATGGTTTTGGTTGGCATTGCCGCACTCATCGGCATCCCGCTCGCCATCTGGTTCTGTGGCCGCTATTTGGACCGCTTCGCCTACCGCATCGGGCATTACGGTTGGATCATCGCCGTGGCGGTCGTCCTCGGTGTGTCAATGGCCTTCCTGTCCGTGCTTTGGCAGACCTTGAAGGCCGCGCGGACTAACCCTGCGGAGGCGTTGAAGAAGGAGTAATTATTATACAAAACGCACAAAACAATTCAACAAATCAACATATGAAATCCTATTTGAAGTTTTTATCGAGGAACAAACTCTACACCATCATCGAGGCCCTTGGCTTGGCCGTCAGCCTCGCCTTTGTCATCATCATCGGCAGTTACGCGTGGCAGCAATACAGCATCACCCGCGAACACCCCGACCGAAAGAACATCTATTGCTTCGGTATGCCGGGTTATCTTGGCTCCACTTACGCTTTCGTCGACGAGGTAAAAGACCGCGTCCCCGAGGTGGAAATTGCCACACGGTATTGTATTGAGGCCAATCCACCCATCGTCATCATTAACGATGAGGAGATTGAAGCCTTTGTGACCGCTGTCAGCAAAGACTTCTTCACGATGTTTCCGTACTTTCGGTTTGTGGAGGGCGGACCCGAAGGCATTGAAGCGCCAATGAATGTCATCGTGAGCGAGAGTTTTGCGCGAAAATATGATTTGAAAGTTGGAGAAACCTTGGATTTGATTTTGAACAAATATGTTATCATTGGCATCATTGAGGATTTCCAAAACACGGTGCTGGAAACAACAGATTTGATTGTCAACGAACACGACTTTCTCAACAAATCTGCTTGGGATACGCCATACGACCGTTTCGGCTCAACCATTCCTTTCATCAAATTCAAAGAGGGCACCGACCCACAAGTGATTTACGACAAAGTGGAAGCAGTTTGCAAGGAGATTTATCCCGACATGTATGGCCAGGCTTTCTTTGAACGGTTGGACATGACCCGTTTTGACCATCTGTTTTTCAAAGACTTTGGCGAGCCTAACGACCAACTGAAACATGGCGACATCAAAACACTGAAACTCTTGGCACTCGTTGGGTTGCTACTGCTACTTTCGGCAGTGTTCAACTACATCAACCTTTCGTTTGCCCTTACGGGAAAACGCGCCAAGGAGATGGCCACGCGCCGCTTATTAGGTGCACAGAAAACGGCCATCATTTGGAAATATGTTGCTGAATCATTGCTGTTTACTGCGGTTTGCTTCGGACTTGGGCTGTTGTTAGCCTACGCTTTTACGCCTTCAATGAATGCTTTGCTCAACAATCCGAGCATCCCGATTCGCATTCAGATAACGCCGATGTATCTTTTGGCCTATATCGCCATTGTTGTGGTAGTTGGAGTGCTTAACGGGATCATTCCTGCATGGTTTGCCAGTCGTGTGGAGCCTATGGATGTGGTGAAAGGCACCTTCAAGCGTAACACGAAGATGGTCTTTAATAAGGTGTTCATCGTCATACAAAATGCTTTGGCGGTTTTCCTAATCGCGATGGCGATTGTGATGGAAGCGCAATATCGCACCTCTTTGAATCGTCCGAAGCATGTCAACACAGAGAACCTCTATTATCTTGCGGTCATCTCATCTTCGCCACAATCCGAATTGCGGGAGGCGTTGGAATCATTGCCTTGTGTGAAACGCATTGGATGGAGCAGAGGTGTTCCAGGATTTCCTTGGGGGCAGCAATGGTCTCTTACACGAGACGGACAGACCATCGCGTATGTGCCATTCCTGATGGATACTACTGCTTTTCAAATGTTTAATATTGAGATAATTAAGGATTATTATACACCTCTATATAACTCGGTTTGGTTTAGTGAGAAATCCTTTGCAGCGACAGGCCTTGATGACGATTATCACGACATTAGCCAGACTTTGGCGCAGAAGACTAGCAGTTGTGAGCAGGTAGCCGGTGTGTTCCGCGATTTCCCGGTCAATAGTAGCAATATGGGCGAGGATTACTATATGTATATCAGCATTGTGAAGGCCGAAGACTTCAAGTGGGGCGGTTTCGTTATCGAGACCGCTGACGACCATAAAGAATTCATAAAGGCACTCCAAAAAGTCGTGGACGAATGGCTTGATGGAGAGATTCCGACAATCGTTGCAGATGATTACATTGACGATTTTTATCTTGACGCCCTTAAACCTGCCAAGAACAACATGCGCCTGTTGGAGGTCTTCATGCTCCTTGCCGTACTGATTTCGTTGCTCGGCCTCATCGCCATGAGCACCTACTACGCAGGCGAAAACGCCCACTCCATCGCCGTCCGCAAGGTGTTTGGCGGCACGGTGGAGAGCGAGACGCGCCGCTCCGTAGGCGAGTATATGCTGTTGGTGCTGATAGGTGCCGTCATCGCCGTGCCTTTGGCAGTCTGGGCGGCACAACGTTATTTGGAGCAGTTCATCGTTAAACTCGAGAACTACGCCTGGATATTCGTTGTGGCCGCGCTGCTTGCCTTCACGATGGCCTTCCTGTCCGTGCTTTGGCAAACTTTGAAGGCCGCGCGGACTAACCCTGCTGAGGCGTTGAAGAAGGAGTAAGTATCACAAAACCCACAAAACAATGCAAAACTCAAATTATTTTGGGTACGGTGCGTCAACCGTCTTGCCGCCAGAAAGGAGCCGGTTGGCGACTTTCCTTGCAAGAAATTGTTTTGTGGGTTTTGCAAGTTTTGTGACAAACAAAAACCTTCCTTTTTTTCTTGTTTGCGACGATTTATTTGTATTTTTGCCGCAAAATATGCGACGATATGAAATGAATAACGTCGCAAAAACCCGAAAACATGTACATACACGAGCATGAGAATTGGACGGATTTCCGTTGGTCGAACGAAGCGGTGGCTTTGCTATTAGACGAAGTCTGTCGCGAACAAGGGAAACTGGTAGGTCGGTTGAGCGGATTGAGCTTCGACAGCCAATTGAGAGCCATGGCCGAGAATTTGACCCGCGACGTGGTCTATTCCTCAGAGATAGAAGGCATTAGGATCAATGTCGACGAGGTGCGTTCGTCCATTGCCCGCCGTCTGGGAATTGAGCATGTGAAGTTCACGCCTTCATCGCATTATGTGGAGGGCGTGGTAGCCGTGATGCTCGATGCGATGGAGCACTTCGACCAGCCATTAACCAAAGAGAAGCTTTGTGGATGGCAGTCGGCTTTCTTCCCATCGGGTTTTAGTGAAGGCGCTCCCATCGAAGTGGGTCAGTACCGCACCCATGAAGAGCATGTCGTCTCTGGGCTGTGGGGGCACGAACGGATGCATTACATGGCTCCTTTGCCCGACTGTGTTGAGGAGGAGATGCGCAAGTTCATCGACTGGTTCAACACCGACAAGCCCATTTCTTCCGTGATACGCTCGGCCATCGTGCATTTGTGGTTCGTCTCCATACACCCGTTCGAGGACGGCAACGGCAGGTTGGCGCGCATCCTTGGCGACATGTACCTTGCACGAGGCGACAACAGCCGTTTCCGTTTCTACAACATCTCGTCGGAGATCAACCGCGACAAGAACCACTATTACGACATCCTGGAACGGGTGCAGCACGGCGACGGCGACATCACAGAGTGGGTTGTATGGTACCTGCAAACCCTGTTGGCTGCCATTCGTGAGGCTTCGGCCACGGTGAGCACCGTGCTCAACAAGAGTTTCTTCTGGATGCGGTTCGCCAGCGTTCCGTTGACAGAGCGACAGACCAACACGCTGAACCTTTTCCTCGACGGTTACGAAGCCAAAATCACCTCCAAAACATGGACGAACTTGAGCAAATGCTCGAAAGACACAGCCATTCGCGACATCCAAGACTTGGTGGAAAAGCATATCCTTATTGAAGATATCCCAGGGGCCAAACGTCCCAGTTATTCCATCAACTATAGTGGTAAAACGGATGCCATCGTAACACGCTTCAGCGACGTGACCATCAGCGAGGAAGCGGGAGGCTTTTATCTCACAGCTGTTCTTGACGGAAAGACAAAAGTCAGGGAACGCATCCTCACTTTGGATGCCGAGCGCTATCAGAAAGGTGACTTGCCCATGGAGCATCTGTTGGGGAAATATTGCACTTATTTGTTGGATTGAATAAAAAAGAATGAAAATGCCCAAACTAAAATCCAAAATACTAGTAGTCGACGACAACGACGGCATCCGCTCGGCGCTGAAAATCCTGCTGCCCATGCGCTTCGCCGAGGTGGAGCTCATTGCCTCACCCAACATCCTGATGGACACAATGCACAGGTTCAAACCCGATGCGGTGCTGCTCGACATGAACTTCAACACCGACATCAACACGGGTAACGAAGGCCTCTTCTGGCTCTCCGAGCTGAAACGAGATTTCCCCACGGTGGAGGTGGTGCTGTTCACAGCCTACGCGGATATTGCCTTGGCAGTGGAGGGCATGAAACGCGGCGCCTTCGATTTCATCGTGAAACCCTGGGACAACGCCAAACTGCTCGCCACCCTCGAAAACGCTTGCCAAAAACACCGCCAAACCGCACCGTCTGAAGCAACCACCACTTCGCCCGCCATGCAATGGGGCGAGAGCGAAGCCATGATAAGGCTTCGTAATGAGGTGGAGAAAGTGGCCCCGACCGATGCCACCATCCTAATCACAGGCGAGAACGGCACAGGCAAGGACGTGCTGGCCAACGAGATACACCGCCTTTCGCGACGGGCGGGCAAACCCATGGTGAGCGTCGATACCGGCGCCATCACCGACACCTTGTTTGAAAGTGAGATGTTCGGCCATGTCAAAGGCGCCTTCACCGATGCCCACGCCGACCATATCGGCAAGTTCGAGCAGGCCAACGGCACCACGCTCTTCTTGGACGAAATCGGCAACCTGCCGCTGAACCAGCAAGCCAAGCTACTGCGCGTGCTGCAAAACCGCAGCGTCACCAAGGTGGGCGACACCAAGTCGGTGCCCATCGACATCCGCCTCATTTGCGCCACCAATCGCGACTTGAAGGCCATGGTCAAGGAGGGCTGCTTCCGTGAAGATTTGTATTATCGTATCAACATGATGCCCTTGCACCTGCCGCCTTTGCGCGAGCGTCCCGACGAAATTATCAGTCTGGCTGAACGGTTTGTGAAAGAGTTCGCCACTGAATATCCCCGTAAGGCGCAAAGTCTCTCCGATGAAGCCAAGCAACTCCTGCTGCGCTGCCGCTGGAGCGGCAACATCCGCGAACTGCGAGGCTGCATTGAGAAGGCCGTCATCTATTCCGAGACGGAACAGATTCGTGTCGAGGACTTGAAACTTGGCGATGCGGAGCTGCTGGACGAGAACGTAGCGACCATGGCCGACTACGAGGAGAAGATGATTCGCGATGCCCTGAAGAAATACAACGGCAACCTCACCCTCGTTTCCAAGGCCTTGAAGATGAGCCGCCCGACCTTGTATAACCGCTTAAAAAAATACGGAATATGAGCACGTGGCTTTGGATAGCGGTGATACTGGTGGCCGTCGTGGCAGCCATCGTGGTGACACGGTATCTCGTTCGCCGCAACGACACCAAAAAGGTGTCGTACATGATGGATGCCATGGAGGACGGCGAGCTGAACTTCCGTTTCCGCGACAATTCGGCATTGAATCGTGCCCTCAACCGCATCCGGGGCATCTTCGAACGCCGCAATGCCGTCAACGAGGAGGCTTCGTGGAGCAAGCTCTTCCGTGTGATGACGCACGAAATCATGAACACCGTCGCCCCCATCGCCTCGTTGAGCGATGCGTTGTCGAAAGATGAAAACCTGGACGTGAAGGCGGGCCTAGAGACCATCTCCACCTCATCAAAAGACTTGATTCGCTTCGTGGAGTCGTACCGTAGCTTCACGCAGGTGGCGCAGCCCGTCCGCAAAGCCGTGATGGTCGACGAGCTGATGGAGCGCGTGATGCGCCTCAACAAAGCCAAGGCCGCCGAGCAGGGTGCCACCTTGACCTACAACGCCAAAGCCTCCGACCTGCTCATCTTTGCTGACGAAGGCCAGATGATGCTGGTGTTCAATAATCTAATCAAGAATGCAATACAAGCAGGCGCCAACTCCATCCGCATCACCGCCGACCTCAATTCGGAAGATCAGACCATCATCCGTGTGACCAACAACGGCAAGCCCATCCCGCTCCGCCAAATCGACGAGATCTTTGTCCCGTTCTACACCACCAAACCCAATGGCACAGGCATCGGCCTGAGCCTCTCACGTCAAATCATGATCAAGCACCACGGTGACCTCCGTCTGGAGCAAAGCGACGAAAACATGACGATTTTCGCGGTGATTTTCAAGTAAGGTTGGTCGCGACCACTTCCGCAATATCTTTCACCGCCACCGGCGATTTCCTTGCAAAGGTCTTCAAGCACAATGGGCATGCTGTCACAATCTCATCCGGGTGGTTGTGCATCAAATCGTTGACGGAATTCGCCGTAATCTCGTCGCGTTCCTGCCGGGTGAGGTTGAAACTGCCGAGACTGCCACCGCAACAGATGCTCAACTCTTTCTCTGACTTGGCTTTCTTCAGATGGCCGATGCTTTCGATTACCTCACGAGGCTCGTCATACACACCGAAGGCTCTACCAAGCTCGCACGGGTCGTGGTAAACGTAGTTGACATCGTTTTTGTCGACCTTCAGCTTGCCCTGTTTGATCAGCTCGTCGATATACTGCGTGTGATGCAAGATCTCAATGCCTTCGAGGTGGTATTCCTCTTTGAAGACCTTATAGCAAATCGGGCATGAAAGCACGAGTCGCTTGGCACCGGTTTTCTTGATCAGCTCGGTGTTTTTGGCCATCATGGCTTGTGCCTCGGCTGTCTTTCCGCTCAACAGCATCGGCCGACCGCAACAGATGCCGCCGTCTTTGTCCAAAAACTCGTACTTCTCCCCTGCCGCCTCCATGATTTGCTTCATGGCGCGCATGATCTTGGGTGTGAGCTGGGTCATGCAACCGGCGAAATAAAGGACAGGGGCGTTCGATGCCGCATCCGGATCGTATGCGTCAAGATACGAGAGGTCGCTGTTGATGGTATAAGGCACAGCCTCGCGTTGGCTCATCTTGATGTCGCACGACTCGATGCTCACCGGGCAAACGGCGACGCATTTCCCGCACTGCATGCAGGTCTCGGCAATGCGTTGGGCCTCTTCCTTGTCGCCGTTTCTCAACCGCTTCATGAAATACGCCGAAGTGTTGCCGCTGTTTTTGTCATTGACGCTCATCGGGCAGGCATCGATGCACAGACCGCAGCTCGGGCAAGAATAAATCTGCGCCAAGGCATAACCCTTGCGAGGCTCACGCGGCTTCAAGCCGGCATGACGCAACAGGATGAACAAAGCCTCCGTCGGGATGTGCATATACCTCGTGAACGGCAGCATGAACATAAACGCCATCAAATCCAAGGAATAAAGCCACCAGAACGCCATGATATTGGTCTTCTCGGCGATGAGGCGGAACGGGAAGATGGTCCACAAGGCGAAACGGATCATATTGTCGGCAAACCCGAACTTCATGACACGCTTCACCCCTACTATCTTCGAATGGATCTTCTTCACCACAGCGATCAAGATGCCGCTGATGATCATCAGAAGGAAGAAATCCATGAGGAAGGCGAAAACAGGCGTCTCTTCGGCGAAATACTTGAAGAAAATCGGATAATAGAAGTTGGTGAAGGTGTGCGCGACGCCTTCCATCTCGACGCCTTCGAGTGGTTTCAATGTGAACAGCATGATGTGGCCGATCACGATGATCATGAACCAGCCACAGGCGATGGCGGAGTGCATGTAGCCGAGCACGGGGTTGCGTTTCCAGATCTTCACGTGAAGGAGGCAGTCGCCCACCAGGTCACGGACGTTGGCCCAGGCCGTCTTCGGCGTCACCAGGGAACGCCAAAACTTCTTCCTGTCGTCTTTCGGCAGCTGGCCGATGAC
Source organism: Candidatus Limimorpha sp. (assembly GCA_045132275.1). GTDB lineage: Bacteria > Bacteroidota > Bacteroidia > Bacteroidales > F082 > Limimorpha. The sequence goes on from JBGURY010000002.1 coordinate 272,210, forward strand.
GCGAATAAACCCCACCGCGCAACACGTCAGCACGAAAGCCATGCCGAGCACGAAGGGGAGCACAAAAGGATGGAATATCTGTGAATTCATCGTGTAATGTCTAACAAAATCTTACGAATATTGATGCCGCGCGGACAAACCAAGGTGCATTTGCCGCAGAGCATGCATCTCTGAATCATTTTCTTGGCCTCGTCTTCCTTGCCTCTCTGAAGCATCAGGAGAAGTCGGCGGAAACTCATCTCGGTGAAATGGCCCGCCGTGCATGTCGCCGTACACGAGCCGCAGGCAATGCATGTGTTGATGTCAGGATTAATCTCCTTCAGACGGTTGAACGTCGTCAGGTCGACGCTGTCCATCTTGACATGCGAGCTAGGTGACAAACAGAAACCGAAATCCATGGCTTATTTAATTAAGTAATTGTTCATATTTAAACTGCAATATTTTTGACACGGGACTTTTCTATGACAACTTTGACTGGCTTTTAGCTTTTAGCAGTTAGCTATTAGCTTGGTAGCTCCTAAGCTAAAGGCTAATTGCTAATAGCTAACAGCCTCACTTTGTCACAGTCACAAGTCATAGTCCTACCTATTTATATAGTTATACACTTCCACTGCCACGGAGCGGGCCTCGCCGATCGTGTCGGGCAACGACTTCGGGGCGGTACAGGCACCGGCGACAAAGACACCCTCTTGTGCGGTGTCGTTCATGCCCAGATACATGTCCTTGTTCTGCATGAAACCGTCGCTGTTGTTGCTGATACCGAGTTTCTGCTGTATGGCGTCGATGCTCTTGTTTTTCTCCATGCTGCACATCAGGACGAGCAGGTCAAGCGTCATCTTCAAAGGCTTGCCGAACAAAGTGTCTTCCGCCTTGATGACGATCCTGCCGTTCATGTCTTCCGAGACCTCGCAGACACGGCCACGGACGCACTTCACGTCAAAGTCTCTCTGCGACTTGAGATAAAGGTCTTCGTAACCCAGGCCGAACATGCGCAAATCCATATAGAACGTGTACACCTCGGCATCGGGAAACACCTCCTTGATCTCGCAAGCCTGCTTCAACGCTGTGGTGCAACACACCTTCGAGCAATAGGTGTTGCACACCTTCACGTCGCGAGCGCCGACACAGTGCACGAAACCGATCTTCTTCGGCTGGTTGATGCGCTCGTCCTTGCCTGTCCTGAAGAACTTCTCCAGTTCGACGCTGGTAATGACATTATTGTAGATGCCATAGCCGTATTCCTGCTTCCGCTCCGCTTTGAAAACATCGAAACCCGTGGCAAGAATCACCGCCTTCGCATCGATGGTTTCATTATTGCTCAAAACGGCATGGAAACCGTTGCCGTCTCTTTGGATATCGATGACTTCGGTATTCAGATAGGTCTTTATGTCTTTCACGTTGTCGAGCATCTGCTCCACCACGTCTTTGGCGGGATGAAACGCAGGGAACAGCCTGTCCCACTGTGCGATATGGCCGCCAAGAGCCTCGCTTTTTTCAACAATGACAGGATTCAGCCCCATCTTATGCAATTGTGTGGCTGCTTCCATTCCGGCGGCTCCACCGCCGATGATCAATATAGTCTCTTTCATAAACGTTGATTTGTCAAACTGATTTGATACACGACGGGCACATCGGCTGACCGAGGTCCTTGCCGTTCAAGCCCTGATATTTCTTCTTTGGGTCGTAAGGGATGCCCATTTTTTCGAGCAGCGGCTCAATGGCGATCTGGTGCATTTGGAGGCCGAGGTCCCAGGGGTCGTAACCCATCACCAAGCCTGCCACCTCTTCGTAAGTCAGGGCAGGGATGCCGTAGCCGTTCTTGCCGTAGGTCTTGCCCGTCTGCTCCGCGATGACATATTGCCACCTGTCGAGGAAATAAGGACAACCAGGGCAGTTGGTGATGATCAGGTCAGGCTCGTAAGGCTCCATCGACTCGAACTTCTTGTGCGTGTTCGACTCCGAATAGCCCCTGTTGGCTTGCACGAAATACTGACGGAAGCCGAAGCCGCAGCAATGGCGGCGTTCGGGATAGTCAACGACTTCCCCACCCCATGCCTCGATCATGCCTACAAGGACGTGCGGATACTCGGCGCCACCGAAGCCCTTCGAGGGGAACATCTTCGAATAATGGCATCCGATGTGCTCGACCACCTTCAAAGGCTTGCCGGTCTTGGCGTTCACGAGCGGGAACTTCATCTGTTTCGCGATCTCAAACCTGAACTTATAGATAAGGTCGCTGGCGTGGGCAAGATACTTCGGCTTGGCGAACTCCTTCTTGCACGAATCCCAAAGATATTGGCGAATCTTGGCTTCAAGCTCGGGATACTCGTGCCATGTCTCCAGCGTCTCGGTATAGCATCCGAAAGAGGTGATGCAAGAGCAGACGTAGTTCTCGTAACCGCTCTCGTGCATCAAGGCGAACTGTCGCGCGATGATGGTCATCGCCGTCTCCTGCGGGATGGTGTCGCTGTGATAGGCAATGCCGCCACAGGTGGTATGATAGGGGTTCTCGTAAAAGTCCTTGCCCAGCTTATTCCTCGTGATGTCCAGGAAAGTCACCTCCGAACCCGGCCAAAACGCCTGACGGATGCAACTTCTCACATAAAAATAATGGTCATCGGGAATGTCTTTCTGATAATCCGCCCAGATTTTCTGTTTTCCTTCAATTATCATTGGATTTCAAGATTTTATATTTCAAGATTTCAAGATTTCAGGATTTCAAGATTGGTTTACATGTTGAGGTGCTTCTCACCATCGTTTTGGGTGTAAACCTTCATGAAATACTCCTCGTCGGTGAGGTGCTCTTTCTCGGCCTCACGATGCGCATCGTTCAAGACTTGTTCCATCAGTTCGGTGGCACCTGTCACGTCGAAAATCTTCTTCAGTTGGTCGAGGCTCTCCTTGGGAATCTTGCGCAAGCCGCCGGGGCCGTCGCCGTCGAGGTTGGAGCCCATACGGGCGTGCAAATCGTCCAGATTGTCGTTGATCCACTTGCCGACGGGGCCGAATTCCTTGTGGGTCTCATAGTCGAAGGTGCGGGGATAAACGCAATAGCCGTAGTTGAGGATATTGGAGCACAAATCCTTCACCACGATATACTGCTGTCGGCCTTTCTCCGATTCCATGTAAAGTCCGCTTCGCATGGAGAGTTTGCGCAGCGCCATGATCACCAGTCCCGGGGCATTGGCCCGCGGGCAGCGCGTCACGCACGACATGCACTCGCCACAATACCAGATGGTGTCGCTTTTCAGTAGCTCTTCCAAGTCGGCTTCGTTCTTACGCGCCACGATGTTCACGATATTCTTCGGATTGTACTTGTAGAACTCCGCGGCCGGACAAACGGCGGTACACACGCCGCAGTTCATGCAGGCCTTCATGCCCTCTTTGATCCTGTAATCACTATATAATTCCTCGACAAGACGTCCTTTAAACCTATGTTCCATAAATAGTAAATTGGTTTACAGTAAATATACTTACTAACGGCGCGCAAAAATACGTTTTTTTTGGTTCTTTAGTGAAGATTTGGGGATTTTTCTCTATAGAAAAAGAAGTGATTTGAAATCTCGGACACGGCAGGAGGAGTCTTGAAAAAGAAAAACCCTAACTGATTGAAAATCAATTAGGGTCTCTTGTTTTGCCGTGCCCCGAACAGGAGTCGAACCTGCACACCTCTCGATATACGCACCTGAAACGTACGCGTCTACCAATTCCGCCATCGGGGCTTGGTGATTGTGCCCAGGACAAGAGTCGAACTTGCATGCCGTAATCGGCACCACCCCCTCAAAGTGGCGTGTCTACCAATTTCACCACCTGGGCTTCAAATCGGCGGCAAAATTACAACTTTTTTCTTTACCACAACCATTTCAAGAAAAATTTTGCCGTTTTTTTTCTTCGCATTGGTTAATTTCTTATTTTTGAAGCCATTAAAACCTTACCATTATGCTTACAGAAAAAGACCTTCAACAGCTTTCGGAAAGAAACATCAACGAAAACCAAGTAATACAGCAAGTTGCCCAGCTCAAACGCGGCACGAAATACGTCCAACTCATGCGCCCCGCCACCCTCGGCGATGGCATCCTGCGTCTGGATGAGGAGAGAGTGAACATGATGACGGCCGTCTTCGACGCCGACAAGGAGTTCTACCAGTTCACCAAGTTCGTCCCCGCCTCAGGCGCCGCCTCGCGCATGTTCAAGGACCTGTTCGCCTTCGCCGACAGCGGCGAGGAGACCAAGTTCACCGACATCTTCTTCGCCCATATCCATAGCTTCGCCTTCTTCGACGACCTCAACGCCGCGGTGAAGCAACTGCACGGCCTCGACATCGACGCCATTCTGCAGCAAGGACGCAAGGTGGACGTGGTGAAGGCCCTGCTCATGGGCGACGGCCTCAACTACGGCAAACTGCCCAAGGCCCTGCTGAAGTTCCACCACTACCCCACCTTCGACCGTCTGGCCTTAGAAGAGCATCTGGTGGAGGCCGCCCGCTATGCCACCGACAACGAAGGCGTGGCCAAGCTCCACTTCACCGTCTCGCCCGAGCACGAGGAGCCTTTCAAGAAGGCCGTCGGCGCGCTGAAAGACAGCTATGAGAAGAAATACGGCGTGCATTACGACATCACCTATTCCTGCCAGAAACCCTCCACCGACACGGTGGCCATCGACGCCAACGGCGAGTTGTTCCGCGAAGCCGACGGCAAGATCCTGTTCCGTCCCGGCGGCCATGGCGCCCTCATCGAGAACCTCAACGACCTCGGCGAGGAGATCGTCTTCATCAAAAATATCGACAACATCGTGCCCGAGACCAAAGCCGACACGACCATCGTGTATAAAAAGGTGTTGGCGGGCCTCCTCCTCCACCTGCAGCAGCGCGCCTTCGAATACCTCGAGATGCTCGACCAAGGCGCCGTCAGCGCCGAAGAGCTCGACGAGGCCCTGCGTTTCGCCAAGGAGGACCTGATGATCGACATCCCCGAATTCGTGAACGAATACAACGAGATCGAGAAGATCGACTACCTGTACAACAAGCTCAACCGCCCGATGCGCATCTGCGGCATGGTGAAAAACGAAGGCGAGCCTGGCGGTGGTCCCTTCTGGGTGAAAAACGACGACGACGAGGTGTCGCTGCAGATCATCGAGTCGTCGCAGATCAACCACGGCGACGCGCAACAGGAGGCCATCTTCCAAGGCTCGACGCACTTCAACCCCGTCGATCTGGTGTGCGGCTGCTGGAACTACCAAGGCGAGGCCTTCAACCTGACCGACTATGTAGACGCCAACACAGGCTTCGTCTCCAACAAGTCGAAGGACGGCCGCGAGCTGAAAGCCCTCGAACTGCCTGGCCTCTGGAACGGCGCCATGGCCGACTGGATCACCATCTTCGTCGAAGTGCCCATCGAGACCTTCAACCCCGTGAAGACGGTAAACGACCTTCTGAAGCCTATGCATAACTAATTGAAAAACAACAAAACACACAATACCATGACACTCAACAAAGAAGAATTCAAGACCTTGGTGATGCTTTATGCCGCCAACATCGATGGCAACATCCAATCGGAAGAAGTAAAAGTGATGCTCGAGAAGTGCGGCTTCGAAACCGTGGAGAAGATGGAGAACCTCTTCGACAAGATGAGCGACGCCGAAGTACTCAACACCATCCGCGAGAACAAGCCTCTCTATGTCACCACCGAAGGCGACCGCATCGAGATCCTCGCCGACCTCTGCGCCATCATCGAAGCCGATGAGAAATGCACCATGATGGAAACACAGATGGTGCGGGCTATGAGAAGGTTGCTGGAGTAAAACCAGGCAAAACAATGGAAGGAGAAGAACCCTACATTCCACATCCCATCAACGCTGACGACGTTGAGCTATCGGACGAGCTAATGCAACTCGTCGAGCAACTCGCGCACAACGTTCATGAGAACTGGGCCCTCGGCCGCCTTAACGACGGTTGGACCTTCGGACCCGAACGTAACGACGCCCTCAAGCAACACCCATGCCTCGTCAACTATGACGAACTGCCCGAGAGCGAGAAAGACTATGACCGCCATACAGCCATGGAGACACTGAAACTTATCGTGAAGCTGGGGTGGAGCATCAAAAAAGAACCATAACAAAGACATACCATGACTTCTTTCGCCTCCCAAGTTACTGCTTTCATCATCGGTATTGCCATCGGTGTGGCATATTATTTTATCCTTGCAAAAAACAGCAAGGACGAAAAAAGGTTCTCAAGGACGTTGTTGATTTGCGCGCTCTTCATTATCGCGCTCAACACGACTGCCGATATGTATGTGATTTCCCATATCGGACAAAGTGAACAAAGTTGGTTCTCCCTTTTCGGCCTCTCGGTTTTCCACTCCCTTGAACTATTCGTCTTCCAGACCCACTTCTTTGACAACGGTTACCAACAGTTCCTTTTCGGAATCGATAATGACCGAACAGGGAGCCCTTTTCTGGTCTACATTTTCATCATCACTTTCGTTCTGGCCGCCATCACCTCTATCGCTTTTATCATCAAGGCCATTAACAGAAGAAAGGCTGGACGCTCATGGCTATCAACCCACAAAGGGAAAATCCAGAACGCCCACCTTTTCATCATGGGAAAAGAACTGTCCACAGCACTGGCTGAAGACATAAAAAACCAACATAGCGACCAGCCATGCCTATTCATCGGCCACCCCGACCCTGAAGAGAGTTACATGGACTTGTCTCTCTGGGAAAAAATCCAACGGCTTTTCAACAAACGCGACGAGGTGAAACTCGGTCCCTTCGACGCCGTAGTCTACTCACGAGTCCCCCTCAACGAGGTTAGCGGGAAAAATATCTGCCAGCAGATGAATCTGAAAGACATCGAACCATTCCTGAGAACCCCTACATGCAAGGTCTACCTACTCGATGACGACGAAAGTTTGAACCTCCATTGTGCCGAGATTCTCTATAATGACGGCTGCGCAGCCGAGATTTTCTGCCGCGCCTGCCGTGAAGGAGTCAACCGCATGTATGAAGACGCGATGGCAAACACGCCATCGATGAACATTCACTTGGTCGATTCCTCATATCTGGCTGTCCGTAACATCAAGAACCACCCCGAATTGCTTCCTGTCAACTATGTGGACAAGGGCCTTAACGAGGATGGACTCCAAGAAGGATGGGTGAGCTCGGCTTTCAACGCCATGATCCTCGGATTTGGCGAGATAGGACGTAAGGTATTGGGCTTACTCTACGAACACGGCGCTTTCATCGATAAAGACTTCAACAAGAGTCCGTTTTCGTGTGTGGTCGTCGACCGTCAAATGGAAAACATCGAACCCGACTACAAGAAAAGTTTCCCAGGCCTGAACGAAAAAGCCGGCATCACTTTCAATCAATGCGAGATTGGCTCCAACGCTTTCTGGGACGACATGTCGAAACGTATCCACGACCTGAACTACATCGTTGTATGCATGGGCGACGACCGCCTCAACCTGAAGACGGCCGTCGACCTGGTGGAATTTGCCTACCGAAAGGGCAAGGACCTTTCAAAAAACTTCCTTGTCCTGATCGCACAGGAGCATCCAAGCCACCTCGACAAAGTGACCCTGCGACATTACAACACTATAAGCCAATACAGCGACTGCATTCGCACCTTCTGCAACAAACTCGACGTGTGGACCTACGACAACATAACCAACGAGAGCTTAACGTCCCGCGCGAAGAAATACTTTGCCGGTTACAAGCGCGCTTCGGGTGAAACTGGAGACCCCATGAAACTCTGGGATGCCCGAGAGGAAGAGATCAAGTCTACTAGCGACTATGCATTACATGCCAAACGCGTCAGACAACGCACGCAAGACTTTGCCAACTGTTTCCACATCTCAACCAAATTAGCGCTTATCGGTCCTGAGATAAAAGACCATCTTCACGAAATCGCCCAATGCATCCCACCCGACAACTCTGAGGAACAAAGACATTACATCGGCGACGACGCGCATGTGGAACGTGTCCTAAAATATCTTGCCGTTCACGAGCACCTCCGTTGGGAGGCTTCGCATGTCGCCCTTGGTTACACTCCCGGCGAACACACCGACGAGGTAAAGAAGACCCATGCCTGCATCAAGAGTTATGATGACCTAACCTTCAAGATGCAACATTATGACTATCTGGTAATAAAGACCACCTTCGACTTACAATAAGGCGTCCAAACAACACTTATTTCCCTTCCCTAAACTTCACAATCGCCTCGACAATCTCATCGTTGTCGTCACTGATGGTGAGCAGCATGTTCTTGAAGATGCCACGGTCGCTGAGGTCTTTCAGCAGCGTATAGGCAGGCATGTAGTTGGTGTAGTAGTCTTTGCCCATGAAAATCATCGGGCTGGCGAAGCCCACGCTCTCATAATGGTTCTGACCAGCGTCCTGGAAGATCTCCTGCATAGTGCCCGCGCTGCCTGGCGTATAGATGATGCCGCCCTTGGCGATAGTGACGATGCCGTCCTCACGCACACTGTTGTCGAAATACTTGGCGATGTCGGTGGCGAAAGGCGCCGTGGGCTCATGGCCGTAATACCATGTCGGGATGGCCAGACTGCGGTATTCCGATTGCAACGGGAAACGCTCCATCACCTCAAACGAACGGCGCAGCCATCCCTCGTCCTTGAAGGTAGGCGACGCCATCAGCATGTCGACGGCCTCGTTGGTCTCGGCCTCGCTCCTACCCGCCATCCAGGCGCCGAGGTGCGTGGCTTCCATGGCGCCGGGACCGCCGCCCGTCACCATCAGACGCCCCATCTCGGTGAGCTTTTTGCTCAAGAAGACAATTTGACGATAGCCCGGGTCGTCGCGCCGCTTGGCATGGCCTCCCATCACGCCGACAACGTCCTTCTCATTGAATTGCTCCAACATCACGTTGAGCGCATGGGTGATGAAATGGTCGTGAAGTGCACGAGCCAGAGTCTCGGCAAGCGTGTGGTCGTATTTTCCTTGGGCGATATAATGGCGATAGACCTTCGTGTCGTAGCAAGTCTCAAAGGTCTTCTCGTCGTGGTAGTCATAACCGGCATACAATATCTTGCTGTTATACAACCTTCTAGGGCATGTCGAGAAAGGCTTGCCCAAACTGGGCACATATTGAGCCAACTCGTCAGTGCTCATTTCTTGCAGAATGATTTCGAAGTTCCTCTGTTTCTCTTTATCAATCTTGAAAGGATTCCGATGGGTTTTCTTTTGTGTATCCATAATATGTTGTTTTGTATGTTCTAATTGTCATTATATCAATAGTATCAAGTCCCTGACGACAAAGACTATGCAGGCAAAGGCATAGGCCAACTTGATGGAAGTGCCGATCACGAAGCCGACCAACGACCCGGCAGCGGCCTTCCAAGCCGCCTTGTTGGGAGTCTTGGCAATCCGCTCGCCGATATAGGCGCCGAAGAACGGCCCCGCCAAGATGGCCATGAAAGCAAAATTGAAGAATGTCGTGAGTATCAAGCCGACAAGAAGGCCTATCGTGCTGCCCCACATACCCTGCTTCGTGCCGCCGAACTTCTTAGTCCCCCAGATGGGCACCACATAGTCGAGCACGAAAGCGATGGCGCCAATCACGCCCATGACCACCAAGAACCACACCGAATGCTTCACCCCTTCCATGAACGATATCAGGAGGAGGCCCGCATAGCTGAAGGGTGGACCAGCAATGCCTGGGACGATGGCACCCACCAAACCGAACAGCACCGCCAAAATGCCAACTATCATCAACACATAAAACATCACAATACGTTTTAGACTGCGAAAATATAAAAAAAGAAGAAGTCGCGCCACCAACGCCGTAGTTTTTCAACCAAACGCTTTGTTTTTTAAAAAATCAACCCTACATTTGCATCACTAAACTTTCCGGCATGAAGAGACTGCTACTACTCATCACCATAATCCTTTCAACCTCAACACTTTTCGCTTACGACATCATCCATCCGATAGGTGGACGCGCGGCGGCGATGGGAGGCTCGTCGGTAGCCTCGCAAGGGCTGTGGGCCATGCAAAACAACCCCGCTGGAATGGCCAATTTGGACAAAATCAGCCTCGGCCTCTACTACGAGAACCGCTGGATGCTGCCCGAGACGGCTTACAAATGCGGCGCCTTCGCTCTCCCCACCAAGTTCGGCACGGTAGGGTTGAGTTTCAATCAATTCGGCTCTTCGAAATACAACGAGAACAAGTTCGGATTAGCCTACGCCAAGGACTTCGGCCGCTATCTGCAAATCGGACTACAACTCGACTACCTCCTACTCAAAGTCGGCAACGACTACGGCAGTTTCAGCGCCGTCACCTTTGAACTGGGCATACAATCGCATGTCACCGACAAACTGACGCTCGGCACCTATATCTTCAACCCCGTCAACTTCAGCTTCGAGCAGACGCTCAACCACGAGAAACTGCCCATCATCATGCGTTTCGGGTTGGCCTATCAGTTTACCAAGGACTTCGCGGGACAGTGCGAGATAGAGAAGAACACCGAGCGCGACGGCTTCAGCCTGCGCGGCGGCTTGGAATACGAGGCTGTGAAAAACCTTTACATCCGCGCCGGTGCCCAGTCCAACCCGGGCATCCTGAGCTTCGGATTGGGCTACACCATCAGTTTCGCGCAAGTCAACGTGGCGGCGCAACTCCACAACGAACTGGGCGCCTCCGTACAAATCGGCACCATTTTCAGCTTCGGAAAATGACATGAAACGGCTGGCTCTTGTCATATTATCCCTGTTTGCGGTCACGTTTGCGAAGGCGCAAATCGCCATCGACACGCTCAGCGCCGAGGCCTTGAACCAGCTGCTCATCGAACAGGTGGAGCGTTTGGCCGAGGACAGTGACGACGACTTGGACTATGAAGACCTCCTGGACAACTATATCTTCTTGAGCGACAACCCCGTCAACGTCAACAGCGACGAGGTGTCGCGGCTGGTGGAGTTGCATCTGCTCAGCGTGTTCCAATACGAGGAGTTGCAGAAATACCGCAGGTATTACGGCGATTTCATGTTCCTCGACGAGTTGGAGATGGTAGAAGGCTTCGACGAGCAGACCCTAGCCATCATTCGGCCCGTGGTCCGTATCGAAAAAGATCAAAGCAAGGACAAAGTCACGCTCAGTAAGATGGCTCGCTACGGCAAACACCAACTCTTAGGGCGTTACGAACAAGTCCTTGAGCAGCAACAAGGTTACGCTCCCATCAGCGACTCGGCCCTGTTGGCCAAGCCCAACTCACGCTATCTCGGCAGCCCGCAAAAGCTCCAGTTCAGATACACCTATAACTACAGGAACAAGATCCGCGCGGGCATCACCGTGGAGAAAGACGCGGGTGAGATGTTCTTCACCGACCAGGTGAGCGACACCATACAGGCTTTGCTTGGCAAAAACTACCAACGTGGCTTCGACTTCGTCGGATTCCACCTCTATGCCAAGGACTTGGGCATCGTGAAAGCCGCCGCCCTCGGCGACTATCAGATCGCCTTCGGACAAGGGCTTACGCTGTGGTCGGGCATGAGCTTCGGCAAAGCGGGCGCAGGCAGCAGCGTGATGAAACAAGGACGCGGCCTCACGCCCAAAGCCTCGGCCAGCGAGTACGCTTTCATGCGCGGTGCGGCGGTCACCCTAGGCAAAGGCCCCTTCACCGGCACGGTGTTCTACTCCAACAGATTGGTTGACGCTAACATCAGCATTACCGACACCTTGGACAACGAAGCGGAATTTGTCAGCAGCCTGCAAGAAACAGGCTACCACCGCACCATCGGAGAGCTGCAGGACCGCCACGCCATACGGCAACAGATTGTGGGCGGCCATCTGGCCTACGCTGTCGCCCATTTCGAGATCGGCTACACCGCCCACCACACTTGGCTCAACGTACCGCTCGAACTCAGACCCAGCCACTACAACCAGTTCTACTTCCAAGGCAGCCAGCTCACCGACCAAGGCGTGGACTTCAAATACGTCAAAGGCAAATACGCGGTTTTTGGCGAGGTGGCGATGAGTTATAACCCAGACAGCACGGCCCTTCTAAAGGCTCAGGGACCGATAGCTCTTGCTGGCTTGGCTGGCGTGACCGTCAAGCCAGCGGGATACCTCAATTTCACGGTAATGTACCGTGACTATGGCAAAGCCTACCAAAACCTCTATTCCAACGCCTTCGGCGAAGGCAGCCGCAACCAAGGGCAACGGGGCGTCTACCTCGGTGTGGAGGCCGCTCCCGCACCTTATTGGAACCTCCTCGCCTACGTCGACCAGTTCCAGTTCACCTGGCTGACCTCACAAGTCAACGCACCGAGTCGCGGCCATGACTACTATCTGCGCGTCAGCCACAGTTTCAATCGCAACACCAACGCCTACCTGCAGCTGCGCTCCAAGACCAAGATGAAAAACTCCACTGACGGGCAGGTGTTCAGCCACTACCCCATCTTCTACACCAAGAACTCTGTGCGGTTCAACATCAGCTACAAGATTGGTCGGGATTTCACTGCCGGCAACAAGGCCGAATACGCCCACTACCACAACGAGGACGGCACGAACGAGCACGGCTATTACCTCTGCCAGGACATCGCCTACAAGCCTGAGGAGAAGCCTTACAGCCTCACCTTCCGCTACGCCCTCTTCGACGCCAAGGACTACAACGCCCGCATCTATGCCTATGAGAACGACGTGCTCTATAGCTTCAGCGTGCCCGCCCTTTACGGCAAAGGCATGAGGATATATTTGTTAGGAAAGGTCAAGTTATTCAACGCGCTGACGCTCTACGCCCGCATCGGGCGTACTATCTACAGCGACCGTGACGAAATCGGCAGCGGGTTGACCCTCATCGAAGGCAACCACAAGACCGATTTGAAAGTAGAAGCTATCTGGAAGCTATAAGGGCTCACTCCACCACTACCCTGTCCACCTGCTGCTTGCCATCCACATTGACCACCAAGGTATATACCCCTTGGCTCAATCCCTGTGTGGAAATGACAAAGACTTGGGTTTTTGAGGCATGGGAATAAACGAGTCGCCCCGTCATGTCATACATATTGACGATGGCCTCCCCTGCCTCGGCAAAGCGAACGTTGATTCTATCTTTGGCTGGATTGGGGAAGATCTCAACACTTTGAGTCGGCCCTTCGACAGGCTCAGGGGCCTCAATGCCCCATGTGCCACAACCAGCGTTGATTTCGTTGTCCAAATAATTGAAACGGTCATCCAGCCATTTGCTCAGGTAATCCAATTGACTCTCGTCGACAGTGAACTGAGGCCAGGCTTCGTGCTCACGCTCGTAGGCGCCACTCTCCACCAGTTCGTCGTATTGTCTTTGGACCAGCTCCATGATATGTTCAGTGGTCAGGATATTCTCACGCAAGGCGTTGTAGCGTGTCTGTGCCGAAGCCACAAAACCATTGTCGGTGCAGTCGTTCATCAAACGGTCAAAGAATCCGTTGCTCTTCAAGCCACCTGTGACATGGGTCTGGTTTCCGTTAGTGTTCAAGCCCCAGATGGCATCCAAGTCCCACGGCAGGTATATATAGGTGCTCGACTTTTTGTAACGGGCCAAGAAAAGATTCCTGCCCATGTTGTCCATAGCCATCAAACTGTTGATAAACAGATAGTAATCAATGGCATTGTCTTTATCAAACTGGGCGGCGTATTGGGAATTGAACACATTGTCGGAGGCGTTTATCACGAAGTTGGTGAAGCTGTAGAGATGGTTCCAGTTGATGGCGGTGTCGCTCTCGTTGGGATAGACCCATTCGTAGTTGTCCCAGGTGTCCATCGTGTTGTCGTAGTCAGGCAACGTGTCGAAGGTAGGAGCGCCGGGGCCATTGCCTTTGTAGAGCACGCCCCTTATCTCGCCGTTGTATTTGCGGAGGCCGAGTTGTTTGCGGTCCATACGCTCCGTAAGTGCATAGACGCCCATATACTCCTCGTTGATGAACAAGTCGGCATAAACCATGCGGATGCCCGGCAAGGCGTCGGGCTCGCTTTCGGCATAAGGCAGCTGGTACATCTCCATCCACAGCTCGTTGGCCACTTTGTCGCGCAGGCGAAGCGGCTGCGCCCACATGGCCTCCAGGTTCCAGTCGTCGTCGCTGCGCAGCCCGAGGAAGGTGGTGTCGGCCATCAACGCGCCCGTCTCATCGGCCCATAGCTCTACACGATAAGACTTCTTGTCATATTGTTGGGACGAAGTGCCGCGGATCTTGAAGCCCGCGTGCATCTCGATGACATTGCCGTCGGCATCAGCCACGCTGATGAGGCCATGCACCGCAGGCGAATTGACGATGGGCCCGTCGGTGGTGATGGTGATGAGCGGCATCTCGCTGCGATAACAGGTGTATTCCTCTCCCCTGATCGGAACGGTTTCCTTGAAAGGTTTCACCCCATCTAGCGGTTTTTCAGTAACCACGACAATCTTCTTGTTATGGTCGATGCCATACACGCCCTTGAGTTCGGGACGCGTCTGCGCCATCATCATGCCCGAGGCAAGTACCATTATTGCGATAAATGCGAGTTTCTTCATTAGTATAATTCGTTGTTTTATTATCAATCAATTCTAACCACTTCCATAATGCCTTCGATGGCTTTGATCCTCGCCATCAGCAGTTCCAAGGACTCCACATCGGAGATCTGCAGCACGATCTTGCCTTCAAAGAAGCCCTCCTTGTCAGAGTTGAAGACGATGTTTTTCATGTTCACCTCCAAGTCCTCAGAGACGACTTTGGTGATCTTACCGAGCAGACCCATCACGTCGCGGCCGTAAATGCGGATGGTGGCCTGCGAGCCCTCTTCCTCGATGCCATTCCACTTCACGTTGATGATGCGGTAGCCATAGCGTTGCATCATGCCTTTGGCGTTGGGGCAGTTGGTGCGGTGTATGCTGATGGTGCCGTCGGTGGTGACGAAGCCGAACACGCGATCGCCAGGGATGGGATTACAGCATTTGGCCAGTTTGTAGGTCACGTTGTCAATATCCTCGCCTATGGAGAGCGACTCCTCCGCTTCCGCACCTTGATTCTTCTTTGAGGCCTCGATCACCTCGGGCACCGGCTTCTCCGACTTCTCCGCGCTCTCACCGAACTTGGCCACTAAGAAGCGCTTCACATCGGCAATGTCGATTTTCTCCGTCGAGATTTGATGGTAGAGCTGCAAAGCGTTCTCCAATTTGAATTCCTTGACAAGCATGTCGATGACGGTCTCTGAGAACGGCAGCTTCCAGTTTTTCAGCCTGCGCTGCAGCATGCCTTTGCCCATCTCCGACTCTTTAAGCTCTTGCTCCAGGAGATAACGGCGAATCTTGTTCTTGGCCTTGTCAGTAATCACGGCATTGAGCCAGTCGGCGTTGGGCGATTGCTTCTTGCTGGTGATAATCTCCACCTTGTCGCCATTGGTCAGCGCATGACGGATGGGCACCATGCGTCCGTTGACGCGGGCTCCGCTGCAGGTCTCGCCCACTCGAGTGTGGATCTCGTAAGCGAAGTCAAGCACCGTGGAGCCTACGGGCAGTTGTTTCAGGTCGCCTTCGGGCGTGAAGATGAAAATCTTATCGGATTTATGGGTCTTTCTATAGGAGGTCTCAAACGACACCTGGCCGGGGTTCTCGAGCACCTCGCGAACGTGCATGAGCCAGCCCTCCGACGACTGTTTCTCGCCTTTATAGAGATAGTGCGCCGCCTGTCCCGTCTCGGCGATCTCGTCCATGCGCGCGGTGCGTATCTGCACCTCAAACCAAAGCTTGTCGTCATACTTCACCGTGGTGTGCAGCGACTCATAGCCCGAGGCTTTCGGCTTGGTGATCCAGTCGCGGAGACGCTCCGGCATGGGCTCATAGATGTTGGTAATGGCGGAATACACGCTCCAGCAACATTCCTGTTCGTCCTTCAGAGGGCAATGGATGATGACGCGCGCCGCCATCAAGTCGTACACTTCCTCGAACGGTACGTTCTGCGCTTTCATCTTGGCATAAATCGAAGGTATCGACTTAAGCCTCCACTTGATGGAATAGGCAAACTTGTATTTGTTGTTTTTCTTGGTGCGTTCCAGCTCGTTGTCGATGCTTTCGGAGATGATGGCGATGAACTTCTCCGCCGTCCGCCTGCGCGCCTCCTGCGTGGCCTTGATTTTGGCGTCGATCTCGTGAAACATCTCCGGGTTCTCATACAGCATCAACTTCTCCTCCATCTCCGCCTTCAGCTTATAGAGACCAAGACGGTGAAGGATGGGGATGTAAATGTATTTTATCTCGTGGAAATAATGCGCCAATCGCACGCTATCCACGTCATTCTGGTTGCGGACGTCGTACACACGGTGCACGATTTTCAGCAACACGGCGCGCATATCGTCGATAAGCGAAAGGAACATTACCTGGAAGTTGTCAGAGTTGTAGGCCACCTTCTCGGTGTCCAGCTTGGAGATTTCACTGAAGTCCTCGAGGACGATGGAGACGGTCTTGCCGAACGCCTTCTCCAGGTCCTTGATGCTCACGTTTTCCTTATAGTCGATGCCATGGAGGAACGACGCCACCACAGAGACGTAGCCCAAGCCCACCTCAAGCACGGCGATGCGGCACATCTCGATGAGGTGCAGCATATAGGCCTTGCCCGACACGAGGTAGCGGCCGTCGTATCTCTCCAAGCAATAGCGATAGGCTTTGTCGATCAATGCCAGATGCTCAGGCGCGTTGACGAAGGGACTGATATCGTCCAACATCGACGCGTAGGCCTGTTGAATGGCCAATATTTCCAATGAAGTGTAGCCCGACATTAGTCTGTGATTTTCACCGTCAGTTGATGCCCAAGCAAAATGTCGTAATACGGCTTCAGCTCCTCAAAGGTGCCGTGCATGACGGCGCATTTGCCCTTATAGTGGGTAATCCAAGCGCAGGTCTCGGCCTGTTCGCGGGTATGGTGGCACACCTTCATCAAGGTGTCTATGACATATTCAAAAGTATTCACATCGTCGTTGATGAGCAGCAGACTCTTCTCGTTTTCAACCTGTTCCTCCTCCAACACTTCGATATCTTCCTGTTCCTTGTTCATGAATTCAAATCTATATTCGGGGTGTAAAGATACGTATATTTTCCAATATCGCAATACGAAAAGCCTTTGTAAAACGTTTTTTTCCTACTTTTGCGCCACGAATGCAAAAAAGCCCATGCAGAATCGCTTCATCAAAAATATCATCTTCCTGTTGTTTCTCAACTTGTTGGTGAAGCCTTTCTGGATTCTCGGCATCGACCGCGAGGTGCAAAACTTCCTCGGCGACGCCTCCTACGGCACCTATCAGGCCCTCTTCAACTTCTCCTATCTCTTCTACATCCTGCTCGACCTCGGCATTACCAACTTCAACAGCCGCAACATCGCGCAGGACCCGAAAAACCTCTCGAAGCATTTCGGCGGCCTCACCGAAATCAAACTCCTGCTAGGATTGCTCTATGCCGTCGTCCTATTCGTGGTGGGCTATTGCTGCGGCTACAACGAAGGTCTGAAACTCAAGCTGTTGTGCTGGTGCGGCCTCAACCAAGTGCTGCTCTCGTTCATCCTTTTCCTCAGGTCGAACATTCAAGGGCTGCTATTGTTCAAACAGGACAGCATCATTTCCGTCTTTGACCGCGTACTAGCCATCATCATCATGTGTTTCGTGTTGTGGAGTGGCTGGTTTCCCATGGAAAGATTCAATGCCATCTGGTATCTGCAAGCCCAAACCGTGGCCTATGTCGTCACTCTTCTCCTTGCCCTGGCCATTGTTTTGCGCCATGCCAAAGGCCTCAGTTTCCAACTCAATTTCCAGTTTTTCAAGGAGATATTACGTCAAAGCCTGCCTTTTGCCTTACTTGTCCTGCTGATGAGCGTTTACAGCCGTGTGGAGCCTGTGTTGCTTGAACGCCTGTTGGACGACAAGGGTGTGCAAGCAGGTTACTACAGCCGCGCCTACCGTCTCTTCGATGCAGGCAACAACATCTCCAACCTTTTCGCCATCATGTTGCTGCCCATGTTTGCCGCCACACTGAAGAACAAGCTGGAACTGAACAACTTGGTCAAGACCTCGTTCAACGTCATCGTGGCCATGGCGGGCATCGTCATGATCATGTGCGTCTTCTACCGCCAAGAAATCATGCAGCTGATGTATCTCCCCTCTGACGCCGTAGCCGCCGACTATGTGCGCATCGGGCAATATGCCAACATCTTCCCCATCCTTATGGGCAGTTTCTTCTGCCTGTCGACGACCTACATCTTCGGCACACTGCTCACCGCCAACGGCAGCCTTAAGCAGCTCAACCTAGTGGCCGGGGCCGGCGTAATCATCAATATCCTGCTCAACCTCATCGTCATCCCGCGTTTTTACGCCGTTGGCGCCGCATGTACCAGCCTTTGCGTGCAAGCCGTCACGGCTTTCCTGCAATACCTCCTTGCCAAGCGCATCCTCAAGTTTGAGATGGGTGGACGCTATTGGTTCCATGTCATCCTGTTCATGGTCACCATCGCCGTTGTCACCTTCCTCGTCAAACAGTTGAATATCAACTGGATGATAGGTTTCGTCATCGCCTTCGCCATCAACTGCGGCGCCATTTTCTTCACCCGTCTGCTCCGTCTTAAAGAGATTGTCAGTCTCGTCCTGCCCAAGGAAAAAAAGGCCTAAATTGACATTTTTCATTGTCAATTCAAGGGAATTCCCTATTTTTGACGACTTATTTCACACATAATTATGGAAGAGCAACAACGTAACACCTACAGTTCCAAATACTTATGCAAGCTTTTGGTGGAATACAGGAAACCCATCCTTATTATTCTGGCGGTGGCGGCCCTTTGCGCAATCCTCTTCAGCGCGCCTTTCTTCATCACACCCCTTTATAAATCCACGACCGTCATCTACCCCACCTCCAGCAACTCCATCTCCAAGGTTTTGATCAGCACGACCTACCAGTCGGAAAAGGACATCATGAACTTCGGCGAGGACGAGCAGACCGAGCAGATGCTGCAAGTATTGAACTCCAACCGCGTGCGTGACAGGGTGATCAGCCGTTTCAACTTGATGGAACACTACAATGTCGGAAACAGCAAATACCCCATCACCAAGCTCAATAAGCTCTACGACGCTCGCATCAAGTTCCGCCGCACTGAATACAACGCTGTGAAAATCACCGTCCTCGACTCTGACGCCGAGCTCTCCGCCCGCATCGCCAACGAGATTGCCGAGATCTTCGACAGCACCATGAACCAGCTGCAGAAGGAAGTGGCCATCGAGGCTTACCGCATCGTCGAGCAAGAATACAACACCCTCGTTGCCGAGATGAATATGTTGGAAGACTCGCTCAACACGCTGCGCAAACTTGGCGTGTTCGACTATGAGTCGCAGGTGGAGATGCTGAGCCAGCAGTTGGCTGTTGAATTGGGCAAGGGCAACACGCAAGGCGTCAAAAACATACAAGAGCAGATGGACATCCTGGCCGAATACGGCGGCGCGTCCTATGCCATCAACGAGCGCTTGGACAACGACCGCCTACAGCTCTCCCTCGTCAAGTCGAAATACGAGGAAGCCAAGGTCGACGCCACGGAATTCATCCCGCATAAGTTCGTGGTCACCTCAGCCTTCCAAGCCGAGCGCAAGAGTTACCCAGTGCGGTGGCTCATCGTGATCATCACCCTCCTGAGCACCTTCCTGTTGCTCATTTTCTGCATCGTCTTCTACGACCGATCGAAAGGCTTTTTTCGTCGAGAGGCCGAGAAAAGCTCGGTCACACAAACCACCCAGGACCAAGAAAACCGATAGTGTGACACCTTTCTCACAACCCGTCAACCTTACTCCGAAAACAACACAAACAACAATGGATAACAATTTTAACAACCTTTCTTTGGTGCAAGTCATCCTGAAATGGAAGTGGCACATCATCATCATCACTGCAGTGGCAGCCATCTGCGGTGCCATTTTCTCAAGCTCCATGTTCATCACGCCGCTCTACAAGTCGGTGGCCGTGGCTTATCCCGCCAACATCAGCCCCTACTCCGATGAAAGCGAGACCGAGCAGATGCTTGAAATCATCAACTCTACCTCCATCATGGACTCGGTCATCGAGAAATACGACCTCTGGACCGACTACAAGATCGACAAGAACTACAAGTTTGGCCGCACATATATGATCAACGAGTACCGCAGCAAGATCAAGATTGGCAAAACCCCTTACGAGGCCGTCTCCGTCACTGTGATGGACAAAGACCCCTTCGTGGCCTGCAACATCGCCAAGGACATCTTGAACTTCTACGACCAAAAGGTGCACGACCTGCACAAGCAAAAGGTGGGCGAAGTGGTAGCCATGTATGACATGCAACTGAAGCTGAAGCAACAGGACATCGACTCGCTGAAGCAAAACCTCACCGACCTCGCCACCAACTACGGCGTGCTCAACTATTCGGGCCAACTGCGCGAGGTGACACGTGGCTTCCTCAACGGTTCCGCCAAGGCCAGCGAACTCAAGCAGAACCTCGAGCAATACGGCGCCGATGCCGTCGACTTGGAGACCAAGATCATCGCCGAGGCCAACACCTACTCGCTCATCAAGCGCGACTATGAGCAGAACCTGCGCTTCTTCAATTCCAACCTCACCTACTCCAACATCGTCACCGAGCCCTTCCCGGCTGACAAGAAGGCCTTCCCCGTGCGTTGGGTGGTGGTCGCGCTGAGCGCCCTGGGCGCCTTGCTGCTCTCCATCGTGGTCGTCTTCGTCATTGAGAATCGCAAACGTTTCGTCGCCGAAAACAAATAAGTCGTGGAGAAGAAAGCAAAGATAGCCTGGCTCTATGTCATCGCGGCGCTTTTCGTGGCCGTGGGGCTGTTTTTTGTGGTGAAGAAGAACACCTACCTCTTCTTTGCCCTCCCCGTCGTGCTGGGCGTTTTGCTGCTTTATATCTTCTCTTTGGACAAGGTGCTGCTGCTCACGGCATTCGCTGTACCCTTGTCAGTCAATCTAAAGGCGCTTGAGGCAGGGCTGGCCATCTCGCTACCCGCTGAGCCGCTACTGATGGGCATCTTGATTTTGTTTGTGGCCAAAATGCTCTACGACGGCAAATATGACCGGCGGGTCTCGCATCACCCCATCGCCATTGTCATCTACTGCATGTTCGCCTGGATGGCGGTCACCACCATCACGAGCGAGATGCCCGTAGTGTCATTGAAGTTTATCCTTTCGAGGCTGTGGTTCGTGGTGCCGGCATTCTTCCTTTGCACCATTCTGTTCAAAAACCCGAAGAACATCCACTGGTTCATTTGGCTCTATATCGCTGCCTTGTGCATCGTGTGCGTCTACACCATCATCCACCACGCCCAGTTCGGCTTCGACGGAGACTCGGCTCACTGGGTGATGACGCCGTTCTACAACGATCACACGGCTTATGGAGCGGCCTTGGCCATCTATCTCATCCTCGCCTTGACCTATGTCTTCCTGCCGGGTTTGAAGACCTCGCGGAGGCTCATCATCATAGGCGTCGTGGTGCTGCTGGGCGTCGCCCTGACACTGTCCAACTGCCGCGCGGCATGGCTGAGCGTTATTGCCGCCTTGGTGGTGTTGATTTGCGTCCTGCTGCGCATCAAGTTCCGCTGGATTGCCGCCGCCATAGTGCTTTTGGTGGGTCTGTTCTTCGCTTTCCAAAACCAAATCATCGACGCTTTGGAGAAGAACAACCAAGACGCCTCGGGCGACCTGGTGGAGAACATACAGTCCATCACCAACATCTCGACCGACGCCTCCAACCTCGAGCGTATCAACCGTTGGCAGTCGGCTTTCCGTCTGTTCAGCGAACGACCCGTGTTCGGTTGGGGCCCTGGCACCTACCAGTTCGTGTATGCCCCCTACCAGATGTCGAAGGAGAAAACCATCATCAGCACCAACGCCGGCGACGGCGGCAACGCCCACTCCGAGTATTTCGGCCCCTTGGCCGAACAGGGCGTCGTAGGCTCCCTCCTTGTCATCGTGCTCGTCGTTGTGACGGTGTATTGTGGACTTAAAACATACCGTCGGTGCAAGAACAAAACGGCCAAAATCTTGGTGTTGGGCGCCACCCTCGCCTTCATCAGCTATTTTGTTCACGGCTTCCTCAACAACTTCTTAGACACCGATAAGTTGGCCATCCCTGTATGGAGCCTCGCCGCCTTGATAGCGGCCATAGATGTCTTCTATGCGGACAAGGAGGAATTCGTTGAAGAGAAATAAAAAATGCCGCCCGAAAGCGGCATTTTTCGTCAGTATTGTTTCCTAAACCTTATTTGATTTCGACCAGCTCCAAATCAATGAGCAACGGTGAATAAGGCGGCAAGGCTTCGCCCAGGTTAACCTCGCCGAAAGCCAGCTTCGACGGTGTGAGCAGCGTAGCCTTCGCGCCAGGCGCCATGGTCATCAAGGCTTCGTCGATGGCGAAGATCATCTCGCCGCCACCAATGGTGAACACCATAGGACGGCCGTAGTCGTAACTCGACTCAATCTGCTCGCCCTTAAGATTGCGAAGGACATAATGCACCGCCACCTCATCGCCCCACTGGGCCACATCGCCCTCGCCCTCTTCGCGGTCGAGGATGTAGAGGCCCGATTCCGTGGGCGCTACTGTGACGTTGTTCTTGTTGATGTAGTCAGACATCGTCTTGGCTTCCAAAGCCTGCAGGCGATCGCTTTCGGCCTTACGCTTGGCTTCCAGGGCTGCTTGACGCTTGTCGTACGTCGCCTTGTCCATCACCTCGTTCATCTTCAGGGTCACGACCATGGGCGTATAGGGCTGGATATAATTCTCATAACCAACGCTGTCAAAAGCCAAGGCTGAAGGCACTACAAAACGCGACGTGCCGCCTACCGGCACCATCCCGATAGCCTCAGTGAGACCTCTGCAGACGAACTCCTCGCCATATTGCATCTCGACAGGCTCGACGCCAAACGAGTTCATGATGGTGTCGCCTTTGGCGCTGCAAATCGTGAAGTCGAAGACGACATAGTCGCCCATCTGGGCCTTCTTGCCCTTGCCATTCGACTCCATAATAATGAGTCCCGACTCCGTCAACGTGTTGTTGTCGTCGCGCAAGGGCGACAGGAAAGCCTCCTCTTCCCTTCTCAGGCTATCGAGCAGGGCTTTACGTTCGACTTCAAGCTCTTCCGCTGGTCTCACGCTGAGAAGCTTCAGGTCGTAATAGATGGGTTTGCCGGCATATTCCTCCGGAACCTCCTCCACCATCAGCATAACGGTGAGCACCGAATCAGCGGGCACCCTGAGTCTCGCCGAGTCGCCCACATGCATCATCAGCAGACCGTCGACCACGTCGCCCACAAAGTCGGGCTCCATCAGCACAATGGTCATAGGCCCGTCGTTAGCCGTGGTGAACAGCAGCGAGTCGTTGAAATACTGGGTCATATGGAGGGTCACCTCGTCGCCCAGACGAGGTGTCACCTCCGAGTCGCCCCTGCTGTAAAACATCATGCAGGCGCCATTCTCCATCTGCTTGAAGCCCGGATAAGGACTTTTCTCGCCACATGAGGCAAGCAGCGCAACGAGAGCAACGGCTGCAACAAAGCCTAAAACACGCTTCATCTTATTCGAAGGTTTCGAAATCAATCAGTTCGACTTCAAACATCAGGTTCGAGTAAGCAGGAATCTCACCCATGTCTCTTTCGCCATAAGCGAGGTAATAAGGGATATAGAGCACGCCCTTCTCGCCTTTCGACATCATCTGCACACCCTCGTCCCAGCCGGGGATGACTTGACCCACACCAAGAACGAATTGGAACGGCTGCTCGCGCTCAACCGACGAGTCGAAGACCTTGCCGTTGAGCAGCTTGCCGGTGTAGTGCATCGTGACGGGTTTGCCCACCTCGGGCTTCTCGCCGTTACCAGGTTCGGTCACCACATAGATGAGACCCGAAGGGGTAGGCTCAGCCACGATCTTGTTCTTAGCCAGATAGTTAGCCAGTTCCTTGGCGGCCTTGGCGGTCTCCTCGGGATAGTCGCTCTGCATTTGGGCAGCACGCTGGTCGTTGCGGCTCTTGACATCGTTGGCGAAATTCTGGGCATACACTTTCTCAGGGAAGAAATCGTTCACCTTGATCTCAAAACGCATCACATCAGTCGAGTTGAACTCGGCCGGGAGAGTGGGCTGACCATAAAGGTACTTGAACGTCGAGTCGATGTTGACGATGAACGAAGCGGAGTCGCCTTTGTGCATCATGCGCAAACCCTCAAAGATGTCGCCATCATAACTCGATTCCATCACTTGCATGATATTCTTCATGTTGGGAATCAAAGGCGTGGAATCGTTGATCATGCAGCAGATGTTGACATCCACCAGATCACCAATCTGAGGCGTCTCGCCATCATTTTGGGTGAAGAACTGATAATACAATCCGTTTTGGTTTTGATAGCCCGGATAGGGGTTGTTCTCAGTGCAGGCGCTCATCAAACCTGCCACCAGCATGGCCATGGCGGCCATCATAAGCATACTTCTTTTCATTGTTTGTGAATTTATTGATTTATTGTTTGTTTATTTCTTTTCGTCAAGTAACTCAAGGAGTTCGACATCGAAAATCAAATTGGAATAAGGCGGGATGTTGCCGTAGGCATTGACGCCATACGCCAAGGTATAAGGGATCAAGAAACGAGCCCGCTCGCCCACACGCATCAAGCCTATGCCCTCCTCCAGACCTTTCAACACGCCACCTTTTCCATAAGCCACATCGTAGAAGCCGCCCAACTGGTCGGAATCGCCTAACGGAGTCCCATCAAGGTAGTTTGCATAAAATTTAATACGAGCGGTTTGACCGACCTGGGGTTGAGCGCCACTAGTGGTCAACTCCTTGACGTAATACAAGCCGGAAGCCGTATGCTCCGTGAGGTTGTTGTCTTTCAGATAATCGTAGAATGCGCTCTCCGAATTCTCACGCATGGCTTTATCGGCCGCTTCGGCTTGTTTCTTCAGTTCTTCCGCCGTCGTGATGTTCAGCAGTTTGATATCGTAAACCAAGTTGGCATAAGAAGGAATAGAGCCCACCGAATGCTCTCCGTACGCCTGGTCAAAAGGAATGATGGCCCTCACACGCTCGCCGAGGTGCATCTTGGGCACAATCTCCTCCCAACCTTTAATGGTAAGACCCTCGCCCAGGACGAACTTCAGCTTCTCAGGGTTGTCCAACGTGCTACCCACCGACTTTCCGTCGAGGAGATAGGAGGCAAAGTCGACTTCCACCTGCTCGCCTTTCACGGGGCAACGGCCCTTACCTTTCTCCAAAGGGATGATGTATATACCTGATGGTTCGGGCGTTACAGTAATATTATTATTGGTCACATAATCCTCCAAAGCCTTCTTGGACGCGGCTTCCATCGACGCTTTCATCTTCTCGATGTTGGCCTTGAACTCGTCTTGGGTCTGCAACTCAACGAGCTTCACCTCATAGCGGAAATAGTCGCCGGCCTTCAAACCGACGGCGGCGGGATCCAACTCGTAATACTTCATCGCGACCGAGTCGGCCTTGACGTAGAACGAAGCCGAATCTCCCAGATGCATCATGGCGTAAGCCTCTTGCAAATCGCCAGGAAAGACAGGTTCCAACAACTGCGTGAACACATCCTGTTGCTTGGCTTGAAAGTCATAATACAAAGTGTCATTCAGATAGCAAGCCATGTCCACCTTCATGAAATCCGTCAGTTGTGGCTTTTCAGCCGAAAGGTTCTGGTTGTGGAACTTGTAGTACAAACCATCGGCGGTCTTCTTGTACCCAGGGAACTTCTGGTCACAAGACGTCAGAAGCATCATAGCCGAAAGGCATGCCATCGAAAACAAAAAACAATTTTTCTTCATAGTTTATTGATTATCAGTTATTTTAATCGTATATACCAATGTTGCGTATTCTGGGATGCGATTGTCGTCACCATGCAAGCCGTAGGCCAGATGGAAAGGAATGATGACTTTGGCCACGTCACCACCATGCAGGTAGGTCACGGCTTCTTCAAGACCCGATTCCACGGTACCCTCGCCAACAACAAATGACTTAACGCCATCGTTGGCAGAAGAATAAATCAAGTCGCCGGCTATGGAATGAAGTTCATACTCCATCGTCACCTTCTGTCCGCGCTCTATCAAAGCCCCGTCGCCCTGTTTCATTATCTGATAGCGAAGCCCGGTACCAGTCTTGGTCATCTCCAATCCATGCCGCTGGATGTAGTTCGCAATGTCTTCCTCTTCCTCGTTCATGAGGTAGCGGTTGGCCTTCTCCATACTGCTCTTCATCTCGTCTTTCGTCACGGTTTGCGTTGGTTTTTCAGGCTGTCCACCGCACGAAAACATGGCGAGCAACACACTCAGAATCATATATTTGAACACACGCCTCATCTCTTAGCATTCAACAAGTCCTTGTATTCGGGCAGCACGGCTTTCAGCTTCGCCACCGCCTCGTCAAACGAACAGGTCAGCGTGCCGCCAGCCGCATTGGTATGGCCACCGCCCTTGAAGTGCTTTTGTGCCAACTCGTGCACTGAGAAAACACCCTTCGAGCGGAACGAAAGCCTGATCTGGTCTTCACGCTCGGTCACCAGCACCGACATTGTGATCTTGTCCATCGAAAGCGGGAAATTGACCACTCCCTCGGTGTCGCCAGGCTGGTAGTTAAACTTATCCAAGTCACTCTTATTCAACGCAATAATAGCCGTTGAACAATCCTCGATGATTTCCATCCTGTTGTTAATGGAAAAGCCGAGCAAACGCAGGCGGTTCTCCGACATAGTGTCGTAAACCAATTGATGCACCAGCGTGTAGGGCATGGATTTCTCCACCAACAAGCTGACGATCTCGAAAGTGCGAGGATGGTAGATAGAATGGGCAAACGAACCCGTGTCTGTCATAATACCCACCAAAAGGTTGGTGCAGATACTGTCCGTCAACTCGTCCTTGCCATAATGCAAGAGGATCTCGGCGACAATTTCAGAAGCGCTCGAAACACAGATGTTAGTCAAGGCACAATAGAATTGGCTAAGGTCGGCATCACGGTGATGGTCGACCAAAACGCGCGGGCAGCGCGTCTTCCCAATCTCGTTATGCAAGATGCCGCTCCTCGACAAATTGTTGAAATCCAACATGATAACACATTCTGCTTCAGCGATGGCCGTTTTGCATGCCTCAGCGTCCTTCTCAAACACCAAGAAATCGTCCGAACCGGGCATCCAATGCAAAAAACCAGGAAAATCGTTGGCGACCACCATCTTGACGTCGTGTCCCCTGTTTCTGAGGAACTCAGCCATAGCCAACACGGAGCCGATGGCATCGCCGTCAGGATTGACGTGACAAGCCAACACCATGCGTTTAGGTGCCTGAATTATAGCGTCAAAGCGTTCGAAAAAGGAGTCTTCTTGCATAGCTTCCATAAAAGTTTGCAAAAGTACAACTTTTTCCGATTCTACACCTTATTAATTAAAAGAAACCTTTATCGTGGCGACAAAATCTTATAGGTGTCGTCATCAAACAGCAAAACAATGCTTGTGGGAGCGGAAGATGACCGCGCGGGAGTGGTTGTAGGACGCAATTCTGAACCAAAATCGTCGGAAGAGCTATCCAACGCGGGTTCAGATTCCTCTGATGACACTGGATCCAATACGGGAGTGGGGGGAGTAGAAGGCAGGAAAGGTTCCGACACAGTCATCGGACCGGTACCCATAATGAGCCAATCGAGGTTATACTCAGGGAAGGTCTCTTTCAACTTTTTCACGAAATCCAAACTGGGGTTGTTACGTCCCGAAAGCAGATGGGAGACATTCGAAGGTTGAATGCCCAACCTGACCGCAAACTCCGCCGCTGTCAAATTCTTCGCCCGGATGATGTGGGCGATCCTGTCTTTCATTTCTCCGTTTTCCATGGTAGTATCCTCCTAAATTTTTCAATTTTATGTCCACTTTCAGTTGACAAAAGTAAACATTTTTCCGTTACAAAACACTATGAAAAAGAATTTATTTCTGTAATTATTTACAATCGAAGTAAATATTTAATAAACTACTTTAAATATTAAACATTACTAAACTAAAATACAATTATTTAAATGATATAACACTAAAAACTATACAAAACACAATTTTACCTCCATTTTCATGTATTTTAGTTTAAATACTACACTATATTAGACTGAAAACAAGTAATTTAAATCAAAATTTTACCGAATTTCACATATTGTTACATCCGACATTTATACACAAATGTATAATACTAATATTTACAAATATTAATTTGCTTGCATGTATCTATATATCAATAAGTTAACAATATATAACGATACGTATGTAAATCACATGTATTCGGAAAAAAGTCACTTCAAAACATTGCGAATTTGGCGTTTTTGAGACCTGGTCCGACTCCTGTTTCATCTCAAAACCAAACGCGCCGAGAGCGCCTAAAAAGCCCCTTCCCTCTCCCGCGGCCTTCATCTGGTTCCGATCGTTTTTCCGTTTTTACCCTAACACAAAACGGCCGATTTTTTACACCTTATTAAATTAATATATAGCGTCGTCGGGCCAAGAAAAAAAATGGCTATCTTTGCGCCCTCTATGAAGACAAAAGATCTCCATATCCAGAATTTGATTCAGGAGGGCGAGCACCAGATGCTCGACTTCAAGTTCGAGATTTCGGACAGTCGTCGCATCGCCCGTTCCCTCGCCGCCTTCGCCAACACTGATGGCGGACGGCTTCTCGTCGGCGTGAAAGACAACGGCGCCATCGCCGGCGTGCGTTCCGACGAGGAGATCCACATGATACAGGCCGCGGCCGAAATGTATTGCCAGCCCAAAGTGGAATACACCACTAAAGAATGGGAGATCAACGGGAAGACCGTCCTCGAAGTCATCATACCCAAGGACAAGCACCATAAGCACAAGGCTCCTGATAATCAAGGTAATTATAAGATTTTCGTCAGAGTAAAGGACGAAAACCTCGTCGCCGACAGTGTATTAATTAAGGTGTGGAAGGCCGACAAATTCGCCAGACCCGCCAAAATCGCCTTCACCGAGACCGAGACACTCCTCCTCAGTTATCTCTCTGAAAACAAGGAAATCACGCTACAGGAATTCCAAGAGATGGCTCACATCAACAAACGGAGAGCTGAGGCCATCCTGGCCGATTTCATCCTTGTGGGCACTATCAGTATCGTCCAAACAAGCCAAAACACCGTATTTAGGCTCGTCGAAGACACTGATATCGCATAAAAACACTTAAAAATCGGCCTCTTTCACCTCTATTTCAATACTTTATTTTATTGATTCATAAACAATTATAACATTTTTTGAAAATTTTTCAAAAAACTCATTGCCAATTTGAAAAAAGGCAGTAATTTTGCAGCCCGCAAACAAAGGAAGTGAAGATTGAAATGAGTGAGTGAGTTTGCGAAGTTCTTTGACAGTCTGAGGCCAGCACAAGACCAGCGCCGCGGGGACGCGGCGCGAGGCAAGGAACCTTTTAAGCAAAGGAACACAAGAGAACATCAAGGCGGAACCCGAGATTCAGAGAAAAACAAAGCAAAAGACAATAGTACAACGAAGAGTTTGATCCTGGCTCAGGATGAACGCTAGCGGCAGGCCTAATACATGCAAGTCGAACGGTAAAATCCCCTTCGGGGGATTGAGAGTGGCGGACGGGTGCGTTACGCGTATGCAACCAACCCCCGACGGGGGCACAGCCGGTGGAAACGCCGGGTGATGCCCCATGCGGCCGAGAGAGGGCATCCCCTCTCGGCGAAAGCCCACGGGCGGTCGGGGACGGGCATGCGTGCCATTAGCTGGTTGGCGGGGCGACGGCCCACCAAGGCTACGATGGCTAGGGGATCTGAGAGGACGGTCCCCCACACTGGTACTGAGACACGGACCAGACTCCTGCGGGAGGCAGCAGTAAGGGATATTGGGCAATGGGGGGAACCCTGACCCAGCCATGCCGCGTGAGGGAATGAGGCCCTACGGGTCGTGAACCTCTTTTGCCGGGGGACAACCGCGGGATCGCGAATCCCGCCTGCGGGTACCCGGCGAATAAGCATCGGCTAACTCCGTGCCAGCAGCCGCGGTAATACGGAGGATGCGAGCGTTATCCGGATTCATTGGGTTTAAAGGGTGCGCAGGCGGCCTGCCAAGTCAGCGGTGAAAGCCCGGGGCCCAACCCCGGAAGTGCCGTTGATACTGTAGGGCTGGAATGCGGTCGAGGCGGGCGGAACGTGGCGTGTAGCGGTGAAATGCGTAGATATGCCACAGAACGCCGATAGCGAAGGCAGCTCGCCAGGCCTGCATTGACGCTCGGGCACGAAAGCGTGGGGATCGAACAGGATTAGATACCCTGGTAGTCCACGCCGTAAACGATGGGCGCTCGTCGTCGGCGGCAGAATGTCGGCGGCCAAGCGAAAGCGATAAGCGCCCCACCTGGGGAGTACGGTCGCAAGGCTGAAACTCAAAGGAATTGACGGGGGCCCGCACAAGCGGTGGAGCATGTGGTTTAATTCGA
>JBGURY010000003.1:0-604834 GCA_045132275.1 Candidatus Limimorpha sp.
GCTACGTGACGAACCAGGCCAAGGGCGGCGAGATCGCCAGCCTGCCTGAGTTCAAGGGCAATGTCGGCACACAGCTGAGCCACACCGAGGTGGTGAGCAAGCCTGCCGACCTGAGCTTCATGAACCGCGCTGCTAACATCGTTAAGTACAACGTGTATCGTTCGACCGAGGCCAATGGTACCTACACCTTGATTGGTGAGGTTGCCGAGACCGGAGCCGACTACTACGAGTACATCGATACTCCTGGTGCCGCTGGTACGTACTACTACCAGGTCCGCGCCTTGTATGACAACGACTGCGAGTCCGAGCCTGCCCAGGCAGCCGACGACCCGACCGTCAACTACGTGAGCGCCACCACCGACGGTATCGGCGAGAACGACGGCAACGTCGCCCTCTACCCGAACCCGACGAAGGGCAACGTGACGATCGAGGCTGCCGGCATGAGCCGCATCACTGTGGTGAGCGTCCTCGGCCAGGTGGTCTTCGACACCGAGCTCGATGCTGACACCTACACCTTGAACATGGGTCAGTTCAACGCTGGCATGTACATGGTGCGTGTGTACACCGAGGCCGGTGTGACCGTCAAGCGCGTCACTGTCATGCAATAAATGACAATTGGTTAGTAGAGACGGTGTCACGCCGTCTCTACGAAACCGATAAAAACGGAAAGGCAATCCTTCGGGGTTGCCTTTCTTTTTTATATTTATTTTGCCTATCTTTGCATCGCCAATCTACCAATCGCTACATTATGGAAATCTTGGATTTGTACGACAAGGACTTGAAACCTACGGGGCAGACCATCGAGCGGGGACAGCGTGTGCCTCCCGGCCTGATGATTCCCATCGTGGCCGTGTATGTCTACAATGACAAGGGACAGTACCTGATTCAAAAGGTGGCACCTCGTAAGGGAAATTACTATTCCACCACGGCGGGACACGTGCAAAGCGGCGAAAAGGACTTCGCCATATCGATGTTGCGCGAGCTAAGGGAGGAAATCGGCCTCTCGACCACCAAGAGCGAGCTCAAATTGGTGAAAATCAGACGTTACGATTATAAATTCACATTGCTGTATATGTTGAAAAGCAATGTGCCCGCCGAAATGTTGCGCCTGCAAAAAGAAGAGGTGGATTCGGTGTCATGGATGAGCCATGAGGACATCGAGATTCTTTGTAAGATGGGCCTTTTCAATCGAATCCACTACCAATTGCTTCTTGATTGCGAAGAAAGATTGCAAAACAAACGCTGAACATTTTTCCGTTTTGTTATTTTGGCTATATTTGCGGCAAATTATTTTGTCGTAATCAATACCTTAATTAATATGATAGCAAAAGAATTACTGAATCCCAGAAGCATCGTCATCTGCGGTGCGTCCAGTGACATTCATAAACCTGGCGGAAAGTCGCTGAAGAACCTCTTGGAGAGCCCCTTCAAAGGCCAGATCTATGCCGTTAACCCCAAAGAAACTGAGGTGCAAGGCGTGAAATGTTACGCCAAGGTCGACGACTTGCCGCAGGTGGACTGCGCCCTCCTTTGTATCGCCGCCAAATTCTGTGCCCAGACGGTTGACGTGCTGGCCAAGGAGAAAGGCTGCAAAGGTTTCATTATCATCAGCGCTGGTTTCTCTGAGGAGAGCCACGAGGGCGCCGAGATCGAGAAGCACATTGTCGACACCATCAACAGTGTCGGCGGTTCGCTCATCGGTCCCAACTGCACGGGCTTCCTCAACGTGAACTATGCCGGTTGCTTTGATACGCCTATCCCGCCTTTGAATCCCAAGGGCGTAGATTTCATCACGGGTTCGGGTGCCACCGCTGTGTTCATCAAGGAATACGGCATGAGCAACGGTCTTCAGTTCAACAGCGTTTGGGCTGTGGGCAACAGCGCCCAGCTGGGTATCGAAGACGTACTGGAGCACCTCGACGAGACCTTTGACCCTGAGAAGTCCTCGCATGTCATCATGCTTTATATGGAGAAAATCGGCGACCCGCAGCGTCTGCTCAAGCATAGCCGCAGCCTGATCAACAAGGGTTGCCACATCGCCGCTATCAAGAGCGGTAATAGCGCCGCCGGCTCGCGCGCCGCCTCTTCTCACACTGGCGCTTTGGCCACCAGCGACGCCGCTGTTGATGCCTTGTTCCGCAAGGCCGGTATCGTGCGCTGCCAGAACCGTCAGGAACTGACCACTGTCTGCGCCGTCTTCATGCATCCCGAACTGAAGGGCAAACGCTGCGCCGTTGTCACCCATGCCGGCGGTCCTGCCGTGATGCTGACCGACGTGTTGAGCAACGGTGGCATGGAGGTTCCCTCGCTGAAGGAACACCCCAAGGCGCCTGAACTGCTGTCGAAACTCTTCGGCGGCTCCTCGGTGGGCAACCCCATCGATTTCCTCGCCACGGGTACTGCCGAACAACTGGGTTATATCCTCGATGCCGTGGAGAACGACTTCGACGAGATCGACTTCTCCGTCGTCATCTTCGGCTCGCCGGGCTTGTTCAGCAACAAGGAGGTCTACGACCTGCTGGATGAGAAGATGAAGACCTGCAAGAAGCCCATCTTCCCCGTGTTGCCGAGTATCATCAACGTGAAGGACGAGATCAATGATTTCATCTCCAAGGGCCGTATCAACTTCCCTGAAGAGTGCGTGCTGGGTAACGCCATCTGCAAAGTGTATAACACGCCCAAACCGCAGCCCGAGCATGTGGAGCTGCCGCAGATTGACGTGGCGCGTATCCGCAAGACCATCGACCGCTGCAAGGACGGTTATCTCGAGATCGCTGACTACAATGAACTGCTTGACGCCGCCGGTATCAGCCGCAAGAAGAGCGTCGAAGTCTCGAAGAAGGAAGACGCATTGGCCTTCGCCAAGGAGGTCGGCTGCAGCAAGGATGTGCCGCTGGTGATGAAGGTGGTAGGTCCGTTGCACAAGAGCGACGTGGGCGGTGTGACCCTCGGCGTGAAAGACCTTGACACCGTTGCCAAGGAGTTCGACCGTCTCATCGTCATCCCCGAGACGTATGCCGTGGAGATGTACCCCATGCTGGACGGTTTGGATGTCTATATCGGTGCTATCAAGGATGCCAAGTTCGGCCATCAGATCTTCTTCGGTCTGGGCGGTATCTTCATCGAGGTGCTGAAGGACGTGCAGAGTGCGTTGGCTCCTATCACCGCCGCCGAAGCCAAGGATATGCTCAAGCAACTCAAGGGTTATAAGATTCTCCAAGGCGTGCGTGGTCAGGAGGGCGTCAATATCGACCTCTATGCCGATCAGGTGGCTCGTGTCAGCGCCTTGGTTCAGGCCGCTCCCGAGATCGCTGAGATGGATTTGAACCCGTTGCTGGGTAACCCGCGCTATGTTACCGCTGTGGATGCACGTATTAGGATTGAGAAATGATTACAGAAAGAGCCATATATTATCTAGTCTATGCCGTGTTGGTCGTCATCACCTTCGTGATTGACATGGTCCTGCTGAAGAAGACCGACAAGACCAGCCGCACCATTGGTTATGTCCTCAGCATCATTGTGGATTTGGCCATCTTCGGCTTTGGCTTGTGGGTATATCTCAAAAACAAGGCAACCAACTATGAGATGGCCTCCCAGACGGGCTTCGTGCTCGGCGGCATTCTCTGTGGCGTTTGTCTGCTCTGCCTGTTGGGCCGCTATTGGCAGAACAAGGAGGCGGACAAGAAACGCAATTTGGAATGAAACGGATGCTCTTCATAGGGCTTGTCCTGCTGTCGGTCCAAAGCGTTTTGGCGCAGACAGCGGTCGTCTTCTCGCGACAAGGAGGGTTCTATGAAGAGCGTTTCGCCTTGGAATTGTTTTGTGCCGAAGGCCATCATATCCGCTATACCTTGAATGGCGGCACCCCGACAGAGGATTCTCCGGTATATACTGAGCCTTTGCGGTTAGACGCTACTCTCTATTCAAAATCCAATATTTATACGATTGTCGATTGTCTTCCATCGGCGTATTTTCCTGTGGAGGATGTCGAGAGGGCCATTGTCATCAGGGCGGCGGCGTTTGATGAGAACGACCGTCGTGTGGGTGATGTGGCGACCAACACCTATTTGATCCATGATCTGGGTTGCGACACGCATGGCTTGCCTGTGCTGTCCATCGCCGCCGATTCCGTGGATTTGTTCGGCTACGAGACGGGCATCTTCGTCCCGGGCGTGAACTTTGATCCCGACGATTCGACGTCGACAGGCAATTATTATATGAAAGGCAGGGAATGGGAACGCATGGTCAATATGGAGTTTTATGAATCCGACAACAACGGCGTCAACCAACAATGCGGCTTGCGCACGCATGGCGCCAAGTCGCGCCGATACCAGCAGAAAGGCATGCGCCTCTATGCCCGTCAAGAATATGGCAAGAAACGTTTCAAGCACAGCTTCTTTGAAGAAACGACCTTGGCCAACTTCAAGCACCTGAACCTGCGTCCTTTTCGTTGCAGCCATTGGTGGCAGACGGGCGGCCAGGATTATCTTGCGCAACGTGTGGCGGCCCATTTGGATGTCGACGGGATGAATGTGCGGCAGACAGTTGTGTTCATCAACGGGGAGTATTGGGGCATTTATACCCTTGAGGAATCGCCTGACGAACGTTATCTGGAGGACCATTATGATGTTGATCTTGACAAAGTCAATATCCTGAAGTATTGGGGAGTGCCAAGCTATGGCGACAGCACGGATTGGTGCCAATTCAGGGGTTGGCTGGAGACCGTTGATTTGACCCAACCGCAAGCCGAGGCCTATGCCTTTGAGAGGATGGATGTGTCGAGTTTTGTGGAGTATTACCTCATGGAAGTCTACGGCGCCAACCTCGACTGGCCGCAAAACAACGTGTTGCTATGGCAAGCCGAGAGTGGCGAGCCTTTCCGTATGCTGTTTTACGATGGCGACGGCTGCTTCACACGCTGGTATTTCCCTGCCATGAGTCATGCTGCCAATATGGATTTGAGTAGCTTGATTATCAATAAGTTTATGGAGAGCGATACTTTCAAGACAATGCTCTATGAACGTTATTCCACCTTGAAGTCGAATGTGTTCAGTTATGACGCTTTGAACGCCATCTGGGATGACTACCGTAGCCATGTGGAAGCGGAGGTGCCTGCACAGGCCCGACGTTTTGGCTTTCCTGAAAACGAGCGGCGCTGGCAGGCCGATATGGATAGCGTCAATGTTTTCTTCGCGCGCAGGGCGCGAACTTTCCAAGAAGAAATGCGAGAGATGTTTAATAGCGCTCCGTACAAGCTTCAGGAGGTGAATGCCTTCCCCAATCCCAGCTACGGCGCCTTTAACGTCCATGTTACATCGGAAACCTGCGCCATTGTGCCGATGCTGATATTTGACGCGACGGGACGTTTGGTCCATAGAGAAGATGTGTTCCTCAAGCCAGGCCATAATACTGTTGAGGTGGATACCCGCCTGCGGTCGGGTTTGTATCTGGTGAAGCTTGGTGAGGAGATAAAACGAATAATAATACAATGATGATATGAAAAAGTCTGATGTCATTACCTTAATTGTCGTGGCCGCCGTGGTGTGCGGCTTCGCCTTTATCCCGGGCGCGTGGGAATGGTTCAACACGACCACCAAAAACCACGGCCTGTTGATGAGTTTCTTCAAGTTCGCCATTCTGGGCACCTTTGGTGAGATGCTGGCCTTGCGTATTCGCGAGGGCGTGTACATCAAGAAAGGTTTTGGTCTGCTGCCCAAGCTGTTGGTTTGGGGTGTGTTGGGCGTGGTCATCGCCTCGGCCATGACCATCTTCAAGACGGGTACGGTGAAACTGCTTGACGGTGGCTTCCACCTCAACGGCAAAGCGGCGGCATGGTTTGAAGGCGACGCCCCGCTCACCTGGGGCAAGGCCTTTGTGGCGCTTTGTGTCAGCGTGCTGATGAACACCCTGTTTGCGCCGGTATTCATGACCTTCCACAAGATCACCGACATCCATGTCGCCGAGACGGGTGGAACGTTACGTGGTTTCTTCGGCAACAAGCTGAAAATCAGGGAGACCCTGTCAAAGAAGATCAACTGGGACATCCAATACGGCTTCGTCTTCGCCAAGACGATACCGCTGTTCTGGTACCCCATGCACACCATTACTTTCCTGCTGCCAGGTACGCTACAGGTGCTGTTCGCCGCCTTCCTCGGCGTGGCCTTGGGTGTGATTTTGAGCATTAAGAAATAAACTGTCTGATGAGGAAACTGTTCTTCATAGTGTCGGTCCTGCTTTTGTGTCCGTCGTTCTTGGCGGCGCAAACGGATGCTGTCGTGTTCTCGCGTCCGGGCGGGTTCTATGAAAACAGTTTCTCCCTTGAACTCAGTTGCTCCGAGGCGTATCACATCCGCTATACCACTAACGGCGCTACCCCGACGGCGTCTTCAAAGCTGTATGAGGAACCTCTTTGGTTGGACGAGCGGTTGTACTCACAATCCGACATCTATAAGGTACAGATTTCGCCTGACGACTTGGTCTATGTCCCTGACTCCGTGCGTCATGCCATCGTTATTCGTGCTGCGGCTTTCGATGGGAACGAGCAATGCGTCGGCGCCACTGTCACCCATACCTACTTGATCCGAGAACTGGGTTGCGATGCGGCTGGTCTGCCGGTCATGTCGGTTTGCGCCGATTCGCTCGACCTGTTCGATTATGAGAAAGGCATCTTCGTTCCAGGAGCCAACTACGATCCTGCGTCGCCGGACCATTCTGGCAACTACTATCAAAGCGGGAAGGAGTGGGAACGCACCGTTAATGTGGAGTTCTTCGAGCCTGACGACAATAGCGGCATCAACCAGGTCTGCGGCTTGAGGACGCACGGCAACCGCTCGCGGCGTTACCCTTCGAAGGGAATGAAGATATACGCTCGTGAGGATTATGGTAAGAGAAGGTTTGATCACGCTTTCTTTGGTGATTCGCAGCTGACCAGTTTTAAGCATCTGATTTTGAAGCCGTTTGCGTCGTTCTGGCCTTATTCTGGAACGCAAGACTATGTGTGTAATGCTTTGGCTGGACAATTGGATGTGGAGTCGCCGCTCTGCCGACCGATGGTCGTGTACCTCAACGGAGAGTATTGGGGATTGTATTTCATCCAGGAAAAGACGGACGAGCGGTTTTTGGAGGACCATTGCGGCGTTGATCCCGACGCTTGCAATATCATTGGCGACTGGAAAGGCGAAGTGGAGCAGGGAAGTGGCCGCAATTTCAAACGCATGATGCGTTGGCTCGAGGATGCCGATCTCTCAAAATCCGATGATTACGAGAAGGTCTGTGAGATGATTGACATTGACAACTACATTGACTACATGGTCTTTGAGACCTTTGTGGGCAACTGGGACTGGCCGGGCAACAACATGCGTTGCTGGCAGGTGGACGATGGACCGTGGCGATGGATGTTCTTCGACGGCGACGCCACCATCATCAACCCCGACATGGACGTGTTTCTCAACGCCGCTGTATACTATGAGCCTGCCACATGGGAAAACTATCCCGAGACCAAGCTGCTCTTCTCAAAACTGCTCGAGAATAATCAGTTCAAGTCGGCCTTCAAGGCGAGGGCGCATGAGTTGTGCGGTGACCTCTTCCAATACGAGAATACATCAGCCATCTTCAACGAGGTTTTAGAGGCGCTTCGCCCGAAAATCTCGGACCAGAAGCATCGTTTCGGATATCCTCCCTCCATGGGAGTTTGGAATGACGGCAATGCTCTTATCGATGCCTTCCTCCGGGATAGGGTGGCGCGTTACCTTGATGATATGGAGAGTTTCCCTTTGCTTAAAGAAGACGTCACTCTTGCCAATTTAGACCAGTTTGTTTGTTATCCGAATCCGTCGGAAGGCGAATTCCGTCTCAAGATGCTGATGGATTGGCCTCGGCCATACAATGTTTATATTTACAATGTGTTGGGCCAGCTTGTTTATTGCCAATCGGGGAGCGTCGTTCCGGATGAAACTATCCCCATTGAAGCTGATCTCGCCGCTGGGGTGTATCTTGTCAGAATCGGCTCTTGCGTTCAAAAAATGATTAAAATGTAAAGAATCCGGCGCTCAGTGTCCTCTGTTTCAAAAAACTGCTTATCTTTGCCATTGAATTAAAACAAAAAAACATGAAAACATATAAATTCTTGAGAGGTTTGTTGAAAGCCTCAGCCCTCACCACAGTGATGTTCATCATGCAAGCCTGTTACGGCGCTCCCTATCAGGACAGGGACATGCCGGATCCCGATCAGATGGAGATGAGTGACGAGGAGGTAGAGCCTGAGGTTCCCGTTAACGACACTTTGACTCAAACGGAGGTACTATGAAAATCTATAAATGGTTAAGAGGGCTGATGAAAGCCTCGGCATTGACAACGGTAATGTTTATCATGCAGGCCTGCTATGGTGTGCCAACCACAGACCAATGTGAATTCGTTTTGAGCGGGTATGTAACCGACAAAGTGACAGGTCAACCGCTTGAAGGCATTAAGTTAAGTTCTCGTAATCTTGACACCAATTATGATTACATTACCGCCCAAACGGATAGCACGGGTTATTTCGAAATACTTCAGTGGGGTAATTGCCATTACGGGGCGAGTTTTAATCTCAAAGCCAATGATACTGAAGGGCATTACATACCTATTGACACCGTGCTGTTTTCCGATTCTGACCTCACCGCTCTGAACATCAAGTTGGAGAGCAACGAATGATGCTCCAGACCTTCCATAATTATTTTCGCAAAAAGGAAACCCAGCTCCACGAGCTGAATTACCTCTTTTGGGAGTGCACGCAGCGCTGCAATCTCAACTGCCAACATTGTGGCTCGGACTGTTTGGCCTCCTCTCGCTACAAGGATATGCCTTTTGAGGATTTCCTGAAAGCCATAAAGCCTCTTGAAACTAAATACAAGCGTAATTCGGTGTTGGTGGTTATCACGGGCGGCGAGCCATTGATGCGTCCCGACTTGGCCGACTGTGGACGACAATTGCGACAGCACGGCTTCCCGTGGGGCATCGTTAGCAATGGCTATGCTTACGATGATGACATGCACAAGAAACTGATGGATGCGGGAATGTGCAGCATCACCATCAGCTTGGACGGGCTGCGCGACACGCACGACGCTTTCCGCAAGCGCCAGGGCAGTTTCGATCATGCCCTGCGCGCTATTGATCTTCTTGCCAATGAGAAAAGGTTGCCGGTTTACGATATCGTCACATGCGTCAGTCCGATGAACTTGGGCGAGTTGGAGGCCATGAAACAATTGCTCATTGAGCATAAAGTGAAGGCATGGCGCTTTTTCTGCATTGAGCCCATCGGTCGCGCTGCCAACGACCCCAACCTGCAACTCAACGGCGAACAACTTCGCCAGCTGATGGACTTCATCGTCGCCACCCGCAAGGAGGGGAAGATCGATGCGAAGTTCAGTTGTGAGGCCTATGTGGGTCCCTATGAGCGCAAGGTTCGCGACTGGTTTTATTTCTGCCGCGCGGGAATTACCATCGGCTCCATCCTCATTGACGGCTCCATTTCAGCTTGTCCCAACATCGACCGCCACTTTGTGCAAGGCAACATCTATCAGGACGACTTCCTTGATGTGTGGGAGAATCGTTTCCAACTCTTCCGTGACCGCGCTTGGATGAAGACAGGCCAATGCGCCGACTGCAAGGTGTTCAAGCACTGCCTCGGCGGTGCGATGCACCTCCATCGGAAAGGGGAGGAGGGGATTACGATTTGCCATTATAATAAGTTGAGAGTTTAGTGTTGAGAGTTTAGAGAAGAGGAGTACAAAAGTGGATTTTTCTGAAAATTTTTCAAAAAAATCCACTTTTTTCTTGACAGTAATGAAAATTGTTGTACTTTTGCAGCGTACTAATTAACTAATACACTACTACAAAATACAGCAATATGATAGAAATCAAGAACTTAGACTTCGGCTACAAGAGTCAGCCTGTCTTCAAGAACATCAGCCTCAGTTTCGAGAGAGGCAACATCTACGGACTGTTAGGCGAAAACGGAGTGGGAAAGACCTCCCTGTTGAAACTCATTAGCGGCCTGCAGAAGCCCGCCGAGGGCGCCTGCGAGGTGGACGGCATTGCGCCCTTCAACCGCTATCCCGAAACCCTCCAGAAGATTTTCTTCATCTCGGAGGATTTCGCCATCCCGGACAACACACCTATTAATAATGTGCGTGAGTTGGGCGTTTTCTATCCCAACTATGATGAAAAGCTCTTCCTCGAACTCTGCGAGGAATTGGAAGTGGACCCCAAGCGCAAATACGGTGAGCTTTCCTTCGGTCAGCAGAAGAAATGCTTGATCGCTACGGCTCTGGCGCTCAACACGGACTACTTGCTCCTCGATGAGCCCACCAATGGTCTCGACATCCCTTCGAAGACGCTCTTCCGTCAAGTCATCACGAAGCACGCCACGGAGAACCGCACCATCATCATCTCCACCCACCAGGTGAAGGATGTGGAGAACCTCATCGACCCCATCATCATCCTTGACCACGACGAGGTGCTGCTCAAGGCCTCGTTCCAGGAGATTGCCGACAAGCTCTATTTCGACTATGGCATGGAGGAGGCTCCCGAGGCACTCTACAGCGAGATGATTCCCGGTGGCTATGTCAGCGTGACGCCCAACCCTAACCATTACGATAGCAAAATCAGCATCGAGGTGCTGTTTAACACCGTGATGAAGAACAAGGAAACCATCAAGCAGATCTTTGGATAAGAAAGGGTTGTGCCATGAATAACACATTCGATCTTAAACGTTTCAATCAGGTGCTGGCCTACGACTGGAAGCGCTTCATCCGCAATTTCGGCATCACGCTGCTGGTGTGGATCAGCATGCCCGTCATGTTTTGGGTGACGAGTCTGGTCTTCGACTTTGAGATACCCGACGCCGTGCGTGTGTTCATCATCTTCGGCCTCGTCGCTATCACGGTCATGTCGGCACCATCACGCATTTATGGCAAGGTCAACTTGTCGCGTGAAGGTGTGGACTTCGCTATGCTGCCTGTATCTGGCCTGGAGCAGTTCTTAAGCATGTTCATTTACTGCTCACTGCTCACGCCTGCGCTGACCTTGGTGGGTGCTTGGCTAGTCGACTGTCTCATGACCTTGCTGCCTTTTGGTGGCTTCTATGAGTATATTCCGGTCATTGACGCTTTAAAGGGAGCCTCTTTTGGCCAGTTTGCAGCCATAGTCGTCATGATGGTCACCACGATTTGGGCCGAGTCTTCTATCTTTATGTTCGGCAACATGCTCTTCAAGCGCCGCAAGTCGGGAAAGACCTTCGGATGGTTCCTTTTGATTATGTTCGCCATCGTTCTGTTGCTTCAGCTGACGAATGGATGGAAGTTGTTTGATGTCATCTTTAGTACAGACAGCATCGCCAATCTGTGGATCTACAGCGCCATCATGCTGGTCATCGCCTGCGGGTTCTATTATGGTACCTATCGTAAAATCAAAACGCAAAAATACTAACCATGAACAATAAATTCAGTTTCGACCGTTTCTGGAAGCTCCTTGCCATGGATGGCAAGAAATACCTCCGCAATTTCGGCATCACCTTGGCCATCTTGTGCAGCCTCAACGTGGGCACCTGGCTGTTGACTGCTGTGTTTGGCTTCGCGATGCCGACCTTCGTCCGTTGGATGGTCATCTATGTGGCCGTTTTCCTGTCGTGCATCCTCGTGCCGGCCAAGGCCTTTGGCGACATCAACCTGCCGCGCGAGGGCGTGCGTTATGCCATGCTACCGGTCTCCAATTGGGAGAAATACTTGAGCTATGTCCTCTACTGCGTCATGACCCCTGTGGTGGTGGCATTGGTCTCATGGGGTATCGACTCCTTGCTGACATTGATTCCTGCAGGTGGATTCCATAGCTTTATCAGAAGCTTTGGCGTCATGGGGGCAATGACTGATTTTATGAATCAACTCGCCGATCCTTCGGGTATTTTGGATCCGTCTGACTTGACCGAAGACTATATGTTTGGACTGAACCTGATGAATAAAGTCGGCACCATGGAGGTCTGGAATTACCTTGTGGGCTTCCTGTTCACTATAGGTCTCTTTATGATGGGCAACCTGCTCTTCAAGCATCACAAGACGGGCATCACCTTCGGCATTATGATGGGCGTTTCCTATGTTACGTCTACCATCATGCAGGTGGTGATGTTTTCTTCCAACATCTTCAACTTTATGTCGGATGTGGATTTCGCGAGCATCGCTGACATGATTGGCAGTATGATGTGGGGGAGCATCATTCTCAACATTGTGCTAACCATAGCGCTTTACGTCGGTATATTCTTTAAACTCAAAACCCAAAAATACTAAACCATGGAATTTAACGCACATAAACCTATATACTTGCAGATTTGTTCCCAACTGTATGAGCAAATCCTGCGTGGCGAGCTGAAGGCCGACGACCGCATCCTCTCGGTACGCGACTACGGCATCCAACTCGGCGTGAACCCCAACACCATCATGCGTTCCTACGAGACCATGACGGCGGCGGGCATCATCTACAACAAACGCGGTATCGGCTATTTCATCGCCCCCGAGGCCAAGGACATTGTCCTCAAGCAGATGCGCGAGGAGTTTCTCGAGAAGGAACTGCCCGAGGTTGTCAAAAAGATGAAACTTCTGGGCATAGGGATAGAGGAGATCAAATTTTAGGAGATTCCCTTCGGGAATGGAGTGTATGCGCTTGTTTAGTTTGCGGCGGCTTGTAGGGCTTACGAGTTGTCAACCTCATTAGCCGCCGCTTAAAACAACACTTGACCTCCATTCCCGCTCGAGGGAATCTCAACAAAACAATAATGTGTCATGAGAAACAAAATCCACTTTATACTAATGTGCATGCTGCTGTTGTTCAGCGGCAGCACCTTTGCCCAAACCCAGCAGGAACGTCTGACCCGCCATGTGTACACCTTGGCGGGCGACTCCTTGCGCGGTCGTAAAGCAGGCAGCGAAGACGCCGCCAAGGCGGCGGCTTATATCGTCGCCCAGTTCGAGGAAATCGGCATCCAGCCTTTTTATGACGGGGGCTGGTACCAACCTTTCGAACGGAGCGGTAAAACCTACAAGAACGTAATCGGCGTCATCCCTGGAAACGA
Organism: Candidatus Limimorpha sp.; assembly: GCA_045132275.1. Classification (GTDB taxonomy): domain Bacteria; phylum Bacteroidota; class Bacteroidia; order Bacteroidales; family F082; genus Limimorpha. The sequence goes on from JBGURY010000003.1 coordinate 13,097, forward strand.
CCCTGTTCTGAAGGACGAGTACATCATCATCGGGGCACATTACGACCATCTTGGCGTCATGAACGACGAGATCTACAATGGCGCCGACGACAACGCCTCGGGTACGGCGACCATCATCGAGATGGCCCGCATCCTCAAAGGCCAACAAAGCCAACTGAAGCGCAGCGTCATCGTTGCCGCTTTTGATGCCGAGGAGATAGGCCTTTGGGGATCGAACCACCTTGCGAAGCAACTGGATTTGTCGAAGGTCAAGCTGATGATGAGCATCGACATGGTGGGCTGGCTCGAGAAAGGCAAGACCTTGCGTCTGCAAGGCGCGGCCACTATCAAGAACGGAAAACGCATGCTCTCCGAAGAGGCCGAGAAGATGCGTATCGACATTAAGCCCAAGGACTTCGAGACCTCCATCCTGGGTGCCACCGACACCCAAGGCTTTGCACAGAGAGGCGTGGCCACTTTGTACGTCACCACTGGACTGAAGTCGCCCTACCACAAACCCGAAGACGATCCTGAACTCATTGACTATGAAGGACTGGATAAGGTGGCTGATTATATGGCTGATGTCACCATGCGTTTTGCCACCGATGAGGGTTTTGCCCCTTCGGGGAAAATATCCCCCATCCATAGCGGCAAGAGAAAGACGCTTGAAATCATGCCGTCGGTGTCGTTGGTCAACGGTAACGTCGCCTTCCCCGATGCGGGTTTCGATGGCAAGAACCGTTATGGCGTCAATGCCGGTCTCATGGCGCTGCTCAATCTCAACTCTCATTTCACCTTGAAAGCAGGAGCACAATATGAGTTGTTGAGGGCGAATTATCCTGATGAAAGCAACCTCTTCAATTCCTATCTGCCGTATCGTCAGCAGTCGGTTCTGGTTCCCGTCAACCTCCTCGTCTATATCGGTGGAGCCCCTGGCATGGATGTCTATGTTGAAGCAGGCGGTTTCTATGGGCGTGTCATTAATGCAGAGTTCGGGGGAGAACCCGGGTTGAGCGTTGATCCCAACCAATACGGCATCGACTGGGCTGTAGGTTTCCGTCTCGGCAAGGTGAATATCTCGGGCGGCCGTCGTTATCAGCTTAACCCGATGTTCGTCAACGAAGGCGCCCCAAAGGCTAGACTGCATGCTGGTAGTTTCAGCGTCGGGTATTATTTCTGAAAGTATTGATTCCCGTGAGCGGAAAAATCAACAACCTCGATAGAACCACAACTAATAATCAATCGCTATGAAGAAACTAAAAGCTCATCAACACATTATCCTGCTCGCCGTATGTGTAGCCATAACAGTCACCATAGTGGCACTGACATTGGGAAAGGATGTCGCCATAAGTGTCTTGTGCACAGGAATTGGATGCATCATTGGCCTCATCATCGGTTATGCCGTCAGGAAGAAACAAGATACAATTAAATAATCAACTCAAACTGTAACTTTTTCGGCAAAAATCCGTCTAATAAGAAACTAACTTCACTACAATGAAAAGACACTTATTGATTATTGCAGCAGCTGTCATCGGCATGGCACTCGCTTCATGCACGATTCATATTGATAATGATTCGTTGGGCGAAACCATCAAAGGCAACGGCAATATCGTCGAACGTGAGTTTGATGTCATCCAGTTTGACGAGATTTCGTGTGCGCTGTCCGCGACGGTGAATTTCAATGTTTCGGACGATTACACCTGCAAGGTTCGTACGGATGAGAACATCATGGACTACCTTGATATTAAGGTTGATGACGGAGAGCTGTGGTTGGGCAAACAACAAAAGCCTAAGCACACCACCTTGAAAGCTACGGAGTTTGTCATCGAGGTCACAGCACCTAGTTTGGAGAACATCAACTTGGCTGGCAGCGGCGACATCAACGTCCTCAGTCCTTTGGATGGAAATGATTTGGAAGTCAACCTGGCAGGTTCGGGTGATGTGGTCTTCAAGGAGGAAGTCAATATTGACCAATTGGATCTGAATGTGGCTGGTTCGGGCGACATCAATATCGAAAAGGGTTCTGTTCGTGAGATGGAGGCCGATATTGCTGGTTCGGGGAAGATTGTGTCGCATGCCGAAGTGCAGGAAATGGAGGCCAATATAGCTGGTTCGGGCGATATCATCGTCAAAGTGAATGGCACGTTGGAATACAGTATCATGGGTTCTGGCGACATCCAGTACTACGGCGACGCCAAGGTGCAGGGTGAGAAGCTGGGCGGTGGTAAGGTGAAACAGATAGACGCTCCTGCGCAATAAAGAAAAAAATAGTAAATCTCTTTTTCATACCTTTGTAATGAGAAACGGCTGACCCAGTGGGCCAGCCGTTTTCTGTTACCATAAGGTTGAATCCGTTAACGGATCACGCTCACGCGCTTGACGCCCATGCCGTTCTCCGTGTAGATGCGGACCATGTAGACGCCCACGCCAAACTGGCTCATATTGAGCGTCTCGCTGTCGTTGGTAGCCTCGGCGTCATACACCACCTGTCCCAGCTCATTGACCACCACGAGGCGTTGCATGCCTTCAGCTTTGATGGTGACGTTGCCGTCGGTCGGGTTGGGGTAGAGGCTGGCGTTGATATTGAACTCGTTCACATCGGTGGAGTTCTTCACATTGATGCTGAACGTGCCTTCACCGTTATTGCATTCCGCAACAGGCGTGGCAGTCATCACGACATTACCCTTGTAGGTGTCGCTCCAAGTCACCACCACCGACTTGCCGTCGTTGGCAGGAACCAAAGTGCCGGCTTCTTCGGGTTCGATGCTGAAGGCGACCGCCACGTCGTTGCCGATGGTATAGGTCGTAGTGGGCGTGAGGCGCACGTCAAGGTCGTTGTCGCCGTTGATCTCAGGTTGGGCGACATAAGGATTCACCACCACGTTGATGGCTTGTTCGAGAGCAGTCTCGCAGCCGTTGGCGTCGGTCACCTTGGTGAGGGTGGCGTTGAGGGTGGCGGCAGGCGTGAGGGCCAGCGTGTAGCTGTCGCTCTCAGCAGTGAAGCCGTCCATACCTGTGGCTTCCACGGTGTAAGGAGCAACGCCAGTAAAGTTGAATGCGACATTGATAGTCTCGCCTTCGCAGATGCAGGCAGGTATCTCGCCGACCGTCATTGTCGGGGCGGCGTTCACTGTGACGGTGAAGGTCAACAACGGTTCTGCTGCTTGGCAATACAGGTTGCTGATGTTTTGGATGTTGAATACATGTTCTCCAACTTCAAGTATGCCAAGGTCAATCGTGTTGTCGCCGGATTGAGCTTCGTAAGTCTCGTTGTTTATTACGAAGGCAAATTCGGGTAAAGTTCCCGATGTTCCAGCCGAACCGCTCATGGTGAAATTCAAACGCGCATTTTCGCCTTCACAAACACTGATGGCATCAGTGGCAAGGGTCATTTCGGGCAACGGGTTCATCTCGAAGGGATAGTCGTAAGTGACAGAGCCACAGCCTTGCGACACGGCGAAAGCAGTGATAGTGACGCCATTAGCCATATCCGACAGACCAGGCGTATAGGTGGTTGACAAAGCTGTAGCATCTTCAAATTCACCATCGCCAGAGGTCAGCCATTGGAAGGAGACATAGTCGCCAGTGATGTTGACTTCAATGTCTTGCGGCTCATCAATGGCGCAATAGTTTTTGATGATAATGGCATCTTCAATTACGACATTCTCCATAATGAACACCGTCATCTCGTCGGTGATGGTCTCGCCGCCGCCGTTGATAGTGATGGTCAGCGTGGCGGAGCCGTTAGCGATGTCTTGCGGGCCGGGCGTGTAGATGGGCATCGGGATGCTGGCATCGTCGAAGGTGCCGTCGCCCGAGGTGGTCCACTGCAGGTTGTCGTAGTGGATGGCGTAGCCCACAATCTGAACATCGTTGCCTTCGCACACGGTCATGTCGTTGCCGGCAGTGCCAGCCATGACACGGGCGGCGGGCAGACCCACATAGTCGATCCAGGCGCAGTCGCTGCCAGTGTTGACGCTGCCGTCCTTGGTGTAGGTCCACTTGTAGGTGTGGCGGCCTGCGGTGACCACATAGGCGGCCTTGGTCCAGCCAATGGTGCCTGACCAGTTGTTCTTCTCTTGGTTGTCGATATAGAAGTGCAGCTTGTCGTAGCTACCCTCTGACGACACCTTATAATAGAACGAGATGGTGTCGTTCGAGCCGGCCTCATGGCTTAGGATCAAGGTGGAGGTGACGTTGCTGATGCCGGCGCCACCGCTCTTCACGCAGTATTGGCCTTCATAGGGGTCCTCAGTGACGATAGTCCACGGACGTGTGGCGTCGTTGGTCCAGCCTTCACCCAGTACGCCTGTCTCAAAGTCTTCAAGGACGAGTCCGACTTTCAAGGTGTAGTCCTTCTGCTCGGTGTATTGTCCCGAGACGACATTGACCGTAATCGGGCAGGTGTAGCCTATCGGCGTCTCCTCGCTGATGGTGATGTCGTAGACGGCCGTCACGGTCTCGCCCGCATTCACGTTGTCGAAGTCGACGGTGCTTTCAGTCACGATGGTGATGTAAGGCGACAGCATCTGCAGCATGGCCGTTGTGCTGGCAGCATCGGCATGGCCGTTGTTCTCAATGGGGAAAATGAGTTGTGCTGTCTCGCCTGCATCCAGGCGCCCGTTGCCATTGCCATTCTCTTCATTGATCTGGATGTTACCCAAGGCAAACACGGGGGCGTAAGCCTTCATGGCGATGTTGCTGACATATTGGTCTTCGCCATTGGTCACGGTGATGGTGAAACGGTTGCTGGTGTTGTCGGGCACGTTGTCGGCCACGGTGAACGAGAAGGCGTTGGCCACGAGTTGGGTCTCGTTGGGTGCGATGCCTTCGTAATGGGCAGTGCCGTTGGTGATGGTGATGTATTCCGATTCGGTCTCAAGCACGGCGTCGAAAGCGTCCATCGGGTCGCTGCCGACGTTCTTCAGCCTGACATCGAGGTCAATGTTCTCGCCATAGTCGAGCTGTTGGTTGCCGTTCTGGTCGTGGATGACCTTGGTGTCAAAGACGATGTAAGGACCATCGGCGGGGATGACACCCATGACGGCTTCATAGCGCAGGTAGTTCTGGCCTGTCACAACGAGGTTGATCTCGGTGGGAGGCACTTGCGGAGGGAACTCGATGGTCTGCGGGTCACCGGTGGCTTCGGCCACGGCGATGATGTCCCAGCCGCCTTCGGGGTTCTCAACAACCATACTGATCATGCAGCCCGCGGGGGCGGTGATGCTGACCTCACCCAAGCCGGCGATGACGACACTGGGGTGGGTGACTTCCATCTGCTGCGGCACTTGCGTGTAGATGCGCAGGAAAGCGTCGCAGTGAGCGGTGAACATGGTGTAGGTGATGTCTTTCGACTCCGTGTTGTAAGGCCAGTTGCTTTGTGCGAGGAAGTACTTGCCGGCCACGTTTCCGAAAGCGGGCATCCAGTTGCCTGTGTTGCTTGCATAGGGACCGTAGTCAGGCATGAAGTCGCCGTCGAAGAGGTCGTAGACGCCCCAAACGTAGGTGTCGTTGACGAAGGAGTAAGAGGTTTCGGTGGGGCAGAGGAGACCCACGGCACCGGCGTTCTCACCGTTGTAAGTGCGGCGCATCCAAGCCTCGGCGAAGCAGTCGTCGCTGTAGTTGAACTTACCCGTGAGGCAGTTGATGGACATCACGAAGGGCAGTTTGCCCACGTTGTTCATCTGTGCCACGTGCGAGTTCTTCACGGCGGGTTCACCCCAGCCATGCTCTTCGCCGTGGTCGCGGTGCTGCAGCCAGAAGGAGCCTGCGTTGACGGCATCCACTACCAATTGGGGCGTGCCGTTGTTCCAGCCGCCGAGCTCGCTCGGTGAGGCGGGGATGTATCCCAATCCGTTGGGTCCGAAGTAGTTGACAACCATGGAAGTGTTTTGGTTGCTTGACCAACTGCTACCGGGTGAGCCGCTATAGATGCAGTTGATACGATTGGTGTCGTATCCGTGTTGACGCATATAGCCGCCGAACACCTCGGAGCAGATTTGGAACCAACGCTCGGTCTGCCATCCCAAAGCAGTGATGGGACGGGTGTAGAAGTTGGGATCCATGTTGGGGTTGGTGTACTCATACTCAAGTTGCTTGCCGACGAAGACGGGCAGCTGTGCGGGGGTCTCGGCGATGAGGCGCGAGAACACCATGTCGGGAAGGTTGTCATTGCCAACGACGTCAGCGTAGCCGTTGTCGGTGATGCAGGAACCGTAGGGGTGTGGAGCGGTCTCGGCAGGCACATACTGGCCCATGTTGGTGCCATGGTCGCCCAGCAAGCAAACGGCCACAGGGGCGATTTCCCATGTGTTGTAGGCGCTGTGGAACCAACTCTTCATCTGTGAGGTGCTGTTGGCGGGCATTTCGTCGAGGCGGTACACCTCGGTGATAATGCCTTGGCGAGTGCGGTATTCTTTCAGTTGGTTGGCGTATTCGGCCCAAGCGTCGTTGTTGGGCGTGATGATGAGGTATTCGGCGCCTTTGTCGTTGTCGCGCAGCCAGCGTTGCATACGGGCTTCATAGTCGATGACGGGCAGCTGGTCGTAGTTAAGCAGCTCGGCGGCGAGGATGGGATCCCAATAGGGCGAGCGCAGACGGTCCTCACCGAAGTGGTCGTTGCCGCCTTCAAACTCGACGACGAGTTCCACGTTGGTGTAGACCACCAGGTCCTTCGTGACGGGGTTGTACTGGAAGGGGGTGATGGCCACCGTCACGGCGTCCACGCCACGGATGTAGCTGTTGCCCATGACGAAAGGCTCGGCAGGATAGAAGGCGTCCTTGCCGTAAATGGTCATGTCCTTCACGTAGTTCATGTCAGGCTCCTCGTTCTCCGACTGGATGCGGAGGGCAGGAGCGATGTTGACGCCGTGGAGGGTCTCTTTCTCAAAGCTGACCACGCGCAGGGAGGCTTGCGCGCCTTGCGGGATGGCCATCATACGGCTCTCCGTCGGCAGGTTGGGCATGCCGGCGTCGGCGGGCAGGCTGACGGCAGAGATGCTGAGTTCCGCCATCGTCTCACCACGATAGTTCAATTCGTTGAGGGTGACTTGCCCCACGTTGTAGCTGATGTGCAACCCGTCGCGAGTCTTCTCCGACAGGTTGAAGCCTTGCTTTCCTTTGACGGGATAGTCAAAGGTCTGAGCCATAGTGGTGCCGACAAAGAAGGCCGACAACACAAAGGCGAGAGCAATTGGTAAAAGCTTTTTCATCTTGTTATTATTTTTGTTAGACTTATTGTGTTTCTGTATCTTTTTAATCGGAAAAGAGACGCAAAATTTTGCGTCTCTACTCCGAACTCTTGATTTCTATCTCAACTCAATCATATTCTCCCCAGCGTATGCACGCGCCTTGCAGTTGCTTCTTCAAGGGGAACATCAGTGTGAATTTCAAGGTGGCGTCGGTGTTGAAACGCATCCCCAAGAGATAGGGGTCGATGTAACCTGCGCCCACCACATTTTGTGATTCGCCGTGGATTTCTTCGCTAGAGAACGAGTTGATAAATGCCGCATGGGCGGAGGCGTCGAGCCTGAGCAACAGGTAATAGTTGCCCACGTTGAGTTTGTAGAGCACGCCGGCGCCAAGCACCAGGCCCACATTGAATTGGCGGGTGTTTTGCGCATTGAACTCTACGGTATCGATAGTGGTTCCTGTCTCACTGTAGTGTTGGTTCTCAGTACCGTATTCCAGAATCTCTTTCTTCTGCCAGACCATCTTTCCCGAGAGGGGGATGCTGACCCTGGGGCCGACATACACGAAGGGGCGGATAACGCCATTCGAGAGGTAACGTGTCAAGGGAACCTGAATGTCAACCTCTTGATAGTCGGCGTCAAGTTGACGATAGAAGTCCTTGTTATGCTCGGATCCCGTGCCCAAGCTCACAGGGAAGTTGAGCACTTCGTAGTGGAGCTGTGTGTTGCGCATGGCATACAGCCCTTCCAATGCGATGGAGGTGTTGCCGTTGAGCATGCGTTCCACAATGAGGCCACCTGTGAGACCAAAGTTGAATGGCGACCTGTAGGGAGTCTTCGTGCCACCGAAATGCACCCAATAGGTCGAGGTGAGCCCACCTTCAAGGCCGATGTTGTAAAGGGCCTCGTTGGAGTTTGCGCGGCTACGAGCCGACTGCAACGGTTTGTTGAACTGCGCCTGTGCTGTGATACCTAGGGTAAGAAAAAAGAGCAGGATTATGATGCTTGGCTTTTTCATTCTGAGAAGGTCTTGTGTGAGTGTGTTATTCTTGGAATTCGCCTGTGTGGACGGTACCTTCGTTCTTTAGAATCATGATGTCGCCGGGAGTAGGCAAGTAGCCCAATTGGATGATTTGGTTGATACTCGTGCCGGCATTAAGGTACTTCATGGTTTGGATGCCCCACTTGAGGTCTTTGATGACGCGGGCCTCAATGGTGTCGGTGGTATGATTGACGGTGTCAGTCACAACAGTGATTTCCTTGTCGATCCGTCCTGATAAGACGACAGCGTTAAGCGGTTCGGCTTTCGATTTGATGTCACGAATCTCGTAATAGTAGGCGGTGAAATAGGGGTCGCTGCCCATGATGTATACAGTGCGGAAATCGTCTTCCGTGAGTTTGCCGTCTTTGAAATAGATGGGCGAGATGGTGTCGTCAATGAAATCTTGGATCCTGTCTTTCATCAGGAAGTCGGTCGTATCGGTCTCAGACTTCTCGAGGAAGTAGTCGTACTCTCCTACAGTGCCTTTAGGATATCTGAAGTGCAGCTTGGCGATGCCTTTATGCTGTTCGTAGAAGTCAAAATATTGAGGGGTCGGGATGGGAGTTGGCGTGTTCCTCCATGTGCTTGACGGCACCTTGATGATGTCAGTGATGAAAATATTGTCAGCTATGTAGAGGTCTTCCATCTTGGGAGGCTCGTCGCCGTAGTAAAGATGTGAACTGCCCATGCTCTGGAGGAGGCGCTGGGGCATAAACTCGTTAATGTTGGGAATGTGCTGGTAGGCATAATACACTGTCTCGTTGTTTTTCGGGTCGTCTTTCATGCAGGAACTGAGAAGCACAAGCCCGAAAAACAGAATCAATGTCCGTAATAAGTGTTTCTTCATCGTCTTAAAACTTGGATGAGGCTCTCATGCTGAGAAAATTATCTCGCAAATGTAAGAATTTAGGTCTTACATCCGACAAAAAAGAAACGTTTTTTTTTACGCCTTATTGTAAGGCGTTGTAAATTATCTCATTATGGACGGGTTCTTAATGGGAGATGACAACTTTTTTCGTGATGGTGCCTTCTTTCCCAGTAACGACGAAGCAATAGATGCCATGGGCCTCTTTGGCGCATTGGTAGGGTATGCTGAATCGCTCAGTGGCGCCAAAGGTCTGCAGGTGATCGACCAGTATGCCACGCATGTCGTACACTTTGACGTCGATCTTCCCGGTCAGATGCTCGAAGTTGAGTGTCATTTGACCGTTGTTGGGGTTGGGTGCCACGTCGAAGTTTCCGGTGGGCTCTGAGCCTGTCGAAGGCCAGTCTTCGTCGATGCCGAAGAACGAGCATACAAACCAATAACGGCGCTCGGTGCCTTGGGGGTGGCATTTATTATAGACTTTCGCGCTGAGCCAAATGGTGTCGGGCAACTGGTTTAAGACATAGATACGGCAACGTTTTCCAGGGGGATTTGTCGTTGTGTCGGGTTCAAGCACCCATTCCACCGTGGGATCCTCGAAAGCCCAGGTGACCGAGTCCCAACGGCATCGTTCGTTGTTGTCCCAGAGCATGAAGTCATAGCTGTTGATTTGGAACTCGGTGGCAGTCACTACCCAGTGGGGAGCGGTGTTTTCGGGGTCGACGGGATAGATAGGGGTGGGGTCGGGGGTGTATTCCAAGTCAAGGTTGAGGTAAACGGTGCTGTCGCAACCCAAGACGGTCGACAGTACTTTCTCATATTGTCCCGAGAGGGTGTAACTCTCGTTAAGCCATAGGTATTCGTCACATTCTTCCACCTCAAGAGTGGTTCCGATGACGTTGCCCGACAGGAGCAGGGTGCAGTCGACGATGCTGTCGCAACCGTCGATGGTGGTGAACGTCTGTTGGAAGTTGCCGCTGTGGTCGTATTCCACTCCGTTCCATTCAAACACCCCGCAGGTGATGGTGTCGAATGCGGTATGTTGCGGGAAGCCCATGGTCAAGTGCATGGTGACGATGCTGTCGCAGCCTCCGAGTGAGGTGTAGAAGCGCTCGTAGTCGCCGGGGGCGGTGTAGGATTGGCCGTCCCAAACGAAGCTTTCGCCGCATTCGTGGTGGGAAAACTCTTGGGTGATACGGTCAGCGACGGTAAGGTGCAAGTAGAGAACGCTGTCGCAACCGTCTACGGTCAGCAGATTGAGCTCACGGTCGTAGGTGCCGGGCTCGGGATACTCGAAGCTGAATCCGTAGGCGTCGTACACGCCGGGTTGACCTTGCCAACAGCGACTGTCGTCGATGGGGATGTGGTATTGCTGGTGGGCGTCGATGTAGACGAGCACCGAGTCTTGGCATTCGCTGTGGATGGGGTTGTCTTGCCGACGCGCCAGGATGGTGTCGTTTTCGATGCGGATGTTACTGAAGCCATAGCCTGTGTAAAGCTCACCAGAGCAGATCTCGTCATGTTCGATGATGTATTGTTGTGTGGCGTCCACTACGAATTCGGTGGTGTTGCTTGACGAGCCGGTACAACCGCCTTCCTGGGTGGTGATGACCACCGAGACGTTGTAGGAACGAGCTTCGCTAAAAGTATGAACGACAGGGTTGTCGGTGCTTGTAGTGCCGTCACCGAAGTCCCATACCAATTCGTAATTGGTAAGGTTGATGTCGGCCTTGAAGGTGATGGGCATGTTCGAGCAATAAGAGAAACTCTCGTTGTTTTGTATTGGCTCGTCGTTGAGCGAAAGGCTTGAGGTGAGGTCGATGGCATTGGAGCCCACCAGATAAGCATAGCCCTTGGCGTCGCCGAAGCCATACACGTGGGCGTTGAAACCGTTGGCGCAGGTGATACGGTGCACGCCATGTGAGATATCGCGCCGCGCATAGCTGTAGTCCGTGTTGCCGTTGACGCGTGAGAAGAGCAGGGGGGATATCTGTTCACCGTCGAGATACACGTGGGCGATGTCCTCTGTATTGACGATGATGTTGACGCTATGGACATCAATATTGATATTGGAATGGTCGAAGGTGGAGAAGGTCACATCGTTGATGCGTTGCTCCACAGGGGCGATCCACACCATGGAGGGGTCTCCCAAACCGCCCATCCAGTTTTGGTCATAGCTCGAGTTATTGTAGAGATAGACCGCACAAGGTTGCGTGGCTTGCAGGAAACATGATCCTTCGCTTTCAGGCATAGAGAAGGTGTATGACTGCCCAGGCCCTAAGGTGGCGAGCGTTTGTCCGTTCATGGTGATCAGGTTGAGAGGGGCGCTTGAGGTGACTTTGATGAAGTCACGGTTGCGGTTGCGCGAACTGGTCACCACGAAGTTCTTACCCCACGAGCGCAGCGGCATGGCCTGCTCAAACACGTGGTCGAAGCCGTTGCCTTGATTGGTGGGAACGCAGGTGAGGGTGTTGCCGTTGAAGACGGCGATTTTCTTGCAGTCGGAGGCGATGACACGGGTCCCACTGAGGTCGCGCTCGTTGCCTGTTCTCACCGATCTGACGTGGTAGGTCTCGCCGGCATTCATCGTGACGGTGAAGGTTTCGCCGGCCTGGTGACCACCCAGGGTGGCGACGGTGGGGGTGATGTCGATGTCGGTGTTGTCTTCTGTGGCCACAATGACAAAGGCAGTGGTCTCGTTGTTGTAGGCGTATGAATTGGAGTTGGGAGAGACCGACTGGTCGCAGCTCTGAATCATGTATTCGTCGCCCAAGCTCTCAATGGGCAAGACAAAAGAAGCGTCAAACGAGACATAGGCGATGTTGGTACAGTACACCGAGATGGTGTCGGTTGATTGCACCTTGATGCCTTTTTGCGAGATGGTCTCGTAGGTGTATTGGTCGTGGTAGCCTTGAGCCTCGGGGATTTCAACAGTGGTGATATTGTTGGCCCTAACGCTGAACTCCTGCGACCATCCTGTCAAGGGATTCGTCACGGTGCCGGTGCAGTCGCGCTTGGCGCTGATAAGCACTTGGTTGATAACCCAGCCTCCTTGGGCATGGTCTCTGAACCCGTTGTGCATGAAGGAGAGCCAAAACTCCTTGCCTTGGGTGGAGGTGTTTTGGGCTATAGCCGCTGGGACACAGAGGCAGAATAAGAGAAATGCTGTGACGAAAACCTTTAACTGTTTCATGATGTGTATTATTAAGGTAGAGACGGCGCATGCACCGTCTCTACAAAGGTCATTGGATAATAATCTTCTTAGCTAAAGTTCCTTCCTTACTTGTGGCAACGAAGAAATAGATTCCCTCCGATGGGTTGTTCAGATTGTATTCGATGGAGTTGGTATCAGTGTCGTTGTATGTCTCGAAATGGTCAATGAGGCTGCCGCGCATGTCGTAAACTTTCACGTCAACCTTGCCGCCGAGGCGCTCAAAGCGTAGAGTCATCTGTCCACTGTTGGGGTTGGGCACCACACTGAAGCTCCCTGCGTTGGCTGAAGTGTTGTCGTCGATGCCATAGAACGAGCACACGAACCAATAGCGTTCGCTGATGCCCTCGGGCGAACATCTGTTGTAGGCCGTGGCGCGGAGCCATACCGTGTCATCCACATGGCTGAGAACGTACATCTTGCAACGCTGGCCCTTGGGATGCATCTCGTTGTCGGGCTCCAACACCCATTCGATTTCTGGGTCTTCGAAGTTCCACGTGACGGAGTCCCAACTGCAATGTGGGTTGGTGTCCCACAGGAAGAATTCATACGAGTTGATTTGGAACTCGGTGGCGGTCACTACCCAGTGTGGAGCGGTGTTTTCAGGGTCGGCAGGGTAGATGGGCGTGGGTGCGGGCGTGTATTCAAATGTGGCGTTTAAAGTGACCACGCTGTCGCAGCCCTGTTGGTTAAGATAGGTGCGGTGGTAGATGCCCGACTCGGTGATGAGCGGGTCTTCGTGGTCGGTACTGATGATCTCGTGACCCATTGCCTCCCAATAGTATTCGTCGCAGCGGTCTACGCTGAAGTCTGAAGACACGTTGGGGTTGACGGTGAGATGGAGATGAAGGATGCTGTCGCAGCCGTACATGGTGGAGAGAGTGTGGTCATACACACCTTCCGTGCTGAGATTTTGTCCGTAGAAGTTATAAGTGTCGTTCTCGCAGATGGCCTCATAGAGATCTTTTTCCTCATGGGGTCTCACCAGAATGGTCACGCTGATTTCTTGGGTTGTCATGCCATCACCGACGGTGCAGTTGAATGTGGTGGAGCCTAGGGGAGGTGTGGCTACGGGGTTCTGCGTCGTCGCGTTGTTGAGCAGGTTGGCGGGCGACCAGTTGTAGGTGTAGTTACCGGTACCTGCCACGGGCAGGGCGTGGAGCGTGGTGGAGCCGTTCTCGCAAATCTCGTAGTCGTCGGCGGTGGCGGTGGCGGTCAGGTTGGAGCCTGCCATGGCCACGGTAACTTGAATTGTAGTGCTGCAGCCGCCATCAGTATTGGTAATGGTCAAGGTATAGACCTGCGTCTCTTCCAAGGCGACGGTCTGTGTGGTCTGACTATTGGGATTGGTGACCATATTGGCGGGTTCCCAGTGATAGGTAAAGGTGCCGGGTGTCTCCACGTTGACAGTAAGGGTAGAAGTGCCGCCGTACATGACGGAGCTGGGGCTGGCTGTGATGGTGGCGACGGGGATGGCATAGACACTCACGGTCATGGTCTTCTGGTCGGAGCAAACGCCGTTGCCTGTGCCCACGTTGAGGGTCACCTCATAGTCGCCTGCGGTAGCGTAGGTATGGGTGGGGTTGGCGCCGCTGGCGGTCTGGCCGTCGCCGAAGTCCCATTCAAAGCTTTGGATGTCTTGCCCAGCGGGGTTGGTGGTCGAAGTGCTGGTGAATTGAACGGGGTCGCCTTCGCAAGCCGGCACATAGATGAAGTCGGCGGTAGGCATGGGGCTCACCTCGATGTATTCGGTGTCAGTGCTGCTCGACTCGCCGCCCACGGTGATGGTGCAGGTATAGATGCCGGCCATCTCCAAAGTACAGTTCGGAATCGAGGGGTTCTGCTCGTTGGAACTGAAGCCGTTGGGGCCCCTCCAGCTGAAAGTGGCACCCGCCTGGTTTTGTGCTGTCAGGTTGATGGTCTGTCCCACGCAATAGGGGCCGCCGCCATTCACCAATGGAGGCAGAATGCTGCAGTCGGTAGTGCCAGTGCCGATGTTCTCGAACGAGATGTTGCACGTCTGGTTAGAGAAGTTGGTGATGAGCAGGATATAGAATTGTCCACTCTGCGCGTTGTTGATGTGGCAATACTCGTTGGCGGCGGTACTGTAGCTACAGTCCACGATGTTGCTGCAGGCCAACTGATCGCAGGCGGTGTTGATGTCGTCGAAAGGTCCCCAGCAGTCGAAATCGATGTCGACTTGAGGCGTGCTGTGCATGAAGATGTTCAGGTTGCCGGGTTCGTCGATGCGGAGATAATAGAAGGCTGGGTTGGGAGCTGTGGTGAGGCAGTTGGAGGATTGTCCCGGGGTGCCCGAGCATTTGTAAGGCTCGGAGCAAGAGGCGTTGTAAGTGTCACCACAAGGCGAGCCCGAGTTGGTGCCGGCAGGGAATTCATAGAGGCCCACGTCGGTGCAGAAGGGGAAGGCGGTCTCGCAGGTGGCGTTTTCGGAAGCCATGTTTCGGGTGAAATCGTGATACAACGTTCTGAAGACTTCATCGTCCATGCCCCAGCGCCATTCTACGAAGAGCTCGCCACGTTCCTCTTTGGTAAGATAGCTGTATTCGTTGAGCCGCTCGTAGACGACGTTGTCGTAGAAGAAGTCGAAGTCCGAGAGTTCGTCGGAAGCGTCACTTGCGACGTACACGTCGATAGTGTTCTCGATATTAGGGTTGGAATAGCAATAATAACCTTGATCGAGTATCGTGCGTACCACAAACACACGTTCTTCGATGGTCGTGATGTTGGTGACACTGAACTCGGCCACCTTGATTTGCTTGGGCTGTTGTGCGAACAATGCTGTCGACAAAGTCAAAAATAATGCTGTTGCTGCTATCCGTATCCTCTTTTTGTTCATGGATGGAGTGTTTTTGTGTTGTTGAAAATTCTAGTTATTTTTGAATGACCACTTTTTTGGCTATGGTGCCTTCACGTCCGGTGGCCACGAAGAAATAGATGCCGTCCGACTTGGTTCTCATATTGTAGGTGTATTGGACAGGACCATTGCCATTGTAGGTTGCGAACTGATCGATGAGCGTGCCCCTCATGTCGTAGACCCTCACGTCGACTTTGCCGGTGAGGTGTTCGAAGTGGAGTGTCATCTGTCCCTTGTTGGGGTTGGGCACCACGTCGAAGTTGCACATCTCGCATAAGGGCTCGTTTTCTTCAACGCCGTAGAACGAACTGAGCAGCCAATAGCGTTGCTCGATGCCTTCGTTGGGAGCGCAGCGGTTGAAGGCGTGCGCTTTCAGCCAGATGGTGTCGTCGACGTGGTTAAGGACAAATACCTTACAGCATTTGGCTTTGGTGCCGAAGGGCTCGAGCACCCATTCGGGAGCCTCGTCGCAGCTCCAGAGGACAGTGTCCCAATGGCAGTTCGGGTTCTCGTCCCATAAGTTGAAGTCGTACGAGTTTATCTGGAACTCGGTGGCGGTCACCACCCAGTGAGGGGCACCATTGTTGGCGTCCATGGGATAGATGGGTGTAGGATTTGGTGTGTATTCGAAACGCACGTTCATGGTCACCAAACTATCGCAGTCCGCCTGGTTCTTGTATGTGCGGTGATAGATGCCTGACATGTTATAGACGGGGTCTTCATGGTCGGTGTAGATGATCTCATGTCCTTGCGGGTCCCAGAAGTATTCGTCGCAGTTCTCGTCGTCTCCGACGGTGAACTCGTATTCGTCGTGGTCGTTGATGGTGAGGTAGAGCGTAGCCTCGCTGTCGCAGCCGTAAGCGTTGACATATTGATGCGCGTAGACCGTGCTCTCCGTGAAGGTCATGTCCACTTGGTAGTCGTCGTTCTGCCAACGGTAGTCGTCGCAGCTAGTCATGACGACATCGGTTTGGTAGCTCGGCCTCAGCTCAAGGTTGAGGATGAGGGTGCTGTCGCATGAGCTCTCGTAATGGATGGTGTCGTAGTATACGCCTGATTCATAGAATGTTATTCCGTTTGATGCCCAAGTGTATTCATCGGCGCAGATGGAGACATTGTAGCTCTTGGAGTTATATTCGGCTTCGCCGACATGAAGGATGATAAGGCTGTCGCAACCCATTGTGGTCTCGTAGAGGTAGGTGTAAGGCGTCGCGCTGGGTTGCAGCCAGTCGCCGTCGAAGTAGTAGCCGGGGCCTCCTTCGCAGGTGGATTCGAACAATTCATATTCGTAAACGGGATTGGCTGTCAGGGTGAGTCTGATGACACTGTCGCAACCGTGTACCGATTCCAAGGTGTGCGTATACACGCCCGACTCCGTGAGGCTCTGGCCGAAGAAGTTGTATGTCTCGTTTTCGCAGAAACGGTCGCTGACGGGGGTTTCGTAGATGTCCCAATTCGCCAAGTGCAGATGCACTACGCTGTCGCAGCCGTATTGTGTCTGGAGAGTGTGGTCGTAGACACCGGGTGTTTGCAGGTTTTGTCCGAAGAAGTCGTAGGTGTCGTTCTCGCAGATGGTCTGGTAGATGTCGGCCTCCACATGGGGATGCACCATAATGGTCACATTGACATTGATGTCGGTAAAGCCGTCGCTGACGTGGCAGGTATAGGTGGTGCTGCCTATGGGAGGAGTGGCCACGGGATTCTGGATGTTGGGGTTGTTAAGGGTGTTGGCAGGCGTCCAACTGTAGGTGTAGTTGCCTGCGCCACCTGAGGGTTGTGCGTGCAGTGTGGTCGATTCGCCGAGGCAGAGGCTGTATTGGTCGGCAGTGGCCATGGCGGTCATGCCTGAGCCATCGATACTCACTGTCACTTGAGCTGAGCTGGAGCAGCCGCCCTGTGGATTGGTGATGGTGACGGTATAGGTTTGTGTGGCTTGCAGCGGTACGGTCTCAGTGGTTTGGTTGTTGGGGTTGACCACCATGTTGGCGGGTTCCCAGTGGAAGTTGAAGCTACCAGTAGCTCCTGCGTTGGCGGTAAGGGTGGCGGTGGAGCCATAGATGACGGTGCTGGGCTGGGCGGTGGCAGTGGCCACAGGAGCGGCATAAACGGGTACGGTCTGGGTCTTTTGGTCGGAGCAGTGCCCGTTGGTGCCGACGGTGAGGGTCACCTGATAGTTGCCAGCTTGGGCGTATGTGTGGGTGACGTTTTGTCCCGACCCTGTTTGGCCGTCGCCGAAGTTCCATTGGTAAGAGGTGATGCCTTGGCCCGTCGAGGTGCTTGTGAACTGGGTGGGGTTGCCACGGCATACCGAGGTGTAGGTGAAGTTAGAAGTGGGTTGCGAGTTAACGGTCACAGTCTGGGTGATAGCGTCGGTGCAGGCGCCACCAGAAGTGCCTACGGTGAGCGTCACCTGATAGGACCCCGCGTTGGCGTAGGTGTGTGTCACGTTTTGTCCCGACCCTGTCTGACCGTCGCCGAAGTTCCATTGGTAAGAGGTGATGCCTTGGCCCGTCGAGGTGCTTGTGAATTGGGTGGCAGTGCCTTGGCAGACTGTGGTGTAGGTGAAGTTGGCCGATGGCTGCGCATTGACAGTCACAGTTTGCGTCTTTGTGCTGGTGCAATGTCCACCGCAGTTCACGGTAAGAGTCACTTGGTAGGTGCCTGCGTTGGCATAGGTGTGCGTGACGTTTTGTCCCGTACCCGTCTGTCCGTCACCGAAGTTCCATTGGTAGCTTTGTATCTGCTGTCCCGATGGGTTGGTGGTGGAGGTGCTGGTAAACTGGGTGGCGTTGCCCACACATACCGTGGTGAAGTTGAAGTTGGCCGTCGGCATGGGGTAGACGACCACATCGGTGGTGGCACTATTGGTTTGATTGCCAATGGCGATGGTACAGGTATAGGTGCCGGCCATCGCCATCGTGCAGTTCGGACGGGTAGGGTTTTGCTGGTTCGAGTTGAACCCGCCAGGGCCAGTCCAGCTGTAGCTTGCGCCCGCTTGTCCGTTGGCGGTCAGCATGATGGTTTCACCCACGCAATAAGGGCCGCTGTTGTTGACCAAAGGGGGCAGAATGCCGCAGTCAGTGGTGCCAGTACCGGCCACCTTGCTGAAATTGATGTTGCAGGCGGAGTTGGAGAAGTTGGTGATAATGAGGATGAAATAGTCTCCCGTTTGAGCGGTCGCAGGGATCAAGCAGTGCTCATACGCATTGGCGGAATAACTGCAACTGACCACTTTGTCAGCCGTCAAGCCATTGGGGCAAGGCGTTGTCGGGTCGGTGAAAGGACCCCAGCAGCAGAAGTCGATATCCTTCGAAGGAGTACTATACATGTAGATATCGATGTTTCCAGGGTTCAGTATCCTCATATAATACCATGCGGGGTTGGGGGTCGAATAAAGGCAACTGTAATCAGGCCCTGATTCACCGCTTCCCGCATTCACGCCGGCAGGGAATTCATACATGCCGTTGTCGGTGCAGAAGGGGTCCGCGTTGGCGCAGGTGTTGTTCTGCCTCGAACGGATGTAGTAGTCCATCATCAAAGAGGAAGTGAACTCATAAGGCAGCAGGCTCTTGCATTCTGCAGCCACTTCGGAAGCCTGCTCTTTGCTCATACTCATGAAGTCATTGGCGTTTTGCTCGCGGAAGTCGGCGAAGGCGGAACGTAAGTTAAGACCTTCGAAGGCGTCGCTGGCACTGACGACGAAGATGCCGTCTTGCTCGCTGGTGATGACTTCGAAACGTCCGTCAGTCACGAGATTGTAGAGGAAGAAGACGCGTTCGTCGAAAATGTCGATACTGGTAATGTCGAACGAAATCGTCGTCTCGTTGCCGGCAATCCGAGCAGGCTGCGTGAATGACTTGATGGGCATGATCATCATGAGCACCGTAGCCACAATCACTTTGATGATGTTCTTCATGTTGTTTCGTTTTTGTGAAGGATGGTACGTGACCTCCCCAAGAGTAGGCTATTTTTCTATGACGACCTTCTTCGCGACTGTGCCTTCTTTGCTGGTGGCGACGAAGAAATAGATGCCGCTGGATTTGGTCTTCATATTGTATTCGTATGTGGAGGGGCCATTGCCATTGTA
Organism: Candidatus Limimorpha sp.; assembly: GCA_045132275.1. Lineage (GTDB taxonomy): Bacteria > Bacteroidota > Bacteroidia > Bacteroidales > F082 > Limimorpha. Next base: position 32,346 of record JBGURY010000003.1, read on the forward strand.
AGTCGCGAACTGGTCAATGAGCGTGCCGCGCATGTCGTAAACTCTGACGTTGACCTTACCTGTAAGGTATTCGAAGTTGAGTGTCATCTGGCCCTTGTTGGGGTTGGGCACCACGTCGAAGTTGCAGAGTTCGCACATGGGTTCGTTTTCATCCACACCGTAGAACGAACTGATCAGCCAATAGCGTTGCTCGATGCCTTCGTTGGGGGCGCAGCGGTTGAAAGCGTGCGCTTTCAGCCAGATGGTGTCGTCAACGTGGTTAAGGACATAGACCTTACAGCACTTGGCTTTGGCGCCGAAGGGCTCAAGCACCCATTCGGGAGCCTCGTCGCAGCTCCAGAGGACAGTGTCCCAATGGCAGTTCGGGTTCTCGTCCCACAGGTTGAAGTCGTACGAGTTGATTTGGAACTCGGTAGCGGTCACCACCCAGTGAGGAGCGCCATTGGTGGCGTCCATCGGGTAGATGTCGGTGGGATGCGGTGTGTATTCAAATTGCACATTCATGGTCACCAAGCTGTCGCAATCATGGATGTTCTTGTAGGTGCGATGATAGGTGCCCGACATGTTGTATTCCAAGTCGTCGTGATCGGTGTAGATAATCTCGTGACCTTGTGGATCCCAGAAATAGCTGTCGCAGTTCTCGTCGTTGCCTAGCGTAAACTCGTATTCGTCATGGTCGTTGATGGTGAGGTAGAGTGTGGCCTCGCTGTTACAGCCGTATTGGTTGACATAGTGTTGCGTGTAGACGGTGCTTTCCGTAAAGGTCATGTCCACGTTGTAGGCGTCGTTCAGCCAGCGGTAACTGTCGCAACTGGTTTCATGCACTTCAATGTCATAGCTAGGTCTGAGTTCGAGATTGAGGACGATGGTACTGTCGCATGAGTTGGGGAAGGAGAGGGTGTCGTAGTAGGTGCCTGACTCGAAATAGGTCGTGCCGTTTGAGGCCCAAGTGTATTCCGTGGCGCAGAGCGACACGTTGTACGTCCTCGAGTTGTATTCGGCCTCGTCGACATGGAGCATTACGGTGCTGTCGCAACCCAAGATGGTCTCGAAGTGATAGATGTAGGCATCAGGGCTGGGGTGCAGGTAGTCGCCTTGGTAGTAGTAGCCGGGACCGCCTTCGCAGGTCGACTCCCAAAGCTCCACTTCATAACTCGGGTCTTGGATGAGGTTGAGCCTGATGACGCTGTCGCAGCCATGCACCGATTCGAGTGTGTGGTAATAGAGGCCAGCGGTGTTCAGTGTCTGGTTGAAGAACGTATACTGGTCACCTTGGCAGAAGTGGTCGGTGACGGGGGTCTCGTAGATGTCCCAATTGCTCAAATGCAGGTGGATGATGCTGTCGCAGCCGTATTGGGTCTGGATGGTCTGGTCGTAGACGCCGGGTGTTTGCAGGTTCTGGCCAAAGAAGGCGTAGGTGTCGTTCTCGCAGATGGTTTGGTAGATGTCGACTTCTTCAACGGGGCGCACCAGAATGGTCACACTGACGTTTTGGCTGGTGATGCCGTCACTGACGGTGCAGGTGTAGGTCGTGGTGCCAACGGGAGGCGTGGCCACGGGGTTCTGAATGTTGGCGTTGTTTAATGTGAAGGCAGGCGACCAACTGTAGGTGTAGTTGCCCGTGCCGCCCGACGGTTGCGCGTGTAAGGTTGTTGACTCGCCTTCGCAGAGCTCATATTGGTCCGCCGAGGCCATGGCGGTCATGTTGGAGCCTTCCATACTGACGGTGACCTGGGCGGTGCTACTGCAACCTCCTTGAGGGTTGGTGACGGTGACGGTGTAAGTTTGTGTGGCTTGCAGCGGCACGGTCGAAGTGGTCTGCGAGTTGGGGTTGACAACCATATTGGCAGGCTCCCAGTGGAAGTTGAACGATCCAGTGGCGCCAGCGCTGGCCGAGAGGGTGGATGTGGCGCCGTAAATAACCGTGTTGGGTTGAGCCGTGGCCGATGCGATGGGGGCGGCGTACACGGGAACGCTGTAGGTCTTGGAGTGTGTGCAGTGGCCGTTGCCGCAGGAGACGGTGAGGGTCACATTGTAGTTGCCCGCATTGGCGTAGGTATGCGTCACGCTTTGTCCTGACCCTGTCTGGCCGTCACCAAAGGACCATTGGTAGCTCTGGATCTGCTGGCCGCTGGGGTTGGTGGTGGAGGTGCTGGTGAACTGGGTAGGCGTTCCTTTACAGACGGAGGTGTAGTTGAAGTTGGCCGTCGGCATGGGGTAGACGACCACATCGGTGGTGGCGCTGTTGGATTGGTTACCGACGGTGATGGTGCAGGTGTAGGTGCCGGCCATCGCCAACGTGCAGTTGGGACGGGTGGGGTTTTGCTGGGTGCTGGTAAACCCACCAGGGCCAGTCCAACTGTAGGATGAGCCCGATTGTCCGTTGGCACTCAAACGAATGGTCTCGCCCACACAGTAGGGGCCTTGGTTGCTGACCAATGGCGGAAGGATGCCGCAGTTGGTCGTTCCAGTGCCGATGTTGGAGAACGAGATGTTGCAGGTTTGGTTCGAGTAGTTAGTGATGAGCAGGATGTAATATTGTCCTGTCTGGGCATTGTTGATATAGCAGTTTTCGGTGGCGCTAGCGCTATAGCTGCAGTCCACCATGTTGCTGCACGACAGTTGGCTGCACGCGGTAGTGATGTCCGAGAAGGGGCCCCAACAGTCGAAATCGATGTCGTGGCTTGGCGTGCTGTACATATAGATGTTCAGGTTGCCGGGTTGGTCGATCTGCATGTAGTAGAAGGCTGGGTTGGGTGTCGTGTAAAGGCAGTTTGTGGAGCTGCCGTTAGGACGGACGAAGCTGGAACAATAATAGGGAGGTGTCGACGAACCCAGGTTGCCGGCATTCACACCAGCAGGGAATTGGTACAAGCCGTTGTCGGTGCAGAAAGGATCGGCACCCTCGCAGGTGTTGTTGTCGCGCAACTGCCTGTGGAAGTCTTCGTTGATGGCGAGGAAAGTGGGGTCGTCCAATTGATAACGCCAATCGACGAAATACCGGCCGCGGTCGTTCTTGTCGAGGTTGCAATAGGCCATCCATTCCACCTCCAAGTTTTCCATGAAGGCGTCGAAGTCGGCGTTGGCGTTTGACTCTTGGCAAGTGTAGTCGTCTGTGACAAAGATGTCGATCTTGCCCTCCTCGTTGCTAAGCCTGTAGGTGAAGAACTCGCTTTCTTGGATAGAATGCACAATGAAGACGCGCTCCTCGATGGTCGGAACATTATGGATGTTGATTTCCGTCAGCTTGGTCTGGACGGGCTGTTGGGCGACGCCCCACAAGGGAATGAGGAATGCCGCGATAGAGGCCAAAAACAGTTTGTACTTATTCATATCTCGTGGTTTTTTGTGTTGTTCGTTATTGCATCACGTTGACTCGTTTCGTAGCCACACCGTGTTCTGACTGGATGCGGATGAGGTAAGTGCCCACGCCGAATTGAGCCATGTCAATTTGTGCCTTGTCGCCTTCCACCTCTTGGTCGTAGACGGTCTGGCCGAGAATGCTCGTCACAGTCAGGCGTTGCAAACCTTCCACCTCAACGTTGATGACGTCGCTGGTCGGGTTGGGGTAGATGAGGGCGTTGATACTGTATTCGTTGACGTCGGTTGAGTTCTTCACGGTGACGGTCATTGCCTTTTCGTCTTGGCCGCAACTGTTGTCGCTCTCCACTTTGATGACGGCTTGGCCTTTGTAAGTGTCGCTCCAAGTGATGGTGGCAGAGGTGCTCTCTCCGATGATGACACCGGCTTCCTCGGGCTCGATGCTCCATATACAAGGCGTGGCTGTCGTGTTGGATTCCGTCGTGTAGACGCTGGAAGGCATGAGACGAACGTCGACTTCAACGTCGCCGCTGATGGCTTCGAGGATGGGAGCCGTGTTGATGGTCAGGTGCATCATGACGATGCTGTCGCAACCCATCACGGTCGTGTATAGTTGCTCGTAATCGCCGCTTTCGGTATAGGTCGTGCCATCCCATGTGTAACTGTCGCAGGCCTCGGCCTCAAACTCAACTTGTGATGAATGGTTGATAGTCAAGTGCATCACCACGGTGGAGTCGCAACTGTGTATGGAGGTAAAGATATGCTCGTAAGTGCCACTCTCCGTGAGGGTCTCGCCAGCCCATTCGTAGCTGTCGCAGGCGGTCTCCATGGTCTCGACGTTATAGCTGTCGATGAGGGTGAAGTGCATCATCACCGTTGAGTCGCAACCATGGATACTGGGGAGCACCTGCTCGTAGTCGCCTTCCTCGCTGTATTCAGTGCCGTTCCAAGTGTATGCGCCGCATGAGGCCATGTCGAACTCGGTGTATTGCAACGGGTGGATGGTCAGCATCAGGTCTTGCTGAGCGTCGCCGCAGCCGTATTGAGAGAAGGCGTTGAGGGTCAGCGTGACTTGGCCGTTGACGTTGTCTTGTTCACCGGGGATGTAGTTGGCGTTGACGCTCTCGGGACGGTCGAAGCTGCCGTCGCCGCTGGTGGTCCAGCTGACGCTGCCCGTCTCGTCCACCAAAGCGTTGAGCTCGTAGGACTCGCCTTCGCAGATCTCGCCTTCGGTCTCCATCTCGATACTGGCGGCCTCGTGGAAGTTGACGACTACGTTGTCGCTGAGGGTCTCACCATCTTCATTGGTGGCGGTGAGTGTGAGAATGACGGTCTTGTTAGCGAGGTCTTGTTCACCGGGGGTATAGATGGGGTTCAAGATGTCGTCATGGTCGAAAGTGCCGTCGCCGCTGGTGGTCCAAAGAAGGGTCTCGTAGCCCACAGCGTCGGCAACCATTTGTACGTCTTCTTGGCAGCGTTCTTGGTCGGCACCGGCATTGCAGGCAAATGTGATGTGACGTACGGGGAAGAGGATGTCGTCAAGCCACACGTGGTCAGCGCCACTGGTGCCATTGCCGTCTTTCTCGTAGGTCCAGGTGAAGGTGTGTTCGCCTTGGCTGACGGGGAAGGCCATCTCTCGCCAGTTGCTGTTGCCGCCCCAATGTTGCATCTCGGTGCCGTCAATGTAGAATTTGAGGTTGTCTCTTTCATCGCAATCGGTCTTTCTGAAGAAACGGATTTCGTCGTTTTCGTTCTCCACGTTGAATAGCAGTGAGAGGGTGGAGGTGGCGCTGTGGTCAATGTCACCCGACTGGAGGCAGTAGTTGCCTGAATGCGGGTCGGTTGAGGTAATGATCCAAGGATGCTCGGGGTCGTTTTCCCATTCGAGGTTGCCCATACCGTTTTCAAAGTTGGCGATATCGAGGCCCACTCGATGAGAGAAATGGCATGTGTTGTTGTAAGCGCCCGATGTGGCGGTGAGGGTAAACACGGCAGCTTCGCCCTTAGGCATGTCGGCTGCCACACTTACGACATAAGTCACTTCGACAGTCTCGCCAGCGTTGACCACAGCGGTGTTTACCGTGGGGGTGGCGATGGTGAGGTACTGCGTGAGCAGGGTGCTCAAGGTGGCTGTCACGTTGCTGGCCGTGGCGCCGCCGACGTTGGCATAGGAGAAGGTCAGCTCGACGGTTTCACCCGGGTCGATGCGACCGTTGCCATTGCCGTTGGCCCGATCGCTGCCGCTATCGTTGACCGTCATGACATCATAGACCTTCAACGATGGCGCATAGGCGTTAAAGCTGAAGTTGGAAGTCCATGTGTGACTACCGCTTACCATGGTGAGCGTGAACTGAAGTCTGGCTTCGTTTGGCACATTGTCAGCTACAGTGATGCCGAACACCTCGATGAGGTCGGTGGTCTGGTTGGGACTCAATGCGGGAATGGAAGCGGTGTTGTTGGTGATGGTCACATACGGCAAGGTATGGGTGGTGAGGGTGGCGGTGGCAATGGATGAAGCTAGGTCGCCAGTGTTCTTAATGGTCATGTCGAATGAGGCCTGTTCGCCATATTCAAGTTGACCGTTGCCGCCGTCGTTGACACTCACTTGCGTCATCGTCAGTGAAGGCTCGCTAATGACGTGGATGGTACCAACATAGCGGAGTTTGTCTTGCTTGGTGGCCACAATGGTGATGTCGGTATTTGAGGGCTGTGCCTGGAAAGTGATACTTTGTGAGTTACCAGTGGCAGTGGCCACGGCGAGGATGTTATTGTTGCGCGTCAAAGCGATGACGGCGCCTTGCGGGGCGGTCACGTTGATGCTTGTCGTGGAGGCGGTGATTTGTGCAGGGTGGGTGACGCTCATCGAGGTAGGCACCTGGGTGTACAGCGTCAGGAAGGCGTCGCAGTGGGCGGTGAACATCTTATGGGTGATGGCTTTGCTTTCGGGGTTGTAAGGCCAAGAGCTCTGTTGCAGGAAGTATTTTCCGGCCACATTGCCGAAAGCGGGTCTCCAGTTGCCTTCGTAGTTGGCATAAGGACCGTAGTCGGGCATGAACTGCGGGTCGTATTGGTCGTATTGGCCCCAAACATAGGTGTCGTTGACGAACGAGTAGGAGGTCTGCGTGGGTCCGATGCAACCCACGGCGCCAGCGTTCTGTCCGTTGCTGGTGCGACGCATGAAGGCTTCGATGAGGCACTCAGGGTTGTGGTCGAAGGTGCCGGTCTGGCAGTTGATGGTGTTGACGAAGGTCATCTTGCCCACGTTGTTCATCTGAGCCACATTGCTGGTGCTGAAATCGGGCTCGCCCCAACCTTGGTAGTAGCCATGGTCACGGTGTTGCAGCAGCATTGAGCCGCTGTTGACAGCGTTAACAACTTGTGCCGCGGTGCCGCCTGTCCAGCCGCCGAGTTCGCTCGGGGTGGCGGGGATGTAACCCAGACCGTTGGGGCCGAAGTAGTTGACCACGATAGAAGTGTTCTGATTGCTCGACCATTGGTTGCCAGGTGTGCCGCTGTAGATAGCGTTGATACGCACAGGGTGCTTACCCTGCAGACGCCAGTAGCCGCCCACCACTTCGGAGCAGATCTGGAACCAGCGTTGGGTTTGCCATCCTAAGGCGGTGATGGGCTGGTCGTAGGTCGAAGCGTTTGTATTGGGGTTGGTGTATTCGTATTCGATTTGTTTGCTCACCATCATTTGGGCTTCGTTGGCATTGGCGGCCACAAGACGGCTGAAGGCCATCTCGGGCAGCAAGTCACCCGTGACGTCGGCATAGCCGTTGTCGGTGATGCAGTTGCCGTAGCTCGATGAGTGGTAAGTGTATTCGGCGGGAATGCCTTGGCTCATGTTGCTGTTGTGGTCACCCAAGAGCAACACGGCGACGGGCGGGATGTCCCATGAGTTGTAGGCGTTATGGAAATACGACTTCATCATGTCGGTGGTGGTGCAGCCCATGTCGCTGAGGCTCTTCACTTCGGTGAGGATGCCTTGTTGGATGCGGTAGTCGCGCAATTGGTTGGCATATTGGCGGAAGCTCTCGTTGTTGGGGATGACGATGAGGTATTCGCAACCCGTAGGACGGTCGTTCACCCAATGTTGCATGCGGGCTTCATAGTCGACGACGGGCAGTTGGTCGTAGTTGGCCAGGTTCTGCATGAGGATGGGATCCCAATAGGGCGAGCGCAGGCGTGTCTCGCCAAACTCACCGTTGCCGCCGTCGAAACGCACGCCGAACTGCAGGTCATCATAGACACGCAGTTCCTTGGTGACAGGGTTGTATTGGTAAGGCACCACAGTGACGGCCACGGTCTGCACGCCGCGCAGGCTAAAGGGTTCGCTGATGGTGATGGGTTGTTCGGGGAAGAAAGCGTTCTTGCTGTAGACACTGTTATCGCGCTCATAGGTGTTGGGGCTGTCGTCGGTGTCGAACTTAATGGGGGCGGCAGGCAACAGGTCAACATTTTGTACGGTGGTCATGCTGCGGTAGCCCATCTCAACGTGGGCGGTGGCGCCGTTAGGCACGGCCACGAAGCGGCTGAAGGCCGGCAGGTTGGGTTCGCCGGCGTTGGCGGGCAGGGCGATGCCCGTGCCACCTTCGATGACGTCGCCAGTGTAGCCGTTATCGGTGATGTTGAAGATGCTCACATGCTTCAGGGCGTGACGCATCTGCAAGCCCGAGCGGGTGCTTTGCTCAACACTGAGGCCCTCTCTTTGGGCCGTGTTGTTGAAGTTAAAGTCGCGCGACTGAGCGTTCAAGGCTATGCCCGAAAGCATCAGTGTCGCTAAAATCAGAAGGCGGAAACAATGTCTCATAGGATGATGTTTTATTTGATTTCTACAATAGTTTATAATAAAATAGCGCGTAAAAATACGCGTTTTTTTTGGATTATAAAACATTTTTTCTCGTAAAACGAAGATTTTTTCGCTGGAACAAGCCGGCGAAGGAGCGGGTCGCTACATCTTGACGATTCTGCAACTCTTGCTGTGGCCGTTCTGTTCCACGACGATGTGGTAGAGTCCGGCGGGTTGTTGATCAAGCGATAACTCGGTTTTGTTACACTCTGTCATGACGGGTTTTCCGTTGGCGTCGAGTACACGGATTGTGAAGTCACTGCTAGTATCGACGTCAATGCGAACTTTACCTGTTGTCGGGTTGGGGTGTACCTCCAACGACTTGTCGCTTTGCTCCGAAACGGCGTCGAGCCTGGGCGGGAATGTGATGTAGTCGAGCCATGCGCAGTCGTCACCCGTCGACACTGAATAATCCTTGTAATACAACCATGTGTATTCGTGCCGTCCTGGATTCACGTCATAGGAGTGTTCTTCCCATTGTTGATTGCCGCACCAACGGTCTTTCTCCTCGTTGTCGATGAAGAAGACGAGGAAGTCGTAGTTGTTTTCCGACCATACCTTCGAGTAGAAGGTGATGACCCCTGGATCGGTCGACTCAAAGTAGAGTTTCAGGTACGACGAGTCGTTGTGGGTGATGGTGGTGTCAGACTGTACGCAGTAGTAGCCTTCGTAGGGGTCGACGTTGATCACCTGCCATGGGTGACGCGGGTCATTGGTCCAGTATTCAGGGTCAATGGTGCCATGTTCGAATCCATCGTAAGTTAAGCCTATCGGGATGGTGAAGTCGTGGTCGATGCTGAGCCCGTTGATAGCGGTGGTAAGGTTGACAAGGATGTTGTTCGTCTCACCCGCAAGATATTCCACGAAGATGTCGAAAGACACTGCGATCCTTTGTCCTATCTCAAGGTCGTCGATGGTGGTCGGCGGGGTGATGACTCTAATGTAGTCTTGGCCGTTGCTCAAGGAGAGCGTCGGGCTTTGTGCGCTATAATGTCCTGTATTGATTATGCTAAAACGAAGGGTCGCATACTCACCTGGGTCGAGACGTCCGTTATGATTGCCAGCGGCGTCGTTGATTTCCATCAGTTGCGCTTCTATGTCGGGCGAGAGGATGTTGAGCAGATAGGTGCGCTCTGTCGGTTCTTGCCCGAAATCCGTGGTAAGGGTGATGGGCACTTGTGTGCCGTCGGGGATGGCGTCGCTGAGGTCAAAGTGGACAGCGTCTTCGAGCAGGCGGCTCTCGCGAGGTTGTAGGGCGGTAAACGAGGCCTGTCCTTGTGTGATGGTGACATACTCTGAATTGGAAGTCAGGTTCACCGTTCCGTCGGGACTGGCTGTGCGACCGATATTGGTCACCACGATGTCAGTGGATACGGGTTGCGCATAATGCAGGTCCAGAGCCTCTCCATTCATTGCGATGCTGTCGATGATGACACAGGCACCCGTGATGGGGCTGACCTCGATGTCTTCTTCGTGGCGCTTCATGTTGGGTCCTGTGATGGTGAGATGGATGTATTGCGATTCTATGAGGTCGTATAAGTCGATGGTTTGCTCTGCGCCAGTGCCGGTGGCGGTGGCCATGATTTTAAACTGTGCGCCGTCATACGAGGTGAGCGCTATCTGTGAGCCTTCGGGCGCGGTGATATGGAACGGTCTGTAGCTGGTGATGGTGGCGTCATGTGTGGTCAAAATGGGCTGGGGAATGTCGGTGAACAGGCGTATGAAGGGGTCGGTGAAGTTGTGGAAAGTGTTGAAAGTGGTGGTACGCATAGTCTCGTCGGTGCTGGGGAAGACGTGTTCGTTGAGGAAATATTTGCCGGCTACACTGGCAAAGGCAGGCATCCACATGTCGGAATGGGGCTCGTAGGGTCCATAGTCGGGGAGGAACTCGGGGTCGAACATGTCCCAAAGGCCCCAAAGGAAGATGTCGTTGGCGAACGAGTAGGTTTGTCCTGTCGGGCCGACAGCTCCCGCAATACCTACGTTATGACCATCGCGAGTCAAACGCAAAAGGGCTTCGATGAAAGAGGTGGAGGAGTTGTCGTACATGCCCGTACGGCAGTTGACGGAGATGAGGAAGGTCAACCTGTCCACATTGTTGATGGCGTTGAAGTCGCTGGTGTGTATCTCGGGTTGGTACCATTTGGTGTTCCATCCATGGTCGCGGTGCTGGATGAGGTAAACGCCGTTGTTGATGGCATGAATGACTTGGTCGGCGTTGCCTCCCGTCCATCCGCCAAGTTCATGGGGCGAGGCCGGGATGCGGCCAAGGCCGTTGGGGCCAAAGTAGTTCACCACGTTAGTGGTGCCGGCGGCTGTCGACCAGTTTTCGCCGAGGGTGCCGTCATAAATTTCGTTGATGCGGACGGGTGTCTTCCCGTGCTGTTGGAGGTAGCAGCTAATGGTGGCGATGGTGATCTGGAACCATTTGGTGTTCTGCCATGCCGCCGCGGTTAAGGGGTGGTTGTAGTAATATAGTTCTTCGACGACATTAGTGTATTCGTACTCGTACAGCTTGCCCAAGAGGACGGGTAGTTCCGATTCGTTTTGCGCCAGGATACGAGCGAAGCACATGTCGGGCAGAGCGTCGTAGTTGACGTCGGCATACGGGTTGTCGGAAGTGATGTAATTATCTTTGGGATGCAAAGTGGTGTATCCTGGTACGTACTGCTGAAGGTTGTCACCGCTCTCACCGATGAGGCAGACTGCCACGGGTGGGATGTCCCAGTTCGCATAGATGTCTTGGAACCACTGACGGAGCTCGATGCTGTTGGTGGCCCCTGTCTCGGTGACTCGCATCGTCTGGGCGAGGATGCCCTGCCGTCTGCGGTAGTCGACGAGTTCTTGGGCTGCGGCGGCATAAGCGTCGTTGTCCGGTGTGATGATAAGGTATTCGCAGCCTGTCGGGCGGGTCTGCGCCCATTGTCTCATTCTAACGTCGTAGTCGATAGGCTCAAGGCAATCGTAATTTAGGATGCTGTTCCTTAGGATGGGATCCCAATAACGAGAGCGCAGACGGTCGTCGCCGAAGTGCTCGTTGCCGCCTTGGAAGTAGATGTCGATGTCCATCACGCTGTTAACGGCGAGCTCGTGCGTCACAGGGTTGTATTGAAAGGGGCTGAGGCCCAAATGGATGGCGTCGACGCCGCGCAGGCTTTGGGGCTCGGCCACGATGTGATTCTCGGCGGGATAGAAGGCGTTGGAACCGTATACTTTGGGGTCTCTGAAAAACGGAGGCTCAGGATCGTTCTCGGCTTGGCTGCCTTCCGAGGGCATTAAGTTGATGCCTGTGAGCAGTTCGCCGCGGTCCGACTGCACCTCGACAATGGCTTTCGCACCTTGCGGGAGAGCGATGAAGCGGTTGAAGGTGGGCAAGGCGGGCATTCCGTAGTCCAAAGGGGCAGTGATGCCGCTGGTGGTGATGGTGTGCAACACCTCGCCCTCATGGGTGACGGTGTCGATACTGAACTCGCCCAAGTCGAAGTGCAGACTGACATGATGGCTGTCGGAAGCGGTGATGGTGAAGGTCTGACCGATGGAAAACAGCGGGAAGACCATCATTAGCAACAGAGTAAATGTATAGCGTTTCATATTCTAAGTGTTTTTTGACAAAAATGGTAAAACGAAGCTGTAAAAATACAAATTTCTGAAAAACACAAGGAAAAAGTTCCAAAAAAGCAAAAAAAAGAGCCGCCCGAAAGCAGCTCTTTTTTCTTTACATTCACGTATTTATCGCTTACACGATGCCTGTGAATCCCATGAACGCCAAGGCAAGGATGCCAGCGGTGATGAGGGCGATAGGAGTGCCTTTCATGCCCTTGGGAGGCTCCATGAGGTCGATATGCTCGCGGATGCCAGCGAAAATGACCAAGGCCATGGCGAAACCGAGGGCGATGCCGACGGCATAGACGATGGACTCGCCGAGGCTCAGCATGTGGGCCACGCCGCCATAGTTGAACTCCTTGGTGACCACGGTCAACGACACGCCGAGGACGGCGCAGTTGGTCGTAATCAGAGGCAGGAACACACCCAGGGCGGTATAGAGCGACGGACTGATTTTTTTCAGTATAATCTCCACCATCTGCACCAAAGCGGCGATGATGAGGATGAAGGCGATGGTCTGCAGGAAGGTCAGCTTCAACGGAATCAGGATGTACTGGTTCGTCAGCCATGTCACGAGGGTGGCCAGGGTCATCACGAAGATGACGGCGGCGCCCATACCCAATGCTGTAGAGGTCTTCTTAGAGGTGCCCAAGAAGGGGCAGATGCCCAGGAACTGGGAGAAGATCACATTGTTGACCAAGATGGTCGATAAGATAATGATGAGGTATTTCATGGCTTAGTGACTTTCTTTTTTGAGTTTGTTGACGATAGCGATAACGAAGCCGAGGCAGATGAAGGCACCGGGAGGCAGGATGAACACCAGAATGTTCGCCGTCTCGGGCAGGATGGTGAGGCCGAAGATGGAGCCGCTGCCGAGGAACTCACGGATACAGCCTAGCAACGTCAGGGCGAGGGTGAAGCCCAAGCCCATGCCAAGGCCGTCGAGCAGCGATGGCCACACGGGGTTCTTCGAGGCGAAGGCCTCGGCGCGGCCCAGCACGATGCAGTTCACCACGATGAGGGGGATGAACAGGCCAAGGGTCTCATAGATGTCGGGCACATAGGCCTGCATGACGAGTTGCACCACCGTCACGAACGAGGCGATGACCACGATGAAGCAGGGGATACGCACCTTGTCGGGGATAAAGCCCTTCAGCAAGGAGATGAAGATGTTCGATAGCACCAGCACGAAGGTGGTGGCGAGACCCATCGACATGCCGTTGATGGCACTGGTGGTGGTAGCCAAGGTCGGGCAGCAGCCCAACAGCAGCACCAGGATGGGGTTTTCTTTAACGAGACCTTTGGTAAAGGTTTGCAAGTTGTTACTCATTGCTTTGTCCTCCTTCCATGTTTTCGTTGCTCTCTTCGGCGGGAGTCTCTTCCACAACGGGAGCCTCTTCCTCGACAGGAGCGTTGTTCATGAATTGTGCCTTGTTGGCCATGAAGGCCTTGTAAGCCTTGTCCACCGCCTTCGAGAAAGCTCTCGAGGTGATGGTGGCCGCGGTGATGGCGTCGACGTCGCCGCCGTCTTTCTTGACAATCAGTCTGAAGTCAGCGGGGTTCTTGTCGACGAACTGGTCCTTGAACTTGCCGGTCATATTGGCGCCGAGGCCAGGGGTCTCAGCGTGCGACAGTACCGACGTGCCTTTGATGGTGCCGTCGGCCAGGAAGCCGACCATCATGTCGATCTTGCCGCCAAAGCCGCCTTCGCTGGTCTTGACAGCCGCGCCTTGGAAGTTGCCGTTGGCATCATAGGCGAGGTTGCAGGGGAAGCTCAGGGTGACGCCTTCGTCGGTGAAGGTCATGGTGTCAGCCTTATAGGTAATCTCGCCTTCTAGAGGCAACACGGCCTGGATGGCAGCCTCGTTCTTCTTCTGGTCGACCTCAGCGATGGCGTCTTTGGTCACGCCATACACCAGGCCAAGCACACCGCCCGATACCGCTGCGATGACAAGCAGGGCCACGAGCATATTGATCAATGTGGATTCTTTCTTCTTAGCCATGGCGTTTAGTTTTTAGAGGGTTTGACGACACCGAAGACTTTGGGCTTGAAGGCCTTGTTGATGAGCGGCGTAAGGGCGTTCATAATAAGGATGGCGAACGACACACCTTCGGGATAGGCGCCCCACAGACGTATCACTACGGTGATGACACCGATGCCGAAGCCGAATAGGAGTTTGCCTCGTAGGGTCATCGGCGAGGTCACCATGTCGGTAGCCATGAAGAAGGCGCCGAGGATGAGACCGCCATATACGATGTGATACCAAGGAGCGATGTAGACCTCGGGGTTGATGAGATAGCAGATGCCCGTGAACACAAACACGGTGAGCAGGATGCTCAACGGAGTGACAATCTCGATAACCTTGCGGGCGATAAGGTAGATAGCGCCTAGGAGCAGGGCGGCGGTGCACATCTCACCGAAAGCGCCACCACGGTTACCGAGCACCATCTCCATGAATTGCATGTCACCCATCTGTTGTAAAGTCTGTACGCCCGATTCCTTCAGAATGCCGAGCGGGGTGGGACCCGTGACGGCATCGGTAACGAAGCCGGCCTCGAAAATGGGGGCGGCTTTCGGCCAGGTGGTCATGGCGGTCGGGAACGACACGAGCATGAACACACGGCCTACCAAAGCCGGGTTGAAGGGGTTCTTGCCCAAGCCGCCAAAGGCCATCTTGCCGATGCCGATGGCGACGACGCTGCCCACGATAGCCATCCAGATGGGAAGGTTGGCAGGCACGTTGAAGGCCAACAGCACGCCCGTCAGCGCGGCCGAGCCGTCGTTGATGGTCAAGGGGCCTTTGATGAGGAATTTCTGAATGAGCCATTCGGTCAGCATGCAGGTGGCCACCGTGATGAGGGTCAAGCGGAGAGCATACCAGCCGAAATAATAGATGGCCACAAGCAAGGCGGGAAGCAGGGCGAGGAGCACGCGATACATGATCTTCTTCGTGTTTTCCGTCGAATGCACATGCGGCGAACCTGAAATCGTATATTTATTCATTGTTGAATTGTTTTTCGTGATATTGACTCGGGACTGCGGGACGCGAGACGCGGGGCTTATTCCGCATTCTGCATTCCGCATTCCGCATTACTTCTGATTTCTAGCTTTAATGATAGCACCAGTCTTGGCCTTGCCGTAACGGATGTAGTCCAGCAGCGGGATGTTGGCGGGACAGGTGAACTCGCAGGAGCCGCATTCGATGCAGTCCATGATATGGTTGCTCTCGGTCTCGTCGAAGTTGTTCTGCTTGGCCACTTTGTGGAGCAGGAAAGGCTGTAAGCCCATGGGACAGGCAATGGCGCAACGACCACAACGGATACAGTTGGTCTGGCGACGGTCTTGTGCCTCCTTGAGGGTCATCAGCAGAATACCCGAGGTGCCTTTCATGGTGGGGAAGCTGGTGACCGACACGCTCTTGCCCATCATGGGACCACCGTTGATGACGTCGGTGATGTCTTCAGGCAGACCACCGGCAGCCTCGATGAGAAGGTCGGCAGGTGTGCCGAAACGCACGCGGAAGTTGCCAGGGTTCTTGACTGACTTGCCTGTGACGGTGACGATGCGATCGATCAAGGGCTTGTTCTTCTGCACAGCCTCGTAGACGGCGTAAGTCGAGGCCACGTTGACCACGACGCAGCCCGTCTCGATGGGCAGCTTGCCTGAGGGCACCTCTCGGCCCGTGATGGCCTTGATGATTTGCTTTTCGCCGCCTTGCGGGTATTTGGTCTTTAAAGGCTGCACCTCGATGCCGGCATACAGGTCCTTGTGCTCGTTGATGGTCTTTTCAAGCAACAATATGGCTTTCAACTTGTTGGTTTCGATGCCGATAATGCCCTTGTCGGTATTGACAGCCTTCATCAGGATCTTGACGCCCATGAGGAATTCCTGTGTCTTCTCCAGGAGGAGACGGTAGTCGCAGGTCAGGTAGGGCTCGCATTCGGCCGCGTTGATGATGACGTATTCGGCTTTCTTGCCTTCAGGCACCATCAACTTGACGTGGGTGGGGAAGGTGGCGCCGCCCATACCGACGATGCCGCATTCTTTCACTTTGTCTATAATCTGTTTGGAGTCTAGCTTAATCTCGGTAAGCAGTTCGTCAGTCTCGATGACGCCCTCGACCCATTCGTCTTGTTCTTCGCGGTCAATGAAGACGGCGGGCTTGTAGTAGCCCGTATGGTCCATCACCACGTCGATTTTGGCGACAGTGCCGGTGGCGGGGGAGTGGACGTTGGCCGAGATGAATCCTTTGGCCGTGCCGATGAGCTGACCCGTCAGCACACGGTCGCCTTTGTTGACGATGCATTCAGCTGGTGCGCCGAGACATTGTCCGAGCGGGACGATGATCTGCTTGGGCATCGGGAAGTCTTGTATGGGCTTGTCAGCCGAAAGCTTGTTCTCTTCCGGATGGACACCGCCCTTCTTAAAAGTCTTTATCGGGTTCATGCTGTGACGTTGTTTTCGGGTTTGACTTCAGTTTTCGCTTCCACAGGCTGCGCCTCGGGTTGTGGTTGAGGCTTCACGGCTGGCTCTGCGCCTTGAAGGGCAGGGGCCTCCGGCTTGGGTGCGGGGAAGTTGATGGCGTGGATGGAGCCGCGCGGGCATACCTTGGCGCACTTACCGCAGGCCTTGCACTTGGCCGGGTCGATGTAAGCCAGGTTACCACGCATCTCGATGGCCTCGAAGGGGCATTCCTTCAGGCACTTTTGGCAGCCGATGCAGCCCGCCGAGCAGTTCTTGACGACCAAGGCGCCCTTGTCGGTGTTGACGCAGCACACATAGACGCGGCGGTCTTTCTTGCCGCGCGGACGCACCTCGATGATGCCACGAGGGCAGGTCTTAGCGCAGACGCCGCAGCCGACGCACTTGTCCGGGTCGACGACGGGCAACCCCGTCTCTTTGTCGATGTGCAATGCGTCAAAGTTACACTTCTTCACGCAGTCGCCGAGACCCAGGCAGCCTTTCGAGCAGCCGCCTTCGCCGGCGTAGAGCGTGTTGGCGAAAGCGCAGATGTCAGCGCCTTCGTAATGCACCTTGGCGGGTGAGTTCTGGCAGCTGCCGTTGCAGCGCACCACGGCGATCTTGGGCTCGAAGGCAGCGGCGGTGAGTCCAAGCACGGCGGCCACCTTGCCCATGTCGGTGCCAGGGCAGGCGAGGCCGTCGATGTTGCCTTTCTCGGCGGCTTGCTTCACGCAGGCCTCGGCCAAGGCACGGCAGCCCGCAAAGCCGCAGCCGCCGCAGTTGGCGCCGGGCAGACAGGCCTCCGCCTCGTCAATCAAAGGGTTCTCTTCCACCTTGAATTTCTGTGCCACGAAGTACAGAACCACGGCCAAAACGCCGCCCAGGATTCCGAGAACCGCTAAGGAAATTAGTAAAGTATTACTCATCTGTATAGAATTTTGAGTTTGTTTTCAATTTTAATGAAACTGCAAAAATACGGAAACTCCTTTTTTTGACCAAAGAAAAAATTTGCTTTTTTATTCGATGGTGTACTCAAACTGATTCTTGAGTTTGTCGCGCTTTAGATACAATACTATATAATAAGGTATTAAGGCGACAATGCTGACGAGGGCTGCCCAACCCTCTTTCATGCCGAGGCCAAGACAGGCGAAGAGCACTGCCAGAAGCAGGATGACGGGGATGAGATAAGCCAAAATGGCCGCTTTGTTGCCTTGCCCAATGGCCATCTTCACGTTTACTTTTTGGTTCAAGGTGAATTCTTTGTCTTTGGGTCGTGGCACAGTGAGGATCTTCTCGGCTTGCTCACCCATGCCACAAGCGCTCTTGGCGTGACAGGCGGCACAGGCGCTCTGCGCCAATATCTTGATTTCTAGTTCGTCATCGGTGATTTGCGTGACGACACCCTCGTGGGAGATGGTTTCTCTGTTGTTCATGCCGCAAAATTACGTTTTTTGTGGCTAATTGCAATAAAACCACTATTTTTGCAGATTATTTCATTGGAATTATGGCCAAAAAGGAAAAGAAAGACGGCAAACTGATGACTTGGTTTAAGGCCAAGAAGGAGGCATTGCTGGCATGGTACAACAAGGATGACAACTTCCTACGTAGGGTGCGTTTTCCGGGTACCCAGTTGCCGCTCCTGACTGTGTTGGTGAACTTCGTCAAGTTGTTCACGAAAGGGCGCACCGTCGACCGCGCCGCTGGCGTGGCCTTCAATTTCTTCGTGGCGCTGTTCCCACTGGTACTGTTCTTCTTTACGCTGATTCCCTACATTCCCATCCCGCATCTTTATGAGCGGGTGATGATGTTCCTCAACGATTTCCTCATCCCTTCGGGAACGCTCGACTTTGTGCGCGAGACTATCGACGGAATCATGAACCAACCCCATGATGGCTTGTTGTCCATCAGTATTATTCTGTGCTTGGTCTTCGGCTCTAGTGGCGTTGTGGCTTTCTTCAACGGATTCCGTAATGTGTATGCCGACTACGTGACGAGCAGGGAACTGGGCCTGAAAGGATGGATCATTCAACGTGTGTTCGCCATCCTCATGTTGATACTCATCGGCGTGTTGATTTTGATATCGGTGCTGCTGATTTCCTTGGGTGTTCCAGCCATCAAGTATTTGGTGGATCACGATATCATCAAATGGGGTTCGTTTACTTTCTTCTTGTTCAGCGTATTACGCTGGGTGGTCGGTATCTTCGCCCTAAGTTTCGGTATCTCTATGCTGTATTATTTCGGCAATGTCAGGTTCAACGAGCATTACCGTAAGGAGCTCAAGCGCCCGAGGGCCAATGGCAAGAAATACCGTGAGTTTGTCCTTTTCAGCCCTGGAACCATTCTGGCCACTACGCTCTTCGTGTTGGGCACAGTGGCATTCAACGCTTATATCTCCAACTTCTCGCGCTACAATGTGCTTTATGGCTCCATCGGCACCCTTATCATCCTCTTGCTATGGATTTGGGTCGTGGCCATCTTGATTTTGGCGGGCAACGACTTGAACTCCGGCATCCGCCGCGAGGCCATGAAGCTGAGCTCGGCCGAGGATGCCACACGTCGCAAGAAGATCGTCATCGATGACTTGAGTAAGCACATCCAGGCCTATCAGGCTGCCAATGAGAGCCGTGAAGAGAGAATTGGAGAATTGAGGAAGTCTGTTGAGGAACGGCAAACCTTGATTCGCGACCTGGAGGAGAAAATGAAGGATTATGAGTTGATTATCAAGGCTTATCAGGATTATGCCGAGCAGGAACGGAAGAGTTCCGATGAAGAATACAATATCGGTTTTGACGAAGCTGACAAGGCCGAAGGGCCTGACCAAGAATAGACTGACGTCATGGGCATTGTAGCGCGACAGAGCATAAAAGGCACACTCGCCACTTATCTTGGAGTGGCCGTCGGTATTGTGACGACGTTTTTCGTGCAGACGAAATATCTGACCACGGAGGAGATCGGTCTTGTCGATGTGTTGCTCCAGTCGGCCTTGCTGTTCTCGGGACTGGCGCAGCTGGGCACCAACACCTCGGCGATGCGCTACTATCCTTATTTCAAGGATGAAGACAACCGCGACCACGGTTTCTTCGGCTGGACGTTGATTGTCCCTTTGATCGGGTTCGTTATTTTCCTTTGTAGTTTTTTTGCCTTGAAGGCCCCCATCGCCTCGTTCTTTTCCGAGAAGTCGGCCCTGTTCATCGATTACATCTACTTCGTCATCCCGTTGGCCTTCTTCATGCTCTACATCTCGGTGTTTGAGACCAACTCAAATCTGCTGATGCGCATCGTGGTGCCCCGTTTCATCCGCGAGGTTGGCCTGCGCATGATGACGTTGATTATCTATCTGTTGTATGGATTCCATGTGATTTCGCTCACGGGCATGGTGGTCGCATTCTGCGTCTCATATGGTCTGGCTACGGTGATTAATATCGTCTATCTGTTCACCCTGCATCGGGTTTCGTTCCGCATCGACAAGAAATACATCACGCCCAAACTGA
Organism: Candidatus Limimorpha sp.; assembly: GCA_045132275.1. Lineage (GTDB taxonomy): Bacteria > Bacteroidota > Bacteroidia > Bacteroidales > F082 > Limimorpha. The sequence goes on from JBGURY010000003.1 coordinate 52,075, forward strand.
AGCGCGACTTCTTGATATATACTTTGTTCCTTATCACCTCGGCGTTGGCGGGTAACATCACGCCGCTGCTCAACCGTTATTTCGTGGCGGGCAAGCAGGGCCTGGCCATAGGCGGTATCCTGACTATTGCCATCTATATCGCATCGTTGGTGGAGATGCCATACCGCTCGCTTGGTTCCATCAGCAAGCCGCAAATCTCGCAGGCTATGGCGGAGGGCGACGTGAAGGAGGCCGACCGCATCTGCAAGAGTGTTTCGCTGCACCAACTTCTCGTCGGATCGCTGGTGTTTTTCCTTATATGGATCAATATAGATACGATCTTTTCCTTGCTGCCCAATGGAGGCGTGTTTCGAGCGGGTAAATGGGCCGTGTTGATCTTGTGCTTGAGCCGTCTTGTCAACTCGACGCTTAATGTGGGTACGACGGTGTTGAGTTATTCCAAGATTTACTATTATTCCTTGTTTTTCACTATTCTGTTGACGGTTCTGGCCTGGTGGCTCAATGCCCGCTGGGTGCCTGCCGATGGCGATGCCGAGCGGGGACTGATAGGCGCAGCCTTTGCCACTCTGGTGGCCTATATGGTGCATTATATTCTGCTCTTAGCCTTGATTCGTTGGAAGATAGGCACCTCACCATTGTCGGCCAAACAACTGCTGGTTGTCGTGGTCATTGGAGCGATGTTCGGCCTCAACTGGCTTTGGTCGAAGGCGCTGACGCCTTGGTTTGTTGGACAGTTTGGCAAACCGGTATATGGCTTGGTCATTGATTCGGCGGTGAAGACGACATTATTCCTCATGGTGGGACTGTTCGCCGTCTACAAAGTCAAGATTTCCCAATCGGTCAACGATGTGATTGACAAAGGCTTGCAAAAGATTGGTTTGAAACGTTGACGAGGATTCCTCAAAGTTTGTCGATGTTTAGTTTTGCCCGACCTATGCCAAGCCCCGTATGTATCTCGATGAGATAGAGTCCGGAACTGAGGCCTTGCAAAGGAAGGCTTAGCTGGTCGCATAGAGCGACGCTCTTTTCGATGACGCATTGTCCTTGTAGGTCGAACACTTTGAGGCGCCTGATGCCTTCCGCCTCGATGAAGACCTTGTCGTGGGCGGGGTTGGGATAGAGGGCGAAGGGGAAATCCATCTCGCCGATGTCGAAGAATCCGGCATGGATGAGGATCTCACGTTCTGTATAGCCGCAGCCGTTCCAAGCCTTGACGCGCAAGATGGCGTCGCCGGGTAAGGTCACCCACAAGGCGCAATGCAAGCCCATGGTGTCCATGGGCCAGTCGACACCTTCGAGCTCCCATTCGTAACGGTCGGCGAAGCCGACAGAATCGATGGAGTAGAAGTATTGTCCGAGGATGAGGTCGGTGCTCACATAGACCTCAGTCGGCCCTTCGATGGCGCCTACAGCCTCGGGAGAGGGCTCGACGATGAGGTGCAGGTGGACGAGTGAGTCGCAGCCGCCAGAGGTGACGAATAGACTGTCGTAAACACCGGATTGGATGTAAAGGTTCCCGTTCCAGGAATAGCTGTCACAAGCCGTGGTGTCGACATCGACTTCCAAGGCATCGGAGAAGGCGAGATGCAAGGTGACGATGCTGTCGCACTCTTGTAAGGTGACGAATTCCTGCACATAGTCGCCTGGTTCGGTGTAGGTGATGTCGTTCCATTTGTATCGGTCGCAGGCCTCTATCGACCATTCGTGATAAATAGGTCCTGTGATGGTGAGATGAAGTGTGACGATACTGTCGCAGCCCTCTATCGTGGAGAACTCTTGTTCATAGTCACCGCTTTCGGAGTAGGTGATGCCATTCCATGTGTATGAGTTGCACCGGGTTCGCTCAAACTCTGTTGACAGGCTGTCGCTAATGGTAAGATGAAGCGTGACGATGCTGTCGCAGCCGTGAGTCGAGGTGAGGTTTAGGGTGTAGTCGCCTGTTTCGTTATAAGTGGTGTCGTTCCATTGGTATGATACGCAAGCACTGGCCTCGAACGAGGTGGCGTAGGTCGGCCAGACAATGACGCTTACTGTGTTGCTATACACGGTTCCATAGGCGTTGGTGACGAAATAGCGCAGGAACCATCCGTTGTATTCGTCTCCCAGAGGTTCGCCATCATAGGCGATGGGGTCGGTGAAGTTGGCCGTGGCGGACAGTTGCCAGCCTTGGGTGTCGGCGAACTCGACCTCGGGGATTTGCAGGGTCAGGCTCTCATTGGCGCAGATGGCTTCGGGTGCGGTGATGCTTCCTACGGTGGGCATGATAATGTTTTCGCAACTTGGGCTCCACACGGGGCGAACAGCGTAAGTCTCGGTCTTGTCACGGGCCGTAAAGATTCCTGCGGTGTAAGAACTAGGTGCGAAACTGATGGCCCATGCTTTTCCGCTCGAGCACTCTGTACTGGTCCAATAGAAACTACTGTTCGGAGGAGAGCCTCCGTTGCCAGTAAATGCATCCTCGACGAAAGGCAGTGCGGCAAAAAGTTTCGATAGTTGTCCAGCTGATGGTATATGCCATCCGTTTTCAAGGTTGACATGTGAAGAGGCGTATTGCGATGCTGTTCCCGAAGCATCACGAATGCTTAAGGTGGCGTCGTAACCGCAATGTACGCCATGAAGCACCACAAACTGATCGTTTTCATTGTAGTTATCGAGGTCTGGAATGTCGTTTGCGACTCCCCATTGGTAGGTGCTCGACAAGTCGTTCATGGCAGCCAGCCAATAGGAGCCGTCCTCGGGGTCGACATAAAACACCACGCCTTGCTGTCCGCTTGGTGTAGTGACGATTTCGCCAATGGTAGGGGCTTGTGGTTGTACGGTGAATGACTTGACGGCTCTTACGCCTATCTCATATTCGTTGATGTAGTTGTATTTCGGATAGTTGGCCACACTGCCGGTCTGGCTCACCACGACGGCGTGGGCTTGGGTGCGTTCGGTGGAGGTCCAATACCAACGCGGATTGTCGAACACGAACGTTGTTCCATTTACGATGGCAAGTGAAGTGTTGATTTCGTTGATATAAGCCATCAGCCAGCGCAGTTGCCCAGCAGCGGGGAGATACCATCCGTTGTCGAAATCGACGCCCCATGCGGCGGGATACCAATCGGCGCCATGGGTGTTCCTGATAATGGCAGTATTTGTATAACCGTCAAGGTCGAGGATGGCTTCCCGGGAATGCTCGAAATTGTCCAACTCGGGGATGTCGTACATGTCATAGTAATGTTCATAAGTCACCCAATGCGTATTGACGGCTTGGCATTCCAAACTGACCGCCCAACCTTGGCCGCTTTCATTCACATAAAAAACGATGCCTTCTGCAGTCCTGCCCGATGAAGGGAATTGCTCGGGGCTGCAAGTGCTCCCGTCGGTGCAGAGGATGTCGCCGATTTTGACCGTCTGCCCGATAAGGCAAAAGGGGAACAATATCAAGGTTGCAATTATGTGGAAGATGCGGAGCCTCATGGTTGTTCGACTTGGAGTTTTCGACGGGCGATGCCGTATTCCGTTTGTATCTCGATGAGGTAGAGTTTGGATTCGAGGTCCGTCAAAGGCAACTCTACATGCTCGCATTGGCCGAAAGATTGCTCCATCCGACACTGTCCTTGAATATCGAACAGTCTGATGCGCAGGATGCCATCTGCCTCGATGACAACCTTGTCATGGGCGGGGTTGGGATAGAGAGCGACGGGGAATTCCATCTCGTCCATGTCGAAGAACCCTCCATGGATGAGGATCTCACGTTCTGTATAGCCGCAGCCGTTCCAAGCCTTGACGCGCAGGATGGCGTCGCCGGGTAAGGTCACCCACAAGGCGCACCGCAACCCCGTTGTGTCCATGGGCCAGTCGACACCTTCGAGTTCCCATTCGTAACGGTCGGCAAAGCCGACGGAATCGATGGAGTAGAAGTATTGTCCGAGGATGAGGTCGGTGCTCACATAGACCTCGGTAGGCCCTTCGATAGCACCGATGGCCTCGGGATAGGGCATGACGGTGAGATGCAGGTGGACGAGTGAGTCGCAACCGCCAGGGGTCACAAACATGTGGTCGTAATTGCCCGATTGCGTAATTTGTTGCCCAGCCCAAGAGAAACTGCCGCAGGCCGTGGTATCGGTCTCAACCTCCATGGCTTGGGTGAAGGCGAGATGAAGGGTGACGATGCTGTCGCACTCTTGCAAGGTGACGAATTCCTGCACATAGTCGCCTGGTTCGGTGTAGGTGATGTCGTTCCACTTGTATCGGTCGCAGGCCTCTATCGACCATTCGTGATAAATAGGCTCGGAGAGGGTGAAATGCAGGGTTACGATGCTGTCGCACCCCTCGTAGGATTCGAACTCTTGCACATAGTCGCCCGGTTCGGTATAGGTGACGCCATTCCATGTGTAGTGGTCGCATGCCTCAATTGCCCATTCGTGGGTGAGGGTGCCGATGATGGTGAGATGCAGGGTGGCGATGCTGTCGCAGCCTTCGGGCGTGACGAATTCTTGTGTGTAGGTACCACTCTCAGTGTAGGTGGTGTCATTCCAAGTGTATGATTCACACCTCCTCTTCCAGAACTCATGGGTCACCGTTTGTCCGAGGTTCACCTCGATGTTGTAGAGCGTGTCGCATCCTTCTGGTGTTTCGATGAGTTGTTCGTAGTGGCCGTTTGCGTCATAGGTGACGCCATGGAAGGTGTAGCTGTTGCAACCCGATCCGACGATGTCGACTTCGATGGAACCACCGGGGTTATAAGGTTCGCCTTCGGGCGTGATGTAATAGGCCTGTTGCAGGAAGTTGTTGTAAGGCCGACGTATGGTGCCGTCAGATCCTGTGAAGACGGTGGCCTTGTCGAAGCAGAAGGTGGGGATGGTGAGGTCCTCGTTCACATTGGTGACATGGTACATGTATTGGTTCCATACGGGTCGTGCCGGCGACCAGTTGCCGGGGCTGCCGAAGGTAAAGATACCTCCATAACCCACTTCTTGGGTCGATCCGAGAAGACCTGTTGCCACAATCTCGGCATAACCATCGCCATTGACATCGGCGACGATGGGGTATTCGACGCCGGTACCAGCGCCCATCATGCGGTGGTAGATGTCGTAAGGTCGTATGGTGTCGTTGCCTGTGATATGGCTCTTTCCACTGCCGTTAAGGATACGCATGTTTTGGTTGTCGCGGTAAACGAGTTCCATGATGCCATCTTGGTTGAAATCGAAAAGCGTAATACCTGTTTGCCCCGAAGAGTCGTTGTGCTCTTGTTGCCAAACGGTCGTCAAACCGCTTCCAGACACATACCGCCAGCAGAATAGTTTCGCAGGGCTGTACAGTTGTTTCTCCAGCAATACGATTTCAGGATAGATGTCATCGTCGATATTGCCAATAAATGGATAACTGGTGCAATAGGCATGGTGCGACTTTTGGAATAGGATTTGTCCGCTGGTAGGCTTGTAGGCATAGATATAAATATAGCCCAAAGTGTGGTCATCAGTGTTGTCGCGGAAAACAATCACCTCGCTTTCGCCGTCTAGGTCGAAATCGGCAATGAGCACATGGCCGTCTTGGGTGAAGCCTGATGGCGGCGTGATGGTCTTGTTGATTGTAACAGAATTAAGAGCAGGGTTGGTGCGACTGATGATGCTTACATCATAAATGGTGTTGCCGCATATTAACTCTTGAGTGGCGTCGCCAAGCACATTGTATGCCAACGACATGGCATAATATGTGTGATGCGTGTTGACTGCCGTTTGAAGTGGCGGTCCCCTGAATCCAAGACCTCTGTTGCCGTTGGCGGGGCCAGAGCAGAGCCATTTCAGTGTGGCTGCGTCGAAAATGTCATTGCCCGAGTAGATTTCCGGAAAGCCGTCGCCGTTGAAGTCAGCCAAGGAGAGCATCCCATCGCATGAGGTAGCACGGTCTGACACGTTTAGGAGAATGCCATCAACGGCATAGGCTCGTATGCGTTTGTCGTACGAGTGGATAAAAATGGCTCCTTGTAGGTCCCCGTTGTCCAAAGGATATCGCCCGATGGCAAAACCGTTATAGTTATATAGGGTGTCAGGTAGGTCGAAATAGGACTGGACGGAGAGGTTGGTTCCGTTGAAGACATACATGCCGTTGGAATGGTATGCGTTGTCGGTGTATCTGGCCACTACGATTTCGGTCACGCCATTCCCGTCGATGTCGCCTGCCACGATGGGGGAGTAGGAAGCGATGTCGTTTTGGGTGCTAGAGTGGAGCATCTGGATGTTCCAAGGCGTGCCTTGCAATGGCTGGTTGCAGTCGCTCTCGATGATGTTGTCGGGTAAGGTCGGATTGGGGAGAGGAGGGTTGGCGAAACTTAAGTTGCGTACGGCCCGCACACGATGGCTTGCTGTCTTGTCGCGACGGACAAAATGGCCTGCCCTGATGTTGGCACTTGGAACGCAACTCAAAGTGAAGGCTTCGTCTGCGTTGGCCTCCGAACTCGACCAATACTCGGCTTGTGCCAAGGTGCTGCCATGGGTCTGCAATGGGTCTTCGACGAAAGGCAAGGCACCGAAGAGTTTTGACAACTGTCCTGCCGTGGGCAGGTACCAGCCATGCTCGTAGTCGACGGTGTTGGCAGCAGTGCTCAACCCGTTTTGATGGCCTCTGAGGGTGCCTGTGTTGGCAAAGCCATCGGTTTCATCCAGTAAAGTGCCATAGGGTGTGGAACAGGTCTGGTTGGCTAGTCCAGGCACGTCGCCATTGCCCCATGTCACCGACGTAGAGGCGTCGTTCAAAGCCACCATCCAGCCGTCGCTTTGGTCGGGGGTGAGGTAGAAGAGGATGCCCTGGCTGCCATCGTCGTTGGTGATGAGGTCGCCGATATGATAGTTGGGATGCACGGGGTTGGGAATGGCTAAGTCTTTGATTTGGCGCACGCCGACACCGCTTGGCGGATAGTTGACATGGTTGTCCTTTACATAATCGCCGATACTGCCGCCTGAATTCATGTCGAAGGCGTGGTAGCCGGAGTGTTCGGTCGACGACCACCAATAACAACTGCCATGATAGGGAAGAGGCGCCCCTCCTGCCACTTGAAGTGATGTGTTGATTTCAGGAGCACAGGAGTAGAGGTAACGCAGTTGTCCGGCACTGGGCAGGTACCAGCCGTTGCCGTAGTCGACCGCCCAAGCGGCAGGGAAATCGGAACTGCTGCCGTGACTGCGGATGATACCCGTATTCTCCTGTCCGTTGAGGTCGTGCATGGCGATGCGAGCGTTGGCATAATTCTCCAAACTAGGCAGGTCGTATCCGTAATTGTTTACACTGCTCCATTTGATCGACGAGCTTTGGTTGTCGAGGCTGACCACCCATCCATGCGAATCGGTGGCATCCACATAAAACACTACGCCTTCCGCCGTCCTTCCTGAGGCGGCAAAAGCCTCACTGCTGACAATGCTTCCATCGGTGCAGAGGATGTCGCCGATATGAACCGTCTGCGAAAAGGCAATAGAGGACCAAAGCAGGAGAATGACAAATTGAACAAGGCTTTTCATCTACTCAAGGGTTATAATGCCCCAAAAGTAGACAAAAAAAACGATATTTGTGTCGGTTAAAGCGCTTTTTAGCTTTTTTTATTTTTGGATTGCAGTCAAGGCCTCACGCAATTGGCTGCTGCTGGTGCCTTGTGTGTAGGGGAAATAGATGATTTTCACGCCTTTGTCGGCAAAGATCTGCTCATAACGGTTGAAACGCTCCGTGCCTTTGTAATCGGAACCGACGAAGAGGTAGTCGTATTTCACGATGCCCTTGAGGTAAACGTCGCAGTCTTCTCTTTCAGAAGGAATCACTTGGTCTACATACTTGATGCTTCTGACAATTTCGCATCGTTCTTCGAAAGAAATGAATGTCGATTTGCCTTTGTGGGAGGCGTCTTTGTGAACGCCGACCACGAGGTAGTCGCAATTTTCCTTGGCGCGGCGCAGCAGGTTGAGGTGCCCGATGTGGAACAAGTCGAAAGTACCGCTCAAGTAGCCGATCTTCAGTTGTGGCTTGCTGCTGGTGCGTCCGCTGGCTTGCTTGTATTGATAGCTGTCCAGACCGAATTGGTGCGGATCGTCGTGGTAACGTTCAAGAACGCCTTTGTAGACTTCCTCATATTGAGGGATGAACAGGGTCTGCCGTTCCATCATCTTGGAGACGATGTCTTGTGCCAAGGCTTCAGTCTGACTCAAATCGTTGTCTCCGCCGTTGAATTTGGTGCCTTTGATGGAGCCAGGCGAGACATTCAGAATGCGGTTCTCGGTGCCCGCCATCTCCAACTCGATGTTCAGACTCTCAATGGCATTGCAAAGTGCTGCTTTCGTGGCGCTGTAGGTGGCGAAGAGGGGAGAGCTGATGAGACCGGCGATGCTTCCCATCACGGCGCAATGGAAAGTCTCGCTCTGCTTCATCTTTGGGAAGAAGAAATGCAACACACGCATGACGGCAATGCTGTTCACCTGGAAACTGTTTTGGATTTCTTGCTCCAAAATGTCCTCGAAGGGTGTGATGCGTCCGAAACCGGCGGTGACGACGAGGGTGTCGACGTTATTGTATTCCTCTAAAAACGTGTAGTCGGTGCTCAAAAGGTTGGCTTGACGGAAACGTAAGTTTTCAGAAGCGTCGAATAAACTGTTCGAGGCTTTGTCAATGATATGGACGAGATAACCTCTATTCTGTAATTCCATCGCGATGGCCAGCCCGATGCCGTTGCTGCCGCCTATTACCAATGCTTCTTTCATGGCTCTCTTGGTTATATTGAATTGGAACGCAAAAGTAGAAAAAAAAGTGAAGCAACGGTATTTTTGCCTATTTTTGCACTTGAATTTGTACGTTATGGTCGATACGGAAGGATTGAGACAAAAGTACTCTCCCGATGGCTCGCCGTTGCGTGAGCTACAGCTTCGTCTTCTTGACGAGGTCTTGCTTCTTGACAAGATCTGCAAGGAGAACGGACTGGCCTATTTCATCACGGGTGGAAGCGCATTGGGCGCCGTGCGACATCGGGGTTTCATCCCTTGGGATGATGACATGGATATCGCACTCTACGAGGACGACTATAAGAAACTCGTGAAGATTTTGCTTGCGACTGATTCCGACCAATTTGTGCTGCATTGCAGGAAGACCGATTTCAACTATACATTCGGGTTCCCGAAATACCGTGCGAAGGAAGGCAACTTGTTGGGCTGTTTTCCGCAGCGTGGTAAGCTATATAAATACAAAGGATATGGCATCGATGTTTTTTGCGTTGCCAAGCACAGTTATTTGAGGGCATGGACGTGCGCCAAGGCACGTGCTGCCTTGCTCAATTGGATGTATAGGATTAAGAATGACAAGTTGAGGCGCATCGTGACCAAATTCAATTGGTTCATTTATGATTGCATACAGCCGCTGACGTTTCCGCTCGACTTGGTCCGCAAGAAGGGCGAGATGCACTATGGGCTCGGAAAGGGCACACCTTATCATGACATGCGCTATTCCGAGGTGTTTCCTGTCAAGTATGTGCCTTTTGAAGGCGTGGAACTGCCCGTGCCAGGTGACGCTGATGCATTCTTGACGCGTATCTTCGGGAATTATATGGAGCTTCCTTCTGAGGAGCAGATAAAAAAAGATGTTCACACCAAGGATTTCCTTCTTGGGAATCCATAATACGAGGCAATAGCTATGAGTGGATTTTTAAGGGATACAGCTGTGAAGATGGCGGTGAAAATGGGGATCTATACCAAGATTGTCGATCGCCTAAATCGTCGGATAGCAAAGCGCGAGGCAAAGGCCATCCGTGAAAATGGCGTGGAGGTCTTGGCAAGGGTCGACGAAGTGTTGACGAAAGCGGGCGTGAAGCCCTTCTTCGTCTTCGGCCTGCTTTTGGGCGCTTATCGCGACAAAGGATTCATCTCATACGATTACGACCTTGACCTTGGCATCATGGACTCGGAGCGACCCGACAACATGCTCGATATCATGCGTGAGAGTGGGTTTCGTTTGGTTCGCCAGTTTTATACCAAAGACGATGGCCGTATCACGGTGGAACAGTTCGAATACAACAAGGTCCCCGTCGACTTCTACTATTTCTTTGAGAAAGACGAAGACACCTTTGCGGTCATCGTGCCGTTCAAGCATGAGTACAAGGATTGGAAAGAGGCCAACGAGAGCGATGGGTTCCCTAGCCAGATCATCACGGCCGAAAGGACTACGTTCTCACGACATGACTTCATGGGCATCCAGTTCCACATGCCTGATAAGGCCGACTCATGGTTGGCAGGTTTTTATGGTGCCGATTTCATGACACCCGTGAAAAACTGGGCGATTGGTGAACGCGAAACCACTAGGAGACCGTATCCCGTCAGACAGTACAGAAATCTCGATATCGTGCGGCAGCAAGCCGCACTTTAGCCACCAAACAAAACGTTTTTCATGTTCTCGACAAGCGTCGGCTCGGAGTATCGCTCCAGATACAATTGACGCGAATAGGCGTTGAACCTCGGGCGTGGCGATGCCTCAAATTCCTTGATTTTCATGATAAAGTCATCGGCAGTGTTGCACTTGCCTCCGATGCGGTCGTAGTCAGCGTCGTAGCCCTCAAAAGCTTCGTCGGTGCCGAGGATGTTTTTACCGAACATCAACGACTCGCAGGTTTTGACTTTCATACCGCTTCCTTTGAAGATGGGGAGTATCATGATGTCGGCCTCAATGATGTATGGAGCAAGGTCGGGCACGCTCCCGATGATCTCGAGGTCATGCAATGCCTCTTCTTCTGCTTTCAATTTCTCCATGCCTTTCCCGACCACCTTGAGATTGATGTTGACCTGTGGAACGACATTTTTCACAAACCACAGAAGTCCCTCGTTGTTCGGCGCAAAATAACTGCCGATAAACAGGCATTCGGGCTTGGCATGGGTGAGTGTGTTGTCGTCGAAAACACCATTGAACTTGTCACGGAAGGCAATAGGCATCAACATGTCGGCATGGCGTTGGTAGCGCTCGAAAATCAGGGTGTCGTCGCGCTTGTTCAAGGCGACAGTCTTGTCGGAATACTGGCAGGCGAAAGCGTCGTTGTGGTCGGCACATCTGATGATGACGCCCCTGAATGGGGCGTGCTTCGAGATTTTGGAGTCGAAATACAAAGCTTCGACGTTGTGGAAGAAGGTGACGATTTTGCCTGCGTAGCCTGCCTTTTTCAGTTTCTTGGCGAGGATACCAAACACGCTTCGGTCGATGAATACAATGTCGTGATCCTGGGCCAATCGCACGATGTTCTTGGCCTTTTTCGGGGTCAGGCCAAAGTGATAGTCGAAGGGAAAATACAAGATGCCACGCAGGTAGTCCAGAAGTGACCGCTTCTTGTCTTGGCTGTGTACGTAGACAGTCTCTACATGTTCTTTTCCCACCAGCTTGGCCAGCGTCTCGTAGTGCATCTCTGCCACTTGCTCGCCGCCATCCAAGATGCCATCGCTTTTCTTGAACCTGATGAATAGGACCTTGGTCATGCGGGTTGGTCTTTCTTCTTGTTGTTGATTAGGGTGAAGACAAGGACGCCGATAGCAAAGAGAAGCACGATCAACGAACTCGTCAGCGAGATGATGCCTCCCACTTTCCAGATTCTAGGCTCGTACTTCATCACGATCTCGTGCTTTCCGGCAGGCACCATCGCAGCACGCAGCAGGTAGTCGGCACGAAGGAGGGGATGCTCCTGTCCGTCAATGCGCATCGTCCAGCCTTTGCTGGTCCAAATCTCGGAGAAGACAACCAGTTTGTCTTCGTTGGCGTCGAAACTGTATGTTAGTTGGTTGGGTTTGTAGTTAACCAAGGCGATGCTGCCGACGCTGTCGGTGGGACGGTAGTCCTTCACCTGGTCCTCAAACTCCTTGTGGAGGATAGCCGTATGGCGCGTGTCAGTGCTGGCCACGGCATCGAACTCGGCATTGGGGGTGTCAACGATGCTGACGTTGTCGACCATCCAGGCGTTGCCGTAGGCACAGGGGTTGACGAGGGGGTGCTCGTTGCCGTTATAGATGATGTATTTGGTGTTCAGCATGTTGACCCATTTCTGTCTCTCCATACGCGAGGCCAAGTCGCCATCGGTGTTGAGACCCTTGAAGATGTTGCTGAACTGTTGCACTTCTTGACCTAGATAGCCTGTGATGACGTCCTGGTAGCGGCGCAGCTTGGCACCCGAGTAGCCACCAATCGACTTATGGAAATACGACGAACTGGCGTCGTTGAAGACGTTCTTCGTCAGGTCGACGACTCTGAAATCGAGGCTCTTGTCGTCCAAGACGAACTTGTCGGCAGGCGTGGCCACAAAAGGCTTCTCGGCCTTCGACTTGTCAACGAAGTTGTCGTTGTTGAGGTAGCGCTTGTCGATGGGGAACATGTCGATAAAGACCAACACGGCCAAGATGGCCATGGCGGGCACGGCTTTCAGCTTGCCTTTGCCGTAGAGGAAGATCGGCACGGCAGCAAGGATGATGAACAGCAGGCTGCGCAAGGCATCCTTGCGGAAAATGGCCACGCGCACATTCTCAAGTTGGGTGGCGAAGGAGGCGTAAACGGCGCCGTCCTTGCCCGACTTCAGTTGCGCGAACTGTGAGGCCTCGTCTTGGCTAAAGAAGTTGAAGAAGGTCTTGGGAGTGAGGTAGAACAACAGACAGAATCCTGCCGTGATACCCAAGGCGATGAAGAACTTGGGGAGGCTTTTCTTGAAGGTTTCGGGGCCTTTAACAATCTCGGCCAAACCCAAGAAACCCAACAGCGGCATGCATACCTCGGCGATAACCAAGGTCATGGAGACGGCACGGAACTTATTATAGCCGGGAACGTAATTGATGAAGAAGTCAGTGAAGCCCATGAAATTCTTGCCCCAGCTAAGCAGGATGGAGAGCAGCGTGGCGATGAGCAGGGCCCATTTCAGCTTGCCTTTCACTGTCAAGGCACCAAGTACGAAAAGGAACACGACGATGGCACCTACGTAGACAGGACCACTCGTGCCGGGCTGGTCGCCCCAGTAGGCGTTGCTCTGTGCGATGTTGGAACGATAGCGGCTGTCGGCTTTCTCGAGGGCGGGGTTCTGGTTGCCGATATAGGCCGTGGCGCCGCCTTTGGCGTTGGGGATCATCAAGCTCCAGGTCTCACCTTTGCCATAGCTCCACTGGGTGATATAGTCGCGGTCGAGGCCCTTGGTCTGGTTGTCGCTGTTACTGGCCAACACGGGTTTGCCGCGTGTGGTCTCTTTGCCATAGTCGTAGTTGGCATACAGGACGGTGAAGTTCGTCATGATGGCGAACACCGCCGCCACCAGCAGACACGCAGAGGCTTTGAAGAAATGTCCCAGCTTCTTTTCCCTGATGTCGCTGATGAACTCGGCGATGATGAGGATGATAAGCATCAGCAACAGGTAATAGGTGATTTGCAGGTGGTTGGATTTCACCTCAAGGGCAAGGGCGATGGCAGTGAGGACGGCACCCCATAGGTATTTCCCCTTGTAGGTCAGGAGCACGCCGGCCACCACGGGTGCCATATAGGCGATGGCGAAGGCCTTCGTGTTGTGTCCCGCCCCGATGATGATGAACATATAGGATGAGAAGCCGTAGGCTAGGGCTGCCACGAAACTTAGCCACACGCTACAGTCGAGCACTAGCATAAGGATGAAGAAACCCAGCATGCCGATGAACACGGCGCCGATGGGACTGGGAAGCCCTAGTGACAGTATGGGATGGATCTCGTTGAACAGGTTCGCTTTCTGTCGCGCCGAGATGTTCCATGCCGGCATGCCGCCGAACATCGAGTTGGTCCATAAGGTGGTCTCGCCCGTGGCCTCTCGGTAGTCGACAATCTCTTTCGACATGCCCTTGTACATGCCGATGTCGTGCTGCTGCAGGCGTTTGCCCTCGAAGATGGGGGAGAAATATATCAAAGTAATGGCCGCGAAAGCTATGATACATCCGATGATGGCCAAGGTCTTGCCATGTTTCTGTATGAACTCGCTTTTCATAATTAGGTGTGGAGTTAGGTTTAAACTGCAAAAGTACAACATTTTTGCTTTCTTTCGACAAAGTTTGGCTTTTGGTCGCGCCGTCTGCTTATTTTTAATAACTTTGCCTCGTTTTGGAGTCGGCATTTTGTGTTGGCTTCTTACAAATGAATAGGTATAAATATTTATGAGCAAGATAGTTATAATCGGTACAGCCTATCCCTATCGTGGCGGCATAGCGGCCTTCAACGAGCGTCTGGCGCGCCAGTTCCAGGAGGAAGGCCATGAGGTGTCGATGATCACTTTTACGCTCCAATACCCGAATTTCCTTTTCCCTGGTAAGACGCAATACACTACTGATCCCGCACCCGAAGGCCTGCATATTGAAAGAGCCGTGAGTTCGGTCAATCCGTTCAACTGGAGGAGAGTCGGACGTGAGGTCAATGACGGGCATTACGACTTGGTGGTGTTCGCCTATTGGATGTCGTTTTTCGCTCCTTGTTATGGAAAGATTGCTCGTCGAATCAGAAATGCGAAATGCATTGCTTTGATACATAATATGATGCCCCACGAAGGGTCGCTGATTGACAAATGGCTGACGCCTTTCTTCGTGAAGTCGATGGATGGCTTTGTGGCGCTATCCAAGTCGGTGATGGACGAGGTGGATAAACTCGACAAAGAGGCGAAGCCGAAAGCATGGGCGCCGCATCCTATTTACGACCATTATGGGCCGAAGGAACCTCGTGAGACTGCATTGGAGCATCTTGGACTTGACAAGGATTTCCGTTATATGCTGTTTTTCGGTCTGGTGCGGGCGTATAAGGGCCTTGACTTGCTCTTGGAGGCCTTCGCCGATGATCGGCTGCGGGCCTATCCCTTGAAACTGATTGTGGCAGGTGAGTTTTACGATGACGAAGCGCCATATCTGGAAAAGATGAAAGCGCTGGGCCTGCAGGATAAGGTCGTCGTCGTCAACCAGTTCGTTCCCGATGACAAGGTGAAGGACTATTTCAACGTCTGCGACATCGTGGTGCAACCCTATAAATCGGCTACCCAAAGCGGTGTCACTCAAGTCGCCTACCATTTCGAGAAGCCTATGCTGGTGACCAACGTAGGCGGCTTGGAAGAGATTGTCCCCAACGGTGTGGTGGGTTATGCCGTGGATCCCAATCCCCAAGGCATCGCCGACGCCCTCGTCGATTTCTTCTCCAACCATCGGATGCAAGAATTTGAGACGCATATCGTGGAAGAGAAGAAGAAGTACTCTTGGGCTCGAATGACCGAAACCATCAAGTCGGTCTTCGACTCATGTAACCCCAAATCTGATCAATGACATGAAGAAACTGATTTCCCTTTTTACCAAGATATTTCCCCGTCAGTGGCTCATCAGGATGAGTTATCTATTCAGCTGGCTGATCCGCCCGTTCTATTGGGGCAACAAGGTGGAATGCCCCGTTTGTGGCGGCCATTTCCGTAAGTTTTTACCCTACGGCTACGGCACGGCCACCGACAACCGCATGTGCCCCAAGTGCCTATCGCTTGAGCGGCATCGTCTGCTGTGGCTGTATCTGAAGGAGAAGACGGATTTCTTCACGGCACCTTTGAAGGTGTTGCATTTTGCCCCCGAGCAGCCGTTCCTGAAGCGTTTCCGCGCCTTGAAGAGCCTTGACTACACCACCGCCGACCTCGATTCGCCCATCGCTGACCTGCATCTCGACGTCACCGCTATCGACCAGCCGAGCGATACCTACGATGTGGTCATCTGCAACCATGTGTTGGAGCATGTCAACGATGCGAACAAGGCTTTTTCGGAGATAAAAAGGATCTTGAAGCCTGGTGGCTGGGCCATATTGCTTGTTCCCATCAACCCTGATGTGGACACCTTCGAAGACCCGAGCGTCACCGACCCGAAGGAACGTCAGCGCCTCTTCGGCCAGTACGACCATGTGCGCCAGTTTGGCCGTGATTATGGCGAGGTGCTGCGCAAGGCGGGCTTTGAGGTCACGGAGGACAGAATCTATTACGAACTCTCCGACGAACAACGCGGTCGGATGCGCCTGGCGCGTAGGGGAGAGGAGATTATCTATCGTTGCGGAAAATAATTGTAGAGATTCGCTACGGCACGTCTCTACAGACCTAAAACAACAAAAGGCGAATCCCCAATGGGGTCGCCTTCGTTACCTTAAATGAGAAATATAACGGCTACCGATATTAATACTCGTCAGAGACGGTAAGTTTCTTTCTGCCTTTGGCTCTTCTGCGGGCCAAAACCTTACGGCCGTTAGCCGTCGACATTCTCTCTCTGAAACCGTGTTTGTTTCTACGTTTTCTGTTCGAAGGTTGATAAGTGCGCTTCATTTCTCTATCTTATTTATTTGTTATTTTTCGCTAAAATCCCTTTGAATCGGGCTGCAAAAGTACGAAGAATTTCCTTAGCTACAACATTTTTCTTGAAAAAAATGCAAAAGGCAAAACCAAAACTGATTTTGCCTTTTGTAAATTATTGATAATTATGTGCTTATGCAACAACTTCCTTTTCGGGGATGTTCCTCAAAGTTTCAACGATGAAGTCCCAGAAGGGCTGCACGCTCTCGATGAGGAGGGCTTCGTCGGGTGAGTGCGGGTGCACCAGGGTGGGTCCGAAGCTCACCATGTCCCAGTTCGGGTACTTCGAGCCGAGGATGCCGCATTCCAAGCCAGCGTGGATAACCATGATCTTGGCTTCCTTGCCGAACTTGTCCTGATAGACTTTCTTCATCAGGTTGAGGATGGTCGAGTTGATGTTGGGCTTCCAGCCAGGATAGTCGCCAGTCGAGTAGGCCTCGGCGCCGTTGTCGGTGAGGTTCTTGCGGATTTGCTCGGCGAGTTTGTCCTTGGCTGCGTCGACGAGGCTACGGGTCAGCGAGACGCACTCGATCTTGCCGTTTTCCATCTTCCATGTGGCCAGGTTGCTAGAGGTCTCGGTGGTGCCTTCGAAGTCTTCCGACATGGCGATGACGCCGTTGGGATAGCGTGCGATGGCGCAGAACATGTTGTCTTGCGTCTTCACGTCGATGACTTTCTCGGGCATTGCGGCTGGCTCGCAAAGAATGGCCAGGTCGGGCTCCACCTCGGCGAACTCTTCCTTGCAGATGGCTTCATATTCAGCGGCATACTTCTCGAATTCGTCTTTCTTGCCGGTCGGGACCACGATGATGGCTTCGGCTTCTCTCGGGATGGCGTTGCGGAGGCTGCCGCCGTCGATGGTGGCGAGGCGCAGGCCGTATTTCTCGGCCGCCATCAGCAGCATGGCGTTCAGCACCTTGTTGGCGTTGGCGCGGCCCAAGTTGATGTCCATGCCTGAGTGGCCGCCTTTCAGTCCTTTCACGAAGAGACGGTAGGCCACCATGCCAGCGGGGACGGCTTCAAAGGTGGGTGTCCACGTGCCGATGTTGTCGACGCCTCCGGCGCAGCCCACGTAGAGCTCGCCTTCGGTCTCCGAGTCCATATTCATCAGGATATCGCCTTGCAGCACTCCGGGTTGCAGTTTGTTGGCGCCTGTCATGCCGGTCTCCTCGTCGATGGTGAAGAGGGCTTCGATGGGACCGTGTTGCAGGTCGGTGGCCTCCAGAACGGCCATGGCGGCGGCGGCACCCAGGCCGTCGTCGGCGCCGAGGGTGGTGCCGTTGGCCTTCACCCAGCCGTCTTCAATATGAGTTTCGATGGGGTCGGTCTCGAAGTCATGCACCTTGTCGGCGTTCTTCTGCGGCACCATGTCGAGGTGGGCTTGCAGGATGACGCCCTTGCGGTTCTCCATGCCGGGCGTGGCGGGCTTGCGCATGATGACGTTGCCGCAGTCGTCGACGAGGGTCTCAAGGCCGTGCTCTTCGCCCCATTGTTTCATAAAGGCGATCACTTTGGCTTCTTTCTTCGAAGGGCGCGGAATCTGTGTGAGACTGTAAAAGTTTCTCCAAACGCCATTCGGTTCCAAATCTTTGATAGTACTCATGTGTAGGTGTTTTTTAATGAATGATGATTTCGAAAATTAGTCGGCTAAAATACGGAATTTTTCTCACATTGACGCAAAAAGTCTTATTTTTGCAGCCAAAATTTCAGACACAATGAAAAAAGTATTGCCTTTAGTATTGTTTGTCCTGTTGGCCTTCGCAGGTTGCCAGCGTGGACCGGCCACGTATGAATACACCCAAAACCCGCGTGAACTCGTCGTCAACGCCGAGAAGTTCGTCAAACAGGTGGAGAAGAAATCGAAACACTATAGCGCCGAGGATTGGGACGAGGCCATCTTCCAGTTCGTCCAGATGAGCAAGAATTATGTCGAATTTGGCACTCTGCTCACTAGCGAAGAGCAGATGCAATATGACAATGCTCGGGTGAAGTTCATGCACGCCATCGATGCCAACGGCACCGAAGAAATGGCTTTGCGTGTGAAGGAGGAATATGCCAAATTGATGGGCAATTGAGCCTAACTGCCTCGATGCCTTATCTCCTGTTGCCCAGGCCGATATAATACAGCAGCGTTACTAACGACGACAGGGCGGACACCACATAGGTGCTGGCGGCCCAACGCAAGGCCTCACGGGCTTGCTTGACCTCGGTTTCGCCAAGCGAGGCGGACGATTGTAACCATGCCAAAGCCCGACTCGAGGCGTTGAACTCGACCGGCAGGGTGATTACGCTGAACAGAAACACCAACGCGAACATAGCGATACCCACCCAGAACAAGGCGGGGAAGATGTTGATGATGAAGAGTCCTATGATGATGACGATCATCGACAATTTCGACGAGATGCTGACTGCTGGCACCAGCGCCGAACGCAGCTTCAGCGGGGCGTAGCCTACCTTGTGCTGCACTGCGTGGCCGCATTCGTGGGCGGCGACGGCGGCTGCCGAGACGCTGTTCATGCGATAGACGTCCTCGCTCAAGTTGACGGTCTTCGTCTTCGGGTTGTAATGGTCGGTGAGTTGCCCTTTGATACAGGTCACCGTGACGTCGTAGATGCCATTGTCGTTGAGCATCTTCTGCGCGATCTGGGCTCCGGTGAGTCCGCCGGGTGCGAGCACCTTCGAGTATTTGGCAAACACACTTTTCAGCTTCCATTGCACCACCAGTCCGACAACGCCGATGACGATGATGAGAATCCAATTCAATCCTAATGACATGGTTTTCGTTTTTGTTGGTTGATGGCGCAAAGATAATGGTTTTTTCCGATTGTTGAGTGAAAAAATCTTCAAGCTTAATGCTTTTTTCCCTATTTTTGAAAGCTATTTTTAACGAAAATGTCGATACAGTCTTTTCATGTGTTTTTGATAGTCATGGCCGTGGTGGCCGTGGTGGTGTTCGTGAGCCTCTATTTCGTCGATGCGGGCTACGGCAAGTTCTATAACCCGAAATGGGGTCCGGCCGTCAACAACAAGCTGGGCTGGGTACTCATGGAGTCGCCCGTGTTCATTGCCATGTTGCTGCTATGGCTGTTCTCCGACCGTCGCGGCGATTTGGTCCGGCTGGCTTTCCTCTTCGTGTTCGAGCTGCATTATATCCAGCGCTCCTTCGTGTTTCCTTTCCGGATGCGTGGCAATAGCGTGATGCCGCTCTCCATCGTCTTGATGGGCGTCACCTTCAACGTGCTCAACGCCATGATGCAAGGGGGCTGGATCTTCTACATCTCACCTTTGGACTATTACCCTGCCGACTGGCTCACCGACCCGCGTTTCATCACCGGTTTCCTGATCTTTATCATCGGCATGTACATCAACATACAAAGCGACGACATCATCCGCAACCTCCGCAAGGAGGGCGACACCAACCATTATCTGCCTCAAGGCGGCATGTTCCGCTATGTGACCTCGGCCAACTACTTCGGCGAGTTGCTGGAATGGATCGGTTTCGCGGTGCTCACCTGGTCGTGGGCAGGTGCCGTGTTCGCTTTGTGGACTTTCGCCAACCTCGGTCCCCGCGCCGACCATATCTATAAGCGCTATCAGGAGGAGTTCGGCGACCAACTAGACACCAAAAAAGTCAAAAGAATCATACCTTTTATTTATTGAGCTATGGAAAACTCACCTATTTTCACCCCTTGTGAGATCGGCCCCATCACCTTGCGTAATAGGGTGATACGCTCGGCCGCCTTTGAGAACATGGCTTACGGCAACCGTCCCTCGGACGACTTGTTCAACTACCATATGGCGGTGGCCCGAGGCGGTGTCGGCATGACGACGGTGGCCTATGCCGCCGTCAACCAGTCGGGACTTTCGTTCGACGGCCAGTTGTGGATGCGTGAGGAGATCGTTCCTGAGTTGAAGCGTCTTACCGACAGTGTTCATTCCTATGGCGCCAAGGCCTCCATACAGTTGGGTCACTGCGGCAACATGACGCACCGCGCCACCTGCGGATGCAAGCCTGTGGGCGCTTCGGGAGGTTTCAACCTATATTCTCCTACATTCCATAGAAAACTAAAGAAGGACGAGATTTATGGATTGGTGAAGGACTTCGGCAAGGCTGTCAACCTGGCCCGCGAGGCGGGTTTCGACTGTGTCGAGATCCACGCCGGTCATGGCTATTTGATTAGCCAGTTCCTGTCGCCCTACACCAACCGCCGTCACGATGAGTTTGGTGGTTCGTTGGAGAATAGGATGCGTTTCATGCGCCTCGTCATCGAAGAGGTGATGCGCGCTGCGGGCGACGACATGGCCGTGGTGGTCAAGGTGAACATGCACGACGGCTTCCGTCGCGGTATGCAACGAGAGGAATGCATCAAAGTGGCGCAGGAGTTGGAACGTCTTGGCGTGCATGCGCTGGTGCTCACGGCAGGCTTCGTTAGCAAGGCCCCGATGGAGGTGATGCGTGGTGCCATGCCGTTGAAGACCCTGCGCTATTACATGGACGTGAAGAAGTTCTGGTGGCTTAAGGCAGGCTTGGCGTTAGGTGGCCGTATGGTCATCCCCACGAGACCTTTTAGCGAAGGCTATTTCTTGGAGGACGCCAAGGAGTTCCGCGCGGCCTTGAAGATGCCCCTCATCTATGTGGGTGGCATGGTCTCGAAGGAGAAGATGGAAGAGGTGCTCGGCTCGGGCTTCGTGGCCCTGCAGATGGCGCGCGCCTTGGTCAACGACACCGACTTTGTCAACAAACTCCAAAGCGGCGAGGTGACGCGTAGCGAGTGCAAGCACTCGAACTACTGCATCGGCCGCATGTACACTTTGGAGATGAAGTGCCACCATTGTGTGGAAAACATGCCTAAGCGCCTTCAGGATGAGATCGACGAAGCGGAGAGGACGTTATGAACAGCAAAAAATGGTTGAATAAGTATGTGGCAGCCCATGGGCGGCAGCCTTGGGCCTTGGTGACGGGCGGTAGCTCGGGCATGGGCCTGGAGTATGCGCGCCAGCTGGCTGAAATCGGTTGTAACCTGATCTTGGTCAGTAACCAAGAAAAGGAATTGCAGCAGGCTGCCGAAGAGTTGAAACAGGGGAGAGACCTTCAAGTCATCCCCCATTATCAGAATCTGGCCACCGAGACGGCTGCGGAAGAGCTGTTGGCGTTTTGCCAATCCCAAGGCTTGACTGTCGACATCCTTATCAACAACGCAGGGATGTTCTTCTTTGAGGAACTGACCACAGAGAACGAGGCCAAAGCCTTGACAATGATGCGCCTGCATATGATGACGCCGTCGAGGCTATGCATACTTTTTGGCGAAGAGATGAAAAAACGTGGCTACGGCTACATCATTAACATGTCGTCGATGGCAGCCCAGCTGCCCTGTCCGGGCATCACGGTTTATTCGGCTACCAAAGCCTATCTGAAGAGCTTCGGCAAGTCGCTTTATTACGAGATGCGACCCTATGGCGTGGGTGTCACTACGGTCTGTCCCGCCGCCATCGCCACACCGCTCTACAAATTAAAACCCAGTCTGTTGGACTTTGGCGTGAAAATTGGAGTGATTGGTACGCCACAATGGCTGGTGCGGAAGGCATTGAAGGGGATGATGAAGAAGAAAAGGGTGGTGAAGCCGGGTTTCATGAACGTGTATTTGCCTCCGCTGATTGCTGTTTTACCTAAAGGATTGGTTGATAAGCTATGGCAAAAATACAAGTGACGATATTGTTTTTGTTGGCCTGCCTGACGGCCTCGGCCCAACGCTACGAGAAGGTGCAATATGGCGACTTCGAGCATTGGACGGTGCGTTATATAGAGGAGTCGCAGGTCCTGGGCGGACACGAGAAGACGCTCTATGTAATCGGTCCTACCGACACCATTAGAAGCAATGACCCATACAAATACAAGAACACGATATGGGCTTCGTCGAATGCCTTGGCCAAGGTGATGGGCGTGGTGAAGACCAGTACCAATGTGACGCCTGACAAAGGCCCCTATGGGACATGCGCCAAATTGGTAACCGAGTTTGCCGAGTGCAAGGTGGCGGGTCTCGTCAACGTGAAGGTGCTGGCAGGCGGCTCCATCTATTGGGGCAAGATGCTGGAGCCGGTGACGGGTGTCAAAGACCCCTACGCCTTCATGGACTGGGGCATCCCGTTCACGAAGCGGCCCAAGGCGGTCGTGCTTAACTATAAGGCCACTATCCCGAATACGGGCAAGCTGGTGAAAGGCACCACCTTCCGCACCACCGAATTCAATGGCTACGACCCTGCGGAGATTCTTTTTGTCTTGCAATACCGTTGGGAGGATGAGAAGGGCAACATCCATGCGAAGCGTGTGGGCACGGCGGTGTATCACGTCGAGAAAACAACCAATGGTTGGCAGAAGAACTTCAGAGTGCCCGTTATTTATGGCGATGCCCGAAAGTCACCCGAATACAAGCCTTTTATGGACTTGCTCTCTGGCGACAAGACCATGTATGCCTTGAACAAGAAAGGCAAGAAGAAAGTCATCCAAGAAGAGGAGTGGGCCGAGGCGGACAGCCCTGTCACTCATGCCATCATGATGATCACTTCCAGCAGCCAAGGCGCCTTTGTCGGTGCCGTGGGCAACGTGCTCTGGGTGGACGAGATCCGGCTGGAGTATTAAAGACCACTAATCAGCACTCGCTGTATTTAATTATTCAATTGTATTCTAATTCTTTCAACATCGCCTAGGCTTTTCGTAGGTATAACACCAGCTGTTTCGAAATCGTTAAGGTCTTGCAGGAAACTGTCTTTCAATTCTTCTTTGTACTGACTATAGATAATCTCGGCTTCAGCGTACTTGCCTTGGAATAACAAGCAAGCTGCTAGATTTGTATTGATCCAATGCTGAGAGGGGTCGATTTTCAACGCTTCGCGAGCATATTTTTCCCCCTGCTCTAATTGCCCTAAAAAGATGCATTGATAGGATTGGCTTCCTAAGGTATTGATGAGGTCTTCAGAGTATTTATCTGAATTCTCTTGCCAGTATTGTCTTAATACAGGAAGCCATTCTTCGTTTGCCTCATAGCATTTGGTATGATTTCCTGTCATCGAATACAGTTGGGTAAGAGAATAGAGAGTGCCTTCATAGCCACTTTTAAACAACGGACTGTTTTGTGCCAATTTTCTAAAGATAGGCAAAGACTCCTCGCAATAAGGAATGGCTTTGAGGTATTGTTTTTGTTCAGAATAAGACATTCCCATAAAGTAGAGAGTATAAGTCAAATCTGGCTCATAGGCTTCTGGTTTTTCCTTTGCAAGCCTTCTTTGAATCTCCAAACAATCCATCATATAAGATTCACTTTTAGAGAGACATTGGGTTTTGTAATATTGAAGGGCGAGGTTGTATAGAATTGTGGCCAATAAGGGTTCGTTAACATGTGGGTTGTCCTTTGCAAGCCGTTTTTGGATTTCCAAAGCCTCTAAATAATAAAGTTCGCTCTCGTTAAAACGTTGGGCATTGGAACATAGGTTGGCCATTTGGTTTAGTGCCATCACTAAATTGGGTTCATAGGCTTTTGGATTGTCTTTTGCAAGTCTTCTTAGTATTACCAATGCACCTAGGTAATATGCTTCGCTTTCAGCAGGGCGATGAGTGTCTGAATAAAGCTTTGCAAAGTTATATAACAATGGAACTAATACTATGTCGTATGGGCTCGGATAGTCGTCCATGTAGAATGGGACAAATGTAAGTGCCTTTTTGTAATAGATTTCCGCTTCGTCATAATTCTTATTTAGTTGACAGAAACTGGCGTATTCTGCAGCGTTATCTAAATCGTTAAGTTCATCTGCAATACTTTTCAGCAAGGCACTTGCCTTCTCCCATTCACATAGAATTTTGTATGCTGCAACTTGTGCTTTTAGGTTTTTCAGTTGTTTGTCTCTTTCTGCTTTCGCCAGTGATCTGGCTTGTTCATTGACCTCTGCTTGTTCGTTAAGCTGTTTTAAAACATGATTTTGGGCTATGAGTTTTTCCAAATAGTTTCCTTCCTCAAACACGCTAACGGCTTCTTCCACCTTTCTTAGAGCTATCAATTCCATAGCCAGTTGAGCAGAGGAGTCAATCTCGCTTTCATCTATACGAGCGTAGAGGTCGGCATGTTCGTCTAGATTTTGAACCATAAGTGTCCTTTTCTCATAGGCTTTATCTAATTTGTTTTGATATTCTGAATTGTCAATCTGTTTGATTTTTAGTTGTTTATCTAATTCTTCCTTTTGGTAGTCGTATTTTTTCTTAGCCTCTTGTTTACCTATGGCAATTAAATATGCTTTTTTAAGTTCAAATTCATCGGCATCGCATAAAATAATGAATATTGGCTCATCAAGGATGAGCCAGTCGTCAATGGTTTTCTGGTTGAAAACCATCATTCCTGGTTTGGTTACTTTTATCCAACCTATAC
The DNA here is from genome assembly GCA_045132275.1 of Candidatus Limimorpha sp. Lineage (GTDB taxonomy): Bacteria > Bacteroidota > Bacteroidia > Bacteroidales > F082 > Limimorpha. The sequence goes on from JBGURY010000003.1 coordinate 76,828, forward strand.
GGTCGCCATGTTTTTTCCCGTTGAATAACATTTCGAAAGTGCCATTATAATCGCTAATTGTTGTTGCTGAATTAGCGCCATATTCAATGGTTACTTCAGGCAAGGGAGTCCGATGGTTTTTGCCATTATATTGGTAACATATACCGTGTTGGATTAGTGTTTGTGCTCCAGCCAAAATATACATCAATAATAGGGTAGTCAAAGACAGTGTTTTTTTCATGGTCTTTAAGGGTGTTTGTTGTTGTTTCTTTCGCGGCAAAAATAAGGAAAAACGTCTGTTTTTCCAAAACTTTTCCTATTTTTGCAGCCGTTTTTTAAAGCATTGAACTATGGACTTAAGCAAAATCGTTTCGATATCCGGTAAACCTGGACTGTATGTAGTTAAATCACAAGCCGTTGGTAGGCTTATTGTTGAATCCGTTCTCGACGGCAAGTGCTCGCCGGCTTTCGCCCACGAACGCATGAGCTCGCTTGAGGAGATCTCTATCTTCTCCGTCGACGAGGACCGTCCGCTCAAGGAAGTCTTCATGATGATCCATGAGAAGATGGGCGACAAGGTCGATTTCGACTACAAGAAAGCCAGCAACGACGAGCTGCGCGAGAAGTTCGCCTTCGTCATGCCCGACTACGACGAGGATGCCGTCTATCCTTCCGATATGAAGAAGGTCTTCGCCTGGTACCAGATGCTGAATGACAAAGGCCTGCTCGACTTCACCGAGGAGGAGGCACAGCCCGAGGCCGAAAAGCCCGCCGAGAATGAATAAAGTTTTTTCATAGCATATTTAAGAGGAAGCCGCTTTTGCGGCTTTTTTTGTATCTTTGTACCCGAATCCAAGGAGTTATTGCGGAATTGATCCGCAATCTCCTACGCAAAAGGAACTATATGAAGCAGATTGCAGACTTTAAGTTGGTCGAGAAACAGGACTACGGTCGCTCGGTGCTGCTACGGCTCCGCTCGGAGAGGGCGCTGCCCGACATCGTGCCCGGACAGTTCGTGCAGGTGCGCGTCGACGGATCAACAAGCACATACCTGCGCCGCCCCATCTCCATCCACGATGTGGATTCCAAACAGAATGAGGTCACCCTGCTGGTGCAGCAGGTGGGCGAGGGGACAAGGCGTCTAGCCCAAGCCGAAACGGGCGACAATATCAATATGGTGCTGCCCCTGGGCAATGGTTTCACTCTCCCTGAGAAAGGGGAGAAGGTGGCCTTGGTCGGCGGCGGTATCGGTATCGCGCCCTTGTATTATTTCGGCAAGGTGCTGAACGAAAAAGGCATCTGCCCGACTATGTTCTTGGGCGGAAAATCCGAGAAGGACTTGCTCCGTTTGGCCGACTATCAACAACTTGGTGAGACCTTTGTGACGACTGAGGACGGCTCTCTTGGCGAGAAAGGCTTTGTCACCATGCACTCAGTGTGGCAACAGCGAAACTTCGACAAGATCTACGTCTGCGGCCCCAAGCCCATGATGAAGGCGGTGGCGAAGCTGGCTGCCGAAAAGAATACGTGGTGCGAGGTATCACTTGAGAACCTAATGGCCTGTGGCCTGGGCGCTTGCCTCTGCTGCGTGGAGGACACCGTTGACGGCCATGTGTGCGTCTGCAAGGAAGGACCGGTATTTAACACAAGGAGGTTGAAATGGTGAACATGACGATAGACTTGGGTCGCGGCCTGGTGCTGCGGAACCCTGTGATGACGGCTTCGGGCACCTTCGGCTATGGCGAGGAGTACACCGATTTCGTGGACTTGGCCCAGCTGGGCGGCATCATCGTGAAGGGCACGACGCTTCATCCGCGTGAAGGCAATCCTTATCCTCGCATGGCAGAGACCCCTTCGGGAATGCTCAACTGCGTCGGCCTGCAAAACAAAGGTGTCCAATACTTCATCGACACCATCTATCCTCGCATCAAGGACTTCGACACCAACGTGTTGCTCAACCTTTCAGGCTCCACCTTGGAGGACTATGTGAAAGGCGCTGAGATGGTGGATGCCTTGGACAAAGTTCCCGCAATTGAGTTGAACGTTTCATGCCCCAACGTGAAACAAGGCGGCATGGCCTTTGGCGTGACCACCACGGGCATTTCGCAGGTGGTCTCCGATGTTCGCAAAGTGTATCACAAGCATCTGATGGTGAAGTTGTCGCCGAATGTGACCAACATAGCCGAGATTGCCTTGGCGGCCGAGGCGGCGGGTGCCGATTCCGTCTCCCTCATCAACACCTTGATGGGCATGGCCATCGATGCAGAGCGACGCAAGCCGAAGTTGTCCGTTATCACAGGCGGTCTGTCGGGTGCCTGCGTGAAGCCCGTGGCCTTGCGCATGGTGTGGCAGGTGGCCAAGGCGGTGAAGATCCCCGTGGTGGGTCTGGGCGGCATCTCCAATGCCACCGACGCCGTGGAGTTTATGCTCGCCGGTGCCTCCGCCATCGAGATAGGCACGGCCAATTTCATCGATCCGGCCGTCTCCGCCAAGGTGGTCTGGGGGATCAACGAGTATTGCGAGCGGCATGGATTCCAAAAGGTTACGGAATTGATTGGGACGTTGGAGTGTTAAGAGAATTGAAAACTGCAGCTGAAAAAACCAGATGATGCTGTTGCAGCCAACTACCTCACCAAAGTGTAGCAGGAACCTCAAGCTCTTGCTGCTTGAGGTTTAGAATGGCAACCGCACACTGACCACCAAAGGTCGGTGGTCGGACGCCTCGGGTTCTTCTATAACGCTATGTCCCAGAGTCACTGCCGGTTTTGTGTTGAATGATGCCACATAATCGATGCACTCCTGCGGCTTGTCGGCAGGGAAAGTGGCATCGTCGCCTGAAAGGATCGTAAAGGATTTTGTCATCTCCTGCAATAGCGGGGAGTCGGGGACATCATTCCAATCGCCGGCAAGGATGAAAGGCTTTTGCCAACGTTGGGCTTCCGCCACGATGAGCGGCACGGACGCCAGACGTTGCTCCGCTTCGAGGTCCAAATGGGTGCATGCGATCACATAATCCTTCAATTCCACCACCAGCAACACACGGGGCTCCTCGCCAGGCAAGGGGATGCGCTTGACGCTCGCAGGACTTTCACGAGTGAGTATGCCCACGCCGTATTTGCCTCCATCGTAGTCGATGGCGCTACCGAAGACGGGATAGTATTGTGCGCGGTCGGCCAACTCGCCCAACTGATAACGATGCCCGCTGCGTCTTGTCATGCTGTCCAGCTCTTGGAGGGCCACTACGTCGGGCTGCTGTTTGCTAATCACGGCAGCGGTACGGTCGTAGTCCAAAACCATGTCCATGCCAGCGCAATGGCGCACATTATAGCTCATCACTTGTATCTGAGATGGCTTCTCAGGCAAGTCCTGCCCAAAGGTAAACAGGGTCATGCCCAATAGCAAAAAGGCCAATACAATATGCCGCTTCATCTTTTTTCTAGCTGATTAGATTCACCTCCGGACTGATTCGAATCCCAAACTTCTTTTCCACGGAATCTTGGATTTGTTGGGCTAGCTTCATGATGTCTTGGCCTTTGCCACCGCCGTAATGCACGAGGACAAGCGCCTGCTTCTCGTACACGCCCACATGTTCGTCGCGCCAGCCTTTCCAGCTTAAGGTCCCTGAGCCCTGAGCCTGCCGAAGGGTCGAAGGGCCGCTATGCTCAATCAACCAGCCCGCAGGCACTTTTACCATCCCGTCAATATCGGGATAGTGCGGGATGTCAGGATAGTCCTTTTGCAGAGCCTCAAAATGTTCCGCACTGATGACGGGATTCTTGAAGAAACTGCCCGCATTGCCAATCTTTTTTACATCGGGCAGCTTGGCGTCGCGGATGGCGCAGATGGCGTCGTGAAGCTGCTGCAGTGTGGGACGCTCAATGCCATGTTCGGCGAGATACGCCTTGATGTTGCCGTATTCCAGTTTCAAATCGGCTTGTTTGTGCAGCAGGAAGTCAACCGAGGTGATGACATATTGACCTTTCAACTCGTTTTTGAAGACACTGTTGCGGTAGCCGAAATGGCATTCCTCTTTAGTGAAAACCCGTTTGTCGCCAGTCGCTAGTTCAATGGCCTCGCACTGCAGGAAACTGTCCTTCAGTTCCATACCGTAAGCGCCGATATTCTGCACGGGAGCCGCCCCGACCTTTCCAGGGATGTGGGCGAGGTTCTCCACGCCGTACAAACCCATAGCGACTATCTTTTTGACGAACTCGGGCCAGTCCTCGCCGGCTTGGGCCCTGACGATGACGTCATAACCTTGCTCTTTAAGGATTTCAATGCCTTTGGTGTTGATGTGAACGACGATGCCATCGAACACCTCCTCCTGGAAGAGCACGTTGTTTCCTCCGCTGAGGATGAGATGCCTCTCGTTCTTGAACACATCGGAGCGAATCAACGCCTCCAATTCTGGAATGTCGTTAATCTCGACGAAGTATTTGGCCACGGTATCGAAGCCGAAGCTGTTGTATGGGCGCAGGTTGACATTGGTTTTCATGCCGCAAAAATACACAATAGAAAGCAAAGTTGCTCGTTTCATGTGAAAACTTCGTATCTTTGTCCGCATGAAACGCGCCATCGTATCGGTGATCAACGACTTGGTCACGGACCAAAGGGTCAACAAGTCGTGCCTGGCCTTGCAAAAGGCCGGCTACGAGGTGCTTCTAGTGGGTCGTAAGCAGCGCAAGAGCCCGCCGATGGATGAACGGCCTTATGGCATGAAACGGATGCGGCTGCTCTTTGAGAAAGGCCCGCTTTTCTATGCCGAATACAACATCCGCCTGTTTCTGTTTCTGCTGTTTCATCGCGCCGACCTTTTGCTGTCCAACGATTTGGATACCATCCTGCCTAACTATTTCATCTCACGCCTGAAAGGCGGCAAGATGGTCTTCGACAGCCACGAGTATTTCACAGAGACGCCTGAGCTGGTCCATCGGCCCAAGGTGCAAAAGGTGTGGAAACGCATCGAGGGTTTCGTGGTGCCCAAGTTGGACGAGATGATCACCGTGTGCGACAGTATCGCTGACCTCTTCCGCGCAAAATATGGCGTCAAGTGCCATGTCATCCGTAATATCCCGCCAAGAAAGGCTCTGCCACCCAAGGGCGACAAAACGGCGTTGGGGTTGCCCGCCGACAAGCACATCTTGGTCCTTCAAGGCTCGGGCATCAACATCCAACGCGGGGCGGAGGAACTGGTACAGGCCATGGCGCTCTTGGACGACTGTTTTCTCATGGTCATCGGCGGCGGCGACGTGCTGCCGACCTTGAAGGAAATGGTGGAACAGATGCAAATCACCGACCGTGTGCGCTTCTACCCGAGGATGCCGTATCAGCAGATGATGGCCTATACGCAACTCGCCGAGCTGGGTTTCTGCCTCGACAAGGACACCAACCTCAACTATCGCTTCAGTCTGCCCAACAAACTCTTCGACTTCATTCAAGCCGGCGTGCCGATCGTCGCCTCACATCTGACTGAGATAGAGAAGATCATCCGTCAATACGACCTCGGGTTGTTCATCGAAAACCACGAGCCTGCCACCATCGCCGCCACCATCCGTGAGGCGTTGTCGGACGAGGCGAGGAGAGAGCGATGGAAACAAAATCTGGCTGTGGCGGCACAAGAACTGTGCTGGGAGAACGAGGAACGGAAACTGCTTGAAATCTACCGACATTATGAGTGAAAACCATCTCCATATCATCTCTTTTGACGTGCCTTATCCCGCTAACTACGGCGGAGTCATCGACGTGTTTTATCGCGTGAAAGCGCTGTCAGAGGCGGGCGTCAAAGTGCACCTTCATTGCTTTGAGTACGGTCGCGGCGAACAGGAAATCCTGAACCGTTGCCACGAGGTGAAGTACTACAAGCGCGACACCTCCTTCGCCAAACAGTTGAGCCTCACGCCTTTCATCGTCAATTCCAGAAAATCGGAGGAATTGGTGCAAGACCTGCTGAAAGACGACTATCCCATCCTTTGTGAGGGCTTGCATTCCACGGCGGTACTCCTCGACAAACGTTTAAAGAATAGGAAGATCTATGTCCGTGCCCACAACGTCGAACATGACTACTACAATGGCTTGGGCGATACCGAAAGGTGTGGCTGGAAGCGGTTCTTCTATCATGCGGAGGCATGGAAACTAAGACGTTATGAGCCGATTCTGAAGAAGGCCGCCGGTATTTTTGCCATTTCGCAGCAGGACGTTGAGCATTTCAGTAAGTTGTATAAGAATGTAATCCTAGTTCCAGGCTTCAATGCCGCCGACTCGGTGTGCTCCGAGACGGGTAGGGGCGACTATGTGCTGTATCACGGCAATCTCTCGGTCCGCGAGAACGAAGATGCCGCCAAGTGGCTGGTCGAGAATGTGTTTGCGGAACTCGACCTGCATTGCATTGTCTCGGGTCTGAATCCTTCCGACAAGCTGCTGAAACTGGCCGAGAAATACGCCAATGTGACCTTGATTGCCAATCCCGACGATGCCGAGATGATTGATCTGTTGCGACAGGCGCAGGTAAACATCCTGGTGACCAACCAGCCGACGGGGTTGAAGCTCAAGCTGCTGAACGCGCTTTATAACGGGCGTTTCTGTTTGGTCAACTCCGACATGGTGAAGGGAACTTCGTTGGACAGCCTCTGCGTGGTGGCCGACGAACCCGAGCGGATGATTGCCGAAATCAAGCGCTTGATGGAAGAAGACTTCACCGAAGACGACATCGAAGAACGCGACGCCCAGATGCGGCAACTCTACGATAACGAGTCTAACGCGCAAAAAATCGTTGCAACGATTTTTTGACTATGGCTTATGGCTAATGGCCTATGGCTGCTTCATCAAAGGTATGAACCTTTAGCCTTCGTTGAAGCAAGCCATAGGCCATAGGCTATTGGCTATAGTCCATTACTCCATGTCAGAACAAACCACCGTCCCGTTCTTACAGTTGGCGATACGGGAAGGATATTTCTGCATGAGCGTGTAGTTGTGCGTGGCCATCAGCACGGCGGTGCCGCTCTCGCTGATGTTGCGTAGCAGTTTCATCACCTCGAGGGTCGTGTCGGGGTCGAGGTTGCCCGTGGGCTCATCGGCGAGGATGACGTCGGGAGCGTTGAGCAGGGCGCGGGCGATGGCGATGCCTTGTTGCTCGCCGCCCGACATCTGGTGGGGCATGCTCTTGCGCTTGTCTGACAGTCCCACCATCGCCAGCACCTCGTCGATGCGTTTCGAGATCTCCACGGGGTCGGTCCAGCCCGTGGCGCCCAGCACGAACGAGAGGTTCTTCTCCACGCTGCGGTCGGAGAGGAGCTGGAAGTCCTGGAACACGATGCCGATCTTGCGGCGCAGGTAGGGGATGTCTTTCTTCCGCAGGGTGGTGAGGTCGTAGCCTGCCACACGGAAGAGGCCGTCGCGGGCGGGCAGTTCGCCGTACAAAGTCTTTAATAGAGAAGACTTTCCGCTTCCTGTGCGACCGATGAGGTAGATGAATTCGCCCTTGTGGAGCGTCAGGTTGACGTCCGAAAGGACGAGGTTCTCCTGCTGGAATATCGAGGCGTTTTTGATTTCGATGATGGGTTCAGACATATTGTTATCTTTTGAGATTCCCTTCGGGAATGGAGTTTTTCGTGTCTTAATCATACGGCGGCAAGAATTGTTAATTGTTTTGTGGTGCCACATGCCGCCGCGAATAAATATGACACCATTCGCCATTCCCGAAGGGAATCTAATTCATCTTACCAGCTCCCCGAGGCGCCGCCGCCACCGAAGCCTCCACCGCCGAAGCCACCGAAACCACCACCTCCACCAAAGCTGCCGCCACCGAAACCGCCGCCCGAGGGGATCCAGATGGTGCGCGAGCCGCCACCGGAGTAGTTTTGTCCGCCACCTCCGGAGAACTTGATGAAGATGATCACGATGGCGATGATGACGAGGATGGTAAGCCAGAGCGGGTAGCCGCGTCCTTCAGCGTATTCGTCTTGGGTGAACTTGCCTGAGCAGAGGTCCATGATGACGTCGGTGGCATCATTGATGCCGGTGTAGTAGTCGCCCTCCTTGAAGGCGGGGATCATCTCATTCTCGATGATACGCTTGGCTGTGGCGTCAGTGACGTACTCCTCCATACCATAGCCTGGGCTAATATTGACCTGGCCTTTTTCGCTGCCGTTTTTGGGTTTGACGAGGATGACGACTCCATTGCCCTTGTCCTTTTGTCCGACGCCCCAACTGTGGCCTATTTTTGTGGCGTATTCATGGACGTCGTAACCCTGCAAGTCGTCGACGAGCAGCACGAGAATCTGGGTCGAGGTGCTGTCATTGTAGGCCACCAGCTTGTGTTCCAAAGCATTGATTTGCGAGCTGCTCAGGGTGCCCGTGTAGTCGTTTACCAGACGGGGTGGATTGGGCGGACTCGGCAGTTGCGCTTTCAGCGTCGTGCCGAGGCAAAGCAACGTGATAAGGATGCCGAGGAACAGCGGGAGTCTATATCTGTCAGTTGTTTTCATAGGAGATGTCGTCGGGGATTTCGTTGATGTCGTCGGATTGGTAGGGAAAATAGGCCTTGAGCTTCTCGCCGCAGCGTTGGATGCCTTGCTCCAAGCCCTCGGCAAAACGGCCTTCCTTGAAGGCGGCGGCCATCAGGTCCTTCACGTCGTTCCAGAAACCGTCTTCCACCACCTTGTTGATGCCTTCGTCGCCGAGGATGGCGAACTTGCGGTCCTTGACAGCGAGGTAGATGAGCACGCCGTTGCGCAGTTGGGTCTCGTTGAGTTTCAGTTTGTCGAAGACCACGAGACTGCGTTGCTCCACGTCGCCCTTGCAGCGGTTCTCGATGTGCACTTTGATCTCGCCTGAGGTGTTCAGTTCAGCCTGCTTGATGGCCTCCACCACGCGGCGGTCTTCCTCATGGTTTAGTATGGTGATGGCGTTTGACATGATGGTCTGCTTTTGACCGCAAAAATAAGCATTTTCTCTGATTATGGGTTTTTATGTTGTCACATCGTGTTTTATTTTGTTTCTTTGCAATGTCAAAATCAAATCCCAAGATGAAATGTTGCAATAAATCCTTTGTGTTTATTGTACTGATGATGGTTTTTGCGGTGGGTTGCTCGAAGCCGGACGAGCCGAATCAAGGCGGTGGCGGCGACTCCCCAAATAGTCATGAACATGAATACGTCGACCTCGGCCTGCCAAGCGGTACCTTGTGGGCCACCTGTAATGTGGGCGCCGAGACACCGGAAGGCTTTGGCGATTACTTTGCCTGGGGCGAGACGGTGACCAAGGAGATGTATGATTGGAAGAGTTACAAATATGGCGGTATGGTCGATAATCGTTTTGCCATGACCAAGTACTGCGTTGATTCATGTTACGGCCTCAACGGATTTGTTGACGGTCTGACGGTCTTGGAACCTGTTGATGACGCGGCTAGTGCCAACTGGGGCGCAGACTGGCGTATGCCTACCAGAAGAGATTGGGATGAGTTGTTTAGGGAAACGACATGTATGTGGACGACCCTGAACGGTGTGGGAGGGCGACTCCTCACGGGTGCGAATGGCAATAGTATCTTCTTGCCCGCCACGGGCTTCCGACTGGAGGGTGAGCTTTTTGGCCCGGGCCTTGGCATCTACTGGTCGAGTACGCTTCATTCGGACTTCACCGTGCGAGGGTGGAGCTTCCACTTCGATTCGGTGAACTGCCACGTGTGTGGCACTTACGAACGCAACCGAGGGCAGACGGTGCGGGCGGTGTACGAGGTGAAATGATTGCTTTTGATGGGTGTGAGTGGGATTGTTTTTGTATCTTTGCAATGTCTAAAATTAAATATACCATGAACAAATACACAAAAACCATAGCAACCCTGATGCTAATAGTAGCGGCAGTCATTGTCGCAGGCTGCACAAAACCCGACGAGCCTGAACCAGCCCCCGAACCTCAAACCATAGTTGCCCCGGAAGGCGCTATAGACGGGTTGTTTTCGGTAAGCGAGAGCACGAGAGTGTTTTTCTCGCAAGGCAATCTCCAGCACCAGCCCTCAACCCATACGTGGCGGTTTGCGGACGAACAGTATGACTACCTTGAAAGATACGACCAGATGGATGAATTCTTTGACGGTTGGATTGACGCTTTCGGGTGGGGCACAAGCGGCATTGACCATGGCGCCGAGTGCTATCAGCCTTGGGGTACCATCCTGGACGATAGCAGCTATTTCGCTTATGGCGATGCGACTTGTAATCTTTTTGACAGGACGGGTCAGGCCGATTGGGGTTACAATGCCATCCAAAATGGTGGAAACCAGGTCGGCCAGTGGAGGACCTTGAGCAAAGAGGAATGGGAATATGTCTTCGACAAACGTGTCACTTCATCGGGAGCCCGCTTCGCACACGCCGTGGTGAATGGAGTGCTGGGCACGGTCCTTTTCCCCGATGATTGGGATGCCAGCGTTTACACGTTCACGCAAGTGAATAAGAAACACGTTTTTGGTGCCTTAGATACCAATGTCATTTCGGAGACCGATTGGCATGCCTTGCATTATCAATGCGGCTTGGTGTTTTTGCCCAATTATCAACGGGCAGGGTTGTACTGGTCGTCAAGTTGTAACAATACTTATGATGAGTATGGAATGAATTGCGCATATAGCGTGGCCAATGCGGCGGGTACCATCGCGGTTGGTGTCAACGATTTCAGGCATCAGAAGGAGTTCGTCCGATTGGTGAGGGATGCCGAGTAAAAAAGTCGCAGCCTGGCAGGTCTTTGCCTTGCTGCGGTTTTGTCGTTAGTATAGCAACCCGAACATCCAAAGCGGGATTTTGTTCCCGCGGCCCACTTCGGATTCATCAATGGCCAAGTAACGACGAATAATATTTCAAAACATTAACTTTTTGTAAGAAATAATGTTTGAAAACACTAAAATTCGATAAAAAATAATGTTTAGAAATACTAATTTTGGAATTTTAATGAGGAAAGTTGGTAGGTTTTATGCTTTTAATTGGCGCAGTTTGGATTGTTTTTGTTTCTTTGCAAAGTCTAAAACAACAAAAATGAACAAATTCACAAAGGCCATAGCAGCCATAATGCTAATGATGGTAGTTGCAGTGGGTTGCAATAATCCGAAAATTTCAAATAACACTGAAAGCAACAACGGTTTTTATGATAGTATTCTTGGCTTGCCAAGCGGTACCTATGCTTTGGAATTGCCCGCAACAGATGCGGTTGAGTGGAAGGAGTTTCTATGCAAAGATGTGTATTTAGTACGACAAATAAATCAAGCTGAACCTGTTAGGTTGATTGTTGTAGATGGCAAAATTATGGATGTTTCATCTTTTAAGGAAATAATGACAGAATGGAAGTTTAGTCATTATGAAGCAGATATTCCTTTGCTGTCTTGCAGATTGAATATTGACAAATCGTTGAAAATAAATGATTTAGATGGGGTAATGCAGGCGTTGGCAGATGTGAAGATTTATAGGTATCAGTTTGCAGTAGTTCCGAAAAATGCGGATATTGATATTCAGGATTATGTATGTTTGTCTTTACATACCTTGAGAATGCCCGCTCGATTTATGGGCGATTCAATATATCAAAAGTGGTATGATGGTGCTCGTGATTTTTCAAATCAAATCAATGTGAGTCAAATTGCATCGGATACCTATTCAATTAACGGCGAATCAGTGAAAGGCGTAGATTGTAAGCCAATGTTGAAACAATTGATGCAGCAAGATCCAAATTATGTCATTCGATTTAAAGTGGATGATGACATGCTATATGGTGATTATATGGTAATCGTTACTTCTGCATTTGAGGCGTTGAATGAACTGAAAGATGAATATGCAATGGAGAAGTATGCAAAGCATTTGAATCAAGTTTTTAATGATGAGGAGGAAAAAGATATACACGAGCATTTCCCATTCCGTTTCTTTGAGGAAAGCGATGATTTATTAAGATGATTTATAAAAAGACTATGACCGCTTCAACAATTGTCAAAGCGGTCATAGTCATTGTCACAAGTCATAGTCGGATTACAACTTCTCCATGTTCCTCTTCACAAACTCGCTCAAATCCTTGCCCTTAAGTAAGTTCTTCGAGAGCAAAGCAAGGTCGTAGATCTGCCGAATTGTGGCTTCCTGTGCGGTTTCGTCCTTGTCCAAAAGGCCGGTGATGATGGGGCTGTTCGTGTTGAGCATCAGCGTGTAGCTGTCGGGCATCGAGCCGTAGAACGACATGGGACCGCCACCCATCTGCTCCATCTCCTTCATACGGCGCATCCACTCGTTTTGGGTGACCTCCACGGGAGCGGCTTCGGCACCTTCATTGCTGAATTCCACGTTGAACTTCACCTTGTCGATGACCTTCTCGAAGGCGGCTTTTACAGTATCCTTCTGCTTGTCGTCGAGGCCCGAGGCGGCTTCCTTCTCGTCCTTCACGATGAGCTTGTCGATGGTGTTGGAGTCGACGCGGGCAAACATGGCGCGGCCTTCACCATCCTTCTCGCCTTCTTTCTGCTCGTAGGCGCTGATGAAGTGCGGGTCGAGGATGCCGTCCATCATCAGGACGTTATAGCCTTTGGCCTTGGCGTTCTCGATGTTGGTGTATTGGTCGTCCTTATCGGTGGCATACAGATAGACGAGGTTCTTGTCCTTGTCGGTCTGCTGCTCCTTGATGAGGGTCTTATATTCCTCGATGGTGTAGTACTTTTCGTCGGTATCCTTGAAGAGGAAGAACTTCTCGGCGCGCTCGTAGAACTTCGGGTCGCTCATCATGCCGTATTCGATGAATACGCGGATGTCGTCCCAGTTCTTCTCGTAGGCCTCGCGGTCTTTCTTGAAGAGCTCTTCCAATTTCTCGGCCACCTTCTTGGTGATGTAGGTTGAGATCTTCTTCACGTTCTGGTCGCTTTGCAGGAACGAACGGCTGACGTTCAGCGGGATGTCGGGCGAGTCAATCACGCCGTGCAGCAGCGAGAGGAACTCGGGCAGGATGCCTTCGACGCTGTCGGTGACGAAGACCTCGTTGCAATAGAGCTGTATCTTGTTGCGCTGGAACTCGTAGCGGTTCTTCACTTTCGGGAAATAGAGGATGCCCGTGAGGTTGAAGGGGTAGTCCACGTTGAGGTGGATGTGGAACAGCGGCTCGCCGAAGTTCATCGGGTAGAGCGTGTGGTAGAAGTCGTTGTACTCCTCGTCGGTGATGTCGGCAGGGGCCTTCTTCCACAGCGGCGCCACGTCGTTGATGATCCAAGGCTTCTCCACTTCCTTGGTCTTGGGTTTGCCGTCCTTGTCGGTCTCGCCTTCGATTTCTTCGGTGGCCTTGCGTGTGCCGAACTGAATCGGTATGGGCAGGAATTTGCAGTATTTATTGAGCAGCTCACGGATGCGGCCTTCTTCGAGGAACTCGGCGGAGTCGTCGCTAATGTAAAGGATGACGTCAGTGCCGCGGTCGCCCTTCGGGATTTCGTTCATGGTGTACTCGGGGCTGCCGTCGCATTCCCAGATGACGCCGTTTGTGCCTTCTTCTTTGCACGACTTTGAGATGAGTGCCACTTTCGAGGAGACCATAAAGGCGGAATAGAAGCCCAAGCCAAAATGTCCGATGATGTTGGCGGCCTCGGCCTCGCTTTGGGTCTTGAACTTGGCGATGAACTCCTCGGCGCCCGAGAAAGCGATTTGGTTGATGTACTTATCGACCTCTTCGGCGTTCATGCCGATACCTCTATCGCGGACGGTGAGGGTTTTTTTCTGCTTGTCGACTTCCACCTTGATAGTGAGGTCGCCCAGTTCGCCTTTGAATTCACCTGAGGCTGCCAAGGCTTTCAGTTTTTGCGTGGCGTCTACAGCGTTGCTGATGATTTCGCGCAGGAAGATTTCCTGGTCCGAATACAAGAACTTCTTGATGACAGGGAAAATGTTTTCTGTCTTTACTCCAATGTTACCGGTTGTTTGCATATCGTTGTGTTTTTGAATTCAAATTGACGTGGGGCGATAGTCAAATAATATGCCATCGACAAAAAGTGACAAATTGGCAAGATTTTAATACTTTTGCGGCATAAAACGGGATGACAATGAATGAAATCTACGACTTCTATAACAACGGCGCCGAGATAGGCCGGCTGGAGCGCGGCCTGGGCATCGTGGAGTTTCATCGGACGAAGGAAATCCTGTCGCGCTATATCGACAGCGGTAAGGTGATCTACGACATCGGAGGTGGCATCGGGATGTATGCGGCTTGGCTGGCCAAGAAAGGCAACGAGGTGCATCTCATCGAGTTGGCCGAAAGCGCTGTGGAATATGCCAAGGCGAACATGATGCAGGACTGCCATTTCATTGCCGAGATAGGTAATGCTTTGCAAGTCAACCGACCCGATGAGAGCGCTGATGTGGTGCTGCTGATGGGACCGCAGTATCATTTGCGTGATAGAGAAGACCGCCTGCAGTCACTACGTGAGGCGTTCCGCATGCTGAAGAAAGGTGGCCTTTTAGTGGCAGCGGGCATCTCCAAGTTCAGCTCCATGACTTGGGCCTTGTCGGTATACGGCGAGAAGAAAAACGGGAACCTTGTGGAATTCCTCGACGATCCCGTTTTTTTCGATATGATTAAAGGCGAGATGACCACGGGCAACCATATCCGTCCAAAGAAATATCCGAAGTTCATTGCAGAGTCGTATTTCACCACGGCAGAAGAGATGAAGACTGAAATCGCCGAAGTGGGTTTCGCTGTGGAGAAGGCCATCGCCGTTGAGGGCTGCATTTGGTTCACGCCACACCTTCAAGAAAAATGGGAGGATGAGGCCAGCCGCGAACGGCTGTTGGACATCGTCCGTATCACCGAGAGCGAGCCCGAGATGATGGGCATGAGCCCGCATTTCTTGGTGGTGGCAAGGAAATAATCACTAACTTTGCACAAGAAATCAATTGAAAACCGAATATGAAAAAACTGTACACTTTTATTGCGACGATGCTTCTGATGGGAAGCGCCTTCGCCCAAGTGCTTGTCAACGAGACTTTTGAAAATGGGAATACGGTAGGCCAGACCCCAGCGGGTTGGATCGGCGACGGCGGCTGGAAGGCCGGCATCACCATCCCTGACGACAACGAGGCCCGTGGACGTAAACCCCATACTGGCGACTGGTATATGTATGCTACCTATAACACCGACGTGTGGATCTACAAGGAAATCAATGTGACCGCTGGTAACTACTACCGTGTCTCTTTCTGGTATGCCACTTGGCATGTCGATCACTTCAACTTGGAAGTCAAAGCGGGCGCTAGCGCCAGTGCCTCTTCCATGACGGTCACGGCGGTGCCGATGATGGTGGTCGACAATGAAGAGTTTGAGCAGACCTCGGGCGTGTTCCAAGCTACAAGCTCGGGCGCTTTCTATGTGGGTTTCCATAGCGTGGCCGACAACGGACCTTGGTACTTGTCCGTCGACGACATCATCATCGAACAGACGGCGCAATACAACTTCAACGTGGAGCGACTCACTGCCGATACCACCGTCTATTTCGGTGAGCAGGCCAACTTGCGTTTCCGCCTCAACAACACAGGCCTGGAGTCTGACACCTATCACTTCACCAACACCTGTGACCTGCCGATGACATTCTATCAGAACGGAAACCAAATAACTGAGGTCAATTTGCCTTACAACGGCTCAGTAGAACTGACCGCCGTGGCCACCTTGCCGATGAACCTGAACAACAACGAAGTCGTCCACGCCACCTTCGACGTGGTCTCCAGCCATTCTGCACCGACGCAAAGCACCGACTTCCAAATCACGGCCTTGGCACCATGCTCCGACTTTCCGTTGGAGGAAGGCTTCGAGAATGACTTCGTGCCCTTCGGTTGGCAGAACAACATCACCAATGGCACCTATGCCTTCGACAGGCGTGTCTCGAGCAGTACGCCGAATGCTATGCCACATGAGGGTAGTCAGTATATGGCTCGGTTCTATACATACACTAACCCCGAAGGCTGCTCGGCAGAACTGGTGTCGCCCAAGATGGAGCTGAACGAGCACGACAACATTGTCCGTTTCTGGATTTTCCGCAATAGCAACCCGAACATCAACCGTGCCGACCGCATCAATGTATATTACAACTCGGTGCCGCGTTCGGAGGGTGGTCAACTGTTAGGCACCATCCACCGCTGCACTTATCTGGAGCCTGCCGTCGCCGATGAGGACGACTGGTATGAGTACGCTTTCACCTTCGACTGCCCCGACGACTATGGTTTTGTCATCTTTGAGGGTGTCAGCGGCTATGGATGGGACCTCCTTATTGATGACATCTCTATTGACAACTCATCCGTCGATAACGACCCGCCCACGATAGTCTCTGTCATGGGTAACCAAACCTATGCTGACACTGAGATGAACCTCACTTTGCGTGTGCATGACGCCTCGGTCATGCCTTCTACCTTGTCAGCCACCTATACCATCTGGGGCGTGAGCCATGATGTGACCTTCACAAGGGAAGGAAAGGGCAGGGGCAACTATGACTACACAGCCACGCTGCCTGCCTACGACAACCACACCCATGGCACAATGACCGTGCAATTGGTGGACGCCTTGGGCAACAGCGCATTGTCGGAGGAGATTCCGATCCAATGGGACTACCAACGTCCCTTGCTTTATGAGACCTTCGAGGAGTGTAGCCTGTATGGCCTGCCCGAAGGTTGGACCACCGACGGCAATCCGACTTGGTGGGACTGGAGCTTCCAAGGCACAGTGTATTATACCGACTATTACGAAAACGACTTTGTTGTCGCGCCTCATCGCGGCAACAAGCAGGCCGTGCTGGAATGGGACAGCAGCGAGAGCCCCTCGGCCCAGGATCAGACCTTGATTACGCCCGTGTTGAGCATCACCCGTCCCACCGTGCTTCAGTTCTGGACTTGGGTTCAGTACGGTACGGATGGTTATGACCGTTTCGTGGTCAGGGTGTACGACACCTACAACGGCACTTGGGACGACAAGTGGGATGCCGCCGACATGCCTTACGGACAGATCAACGCCTACGACGAACCGATTTCCATCAATTTGGACGAGTATATCGGCCGCAACATCAAGATTGGCTTCAGAGGTTATAACACATTTGGCGAGTTTTTGGCTTTCGACTGGTTTGTCGACGATGTGAAAGTCGTTCCGACAGATACCACCGACGTGAATGTGAACGAACTGGCAGCCTTGAGATTCAACGTCTATCCCAATCCCGCCAAGGACGTCGTTTGCATTGAGGCGCAGAGTAATATTCAACAGGTGATGTTGATGGGAGTCAACGGTGTGCTGTTGGAAGACAAAAAGACCAATTCGAAGAAAGTGAATTTGAACTTGGAAGGCTATTCCAAAGGTATCTATGTCGTCCGCATCGTGACTGAGCAGGGCGTTGCCACCCAAAAAATTAACTTGATTGAATAAAGAGAAAAAACATAGGAAACGTGTGCCGCTTTATGCCAAGATCTTGCTTGGCATGGGCCTCGGTCTGGGCTTCGGCTTCTTGGCCATAGCCCTGCATTGGGAGGGCTTTGTGCATGACTGGGTGGCGCCTTGGGGCACCATCTTCATGCGCCTGCTCAAGTTGATTGCCGTGCCGCTGGTGTTGGTGTCGCTCATCATGGGCGTTGTCAACCTGAAGGACATCCGCAACCTGTCGCGCATCGGTCTGAAGACCATCTTGATTTATATCTGCACCACGATCATCGCGGTGAGTATCGGCTTGGGCATGGTCAGCATCATCAAGCCGGGACAGGTCTTCCCGAAAGACAAGCAGACGGAGTTCATGGAGCGATACGAGCAGACCGTGGCGGAGCGCGAGGCTCAGATGCAGCAGGTCAAAGACGAATCGCCCTTGCAGTTCGTGGTCGATATGGTGCCTGACAACCTCTTCAAAGCCTTGGGCGACAACTCCAAGATGCTGCAAATCATCTTCTTCGCCTTGCTCTTTGGCGTGGCTTTGATTGTGGTGGGTCCGTCGAAGGTACCCTCGTTGGTTCGTTTCTTCCAGCAGTTGAACCTCGTCTTGCTGAAGATTATCGACTTCATCATGGCGTTCGCGCCTATCGGCGTCTTTGCGCTGATGGCGGCCTTGATTGTGGACTACGCTGGCGACGTGGGCATCTTCTCCGCCTTGGGCCTGTATGCCCTGACGGTGGTGCTGGCCTTGGCCGTCATCATCCTCTTGGTGTATCCCTTCATCATGCGGGTTTTTGGCAAGCGGACAATAAAGCAGTTCTTCAAGGCTGCGGCGCCTGTGCAAATGCTGGCCTTTACCACCAGCTCGAGTGCGGCCACTCTGCCGTTGACTTTGGAACGCACACAAAAGCATCTGGGCGTCTCGGAGGAGGTGTCTTCATTTGTATTGCCCGTAGGCGTGACCATTAACATGGACGGCACCAGTTGCTATCAGGCGGTGGCGGCGGTGTTTTTGGCGCAGGTGTTGGGCTTGGATCTGACCTTTGGCCAGATGCTACTCATTTTGGCCACGGCTACCATCTCATCCATCGGCACACCGGGCATTCCTGGAGGCAGCATCGTGATGCTGATGATTGTCCTCGACTCGGTCGGCATCCCGATTGAAGGAATGGCGCTCATCTTGGGCATCGACAGGCCTTTGGACATGCTACGTACCGTGGTCAACGTTACGGGTGACATGACGGTGTCGTGCGTCGTCGACCATGGCAACAAAACAGAAACGGCCGGTCACGAGGCGTGACCAGCCGTTGTTTTTGGATGTTGACGAGGGTTATTCCTCTTCGTCGTCGCAGCCGAATTTCGTTGACTTGTTTTCGATGGCCTTGCTGATTTTTTCAGTAAGCTTGTCGATTTCGGCTTCTTCCTTCTCGGTCATCTTCTCGTCGTCGGCATAGTCGCCAAAGCTGACGCCAAGGCTGCCAAACACCAGGGTGAGGGCGGCTTCCTGCAATTGCTCGCAGTCTTCAGCCTCGTCGACGGCCTTTTGGATGCCTTCATACATCTCCTTGGTCTCTTTGAATTGTTTTGAGCTTGAGGCGGAGGCGGTTCCACCGTCTTTGCCGCCGCCACATTGCGTGAAGGCGAACATCATCATGCCCGCGAGGGCGATAATCAGAATTTTCTTCATGTTGGTTAGTATTAAAGTGCGATGCAAAAATAGAAAAAGAAAGGAAAAAACAAGGTGTTTTGAATACAATTCAATTTTTTTGTCACTAGCATCATCCTGCTATTCGGACTTTTTTCCCTATTTTTGAAACCAATAAAAACGGAGAATGAAATGAAAAGGCTTTTATCCTATCTCACCCTCGCGCTTTGCCTTTGCGCATGCGTTCATACAAACTCGTCAGAGTCGTCTGAAGAACCTGTCCCCGATACCATCATCACCCGCACAGTGCTCTATCGTCCAGGCGATTACGGTTCAAGGAATTACCGCATCCCCGCCATCATCACTGCCAAGGACGGTTCTTTGGTCGTGGCCACCGACAAGCGGAAAAACAATGATATGGACCTTCCAGAGGACATCGACATTCTCGTCAACAGAAGTACGGATGGAGGTCGCACATGGAGCGAGCCCTACACTCTGGTCGAAGGGCAGGGAAGGGGCAAGGGCTATGGCGATTGCGCCTTGGTGCGTACCAACGACGAAGGCGGCTTGCTGGCGGCTTTCGTGGGAGGCCCCGGATTTTGGTATGGTACCCCTGACGACCCGCTGCGGACCTACATGGCAAGAAGTTATGACAACGGCCAGACATGGACGAAGGCCGAAGATGTCACCGACCAGATTTACGGATCGAATTGTTCCAATGAGGTAAGCCGTAACTGGCGTGCGGCCTTCTTCGCTTCAGGTAACGGCCTGCTGACCTCCACGGGCCGTATTATGTTTGTGCTGGCTGTGCGCGACACCGACGAGTGGGCGGCATGCAACTATGCCGTCTATTCTGACGACAACGGCGCGACATGGCAGCTGTCTGACAGGGCCTCGCAACGTGGCGACGAAGCCAAAGTGGTGGAACTCGCCGACGGTCGTATCCTAATGAGCATCCGTCATGAAGGCGAACGCTGGTATAACATCTCGGAAGATGGTGGCGAGACATGGAAGCCAGAGACCTCCGCTTGGAACGATCTTGTGGCCACGGCTTGCGATGGCGACATTATCCGCTATTCCTCCGTGAACGATGGTGCTGAGAAGAATGTCCTGCTTCATTCTTTGCCTGCTCCTGAGCGTCGCGAGAGGGTGACGGTATATGTTAGCTACGACGAGGGACAGACCTGGCCCGTGAGCAAATGTATCGTTCCTTATGACGCCGCCTATTCCTCGCTCTGCATCCTTCCCGACCACAGCATAGGTCTCTACGTGGAGGAGTCTGACGGCGACACCTTGGGCTATTCCATGGTGTTCTACAACTTCGGTTTGGGTTGGCTGGAAAAGTAAAACCATGTTTTGGCTTGCCAATTGAGGAATATACCTTACCTTTGCGGCAAATAATCGAATTATCATTAAAAACAAGAATACAATGAACAAGACAATGAAAATGTGGATGTTAGCTGTCCTTATGATTGGCAGCGCGAGTTTGGTTGGATGCGGTAACAAGGCCGCCAATCAGGCTGAGAACGAAGCGCAAGCCGAAACGCCCGCTCAAGTTGAAAAGGCGAATTGTTTCACCACCGTTGACGACTATCTGGTGAACGTTATCGGCAAAGACTATAGCCAAGGCGATGTGTGCATTCCTTACGCCTACGTGATCAGCTCTGATGAGAGCAATCCGGATGACGTTCTGGTATGGGGCGACTTCTGGGTCTTCAATTACAACCTCGCTGGCGACACGCTGAAGACCGTCTCGGGTGGTAGCCATCCCGGGTTGATGCATATGAAGAAAACTGAAAACGGTTTTGAAGTGACAGGCTTTGATGTTGTTGAAGATGGTGATGGCAATATGGAAAGCGCCAAGAGAATCTTCGGCGACAAATACGATTCTTTCTTGGAGATCAATGGCAACCAGGAGAAACGCGAAGACATGAGGCTCAGATTTACAGCTGACTATGTGAAGAAGCACGGTATGTCTGCTAAGGTGCTCCAAGACTTTGGCTGGCCTGCTGCGAATTTGCCGGAATAAAAGGTTTCAGAGAGATTCCATCATGTCGGAAAACATTGAAAGATTTCTTCATCGTGTCCATGAGTCCGCCGAGCAGAGCGCCTTGGTGAAGATGACGTTGAGCAAGCCTGCGCAGAAGCATGACGAGCTGCGCAATATCTATATCAAGCCCGTCCTGATCAAGGAGAGACGCCTCTTCGCCTTCACCTATCACTATGAGCGTCGCGACGAGGTGAAGAATTATGACGCGGGTCAGATGCTTGACGTTCTGAAGGAAATGCTGCCGTCACGCTTCTTGAACGCGGTGATTTTCACGGTAAATGAGGACGTCACTCTGCTTGTTTCCAGCAAAGGCAAGGCGACTCTTCAAACGAAGAAGGTGCAGGAATGCCGCGAGCAGAACCTTGAGCACGACAAGCAGAAAGTCCGTCTTATCAACCCGGCCAATCCGTGGTGGTACCAGCTTGGACTGACCACTCGTGAAGGCAAGATCACCGCCGACATGCAGCACAAGTTCAAGCAGATCTATAAATATGCCGAGATTGTGGAGAGTCTCGTCAAGCCGATGAAGTTCGACGGTACTGTCCATATCGCTGACATGGGGGCAGGGAAGGGGTATCTCACCTTTGCCCTTTATGAACTGCTGACACAGCGGCTGAACATGGATGTAGACATCAAAGGTGTGGAAATCCGTCCCGACTTGGTGGTGAAAATCAACGAAATCATCAAGTCGGCGGATTTGAAAGGCCTGGAGTTTGTGGAGAGCAGCATCGAGGCATATCGTCCTGAGAAACTGGACGTGTTAATCGCACTTCACGCTTGCAACACGGCCACCGACGACGCCATCGCCTCGGGCGTTCGGGCTGGGGCGGAACTCATCGTCTGCGCGCCATGCTGTCACAAACAGATTCGTCAGGAGATGGAACGCTCGGGCAAGGTCGACGCCATCACGCGCTATGGCATCTTCCTCGAGCGCCAAGCGGTGATGATTACCGACACCATCCGCGCCCTGATTCTGGAGTATTTCGGATATAAGACGCAGGTGATGGAGTTCATCGAAATGGAGCACACGCCGAAGAACGTGCTGCTCGTGGGAAGGAAAACAAAATCCGCGAAAGATCCTGAAATCTTACAGCGGATTGCCGACCTGAAACAGCAATACGGCATCGAAAAACATTATCTTGAAGAGGCCTTGGGTCTGAAAAACTAATTTTTTCTAAAAAGGGTCGAACATTCAGAAATTATTCGTAATTTCGTGGACTTTTCGGAAACGACAGAATCTATCAACTAAAAACATAAAACATCATGCAAAACATCGATTGGGCAAACTTAACATTTGGTTATTATCCAACGAATTACAATGTCCGTTGCTATTTCCGCAACGGCAAATGGGGCGAATTGGAAGTCAGCTCCGACACTTCGATTAACATCCACATGGCCGCCACCTGCCTGCACTATGGTCAGGAAGCCTTCGAAGGCATGAAGGCCTTCCGTGGCAAGGACGGTAAGGTGCGTGTGTTCCGCTGGGACGAGAACTGCAAGCGTTTGCAGCGTTCGGCTCAAGGCATTATGATGGCCGAGGTTCCCGAAGAGAAGTTTTGGGAAGCCGTCGAGAAGGTCATCCGCCTCAATGCCGACTTCATCCCGCCTTATGAGACTGGCGCTTCGCTGTATCTGCGTCCGCTGCTCATCGGCACGGGTGCCCGCGTGGGTGTGAAACCCGCTGACGAGTATTTGTTCATGATCTTTGTGACGCCTGTGGGTCCTTACTTCAAGGGCGGTTTCATGGCCAACCCCTACGTCATCACGCGCAAGTACGACCGCGCCGCCCCGCTGGGTACCGGTACGTATAAGGTCGGTGGCAACTACGCCGCTTCGTTGCGTCCGCACGTCGAGGCCTGCCATGGTGGTGAGTACGCCTGCGAGTTCTATCTCGACGCAAAAGAGAAGAAATACATCGACGAGGCTGGCGCTGCCAACTTCTTCGGCATCAAGGACAATACCTATATCACACCTCAGAGTACGTCGATCCTGCCTTCCATCACCAACAAGAGCTTGATGCAGCTGGCAGAGACCCTCGGCATGAAGGTCGAGCGTCGTCCCATCGCCGAAGAGGAATTGGCTACCTTCGAGGAGGCTGGCGCATGCGGCACTGCTGCTGTCATCAGCCCCATCTCGCGCATCGACGATCCTGAGAACGGCAAGTCGTACCAGTTTGGCGATGGCAAGCCGGGTCCTTGGAGCCTGAAGCTGTACAACAAGCTCCGTGGCATCCAATACGGCACCGAGCCCGACGAATTCGGTTGGACGACGGTTATCGAAGGCCTCTAATTGGAGTGTTTTTCAAAAAATCTAGAAAAAAATGCGTCACAAAGTGGCGCATTTTTTATTAATGTGTATTTTTGTAGCGGGAAAAATAGTATTAATCAACTAAATAGTACGTCTATGAAAAAATTTACCTTTGCCTTAATGGCTTTGCTGGCATTCGGTTTCTCGCTGAAGGCACAGCAGTTTGTCTCGACGGAGCCTGCTAACAGGAACGTCATCATCGAGGAGTTCACGGGCCGTGGCTGTGGCTATTGCCCCGACGGTCACCGTATCGCCAATGAACTCATGGCTGCCAATCCAGGTCGCCTCTGGGCTGTCAACATTCATGCTGGTGGTTATGCTCAGACTAGCTATCCTAACATGATTACACAAGATGGTAACACCATCCATGGCGGTTTTTCAATTGATGGTTATCCTTGTGGCGTGGTGAACCGCAGTACTTCTGCTGCACAGAGTAGAGGTGCTTGGGCTGGTATTGCCAACACCCAGATGAGCCAAGCCTCAGAATGTAACGTTGCTGGTATGGCTATTGTCAATCCTGAGACGCGTGTGGCCACCATTACGGTGGAAGTGTATTACACGGGGAATAGTTCAGTTAACGAGAACTACCTGACTGTGGCCATGCTGCAGGATAGCATCCTTGGCTCGCAGTCCGACTATGGTAACTTTAATCCTACGCAATGGGTTGGTAACCAGTATGTCCATACCCACATCCTTCGTGATGTCCTCACTTCAAGCGCTTGGGGCGATCCCATCAGTCCCACTACCCAAGGCACTTTGATTACCCGTACGATTGAGTATCAAATCCCTGAAGTTATTGGTAGTCCCAATGGTGTTGAGGTCGACCTCAACAATATCTTTTTCTTGGCTTGGGTCGCTGAACGTCAGCAAGGCAATGCCTATCGTCCCATCTTGACGGGTTGCCAACTTGAAATGGTTCAAGGCGTCGACGAGCCTATCTATCCCACCATCAAGGGCATCAGCCAGGTGGGTGGTGCCACCTGCACGCATACCAAGGACGTCGAGGTGAATGTGCAAAACATCGGCACTGAGACTTTGACCTCTATGACGTTTGAAGTGGAGTTTGAAGGTGAGACCCAAACCATCAACTGGGAAGGCGAGCTGCCTCAGTATGGCGTTGAAAAGATCGCCACCTCTTTGGAGGTCCCGTTTGGCACATATCCTTTGCATGTCACCCTTACCGAAGCCAACGGCGAGCCTTTAGAAAAGGAAGCCACTGGCTCGGTCACCTGCATCGAGTGGGCTGAGATTGAAATCGAAGGCGAAGAGGAGGAAATTAGAATCGAAGTGATGCAAGACAAGTTCGGTAACCACATCACTTGGGATGTCACCACTCCCGACGGCGTTGTGTTGGCCTCAGGTGGCCCCTACACGATGTTGGCAGCAGGTACGGGTACACAATTGCATATTGAGCATGCTACCATCCCTGTCGACGAATGCGCTAAGTTCACTATCTATGACCAGATGGGCAACGGTATCTGCTGCTCCTATGGCCATGGCTACTATATCATCAAGGACAGCCAAGGCAACGTACTCTTCGGTGACGAGGACGATGGCGAGTTCGGCGAGTCGGCTTCACACTTGATCTCGGTCAGAGGTCCGCAGGCCAATGTTAACGTGGGCGAGACCGAGGTGGCTAACGTCGACTACACTCACGCTGACTTCATCGCTTCTCTTGACTACGAGGGCTATCCCGACGAGGTGGGCTTCGAATGCCGTAAGGTGACGAATCCCGATCCGATGATTATCACGGGCATCCTCAATGAGTTCGGTAGGATTCTGGGTTCGACCGATGAACTTGAAGCTTCGAGCATCTACATGGTGAAGGCCTACGCTGTCGTCAATGGTGATACCTTCTATGGTGCTGAGACGACGTTCCAGACCTGGACGGAAGGAGTCAACGAGCTCGAGAGCAGCTTGAGACTCTATCCCAACCCGACTTCGGGTGTTTTGAACATCCAAGGCGAGGGCATGGTCAGCTTCGAGGTTTACAACACTGTCGGTCAGCGTGTGATGACCCAGGAAGTGAACGGCAACGCGGCTCAAATCAATACTGAGAGCCTCAACAACGGCATCTACTTCCTCCGCATCCTTGCCAATGACGGCAATGTGCTGAACCGCACCTTCTCGGTCGCTCGTTAAACGAGTCCGCTGAATGCAATGAAAAAGCCGCTTCAATCGAAGCGGCTTTTTTTATTGTCATAGGTCAAAACCCGACGCAAGAACGTCATCGCGGACTTGCCCTGTGATCTCCTAAACTCACAGTAGTCCTTTCTCTTTCAACAACTCACTCATTTGCCCCTGTAGCTTCTTAGCCTCTTCGCCTGCTCTCACAGCAAAGTCGCTGCCATTGGAAGCATAGATAATCCCTCTCGATGAGTTGACGAGCAAGCCGCATTCGTCGTTTAGCCCGTTATGGGCCACAGCCTGCAAGTCGCCGCCTTGGGCACCCACGCCGGGGACGAGGAAGAAGTAGTCAGGCAGCGTCGCGCGAATCTCGCCCAATTCCTCAGGATGGGTGGCACCTACCACGAACATCATCTGCTCGGAGGTGGCCCAAGTGGTGGCGGTTTGCAGCACCTGTTGGTGCAGCATGCGCTCTCCTACGCTGAGGTATTGGAAGTCCTGCGAGCCTTTGTTGGAGGTCAGGGCCAGAAGGATGACCCATTTGTCCTCGAAGTTGAGGAAAGGCTCCACCGAGTCCTTGCCCATATAAGGCGCCACAGTCAGGGCGTCAGCTTTCAGCTTGTTGAAGAAGGCCTTGGCGTAGTTGGCAGAGGTGTTGCCGATGTCGCCACGCTTGGCGTCGGCGATGATAAACACATCGGGATGGTTGATCTTGATGTATTGGATGGTGCGCTCAAGGCTCTGCCAGCCCTTGGCGCCATACACCTCATAGAAGGCTGTGTTGGGCTTGTAGGCCACAGCATAAGGTGCGGTCTCGTTGATGATCTGCTTGTTGAATTCAAAGACAGGGTCCTCGAACGCCATTAACTCCTGCGGGATCTTGTTGATGTCAGTGTCCAAGCCAACGCAGAGGAACGACTGCTTTTTCTTGATTTGCTCGAATAGTTGGTGTTTATTCATATATGTGCTGTTTAGGGTCCCTGAGCCTGTCGAAGGGCCCGTATTATGATTCAATGTTTTCTTTCAAACGTTCCGCGTTTTCCGCCATCTGCAGGCGGTTGATGATCTCGTCCAAGTCACCATCCATGACAGCGGCAAGGTTATAGACGGTCAGACCTTCCACACGGTGGTCGGTGACACGGCCCTGGGGGTAGTTATAGGTACGGATCTTCGCCGAGCGGTCGCCGGTCGAGACCATGGTCTTGCGTTTGGCGGAGATGTCGTTGATGTATTTTTGGTACTCCATGTCGTAGATGCGCGTGCGCAGTCTCGCCAAGGCGCGTTCCCTGTTTTTGGGTTGGTCGCGGGTCTCGGTGCACTCGATGAGGATCTCCTGCATCTCGCCCGTGTTGGGGTTCTTCCACATATAGCGCAGGCGCACGCCCGATTCCACCTTGTTCACGTTCTGTCCGCCAGCGCCTGAGGAGCGGAAGGTGTCCCATTTGATTTCACCTTCGTTGATTTCCACGTCGAACTCCTCGGCTTCGGGCAGCACGGCCACCGAAGCAGCGGAGGTGTGGATGCGGCCTTGAGTCTCGGTCTTGGGCACACGCTGCACACGATGCACGCCCGACTCGAATTTGAGGATACCATAGCAGCCGTTGCCCGTCACGGTGAAATCGATCTCTTTGTAGCCGCCGCTGGCGCCTTCGCTGACGCTGGTCACCTCTACTTTCCAGCCACGGTTCTCGCAGAATTTGGAGTACATACGATAGAGGTCGCCGGCAAAGAGGCAAGCCTCGTCGCCGCCCGTGCCAGCACGGATCTCCATGATGGCGTTCTTGCTGTCCTGTGGGTCTTTGGGAATCATCATCACGCGGATGTCCTGTTCCAGTTGCTCGATGTGCGTCAGGGCGGTGTCCAACTCTTCCTGAGCCATCTTACGCATCTCCTCGTCCTTCTCCGTGGCAAGGATTTCCTTGGCCTCCTCGACGTTGGCTTTCAAGGTCTTGTATTCCTTGAAGGCCATGACAATGGGCTCCAGGTCCTTATAGTCCTTGTTGAGCTTCACGAACTTCTTCATGTCGGAAGCCACGGCAGGGTCGGCGAGCTGCTCGCCCATTTCCTCCCAGCGGTGCTTGATCGTTTCGAGTTTTTCGGTGATGTCCATGGTTTAATACTCAAACGTACCAAACTCACTCTTGATGGTCAGCCGTTTCACATCCGAAGCCTCAACATGTCCAATGATTTGGCTATCAATGTTGAACTCCTTGGCAATGGCAATCATCTCATTGGCGGCCTTTTCGTTGGTGTAAATCTCCAAACGATGGCCCATATTGAAGACCTTGTACATCTCGTGCCAATCGGTGCCCGAAGCGGCCTGAATCATGCGGAACAGAGGCGGCAAGGCCAACATGTTGTCCTTCACGATGTGCAGTTTGTCAACAAAGTGCAGCACCTTGGTCTGGGCGCCGCCACTGCAATGGATGACGCCGTGGATCTGCTTGCGGAAGTCTTTCAAAATCGGGATCATCAGCGGGGCGTAGGTGCGGGTGGGCGAGAGGATGAGCTTGCCTACATCCACGCCGGGAACCTCGGTGGGGTCGGTCAACTTGTGCGGACCGGAATAGACCAATTTCTCCGGAATGCTGTGGTCATAGCTCTCGTCGTATTTCTCTGCCAGATAATGGTTCAGCATATCGTGGCGCGCCGAGGTCAGGCCGTTGCTGCCCATGCCGCCGTTGTAGCTGTCCTCGTAGGTGGCTTGTCCGTAGGAGGCGAAGGCCACGATGACGTCGCCGGGTTGCAGGTTGTTCTCGATCACCTCGTCGCGTCTGATTCTCGTTGTCACGGTGCTGTCGACGATGACGGTACGCACCAAGTCGCCCACGTCGGCGGTCTCGCCACCCGTGAGGTAGATGCCGATGCCCAGTTTGCGCAGTTTCTCAAGGAAATGCTCCGTGCCGTTGATGAGGGCGGAGATGACCTCGCCGGGGATGAGGCTCTTGTTGCGTCCGATGGTGGACGAGAGCAGCATGTTGTCGGTGGCACCCACGCAGATGAGGTCGTCGGTGTTCATCACCACGGCGTCCTGCGCCACGCCTTCCCACACACTCATGTCGCCGCTCTCTTTCCAGTAGAGGTAGGCGAGCGATGACTTGGTTCCCGCGCCGTCGGCGTGCATGA
Source organism: Candidatus Limimorpha sp. (assembly GCA_045132275.1). Classification (GTDB taxonomy): domain Bacteria; phylum Bacteroidota; class Bacteroidia; order Bacteroidales; family F082; genus Limimorpha. Next base: position 105,441 of record JBGURY010000003.1, read on the forward strand.
TGTTGCAATAGAGCGGGTCACCACCGAGGATATCAGGGATGATCTTACAAAAGGCGTTGGGATACAAGCCCTTGTCTAAGTTCTTGATGGCGTTGTGGATGTCTTCTTTTTCGGCAGAGACGCCACGTTGGCTATAGCGATTGTCCATTTGTTTTGACTTCGGGACTTCGGGACTACGGGACTACGGGCCAGGTTCCTGAGCCTGTCGAAGGACTCGCAGTCCCGTAGTCTCGTAGTCTCGCAGTCAATTATTATTTGAACTTTAACTTTTTCTCTTTGGTGTCAAACTCGAAGTTGCCGAGTTGCTTCATGTTCTTTTGTCCGATGACCCATTGTTCGACCATCTTGCTGACGACTTTGCACTCCACGTTGTAGAGCGAGCGTCCGGCGATTCTCACTTCCTTGACGACGAAGATGGAACCGTTGGCGATGCCGCCTGTGGTGAAGATCTTCTCTAGGTCGCCTTGGAAGTCGTCGGCGGAGATGCGACCATCTTTCAGCAGTTGCAGGGCGCGGCTCTCGCTGACGCAGAAGTCGGCGTTTTGACTGTAGGTGAAAGGCTCTTTGTAACCGTCCACGTTGGCGACGAAGTTGAAGTAGCCTTTCCTGTCGACGGTGAACATCTCGGTCTGGTCTTCCTGCGGGTTGATGGCGATGTTGACGGTGCCGCCTTCGCTGATGTGCTCGCGCGGCACGTAGTCTTTGCTAAGGATGCGGAACTCGGTGCGGCGGTTCATCTGGTGGGCGGCTTCTTTCACCTCCGTGCTAGGCAGTTTGTTGATGAAGTCCTCGGTGAGTCTTGTGCCGGCCTTGAAGGTATACCCTCTCACGGTCATGTCTTTCTGAATGGTGCGCGGCACACGTTCGCCGTAGCCCTTGGCGGTGAGACGCAGCGGGTCGATGCCACGGATGATAAGGTAGTCAACGACGCTCTGGGCGCGCTTCTGCGACAGGATGTCGTTGTGCTCGTCGGTGTCGCGGCTGTCGGTATGCGAGGCCAGCTCAATGGTGATGGTCGGGTTGGTCTGCAGGGTCTCGATGAGGCCTTGCAACGAGTCTTCAAACTGAGGTTTGAGATCCCATTTGCCCAGATCGTAGAGGATGTCGGGCAGCATGATGGGTTCTTGTGGGATAGGCTCGATGTCGTAGTCTTTTACAATATCCTTGCTGAACTCCAAACCGATGGTGGTCTCTTGCGCGGTCAGCGTGAAGTAGTTGTCTTTATCGATGGTGATATCGTAGTTGGTGTTTTTGTTGATCTGGCTCTCGCTGAAGTTGAAATAGCCTTTCTCGTTAGTGCGGGTCATGACGCTGGAGCCGTCGCTACCCACCATACGGACAGCGGCGTTGCTCACTAGTTGTTTGGTCTTGGCGTCTTTGACGGTGCCTGAGAAGGTGAACAGGATGGGCGGCTCCTCGAAGTAATAAATGTTGTCTAAGCCACGGCTGTTGCCACGACTCGACGAGATGAAGCCACGTTCCTCGGTGGGGTGGAAGACGATGGCGAAATCGTCGCCCGTCGAGTTGATGGGGTATTTCAGGTTACGAGGCTCGCCCCATTCGCCTGCGGTGTCCATGGAGGTGACGAAGATGTCCAGACCGCCCATGCCGCCGTGGCCGTCGGAGGCGAAGTAAAGCACAGTGTCGTATCTCAGGAAGGGGAATACCTCGTTGCCTGGTGTGTTGATGCGTTCACCGAGGTTGAAGGGGTGTTTGAACGACTCTGTGGTATTTTCGCGCATGGCGACCCAGATGTCGTTGCCTCCGAAGCCGCCTTTGCGTTCAGCGGCAAAATAAATGATGAGCTCGTCGCTGGAGAGGGTGGGATGGCCCACGATATCCAGCGTGTCGACGCCGGCAATCTCCACGGGACGGGCTTCGGAGAAAGCGCCGCCGCTCTTTCCAGCCACCATAATCTGGCAGCCGTTCTTGCGGTGGGCGCCGTTTTGGCAACGGGTGAAATAGAGCTTGGTGTATTTAGAGTTCATGAAGGGCGTGCCTTCGCTGGCTTCGGTGTTGATGCTCTCGCTTTCGTCGGCGAGAACGGGGGTGCTCCAGTCGCCCTTGCGGTCTTGCTTCGAGGTGAAGAAGTCGGCGAATTCCTGTCCGGTGATGCCGTCTTTCTCCTTGCCCGTAGCGGCGTCGCGGGTGGAGGTGAAGATGATCTCGTTGTAATTGCTACTAAGCCATGTGGCACCGAAGTCGGAGTCTCGGGTGGAGTTCACTTTCTTCAACTCGGTGAGTTGGTATTTCGACGGGTTCTCCTTCCATTCCTCTATCTGTTGTGTGGTCTCCACGCCTAGAGGCCCTCGCGGGTCATTGGGCACTTTCTGGGCGTAGGTCTCATACATCTCGATGGCATCCTTGTATTTCTCGTTCATCTTGTAGGTCTCGCCGAGATAGAGGTAGACCTCGGGATGGGTGTTGGGATACTCGGTCTTCAGCAGGCGCTTGTAGTAAGGCTCGGCGCGCTTGGTAAGGCCGATGAGACGGTAGCACTCTGCCATCTGGAAGCTGATGCGGTTGCGCTCGTCTTTGTTGCGACGCACCTTGCGGTAGGCTTTCTTATAGCGGTCGGCGGCCTCGGTGTATTGCTTGCGGCCAAAGGCCAGGTCGGCGTTTTTGGCCGGGTTTCTTCTCTGTGCGTAGATGTCGGAGCTCATGAAGATGAATAGCGCCGACAGGATGATCAGGATGTATCTTTTCATAGACATAGTTTCTCTTCTTCGCAAACGCAGAAATGGCGTTTTTATTATCGGACAAAGGTACAACAATTCCGTGAAATGCAACGGGTTTTGACAATAAAAAATCCCGCCGTTTCCAGCGGGATTTTGAGCTTGTATTGTAGACTCGAAATCATTCTGTCTTCACGATACGTCTCGTCATCGTCTGGCCGTGGCCTACCGCTTGCAGCAGATATACACCGCTTGTCAGCCCCGAAAGGTCGATCTGGACGCGCTCTCTGTTGTCGGTGTTGACGCTAACAACCTGTTGTCCTACAGAGTTGTAGATCCTGATTTCTTCAATATTATCGCATTCCACGTTGACCATGTCGTTGGTGGGGTTGGGATAGACGTTGAACACAGGTTCTTCGGTCTCCTCGACCCCCGTGCCGATGGAGACGTTGATGTTGAGCAGATAGGTGCCGGTCTTGCCTTCGAAGTACGGCATGACGCAGAAGTAGATGGTGCCACCGCTGAAGGCGATGCTCGAGTCCATGACGTCGTCGTAGTATTCCGACCAGTTACTGCCGTCGGTGGAGTAGGCGAACTTGGCGTCGACGGTGTAGTACACGCCACTGCCGCTGTTGTAGGAGTCATAGAGGCGCGGGGTGATGGTGTAGTTTTGGCCCTCGTCGAGTTGAATCTTGTAGTAGTCGATGTCGGTGTTGTTGTGGAGGTTGGCGTCTGTCGTGTTGACGATAGCGGTGTTGTTATACATGAGGAAGGGCAGACGGTAGGCGGTGCTGACACTATTGTTGGCCTCGTAGGGGTCGGTTGTGACGGGAGCCGCCACCACCTCGACACGCACGGGGTTGGGGAACTCCGACGCACCGGCGTAGTACCACGACGATTCGCCCTGTCGCTGGAAGGCCAGTTCCATGTAATACGAGCCGGGCTCCACGGTGATCTCGCCCGTGAAATCAAGGCCTCCATTATAATGGTAGTTGGCTCCTAAGCCGTTGCTGCAGTTGAGCACGGCGATGTTTTGCGCCCACGAGCCATCGGCATTCGAGAGGTTGACGCGGAACTTGCCGTAGAACGTCGTGGAGCCTGTGTTCCATACGTCGACGTTGACGGTCGAGCTGGTGCCATAATACAGGTAGTCGCCCGTGACGATGGTGAAGTCGGAGAGGGTCTCGATTTCGGAGGAGTAAACGATGTCGAAGTAGGCGTCGTTGTAGTTGTTATTGTCGATGAAGTTCCACAAGTCTCCGTCGAGGCTGTAGACCATGGCGATGGCGTACGACCCGGGGAGATAGGGTGGTCCAGCCTCACACTCCAAGTTGCCATGCAGATAGTAACCTGGCTGCAAGGGGTTGGAGGTTCGGTCCCAATAGTCCATCACGTCCATGAAGATGTATTCGTCACCTTCTTTATAGAACACGGCGGCGCCGATGTAACCCGAGAAGTTGCCTTGACCGGTGTTGGCGATTTCGGCATAGACAGAGAGGTCGTCATAGAACCAATACTCAGTCTCCGACATGGTGAGGTTGCTGTAGTAGCAGAGGCTGTATTCGGAGGAGCTGCCTCCGCCACCTCCACCGCCGCCTCCACCGCCTCCACCGCCACCGTTTTCGCTAGGCTCGATGCCGATGATGGCCTGTTGGTTGCGAGAGTAAGAGTGGCTGCCAGGGTTCAGGCTGTTGATGTAGAAGAAATCGTTGTAAGAACCACCCCAGCCCCAGTTGAAGTGGAAGTAGTCGTTGTTATTATAACCGTCGCAGACGAAGGCGTGGCCGCCCGAGTTGCTGAAGCCGCCGTAGACCATGGGGCGTCCGTTGTCAAGCTCGGTTTTGAGGAGTTGTATCCATTGGCTGTCGGAATAGTTGTTTTTTTCCACGCCGCGCAAGGTGTTCTTGTAGTTGAAGTAGGTCTTCAAAGCGGTCTCGGCGCAGGCGCGGCCTCCGCCGTAGTCGATGATATAGGCGGCGCTGCCGTAGTCGGGCGCCCCGCTGATGCCGTACATCATCTCGACAGCCACACCACAGTGGTACATCAGCGTGGCCACGGCGCTGTTGGCGCTGTTGATGGAATTAGGCATGGACGACCATTGGTAGTTGACGGCGCTGAAATCGACATAGAGCGTGCCGTATTCGGGATGCGAGCTGGGCACATAAGAGTGGGAGCCGTAGCCGTGCTCGGGATAGTTCCAGTATTTCAGCACTTGGGCCATAGCGGTGGCCACGCAGCCTGTCAGGGTACGTGAGTTATGGTTGTAGTCGTAGGGGCATTGGTCGTTGTAGTAAGGACTTTGGTCCCATTGGGTCTGCACCAAAGGATTGACAGCCTTCTCCGACTTGACGGGCATCGGCGCGCCTTTTCGCAGGCACTCCCATTCGGCGCGGATTTCATCGGTGGCAACGGCTTTTTCTGCCACAATCGCCCTTATTTCTTCGGCGTAGCCGTCGAGCCAGGCCTTGAGGTTGGGAGGGAGTGCGCCCCCGTCGAAGTTGTTCTCGTATGAGTAGCCCAAGATGGGGGTCACACAGTCGTCGGCAGCCATGATGACATAGCCTTTGCCTTCGGTGTTGTTGAAGATGAAGAACTCACTGTAGCCATACTGGGCCGCGATGTTGACGAAGCGGGCCTCGTCGGTCTTGCCAAGGTAGACTTTGCCGTCTCTCACGCCCATGGTGCGGTTTTTCTTCCAGAAGCTCTGCGCGAATTGTTTGGCGGTCGCCTCGTCGAGAGGGGAGCCCACCAGCGTCAATCCGAACGCCATCATTAAGAGAAGAGTAAAGAATCGTTTCATAGTATTATAATTTATTGATTTTTAACAAAGTGAATCAACGAGCCTTGTTGTTCGTCGGTTTATTACGAGGCAAAGATAATCAAATGAATCAAAAACAAAAAAAATCCCGCCGTTTCCAGCGGGATTTTTTGCAAGCAGTTTAGAAGGTTAATAATGATGTTGCTATCATTTACTTCTTACTGGTTTCCTCTTCAGCGATTTGCTTGTCTTTCTTGTTGCCTTTCATCAAGACATAGGCGAAAGGCGTCGACAGGAACACTGAGGAGAAGGTACCGGCCAACACACCGACCAACAGGGCGAAGATGAAGCCGCGGATGGTGTCGCCGCCGAAGATGAAGATGGCGAGCAACACGACCAAGGTCGAACCCGAGGTGTTGAACGAACGGGTCAACGTGCTGTTGACGGCGTTGGTCATATTCTCCTTCCACGAGGTCTTCGGGTGCAGGTTGACATTCTCACGCACACGGTCGAAGATAACCACGGTGGCGTTGATGGAGTAACCGATGACGGTCAGCACAGCGGCGATGAAGCTCTGGTCGACTTCCATGGTGAAGGGCAGCACGTTGTAGAACAAGGAGTACATACCCAACACGATGATGGTGTCTTGCGTCAGGGCCATGATGGAAGCCACACCATACTGCCACTTCTTGAATCGGATGGCGATGTAGACAAACATCAGAGCCAAGGCCACGATGATGGCCCAGATGGACTTGCGGGTGACGTCGCTGGCGATGGTGGCGCCCACTTTCTGGGTGCTCAAGATACCCACGCTCTCGTCTTCCGAAGAGAATTGGCTCATGGTCAGGCCGCTTTGGTAGAGGTCTTTCAAGTTATCGTAGAGGATGACTTGGATGACGCTATCGACGGCGGTGTTGTCGTTGTTGATCAAGAACTTGGTCGTGATCTTCACTTGACCGTTGGTACCATAGGTCTTCACCTCAGGAGTGGACCAAGCGTCAACTTCCTTGTCAGCGGCCATGTTGAGGGCGCTGTGGATGGCGTTGGCGTCGATGGAAACCTTTGACTCAGCCAAGGCTTCACGCACTTGGTCGACCTTAATGCTCGGATCATCGAATTGGACCACGTAGTTGCGACCGCCCTTGAAGTCGATACCGAGGTTCAAGCCACGGATGCCCAGCGAAGCTAAGCTGACGACCAGGAAGATGGCGCAAATGATGAACGAGGTCTTGCGGATGTCGATGAATCTGTAGTGCTTGTCCTGCAAGAAGTTGCGGGTGAGGTTGGTCGAGAAGCTGATCTCTTTGTCCTTATCCAGCATGCGTTCGAAGATCAAACGGGTAATGAAGATGGACGTGGCCAGAGAGGTCAGGATACCGATGCAGAGGGTGACGGCGAAGCTGTGGACAGGACCTGTACCCAGGATAATCAGGATGATACCGGTGATCAAGGTGGTGACGTTACCGTCGATAATGGCGGAGTAAGCGTTCTTGTAACCATCGGCGATGGCGAGCTTGATGCCCTTGCCAGCCTTGATTTCTTCCTTGATACGCTCGAAGATAATCACGTTCGAGTCAACGGCCATACCCAAGGTCAACACGATACCTGCGATACCAGGCAGCGTCAGCACCGAGCCGAGGCATGCCAGCACACCAAACAGGAAGAACACGTTGACCAACAGGGCGGCGTCGGCCACGAGACCGGCCTTCTTGTAGAAGAACACCATGTAGACCAGCACGAGGATGAAGGCGAACACCATCGACCACATACCTTTCTGCACGGCTTCCTTACCCAGCGAAGGACCAACGACTTGCTCTTCCAGGATTCTGGCGGGAGCGGGCAGCTTACCGGCCTTCAGGATGTTGGCCAAGTCTTGTGCCTCTTCGATGGTCATGCCACCACCGCTGATGGACGAACGGCCGTTCGGAATCTCGCCGTTGACGACGGGATAGCTGTAGACCAGGTCGTCAAGCACGATGGCGATCTGCTTGCCGATGTTCTCGCCTGTGAGGCGCTTCCACGTCTTGGCACCTTCGGGGTTCATCTGAATGGTGACCTCCACTTGGTTGTTTTGGCCGTAGTCCTGACGAGCGTCGGTGATGACTTCACCGCCGAGGGCGCACTTGTTGTCGCGCGACATCTTCAGGGCCACGAGGTCGAGGAATTCGGCGCCTTCGCCGTTCTCACCCGAGTAGGTCTGGGCGTCTTTCGTCCAAGCGAGCTTGAGTTGGCGCGGTAAGATGTTCATCTCACGGGCCTCAGCCAGCATTTGGTTGATGTCGGCGGTGTCTTTCACCATGGCGATACCCACGCGAGCGCTGTTGCTGTTGAACATCTGCAGCTTGGTGAGCAGCGGGTGGGCCTTGGCGATTTCTTCTTCGGTTTGGTTCTCTTCAACGACCTCTTCTTCGGTCTTGTTCTCGGTGAGTTCGTCGAGCAGGTCGCCAGTGGTGGCGGTGCTATCGGCGGGCTCAACGGTCTCAGTGACTTCAGTGCCTTCTTCGACGACAGTCTCGGCGCCTTCCTCGACGGCGGCAGGCTCTTCGCTTACCTCAGTCTCGTTGAGGGCGTTCTTGGCATTGCGCACTTCGGCCAGCTTGGCGTCAGCCTGGACGAAATATTGCTCGACCTCGCTGTAGTTATAGGTCTCCCAGAACTCGAGTTGTGCGGTTCCTTGGAGGAGCTTACGCACACGCTCCGGGTCCTTGATACCGGGAAGTTCGACGAGGATACGGCCCGAGTTCTCCATCTTCTGGATGTTGGGCTGTGCCACACCGAAACGGTCGATACGGGTACCGAGGATCTGGTAGGAACGGTCGATGGCGGCATCGCTCTCGCTCTTCAAAACCTTCAGCACGTCGGCGTTCGACGAGTTGATGTCGATATTGCTGTCTTTGAATTCATAAAGGAAAATGGAGGCGAGGCTTGCGTCGGGATTTCCGTGTTCTTTGGCCACTTCTTCGAAGGCCTGGCCGAACAGGGTGACGAAATCGCCCTTGCTCTCTTCCTGTCTCTTGGTGGCCAAATCCATGGCTTCCAAGAAGATCGGGTCCTGAGAGTCGCCCGACAGGGCTTTGACGATGTCTTTCACCGAGACCTCAAGGGTGACGTTCATACCACCCTTCAAGTCCAAACCCAAGTTGATTTCTCTTTCTTTCGCATCGCGGTAGGTGTACTTCTTGAAGCCCAAATTGTACACAGTGGCGGTGCTGACCGAGTCCAGATAGCTGTTCTCAAGCTTTTCCTTCACATAGTTCTTCGCCTGACTTTCATCCATGTTGCGTTTCTGCATGGTTTCGTCAATGACGGTCTGGATGGACTCTGAAACGGGAATTGCTTCTCCATTCGCGTTTTTAGGATAAACCTGTGCTTCGGCGGTCTTGCTGGCTTTCCTCTCCACAATCTTGGTCACTGCGGTGAAAGAGAGCTGATACAAGAAAATGAGCCCAAACACGATGGCGATTACCCTGATTGCTCCTTTGTTTTGCATTGTAAAACTGATTTAATTATTTGACTTTTAATTTGTTAAATTTCAAACTAAGCCTTTTTAGGCTATTACGAGCCTGCAAAAATACGAAATATTTCTATTTATATTTCAACCACTTGAAAATTTCCTTGTAAGAAAGTTTTTTTCCGTACATCAGGATGCCCGTGCGGTAAATCTTAGCCGCGATCCATGTCATCGCCACGAAGGTGCCGGCCAAGAGTACCACGGAGAGCACTACCTGCCAGATGGGCACGCCGAACGGAATCCTCACCATCATGGAGATGGGGGAGGTGAAGGGTATCATCGAGAGCCAGATGGCGAGGCTGCTGTCGGGGTTATTGACGATATAGAAAGATGAAATGATCGCTACGATCAAGGGCACGGTGATGGGCAGCGTGAACTGCTGCGAGTCGGTGTTGTTGTCGACCAGCGAGCCTACCGCTGCATAAAGCGTGGCATAAAGGAGATATCCTAAGATAAAGAAAATCAAGAAGCTGCAGATGATGGTGCCGAAGTCGATGGAGTGGACGATTTGCAGGATGCCTTGCACGCCTTCGTTGTTCATCACGTCGTTGGCGGTGATTTCCTGCGCCATGACGGTGCCCGACGAGAGCATGTCGGGATGGCTGAGGCCCATAAAGGCCGAGAAGCCGAGATAGAGTGCTCCCGTAAGTAAGATCCACAGCACGAACTGGGTGAGAGCCACCAATGAAACGCCGATGATCTTGCCCATCATCAGCTGGAAGGGCTTTACCGAGCTCACGATGACTTCGATGATACGATTGGTCTTTTCTTCCGACACGCCTTGCATCACCTGACCGCCGAAGAAGATGATGAACATGTAGACCAGCATGGCCAGTCCGATGCCGAGGGCGAACTGCACCTTGGTGAAGGTCTCCTTCTCGTTGCCTTTGTCGTCCATGCGCATGATCGACAGGTTGACTTTGGTCTTCACCGCACTGACGATCTCGGGGTCGACGCCTTTGGCCATCAGCTTTTGGTCTTCTATTTCTTTTTGCATCACGCTGCTGATGTATGTCTCCACTTCCATGGGTACCTGTCGGATGCTGTAGACGACGGCGTTCGACGGGATGTTGAGTTGGGTGGGCGGCACGTAGAGCGCCATGTCGAACACACCGCTCTTCACCAGCTCTTTCACCGAGTCGATGGGTTGGCTGGGCATGAGGACGAAGGTGTGCTCCTTGGTGTCTTGGAAGCGGTCTTCAAACCAATGGCTCTCGTCGACGACAGCCACTCGCATATGCTCGTTGCCGCCGTGGAGGGCGAGCATGATGGGGATGATGTAGATGGCCGCCATGAGGACGGGACCCAAGAAGGTAAGGATGAGGAAGCTGCGCTTGCGCACGCGCGTCATGTACTCGCGCTTGATGATGAGTCCGATCTTGTTCATGAGGCTTGGTTTTGGGATTGCACTTCGCGGATAAAGATGTCGTTCATCGAGGGCAGTACCTCTTTATAGGATACGAGCTGCCCGACCTGGAGCAGCTGGTTGAGCAGTTCGTTGGGCGAGGCGCTGAAGAGGGTCAGCTTGGTCTCGTCAGGTTGGTCAGTGGGCTCCACCTTAATATTATTATAGGTGTCGGCTATGGTCATCACTTTGTTGAAGTCGTCGCAGCGCACCACAATCTCGCGCTGGTGGGTGTCGTGCTGCCGTTTGATGTCGCCCACTCGTCCTTGCAGAATGCTCTTGCCGTGGTTGATGAGGGTGATACTGTCGCACAGCTCCTCCACTGAGGCCATGTTGTGGGTCGAGAGGAGGATGGTGGCGCCTTTGTCTCGCAGTTCCAGTATAGCCTCTTTCAACAGGTTGGCGTTGATAGGGTCGAAGCCGCTGAAAGGCTCGTCGAAGATGAGGATCTCGGGCTCATGGATGACGGTGGTAATGAACTGCACCTTCTGCTGCATGCCCTTCGATAGCTCTTCGACTTTCTTGTCCCACCAGCCGCTGATTTCGAATTTGTCGAACCATTCCTTCAGCCGCTTCTGGGCTTCGGCCTTTTTGATGCCTTTGAGTTCGGCCAGGTAGATGGCCTGCTCGCCGACTTTCATCTTCTTGTAAAGGCCGCGTTCCTCGGGCAGATAACCGATACGTGTGATATGTTTTTGGCAAAGGGTTTCGCCGTTGATACGTACTTCACCTGAATCGGGTGCGGTGATTTGGTTGAGGATGCGGATAAGGGTAGTCTTACCCGCTCCGTTGGGACCTAACAAGCCGTAGATGCATTGCTCGGGGATGTCGATGCTCATGCGGTCCAAGGCGGTATGGTCAGCGTATTTCTTGGTGACTTCGTTAATGGCTATTTTACTCATAATCAGTTGAAATAGTCTTTTATCTTACTGAAAAAGCTCTTTTCTTCAGGGGTGGGGTTGGGCTTGAAGTTGTCCGACTTGGCGAGTTGCTCCAGCAGTTTCTCTTCTTCTTTGCTGACTTTCTTCGGCACCCACACGTTGACGTTGACGAGCATGTCGCCGCTGCCGTAGCCGTTGAGTATAGGCAGGCCTTTGCCTCTCAACCGCAACACCTTGCCGCTCTGGGTGCCGGGGGCGATCTTCACCCGCACTTTGCCGTCGACGGTAGGCACTTCGGCTTGTGTGCCCATAATGGCCTCGGGGATGGTGATGAACAGGTTGTAGATCAGGTTGTTCTCTTCGCGTTCGAAGTCGGGATGGGGCTCCTCTTCGATGAGGACGAGCAGGTCGCCGCTGACGCCGTTGTGGGGACCTGCATTGCCTTTGCCGCGCACGGTGAGTTGCATGCCTTCACCCACGCCGGCAGGGATGTCGATTTCGATGACTTCATCGCCTTTCATGACGCCCTCGCCACCGCAATGCGTGCATTTCTTCTTGATGACGGTGCCTTGTCCGTGGCAGGTGGGACATACCGAGGCGGTCTGCATCTGTCCGAAGAAGCTGTTGACGGTCTGCACCACCTGGCCGCGGCCGTGGCAGGTGGGACAGGTCTCGGTGGAGCCGTCCTCCGAGCCGCTGCCGTGGCAATGCGAACAAGCCACGTTTTTGGTGACCTTGATTTTCTTCTTTACGCCATGGGCGATCTCCTGCAGGTTGAGTTTTACCTTCACACGGATATTGGAGCCGCGTTGCTTGACGGTGCCGCCGCGGCTGCTGCCGCCTCCACCGAAACCGAAACCGCTGCCGAAGCCGCCGAAGTTGAAGCCGCTGCCGAACACGCTGTTGAGGATGTCGTTCAGGTCGAAGTCGCCGAAGCCGCCATAGCCTCCAGCGCCCGCCGATCCGCCGTCCATGCCAGCAAAGCCATAGCGGTCGTAGCGCGCCTTCTTGTTCTCGTCGCTCAAAACGGAATAGGCCTCCGAGGCTTCCTTGAAGTTCTCCTCGGCGGTCTTTTTCTCGGCATCAGTGCCGTTCACCCACTTGTCGGGGTGCCATTTGAGGGCGGCCTTGCGGTAGGCGCTCTTTATCTCATCGGGTGAGGAGTCTTTGTTGACGCCTAGCACCTCGTAGTAGTCTCTTTTTTCTGCCATCGGTTTCCTGTTTTATTAGTTTCCAACAACGACTCTTGCGAATCGTATCACCTTGCCGTTCAGTTTATAGCCTTTTTGGATCACGTCCAGCACCTTGCCCTTCTTTTCTTCTTCGGGGGCGGGGATCATCGTGAGGGCCTCGTGTTCGTCGGTGTTGAAGTCGGCGTCCATGGCCTCAATCTCCTCCAGGCCTTTCTTTCTCAACGTGTCTTTCAGTTTATTGAAGATCAGCGTGACGCCTTGCACGTCGGCCTCATTGCCGTTCTTCTCCATGTTTTGCAGGGCGCGCTCGAAGTCGTCGAGCACGGGCAGGATGTCCCTGATGACGCTCTCCGAAGCCGTGGCGGTGAGGTCGAGCTTCTCTTTGGCGGTGCGCTTGCGGAAATTGTCGAACTCCGAGAACAGACGCAGGTATTTGTCGTTCAATTCGGCATACTTGGCCTTCTCTTCCTCCAATGCCTTCTCTTGGGCATGACGGATCTTGAACCGCTTCGACTTTTTTTCGGAAACATTGTCACCTTGTGCTTCTTCGGTCTCGGAGTTTTCCTCTTGTTTCGGCTGTTCTTCGACGGGTTCCTGTTGCGCGTCCATGTCGGGATTGACGGTGTCTTTCAAGGCATCGTCTTGATTGTTAGCATTTTCTTTTTCGCTCATGATATGTGTGTTTTATTATTTTTCTTCATTTTGCGCGTTGACACATCAAATCCTTTGCCAAAGCAGAGGTTTTGACAAAATGGCAGAAGGGAGGGTGAAATAAGGAATCAAAGGCGCTCGATAAGCGGTCCGTTGAGGCTGAGGGCGTTGACGCGCTGGTCGATATACTGATAGCCTCTTTCGATTTGGTCGCTGTTGTCGATGATGCTGGTGCCGTTGGCCGAGAGGGCGGCGATAAGCAGGGCGACGCCGGCGCGGATGTCGGGCGAGGCCATGCGGATGCCACGCAGGGCATGGGCTTTGTCGAGGCCGATAACGTTGGCTCGGTGCGGATCGCAGAGGATGATCTGCGCTCCCATGTCGATAAGTTTGTCGACGAAGAACAGACGGCTCTCAAACATCTTTTGGTGGATGAGCACGGTGCCTTTGGCTTGGGTGGCTACCACCAAGACGATACTGATCAAGTCGGGTGTGAAGCCGGGCCACGGGGCGTCGGCCACCGTGAGGATGCTGCCGTCCATGAAAGTTTGCACCTCGTAGTGGTCTTGCGCTGGGATGTGGATGTCGTCGCCACGGTAGTCCATCTGGATGCCGAGCTTGCGGAAGACGTCGGGGATAATGCCCAGTTGTGCGATGCCCGCGTTCTTGATAGTGATCTCGCTGCCCGTCATGGCGGCCATGCCGATGAAACTGCCCACCTCGATCATGTCGGCGAGCAGGGTGTGCTCGGTGCCGTGCAGACGGCTAACGCCTGTGATGGTCAAAAGGTTGGAGCCTACGCCGTCAATGATGGCGCCCATGCTCTTGAGCATGTTGCAGAGCTGCACGAGGTAAGGCTCGCAGGCGGCGTTGAAGATAGTGGTGGTGCCTTCGGCCATCACCGCGGCCATGACGATGTTGGCCGTGCCGGTGACGGAGGCCTCGTCAAGGAGCATGTAACAACCTTTCAGTCCGCCTTGCCGCACTCCGACTTGGTAGCTGTCGAAGTCGAAGATGGCACCGAGTTTCTGGAGGCCGATGACGTGGGTGTCGAGTCTGCGACGACCGATCTTGTCGCCGCCGGGCTTGGGCATATAGGCCTTGCCGAAGCGTGCCAGCATAGGACCTGTCATCATCACGCTGCCCCGCAGTTTCGAAGCGGTCTGTTGGTAGGCTTCGCCGTTGAAATAGTTGAAGTCGATGTCCTTGGCTTGCAGGATGATGTCGTGTCGTGTGGGACGCTCGACGCTGACGCCCATGCCTTCCAGCAAAGCGATCAGGTTGTTGATGTCGAGGATGTCGGGCAGGTTATGGATGGTGACTTTCTCTTCGGTGAGCAGGCAGGCGCACAGAATCTGCATGGCCTCGTTTTTTGCGCCTTGCGGGATGATGTCGCCTTGCAGCTTGCCGCCGCCTTTAATCTTCAGTGATGCCATATTCAGTTTAGAGTTTAGAGTTCAGAGTTTAGAGTTGGCGCTTGCGCCATTAACTGCGTTGAATCTTCGATTTCCGCATTCCGCATTCTGAATTCATTTATTGTTTTCCCATTTGCTCCATGCGCTTTTTGTACGCCGGGTTGTTGGGGTTGTTCATGTTGGCCTTCAGGTTCGGCACTTTCTTTTTCTTTTTCTTGCCTTGTTGCTGTTGTTTGCCTTGCTGCTGCTGTCCCTTGCTGGAGGGTGTCTCGGCAGTGGCGTTGAGCTTGGTCTCGTCGGCGATGACGAGGCGTCCGCCGCTGATGTTCCTCAAATCGTCAATGATCACTTGGTCGTTGACGACGCTCTTGTTCCATTCCAGGTAGTTGCGCTTCATCTGGGCGGCCAATGAGTAGGCGAGGGCCTCGCGGATTTCATCGTTTTCCTCTTGTGAGGCGGCCTCGATCATCTTGATGAGGTATTGGCCGTAATGGCCGTATTTGATGTCGTTGCTCTGATAACCGATGTGCTGCGGTTTGCTCTGCTGCTCCATGGGGATGGGCGGGGCGAAAGGACTGTCCACATCGAGGTTGTAGCCAGAGATCATGTAGAGATGGTCCCAAAGCTTGTGTTCGTAGTCGCTCGATTGCTTGATGCCGGGGTTCATCTGAACCATGACACTGATGATGTAGCGGGCGGCCTCGGTGCGTTGCTCACGGTCCTCGATCTCGGGCAGCTTCTTGACCATTTCCTGGATGCAGCGGCCGTATTCAGAGATGACAATCTGTTCTTTTTCTGTATTGTAGGTTAATCCTGTTCTATCCATTTTTATCTCAAATTTGGGTGCAAAGATAGGGAAATTTATTTGATTATTGCCAAGCGCGCGAACTTCAGCATAAGCATCTTCACACCAGCGGTGTCGAAGTGCACCGAGGCTTTCTTGTTGGCGCCTGCGCCGTCTATGCTCAGGACGGTGCCTGCGCCGAACTTGGCGTGCATCACCCTCATGCCTTCTTGCAAGAGGTCGGGGTTGGAAGGCTCAAAGTCTTGCGGCACGGCAGGTTGACTCGTCTGGCTTGGTCTTGTTGTCGGTGTGTTCTCGAGTTTGCGAAAACCGTGTTGTTGAGGCTCGCTGAACCTGCCGAAAGGGCGTCCGCCCATGGACGAGGTGCCTCTGAACGAGGCTTTCTGTGTCTGCTCGATGAGGCTGGCGTCGATCTCGTCGACGAAGCGCGAACGTTCGCTGAGGGTGAGGTTGCCATAGCGGTAGCGCATCTCGGCGTAGCTGAGGGTGAGTTTGGTCATGGCGCGGGTGATGGCCACGTAGAACAAGCGGCGTTCCTCTTCCAACTCTTCTCTCGTGCTGAGACTCAGGATGCCCGGGAAGAGGTTTTCTTCCATGCCCACGACATAGACATAGGGGAACTCCAAACCCTTTGCCGAGTGGATGGTCATCAGGCTGACGTAGTCTTCGTCGGGATCGTCCTTTTTCATCTCGCTGTCGGTGAGCAGGGCCACGTCTTCCATGAACTGCACCAGGTCGACGCGGGCGGTCTCGCCCGTGGTCTCGTCCACCTGCCGGTCGCTGAACTCCATGATGGCGTTGAGCAGTTCCTCCACGTTCTCCACTCTGGCGACGCCTTCGGGAGAGTCGTCTTCCTTTAACACTTTAATGAGTCCGATGGTGTTGGTGATATGCTTGGCCAGCTCAAAGGCGTTCATCTTCTCTTGCAGGCTCTGGAAGCTCTTGATCATCACCATGAAGTCGCGGAACCTGTTGACGGTGCCCATATTGAAGTCTTGCGGAAACACGTTGTTCTCCATGCACTTCCAAATGCTTGTGCGTTGCTCGTTAGCAATGACCATCATGCGCTCGATGCTGGTCTTTCCGATGCCACGGGCGGGGTAGTTGATGATGCGCAGCAGGGCTTGTTCGTCCTCGGGATTGATGACGACACGGAAGTAGGCCAGCAGGTCTTTGATCTCCTTACGGTCGTAGAACGAGAGTCCGCCGTAGATTTTATATGGGATGTTCTGCTTGCGCAGGGCCTCTTCCATGGAACGGGATTGAGCGTTGGTGCGGTAGAGGATGGCGAAACTCTTGTTGGGCAGGTGGCGGTTCATCTTGTACTGGAAGATGCTGTTGGCCACCATGGTACCTTCCTCAGTGTCGCTGTTGGCATGGAGGAGGGTGATGAGTTCGCCTTTCTCTTTGTCGCTCCACACCTTTTTCTTGATCTGGTCCTTGTTGTGCGCGATGACGGCGTTCGAGGCGTTGACGATGTTCTGGGTGGAACGATAGTTTTGTTCCAGTCGTATGAGCCTGTAGTCGGGGTAGTCGTTCTTGAAGTTAAGGATGTTCTGGATGTTGGCGCCACGGAAGGCGTAGATGCTCTGTGCGTCGTCGCCCACAACGCAGATGTTCTCGAACAACGCCGCTATGCGTTTCACGATGAGATACTGGGCGTAGTTGGTGTCCTGGTACTCGTCGACTAGGATGAACTTGAAATGGTTTTGGTATTTGTAGAGCACGTCGGGGTTGTCGCGCAGCAGGACATTGGTGAAATAGAGGATGTCGTCGAAGTCCATGGCGTTGGCTCGGTGCAGACGCTCGTTGTAAAGCTTGAACAGCTGGGCGATGAGCGGCTTGTTCGATTTGCGGTCGGTTTCTTGTATCTCAGGGTCGTTGGCGTAATCTTCGGGCGAGTAGAGGCTTGACTTGGCCGCCGAGATGCGTGACAGCACCTGCTTGGCGGGGTAGACCTTGGTGTCGAGTTGCAGGTCTTTTAATATTTGTGTGATGAGTGCTTTCGAGTCGTCGGTGTCGTAAATGGAGAAGTTGGCCGTGAAGCCGATCTTCTCCGCCTCGATGCGCAGGATGCGGGCGAAGATGGAATGGAAGGTGCCCATCCACACGTTGCGGGCGTCGCTGGCGTTGACTAGTTGCATGATGCGTTCCTTCATCTCGCGGGCGGCCTTGTTGGTGAAAGTGAGAGCCATGATGCTGAAGGGGTCGATTCCCTCCTGTATCATATAGGCGACACGGTAGGTGAGGGCGCGGGTCTTGCCCGAGCCGGCACCGGCGATCACCATCACGGGGCCTTCTATAGTGGTAACGGCCTCTCTTTGAGGCTCGTTGAGGTCATTCAGTAAGTCAATCATGGGTTGCTCGTTTGGTCGGCAAAGATAATCAAAAGTTGAGAGTTGTGGGGAAGGATTGGAGAGAAATTTTGGGAAATAATACTTTTTGTTTAACTTTGCCGCATAATCCATCGTCTTATGCCGAACAACAAGAAGATAAAAGGCAGCCTGAGCAGCCTCGTCGACAAGATGAACCAGACCTATGACGGTCTTATCGGGGAAGGTTTCAGCCCCGGGGTCAACAGGCGCATCATGCCTGTGATGGTCGACGGAGCGTTGGCTGGATGGAAGATGCAGCGTTACGAGAACGACGAGTGGGTGGACCTGGATGAGACACCTTTTGCGACGATGGAGGAATTGATTGCGTTTTATAAATAATCAAATTCAAATAAAAAAAGTCAGCCCATGGGCTGACTTTTTGCTGTCAAAATAGTGGTTTGTTTATTGGCGCTGCCAGTCGGTTACCTCATGAGTCCGACACCACCTACCTTGCAGTTTCAGGATGCGTCTCCTTGAATCCGGCTTAGAGGTCGGTCAGCGGGTCTGCATCGTCCTTGTGCTCCCAGTCGATCACAGTGCGGTGCTTCGCAGTACTCCACAGGCGAATGGTTTCGGAGTATTCTCCCCAACCCTTATAAGCGGCGATGTATTGTACCCAGTCCGCTCTCGTCATTCCATTGGCGAGTTCAGAAACGATGATGACATATACACTGTGGTCTGTTTTTACGCCCTCCGAGTAAACATCTTGCCAATCTGTATCCTTGAAGAGGACGGCCACGATTTTGCGGTCCTTGTAAAGATCGTCGGCCGCGCGCTTACGGTTGTCGAACTTGTCATCACTCAGTATCTGCCCAATGATGCTCTTTTTATCGGCTATGTTCTTCCAGTTCACTTCCTCTTGGTACAACTCGTTGGAGGTAATAAGTATATCCTCCTTTTTGAGAAGCACATTGCCTCCCTCTTTTTGTACAAAACCTCCCAGTTCCTTATCCGTGACGGTCATCATCTGCCCCGTCTTCCAGTTTCTGACTTCGTATGTTCTCGACTTGTTTCCGCTCTTGATGTCAAGATCATCCTGCGTAAAGATCAGACCGAAGTAAACATAAGCCATCAGCAACGGGTTCACGCTGTTGTCGCTGACATGGCCGCTGTCGCCCATCCGTCGGTCGCCATAGTAAGCCTCGCCCATGGACGTCACGATGCCGCCCAATCTTTCATCGCCTTTGTTCACAAAGAACAGTACCTGAGTGTCTTGGACTAATTTGATGGTTCCGAATAAGGGCGATTCAATGGTGCCGTCAGCGCTCATCGAACCTCTGGAAACACCGTTTTTGTCCGTCATCTGTCCCGTTTTCGGGTCCAGCGTAAAGACGGCGCCGTCTGAAGTCATCGTCAGTTCGAGCGTGGCCGGGTTCCATTTTGCGACGACTATCTCGCCTCTCTTGAAATCAACGATCGCTCCCTTGGAATCAGGCTTCGGAATGGCCAGTTTGACTTTCTTTTGGGCGTTGGCTACGTTACCGAATGCGAACATGGCAATAATTGTCAATGCTACAATCTTAATGGTTGTCTTCATAATGTGTTGTGTTTTAGTGAATAAAATTAGCTTAGTGATTGTTTCTTTTTGCTAAAACCTTTCTCCGTTCTGTCAGCGGACAGACGCGAACAAAGAAACAACAAAGTTATGAATCTTTTTTTGAATTATCCTATACGTAATTTTACCTATTTTTTCAACAAAAAAATTCCCAATTGACAGAGTCAGTTGGGAATTGCTTTTGTTTTTGGTGACCCGGCTGGGGCTCGAACCCAGGACCCCAACATTAAAAGTGTTGTGCTCTACCTGCTGAGCTACCGAGTCATCGCGTTTTTTGCGGCTGCAAAAGTAGTACTTTTTTCGTTATGTCGGCCTTTCATCCGCAACTTTTTTTCATTCGTCTAGCAAACCCTTGCCCTGGCGGACGATAACAATCTCATTGTCAGTGCAATCCACCACGGTACTCTCCTCGTTGTCGCCCGCTCCGCCGTCGATGACGATGTCGACCAGGTCCTTGTAGCGCTCGTGGATCTCCTCGGGGTCGGTGAGGTAGGGGTTGATCTCGTCTTCCTCGTCGGACAACGAAGTGGTCATGATGGGCGAGCCGAACTCCCTGACGATGTTGGTGATGATGGGTTGGTCGGGGATACGGATACCGATGGTCTTTTTCTTGCTCTGGAAGATGCGCGGGATGTTGTTGTTGGCCTCCAGAATGAAGGTGAAAGGTCCGGGCAGGTTGCGCTTCATCATCTTGAAGACATCGTTGTTGATGGGCTTGGTGAACTCGCTCAGCATGCTGAGGTCATGGAAGATGAACGAGAAATTGGCCTTCTCTTTGCGGACACCCTTGGTTTGGCAGATGCGCTCGAAGGTGCGCGGGTTGTTGATGCAGCCGCCCAAACCGTACAAGGTGTCGGTGGGGAAGATAATGGTGCCGCCGTCGGCCAAGCATTCCAGGATCATCTTGACATAGCGAGGGTTCGGATTCGTCGGATAGAGTTTGAGTATCATAACGTTGGAAAAAAATCATGCAAAAATACACAAAAAGTTGTGAACGGAATGGAAAAAAACCTATTTTTGCAGTCCATCTACGGGACACGTTCCGCAGATGTTTTTTGTTTTTATAAACTAATTACTACAATAAATACTACACTACTATGGGAGGCTTCTTCGGCACTGTATTAAAGAGACCCTGCGCCCAGGATCTGTTCTATGGCATTGACTATCACTCACATCTCGGCACCAAGCGCGCTGGTATGGTGACCCACGACGGCGAGGTGTTCCACCGCTCCATCCACGACATCGAAAACACCTATTTCCGCAGCAAGTTCAGCGATGAGATGGGTGTGAACAAATTTGCCGGCAACATCGGCATCGGCGTCATCAGCGACACCGACGCGCAACCCATCATCGTCAACTCGCACCTCGGCAAGTTCGCCATCGTCACGGTGGCCAAGATCAACAATATCGACGAGCTCGTCGAAGGTTGTCTCGAGAACAAGCAGCACTTTGCGGAGTTGAGCATGGGCTTTACCAACCCCACGGAATTGGTGGCCCTCCTCATCACCCAAGGCGAGGACTTCGTCGACGGTATCAAGAACGTATATAATAAGGTAAAGGGCTCCTGCTCGATGCTTATCCTCACCGAGGACGGCGTTATCGCCGCCCGCGACTATTACGGCCGTACGCCCATCGTGGTGGGCAAGAACCACGAAGGCTATGCGCTGGCCTCTGAGAGCCACAGCTACATCAACCTCGACTATGCGACTTGCTATAGCGTGGGTCCCGGCGAGATTGTCAAAGTGACGCCCGATGGCGTCCAGCAGCTGCTGGCACCCAACCCGAAAAAGCAGGTGTGCTCCTTCTTGTGGATCTATTACGGCTTCCCTGCCACTGACTACGAAGGCGTCAATGTGGAGGAAGCACGCTACAACGAAGGCCGCGAGATGGGCAAGCAAGACTACATCGACCTCGACTATGTCTCCGCTATCCCCGACTCGGGCATCGGCATGGCCCTGGGTTATTCCAACGTGCGCAAGATCCCGTATCTGCGTGGTGTTGTGAAGTATACGCCTACCTGGTCGCGCAGCTTCATGCCCGTCAACCAGAGCCAGCGCGAGCATGTGGCCAAGATGAAACTCATCCCTAACAGGGCCCTGCTTGACGGAAAGAAAGTGGCTTTCTGTGACGACAGTATCGTGCGTGGCACCCAGTTGCGCGACAACGTGAAGATGCTCTATGACTACGGCGCCAAGGAGGTGCACGTGCGCATCAGTTGCCCGCCCTTGATGTACGGTTGCCCCTTCCTCAACTTCTCGGCCTCCAAGAACATCATGGAGCTCATCACGCGCCGTTGTGTGGAGGAGTTGGAGGGCGACGACAACAAGAACATCGAGAAGTACTGCGACCCGACGACGCCGGAGTATGCCAATCTCATGGAGATGCTTCGCAAGCACGTCGGTGTGGACTCGTTGAAGTTCAATACCTTGGACAGCGTGGTGCGCGCCATCGGCCTGCCCAAGTGCGAGCTTTGCACGCATTGCTTCGACGGTTCGAGCTACGGCCACGAATAAAAAAATTGCGGATTTCGCTTGCCAATCCAAGAAAAGTCCGTACTTTTGCATCGGGTAAGTCTTATACGACCAGCTCCCTCTGAAATCCCCCAGGACAGGAATGTAGCAAGGGTAGGAGGTTGTAGCGGTGCGATATGAGTAGCTTACCCTTCTTTTTTATATCTTTGCAGAAAAATTCACCCCATGAAAAAGGTTCACTTTATTGCCATAGGCGGTAGTGCCATGCACAACCTCGCCATCGCCTTGCACCGCAAGGGTTATGAAGTCACGGGTTCGGACGACGAGATCTTCGAGCCATCCAAGTCACGCCTCGCCAAAGAGGGCATCCTGCCTCCGCAGTGGGGCTGGTATCCCGAGAAATTGGACAGCACCTACGACGCCGTCATCCTCGGTATGCACGCTCGTATCGACAATCCAGAGTTGGTGCGCGCCCAGGAACTTGGTTTGAAGGTGTATTCCTATCCCGAATATCTCTACGAGCAGAGCAAGGACAAGACCCGCATTGTCATTGGCGGCAGCCATGGCAAGACGACCATCACCTCCATGATCTTGCACGTGCTTCAGAAGGTCGGCATCGAGACCGACTTCATGGTGGGTGCCCAGCTGGAAGGCTTCGACGTGATGGTGCGCCTCAGCGAGACGGCCAAATACATGGTGATGGAAGGCGACGAATACCTTACTTCGCCCATCGACCGAGTGCCCAAGTTCCATCACTATCATCCCCATATCGCCGTCATCAGCGGCATCGGCTGGGACCATGTCAATGTGTTCCCGACCTTCGACAACTATTTGGAACAGTTCCGCATCTTCGTCCGCACCATCGAGACGGGCGGATGCCTTATCTACGACCAGACCGACGTGGAGGCCGAGAAGATTGCACAAGGCGCGGAATGCCAGACCTTTGGCTACGGCGTGCATCCCTTCGAGAGCGACGGGTTGAAAACCACTTTGCTGTTGCCTGATGGCAGTAGGAGGGAAGTGGGCGTATTCGGAAGCCATAACATGAAGAACATCAACGCGGCGCGACTGGTGTGCAAGCAGCTGGGCGTGACGGATGGACAGTTCTATGAGGCCATCGCTTCGTTTAAAGGTGCCGCAAGACGTTTGGAACTGTTGTTCGACAATGGCGACAACTTCGTTTTCCGCGACTTCGCCCATGCCCCGTCGAAGGTCAACGCCAGCGTGAAGGCGCTGCGCGAGCAGTTCCCCGAGAAACATCTGCTGGCCGTCTTCGAGCTGCACACCTATAGCAGCCTCAGCGAGGTGTTCATCGACCATTACCGCGACGCGTTGAATCTCGCCGACACCGCCATTGTTTTCTACGACCCTCATGCCGTGGCCATCAAGAAGTTGGAGCTGATGCCCGACGAACGTATCGTCGAGGGTTTTGGCCGCGCCGACTTGAAGGTGGTCCACAACAAGGCCGAGTTGGTGGAATTATTACAAAAAGGCCAACGACACAATGTCATTGGCGCTTTCATGAGTTCGGGTGACTTCAACGGTCTGACGACCGATGACTTGAAGGCACTGTACAATTAAAACTGGAATTTCTTCTTATCTATCGGCACGTCATACTTGACGTTGGAGATGGTATACGTGTCCTTGACGTCGCTGTAGTCATATAGCACGATTTCCTTAAGCAACAGACTGTTGGTGTGGTATTTGAAGACGACCTTCTTATAGCCAACACCAATCAGTTTCTTCTTGTTGGTGGTCCCAGTGACAATATGGTAGCCGTTTTCTGTCTTTGTCGACAAACTGTAGTTGTTCTCGTCGGCCAGGTCTTGGATGCGGCCTTGGAAGCCGTACAGGAAGATGTTGGCCAGCGACTGCATCATGCCGCCGTCTTTCAGTTTGAAGGTGCCGTGGAAGAGGCCGATGTCCATCTTTATTCTGCTCGCGTTGACAATCATGTAGCTGTCTTCCGAGAAGAGAGCAGCGAATTCCTTGGGTGCGACGAAATAAAGCTTGCCGTCTTGATGCGTGGTCTTCTTCGGCTTGGTGAGGGTGTTGCTCAGGTCGGCCTCGAAGGACTTCACTTTGCTGTTGGTGGCTTTGATTTGATCTAATAGGGCGGTGTCTTGCGCTTGCATCTGCAAGGCAAACACGATGGCGGCGAATACGATAATTACTTTTTTCATGGGCTTGATATAAAACGAGAAAATGGTACAGCAAAAACCGTGCACCATTTTCCCGAATGTTGAATTATTTGTCCAAGCTCATCAAAAACTCCTCGTTGTTACGGGTCTTGGCCACACGGTCTTTGAGGAACTCCATGGCTTCGACGGGTGTCATGTCGGAGAAGTGGTTGCGCAGGGCCCACACACGGGCGAGGGTGCGCTCGTCGACGAGCAGGTCGTCGCGGCGCGTGCCTGAAGCCACGATGTCGATGGACGGGAAGATGCGCTTGTTCGACAGACGACGGTCGAGTTGCAGCTCCATATTGCCGGTGCCCTTGAACTCCTCGAAGATGACTTCGTCCATCTTGGAGCCGGTGTCGATGAGGGCGGTGGCCAAGATGGTCAGTGAGCCGCCGTTCTCGATCTTACGGGCTGCGCCGAAGAAGCGCTTGGGCTTCTGGAGGGCGTTGGCTTCCACGCCGCCGGTGAGCACCTTGCCCGAAGCGGGCGAGACAGTGTTGTAGGCGCGAGCGAGACGGGTGATGGAGTCGAGCAGGATGACCACGTCGTGGCCGCACTCGGTGAGGCGCTTGGCCTTCTCGAGGACGATATTGGCGATTTGCACGTGCTTTGAGGCCGGCTCGTCGAAGGTGGAGGCGATGACCTCGGCGTTGACGCTGCGTTGCATGTCGGTGACCTCCTCGGGACGCTCGTCGATGAGCAGGATGATGAGGTACACCTCGGGATGGTTGGCGGCGATGGCGTTGGCCACGTCTTTCAGCAGAACGGTCTTACCGGTCTTAGGCTGTGCCACGATGAGGCCTCGCTGGCCCTTGCCGATGGGGGCGAAGAGGTCCATGATACGGGTCGAGATGGTGCAGCCTTGGTGCCCCGTGATGTCGAACTTCTCGTTGGGGAAGAGCGGCGTGAGGTAGTCGAAGGGGATGCGGTCGCGCACCTCTTCGGGCTTTCTGCCGTTGATGAGGTCGACCTTGACGAGCGGGAAGAACTTCTCGCCGGTCTTAGGCGGGCGGATGACGCCGAGCACGGTGTCGCCCGTCTTCAGGCCCATCAGTTTGATCTGTGACTGCGACACGTAGACGTCGTCAGGCGAAGGCAGGTAGTTGTAGTCAGACGAGCGCAGGAAACCGAAGCCCTCAGGCATGATCTCAAGCACGCCCTCGGCCTTCACGCTGCTGTCGAACTGGCTCAGCAGGTCGTCGCGGCGCGGACGTTGCTCGGTGCGCTCGGTTCTCTCTTGTTTCGGACTCTCCTCGGCGGGAGCGGCCTCTTCGATGTTCTCTTTAGCGGGTTCAGCCTCGCCGGCGCTTTCGTGGGCGCGTTTGCGCTTCTGCTTGAAGTTCTCTTTCTTCGAAGCGGATTTGGGCTCGGTAGGCTCGGCCTTGACTTGATGCTCGGCGGCGGCCACGGGTTCCACTGGTGTGGGCTCGGCGGCAGGAGCGGCTTGAGGGGCGTTGTTGCGCTGCCATTCTGCCACGGCGGCTTCGGCCTCCTTACTGATGCGCGGACGGCGGGCGCGCTTGCCTTGCTGTGCTTGGGCGGGCTCTTCAGCCTCCGCCACGGGTGCTGCTACAGGCTCTTGTTTGGTCTCTTCTTGTTTTGGTTCTTCGACGGGAGCACCTTTGGTTTCGGTGCTCTCGGCTTTAGAGGGCTTTTCCTTTTTTTGTTTTTTTTGCGGTTGTCCCGGCTTTTTGATGTCGGGATGGTCTACCTGATGGTCGATGATGTCATAGATCAGCTGGGTGCGGTCGCGCCCCTCGTCGTCAATGCCCATCTCGGTAGCAATGATCTTGAGGTCGTCAAACGACTTCTCATTGAGTTCAAAAATGTTGTACATAAAATATTGATTGAAATAATTCCGATACGGAATGTAAATTGGTGATACAATAAATTCGGGGAACTCTTTAGCGCTGTCAATCCTACTGATTGGACCGTTAAAGTGGCGCAAAGGTAAGGCTTTTTTTTGGATTGGCAATTTTTTGAAGAAAAAAATCGTATTTTTGCGCCCTGTTTAAAACGAATTATCATGTCACAAAGATTGCAATCCATTTTCTTTTTCCTCTCGGCGCTGATGCTCGCCATGTTGTTTTTCCTGCCTTTCGCCAGCTTCTATGGCGATTTCCACACCTTTGACTTGTTTGGCTATGGCATCACCTCGCCCGACAATTGGGAAGAGGGAACCTCCCCGTTTGGCATGACCTTCTCGCTGCCCATCTTAGTCCTCACGGTCACGGCGATGATTTTGGGCGGTTATCTTGCCATGGGTCTGTTCCGCGCGATCAAGTTGTCGCAGTTCCAGAGATTGCTTAAGGTGGCGCGCTTTGGTGTCGTTGTCAACGTGGTTTGCGTCGCCGCTTATTTGGGCTATTCTTATTTCATCATCCCCAAGATGGCCCAGAAGGTCGACATCACCATCGCCGAGCCTGTCTTCAGAGCTGGCGTGGCGTTCCCGCTGATCGCCCTCATTTTGATGATTGTCGCCGCTTCGGCCTTGAAGAAGGATATCAAGAAGGTGCGCTCCACCGACCGCATCCGTTAAGGCGGACGGAACGAAATACAAAGGCCGACTTCGAATGAAGCCGGCCTTTTTGTTTCAGAAGACTTTGTTTCGGTCGATTTCGAAGATCTCCATGTCCTTGAAGGTCTTCCCGTCGACGACCATCCTGACGAAGGTGATTTTCTTGTGGAAGCCCGAGTTGCCCGCTGCTCCCGGGTTGATGTGGAGCAGATTGAGTTGCTTGTCGTAGATCACCTTTAGAATATGAGAGTGGCCACAAATGTAGAGGTCGGGCTTTTTCTTTTCCAGGATGTGCTTCACCTCGGTCATGTAATGGCCAGGATATCCTCCGATGTGGGTCATATAGACATTGACGTCCTCCACGTGGAAATACTGGTCGGTCGGGTATTGCATCCTGACGACATGGTCGTCGATGTTGCCATGCACGGCCCTGAGCGGCTTGAAGTCGGCCAAGGCCTCCGCTGTCTCGATGCTGCCGATATCACCGGCGTGCCACAACTCGTCCACGTCCTTGAAGAAGTGGAAAAGCTGTGGCACGAGGGTGCAATGTGTGTCGGAAAGGATACCGATCTTGATCATTTCAAATTCACCATGAATCCGATGGCCAGCACTTCCTTGAACTGTACCTTGGAGCCTTCGATCTTCACGCCTTCGGCATCATAGAACGGAATGTCATAGTCGTAGATGAGGTGGGTCGAGAGGTTGCAGTTAAGCCAGTCGTTGACTTTCAGCACGAGCATGTTCTGCCAGTCGACGTCGACGCGCTCGGGATGGTTGAGGTAGTTGGAGAAGAGTTCCAGTTTCGAGTTGAAGTCGATGTTCTTGGCCAGGGGATATTGGAACTTGGCCACGGCGCGGGCGCCAAACTCATAGCGGATCTTGGCGTTCTTTGCGTGTTGCGTGGTGTCGTTGGCGTCCAAAGAGTTGACGCCAAAAGCGCCAATGGAGGCCAGATAGTCATCGTTGACGATGGTCACGCGGCCCGTGATAGGCGAGAAGTAGAGGGAGAAGTACTTGTTGGGCACCCATTCGATACCGAGACCCAAGCTGATGTAAGCAGGGGCAAGGAAATGGGAGGTGTAGTGGGTGGAGTCGGTGGCGTAGTCGAAACCGTAGGCGAATTGCGAGCGGAAAGCCAACTCGGCGGCATAGTTGAGATGCTCGGTGGCTTTATATCCCGCCAACGAGGTGAACTCGATCTTGTCGTCGGTCTTGACGGGCTTGTACTTGAAATCGAAATAGCTGTAACCCAAGGAGGTGTTCAAGGTGTTGTCCCACTTGAACTTGCCCTTGAGGTAATGGATCTCGTAATTGAAGATGCCTTGTCCGGCGAAGGAGTTCTGTCCGCCAGCGGCCCAGTTGGTGTAGGAACTTTGTCCGAAGTTGAGACCGAAGTTACCTTTGTGGGTCCAGCCTTCAGGTTGCTCGTCTTGTGCGAAAGTCGCGATGCATAGCATGATAGCCAATGCGCTCAGTAAAACTCTTTTCATATTTGTGGTTTTTATAATGTTGTTACTACTCTAAACTCTCAACTCTAAACTCTCAACTAAAAATTATATCCGTCTTGGAACTCGCGGTTGCCGATGCTGAAGGTGATGTCCTGATTGTTGAAGCTGCGCACGTATTTCTCGTTTTTCTGGGCTGGTGTCCAGATGGTCTCCTGCAGCAGACGTATGGCCTCTTGGTCGCAGCCGCCGCCCACCGAGTTGACGACGACGATGTTGGAAACGGTGCCGTCGGTCTCCACCACGAAGTTGAGTCTCACAGTGCCTTGTAACTCACGTTCCTTGGCTTCGGCAGGGTATTTCAGGTTTTTGACGATGTATTTGCCCATGTTGAGGCCGTCGGCGAAGTAGGGTTTGGCTACCTCGTTGAGTTGCTTATACTCATAGACGATGTTGGAGGTGTCGGCCTCCAAAGAAAGCGGGGCTTCCAGGCGTGTGCGGTGTTTCCAATAGCGTTTGTAGCTCTTGGCGTTGAAGTCAACTTCGTATTCGAAGGAGTAGTCGGTGGGCAGACCCGCGATCGTGGCGGGCTTCCAGAGGATGGTCTTCACCAGACGCAGCGCGATGGGTGCGGCCGCCTCGCTGAAGGTGGACTTGACCGTGTATTGGCTGACCTGGCCCTGGGCGTCGATGTTCATGCCGATGACGACTTTGCCGCTGTTGCCCTGTTGCAGGTCGGCCTCGGGGTAGACAAGGTTTTGGGTGATGTAGTCCTTGGTGACGGTCTTGCCGGCGAGGGGCTCGGGCGGCGTTACCTGCGCTTTCAGTTGCCATGCCGAGAGGACGATGGCCAACGCGATGATGAGTCTTGTTTTCATGTCTTTGTTATTTTGTTATTTTTGTTATTTAGATGATGCAAAAGTAGGAAAATTGTTGAAAAAACCACTAATTTTGCGCAAAAATCAGACCAATGGAAGACAGCTACAAAAACAATATGGTGTTCGGCATCCATCCTGTGCTCGAACTGATCCGCTCGCAGAAGGAGATCGAGAAGGTGTACATCCAAGGCGGCACACGCTCGCCCGAGATCTCGGAGATTGCCAACACCTGCCGTGCCAACGGCGTGCCTGTACAGTTCGTACCCATCGAGAAGATGAATCGCCTGACGCGTAAGAACCACCAAGGCGTAGTGGCCTTCATCTGCCCAATTGAATACCAACCGTTGGAGCATGTGGTTTCCGCCGTTTTCGAGGATGGTCGCGACCCATTTATCTTGATGCTCGACCGAGTGACTGATGTACGCAACTTCGGCGCCATCGCCCGCACAGCCTACGCCGCTGGCGTGGATGCCATCGTCATCCCCAGCCATGGCTCGGCCTCTATCAACGGCGACGCGATGAAGACCTCGGCAGGGGCCTTGTCGTTGATCAACGTCTGCCGTGTGGAGAACCTGAAGGACGCCATCGACTTCCTGAAGGCCAGTGGCCTGCGTGTGGTGGGCTTCACCGAGAAGGCGCACGACAGCCTTTGGAAGGCTGACCTCACGGGACCGCTCTGTGTGATGATGGGCTCGGAGGAGGATGGCATCAGCCCCGCCTATATCAAACGCCTCGACGGCCATCTGATGATCCCCATGCCTGGGGATATTGATTCGTTGAATGTCTCGGTGGCCACAGGTGTGGTTTGTTTTGAGGTAGTGAGGCAACGGATGTGATAAATAACGATTGAAACGGAAAAATTTCGATTTAACTATTGACTTTTCTGTTTTAATCATTATATTTGCAGCGTGAAACAAAAAACTTGATGCCATGAAAAGACATTTACGCTTTCTGTTGACGCTGTCGATGCTGGTCGTTTCTATTACCGTTACGGCACAGGTGACCATCAAGGTGGAGGAGCTCTCGAAACCGGAGAAATTATTGCCTCTACGGAAGGTTGAACCCCAAGGAAACACGCTTTCCTTTAATGTGGATGCCGACAGTTTGGTCCTATGGTATGGAACACATCCTTTCTTTTATGGAATGTATAATGCATACGCCGAGCATCGTCCGTTTGTGCTCTCGCCCGACATGGTTTGGATGCTCATCAGCCAAGGCTTCTCGCATCACATCAATGCCAATCCGGAGAAATACCGTGACAGAATGGTCGATTTTCAAGGGAAGATGTCGTTGGTTGTGGAAAGCGACAAGCCGCTTGATGAGGCGGAGTGGGAAAGGCTGATTCCAGCGTTTGCCGAGGAAATCAAGAGGAACACCAAGGGGACGGTGGCGGAAACCATCATTGCGGATTTCTCAACTACTACGAGCTATGAACAGATTGCCTCCGAAATCACCTTGATGGAGACGACAAAGGCTTATTTTGAGTATGTGGTTATGTATATTGCTTGCGGCATTCCCGAAGTCACCTTGTTGGGAACCACGGAGGATTGGCAAAAGGTGTATGATAAGGCAATGCAGCTGCGCTCCTTCGATTTGGACTGGTGGATTGACGAGTTGAGACCTGTTCTCAAACAGTTCATCAAGGCATCGGAAGGCAACGCCGATACCAAGTTTTGGAGAAATATGTTCAAGTGGCATACGCAGAAGGAATATGGCGCGCCCAATGTCATCGACGGCTGGATTGTCAAGTTTTTCCCTTATGACAAGGATGGCAAGCGCTTCGATTTGAAGACGCTGACCCGTGATTCCAATCTGCCTGACGAGATGGCGGAGGCCGATGTGCGTTTCGTCGAACTCTACCCCGACGGATCGAGAGTGGAAACAATGATTGAATTGTATGGTGGTTTTGTAGGCCTTGAGCAGAATCCCGAGACTTACGCTTTGACGCCAAAGATTGGATGGAAGGTGATGAAGAAGGATGATACCCCCACGATAGAAAGGATGAAGAAAAACATGGAATTTGGGTTAGAGTTGAGGGTCAAGGAAGTACCGGAGGTTTTGGGGAAATTGGACAGTATTCCGTCTTTGACGCTCCGTTTCAAGGATGGCGTTTACTTTCCAGAGTGGATGAAAGATGTAAAGATCAATCATTTATATGTGGTCGGCGAGATTTCGAAAGAGGGACGGAAAAAGCTATTGGAATGGTATTCTTCTTCAACGCTTCGATTGAATGATGTTTTGTATGATAGGAGAGGAGGCAAAACGGATGTGCATATTTTCAATCATAAGGTGGGTTCTGCTTTGGATGGCATTGATTCGATAGGCGTGCTTCGGATTGACAACCAGAAAACACGTCCTTTTAGACATCTTGTTTCCTATAATGATGAATGGGTGACGGTAAAGGATGTGAAGATACCAGACGACGTGACGAAGAATATTGATACCATTATTCTTAAAAACAAGGCGCCACGAAATATGAAACAGCTTCAGAATCAGTTTCCCAATACGGTCGTTCTTTACGATTATGAGGTGCGGTTTGGGGAACAGTGGATGGGAACAGACTCCCAAAGTACATATGGATTATTTTTGGGTAGAAATGGCAGGACTGGGATTTATGGTAAAAACGAAATAGACAATTCGGTAGATGCAGAAAACTGATGGAAAACCTTCCGCCGCGTCAGCCTATGCCGCAATTGCAGGAGGAGAAACAAAAACAGTAGAGACGTACGTCTCAATCTGATATGATTAGTATTTGAATATGGCGTAAATGTAATATGGTGGTGCAGACAAAGCGCCTTGCCTGCCGTTTTTTATGTTCATCAGTTTTGATGAATATTGGCTGTTCTTGTAATAGAGAATCAAGTTTTCTTCAAAATCCCCTTCTTTTCGTGTAGAAGTGGTTTTGTATAAAACGACCATCTTGTCCCATAGTATTCCGTCTGCGTTTCGGTGCTCTTGAAACCTTGCTTTGGGACGGTTGGTTAAACCTATATAGAAATACTTACAATGATTGGCCAAATTGCTTATCCGGTTCTTTATTCTTGGAAGGCAGTTGGCTGTTGTGCCAGTAATAATGTATGATTCATCAATTGAATATGACATGTCATCTTTTGCCATGTTGCTTATTTGGTTTTAATTAAGATCTACTGTTTTGTATTAGTTATTGGGCGTATAGAATTTATCGTCCTTCCAATTCGCCACATTGTTTTCGATATAATCCGCAATGCGGTTCATTTCAGGGGTGTCACGAACGATGTGGTCGTGGAAACGGGGTTGCCAGGCGAAATATAGGGCGTTTTCATTGGCATATTTCGTAACCGCAGATTTTAATCCACGAATGACGGCAGCCAACGAACCTTGTTTTGGCGACCTTTCCGCCATGTATTCGTTTTTGTCCGTTGGGTTTGTAGAGACGTAGCGTGCTACGTCTCCTTCAGAACAGATCGATTCTGTGTGGGAGATGTTGCACGCAACATTATTCGTTGTTGGTTTTTCCGAGACGTTGCACGCAACGTCTCTACATGCGGAAATAACAACAATTGCATGCAAATGATTTGGCATTATCGTCCACAACGGAATTTCCGCATAGGGATAATGGGACGAAACATTTTTGAATTGTTCATCAGCGAATTTCCCGATTTCAGACAAAACCATTTCCCCATCCACAATCTCACCGAAAAAATGCTCTCGGTCTTTGGTGCAGATGGTAATGAAATAGGAACCGCCGTCATAATCATGCCAAATGGCACGGGCGGATTCTATTCGGTATCTGTTTTGAAATCTGTCGTCTGACATTGATTATCGTGTTTGGGTGTAGAGACGGTGTGCACACCGTCTCTACTGTGTATACACATTATTTCAGGTATTTGTCCAACCAGTTATAGAACCTGCGTTGCCACAGCACGCCGTTCTGCGGTTTCAGCACCCAGTGGTTCTCATCCGGGAAATAGAGGAATTCGGCATCCAAACCGCGAAGGATGGCGGCGTTGTAGGCCTGCATGCCCTGCGTGAAGCAGATACGGTAGTCGAGGCCTCCGTGGATGACGAGGATGGGCGCCGTCCATTTGTCAACAAAGAGGTGGGGCGAGTTGGCGTAAGTCTTGCGCACGGTGGGGTTATTCCAATCCCAGAAGGGGCCGCCGAGGTCCCAGTTGACGAACCACATCTCCTCGGTCTCGAGGTATTGGGCTTCGAGGTTGAACATGCCGTCGTGGGCGATGAGGGCCTTGAAGCGACCGTCGTGGTGACCAGCCAGCCAGTACACGCTGAAGCCGCCGAAGCTGGCGCCCACGGCGCCGAGGCGGTTCTCGTCGATGTAAGGCTCCTTCTTCAGCTCGTCGATAGCGCTCAAATAGTCCTTCATGCACTGTCCGCCGTAGTCGCCGCTGATCTCTTCAAGCCATTCCTGACCGAAGCCGGGCAAGCCGCGGCGGTTGGGAGCCACGATGATATAGTCGTTAGCGGCCATCATCTGGAAGTTCCAGCGATACGACCAGAACTGGCTCACGGTGCTCTGCGGTCCGCCTTCGCAGTAGAGCAGGGCGGGGTATTGCTTGGTGCTGTCGAAATGCGGGGGATAGATGACCCAGGTGAGCATGTCCTTGCCGTCGGTGGTCTTCACCCAGCGTTCTTGGACTTCGCCCATGGTGAGTTGGGCGAAGATGTTGTCGTTGACGGTGGTGATTTGCGTGGCCTCGCCCGTGGCGGGGTCGACGCTGAAGAGCTCCGTTGGGTGGCTCATCGACTGGCGGCCAGCAATGAGTTTGTCGCCGTTGAACTGTACCGAGATATAGTTGTGAACGCCTTCCGTCAGCTTCTTAATCTCACCATTCTCAATGTTGAGGGCGTAGAGTTGGTCGGTGGCGTAAGCATCGCTGATGAAGTATAAAGTCTTACTATCGTCGGCCCAGCTGAAGCCCGTGCAGCATTGGTCGAATTTGGCCGAGTAGTCGGTCTTTTCGCCTGTCTCGAGGTCCATCACGAAGAGGCGTTGCTTGTCGCTTTCATAGCCGTCGCGTTCCATGCTCTCCCAAGCCATGTATTTGCCATCGGGCGAGATGACGGGGTTGAGGTCGTAGCCCATCATGCCTTCGGTAAGGTTCTTGCACTCGCCGCTTTGGATGATGTATTGGTAGATGTCGGTGTTGGTGGAGAGAGCGTAGTCTTTGCCCACCTTCTTGCGGCAGCAGTAGACGAAGCTCTTGCCGTCGGGCAGCCACTGCACCTGCTCCATGCCGCCGAAGGGACGCACAGGGGCTTCCCATTGCTCGCCTTGCATGGCGTCAAAGGCATTCTCGATCTTGCCGTTGGCGAAGTTGCCCACGAAGATGTGACCGTAGGTGTCCACCCAATGGTCCCAGTGGCGGTACATCAGGTCGTTGTTGATGCGGCCCGACGATTTGTCGAGGTCGGGATAGATGTCGGCCACGGTCTCTTTCATTTTTACCTCCTTGGTGAAGAGCACCTGGTTGCAGTCGGGTGAATAGAGGAAACCGTTGATGTCGTCGGCCTCGCTGGAGACGCATTGCAGGCCCGTTCCGTCGGGATTCACTTCCCAGAGTTGCATGACATCGTCCTTGGGCGCGAGGAATCCGATCTTCTTTCCATCGGGACGCCACTGCGGGCTGTATTGGCTGTCGTTGCTCACGACCAGCACCTTGTTGTCGCTGCCGTCGGCGTTCATGATATACAAGGTGGAGCCGCTACGGTTCTCCGGCACGCTGTAGTAGGTCACGTTATAGACGATCTGCGAGTGGTCGGGCGAGAGGCTGTATTCTCCGATGCGGCCCATGGCCCAGAGCACCTCGGGCGTCATGATGTCCGATTGTAGGGTGAGTTCCGCCGGACCGATTTTCTCTTTGACTTCGGTCTTATTATCCGCTTTCTTCTCTTTCTCAGGCCCGTTCTCACGGGGTGACTGTGTGTTGCACGATACGATTGAACAAGTGATCATGGCTAACAGGAATAGTTTGGTTTTTCTCATATTGGTAAAAATTTAAATTTGGCCGTAAAAATAGGGAATAATCTTGTTCAAGCCGAAATAATGGCAAACAAATTCTATAATTTGTTTAGAATTTGGAATAATGTGTTATTTTTGCAAAACTAAAAACGAACTAATCCCTAATTTTATCAATATGAAAAAAGTAAAGAAAACAGCAGCTGCCTTGATGCTAATTATGGCGGTGGTTTGTGCCGTAGGGTGTAAGAAAGAAACAAATAATAATGGCGGTGGTCACTATGATGGCAACTATGAATATGTCGACCTTGGGCTGCCTAGCGGTACGCTTTGGGCAACTTTCAATGTGGGAGCAAGTGTGCCTGAAGAATACGGAGACTATTTTGCATGGGGTGAAACTCAACCTAAAGCAGATTACAACGTTGACAATTATAAATACTTCAATGGCAATATGAAGCAGTTGACCAAGTATTGCTCCGATGCTGAATTTGGCTATAACGGTTTTACTGACACATTGACCTCGTTACAGTTCATGGATGATGCCGCATCCGTCAATTGGGGCAGCGACTGGTGTATGCCTACTTTAGAACAATGGAAAGAATTGATAGAATATACTACAATCACTGATACAGTAATTTCAAATAGTGTGCGTGGTGTTATGGTAAAAGCGAGTAACGGGCAACGTCTTTTCCTGCCTGCGGCTGGTGTTACATATGATCCTTCTAACACTGAAGGTATTTATTGCTTTTATTGGTCTAAAACACTTTATAAAGGTGGCATGGGACCTGCAATGGCATGGACTTTTGCAAACAAGCCTCCTCATGTGTTGGGTGATGGACGTTGTTACGGTTGCTCAGTCCGCCCCGTCCGTTCCGCCAAATAATCTCCCATTAAGGCCATAACAGTGGAAAAACCACAAAGCCGTCCTTGAAAACTCTGAGATTCCGTATCCACGGAAGGAGTGTGTGGGCGACTTTTTAGCATGTTATTGTCACTTTTTTTTCATAAATCCTTTGCCATTTCCCTGAAATACACTACTTTTGCACCTTCATTTCCTCCTCGTAGGATTGAATTTTGAATTTTAAATCTTTGAATTTTAAATCATTAAATCTGAAATACTATGTTAAGTCAAGATGTTAAAATTGGAAGCGCCGTCCGTCTGGATGGAAAGATTTATTTCTGCATTGACTTCCAACATGTTAAGCCTGGTAAGGGCAACACTATCATGCGTATCAAACTGAAGGATGTGCTGAGCGGCAATGTTTTGGAAAAGCGTTTCGACATCGGCGTGAAGCTGGAGGATGTCCGCGTTGAGCACCGTCCTTATCAGTACCTTTACAAGGAAGGTGAGGACTTCATCTTCATGCACACCGAGACCTATGACCAGATTCCGATCTCTGGCGACAACATCACGGGCGTGAAGTTCATGAAGGAAAACGATATCGTTGACGTCGTCGTCGACGCCAGCACCGAGACCATCCTCTTCGCCGAAATGCCGGTGAAGACCGTGCTCCAAGTGACCTACACCGAGCCTGGTGAGAAGGGCAATACCGCCACCAACGCTCTGAAGGAAGCCACCGTTGAGACCGGCGCCATGGTCCGCGTGCCGTTGTTCATCAACACCGACGACCTCATTCGCGTCGACACCCGCACGGGTGAGTATTGCGAACGCGTGAAAGCCTAATCGGGCGACACAAAACGAAAGCGCAGAGGAAAAATCTTCTGCGCTTTTTTTGTTTTTCAAAAAAATCCTATTTTTGCAATTTGACATAAATCCTTTTGCCGATGAAAATCCAAAAAACTACCCTGAAATCCATAGCCGAACTGATTGGCGCGCAATATGTTGGAGACCCTGATTTTCCGATTACCGGCCTCAACGAAATCCATAAGGTAGAGGAGGGCGACATCACCTTCGTCGACCACCCGAAGTACTACGCCAAGGCCCTCAACTCGGCGGCCACGGTGGTGCTTATTAATAAGGAGGTGGTCTGCCCAGAAGGCAAGGCGCTGCTGCTGCATTCCGACCCGTTCGACGCTTTCTTGCGTATCATGCGCCATTTCCGTCCCTTCGAGCCGCAGGCGCAATCTATCAGCGACTCGGCTGAGATAGGGGAGGGCACGCTCGTTATGCCGGGCTCGTTTGTCGGACATCATACCGTCATCGGCAAGAACTGCCTTATCCATCCCAATGTGACCATCTACGACCATTGCGTGATTGGCGACAACGTCATCATCCACTCGGGCAGCGTCATCGGGGCGGACGGCTATTATTTCCAACGTCGCAACGAAGGTTACAAGAAGTTCGAGTCGTTCGGACGTGTCGTCATCGCCGACGACGTGGAAATCGGCGCCCTGTGCAGCATCGACCGTGGTGTCACCTCCGACACCATCATCGAGAGCGGCACCAAGCTCGACAACCACTGCCAGGTGGGTCACGATAGCTACATTGGCCATAACTGCCTCATTGGTGCCCATGCCGCTATCGCCGGTGTGACACGCATTGAGGACGATGTTATTCTCTGGGGTCGTGTGTGCATCAACAAGGACTTGGTCATCGGCACGGGTGCCGTGGTGCTGGCCACCTCGGCCGTCGACAAGAACATCGAGCCAGGCAAGGCCGTCTTTGGTGTGCCTGCGCAAGACGTCAAGAAGCAATGGCGTGAACAGGCCGCTGTGCGTTCGCTCCCCGATTTCTTGAAGGAGTATTATAAAACCCATCAATCATGAAAAAACTGACTTTGTTGCTTTTGCTGTTGCTTGCTGGTTTTTGCGGCATCAGCCAAACGATGCAGACTTACCAGTATGCTGAGCATGATACCCTAAAACTATACCTTGACTTCTATTCGCCCGCACAGGTGCATGACAGCACGATCTGCGTGGTCTATGTCTTTGGTGGCGGTTTCATCGGCGGCCATCGTGACGGAGACTTCGAGAAGGCCTATTTCAAACAACTGGTGGACGAGGGCTTCCAAGTGGCGGCCATCGATTACCGCTTGGGTTTGAAGGGCGTGAAGAACCTCAGCATCACCAACTCCGAACCTTTGGAGAATGCCGTTAACATGGCTGCGGAAGACGCCATATTGGCCATCGACTATCTGCTTGACCATTCCAAGGAACTTAAGGTCAACAAGGACTATATCGTGATGGTCGGCTCCAGCGCTGGCGCCATTACCTCCTTGCAGGTGGATTATGCGCTATGCAACGGTTTCCTGAACTACAATATCCTGCCCGCTGACTTCCGTCTGGCGGGTGTGGTGAGCTATGCCGGTGCCATCTTCTCGCATGAGGGCAAGGTGAAATATCGCAATCACAATCCCGCTCCGACCATGCTCTTCCATGGCACGGCGGACAGACTGGTTCCCTACAAGAAAATCAGTTTCTTCAAACTGGGTTTCTTCGGTACCGATGCCTTGGTGAAGCGCTTCGAGAAGTTCGACTATCCCTATTTCGCCCGTCGTTTTGAGGGCTATGGCCATAGCATCGCCGCTGCTGGTCCTTTCACTGTCGACGACCTTGTATGGTTTTGCCGCCATTACATCTACGACAAGGAACAGTGGCAGTTCGACGGCCTGATTGAGAACCTGAACCCCGCTGCCATGCCGGCGTATGACATGTATACGCCTGGAGATTTGTACAAGTGAATAGACACGAGACTACGGGACTGCGTGATTGCGAGACGCCCCGAGGTCCCGAAGTCTCGAAGTCTCGAAGTCTCGAAGTCCCGAAGTCAAATACATAATACAAAAGCGATTACTTAACAAATAATAATTAAATGAAAAAACTGATGATTTGCATTGGAATGGCTGCCGCTTTGGTGGGTTGCGCCCCGAAACAGGAGGAACCCGTCGAACAGCCCCAGCCTAAAGAGGAATTCAAGTATCTGGTGGATGAGTTCGCCGACTTGAGGATCATGCGTTACCAAATCCCCGAATGGGACCAGCTGACGCTGCAACAGAAGAGTTACATCTACTATCTCGGCGAAGCGGCCAAGTGCGGTCGCGACATCCTCGCCGACCAGAACTTCAAGTACAACCTGGTGGTCCGTAAGACCATCGAGGCCGTGTTGAACTCCTATCAAGGCGACCGTGAGTGTGAGGACTTCCAGAACTTCGTGGTCTATGCCAAGCGTGTTTTCTTCAGCAACGGCATCCATCATCACTATGCCGAGGACAAGTTCTTCCCCGAGGTCAGCGAGGCCTATTTCGCCGACTTGGTGAAGGGTAGCGACGCCAGCCTGCTCCCGCTCAACGAGGGCGAGACGGTGGACGACTTTATCGCCTTCCTGACGCCTGTGGTCTTCGACAAGGAGTTGTACAAGATGCGTCGCAGCAGCGAGGAAGACATCATCGCTAATTCGGCGGTGAACTTCTACGAGGGCGGTATCAAAAAAGGCGAGGTGGAGGCCTTCTACAACAAGATGCGCAAGCCCAACGACGCCACACCCATCAGTTATGGCCTGAACTCCAAACTGGTGAAGAAAGACGGTAAGATTTATGAGGATGTGTATAAGGCCGACGGCCTGTACGGCGAGGCTATCCAGGCCATCATCGGCTGGCTCCAGAAGGCCAATGAGGTGGCGGAGAACGATATCCAGCGCGACTACACGCAAAAACTCATCGACTACTACACCACGGGTGACCTGAAGACTTGGGACGAGTACAACATCGCTTGGGTGCAGGACTCCGTCTCGCACATCGACTTCGTCAATGGCTTCATTGAGGACTACGGCGACCCAATGGGTATGAAGGCCACTTGGGAGTCGGTCGTCAACTTCAAGGATTTGGAGGCCACCGTGCGTTCCAATACCATCAGCGAGAACGCCCAGTGGTTTGAGGACAACTCGCCTGTCGACCCACGCTTCAAGAAAGAGGAGTGCAAAGGCGTTTCGGCGAAGAGCATCATCGTCACCACGTTGGGTGGCGACTGCTTCCCGTCGCCTCCGATTGGCATCAACCTGCCCAATGCCGACTGGATCCGCAAGGACTACGGCTCCAAATCGGTCACCATCACCAACCTGATGGAGGCATACGACAAGGCCGCTGACGAATGCCCGAGAAGTGCCTTGGCCGAGTTCGCCTACACGCAGGAGGAAGTCGACCTCTGCAAGAAATACGGTTCGGACGCCGATGTGGTACACACCAACCTGCACGAGTGCCTGGGCCATGGTTCGGGCAAGCTGCTCCCTGGCACCCAGCCTGGTGCCTTGAAAGAGTTCAGCTCGACTTTGGAAGAGGCCCGTGCCGACCTTTTCGGCCTGTATTATCTGGCCGACCCGAAGATGGTGGAACTGGGCGTGATGCCTGATGCCGAGGCTTACAAGGCCGAGTATTGCTCCTACATTCGCAACGGTATGATGT
This sequence comes from Candidatus Limimorpha sp., assembly GCA_045132275.1. Classification (GTDB taxonomy): domain Bacteria; phylum Bacteroidota; class Bacteroidia; order Bacteroidales; family F082; genus Limimorpha. The sequence continues at coordinate 145,473 of JBGURY010000003.1, forward strand.
CGCAGCTGGCTCGTGTGGAGTTGGGCAAGGACGTTACCGAGTCGCACATGCAGAACCGCAAGCTCATCTCTGAGTGGTGCTACGAGCAAGGCAAGGACGCCAACGTTATCGAGAAGAAGGTGGAGAACGGCAAGACCTATTACATCGTCAACGACTTCGAGGCCCTACGTGGCTTATTTGGCGAGTTGTTGGCCGAGATTCAGCGCATCAAGAGCGAAGGCGACTATGCCGCCGGCAAGGCCATCGTGGAGAAATACGCCGTGAAGGTCGACCCGGAGATCCATAAGGAAGTCAGGGAGCGTTACAACGCCCTGGGTCTTAAACCCTATGGCGGTTTCATCAACCCCGAGATTGTCCCCGTCGTAGAGAACGGCGAGGTGGTGGACTACAAGGTCGAGTATCCTTCCGATTTCGTGGAGCAACACCTGAAATACGGCAAGGACTACAGCTTCCTGAAGGCGGTGCATTAAGCACACTCCTGTAGGTTTATAAAAGAAAAACGGGCGTAACAGCCCGTTTTTTTGTTGTTTTAATGATGGAAGAAAGCCCATATGAGGGCGGCCGTCCAGAGCACGGTCCATAGCGGCACGGCGATTCTGAATCTGGCGTGCTTGGTCTTGTGGTGGAAGACCTTGATGCCAAGCCAGCTGCCGACGCCGCCTCCGATTCTCGCCATCCATAGCAGCGTCCTCTCGGGGATTCTGAATTGATGCTTTATGGCACGCCGCTTGTCGATGCCGTATAAGGCGAAGGCGATGAGGTTGACTATCAGAAGGTAGATGGCGATGACGATGAAAAATTTGGGCATGGTAGTGGGATTATTTGGCAGCAAAGATACTTTGTTTTCTTGAAATAACTACCTTTGCGGCATGAACAATCAGGATGCCTTGCGGAGAAAGAAACTGTACTACGACGGCCTAAAGCGAGCCGTCGCGTTTCCCTCGTTTCAAGACATGGACGAATTCATGCAAGACCCTGATGTTGAAGAAGACGCCAAGGTGGCAGTGAAGATATGGGTCGAGGTTGGTTGTCCTTTGCACAATGCCATAGTGTACATCTATAACAATCGGATGATTGCCGAAGACATGCAGTGTCTCATCGAAAGGGATCTCGCCACCGTCCCGTTGATGGCGCCAGGTGAGATTTTTGACATCCTGGCCACCTTGATTGCCCCCACGGTCACGGACTTCCTCTCCGTGTTGCCGACCACTAGCATGGTCAAGGAAAAGTTGATGGCGCAGGTGGCGGCCGGCGACAGGGACGGCTTTGTGGCTCACGTGAGAGCGGCAGGTTGCGACACGACCCGCTTATCGGTACTATGCCAAAACTGCTTGGAGGCCTCGCCTTTGGAGACTGCTTTCGACGATGAGGACTTGCCGTATCTGATCGACATCGTCGAGGGTGCTTCGCTCGCTGAAGGTGACAGCAGGCACATCGGGATGGCAAGGGCGGCTAGGCAATGGCAGTCATCGACGCAAGACCTGATGGAACATGATAGCGATGAGAATCTTGAACGCTATTTTAAGGATTACCGGACCTTCGTCTTGACTTTGCTTCGCAACAGCCTGTATATGTACTGGGATGGTTGCGGCGACCTTGTGCAAAACGAACGCCATCTCATCGAACAGATCATCTCCAACCCTTTGGTAGCTCAATTGGTGTCGCGTTACAAGGAGGAATACGAGGCGATGAAAAGCGGGGGGCAGGCGCCGTTCTTTCTACCCGACGACTTTTTCCGCTCGAAATGTTCTGTCGACGACACGGAACACTTGTATCTGAAGCCGCTCGTTGAGGGCGGGGGAGAAGAGGTCTTCACCGCGTTCATCAACTATGTAGCCGAGAAGGGTTACATCGAAAACGATCCTGTCGTGAAAACCTTGTTCGCTTATCGTCTTTCAGGCTATTGCCGCCCCGAAGGCAACCTGATGCCCGTTATTTGGCATGGCAAAAACGGCAAGTCCTACGAGCTTATCTACATCATCCGTTACCTCTGCGACCGTGGCGACTACAAGAAGATGCGCCGTTTCTTCGCAGGCCCCGAATGGGTGAAAGAGAAGGACAGCAGCTATGCCCACTCGGCGGATACCGAGTTCAGGAGAAGAATGGTGGAGTTTTATCCTGGTGTTTGCGAGTTCAAGAAGTGAAAATTACTCATGAGTTTTTCTAAAATCGTGGAATACAATCCATGATTTTTGCCAAATTTGTGGAATACGTTTTTAAAAAACCTATTTTCACTATAAGTTTACTATAATCTCCGCCAGCATGTGCGGCTTGTCTATCTTTGCCTCCAAAACTTGAAGGAAAGATGAAACCGAAGAAAAAATACCGGCAAACCGAGCATTGGTCTGAAAAATGACTATATTTGCATGCGAGTTGGGGGAGCAATCCCGACTCGGCAAGGAAGGCATTCTGAGTCCTAATCAGTGAAATCGCCAAAATAACACGGAGGACAAAGGCCAATGCTCACCTTATGTTTTTGTTATCAACAAGGTGCCAAACACCCACTTGATATGAAAACTGGCGTGGGATATTGTTTCTTCGGTCCATTCCGTGGAAGGTGTTTGGCGATACCTACTGATTGATGGACGTGATAGAATCGAGTCTCACGCTTTTCTTGTATCGTAAACACCATACCAAAGCCTGACTTGGTGGGACTCGCGGGCGGAAATAAGAGTTGCGCCCGACACGTATTTAGGGATAAGACAATGCATATCAACGATTTCAAAAACCAGACATCTATGAATGTGAAAAACGGACTTCTTGACAGCGTTTGGCAATGCGCCAGATGCGGTGCCACTTCTCTGATAGGTCCGTTTCCGTTGAGCGGATGCCCCGCAAGCAACGGAGGCTCGCATTATTGGAGAAAAGTCAGTTAAAGAAAGGCTTGGCTCAAAACAAATAGGGGAGCGGTAGGAAAAATGCCGTTCCCTTTTGTTGTCGAAAAGACAACCGAGATAAAGATGAAACCGAAGAAAAAAATCCACAAACTGAGCATTGGTCCGAAAAATGACTATATTTGCAAGCGAGTTGGGGGAGCAATCCCGACTCGGCAAGGAAGGCATTCTAAGTTCCAAGCAGTGAAATCGCCAACAAACTCACGGGAACGAAGACCGATGCTCACCTTTTGTTTTGATGTCAATTGGTGCATGGAGCACCGACTTGATAACAAGCAAGCGTGGGATGTTTGTTCTTCGGTTCATTCGTGAAGGGTGTTTGGCGATACCCACTGCTTGATGGACTGACTGACTTGAGTCTCACGCTTTTCTTGTATGGATAGAACAACCAATTAAAACATACGACTATGTTATACGGAATTACAGTAAAAAACTCGAAACTGACTAGCAGCATCCGTGTGGAAAAAGGGATGTCCGTTGATGTGGTCACCAACAGCATGAGCAACCCCGTAGTAACAAACGGCGGACAAGCCGTGGCGGATGCCTTCATGCGGATTTATGGAATTGATATTAAGAAAGCCGGTGCGCTGAGCATAGCTTGGTTGGATGTGGAAAGGATTGGGTGATATGGGTAAAGTGTTAAGATGTCCTCGTTGTGGGAGCAAAAATGTTAAGGAGCGAGTAATAACTATGGATGATTTAATTGATGGAGCAATACAAGCTGTAGAGTTAGGCGTAAAGAGGATTTTCACTGGCAGATGGGAGTGGCAACAAACGCTGAATGAAATCAACTTAGATCGTGCTTCTAATATATATAAAAATACAAAAAAATCATATCGATGTAAATCATGTGGTAATACTTGGGAGAGCAGGCTTTGATGTTTTAATGGTGTAATATGGCTTATTTGGATGTAGAAAAGATCGGGTAATTCGGTAAACAGTTTTGAAAAGATAAGATAGTATTATAACACAGATTCATTATGTCAAAAGATTTAATAATTCCAGCAAATGAACAAGTAATTTCCAACAACAGAAATGAAGTAGTCCAAAGTGCATTACAAGACTTCAATCTTCCAGTATTGTCTAATGACAAACTTGCGATAGGGAAGAGTCAATTCTTGAAGATTCTTAGAGACTGTGTTGTTGATATAAATGTAATCCAACAAATTGCCAATTCAAAAATGATGGTGGTAGAGATACCTCAGGAATTTCAGAAATTGTTTAGCGAAGGCAAAGCACACTTAGGAGACTCCTCGAAAATACTTGGCAATCACACTCCAAATTTGTATGACGGTGAAGGAAAACTACTTGGACAGGCGACAATAAAAGACCAATATAATCCGGCCAACATCACTAATGCATTGGCTAATTTAGCATTGTATAGCTCGATTCAGCAAATTTCAACTGAAATTGAACTTCTTAAGAATAAAGTAACAGCGATTCTTCAAGGTCAAAAGAATAATCGCTATGCGAAAATAACGGGAGCGTATTCTAATTATGAATTGTTACTTGATGAAAAAGAAAAGATTGCAAGCATCCCTCAAACACTACTACAGATTAAGACCGGTTTACATGAAATTCATTTAGATGTGGATTTAGGTTTTAACGAAATGGAAAGCGCCCCGAAAAGCTTTTGGGAGTATTATTGGAAAGGTTTTACTGGTAGTATTAATCCTTTTAAAGCAGAAACAAGAGTCGAATGGGAAGTGAAAAGTAAACAAGTACTATATGAATTTGAACTGTATTATAAACTAATCTTGTTGTCTGATATATTATTGAACGATATGGGTAAAAAACCTTCCGATATTACAAGTAACCATTTGGAGTTTAATAACATGTGCAACAGGTTATTAGGTTCGAAAAGTAAAAAAATCATAAAAGCTCTTTCATATTCTAAAGGCAATGATTGTGAAGAAATCAAGCTATTATCTGAAACTGACAAACATTATAAGGCATTACTTAATCAAGAAGTAGAATGCGTAAAAATCGAATTATCACCTACGGATACTAAACTTTTGTATTATGAATAAAAGAGAAAAAAATAATCGGAACAAGAAAACAGCTGCTGAAATTGCAGGAAAAGTCACAAAAATAGTGGTCTTTACAGTTGCTGGAATTGCTGTGTCTATTTTTGCCCCGAAATTGGGCGAAAAGTTGCTAAATAATGGGGGCGATGCTTAGATAATTGCCCATGTTCTAACAAATAATAGAGTTACGCCAATAATTAGCATTTTAAACAAAAAGAGCCGCTGTAACAGCAGTGGATTTTGCCGAAATTATGACTAACTATGCGTAAAACCACGCTCAACTTCGGTCAACCCGCCCGTCGCGTCTATACCGCCACGAAGAAAGCCGTCCAGCAATGTGGCCAGTTCAAACGTATTGAATGCAACGATCGAACCTTCATTATCACGGCGAGGCATGGAATGAGTTTGCTTTCCTTTGGCGAGAACATCACAATTCATGTCGTTGCAACAAGCACACTGGACTCGGAGGTCAGGATAGAATCGGCTTCACGCATATTTATCAACATTCTCAACGGCGGAGCGAACAAAAAGAACGTGCAGAGCCTTGAAGACTACATCAAAAACGAGGTGTATAAGCTTTGCAGCGATGAGGAAATCAAACTGAAACAATAAACATCTCTTTCTTAATTATCAGAGATATCCCATAAAAATATCGATTTTTGAGGAATTGATTCCGAAAAAATCATGATATTTTCGGAATTTGATACTTTTTGTGTATATTTGCAGCGGCATTAACACAGATAGTTATGATTGCACGTGAGCTTGAGAATAAGGTTAGACAGAGATTGTTTACAGGAAAAGCCATCGTCCTGATGGGTGCCCGCCAAGTGGGCAAAACCACTTTGTTGAAACAACTGTTTTCCAATAATGATGATGTTTATTGGATGAGTGGCGACGACAGCGATGTGAGAAATCTGTTCGAAAATATTTCGGCGACAAGATTAAGAGTCGTAATGGGAAACAAGCATGTACTTGTCGTTGACGAGGCTCAACGCATCACCGATATAGGTATAAAACTGAAATTGGTGACAGACCAGATGCCTGACGTGCAGCTTGTCGCCACGGGAAGCTCCTCGTTCGATTTGGCCAACAAGGTCAACGAGCCTCTTACTGGCCGTAAATGGGAGTATAGAATGTTCCCACTTTCTTTCTCGGAGATGGTGGCGCATACTGGTCTCCTTGAGGAGAAAAGAATGCTCCCTCACCGTCTTGTTTACGGCAGCTACCCTGATGTGGTAACTCATCCTGGTGACGAGACCATCATCCTTGACCAGTTGACGGAGAGTTATTTGTATAAGGACATCCTTGAGTTCGACAAGATACACAAACCCGACAAGCTGATGAAACTGCTGCAAGCCCTTGCTTGGCAGATAGGCTCGGAAGTCTCATTCAATGAACTCGCCCAACTTTGTGGTCTTGACTCCAAGACGGTGGAAAACTATGTAACCCTACTGGAGCAGGCTTATATCATCTTCCGTCTCGGCTCATTCAGCCGTAACCTTCGCAATGAGTTGAAATACAGCCGTAAAATATATTTCTATGACAATGGAATACGCAACTCATTGATACATAACTATACACAAGTTGAAAACAGGAGCGACGCGGGCGAGCTTTTCGAGAACTATATGGTCTCGGAACGCATGAAGCACAAGGTCGTGACCGACAATTATGCCGGAAGCTGGTTTTGGCGTACCACAGCACAGAAAGAGGTGGACTACATTGAGGAGAAGGATGGACAGATAAATGCTTTTGAGTTCAAATGGAATCCAGCCAAAAAAGCTTCTGCTCCGCTATCGTTCAGAAACGCCTATCCCGAAGCGGTGTTCTCGGTGATTAACCGCGACAATGTTGAGGATTTTCTGCTATAACTTTACTACATTCCCCAAGTGCATTCGGCAATGCGGTATCTTTGCGTTCGTCATAAAAACGAATGCACTATGGGAACTTTCTTCATCATTGATTACATCGTCTCTTTCTTCATTCTCCTGGCCATCGACGCACCGAGGTGGGCCTGGTTCATTTATGCCGGCAGCGCTTTGTTCTGGTTCGTGGTTTGGGCATTGCGCGGCGACGAAGCAAACAAGGAAACTACCAAACACGAAAACGAAATACCATGAAAAAACTAGTAAATCTTTTCAAAAAGCATAAGGAAAAAGAACAACAAGAGGATACTGCCATATTCCATTGCTCGGTTTGCGGCAATGACTTTAATGATCAACGGAATATTGCAGATTACGACCTCAATACTGACAATCTGACCTTAATCACAAAATACTCTTATCGAAAATGCCCAAAATGCGGGAATTGGTCAAGTACTCAAAATACTATCGAACAATTATAACCTATCGTGTACCGAGGAATAACAACTTTCAACTGCACCATTTGCGGCCATATTTTCAAGTCGCATGACATCGAGTATTGTGCATCCGCTTTGTCTGTACCGCAGCGTTGCCCCAACTGTGGAAGCGTAAGGACATTGCCTGACTTTTGGATTGAGGCCGGTGGCATAGAATCCGGCACACAACTCTATGCGTCCATTTGGGAAGAGATAGATGAGCGCCTTAAAAAGCAAGAAGAACGCCGCTTCCATCGGGAAGAGAAGATGAAAGCCAAGGAAAAAACACAACGGAAGAAGCAAGCCAAGAAACGCAAACACATGAGCAGAAAACAACGCGAGGCGTACGACAAGAAACGGACAAAGAAAGCGGCAAAAAGAAGCAAGGCTACAATCGACGCCACACCGTCGTTTTGGGAGGGGATTATCGATCCCGGTCCGACATGGTATCCGCCTGGCACGCCGCTGAAGTTGGAAAAATAGTGAAAAGACAAAACAAAAATCGGTATAATTTCTGATATTCAGATTTTTATACCGATTTTTGTTTTGCGGAGAGAAAGGGATTCGAACCCTTGGAACGCAAAGCGTTCAACGGTTTTCGAGACCGCCCCGATCGACCACTCCGGCATCTCTCCTGGGGTTTCGATAGGTGATTCGTTCACCTTGCGGAGACAGAGGGATTCGAACCCCCGAAGCCTTTCGGCTTAACGGTTTTCAAGACCGCCGCTATCGACCACTCAGCCATATCTCCGCTGCAAAAGTACAACAAATTTCGTTAGGTTGAGTTTTTTGCCGAAAAAAAACTTTTTTCCGCCGAAAAACCCTATCTTTGCAAGATTATACAAACTGCGTCCTAATGAAAGCTTTGCGTCTCGGTTTTTGCCTACTACTGCTTTGTGCGTCAGTGCTTTGTGCGTGCACGAAGCAAAAGACGGCGTTTACCGAGGCGAACGCTCCTCACCATTTCAAGGAGCTGAAGACAATAGTGGACCTGCTTGAGTCGAATCCTGAAGTGGCGATAGATAGCGTGAACGCACTGAAAGCGAAGGCTTCGGTCGCACCATTCACCGCCATGGACGACAACGAGTTGCGCCTTCGCGAGGTGCAGGCTCAGTACAAAAACCGATGCCTTACTGAACAAAGCCCCGACCTGGCTCCTGTGATAGTTTTCTTCGATAGCCTGGCCGCTGTTTATCCCGAGGACGCCGACCTTCAATTCCTTTGCGCCAACACCTATTACTATAAAGGGGTACAGCTGGCTTTCGCCAACGATGATGTGTCGGCTTTCGGCCATTATTTGAAGGCCATGCAGCAGATGCGCCAGCGTGACGATTGGAGCGCGACACCTTACGCTCAGCGTTTTATCGCCCTGACCTATACGCGACTGTCGGAAATACTCTATCGCTTCGGCTTGGGCGACGCTGCCATGGAGAACTGCCGCAAAGCGGATTCCTATTATGAGTCGGACGGCGACCATGCGGCGATGCGCCGCTTCGAGGCCGCCATCCACCAGTCGATGAAAGACTACGACAAGGCGTTGGCCCTCTTTGAAGAGGCAGAGGCTTTGGTGCCGACTGGCTCGGGCGCGGTGGCGCTCTCTGTCGGCTCGAAACTGTTTGACCTTCAGCAATATGACTCGGCAGTGCCTCATCTTGAGCAGGCCTATCAAACGGGCGATCGTTTCGCCCGTGTCGACGCCGCCTCCAAACTGGCGGAGATCTATCGCGACAAGGGCATGGACGAGGAGGAGTTGCGCTATACCCGTTCCTATGTTGAGAATTCGATGCTGGAGACACGCATGGCGGCAAAGAAGATGGAGATTGAGTATCTCTATGCCGAGGCCCAGGAACTCCCGCAGAAAGAAACCGAAAAAGAAACTGTGGCTCCATGGGTGACCTGGCTTGTCGCCCTCGTCGCGGTGGTGGCTTTCCTGGCCTTTATCATCGTGCACAACAGGAAGAGAATCAGCCATATCGAAAGCAAAATCACCACCATCGAGCAGAAACACGAGCAGGAGAATGCCGAGAAAGACCAGGAAATAGAGCATATGTCGCAGGAGTTGAGCGCCACACGCGAGCGACTCGAGTATGCCGGTAAGGTGGACTTCGACGAAGCATGGAAGACCTTTATGGATAGCGCCATTGTGCAGAAGATCAAAAGGTCAACGGAAGGCAAGGACATCATGATCAAGAGTGTGGGCGCCTATCAGAAACTGAAGCTGAAGGAGATGGACTATATCGACTTGGTGCAGGAAGCCAACCGGTGTTTCCCCGACTTCTCGTCACGTTTCCTGAAGCGTTATCCCGACCTCAACATCGCCGACCTTCGCCACTGCTGCTTGGGACTCTTGGGCATGAACGACGCCGAGATAGCCGTGCTCGAAGGCATCTCCTACAGCGGCGCCAACCGCCGTACCAACAAGATTCTGACCTCGATGGCGTCGGGCGAGAACCTGGAACTGGCGATGATCACCTATCTGCGAAACTCGTTTTAAGATATTGAAAACCAAAAGAATAGAATAGAATTGTTGAGAATTGTTGAAAAAGTATAGACGAAAAAATGAAAAATCTGAATAGTATGTGTATATTTTTGTTCCGTCAAAACAAAAAATCTAACATCATGAACACATCAACATTTTTTAGAAGAGCGATTTTGACCATGGCCATTGTCCTGGTCGCATTTGCGGGCCAAGCCCAAACGAAAAGGCTCAAGCCTTATCTTTCGACAACGACTTATTGCGCTCCCGGCGTGTCGCCCTATGTGGAGAACGCCATCGCTTTCGAGTGCCGCTCGGCGGTGTACAAGCAGTTCCAGCCGGGCAAGTTCAAGGCGACGGTGGAGGTGCAGACCATCTTCCGTCAAGGCGAGAAGATCTGCGCCTATTCCAAGATTGCCTTGGACAGCCCCACGGTGACCGACACCACCAACCTTGACGGGGCCTTCATCGACCAGCAGAGGTTCGCTCTGCCCAATGGGGAATACGAGATGGAGATCAGCATCACCGACCTGAACAGCGGCGACGCTCTCCCGGTGGGTAAGACCAACGTCGAACTGAACTATCCCGACAACACACCGTCGGTTTCGGATATTCTGTTGTACGACTCCTATAACAAGGCGGCCAGGGCCTCAAGCTGCACCAAGAGTGGCATGGACTTCCTGCCTAGGGTGTATCCCTTCTATGGTCCCCAGACCGACAAACTGCATTTCTATGCCGAAGTCTATAACAGCAACAAACTCTATGAGGAAGGCAAGTTCCTTGTGAATTACTACATCGAGACCCGTGAGTCGTCGACACGCATGCAGAACTATTTCTTTAACAAGCGCTTCGACGTGGGCAAGGTGAATGTCCTTCTCAACACCATCGACATCAAAGACCTGCCTTCGGGCAACTATTACCTTGTTGTGGAGGTGCGCGACCGCAGCAATACGTTCATCTGCTCCAATAGCTGTCCGTTCCAACGCAGCAACCCAAGCGTGAGTTATGATATGGGCGACATCGCGGGCGTGAGCATCGCCAACACCTTCGTCAGCGAGATTACAGAACTCGACTCGTTGCGTCGTTACATCCGCTATCTCGATCCGGTCTGCACCGAGACCGAGCGCGACTATGCCTCTAACCTGGTGCGCACCGACGACATGAAGACCATGCAGCAGTTCCTCTTCAACTTCTGGAGCGCCCGCGCCCCGATGAACCCCAAGCAGGCCTTCGACGACTATCTGGCTGCCGTCAAGCGTGTGAACATGTCGTTCAAGACCACTTCGACTGCGGGCTACCGTACCGATCGCGGTTATGTGTTTCTCAAATACGGCCAGCCCGATAAGATCGTGGACCAACCCGACGAGCCGGGCGCCTATCCCTATCAGATCTGGCATTACTACGAGGTGGCCCACCAGCGCAACAAACGCTTCGTCTTCATGGCGCAGGACCGTTCCACCAACGACTACCACCTGATTCACTCCGATATGGTCGGCGAGGTCAACAACCCGCGTTGGCAGCTTGAGATCTACGGTCGCATCTATGGCCAGGGTTACGACCAGGGCGTCGACCAGACCGAATACGAGAAGGGCTGGGGCTCGCATGCCGGCGATTTGTACGACAACCCGAGATAAACCATGAAGAAGTTAGGATTTCATATCGTAAAGGCGTGGGTGGACTTCCTGTCCATCCACCCCTTTTGGTTGCTATATCTGAAATCCGACATCTATTATCTCTTGGTCTATCATATCGCCCATTATCGCCGTAAGGTGGTGCGACAGAACCTGCTGCGCTCGTTTCCTGAGAAGGACTTGAAGGCTATCAAAACCATCGAACGACACTTCTACCGCAACCTCTGCGACCTGTTTGTGGAGGCGCCCAAGATGATGCGTGTGGGGCCCAATGGCTACAAAAATCGCATTGTTGTCGCCAATACGGAGCTTGTACAACAACTGTACGAACAAAAGAAAAACGTCTTTTATGCCATACCGCATTCGGGCAACTGGGAGTGGTTTGGAAAGATGATCCCTGATTTCACCCCACATAATGGCTTGGCCATCTACAAGAGGGTGAAAAACGAGGTGTTTGAGCAATTGATGCTGTATATGCGCACTAAAAACTGTCCCATCGAGATGATTGAGTCCAACTCGGTCTTGCGCCGTTTGATGCAGCTGCGCGACAAGCAGAACGGCGTGCTGATGATGGCCGACCAGACCTCGCATGGGTTGGAGCAGGACTTCTGGACAGAGTTCCTGCATCAGGACACCTGCTGGTTTACGGGCATCGAACGCATCGCCAAGAAACTCGACTATGCCGTGGTCTTCGTCAACATGGTCAGGACGGGTAGGGGACGCTACGAAGTGAGTTTTGAGCTGGTCGTCGACGATCCGAAAGCCACCGCCGACGGCGAGATTATGGAAAAATACGTGCGTTGCGTGGAGCGTTTCATTGAGGCCAATCCCGACAACTGGCTGTGGTCGCATCGTCGCTGGAAACATGAAAGACCCCAAAAGAGCAAAGCATGAAAGTGGCCGTCGTCATATTGAACTACAACGGGCGCAAGTTCCTCGAACAGTTCCTGCCCAACGTCATCGCCAACTGCGATCCGACGCTGGCCGAGGTCGTCGTGGCCGACAATGCCTCCACTGATGACTCGGTGGCCTTCATGCGTGAGCGTTTTCCTGACATCCGTTTGATAGAGAATGGCAGCAACGGAGGCTTTACGACGGGGTACAATTTGGCTTTGAAACAGGTGGAAGCGCAATACTGTGTGCTTCTCAATTCCGACATCGAGGTGGCACCGCATTGGATTGAGCCCGTCATCGAAATGATGGACGCTGACCCGCAAATCGCCGCTTGCCAACCCAAAATATTGTCATATTACCACAAGGAACAGTTTGAATATGCCGGTGCCAGTGGCGGTTTCATCGACAAGTACGGCTATCCCTTCTGTCGCGGTCGTGTGTTCCAAAACTTGGAGAATGACGAGCACCAGTACGACGAGCCCATGGAGGTCTTCTGGGCCACGGGTGCTTGTATGTTCGTCCGCGCCGACCTATATCATCAGGTGGGTGGGTTGGACGATAGCTTCTTCGCCCACATGGAGGAAATCGACCTGTGCTGGCGTCTGAAGAATCTGGGATATAAGGTGTATTGCTGTCCGCGGTCATGGGTCTATCACATCGGTGGCGGCACCTTGCCCAAAAACTCGCCGCGTAAGACCTACCTGAACTTCCGCAACAACCTCTCTTTGCTGGTGAAAAACCTACCCAAGAAGCGAGTGCATCGTACCATTCTCTATCGCATTTTACTCGACTGGGTGGCGGCGTTGAAGTTCCTCTTCGAGGGTTGCCCGAAGGACTTCGCTATGGTCTTCAAGGCGCATTGGGATTTCTACCGTCGCTTGAAGTCGCTGAAGGCGAAACGAAAGGAAAACACGCACCAATTGGTAAGTTGCATCTATCGTCGCAACATTGTCTTCGACAGCATCATAAAGGGCAAGAAAAAATACAGCGAGTTGAATCCTGAAGATTTCACGTTGTAAAGACACTTTTAGCGCATTTCCAGCGCTTCGATAGCCTTGGCATAGCCTTCCATTCCCATTCCCATAATACTCTTTACACAGGCCTCTCCCGTATAGGAATGGTGGCGGTAAGGCTCGCGTTTCGAGATGTCGGAAATGTGAACCTCGATGACCGGAATGCCGATGGCGCGGATGCAATCGGCCAGGGCGATGGAGGTATGGGCGTATCCGCCGGGGTTCATTACCACGGCATCGTATTGTCCGTCGGCCTCTTGCAGCTTGTCGATTAAAACGCCTTCATGGTTGGTCTGGAAATAGGCAATCTCGTGTTGTGGGAAACGCTTGCGGAGTTGAACGAGATATTCCTCAAAGGAGAGGCGTCCGTAGATCTCGGGTTCGCGCTTGCCCAAAAGGTTGAGGTTGGGTCCGTTGAGAATGAGGATTTTCATCTTGAAATATTTTTGCAAAAATAGTGTTTTTAGGCATTTGAATTGGTTTTTGGGTAGAAAACTTGGTGTATATCAATTCTTTTTATATCTTTGTGGCAAAATCAAGTTGTTATGAAGATCATCACATTAGGCAAGACCAACTTGAAGGTGAACAAGAATGGTTTCGGTGCCTTGCCCATCCAACGCATCAGCGAGAAGGAGGCTGTGTATTTGTTGCACAAAGCCTATGACAACGGCATTAACTTCTACGACACGGCGCGTTTCTACACCGACAGCGAGGAGAAGATAGGCGCTGCCTTCGCCGACAGAAGGAAAAAGGTCATCATTGCCTCCAAGACGGGTGCCACCACTATTGAGGACTTTTGGAAAGACCTTCACACCACCTTGAAGAACCTCAAGACGGACTACCTCGACCTGTATCAGTTCCATAATCCCGCCTATTGTCCGCGTCCCGGCGACAAGGAAGGCCTGTATGACGCCATGAAGGTGGCCAAGCGTCAAGGCAAGGTACGCTTCATCGGCATCAGCAACCACCGTCAGAGCGTGGCCATGGAAGCCATTGAGCGCGACTGTTACGACACGCTGCAGTACCCATTCTCTTACCTTTCCTCGCCTGAGGACCAGAAGATTGTGGAGGCCTGTTTCAAGCACAATATGGGCTTCATCTGCATGAAGGCGATGGCGGGCGGTCTCATCAACGACTCGGCCTTGGCCTATGCCTTCCTCAACCAGTTCGACCATGCGCTACCTATTTGGGGCATACAGCGTGAGAGCGAGTTGGACGAGTTCCTTTCTTATCAGGAGCGCGAGCCTGAATTATCCTCTGCCTCATGGCGCAAGATTGAGAAGGAGCGTGAGGAACTGTCGGGCGAGTTCTGCCGTGGCTGCGGCTATTGCATGCCGTGTCCCGTAGGCATCCAAATCAACGACTGCGCCCGCATGAGCCTCTTCTTGAAGCGCGCACCATATAGCGTCTACCTCACTGAGGAATGGGCTGAGAAGATGAAACTCATCGAGAAATGCAAACACTGCAACCAGTGTAGTAGCAAGTGCCCTTATGGCCTCGACACGCCGACGCTCTTGGAAAAGAACTATGCCGTTTTCAAGGAGTATTGGGCGAAGAAACAGGCTGGGGAATTGTGATGGTTTTACAGATAAAACAAAAACTCCGCTGCTCATTGAGCAGCGGAGTTTTTAATTAGATTGGTAGAGACGCGGCGCACCGCGCCTCTACAATGCAAATCATTCACCCTTCAACGGGCCGGGCGTGTGATACTCACGGGCGCCGAGCTCTTTGTCGAGCATGATCATGCCACCGATATGGTCGCCAATCATCTTGCAGTGTTTGACGAGTTCGCGGGCGTTCTCTTCCTCTTCCACCTGCTCGTCGATGAACCAGGCGAGGAAGTTGCCGGCGGCGCGGTCTTTGTCTTCGTCGGCGATGTCGCACAGGTTGTTGATCATGGCGGTCACCTTCTTCTCGTGGGCGAGGGTATCCTCAAAGGTGGCGAGGACGCTCTTCCAGTTGGTCTGCACCTTGGCGATGGGGGCCAGGATGACCTTCTCGTCTTGTGAGTGCAGGTAGTTGATCATGATGGCGGCGTGGGCTTGTTCCTCAAGGAACTGCACCTTGTACCAGTGGGCGATGCCGTGGAAACCTTTGGCGTAGATGTCTTGCGACATGCTCAGATAGAGATAGGCCGACCACATCTCAGCGTTAATCTGGTCGTTAATAGCCTTTGCTAATTTCTTACTAATCATGGTATTATAATTTAAAAGTTATTTTTCAAAATAGCGTTTGTAGAGTCCCTCAAAGCCTTTGCCGTGGCGGGCTTCGTCTTTGGCCATCTCATGGACGGTGTCGTGGATGGCGTCGAGGTTGCGCTCCTTGGCCACGCGGGCGATGCGCATCTTGTCCTCGCAGGCGCCGCATTCAGCAATCATGCGCTTGTAGACGTTGGTCTTGGTGTCCCACACCACGTCGCCCAGCAGCTCGGCGAATCTGGCGCAGTGCTCGGCCTCTTCAAAGGCGTAGCGTTTGAAAGCCTCGGCGATCTCGGGATAGCCTTCACGGTCGGCTTGACGGCTCATGGCCAGATACATGCCGACTTCTGTGGCTTCGCCCATGAAGTGTGCGTTGAGATCCTTGATCATCTCGTCGCCAGTGCCTTTGGCGATGCCGAGGACGTGTTCGGTGACGAAATTCAAGGCAGCGCTTTCGTCGACGACTTTCCATTCAACGATTTGCTTGCATTGAGGGCAGCGCTCAGGGGCTTCCTCACCTTCGTGTACATACCCACAGATGGGGCAGATGAATTTTTTCTTCATAGTTCTTATTTTAATGAGTTAGTTTTAGCGAAAATTGTCATTGCAAAGATATGCATTTTCTTTCATAGTTCAGCAGAAAGGAAAAATAATCTTTGCGTTGACTGACAAGAGATTTTTTCATACTTTTGCACTTTCTTTCTATGTTAAACGACCAACCCTATGTTGAATAGAAGATTTCTGAGAGTCAAGGCGTTGCAGGAGATTTACGCCTACCGCCAGTCCAACAGCAATGATATTCCGAAGGCCGAACGTCACCTTCTTCAAGGGGTAGACGACCTTTACAAGCTTTTTATCTACCAGCTGACCTTCTGGACCGAGGTGAGATTGTTTGCCGAACGTCGTATTGAGGAGAACAAGCAGAAGCATTTCCCCACCGAAGAGGACCTGAACCCCAATATGAAGTTCGTCAACAACCGTATTCTCAAGGCTTTGGAGGATAACAAGCATCTGGAATCGTTGAGACAGCAGTACAAGATCGATTGGACCGACTCGCGCGAGGACTTCATCCGCAATATGTTTACCAAGCTGACGGAGACCGTTGAATATCAAGAGTATATGACGAACGGGAAAGACAGCTTTGGCGATGACCGACAGTTCCTGGTGACGGTGATTGAGAACGAGATGCCTGAGAACGGACTGCTCTTTGACTACTATTCCGACCGAGACCTCTTCTTCAACAGCGACTATCAAATCGCTATTTATCTGCTGTGGAAATACATCAGCGAGCTGCCTGGCAGTTTTGACGCGGAGACCCCGATGCCTCCGATTTACCATTCCGAGGAAGAGGACAAGGCTTTTGTCACCAAGCTGTTCGAGAAGACCATCCTCCATGCTGACGAATACATGGAATTGGTGAAGGCCAACATCTCCAACTGGGATTATGAACGTCTGGCTTTGATGGATATCATCCTGATCTTTATGGCGCTGACGGAGTTTACGCAGTTCCACGACATCCCGGTGAAGGTGACCATCAACGAATATATTGAGATCTCTAAGTTGTACAGCACGTCGGAGAGCCGTCGTTTCGTGAATGGTATGCTCGACCGTCTCTCGACGGTGCTGAAGGAAGAGGGCAAGCTCGTCAAGACGGGATTGGGCCTGATTGACAAATAAACGCTGTAAATAACAATAAATCAACGAGGTGTCCGTTATCCTAAAAATGTAAAACTATGAAGCGAAAGATTTACGTCATATGTGCTTTTCTGCTGACTTTCGCCACTTTGCAGGTCAACGCTCAGGTGACCGATGGCCTTTATCGCGCCTTGACGGATGCCAACTCGGCCCGTGTGGTGGCCCTAGGCGGTGTGCCGCTGCCTGTGCATGACGGCGACCTCCAGACGGCAGTCTTCAATCCCTCGGCCATCTCGTCTGAGATGAACAACCAGATGACGCTGTCGTATGTCGGCGACTTTAAGATGGGCACCAATTTCGCCACGGCGCAATACAGTCACACCTTCGAGAAGTTGGGTAGCTTTGCGACCTCTGTACAGTATTACAATTATGGAGCAATGCAGTACGCCTCCGAGAGTGGCTCTACCGACGGCAGCACCTTCAACGTGTCCGACTACGCTGTCACCTTGGGTTGGGGCCGTGAACTGACCGATAAATGGAGCATTGGCGCCAACCTGAAATATGCCGGTGTTCAGTACGAAGCCGGTCGCGCCGGCGCCTTGGGCGTGGACGTGGCCGCCACCTATTGGTCCTATTCCAACTGGGCCTTCACCCTTGCTGCCCGCAACATCGGACGCCAAATCTTTTGTCAGGAGCTGAACGTGGAAAACAAATGGTTGCCTTTCTCGATGGATTTCATGGCCTCCAAGAAACTCGACCACCTGCCGCTGACCATTGTCATGGGCTATAAGGATATCCAGCATTGGAACAAGGTTTATGACGACCCGCTCGACCTTGAGGGCTATTATGACCCCATCACGGGCGAATACAATGGACCTTCGAAGACCTCCCGGTTTTTCACTAATCTGGGTTGCCATCTGCTGATAGGCGGTGAACTGGCCATCGGCAAGAACCTGTTCCTGAGGGCGTCCTACAATTACGAGACGCACCGCAACATGGGTGTGCCTAAGGCGCGTAGTTTGGTGGGCTTCTCGGCAGGCTTCGGTGTCAAGATCAAGGCCTTCCAAATCGACTATGCCCGCTCACGCAACAATATCGTAGGCTCGCCCAATTTCCTGACACTCCGCATGGACTTGAGTAAGTTTTAAATGACACGAGACTGCGAGACGCGAGACTGCGAGTCTTTGTCCCGTGTCCCGAAGTCCCGCGTCCCGAAGTCACTAAAAGATGTACCTCCACGAACTAAGACTGACGAATTTCAAGAACTGCGAATCGGCTGACCTGCTGCTTTCGGAGAACGTCAATTGTTTCGTGGGCCTCAACGGGGCAGGGAAGACCAACATCCTCGACTCCATTTATTATCTTTCGTTTTGCAAGAGCTTCTTTGCCGCTACCGACAAGCAGAACATTCGACACGAGCAGGATTTCTTCGCCATCCATGGCGTGTATTCGCACGACGAGAAGGATGATGAGATGGTGTCGTGCGTTCAGAAACACGACCAGAAGAAGTCGTTCCGCTTCAACAAGAAGGAATACGAGCGCCTCAGCGACCACATTGGCAAGTTTCCATTAGTGATGATTTCGCCCTACGACAGCGATCTCATCAACGGGGGCAGCGACCTGCGGCGCAAGTTCATCGACGGCGTCATCTCACAGTTCGATCCATTGTATCTCAACGCTTTGCTGAAATACAACCGCACCTTGCTGCAACGCAATATGCAGTTGAAGCAATTCGCCGAGCATCGTACTTTCGATCGCGAGCTGCTTCGTCTCTGGGAAGACCAGCTGGCACAACATGCCGCCGATATCCATGACAAACGCAAACAGTTTTTGGAGGACTTTCTGCCCATCTTCCAGCATTACTATGAGATTGTCTCGGGTGGCACCGAGAAGGTGGCCGTCCTGTATCAATCGCGCTTGGATGAGAAGCCATTCAACGAGTTGCTTGAGGAGAGCCTGCAGCAGGACCGTTATTCGGGTTACACTAACGTGGGCATCCACAAAGACGATTTAGAGTTCGCTCTTGACGGCCATCCTTTGAAACGTTTCGGTTCGCAGGGCCAGCAGAAGTCGTTTGTGGTGTCGATTCGTTTGGCGCAGTTTGATTTCAATTATCAGAAGATCGGTTACAAACCTATTATGTTGCTCGACGACATATTCGACAAGCTCGACGACCAGCGTGTGATGAAGCTCGTCCGTTTGGTCGGTGACGACCATTTCGGTCAGGTCTTCATCACCGACACGCAACGGAGCAGGATCGAGCAACTGTTTGAGAATACCAACATCGACCATAAGATCTTTGAGGTGGTGAAAGGTGAGGTCAAAGAGATAGGAGGCAGCGATGATTTACTATGACGTCAAGCCGCTCGGCGACCTTGTTAGGGAGTATATTGAGCTCCACAAAGGGTCGGACTATCTGGATGAGCAAAAGGCCATTCAGGCTTGGCCCAAGGTAGTGGGTCCTTTCATCGCTTTGCATACCATCGACCTCTCCATCAAGGACGGTAGGTTGTTCGTTCGCGTCGACAGCGATGCGCTACGCAACGAACTATCCTATTCCAAATCCCTTTTGGTAAAGAATCTGAACGAACAGGTGGGGAAGGACGTGGTGAAAGAGATTGTGCTGAATTGAGCTATCTCTTGCAAATCAACCTATAATCACAGTACTCGCATTTCTTGTCATCCTCGGCCTGCGTGAAGGGGATGTTCGTGTCGAGCATCTCGTCCACCACGGCTCCCAACATGGTTTCCATGTCGGCGATAAAAGAGGTGTCATCCAAGAAGCTGGTGTCGGCATTGGAGTCCTCTTTTCTGGGCTTGCTTTTCGACAGGCCAAACTCAATGTCGTGGGCGTATTTCAACCCGTGGATGGCTCCCGTCACCTGATCTGGCTTTACCGATGGGTTTAATCTGAGGTACAGGTATTTGTAAAGTAGTAGTTGTAGCGCTTTCTCAGGAATCTGCCTCAGATACTCCAGCTTGCTGTCGCCTTGGCGGTATACGGGTAGCTTGAGGTCGGCGCTGTGGACTTGGCCGGTCTTGTAGTCGATGACCCGGATGAGGCCGTCGAAACGGTCGATACGGTCAGAGCGGCCGAAGAAGACGCTGTCGCCTTTTCCAGTTGTCAGCGAGGCCCTCAATTCGCCTTCGGTGTCAAGGATGGTCAAAGTGTCTTTCTCCAATTGCATGGAGGTGTAGTCGAGGTAGTTGGTCAATTGTTGCTCGATGGTGACCCGGTTGAGGTAGTTGAAGCCCACATCGGGGAAGCCATTGCGGAATTTCTTGGCGATGGCCTCCGCGAGTTTCTTCTGCCATAGGGGTCGTATCGCGGTGTCGAACAGTGTCTTGTCGATGACTTGTTGTTTGTAGTCGGCAAATAACAGCTCAAGGGTGTCATGGATGACGGTGCCGATGTCGTTGACGCCCACGTCCTCTTCCACGCTGTCGTCCTGGAGCTGCGCGATATAGTGCAGGTAGTATTGGAAGGGGCAATGGAGGTATTTCGACAAGGCCGAGGGGGAGAGGCCTTTCTCCTCGATAAGGTAGTGCAGGCGGTCCATGGCGCCGGCTTTTCGCGCGCTGAGCGCTTTGACCTCGAGAGACGACTCCGCCTTGCTTTCAAACGTCTCTTCTGTGATCTTGATGTTGGCGTTTTTGGCCAGCTCGTGTCTAATTTGTAGGATGAATCGGCTGGCTTCGCCGCCAAAGGTCTCTCCTAAGCTATTGTAGTATAGATAGACGTCTTTCCCGTTTTGTAGTAAGCGATAGAAGTTGTAGGCCACCACCGCCTGGCTCTCGGTATAGCTCGGCAATCCATAGGCGCGGCGTATGAACTGGGGTATGAAACTGCCTTGTGGCTTGTCGGGCGGCAAAACGCCCTCGTTAACGCTGAGCAAATGGAGGCGCTCGAAACCGAGGTTGCGGCTTTCAAGCAAGCCCATGATTTGAAGGCCTTCGATGTTGTCGCTCTTTAGTTTGATGCTGGCGCTTGATACCAAGAGACGGTAAAGGATCTCGACGCTTTTGATGTCGGTGACGTACTTGGCGTTGTTTTCGACGACCTGCGCCAGACGGCAGATATGTTTTCCTGTTTCGCTCACTTGGTTGAGAAGGAAAAGCGGGTTTGTGTTGTCTTCTTTGGCTAACAGTGTCCGGGCGATAAAGGATAGGAGTTCGTTGAGATTGGCCAATACCGTCTTGGGGACGTTCTCGGATAATCCGGTGAGGAGGATACGCAGAAAAGTTTGAATCCCCGGCGCTTCATGCAGCTCTTCGAGGTCATTTGCCTCAAAGATGAATTTGCCTGAGTTCACCGCGTCGGTCTTCCAACGGTTAAATGCGGCGTTTTCGGTTCTTGGGAAGACGATTTTCACAATTTCAAGGTCCATGAGGTTGAAGATGGGCCAGATGTACCAACCTTCAACATCGCGCAATCTGCCGTTATAGTTGATGTTGCGTTTGATTTTGTCGCGGCGGCACAGCGTGAAATAGGCCGTGATGAGTTGGTTGACGGGCGTTTTGGCGATGGGGTAGCCCATGGAGACCTTGAAGTCGGTATAGACGCCATTGTCGGGGATGGCGTTCAGTACTGGGATGAGCAGGTGCTCGTCGGCGAGTACGACGGCTTGCTTGGCGTCGTTGGTCTCCTGCAGTTTGGCTTGCAGGGCCTTGGCCTGCAGGGCGTTGCCACAGGCGTTGATGATGTGGATGGTCTTCTCTTCCGAGGTCAGTAGATTGGAGAAGTATTTGTCAAACCAACCGGGATGCTTGGCTTTGTAGAGACGGGCAAAGTGTCCGGCTTCGTTGTTGATGTCATTGACGTAGTATTCGTCGTAGTCGAATAGAATCTCGGCTTTGCCGTTTCTGATGAGGGTGTCGATGATGCGCTCTTCGGTGGCGCTCATGGCGTTGAAGCCCGCGAAGATGATTTTTCCGTCGCCTACCTTCTCAAGCAACTCGGTCTCGGAAAGTTCTGACAAGTTTCGGGTAAGCATGCCGTAATAGCCTTTGCCTTGTCGGGATAGTCGGTCGCGGAGTTGAAGGTAATACGTTTGGAGCGACTTGAAAAACTGGAGGTATTCTTTTTCTCTATCGGTACGGTCGTTGCTGTCAATGTCCCACACTTGTAGCTCTTTGTCCCCAACGACATATTCGAACACTTTGGTCGCGTCGATGCCGTATTGGTCGATCTCGTCGAAATCCTTGGCCATTTGTGCCGCCTGGCTGCCGAAGACGCTGAGGTCACTGTTTGGGTCCTTATGCAGTTGCGCGTTGATGTCGATGAGCTCAAACAGCATGTCGATGTTGTCGGCGAGGGTGATGCCGCTCCATTGGGTGACGGCTTCCTCAATGGAGATCATCTGGGGCAACCACAGCGTTTGTTGGCTCTTACCTTTGATTTCGTTGCGCAGAAAAAAAGCGGCTCTTTTGTTAGGGAATACGACCGTGAGCTCCTGTTTGCCGAGGTCATAGTGGCTTAGGATATGGGCTGCCAATTTCTGGATAAAGGTGTCGCGACTCATGCTGTTTGGGATTTGAGGTAGTTTTCAGCGGCGTAGAGTTGTTCGGGCTTGCCCAGATCGAACCAAAAGTCGGGCTGGATGGGTTTTGAGATGATGCGGTTGTGTCGCGCCAAAGAAAGGTATAAGTCGATGACACTTTGACGCTTGACTTCAAACTCGGCGAACAGGTCGCCGCGGAAGAAATGCAGGCCGCAGAAGGCCATCTCTTGAAACTCGCCGAAGCTGTCGTAGACCCATTTGAAGTTGCCGTCGGCCTTGTTGCGCCATCCGATAAGCTGTCCGTCATCCCTAAACAGCAGTTTTCTGTTGGTCTCTCGGTCTTGCGTCAGCAGCCAAGCGTCGTCCCCTGAATCGAGGAACCGTCGGCTCGTCTCTTTGAAATCCACATTACTGACGATGTCCACGTTGTGGATCAGTACCGCCTTTGAGTCTTTGAAGAGGGGAGTGGCTTTGACGATGCCGCCGCCGGTGTCCATAAGCAGGTCGCGCTCGTCGGAGATGTCTATATCGGCATCGAAAGGATGGCTTTCCACAAAGTCAATAATCTGTTCTCCAAAATGGTGTACGTTGATGACGATATGCTGGAAGCCTTGAGCCGTCAAGTTCTCGATGCAATGCTGCAGCAAGGGTTTGCCGTTCAGCTCGACCAAGGCCTTGGGACGGTCCTGGGTTAAGGCGCCAAGCCTTGTGCCGAGGCCTGCGGCCAATATCATGGCGGTAGTGTCGTACATCATGCGTTATGCTCCTCCTTGATTTTGCGTTCGATATGGTTCAGCACCACGTGGATGTCGGGATAGGTCGTTTTGAGCCATTCATAAATCGTTTGTGCGAAAAAGACGGAGCGGTGTTGCCCTCCCGTGCAGCCAAAGGAGACCATCAGATTGCTGAAATGGCGCTCACGGTAGTTGTCGACGCTTTGTCCGACGACAGCTTTCACGTGGTCGAGGAAGACGTGGACAGGCGGTTTGGCCATCAGGTAGTCGATGACCTCCCAGTCGCGACCCGTCTTGGTTTTGAATTCGGGCTCACGGCCGGGGTTGGGCAGGGCGCGGCAGTCGAAGACGAAGCCGCCGCCGTTGCCGCTGAAGTCGGAGGGATAGCCTTTTTTGAAAGAGAAACTATTCACTGTGACGGTGAGTTTGGAGTTGAGAGTTGAGAGTTGAGAGTTGAGAGTTAGTGGATAGTTTAGAGTTGAGAGTTGGGAGATGACTTTTTGGAGTTCGGGGTAGTCGTTTAAGGGGTGGTTTTCATTCCAGGTCTTCAACTCCTTCAGCGCGTAGGGGATGCTCTCAATGAAATGCGACTTCTTTTGGATCAAGCCTCTAAAACCGTAGGCGCCGAGGACCTGCAGCAGGCGTAAGTAGACGAAATAAGGCTGATAGGTGTCGAACTTCACTTCCTCGGGATTGACAAACTGCTTCAACTCCTCTTTGTAGGATTGAATAAGTTCATCGCGTACGGTCTGTGGTATTTGTGCCTTCACTTGATAGAGTAGCGAGACCACATCATAGTTCAATGGACCTTTGCGTCCGCCTTGGAAGTCGATGAAATAGAGTTCTCCGTCCTTCACCATGATGTTGCGCGACTGGAAGTCACGGTACATGAAGAAGTCGCAGGGCGCTTGACTGACGAAGTCGGCGAAGGCCTCGAAGTCCTTGCCCAGTCGTGTCTCGTTGAAATCGATCTCCTCGTGCGGTTTGACGAAATAGTACTTGAAGTAGTTCAAGTCATCTATGATGGCCTGGCGGTCGAAACGCTCGGTGGGGTAGGCCTTTGAATAGTCCAAGCCTTGATGACCTAACACTTGCAGCTTCACCAGATGCTTCAAGGCTTTTTTGTATAGTTCAATCAAGGCCCCTGAGCCCGTCGAAGGGCCGCCATTAGCAATCAATATCAATGCCTTCTGCACATGCGCAAAGAGATTGTCATCCCCAAAGTCGCTTTGCAGGTAGCAGGTCTTTTCTTCGTTGACGGCAAGGACCTCGGGCACATTCAGTCCCAAGTCATGGAAATGCTTGCTGAACGTCAAAAAGGCCTCGTTTTCTTCCCTATTTTCGCTATAGGTGCCTATCAACGTGCGATTGTCGGTGACGATTCTGTAATACTTCCTCGCCGAGCCAGAGGCCGCGATGGGCATAATCTCGACGGGTGTTTCGCCGATGAAGCGTGTCAGTTTGGCTATTATGTTTTGAATATCAATGATTTGCATGGAAATGCATCGGTTTTGTATTTTGCAAAGTTACAAAGAAAAATAGATATTTGGTACTCTCATCTAAAATGTTTATCTTTGCAATTCAATACCTAATTTTATATATGGCGAACAAGAAAGAAACTGTCGAAGAGCCTTTGGAAAAGCAACTTTGGAAGGCTGCCGACAAACTACGCAAGAATATCGATGCGGCTGAATACAAACATGTTGTGTTGGGCCTCATCTTTTTGAGATACATTTCCGTTTCGTTTGAACAGTTGTATGACGAATTGGTGAAGCAACAGGCCGAGGGTGCCGACCCGGAAGACCGCGAAGAATACGCTGCCGAGAATGTGTTCTACGTGCCTGCCAATGCACGTTGGTCGTATCTGGTTTCGATGGCGAAGAATCCGCAAATCGGAAAATATATTGATGATGCGATGGATGTGATTGAGCGTGAGAACAAGTCGCTGAAAGGGGTATTGCCCAAGGTGTTTGCTCGACCGAATCTCGACCCTACGAGTTTGGGTGAGTTGATCGACCTGATTGGCAACTCCACTTTGCAAAATACCAGCACCAAGAGTGCCGATTTGTTGGGTCACGTGTTCGAGTATTTTCTCGGTGAGTTCGCTTTGGCCGAGGGCAAGAAGGGCGGACAATTCTATACGCCGCGCAGTGTTGTGGAATTGTTGGTCAATATGTTGGAACCGTACAAAGGCCGTGTTCTTGACCCCTGCTGCGGCTCGGGTGGCATGTTTGTGCAGAGCGAGAAGTTTGTGAAAGAACATCAGGGACGGATTGAGAACATCTCCATCTACGGACAGGAAAGCAATCAGACCACATGGCGGCTGTGCAAGATGAACCTTGCCATCCGTGGCATTGATGCCTCTCAGGTGAAGTGGAACACCGAAGGTTCGTTCCTCAATGATGCGCACCGTGATGTGAAAGCCGATTTCGTGATGGCTAATCCACCGTTTAATGACAGTGACTGGAGCGGCGACCTACTCCGCAGCGATGCCCGCTGGCAGTATGGCGTGCCGCCTGCGGGTAATGCCAACTTCGCATGGATTCAGCATTTCATCTATCATTTGGCACCTTCGGGACAAGCGGGTTTTGTGTTGGCCAAAGGCTCACTGACTTCCAAGACGGGCGGCGAGGGAGAAATCCGCAAGGCGTTGATTGACAAAGGCATGATTGCCTGCATCGTGAACTTGCCCGCCAAGTTGTTCTTGAACACGCAAATTCCTGCATGCCTATGGTTTGTGACGCGCAACCGCACCAAACGTGCCGGAGAAATCCTATTCATCGATGCACGCAACAAAGGCCACCTTATCAACCGTCGCACACGAGAGCTTTCAGAGGAAGATATTAAGGAGATTGCCAACACCTATCATTTGTGGCGTGACGAATCTGCCGATTATCAGGATATTGCTGGTTTCTGCGCATCCGTGCCTGTGAGCCGCGTGGCGGAACTGGACTATGTGCTCACACCTGGCCGTTATGTGGGTCTGCCTGAAGAGGAAGACGACTTCAACTTTGCCGAGCGTTTCACCGCCTTGAAAGCCGAGTTTGAGGAACAACTGAAGGAAGAACAACGGCTGAACAAACAGATTTTGGAGAATTTAGGGAAGATTAAGATAGATTGATTATGACCACATGGAAAGATTATATCACCATTGAGTCGGTTGAATTGCTACTGGTTGCTTTGACTTTTATTGCAGCCGTTGCCGCACTTATTGTTGCTAAACGTTCACTCAATGTCTCAAAAAGTTCGCTTGATGTCGCCAAGCGTTCAATGAAAAATGCTCGGGAAAGTGAAAGACAACGGCTTTTGAATGAGATTGCAAGCAAAGAGGCGCGACTGAAAGCAATGGAGGATAGTACAAGGTATGGGGGGATGGATGGTGGCATGATGGGAACAATGATGACCCATGAAGCCATGCTTAAGGCTGAAATTGAACAACTAAAACAGCAACTGAAAAATGGGTGAGTGGAAAGAATATAAGTTTTCTGATTTTGTTGATATAAACCCATCGGTGAAAATACTGAAGGGGATTCCTGTTCCTTTCGTGGAAATGAAAGATCTGGATAATTCTCTTAGATATTGTGAAAGCTCGCAAGAAAAGGTATTGAGTGGCGGCAGCCGATTTATGAATGGTGATACATTATTTGCAAGAATTACTCCGTGTCTTGAAAATGGAAAAATATGCCAAGTTAGGAATTTGAATAATGGCTTAGGATTTGGTTCAACTGAATTTCATGTGTTTAGAGGTAAAAATGGCGTTTCTGATACTGATTTTGTATATTATTTGTCAAGATGGGATGAAGTTCGTGATTTTGCAGAACATAATTTGGAAGGTAGTTCAGGAAGGCAAAGGGTTTCAAAAGAGGCGTTTGACAATTTGTATTTAACACTTCCTCCGTTAGATACCCAACGTCGCATTGCCTCAATCCTCACTTCCCTTGACGACAAGATAGATCTTCTGCACCGCGAGAACGCCACCCTTGAAGCTATGGCCGAAACGCTGTTCAGGCAGTGGTTTGTGGTGGAGGCGAAGGAGGAGTGGGAGGAAGGAAAGTTGGGGGATATCCTGTCCGTTAAAGGCGGTACAACGCCAAGTACAAAAGAACCAAATTATTGGGATGGCGATATTGCTTGGACTTCTCCGAGAGATGTAACTACTCTTAATGGATTGTACTTATTTGATACAGAAAAGAAAATAACCCAAAAAGGACTTGAACAAATTAGTTCAGGGTTGTTGCCAGAAGGAACATTGTTGATGTCATCACGAGCACCTGTTGGAGTATTGGCATTTGCTGAAATCCCTTTGGCTATCAATCAAGGATACATTGCAATATTGGATGATAAAGGCTATTCAAAAGAGTTTATTTATTTGTGGCTGAAAACAAACATGGATTTGGTTCATAGCTATTCCAATGGGTCAACATTTATGGAAATAAGCAAGTCGGCTTTCAAGTCACTTGATTTGTCGATTCCTCCTCAAAGTGAAGTTGAAGAATTTGTCGGGAAGGTCAAATCCTATTTTGAGAAGATTAGATTGAATGAAATACAAATCCAAACCCTTATTCAGACTCGTGACGGGTTGTTGCTGAGGCTGATGAATAATGAATTAAAAATATAAGAAAAATGAAAATTAAAAGTTTTAAAATCAACAAATTACATGAAACTCTAAATTTTGAGTTGAAGTTTAAGAACAACACGTTGATATTATTAGGTGAAAATGGTTCGTGCAAAACGACCATTATTAAGATGTTGTATTACACATTGTCTTTACAATGGGGGAAATTAAGCCAGTATAACTTTGAAAGTGTTGAATTGTTTATTGATGATGATGTTCTTAGAATAAACAAGAAAGATGTTTTAGGAACAATTAATGAAAGAGATTTAAGGAGATTGCCTCCGACGATAAGACATGGTGTTATGTCTATTATTGAAAATGAAGGAGGCGTTGATTTTCAAAAAATTGAGGAATTGTGTAGACAATATGATTTCCCTATAGGAGCTATTATGCAAGAACTTAGTATTGATGAGCCTTCTACGTTATTCTCTGAATTTGTTCAGTCGAAAAACAAACAAAAACTAAGAAAATCTTTAATCGAATCTAAACAGAGTTTAAGAAAAAAAGTTGAAAACATCCATATTTTATATTTGCCTACATATAGGCGAATAGAACAAGAATTGAAAGTAGTCCTTGATGGAAAAATTGATGAAGATGATTTTATGAGGAATCGTCGAATAATGCGATTTCAAGAGAATAATAATTACACGGAGCTAATTGAGTTTGGCATGCGTGATGTAGATGCAGCAATAAATAATACGTTGACAGATCTGAAAGACTCGTCGAGATCAAGCCTCAATGAATTGACATTAGGTTATTTGGGCGATATTGTTGATAAAAAATACGAAACAACAGATACCAAGGAGATCAGTCATATTGATGATGAGACTATACACCAGATTATGAATAGAGTGGATGATTCCATTCTTTCAAAAAAGCGGAAAGACAAATTGTTCAACACGTTGCGGGTTATTAAGAGTCAAGGTAAGATTAGAGATGAACATGATCAGGTTGTTTGCCATTACTTTCTTAAACTATATGAGTCCCATCAAGAGTTAATTAGGAAGGAAACATCAATTAGGGAATTTGTTGCTGTTTGTAATCGGTATTTAGAGAATAAAACAATGTATTACGATAGTCCTAGTTTTTCTTTTGGTATCACATCTGATTATGATAACCATGATATAAAACTATTCCAGTTGTCATCTGGAGAAAAGCAAATTGTTTCTTTGTTCAGTCATTTATACTTGTCAAACAAGAATAATTATTTAGTGTTGATAGATGAGCCAGAATTGTCATTGTCTGTAAAATGGCAAAAGACTTTTTTGGAAGATGTAAGAAAAGGAGCTTTTTGCAATGGCCTTGTTGCGGTAACACATTCTCCCTTTATATTTGACAATAGCCTTGATGAATATGCTCATGGAATTGAAGAATTCAGAAAATAGCATTATGGGAACTGTTGATTCTATAAGACAAGAACGAAATGGGCGTACAGTTCCATTGCAACAATTCTT
Organism: Candidatus Limimorpha sp.; assembly: GCA_045132275.1. GTDB lineage: Bacteria > Bacteroidota > Bacteroidia > Bacteroidales > F082 > Limimorpha. Next base: position 174,880 of record JBGURY010000003.1, read on the forward strand.
ATCCGAATACAAAAAAGACGCAAAAATATGCTATGGATTTGTAGAAGGAAAAGATGATCCATCTTATTATAGGAGAATCATTAACAATATGATAGATAAGGATTGTTGTGTCAGATTATATCCATCTTGTGGGAAAGAAATTGTGAAATATGTATTTGAAGAAATCCATATGAGAAAGGATATCCCTCAAGATAGAATAGTTTATTTCATGGACCGAGATTTGTCAAGTATTATCGATGATAAAAATTTAATAATAGATCCACAAGTTTATATTACGGATAATTATTCCATAGAAAATGATATTCTTAATTCTGATACATTAGAGTATGTAATGCAGGATTTGTTAGGATTTTGTACCACGCCAATGGGAGATATTGAGAAAGTGAAAAAGTTGTATGATGAACAATTGCTAGATTTTGAGACCAAAATGCTTCCGATTATGGCCAATATAATTGTGTGGAAAAGAAAAAAAATAAAACCAGCAAATTATCGTCAATTAGAAATGAAAAAATTATTCAAGGTGAAAGATGGATCATTATCTCAAATTGGTACAGATGATGACATGATAAAAAAACTATATAAGGATAGTCAGGCTGATTATTCAAAATATAGTAAAACTGATGCTGATAATGTTATAAGAGAAATCCAAGAAGCATCTTTGGCTCATCAAATCGTCAGAGGCAAATATTTAGCTGTGTTTTTTATAATGTTTTGTAATTCTGTATATAAAGAATACACTAATATCGGAATATCTGCTCCAACTAATACTGGAAGAGAATTGAGCGAAAGAGATATTATGGAAGCAATTGCATTAAGAGCTCGCGCCCCACAATCATTAATAAATTTTATCAAAACAACTATTGTTCGATATTTTAATACAATTGCCGCCTGACATGAATCTATGAATCCGAAATTAAGCAACTGATTATTGAGCTAGCATTAGTGAAAACAAACATTTTTTGAAAAAGGAGAAAGATGACAAAAAAGGATATTCTATACAACCCTCCATTCACCCTGTCATCAAAGGCAGTGTCAATGATTGCGGATATCTCCGCGCAGATGGAGCGCTTCGCCATTCGGATGGAACAAAGCGATGCGCTGACATTGCGTAGAGCCAACCGCATCAAGACCATCCATAGCTCGTTGGCCATCGAGGGCAATACCCTGCTGGAGAGCGAGGTGGCGGACATCATCGACGGCAAGACGGTCGTTGCCCCTATCCGCGAAATCCAGGAGGTGAAGAACGCCATTCGGGTGTATGAGGAGTTCGACAAGCTTGATCCCTTCTCCATGGACGACCTGCTGAAGGCCCACGGACTGATGATGTCGGCTCTGACCGACGAGGCTGGCCGTTTCCGTAGGGGCGATGTGGGCGTATACTCCGAAAGGGGATTGGTGCACATGGCACCGCCTGCCCATCGGGTGCGTCCGCTGATGTGCGACCTCTTCGGGTGGCTGAAGCATACCGATGACCACCTGCTTGTGCGCAGTTGCGTGTTCCACTACGAGTTTGAGTTCATCCATCCCTTCATCGACGGTAACGGCAGGATGGGACGGCTGTGGCAGTCGCTCATCCTTGGGCGTTGGAATCCTGCTTTTGCCCATTTGCCGGTGGAGAATATGGTCTATTCCAATCAGCAGGCCTATTACGATGCCATCGCCCAAAGTACCAAACAGGGAGAAAGCGGTCCTTTTATTGAGTTTATGCTGGGTGAGATTTTGGATACGGTGCGCAAACATAAAGGCGAGCCGATAATCAAGGATGAAAACGTCGGTGTAAACGTCGGTGTAAATGTCGGTGTAAACGAACAGAAGATACTGGAAATGATTGCTGAAAACGGTAACGTGACAGCAAAGCAGATGTCGGATGCTATTGGCATTTCACAACGACAAGTGGAGAGGCTGCTCGCTTCGTTGAAAAAGAAACAGATCATTGTTAGGGAAGGCGCTGACAAAAACGGATATTGGAAACTGAATAAAAATCAATGAAATGACTCAACTCCACGAATCCGACATAGAACAGATGCTCATCGAGCTGCTGAAAGCCAAGGGTTACGAATACCTCTATGGTCCCGACATTGCGCCTGATGGCGAGAATCCGCTGCGCGAGAGTTTTGAGACCGTGGTGCTTCGCGACAAACTGGAGAAGGCCGTGAAACGGCTCAATCCGGCTTTGCCTTATTCCGTGCAGGATGAGGCCATAAAGACGGTGTTGCGCATCGGCTCACCCGATGTGCTGGCCAACAACGAGGAATTCCACCGCCTGCTGACCGAAGGCATTCCCGTGTCGGTGTTCAAGGAGGGTGTAGAACGTGGCGAAAGGGTGTGGCTCATTGACTTCAACGATCCATGGAATAATGAGTTCACGGTGGTCAACCAGTTCACCATCCTGGAGAACGGTCACAACCGCCGCCCCGATGTGGTGCTGTTTGTGAACGGTCTGCCTTTGGTGGTGTTCGAGCTGAAGAACGCCGCCGATGAAAATGCCACGCTACAAAGTGCATACAGGCAGATTGAGACCTACAAGCAACAGATTCCGTCGCTGTTCACCTACAACGCCTTGGTGGTCATCTCCGATGGCTTGGAGGCACGTGCTGGCTCGCTTTCGGCAGGTTTCAGCCGCTTTACAGCATGGAAAAGCGATGATGGCGAGAACATCGCCTCGCCGCTCATGAGCGAATTGGAAGTGTTGGTCAACGGTATGTTGTGCAAGGACACGCTGCTTGACCTCATCGGCTCGTTTACGGTGTTTGAAAAGCAGAAACAAGAAGACTTGAAGACGGGACTCACCACCATCAAAACGGTGAAGAAGATTGCCGCCTACCATCAATACTATGCCGTGAACAAGGCCGTGGAATCGACCATTCGGGCTACGGGTGTCAACCAAAAAACTGTGATGGCAGAATCTCCAGCCAACTACGGCCTTGAAACCGTGAAAAGCCAGCAGGTCGGCGACCATCGCGCCGGTGTGGTGTGGCATACGCAGGGTAGCGGTAAGTCGCTGACGATGGTGTTTTATGTGGGGAAGATTGTGCAACGGCTCAACAACCCGACTATCGTTGTCATCACCGACCGCAACGACCTTGATGACCAACTCTTTGACACCTTCACGGGTTCGAAACAATTATTGCGGCAGACCCCAGTCCAGGCTGAGAGTCGCGAGCATCTGAAACGTTTGCTGCAGGTGCAGTCGGGCGGCGTGATTTTCACCACGATACAGAAATTCCAGCCTGAATTGGGCAACGTATATGACCAACTCACCGACCGCAGCAATGTCATCGTGATTGCCGACGAAGCGCATCGCACCCAGTACGGTTTCAAGGCCAAGACGGTGGAGGTGAAGAACGAGGCTGATGAGGTGATTGGCTCGGAAATCAAGTATGGCTTTGCCAAATACCTGCGTGATGCCTTGCCTAATGCTACTTATCTCGGCTTCACGGGTACGCCCATTGAAAAGGATGACAAGAATACACCTGCTGTGTTCGGCAATTACATTGACGTTTACGACATTGCCCAAGCGGTGGAAGACGGTGCCACGGTGCGCATCTTCTATGAAAGCCGATTGGCCAAAGTGGAATTGAGCGACGAAGGCCGACAGTTGGTGGAAGACCTCGACAAGGAGCTGGAAACCGAAAACATGAACGATGTCCAGAAGGCCAAGGCCAAATGGACGCAGTTGGAGGCGTTAATCGGCAGTCCCAACCGCATAAAGAACATTGCCATGGATATCGTGACGCATTTCGAGGAACGCCAGAAAGTGTTTGAGGGCAAGGCGATGGTGGTGGCGATGAGCCGCCGCATTGCCGCCGAGCTGTACGATGAAATCATCAAATTGCGCCCCGAGTGGCATTCCGATGACCTGTCGAAAGGCGCCGTCAAAGTGGTGATGACTTCTTCGGCCTCAGATGGAGCAAACATTGCCAAGCATCACACCACTAAGGAGCAGCGTAGAGCCTTGGCCGAACGCATGAAAGACCCCGATGACGAGCTGAAACTGGTCATCGTGCGTGACATGTGGCTGACGGGCTTCGATGTGCCTTGCCTGCACACGCTCTATATCGACAAGCCCATGCAAGGCCATAACCTGATGCAGGCCATTGCCCGCGTGAACCGTGTCTATAAGGACAAGCCAGGCGGTTTGGTGGTCGATTATTTAGGCATTGCGGCAGACTTGAAAAAGGCTTTGTCGTTCTATTCCGATTCAGGCGGCAAGGGTGATCCCACTTTGCAGCAGGAAAAAGCTGTGGCATTGATGCAAGAGAAACTGGAAGTGGTGGAGCAGATGTTTTTCGGCTTCGACTACAAGCAATATTTCACTGCCGACACCGCAGGGAAACTCTCATGGATTCTGAAAGCCGAGGACTTCATCTTGGGCTTGGACGATGGCAAGAAACGTTTCGTGAACGAGGTAACCGCTTTGGGCAAAGCCTTCGCTTTGGCCATTCCTCAGGATGCTGCCATGGACGTGAAGGACGAAGTGGCCTTCTTCCAAGCCGTGAAGGCCCGACTTTGCAAGTTCGACCAAACTGGCGCTGGCCATTCCGATGAGGAAATCGAGACCACCATCCGTCAGGTTATTGACAAGGCGCTGGTTTCGGAAAAGGTCATCGACTTGTTTGATGCGGCAGGCATCAAAAAGCCGGATATTTCCATCCTTTCGGAAGAGTTTTTGTTGGAGTTGAAAGGCATGGAACACAAGAACATTGCCTTAGAGGTGCTGAGAAAGCTGTTGGAAGGCGAAATCAAGGCACGTTCCAAGTACAATGTGGTGGAAGGCCGCACGCTGATGGAAATGTTGGACGGCTCCATTACCCGTTATCACAACAAAATCATTTCGGCGGCAGAAGTCATCGACGAGTTGATCAAGTTGAGCAAAACCATTGTTGAAAAGGACAAGGATGCCGAGAGTATGGGCCTGACCACCTACGAATATGCCTTCTATTCCGCTGTCGCCGACAATGAAAGCGCGAAAGAATTGATGGGGAAGGACAAGCTTCGTGAATTGGCGGTGGTGCTGACTGAAACCATACGTAAGAATTCATCCATTGACTGGACCATCAAGGAGAATGTCCGTGCAAAGATGAAAGTGGCGGTAAAGCGCTTGTTGCGCAAATATGGTTATCCGCCCGATATGCAGCAGTTGGCTACCGAAACGGTTTTGAAACAAGCGGAATTGATTGCGGAAGAGATTGCCAATCAGTGATTCTTTCCCCGATTCTCGACCCAGACCCAAAGCCGCCACATCAGCCATCCCCAAGCGAAGAAGAGGACGTAGAAAATCCATTTAGGAACGGAGGTCTGGTAGGCGCCTTCCTTGTCGATTTCGCTGTATTGCTCCGTGGGGATGTCGGCATAGTAATAGGCGCCTGCACCGAAATCGTAGCCTTCGACGAGGCCGAGCTGGTTGGCCATGATCCAGCCAGCCAAAAACAAAGTGATTACCACCACGACGATGGTAATCACTTTGAATATTTTGTGGTTTTTGTTCATCATTTGAACATGTCGAGGTTCGGAATCTCAAAGATTTTGCCCGAGAGCAGGAGCCACACGGCAAACAGCGTGAGGGCGATGTTGAACACCTGACCCACGATGTAGAGCCAGAGCACCTTGCCGCCTTGCATCTGCTTGAAGAGGCTCTTGAAGTTGGTGTCGAGGCCGATGCTGGTGAAGGCCAACACGAAGGCCCAGTTCTTGTATTGGTCGAGGACACCCTTGTTGATAGTGCCAACGGTGGCGCCATCGGTAAGCGGAAGGATGATGAAGGAGGCGACCAACGAGGCCACGAAGAAACCGATGATGAACTTCGGGAAGCGGTTCCAGATCTCGCCGGCACCGACCTTCTGGTTCGGGTCCTTGTCGACCTTGGTGGCGAAGAAGATGGCCACGAAGAAGGCGATGAAGCCGATAAGGATGTTCTGGATGGACTTCACGAGCACGGCAGCTTGTTCGGCTTCCTCGCCGAGGGCGTTACCGGCCAGCACCACAGCACCCGTCGAGTCGACGGTGCCGCCGATGAGAGCACCACCCATGAGTTGGCTCATGCCAGCCCAACGGATGATCATAGGCTCGAACACCATCATGAGGATGGTGAAGATGATGGAGATGCTGATGGCCAGCGAGAGGTCTTCCTTCTTGGCCTTGGCGGCAGCACCCGTGGCGATGGCGGCACTGGTACCGCACACCGAGGTGGCAGCTGACAACGTCATAACCAAAGGTTTGTTACCAATCTTCAACACCTTGGTGCCAAACCACCACATGAAGATGATGACGATGGGCGTCACGATCCATGCGATGCCGAGACCGTAGAGACCGAACTTGGCGATGTTGCTGAACAAGACCGAGAAGCCCATGATGACCAGACCGGTCTTGATGTAGAACTCGGTACGGATGGCGGGTTTCAGCCATTCGGGCGTGCCGATAGTATTGGAGATCAGCAGGCCGATGAGCAAGGCCCAGAAGGCCCATTCGAGGTAACGGTTCAGCGTGAACTCAGCGCTCACCAGGCGCACCACGATGCAGATGATGAACAGCACGATGAAGGCGGGGATGAACTTGCCTATTTTCTCGCCTTGCAGCTTGATGCCGATGGCGAACAGGATGCCGAGCACCAGGAAGGTGCGGAGCAGCTTGATCCAGAAAGCACCGTTGAATTGCTCAATCAAGGATTTCTTTTCTTCCGCGTTTTCCCACCAGTGCCAAGTGCTGAACTTGGCGGCAGTGAAGTCGAAACTCTGGGTGAGGACGGACACGCATGCGATGGCGATGACGATGAAGCCAATCCATACGGCAAGCCAGTCTTCTTTTTTCCAAAGGTTGGATGCTTTATTGTTTGACATAATTTGTTGTTTTTAGATTTGACACGAGACACGGGACTGCGGGACGCGGGACTGTCATTCCGTGAAAACGGAAGACTCGTGTCTCGCGTCTCGAAGTCTCGCGTCATTTAGAACTTATAGCTCAAGATACCGACGACACGGTGCGAGTTGCTGCCGGTTTTCATCTGGACCAGTGAGTAGTCGAGTTTGAAGTTGACCGACTTCAAAGGCCAGTAGTTGATGCCAGCGGTATACCAGTCGGTGCCGCCACCACCATTAACCATAGCCGTGTTGGCATTGAAGTGCTCGTAACGGAGGACGGGCATGAGCTTTTGGCTCTTGTCCTTGCCAAGGGCAAAATAATAGCCGGCCTGGGCATAGTAACCGTTGCTAGTGTAGTAGTTGGGGACATCAAGGCCGAAGTTGTCTTTGCCAGTTTGGCCACTGATGTATTCGCCACGAAGGACAAGTTTACCGTCATTGTATTGAGCACCGGCAGTCCAACGGTTGCGAACGCCACAGTTTACGTCGTCTTTGAAGTAGTTGCCATAGTAGTACGAACCACTCAAAGTCAGGTCTTTCAAGCCGGGATGCACTTCAAGGCGACCGACGATGTCCTTGCGGTTGTTGTTGTCAGTAGTGGTCGGGCCATTGCCGTTGAACACGCCGATGGCATAGTCGACGACATGGTAATCGATGCCTTCTTCACCCTTTATCGGGAAGAAGCTACCCGTGGCCATCACGCCGATGTCACGGCCGAGGCCGCCGACGCCGCAGACGTCTTTGTAACCGCCTAGTTGTTGGATGATTTCGCCATAGTCAAAAATCTCGAGGTTGACAGGGTTGATGGGGCTTTCGATCGTGAAGGGAGTCTTGAACTGACCGACCTGGATGGCGAATTCGTTACAGGGTTTGTACTTCACATAGGCATCGACTAGCATAGGACTGCGGACAAAGTCGCCTTGCAGTTTGTAGCTCACTGTCTTTGACAGCTTACCATCGACCGACAGACGTACGCGGCGCATTCTGAAGGTGTTGTCTTTCAACTCGCCCTCGTCATTCAGGTTGGCCTGGTACATGCCTTGAACGAAACCGGAGATTTTGGGCATCTCCAAATCGCCTTTCGGATTGGGCTTTTCAGGTCTTTCAGGCTTTTCAGGTCTTACGGGTTTTTCTTTTTCAACTTTCTCTGCCTTAGCCTTAGGTTGCTCTTTTTCAGGCTTGGTAGGCTTCACTTGTGCGTTCATGCACAGCGGAATGGCTAACAGCAACATTCCGATGATAATGCGAAATTGTCGTTTCATAATGATAGAGTTTTAAACGTTTTCAATTCATTTTACACGGCAAAAGTAGTAAAAATACTTATAGTAAATATATTTACTATTTATTTTCATGAAAAAAATAGCAGCAATCAGCTGCTATTGAAACATTTTGGCGTGTTGTGTCATCTCCTCGAAGGTGATTTTGAACCACTCGGTATAGTGGGAAGGGTAGAGGACGATGTCTTTTTCCAGATCGGCGAGGGACATGTATTTCCATGAGGCGACTTCGTCGGTGTTGATACAAGGGATGTCGTCGCTCTGCCCGATCCACACGTGGTCGAACTCATGCTCGGTGAGGCCTTGTCCGACAGGGGCCTTATATATAAAGGTGTAGATCTCATGCATCTCACATCGCATCCCCATCTCTTCCCATAGGCGGCGCGCGGTGGCTTCTTCCAGCGTCTCGCCATCTCGGGGATGGCTGCAGCAGGTGTTGGTCCATAGGCCAGGGGAGTGGTACTTGGATAAAGCCCGTTGTTGCATGAGCAGTTCACCTTTGGAGTTGAAGATGAAGATGGAGAACGCCCTATGGAGATGTGGCTCGAGGTGGGCCGCATGCTTCTCCATCAGACCGATGGGGTTGTCCAGCTCGTCGACGAGGATGACTTGTTCCATCATACGTTGAATCTGATGTTGAGGATGTCGCCGTCCTGCACGACGTAGGTCTTGCCTTCCACGCGGAACTTGCCCGCTTCTTTGACAGCGGCTTCGCTGCCGTATTTCAGGAAGTCCTCCGTGCTCATCACTTCGGCTCGGATGAAGCCGCGTTGCAGGTCGCTGTGAATGGCGCCGGCGGCGATGGGGGCTGTGTCGCCCACATGGATGGTCCAGGCTCTCGTCTCGTCGGGACCCGTGGTGAAGAACGAATGAAGGTTCAGGGTGTGGTAGGCGGTGCGCACGAGTTTGTTGACACCCGGCTCAGTGAGGCCGGCGTCTTCCATGAAGAGCTGACGGTCGTCGGCGTCGAGCTCGGCGATTTCGGCCTCCAACTTTCCGGCGATGATGAGCATCTCCTGGCCCTCTTTCAAAGCGGCCTTCACAGCGTCGGAGTATTTGTTTCCGGTAGTGGCCGAAGCGTCATCGACATTGCAAACGTAGATGATGGGCTTGGCGGTGAGCAGTTGGATATCCTGCACGAACTTCTTGTCCTCCTCAGCCACCTTGGCGTCACGGGCATTGCCGAAGTTCTCCAAGGTCTCTTTGTATACGCTGAGTACGTCGAAGGCTTTCTTGTTGTCTTTCTCACCGTTTTTCAGCAGCTTTTGTACACGCTCCAACTTACGGGTAACTAGGTCGAGGTCGCGCACCTGAAGCTCGAGGTCGACGAGTTCCATGTCGCGCACCGGGTCGATGCTGCCCTCGCTGTGCGGGATGTTGGGATCGTCGAAGCAGCGCAGCACGTGGATGAGGGCATCCATGGTTTGCACCTCGGCGAGGAGCTTGTTGCCCACGCCTTGTCCGCCTTTGCTCAAGCCGGGCAGGTCGACGATCTCGACCGTGGCGGGCACGATGCGTTTCGAGTGTGAGATGTTGTCGATGAGTTTGAGACGCTCATCCACCACCTCGCACATTCCGATGTTCGACTTCGAGGCAAAGCCGATCTCTGCCTTGGTGTTTGAGATACAATTGAAAATGGTGGTCTTTCCTGTGCTCGAAAGGCCTATGATTCCACAATTGAGTGCCATAATTATAGTGTTTGATTGTATTCGTTTTCAGTATAGGCGCTTTCGGCCTCAATCTGCTGCAGACGTGAGTTCTCCTGCTGCCTGCGGATGAGGTGTATGGCGCAGAACCACAGTCCAACATCGCCTATGATAAAGAATGTGTAGACGAGGATGGTGAGGCCCGTGCTCAAATAGTCGGTGACCATGAGCAGCCAATCGAACAGTCCGTGGGCCAACATGGCCAGCAGCAAGCCTGTCCAGATGTATTTTGCCTTCTTCTCAGGCTTGAATTTCGCCATGGAGAGGAAATAGCCCAGGATGACGCCGAAGAGGAAGTGGCCCGGCACCGAGAGCAAGGCCCTGAGGAAACTGGTGGCGAAACCGTCCCAGATCGAGTTCATCGAGGCGCCGAAGACATACATAATGTTTTCTAAGCAGGCAAAGCCCAAGCCGATGAAGCAGGCGTAGACGATGCCGTCAAAATATTCGTCGAAGTTCTTGTCACGCCAGATGAAAATCATGAAAATGAGGAATTTGCATAACTCCTCGGGGATGCCTGCGGTGAGGAAGGCGGCATAGAATACGGTATTTGACAAGACCGGGATTCTTCCTAAGGTCAGGTCGATGAAAAAGACAACCGCTGTCACGAAAGCGATGGCCAACATCCCGCCAAAGAAGGCCTTGACCAACGTTTTGATGGGCTCTTTTTGGTATTTGTCCTGGAAGTAGATGAATAGCATCAAAAGGAATACAGGCAATAAGGTAAAGCCCAAAAGCAGGGAACCGGTGATCATGATGAGGCGTGTTTGTGATTTCTTTTCGGCAAAAATACGGATTTATCCATGAAAAACACTATTTTTGCGCAAAATTTTCGTTTATGCAAGAAATGATCCTCATTCTTGACTTCGGTTCGCAGGTGACCCAACTCATTGGCCGCCGCCTTCGCGAACTGAACGTCTATTGCGAAATCCATCCCTATAACAAGATACCTGTTATCGGCGACAACGTCAAAGGCGTGATCATCAGCGGCAGTCCCTTCTCGGTGCGCGACGAACATGCTCCTAATCCCAATTTGGATGGCATCAAAGGCAAGCTGCCTCTGCTGGGTATCTGCTATGGCGCCCAGTTTATCTCCCATCGTTACGGCGGCGAGGTGAACAACAGCATCGCCCGCGAATACGGCCGCGCCATGTTGACGGTGGTCGACGAGCTGAGCCCGCTGTTCAAGGGCGTGAGCAAGACCTCGCAGGTGTGGATGAGCCACGGCGACACCATCGCCAAGCTGCCTACGGGAGCCCGTGTCATCGCCTCGACCGATGATGTGGAGAACGCCGCCTATAAGATAGAAGGGGAGGAGACCTTTGCGGTGCAGTTCCATCCCGAGGTGTTCCACACCAAGGAAGGCCCTCAAATGCTGGCCAACTTTGCCTTGGGCATCTGTGGATGCAAGGGCGACTGGACCCCTGACTCGTTCATCGACAATACGGTGGCGAGCCTGAAGCAGCAACTGGGTGACGACAAGGTCATCCTCGGCCTCTCGGGCGGTGTTGACAGTACTGTGGCTGCCGTGCTGCTCAACAAGGCCATTGGCAGAAACCTGACCTGTATCTTTGTCGACAACGGCTTGCTTCGCAAGAACGAGTTTGAGGAAGTGCTCGACTCCTATAAGGAAATGGGCCTGAATGTAATAGGCGTCCACTCCGGACATCTGTTCCTCGAGAAGCTGAAAGGTGTCACCGACCCCGAGGCCAAACGCAAGGCCATCGGCTCGACCTTTATCGACGTGTTCGACGCAGAGGCGCAGAAGATTGAAGGCGCGCGCTGGCTGGCACAAGGCACTATCTATCCCGATGTCATCGAGAGCGTGAGCGTCAACGGTCCTAGCTGTAAGATCAAGTCGCACCACAACGTGGGCGGTCTGCCCGAGAAGATGAACCTGAAGATTGTGGAACCGCTTCGTTCGCTCTTCAAGGACGAGGTGCGCCGTGTGGGCCGCGCCTTGGGCATCAAACGTGAGCTGATAGGCCGTCATCCCTTCCCAGGGCCGAGCCTCGGCATCCGTATCTTGGGCGAAGTCACCGAAGAGAAGCTACGCATCCTTCGCGACGCCGACGACATCTTCATCAAGGGCTTGCGCAACTGGCCTTGCGAACTGCCTAGCGCCTCGTATCCCAACGAGATGGCCGACAACCTGTACGACAGCATCTGGCAGGCCGGCACCATCCTGCTGCCCGTGAAGTCGGTCGGCGTGATGGGCGACGAACGCAGCTACGAATACACCATCGCCTTGCGAGCCGTCATCTCCACCGACGGCATGACGGCTGACTGGGTGCATCTGCCCTATGAATTCATGGCCAAAGTGTCAAACGACATTATTAATAAGGTAAAAGGCGTCAATAGGGTGTGCTACGACATCTCGTCGAAGCCGCCGGCGACAATAGAATGGGAATAACATTGTAAATCAGAATGATAATGAAAAATAAAGTTCTTTTCTTCGTCTTTTTCCTCTTTGGGATGTTGCTTGCGGGCAACGTGTGCGCCCAAGAGCCGATCGAGCGGTCGACACAGACTACCAAGATTGGTGGAAAGGAGTATTATCTCCATCACGTGAAGGCGGGGCAGACGCTCTATGGTCTTTCCCAAGCCTACAACATCACGATTGAGGAGATCGAGGCTTTCAATCCCGAGGTGAAAGATGGCTTGAAAGCAGGTCACGTTTTGGGTATCCCTATGCGTCCCGTCGCAGAGCCTAAAGAAGAGCCCAAGGCGGAGCCCGTCAAGCCTAAGGTCGAGCCTGTCGAAGAGCCTAAGGCGGAACCCGTTAAGCCCAAGGTCGAGCCTGTCGAAGAGCCTAAGGTGGAACCTGTTAAACCCAAGGAGGAACCTGTAGAAGAACCTAAGGTAGAACCCGTTAAACCCAAGGAGGAACCTGTAGAAGAACCTAAGGCGGAACCCGTTAAACCCAAGGTCGAACCTGTAGAAGAACCTAAGGTGGAACCTGTTAAGCCCAAGGTCGAACCTGTCGAGGAACCTACGGTGAAACCCGTTGTGAAACCCAAAGTAAAAGTGGACCCGGAAAGTGTGGTTGTGGTTGGAGGGAAGACCTATCGCATAGTACAGCCCAACGAGACTTTATACGACATTGCCAAAGAGTGTGGCATAGATATTTCTGAACTGAAGAACTTCAACCAAGGCCTGACCGACGAGCCTGCTGCCGGCACTAGGATCGCCATCCCCGACATTATCAACGAGAACGACTATATCGTGCACACCTGCGAGAAGAGCGAACGTGTCTCGTCGCTGTTGAAGCGCTGGAAAGTCGACGAGAACGAGTTCCGTTTGAAGAATATCTTAGTAGGCTCGCATGTCTTCTCAAGTCAAGTGGTTTTGATACCCATCGACCCCGTCACGGATTTCTATTGGACGACAAACGCCCCGATAGAACCCGTCGAAGTCGTCGAAGTGGAAGAGCCGGAGGAGTTGGAACCCGAACCTCAGCCACAGCCTCAAAGTGTGTTCCTTGACGAGGACTATGACGCTGCGGAGCAATGCGTCGCCAATCCCGCCAACGCCGCGAAGCGCTATAAGGTGGCTTTGATGGTGCCGCTCTATCTGGGCGAGATGGGCAAACTCGATGTCGCCAAGGAAAACGTGCCTAAGGCGCAGAAGTCTCGCTCACTTTCATTCCTGCAGTTCTATGAGGGCTTCCTGATGGCGGCCAAGGACCTTGAAAGAGAAGGCCTGAAACTTGATTTGAAGGTCTTTGACGTGACGGACAATGTCTCTAGCGCTGAGCGAGCGTTGAGCCAAATTGAGGGCCAGGAGCTTGACCTTATCGTTGGTCCTTTCTTTGGAAAATCGTTCTCGGTCATCGAGGAATATGCCAAGACGATGGGGATCACCATGGTCAACCCGCTCTCTAACCGCGAGTCGGTCATCGTCGATAGTCCCAATGTGGTGAAGGTGAAGCCTGGCAACGTAGGCCTCGTCATGACCATCACCAATCTGGTCAAGAACCACTATTCCGATGCCAACGTCTTCATTGTCAGCCGCGAAAAGGCTAACGACTCCATCTTCTTGGATCAACTGGAACAGCACCTCAATCTCGTTGTCAACGATGAGGTGGTGGTTACCAGCAACGAGCTGCTGCAATTTGCCCGTCACGAGAGCGAGTTGCAGGAGATGGGCAGCCGTCTCGTCCCCACGGTCGAAGTGGAAGGACAGGTGTATTCCACCAGCGATCTGCAAAATGGCAGTACCAATCAAGTGGTGTTGGAGAACTCGGTCAAACGCTATCCCTTCAGTGATTTAGGTAGCGTGAGGTCGCAACTATCGGGTGTGCGCGACAACGTAATCATCGCCTATGGCGACAACAACGTGTTCGCCACGCAGATACTGAACAGCCTTGCCAAGACCGCCGACCGCTATCCCATCACTTTGGTCTGCATCCCCGATTGGACGAAGTTTGAGAAATTGCTCGTTGACAACCTTTTGAAGATGAATGCGATATATATCAGCGATTTCTTTGTCGACTACCAAAGCGACGAGATTAAGAACTTTGTGCTGAGATTCCGCGAACGCTATGCCACCGAGCCGATGAAGTATGCCTTTGAAGGCTATGATTTGGCCTATTATTTCCTGAGCGCCATGATGCGCTATGGCAGCGACGATTTGCTTGGATGTCTCCATTGCTACCGTCCTGACCTGATGCATACCAGATATCGCTTCTATTACCGTAACTATCTCTCGCCTAGCCAGAACGATGGCAAGGAAAATATGTACTGGAGCGTCTATCAGTACGACCAGAAGGAGATTGAGTTGCGCGACATCAACCCCTACGAGAAGAAGACGGAGGACGGCAAGAAATGAGGAAGTGGCTGCTTGGACTTGTCGCTATGCTGCTGCTCGTCGCCTGCGACGACGGCGTGCAGAAAGCCTATTGGGACAACGGAAAGCTCAAGTCGGAGTTACGCTATGAAGATGGCAAGCTGAACGGCGAATGTGTCTGGTACGACCAAAACGGAGCGCTTTCGGCGAAGGGTAGCTATAAAGACGACGTACTTGACGGTGTTTACACGCGCTGGCATCCCAATGGCAAAATGGCCTCTGAGGAGCACTACGTGGACGGTAAGCTTGACGGCGAAGTCAAGAAATGGTACGACAACGGACAACTCTTTCAGGAAGGGCAGTATGTCGACGGCATGATGGACGGACAGTGGTTCATCTTCTATCCGAGCGGTGCGTTGGCGGGCAAGGCCGACTATAAGATGGGCACGGGCAAGCAGATCTGTTACGAAGAGTCAGGTTACAAATGCCTCGAGGTGCCTTATGTTAATAATCTTAAACACGGCAGGGAAATCTATTACAACCCGGACGGGATGGTTACGAAACTTGTTGATTATGAACAAGGTAAGGTGGTTGCGGAAAACGACCATCCGACAAACGGCGAAGAGTGAGGCGAGGAAAAGAAAATATTTCAATTAATTTGGAAATTGTTCAAATAAAAGTCCTACCTTTGCACCGATTTATAAGAAATCAACTTTCTAAAACGTAAAATAAACCTTTAATTAAAGTCAAAAAAATGAAAGTAAATGAAATTATGACCGCTCTGGAAGCCAAGCATCCGGGCGAGAATGAGTATCTGCAAGCAGTGCGCGAAGTGCTCGAATCCATCGAAGAAGTTTACAACCAGCATCCCGAGTTCGAGAAGGCCAAGATCGTCGAAAGAATCGTTGAGCCCGATCGTATCTTCACGTTCCGTGTGACTTGGGTTGACCGCAACGGCGAAGTTCAGACGAACCTCGGCTACCGTGTCCAGTACAACGCCGCCCTCGGCGCTTACAAAGGTGGCCTCCGTTTCCACAAGGCTGTTAACGTCTCCATGCTGAAGTTCTTGGGCTTCGAGCAGATCTTCAAGAACTCTCTGACCATGCTGCCTCTCGGCGGTGGTAAGGGTGGTTCCGACTTCGACCCCGTTGGTAAGACGGACGAAGAGATCATGCGTTTCTGCCAAGCTTTCATGTATGAACTTTGGAGAAACATTGGTCCCGACCAAGACAGCCCCGCTGGTGACGTCGGTGTCGGTGGCCGTGAGATCGGTTACCTCTACGGTGCCTACAAGAAGCTCGCTCGCGAGCACAGCACTGGCGCTCTGACTGGCAAGAGCTATGGCTGGGGTGGTTCTCTGATCCGTCCCGAAGCCACTGGTTTCGGTGCCATCTACTATGTCGAGCGCATGGTGAAGCAGACTGGTGACAAGATGGAAGGCAAGCGCATTGCTCTCTCCGGCTTCGGTAACGTGGCTTGGGGTGCTGCCATCAAGGCCACCGAGCTCGGCGCTAAGGTTGTTGCCCTGTCAGGTCCCGACGGCGTGTGCGAACTGCCCAACGGTATCGACAAGGAAATGATCGACTACATGCTTGACATGCGTGCCTCCAACCGTAACAAGGTTGAGGACATGGCCACCAAGTTCCCCGGCAAGGCCGTCTTTACTCCTGGCAAGAAGGCTTGGATGGTGAAGTGCGACATCGCTTGCCCCTGCGCTTTCCAAAACGAGCTGGCTGAAGCCGACGCTAAGGAACTGATCGCCAATGGCGTGAAGTACGTCGCTGAGGTCTCCAACATGGGTTGCCAACCCGCCGCTATCGCCGCTTTCCAAGCCGCCAAGATCCCGTTCGGTCCTGGTAAGGCTGTGAACGCTGGTGGCGTCGCCACTTCTGGCCTCGAAATCTGCCAGAACGCTGAGCACCGCAACTGGACTGCTGAAGAGGTCGACAAGAACCTCCACACCATCATGAACAACATCTATGACATGTGCGTCCAGTATGGTAAGCAAGCCGATGGTACCATCAACTACGTGAAGGGTGCCAACATCGCTGGCTTCATGCGTGTTGCCAACGCTATGCTTGCTCAGGGTATCATCTAATCCCAGAGTTCAAAGGTTTTTGCAAGGCGGCTCCAAAGGCCGCCTTGCTTTTTTAGCTATGATATGAAACAAACAACATTATGTTACCTGGAGAGCGGCAGCCAATATCTTATGCTGCACCGCACCAAAAAAGAGAACGACCTCAACCACGACAAATGGCTCGGCGTGGGCGGTAAGTTTGAGGAAGGGGAGAGCCCCGAGGATTGCATGCTGCGCGAGGTGTGGGAGGAGACGGGCTTCACTGTCACGAAATGGCGCTACTGCGGCATCGTCACCTTCGTGCATAATATCTACGACGACGAGCACATGCATATCTTCGTTTGCACCGACTGGACGGGCGACCAGATCGAATGCAACGAGGGCGACCTCGAATGGATTGAGAAACAACGCCTTCTCGAACTTACCATGTGGGAAGGTGACAAGATCTTCCTCCGCCTCATCGACGAACACCGTCCCTTCTTCTCGCTGAAGCTGACTTACGAATACGACACGCTGAAGTCGGCGGTGCTTGACGGGAAGCCGCTATAAGTGAATTTTTTTTGCTTTTTTGGTATATTTTTTGCATTTTTGTGCGTTTGTTCATTATAAACGGCAAAAAAATGAAAAATAGTCAACGTATGAGATTGATTTCCAGGATGATGGCAGTGTTTCTACTGCTTCTGTCATCATCGTTGGTGGCCCAAAACCTGATTATTTACGGGAATTTTGACGACAACCAGTATAATTCGTTTGACACAGATTATACACGTAGTTATGGCTTGGGTGGTAATGGTGACACAGGAAAATACTATCTAGGAAACAATGCCCATCTGAATGGAGACCAGATGTTTGATTTTCCTGACCATACTACAGGGAATGGACAAACAAGGTATATGATTGTGAATGGCCACACGCAAAGCAACAAGTTGGTTTGGGGCATGACATTGAACGTACAAGCCCATTCCTACTATGATTTCACCTTGTGGATGACTAATCTTAGTCCTGGTGGTGGCACGTTCAGCTATATGCGTCCAAAATTGAAAATCAAAATCAACAATGTGGTGGTCGTGAACGAATACGACATGCCCACCGTGTATTCGAATCAAGGATATTGGAATCAACTGCCCTTGCAGCGATGGTATAGTGGCAACTCCACAACGGCGCGAATCGAAATCTACGACACATGTACCTCCGACAACGGCAACGATTTTGGTCTTGACGACCTCAGCTTCACCTATCAATACACCAATGTCGTGGAGGCTAACGACGATGAAGTGACAACTTGCTTCGAGACCCCTGTCGACTTCAACCCCATGCAGAATGACGTTATCCAGCCTAACTCACTTCAATCGCAAGTGAACTTCTCTCTTGTCACTCAGCCCACCCATGGCTCGCTGACGCCTTTGAGTGGGACGAACTATCGCTACACTCCCAACACGGGTTACTCGGGCAGCGACAGTTTCACCTACAAACTGACCTTCGGTACCAACGACATCACTTCCTACGGCCTTGTCGACATCACGGTGACCCCTCGGCCACAGCGCACTATTAACCAACATGCCTGTGAGTCTTTTACCTGGACGGGCGGCAATGGCCAGACCTACACCCAAAATGGACAATACACTTATGTCAAGCCCAATCCCTCGGGTTGTGACTCGCTACTCATCCTCAACCTCACTATCCATCATGCCGAGGAAGAGACCCTGCCCGCCGTGGAAGAATGCGACTCTTATACATGGCATGGCACGACCTATACGCAGAGTGGCGTTTACGACTATGTGACTACCACGCAATGGGGCTGCGTGCTCACGCAACACCTACCGCTGACCATCCATTACGGCGACACTGTTGACTACCATGTGTCGGCTTGTGAACAGTATGCGTGGCACGGACAGACTTATACCCAGTCGGGTACCTATACCTACAATACCACCAACGACTTTGGCTGCACTCGCCTCGAGCGTCTCTTCCTTACCATCAGTGACCGTTACCGCGAGGTCATTCCTGTGGAGGAGTGTGACGAATACTATTGGCCACGTACAGGGCAGACCTATACTACCAGCACGATGGATTCAGTCACTGTCAACGGTCCTCAAGGCGGTTGCGACAGCACTTTCGTGCTTAACCTGACCCTGCATTTCTCGGAGGTGCTTCCCCCTGAACCCATAGAGGCATGCGATTCCTACACCTGGCATGGAACGACCTATACCACTAGCAATCTCTACACCTATCAGACCACCAACCAATATGGTTGCGACCTCACTGAACAACTGCAACTGACCATCCACGAAAGTGAGACTGTGAATTTGGATCCCATCACGGTCTGCGATAGCTATACTTGGCACGGAAGAGTCTATACGGAAAGTGGAGTGGCGGTTTACGATACGACAAACCAATACGGTTGCAATTTACAGTACATCCTACAGCTTACCATCAACCACAGCGACACGTTGGACTGGGAGCCTGTCACCGAGTGCGACTCCTACCTCTGGTATGGACAGACTATCACGGAGACGGGCCAATACACCCACATGTCGACTACGCCTCAAGGTTGCGATCGACTCGAGCGCATCTATATCACCATCAACCACAGCACCGTCGACACGCTGGCGCCCGTCACCGCCTGCGACAGTTATGAATGGCATGGAGAAACCTATACCACTACGGGATACTATACCTATGAGGGCATGGGCCCGACGGGATGCCCCGCCACCGAGGTCTGCCTCATCACCATCAACCAAAGCTCTGAGAGCGAGATTAACGTGACGAGCTGCGGGCCTTACGAATGGTACGGAACGGTGTACGACGAGCCGGGCACCTACTATCATGAGCTGACCAACAGTCAGGGCTGCGACAGTTTGCTCATCATGCACCTCGACATCGGCGAGACCTTCACTTTCGAGGAGAGCGCCATTGGCTGCGACTCCTATGAATGGCACGGCGAAATCTATGATGAAAGTGGCGATTATGAGTTGCTTGTCCCCAATCCCTCTGGCTGTGACAGTCTCTTCACACTCCATCTGACCATCGCACCCACCTATCAAGTGGAAGACGAGGCGTCGGCCTGTAACTCCTATACCTGGATTGACCAAATAATCACCGAGAGCGGTATGTACGACCGTCATTTCCTGTCGGTCGACGGCTGCGACAGCCTTGTGACAATGTACGTCACCATCCTGGAACCCGCCCATCACACGTTTGAGCAACAGACCTGCCTGCCATTCACTTGGAATGGAATCACCTATTACGAGAATGGCGACTACGATCAGACCTTCGAGGCGGCCAACGGCTGCGACAGCATCGCTACCATGCATCTGGTGTTTAGCGATGCCATGACCTCCGAGTTTGAGCGAGAGTCATGTGGAACCATCAATTGGCAGGAGCATGTGTGCGATCATAACGGCGACTACACTCATACCTTCTTGTCGGAGCAGGGTTGCGATAGCATCGTGACCATGCACTTCACCCTCACCTCTGGCTATAACATCGAGTTCGACACCATCGCCTGCGAGCCTTTTGAATGGTATGGCTTCGAGTGCCAGTATTATACCCCCACAGGGATGACCATATCTCATACGTTCCTAACAGAACAAGGTTGCGATAGCGTGGTCATCAAGCATGTCTTCCTCAACCTACCAGACACCAGCACACAGTTCATCTCGGCATGTGACTACAAGGAATACAACGGTGTAGTGTACGACCAGCCGGGCGTATATATAATCAATGAGGACACCATTGTCGGTCAGTCAGGCTGCGACAGCATCATCTATCGGACAAGGATTGAGATCAAGGACTCCTCGACATTAGGACAGATCAATGGCGTATCGAATGCCTATGTGGCCTCCAACCTGATCAGCGGTATCTATCGATACAGCGTGGATGCGGAAGGCCTGATCGGCACGGTCCAATGGAGTCTGTCGAATTCGGAGTGGCAGATTGTGGAGGCCAACGACAACTACTGTCTCGTGTTCATAGGCACGCCGGGGGTGGCTACGCTGACAGCTGTCTTCTCCGTCTCAGAGTGTGGCGAGATGGAGCGTAGCTTCGAGATTAACGCTGGCTACTTCGGCCTCGAAGACGGCCATGTTGTTGACGCTAAGATTTATCCCAATCCCACTCGTGGCCAGCTGACCGTTGAGGCTGAGGGCATCGAGCGGGTGCGTGTGGTCAACATGGTGGGACAGGTGCTCGACGATGTCATCGTGGGCCGAGAAGGCCAAGTGACGCTGAACCTGAGTCACTATGCGCCGTCGGTTTATCTGCTCGAAATAGAGACGGTTTATGGTATGGCGAAACGCAGGGTGACGGTGTGCAGGTGAAAATAATGAGAAACTAACTAACGAAAACCTCGTATTTGCACTATAATATGATCGCTATGAGAAACAAGTTTGTTTTGACCTTCATATTTGCATTGGCTGCTATGATTGCCAAGGCTCAGCCCGTGACCATCACGCCGCCGGAGGCGCATATCGATCCTGGACAGTCGGTGACGCTGACGGCCTCGGGAGCCACCTATTATCAATGGTCGCCTGCTACGGGTTTGTCGACGACAACAGGTCCTGTGACGGTGGCCTCTCCTTCGGTGACGACAACCTATACGTGCGAAGGCTTTGCTCCAGGAGTGGAGAGTGTCGTCAACAGTGATTTCAACCAAGGCAACGTGGGCTTTAC
The DNA here is from genome assembly GCA_045132275.1 of Candidatus Limimorpha sp. GTDB lineage: Bacteria > Bacteroidota > Bacteroidia > Bacteroidales > F082 > Limimorpha. Next base: position 196,256 of record JBGURY010000003.1, read on the forward strand.
ATCGGCCTACCAATACAATTCCAACCTTTGGAACGAAGGCACATATTATGTGGATTCTGACGCTAGCCTGCATCATGAGAGTTTTTATGGTTATGGGCATAATGGCGGTAACTTTATGATGGTTAACGGCTCCACAAGCCCTGGAACGAATGTTTGGACGGAGCAGATTTCCGTCAATCCCAATACATATTATGCTTTTTCCACTTGGGTGTGTACGCTTGCCGGTACTTCCAATCAGGTGGCGTGGCTGCAATTCAGCATCAACGGGGCACAGATCGGAAATGTCTTTACGGCTCCGGCCTATACAGGTGTTTGGGAACAATTCTATGAGTTGTGGTATAGTGGCAGCTCGAGCTCGGCAACCATTACCATCCTCAATCAGAACACAGAGGGTAGCGGCAACGACTTTGGCTTGGACGATATCTCTTTCCGTGAGCTTGTGGTGGTGGGAAGCCCGACCTGCACGGTTTATGTGGGGAATATGAGTGCCTCAGCCACCGCCGATGACACTGAGCTCTGCCAAGGCGAGTCGACCACCCTGCATGCCTTGCCTACCGGTGGGTCAGGGAACTATTCCTACAGCTGGACACCCGCCAACACCCTGAACAATGCCAACGTTCAGCATCCGGTGGCCACGCCGCCTGTGGGCACAACCACTTACACTTGTCATATCACCGACAACGGTTGGGGCGGCTCGCAAAACGTGAGTGTTAGCATTGTGGTGCATCCCAATGAAGTGGCTCATGAGTATGATACCATCTGTGAAGGCGATAGCTATGACTGGCACGGTCAGATGGTCAGCGAGCCCAATGTATATGAATATCACACTCAAACACAATACGGGTGCGACAAGACGATCTACCTGCATCTCGACAACTGGCCGACCTCCGATGAGACCACCATCACTGAATACATCTGTGAGGGTGAGAGCTACACCTTCTACGGCACCTCCTATGACCATGCCTGCCATGTTTCTTATACAGACCACGGCGTCCATGGCTGCGACAGCATCGTATGGCTCGATTTGAATGTGTATCCGCCCAACGACACCTTGCTCGTCGACGCGAGCATCTGCATGGGGCAGACCTATGATTTCCACGGGACGTTGTATGATCAGGATGGCCAGGTTGCCTATTTCGACACCATCGACAACCACGGCTGCCTGAAGGTGGAGAAACTGGTGCTTACGGTTGGCGAGTATCAAGAGCCTCCAATACTCTATCAATATGAATGTTATGCCCATGGGTCTACACCATCATGGACCTGGGATAAGACTGGGATCACCTATTATGAGGACACCTACGATGAGATTATCCTTCCTGACCCGGAGGGTGGTTGCGACATCAAGCATAGGCTCGACCTCAGGTTCCATGAAGAGTATTATAGGGAAGAGAACAAGATAGCCTGCGATAGTTATTATTGGCCCATCAACGGCGTCACCTATACCACAAACCAGGATAGGGTGGAGGTGACTTTCCAAAATGAGTTTGGCGACCAGCTTTGCGACAGCACGTATGTGCTCCATCTCGAAATCAGAAACTACGAGACCACCGACGTTACGCTTAGCGAGGAGGAGAATTGCGACTATTACTTCTGGGACCCGATGGGTAAAGATTATACCACCCCGGACGACTTTGATCCCGACGACCATATCTACACCGTTTCAGGAGAGTATCATAGGACCTACATCAACCAGCAAGGCTGCGACAGTATCGTCACGCTTACCATGCCTTTTGACTATACGCCGCATCCCACCGCCATCTATCCTGTGGATTCTGCCAATACGGCTCCCCATTGGGTGGTGACTGCCACAGAGTTCCAAATCAACTCTTACGATTTCCATCTTTGGGACACCAACCCGCATTGCTCATGGGATTCCGTGGTATGGAGTTTCGAGGAGCCGATGCAATGGGTCCTTGAACCCTATGGCGACAGGCACAAATCCTGTAAGATGTATGTGCTGAATCATGTGGAAGACACCGTCTGGCTCGATGCGATAGCGTATAATCGCTGCGCGCCTGATGGGGTGGCACAACGCTATTGGTTCGTTTGCTCATTCTATGGTATAGAGGAAAACGGCTCTTCAACGGGCTCAGGGTCCTTTGAAGTGGTGCCCAACCCCAACAATGGTCAGATGACGCTTCTCTTTGAACGGTTTACGGGTAGAGTCGATGTCAAGGTATATGACATGAGGGGAGTTCTGATGGATCATATCCAGAGATATAATGCGATGGAGCATGATTCAATGCCATACAATTTAAAAGGTGGAAGCGGCGTTTATTTCTTCGTAGTCGCCGGAAAAGAAGGTGTGGTGACAAAAAAAGTAATTGTCAGATAAATGTTTACATGATGAAAAACATAAAGACCTTATTAATCCTTGGATTACTTGCATCGATTGGATTGATGTTGCCATCGTGCACCAAGAACGATGAGACAACCATTGTGCCCATTGGCACGGAGTATTACATTGACGACATCTTGTCGGCGGTTCCCGACTCGCTGCAGACACAGTTTTTTGCGGCTTTTGGCAATGTGCCTACGGGAGCCATACCGCCTAAAATCGAAGGCAGTTATGTGATGGATCCCAAGCAAAGGGTGGCGTCGAATATGCCGGGTTGGCCTGTCAACGCCACTGAGCCCAATGTGTATCTGCGCTTTGCGAAACAACATAACGGCATCGTCCACATGGATCTCAACGAGACCACCGAGACGGTTACCGACACTGTTTTCGTCTGCGGTAGCGGCGACAACTTCGCCGTCTATTTCGTCGAGGACAAGAACTATGAGTTAGGCTGGATGAAACGCGGCGTGATCATGAAAGGCAAGATGACGGACAACGGCCTTGCGGACTTCCGTTATGCCACAATTGTTCTTGAGACGAAAGACTACTCTAATGGCCAATTTGGGCTCTATCCCAACGGAACCTACTTCATATATAAGGATGGTAACGGACTGGCAGAAAATCTTGACTGGTAAAACTTGAAGTGATGAAAAGAATTCAATTGATGATATGGATGCTGCTCGGTTTCAGCATGGTCTCTTTCGGACAAATGAGCGGCAATAAGGCTGTTGACAAGACCGTCTCCTTGGGCTTGAAAGGCGGTGTGAACATGCCGCGAATGCTATATTTCCAGAACGAGGCGTTGAGCCAGCTGCCTCAGGCCTATACCTTTACCCCGACGGGAGGTCTATTCGTCGATATTCCCTTGGGCGAGGCGGTGGTGTTGGCCCCCGAAGTCATGTATGTGCAGCGTGGCACCGATATGACCTATGAGCACCGCTCGGGTGCTGAGGTGCATTACACGATGTCGGCTTCCTATGTCGACCTGCGCCTTCCTTTGGAGATCAGATGGCCTGTCAGCAACTATTTCCAGCCTTATTTGGTGGTGGGTGCCGAGGGCGGCATGAGACTATTCGGACAGATCCACATGGACCGTACCGATCCCATCGCCATGGACGAGACTATCGACGTGGGTGACGCCAACTTGGCCTTGATTCATGCCGGTGCTTTGGCTGGCGTTGGCATAAGAAGCAGGGTGAATATCGGCGCGAGTTATCTGTTGCTCAAGCTCAGCGTCACCGCTCATCAGGGCCTGCTCGACAGCTATGCCAAGGGTGAGAAAGAAGGCACAAGCGATCCTCTCAATGTGAACGCCTATCAAATCACCGGCTATCGTCTGCCTCAAGGCTTGGAGGCCTGCTTGAGCGTTGGCATCCCGTTAAAGGCCCGTCAGGACGACGCCTGCGCCACCTTCGCCAAGGACCGTTACCGTAGGCACACCAATAGGGGACATTTGTTCGGATTCTGATGTCAATTGTTTTATTACCTTTGCAGCCTCATTCATAGGATATGCGTTTCCTCTATCCCAATATGCTATGGGGGCTTTTCGCCTTGCTGATACCCATCTTAATCCACCTGTTCAACTTCAGGCGGCATAAGTTGGTATATTTCAGCAATACCGCCGTGTTGCGGAGCATACAACAGGAGAACGCCAAGACACGCAAACTGAAATATCTGGTCACGTTGTTGCTGCGTTGCCTCTTCATCGCGGCGCTGGTGTTGGCTTTTGCCTTTCCTTATCGTCCCGAGAAACAGTTGAATGTCAACACGGAGAATAACCTTGTTGGCGTTTACATTGACAACTCGATGAGCATGAAGGGCCAGTCGCAGCGTACCACCATGATGGAGGACGCCCGCCAGTCGGCATGCGATTTGGTGCACCAACTCAACCCGTCGAATCGTTATCTCTTGATGACCAACAGCTTTGAGATCCAAAACGAGTACCCGATGAACCAAGAGGAGATGCTCGACCAGCTCGACCGCATGAACCCCGATGGCGCGCCTGTGGCGATGGGTGAGGTGATCGACCGCTTTGAGATGCTCAGCAAACAGCATGGCTTTGCGTCGTCGACATTGTTTGTCTATTCCGATTTCCAAAGCAATACCTTTAACCTGTCGGTAGCCAAGGCCGACACATCGATGCAAGTCGTCGTGGTGCCGATGCTGCCTGAGTTCAAAGCTAATCTTTATATCGACTCGGTATGGTTGGCGTCACCCATTGTGCAAGTCGGTTTGACCAACGATCTGATGGTACGTGTGGCCAACCAAGGTGACAAGGAGGTGAAGGGATTGCCTGTCAACTTTGCGATGAACGGAACGATGGCCGCCTCCACGACGGTTGATTTGGAGAAGAACGGCACAACTGACATCGCCATGCAGTTCGTGGTGGACCATGGCGGCGAGCAACGCTGCACCGTCAGCCTGACCGACCATCCCATCACATTCGACGATGCGTATCACTTTGTTTTGCGTGTCAAGCCGAGCCTCTCGGTGGTGGAGTTGGGCGACAAGGCGACGCCATGCGCTTTGGTTTTTGAGGATGACGAACAGTTCCGTTACACTCGGATGGAGCCCTCCCGTTTTGACCTGGGTACCATCGCTCAGGCTCAGTTGCTCATCGTCAACGAGAGCGCCAAGATGAACGAGACCTTGCAGCAGTCTTTGTTGGACGCCGTCGCCGATGGCGCCAGCCTGATGGTGTTCCCCTCCGTCGATGATCCTAAGAACAACAATTATCTTTATAGGAAATTGGGCGTTACACTTGTCGAGGTCGACACCAATTCCACGGTGGCCGAGGACTTGGCCGTGCAGCATGCCTTCTTTAACGATATGGTTTTGGATATGCCACAATATCCAGACTTGCCCAAAGTCAAGCGTCATGTCAGGCTGAGAACCAATGGCATTCCCACTTCGCTGATGAGTCTCAAGAACGGCGACCCGCTTGTTTTGACCGAGACGGTGGGGAAGGGGCAAGTCTTTGTGATGGCCACGGCGCTCAGTCCAGCATGGAGCGACTTCTCTGACAACGCTCTGTTCGTTCCTGTGTTGGTGAAAGCGGCATTCGTCGGCGGCAAGATGGACCGTTTGTTCTATACCATTGGAGGCGACAAGATGATGGTCTTGAATGACATGAACTTGGAGGGAGACCGTGAGTTCCTTTTTGCCAACGCCGACCGCAGCTGCGAGCTGATGCCCGCCTCCGAGGTGCGCAACGGCAAGGTGAACCTCTATTTGAATGACGATCTGCCTCAGGCAGGTTTCTATGACCTGCTGGTGAACGACACAGTGAATCGTGTCACGGCATGGAACGCGAGTCGCGTGGAGTCGAGGATGGACTTTGCCGAGCGTGACGCCATCGCTCCTGTCTTCGAGAAGGCTGGTTTCGACGTGGCGGCAGTGCTCGACACAAACGAATTCGCCACCGCCGACTTGGTGTCGGCGATGGCGCATCAGTCTTCCCAATGGAAGCTCTTCGCATTGATTGCGCTGCTCGCCTTGTTGGGCGAGATCGCAGTGCTGCGATTCTGGAAATAATCTTATTTCACTTCAATCGTCGTATTGACGACCATGGTCACGGGGATACTCAGACCCTGTTGTGAGATCGTCATCGATATGTTGTTCTTCATCGCACTGCTCGTCACGAGGCCGGTTTGCGGGTTGATGCTGGCCGTACCTTCGTAGCTGCCGCTGATATCATCAGTGCTGCCCTTGACGGTGCCGGCGATGCTAACTTCAACGCTCTTCTTGGTGATGGCGGTGACGGTGTAAGTGTAGTCAACGTTGATGTCGGTGCCGCTGATATTTTGTCCCTTGTTGAAGTTCCATTTGCTGCCAACGCTCACTTCTTTTTCAGGGAGTTGGAGGATGGCGGCGCCCAACTGGCTCATGTCGAGATCAAGCGAGTCGATGACATTACCCAAGACGTCGTATTTCACTGTGCCGGGCTTCTTGATGGAAGCCTCAAGGTCCTTGGTCTGGCTGGCCAGCATGGGGCTAGTCTTCTCAGGATGTTCAGAGTCATACTCGAGTTTCTGGCCCATCACGGACATTGACATCTTGATGGCGTCGACTTGGGTCTCAATCAGGACCTCTTTGTCGGTGACATTTTTGGGCGTGAAGGTCTGGCGGAACTCCATACCTTGCGCCTGGTTCATGGTTTGGCCTTGCACTTCCATCATCATCATCGTGTTCGACTTCGAGGTGATGGTGTAGGTCTTGTCTTGTTGCGGTTTCAGACGGAGCGTGATGCCGCCTTTGGCCATAAACGAAAGGGTCGCCAATGCTACGAGGACGAGCAGGGCGGGAGCGATAATTCTAGTAGTTTTCTTCATTGTTTGTGTTTGTTTATTAAATTAGTAGAGACGGTGTCGACGCCGTCTCTACAAAGATTATTCCAATTATTTATTACAGTTTCGGTCCGGCGGCGACCAGTGCCTTGCCCGCCTCGTTGGTCGTGAACTTCTCGAAGTTCTTGATGAAGCGCGAGGAGAGGTCTTTGGCTTTCTCTTCCCAAACGTTCTTGTCGGCGTAGGTGTCGCGCGGGTCGAGGATGTTAGGATCGACACCCGGAAGGGCGGTCGGCACCTCGAAGTTGAAGTACGGGATCATCTTGGTCGGGGCCTTCTCGATGCTGCCGTCGAGGATGGCGTCGATAATGCCACGCGTATCCTTAATGGAAATGCGCTTGCCTGTGCCGTTCCAGCCCGTGTTGACGAGGTAGGCCTTGGCATTGCTCTTCTCCATGCGTTTCACCAGTTCCTCGGCGTACTTGGTCGGGTGCAGTTCCAGGAAGGCTTGACCGAAGCAGGCACTGAAGGTAGGTGTGGGCTCGGTGATGCCGCGCTCGGTGCCGGCCAGCTTGGCGGTGAAGCCGCTCAGGAAGTAGTACTTGCACTGCTCGGGCGTCAGGATGCTGACGGGCGGCAGCACGCCGAAGGCGTCGGCGCTGAGGAAGATGACGTTCTTGGCGGCGGGACCGGCCGAGATAGGACGCACGTTCTTCACGATCTTCTCAATGTGCTCGATGGGGTAGGAGACGCGGGTGTTCTCGGTCACGCTCTTGTCCTTGAAGTCGATCTTGCCGTTGGCGTCGACGGTGACGTTCTCGAGCAGGGCGTCGCGCTTGATAGCGTTGTAGATGTCGGGCTCGCTCTCCTTGTCGAGGTTGATGACTTTGGCATAGCAGCCACCTTCGAAGTTGAAGACACCTTCGTCGTCCCAACCGTGCTCGTCGTCGCCGATGAGCAGACGTTTCGGGTCGGTGGAGAGGGTGGTCTTGCCGGTGCCAGAGAGGCCGAAGAAGATGGCGGTGTTCTCGCCCTTCATGTCGGTGTTGGCGGAGCAGTGCATGGCGGCGATGCCTTGCAGCGGCAGGTAGTAGTTCATCATCGAGAACATGCCTTTCTTCATCTCGCCACCGTACCAGGTGTTGAGGATGACCTGTTCACGGCTGCTCACGTTGAAGGCCACACAGGTGTCGCTGTTCAGGCCGAGTTCCTTGTAGTTGTCGACCTTGGCCTTCGAGGCGGTATAGACGGTGAAATTGGGCTTGAAGTCGGCCAATTCCTCAGCCGTGGGCTTGATGAACATGTTCAGCACGAAGTGGGCTTGCCATGCCACCTCCATGATGAAGCGGACGGCCATGCGGGTGTCCTTGTTGGCGCCGCAGAAGGCGTCGACCACATAGAGGCTCTTGCCGGAGAGTTGCTTCTTGGCGAGGTCTTTCACTTTGGCCCACACCTCTTCGTTCATCGGGTGGTTGTCGTTCTTGTAGCCCTCGGTGGTCCACCACACGGTGTCCTTCGAGTTGGCGTCCATGACGATGTATTTGTCCTTGGGCGAGCGGCCGGTGTAGATACCCGTCATCACGTTGACGGCGTCAAGCTCGGTCAACACACCTTTGTCGTAGCCTTCGAGGGCGGGATTCATCTCGTCCTTGAAAAGCTGCTCATAACTCGGGTTATAGTAAATGTCTTTCACGCCGGTGATGCCATACGAGGCCAACGCGGCTTTGATTTCTTCGGTGTTTTTTGCCATAATTGTTGGTTTTATATAATTGATGTGCAAAGGTAATCAAAAAAACCATTGAGAAAAGAAAAATTGGGATTTCTTTTGTGAAACCTGGCAACTAATATGCGGGAGTTTCTTCTGCCGCTAACGAATGTTGGCTGGCCTCCTCATCGCTATTATAGGGCACTGGATTGAAGGGACGATACAATGAGAGAAGTTTCTCGTTAAGTAATAGCTCCACCTCGAGCATGGTGCGTTCAATTAATGCGGAGGTTAGTTGACACTCCCAAATCACGATCACTTGCCAGCCGTTTTCTTGCAATGTTTGGTAGTTGCGATGGTCGCGTTCAATATTGCGACGGATTTTCCCTATCCAAAAATCTCGATTTGTTTTCGGGATCCTGCAACACTCAGAGCTGACAAACTGTTCTTCGGCTATTTGAGATTCCGTCAGTTTATGTCCGTGCCAAAAACAGCCGTTGACAAAAATCGCTGTATGGTATCGGCGCATTACAATGTCGGGTTTTCCCGGGACTCCTTTCACATTGAGGCGGTAGCGGTACCCATGGCTCCATAACCAACGGCGTACCAGCACCTCGGGTTTGGTGTTCTTGCTGTGAATGCGCGACATGCAGTAATGCCGCTGGGTAGGAGACATTGTGTCGGTCATGGGTGTATTATTAACCAAGAACAATACCGTCCTCTAAGACGGCGCTAATATGGCATTCCTTTTTGTTGATTGTTTGCGGCGGCAACAAAGATTCAATTTGTTTTAGCCACTGTTTATGCATGTCTTTAGCCTTAAGCAGACCGGGGTTGTATTCACGAATATAAGGCAACAAAGAGGAGTCTGAGACAAGATACCTTTTCACGGTTTCATACAGGTCGCTTATCGATTTCCAAATCTTTGGCAATCCCTCTTTTATGGTTTTCCCATTGATAGCATATACCTTTCCACCGGCGGTGAAGACATCTCTAAAGCTTGGGTTCACAATTCCCTTGGCACTGGCCAACCACATCGCGGCGTTACTATAATCGCTATTAACTACCTCGGGGAATAGCACAAGTAGTTGCGCTTTCAGCTCTTTTCGGTCAATTATAGGCAATGTGCTCCATAGCTGAATGTTCATGGAAATAGGTTCCGTTTCGGATTCGTCAATCCACCATGGCATTCTGCCGCCTTCTTGTTTGGCTTGTTTTTTATAGAATTGTTTGACTTTTTCAATTGAGTCGGGGGAGGTCCTTAGTTGATCATAGGACAATTCGAGTTTGTCGAAGATGGTCTCTCCTTGTTTCAACGACATGTCAATTAAATACCGAGGCGAATGCGTGACGGCGATGTCTCGCATTACATCCTGATAAGGTCGGCATCGAAACTCGGCCGGAGTTCCGCCCAGTTTTCCAAATAACATATAAATGTTTTCAACAGAATCTATCCTTGTGCTTTCGACAATGCTGCTTCCTGTTGAAGTCCAATGGTCTTTATTGGTAGACTTTACCTCGACGCCGTAAAAACCCTCCGCCACGATATCAGGAAACTTGTGGCCTGAAACCAAGATGACATTGTCCGGATCAAACGCGGTGCCTTTGCAAGCTAACTGTATGGCCTGATGGCTGACCTCCTCTAATTTGCTAGGAGATAGCTTTTTATACTTTTCTACATGGATTGAAGCGTCTTGATTGAGAATCTGCTCGGTCTTATTCATCAATTGCGCGAATTGCTGATTTGCCGCGTTTATGTCAGCTTTGCGGATCGCGATAATGGATTGTGTTGAATTCATTTCTTTCCAAAGTATTTAGGCCAAAGTTCTTCTAATCTTGTCGCTATATTATACGCCAACATCGGCGGCACGGCGTTCCCGATCACTTTATATGCGCCTGACGGATTGACTTTAAACTTTTTTGAGCATGCGTTATAGGTCACAAATGGATAATCAGGAGGAAAGGTTTGTATCAAGGCGCATTCACGAGGAGTGAGTCTTCTTTCTGACATACCTTGGGATAGCTCATTGGCATATTTTCCCCCATGCTCTAGGCTTAGGCGCCTAAACTCTATGTTTCCATGATGTTCTGAACGGATTGTGGGGCCAAGACTGTCCAAATGAATTTCTGTTTGTCCTTGACAACGTTTTCCCAAGTATTTTGCTTTTGAATAGTGGCGTTGAGACAAGTCGCGCGCTTCCTCTGGCTCTTTTAACCCTTTGAAAACATCCCTGCAGGAAACGGGAGGCATTAAAGAGTCGTCTGCCACATTGTAATTGTGAGTCGGTCTGGGATAAGGATTGTATTCAGGTGAAACACAATCCACGTCTAATTGCTTCAATGCCTCGGGCGTTAAGGCTTTGCGCCGGATTCCTATGAAAATCACACGTTCTCGAGTCTCTGGCACGCCGTAATTACCAGCGTGCAATACTTGGGGCGGCAAAACAATGTACCCATCACCATCTGCGCGGGCGAAGTCTTGTTGAATAACTGAACGGACGTCTCCCAAGGAAACAAGGCCTTTTACGTTTTCCGCAATAAAAACGTTTGGTTTCGTAATATCAATCACTTGCTTCATCCAATAATAAAGCTTTCCTCGGGTTTCTTCGCTGGGCAAATCCATACTGCGTTTTGTCCCGTCATGGGATTTCTCGGAATTGAAGCCTTTGCGTTTCCCCGCTACACTAAAGTCCTGGCATGGGAAACCACCCGTGACGATGTCCACGTGGTCGGGGAATACTTTTTCTCCCGATTGATGCCTTTTGACGAGTTCTACGACGCTCTCGGGGCGATAAATACTAGGGTCTTTGCCAAATCGATTCATATATTGAATCCAAGAGTTCATCGCTTCGGGAAGAATATCGTTGGCAAAAACGGTTGTGAAACGAGTCCGCTTAAGCAAAACCCAGTCCTTGTTTATGGATTTGGCGATTTGCTTCGAATTCGCGGGAATTGATTTCTTATGACAAATGAAGCCGCCTTCAAATCCCAAATCCATTCCACCGCAACCAGAAAAAAGTGACAACATCGACAACTCGTTTCTTTTTTTGCCTAAAGTGAAAGTAGGCAATTCAGCCGCTTGGATTTGTTCTGAATATGTTTCTTCTTGTTGGTCACACAAGACAACCTCGTTTATTTCCATTTTTGTTTTCCCTTTTAATTGAATCATGAACTCTTTGCCGCCTTAATTTGCCTGTGGCTCACCAAATTAATCCAATAGTTTCTGGTTTCTAATGTGTTGTGTAAAGATGTGCAAAGATATAAAAAAGAACTGACAACCGGCTCGGCAAATTACAAGTATACTAAAACACCTTGCGCCAAATATGACATTCTGGTGTCTCGCCGCGCTGGTCGAGGTAGTCTTGATGGTAGTCCTCGGCAGGGTAGAAGACCATGGTCTGCCGGATTTGTGTGGTGGGATGATAGCTCATTTGCATCAGCTCGCTGAAGACTTTGATGGCGGTGTCGCGCTCCGTGGTGTTGTTAAACCAGATGGCGGAGAGGTACTGGGTGCCGATGTCGATGCCTTGTCCGTCGGCCTGCTCGAAGTCGTGGATCTCGAAGAAATAGCGCACCAAGGCTTCGTATGAAACCACCTCTGGGTCGTATTCCACCTCGATGGTCTCTAAATGTCCCGTGGTGCCCGTCTTCACTTGCTTGTAGCTCGGATTGTCAAGCTCGCCGCCCATGAAGCCGACGGCCGTTTTCGTCACACCCTTGAGGCGCTTGAAGTAATACTCTACGCCCCAAAAACAACCTGCTGAGAAAAATGCCTTTGCCATTATTCCTTGATGATTTTGGTTACTCTTGCGTTTCCGTTTTCGCCGCTAACCAACAGGAAATAGACACCTTTGTCAAGGTCGCTCAGGTCGATGGTCTCGACGTTTTTGCCAGTCAATACGAGTTGTCCTAATAGGTTGCGGATTTCCACTGTATTGTTTTCGGCCTCGATGTGCAAGACGCCTTTTGTCGGGTTGGGCCAGACTTGGACTGCAGCATCGCCATTCTCCGTAACGCCTTCTAGCACCACCAAGTTGAGGCCTATGACGCTGTCGCAGTCGTGACCGTCGAGGACATGGGTGTAGTAACCCGGCTCGGTCAAGGGACGGCTGAAGAACCAGTAGGGGCATTGGTTCTCGAATAACTCATCTTCTATCAAGGTCAACGAGGCGCAGCTCTCATAGGCGCCGATGTCGATGCGGCCCTTCTGGAGGCGCGGGTTGCCGGCGATGTCGGTGTTGCCCAACCCCGTGGTGTTGGGCTTGCCTCCGTTGACGCAGATGCTGCGCGACCGCAGGCTCCAGTCATCTCGACGGTAGGCCGCGCCTGCACCCGAGGCGGGGTGGTTGAAGCGGACGTAAACGCCTGGCTCGTCGCCGTTGTTCTCGTTGGGGATGTCGTAGTTGTCGGACCCGTTGACGATGCCGCTGACGGCGCAGTGGTCGAAGTCGCTGAGACCGGCGAATTGGTTGGGCAGGCCGTTGGCGACGTTGCCCCACACGATGCAGTTGTAGTATTTGTTGTGGTTGTTCTCATGGTAGATGCCGCCGACGCTCTCGGTGGCGAGGTTCATCACGAAGTCGCAGTTGTAGGCCGTGAACTGGCCTCGGGCGTACATGCCTCCGGCGTTGTCGGCCGTGTTGTTGCTGATGATGCAGTTCTTCAAGACGGGCTCGGCGCTGTTGTAGAGGTAGATGCCGCCGCCTTTGGTCGAGGCGATGTTGTTGCTGAAGCGACAGTTGGTGTATTCGGCGCCGATGCGGTCGCACACGCCACCGCCCATCGAGGCGTTGTTATCCCTGATGACGCAGTTGTGTAGCGTGACATGAGCCGTGCCACCCGTCGAGTTGATGTAGACACCGCCACCGTACATGGAAGCCGTGTTGTTGATGATGTTGCAGTTGTTCAGGGTGACATAGTTATTGAGGTAGACGCCCGCGCCGCTGCCGTTGCTGCCGTTTTGTATGGTGAAGCCGTCCCAGATGGGCATAGTGGCGGAAGTATAGGCCTGATCTTGCATCAGCACGCGTCGCTCGCCTTGGCCGTCGAGGATGGTGGGGTTCTTGTCGAAGTCGCGAAGCGTGAGGTCGTAGTCGGGGGCCTCGTTGCCTTCGAAGCCGCCATAGACGCGGTTGTTGGCTGAGATGTAGAAAGCGCCCTCGGTGTCGGAGGTGTCACCATAATAAGTGCCGGTTTTTACCCACACCTTAGTGGCCCCGCCGCTGGAGAGGGCGGAGGCAAACTGCAGCTTGTCGGTGGCGTTGGCCCATGACGAGCCGTCGCCGTTGCCGTCTTCCGCGACGTAGATGATGCCGTTGGCGTCGGCTTGTATGCTGACGGGGAAGATGTTGTTCACTACGGCCTGACCTTGGTTGAAGCCGTTCACGTCGTAGGTCGAGTAAAAGGCGTCGCCGCTGCCGCTCCAGCCGAAGTTGAAGTGCATGAGGTCATTGTTGTCGTAGCCGTCGCACACGAAGGCGTGACCGCTCTCGCCGTTGCTGCCTGAATAATAGATAGGATGCGACTGGTCGAGGTCGGCCTTGAGCAGGGCGATCCAAGCGTCGTCCTGATAGCTGCTCTTCATGCGGTATTTCGCGCCGCAGTAGCCGAAGTAGGAGCGCAACGCCGTCTCCACGTCGGCACTCTGAGCGCCGCTGCCGCTGGGGCCGTAATTCATGTTGACGCTCACGCCGCAGTGGTACAACAAAGTGGCTACGGCGTCATTACTATTCCAAACATCATTGGGCATGTTGCTCCATTGGTAGGTGGTGGCAGCGAAGTTGGCGCTTTGTTCGCCGTATTCGCTGTGGACGTAGCTGTGCGAGCCAAAGCCTGTGGTGGGGTAATTCCAGTATTTCATTACCTGTGCCATGGCGGTGGCCACGCAGCCGGCGTAAGCATGGCCGCAGGGACCGCCGCCCCAGCCGCCCCAGCCGTGGCCAGGGGCTTCTGGACAGTATTCGTTGAAGTAACAGTCTTGGTTCCAGTGAGTGCTCACTAAGGGATTCACAGACCGGGCGCTACGAGTGCCGAAGACCCCTCGCGAGGCCTCTTCCCATTGCCGTTGTATCTTAGCCTCTGGAGCGACGCCGTTGGCCTCGGCGTAGTCGATCATCTCTGAATAATGGCGAATCCATGAAGCAAAGTTATCGGGCGCACCGTCAAGGCCAGGGAATATGTCTTGGTCGGACCATGCCAGCACGGGCGGCAGCACGGGGCTGCCAGCGATGATGACGAAGCCGTGGTCGCCGATGTCATAAATATAGTTTCCGTCGCTTGCGACCAAGCTCAGGATCTGACCTTTCAGTGTCGGCTGGGTGCTGACAAAGGCTTGGGCGGTCTTGCGCGCCAAGGCCTCTTGAACCCTAAGGTCGTTTTGGGCGAGTGCTTGTCCAAAAACGATAATAATCAACAAAATGAGGAGAGATGCTTTTTTCATGGCAATGAGATTTTGTGGCAAAATTAGGAAAATAATCCTTTGCCTTCGACTGTTTCTTTTGTCTTTCGGAGACAACCGCGCAAACGTTATTGTTTCAATGCCGTCTTGATGGCCTTCAGCACCATCGCTTCCATTGTGAAATAGGTGTCGGGGTTGGGATGGCAGCCGTCTTTGCTCAGCGTCTGTTGGAATCCGTTGCTCTCGTCGGCGAGGGCGGAGTGGTAGTCGACGTAGACAAAGCCGTTGGCCTCGGCATAGGCCTTCAAGTTCTTGTTGATGTCGACGATGGTTTGGGCGGCGTCCTTAATCTCTGGTCTCCACACAAAGGCTTTACAGGGCGGTATGGAACTGATGATGGGGATGATGCCGTTGGCTTGAGCCAGTTCGCACATCGAGATTACGTTGTTGACCACTTGTTCGGGAGCCACCCAAAAGTCGTTGTGCGCCACGTCGTTGGTGCCTGCCATGATGACCACTGCTTTGGGATGGAGGTCGATGACGTCGGTCTTGAATCGCACCAGCATATGGGCTGAGGTCTGTCCTCCGATGCCTCTGCCGAGGTAGTTATGGTTGGTAAAGAAGTCGGGATGGAAATAGGCCCAGTTCTCGGTGATGGAGTTGCCCATAAACACCACTTCCGGGAACGCTTTGTTAGCGATAATCCGTTCATTGTCAGCTTTGTAGTCGTTAAAACGAAACCAATCTTGTGAATAACCTATAAACCACATGGCCAATAAGATGAGGATGAGTGTTGTTTTTTTCATGGTTTTGAAATTTTTGGGCAAATTTACAAATAAAACAAACCCCGCAAAAAATATTTTCTCCAAACGCCTTGAATCTGCGCTGCGTAAGGAAATTTTTTGTACTTTTGCAGCCGCTTTCAAAAAGACCTAATTTTATGATAAACATAACCTTCCCTGACAACAGTGTCAGACAGTTTGAAGCCGGCGTCACGCCGCTGGATATCGCCAAGAGCCTGAGCGAGGGTTTGGCACGTAACGTGCTGTCCGCCAAGGTGAACGGCAAGATGTGGGATGCCATGCGCCCCGTCAATGAGGACGCCACCATCCAACTCTTCACTTGGGACGACCCCGAGGGCAAGGCCACGTTCTGGCACTCGTCGGCTCACCTCATGGCTGAGGCCATCGAGGCTTTGTATAAGGGCGTGAAGTTCGGCATCGGCCCCGCAGTGGATGCTGGTTTCTACTACGACATCGACACGGGTGACATCACCCTGACCGAGGCCGATCTCGTGGCTATCGAGAAGAAGATGCTCGAGTTGGCCCGCGAGAAGCAGACCTTTGAGCGCGTCGACGTGAGCAAAGCCGAGGCTCTGAAGTATTTCACCGAGAAGGGCGACGAATATAAGGAAGAACTCATCAGTGAGTTGGAAGACGGTACCATTACTTATTATAAGAA
The DNA here is from genome assembly GCA_045132275.1 of Candidatus Limimorpha sp. GTDB lineage: Bacteria > Bacteroidota > Bacteroidia > Bacteroidales > F082 > Limimorpha. Next base: position 212,446 of record JBGURY010000003.1, read on the forward strand.
TGGTGCCTTCACCGACCTCTGCCGTGGTCCTCATATCCCGAACACGAGCTTCATCAAGGCTGTGAAACTGACCTCGCTGGCTGGCGCCTACTGGCGTGGCGACGAGAAGCGTAAGCAACTCACCCGCGTTTATGGCATCACCTTCCCGAAGCAGAAGGAATTGGAAGAGTACCTCGTGCTCCTTGAAGAAGCCAAGAAGCGCGACCACCGCAAGCTGGGCCGCGAGCTGGAGCTCTTCATGTTCAGCGACACCGTGGGTAAGGGCCTGCCGATTTGGTTGCCTAAAGGCACCGAGTTGCGCCTCCGCCTGCAGGAGTACCTGACCAAGATTCAGAAGGAGTATGGTTATGAGCAAGTCATCACGCCCCATATCGGTGGCAAGCAGCTGTATGTGACCTCGGGTCACTGGGATCACTACGGTGAAGACAGCTTCCGCCCGATCACCACGCCTGAAGAAGGCGAGGAGTATCTGCTGAAGCCTATGAACTGCCCTCACCACTGCATGATCTTCAAGTGGAAGCCGCGTTCTTATAAGGACCTGCCTTTCCGCTGCGCTGAGTTCGGCACAGTGTATCGTTATGAGCAGAGCGGCGAGCTCCACGGCTTGACCCGTGTGCGTTCGTTCACCCAAGACGATGCCCATATCTTCTGCCGTCCCGATCAGGTGAAGGAAGAGTTCATCCGCGTGATGGAAATCATCGAAATCATCTTCAAGGCTCTTGACTTCAAGAACTTTGAAGCACAGATATCGCTCCGCGACCCCAACGACCATGAGAAGTATGTGGGCACGGATGAGAACTGGGCCAAGGCCGAGGCCGCCATTCAGGAGGCCTGTGCCGAGAAGGGTCTGCCGGCTCACGTTGAGTATGGCGAGGCCGCTTTCTACGGTCCCAAGCTCGACTTTATGGTGAAGGACGCCCTTGGCCGCAAGTGGCAGTTGGGTACCATCCAAGTGGACTACAATCTGCCCGAGCGTTTCGACCTGAGCTACATCGGCGCCGATAACGAGAAACACCGTCCCGTCATGGTGCACCGCGCCCCCTTCGGCTCCATGGAGCGTTTCGTGGCTGTGTTGCTCGAACACTGCGCCGGCGAGTTCCCGTTGTGGCTGGCTCCCGACCAGGTGATTATCCTCCCAGTCAGCGAAAAATACCTCGATTTTGCGAAAAACTTGCAATCGTATCTGAAAAAGTCAGATATTCGCGCCCTCATTGACGAGCGCAACGAGAAGATCGGCCGTAAGATTCGTGACGCTGAGATGAAGAAATATCCTTACATGCTCATCGTGGGCGAGAAGGAAGAGGCTGAGAATCAGGTGTCTGTGCGTAAGCACGGCCAAGTTGACCTCGGCACCATGCCGACCGACGACTTCGCGGCGATGATCCGTAAGCAAGTCGAGGAGGAACAGAATAAGAGATAAACGAACTAACTGAATATAAACTTAACATAGGAGACTAAGATCATAGCACAGATCCCACAAAAAGGAAGGCCTGGACAGAAGCCTAACAAAGACAAAGACGGATTCAACCACCGCATCAACGAACAGGTGAAAGCCCCGATGGTGCGTCTGGTGGGTGAGGGAGTGGAACCCAACATCTACCCGCTGCGCGAAGCGCTGAGAATCGTGGAAGAACTGGGTGTCGACCTCGTCGAGATCCAACCCGATGCCAACCCGCCCGTCTGCAAGGCGATGGACTACAAGAAGTTCGTCTTCGACCAGAAGAAACGCCTGAAGGAGCAGAAAGCCAAGGCCACCAAGGTTGTCATCAAGGAAATCCGCCTCGGACCCCAGACCGACGACCACGACTTCGAGTTCAAACTCAACCACGCCAAGCGTTTCTTGCAGGAAGGCTCGAAAGTGAAGGTGGAGGTCTTTTTCAGAGGCCGCTCCATCGTCTACAAGGAACAAGGTGAGATCATGTTGCTCAAGTTCGCGCAAGAGCTCGAGGAGTTTGGAAAGGTGGAGATGATGCCCAAGTTGGAAGGCAAGCGCATGCAGATGATGATAGCTCCTAAGTCAACGAAGAAATAAACTCATTTTTAATACTTTAAAACTAATTGTAAAATGCCTAAAATGAAGACCAAGTCCGCTGCCAAGAAGCGTTTCCAAGTAACCGGCGGCGGCCATCTGAAGAGAAAGCACGCTTATCATGGTCACATCCTGACCAAGAAGAGCCAGAAGAGAAAACGTAATCTCGATCACACCGCCCTCGTGGACCGCGCTGACGAGAAAGTCGTGAAACAGATGCTTCTCATGTAATTAACAAAATGTGTAATTTGTCTCAGCAGAAAAGTTCTCGAAAGGAGCGAGGCGCTGGACGAAAAAATCAAAAGAAATGACAAGATCAGTCAATGCAGTGGCTTCAAGAGCCAGAAGAAAGAAAATCCTGAAGAAGACCAAAGGTCAGTTCGGCACGAGAAAGAACGTGTGGACTGTGGCGAAGAACTCTTACGAGAAGGGTCAAACCTACGCTTATCGCGACAGAAGAAACAAGAAGCGCGAATTCCGCAGCCTGTGGATCGTCCGTATCAACGCCGCCGTGCGTGAGTATGGCATGAACTACAGCCAATTCATGGACAAGCTCACCAAGTCGGGTATCGAGATCAACCGCAAGGTCCTTGCCGACCTCGCCCTCAACAACCCCGAGGCTTTCAAGGCCATCGTCGACCAGGTGAAGTAAATCGCGTTATTGTTACGATAACAACGAAGTCCCAACCCATCGCGGTTGGGACTTTTTTTCGTATCTTTGCAACCCAACGAAAGCGCAAAGCCCGCATGAATTTCAAACTCGTCTCTGACTTCCAGCCTACTGGCGACCAACCCGAAGCCATCAAACAGTTGGTGGACGGCCTGAACCGTGGTGACCGTGCCCAGACGCTGCTCGGCGTGACGGGCTCGGGCAAGACCTTCACCATCGCCAATGTGCTGGCGCAGGTAAACAGGCCCGCCTTGGTGTTGAGCCATAACAAGACGCTGGCGGCACAGCTCTATGGCGAGTTCAAGCAGTTCTTTCCCGAGAACGCGGTAAACTATTTCGTCTCTTATTACGACTACTACCAACCCGAGGCTTTCATCCCCGCCACCAACACCTATATAGAAAAGGACCTCGCCATCAACTCTGACATCGACAAGATGCGTTTGGCCACGACGTCGGCGCTGCTGTCGGGACGAAGAGACATCATCGTGGTCTCATCCGTGTCGTGCCTCTACGGCATCGGAAACCCCGACGATTTCGGCAAGAACGTCATCTATCTGGAGCGTGGCATGAAAATCAGCCGTGACGAGGTGGCCAAGGCCTTGGTGGGCGCTCTTTATGTTCGCAACGAGATCGAATTCACGCAAGGCAAGTTCCGTGTGAAAGGGGAGACAATGGACGTGTTTCCCGCCTATGCTGATTATGCCTACCGCATCGTGTTCTGGGATGACGAAATCGACAGTCTGGAGATGCTCAACCCCGTGACGGGGCGTCGCATGGAGGAACTCTCGGAGGTGACTCTCTTTCCCGCCAACATCTTCGTCACTTCGCAATCCAAGCTCAACTCCGCCGTGACAGAGATACAGGATGATATGTTCAAGCAGGTCGAGTATTTCCATGAGATAGGAAAAAACCTTGAGGCCAAGCGTCTGGAGGACCGTGTGAACTACGACCTTGAGATGATGAAGGAGTTGGGTTATTGCTCGGGCATCGAGAACTACTCGCGCTATTTCGACGGTCGCAGCCCGGGCACGAGGCCGTTCTGCCTCTTGGACTATTTCCCCGACGACTTCATCACCGTTATTGACGAGAGCCATGTCACTATCCCGCAGATCCGTGGCATGCATGGCGGCGACCGCTCGCGCAAGCAGACCTTGGTGGAATATGGCTTCCGATTGCCTTCTGCATTGGATAATAGGCCTCTTCAGTTTGATGAGTTCGAGTCGCTTACGGGGCAGACCATCTACGTCAGTGCCACGCCTGCCGACTTTGAGTTGCAGCAGAGTGAGGGTGTGTATGTGGAACAACTGATTCGTCCCACGGGTCTGCTCGACCCTGTGATTGAGGTGCGACCCAGCCTTAACCAGGTGGATGACCTCATCGACGAGATCCATAAGGTGATTGAGAAAAAACAACGCGTACTTGTCACCACCCTGACGAAGCGCATGGCCGAGGAACTGAACACCTATCTCAACGGTTTGAAGATCAAGACGCGCTATATCCACTCCGACGTGGAGACAATGGAGCGTGTGGAGATCCTGCAGGGCCTGCGCATGGGTGACTTCGACGTGCTCGTCGGCGTCAACCTGCTGCGTGAGGGCTTGGACCTGCCAGAGGTCAGCCTCGTGGCCATCCTCGACGCCGACAAGGAAGGGTTCCTCCGTTCGGAGCGTTCCTTGGTGCAGACCGCAGGCCGCGCCGCCCGTAACGCGGAGAGCAAGGTCATCATGTACGCCGACACCATCACCGACTCGATGCGCAAGACTATCGACGAGACCGCCCGTCGCCGTGCCAAGCAGATGGCTTACAACGAGGCGCACGGCATCGTGCCGAAGACCATCATCAAGGCCATCGACAACGCATTGGGCACCTTGAAAGGCCAGCCCGAGCCGGTGTCGTATTCACAGCAGGACAATGCCGCAACGGTGGCGGCAGAAAGCCATGTGATGATGACGAAGGAACAGATGCAGAAGGCCATACAGCAGTCCAAGAAAAACATGGAGAAGGCTGTCAAAGAGATGGACTTTCTCGCCGCGGCCAAGTTCAGGGACGAGATGCTTCAATGGCAAATCGAGATTGAGAAGATGCAATAACCATGTCAGCTCGCACCCGCGCCATATTACAGCAATACTGGGGCTATCCCTCGTTCCGTCCTCTCCAGGAAGACATCGTCGACTCGGTGATGGCGGGAAGGGATACACTCGCACTGTTGCCCACGGGCGGTGGCAAGAGCATCTGCTTCCAGGTTCCTGCGATGGCCATGGACGGCCTCTGTCTTGTCATCACGCCGCTCATCGCCTTGATGAAAGACCAGGTGGTGCATCTTGTGGAGAAAGGTATCCCAGCTGCGGCCATTTATTCTGGCATGCATCCCGATGAATTGGAACTGGCGTACAACCAAGCGGCATTTGGGCGGCTGAAGTTCCTTTATGTCTCGCCTGAGCGCCTTCAAACCGACACCTTTCTAGAAGCTGTGAAACGCATGAAGATATGCCTGCTGGCCGTTGACGAGTCACACTGTATCTCGCAATGGGGCTACGACTTCCGCCCGCCTTACCTGAAGATTGCCGACATTCGCCCTTATATGCCCAAGACCCCTGTGCTTGCCCTGACCGCCACGGCGACGGCCAAGGTGGTCGACGACATTCAACTGCGTCTCGGCTTCGAGGAAAAGAATGTCTTCCAAAGCAGTTTCGAGCGAAAGAACCTGACCTACAACGTGACTCACGAGGCTGACAAATACGGCGTGTTGCGTCGCAAGTTGGAGGCCATGACCGAGGGCAGCGCTATCGTCTATGTGCGAAACCGCAAGCGCACTCAGGTCATCGCTGACTGGCTCAACTCGGTGGGTATCAGCGCCACTTTCTATCATGCAGGCTTGGACGCCAAGACGCGTGACGAGCGTCAGGACCTCTGGATGAAAGGCAAGGTGAAGGTCATCGCCGCTACCAATGCCTTCGGTATGGGAATCGACAAACCCGATGTGCGTCTCGTCATCCACATGGACTTGCCTGACAGCATCGAGGCTTACTTTCAGGAGGCGGGGCGCGCTGGTCGCGACCTGAAGCCTTCCGAGGCCTTCTTGCTTGTCTCGCCGGCCGACATACAGAAGCTGCAGGACAACCTTGCGCAGTCGTTTCCCGAGCTCGAACGCATCAAATTAATCTATAACGCCTTAGGTAACTATTTCAACATTCCCGTCGGGGCGGGGGAGAACGTTTCGTATCCCTTCGTCATCGGCGATTTCGCCAACCGATATGGCTTCTCTATCGTCGAGGTGTTCCACACCTTGAAGATCCTAGAGAAGGAAGGTTTCTTCGCGCTCTCCGAGAGTTTCGACGAGCCTTCGAAGGTGATGATCAAGGCCACGCGCGACGACATCTACGGTTTCCAAGTCAACAACCCGCAATACGGCGAGTTAATCAAGTGTATGCTGCGCGGTCTGCCCGGTGTGCTGACTGACTTTGTGAAGATCAATGAGGAAACGTTGGCCAAGAAAACGGGCTTGACGGTGGAAAAGGTGGAGGAACAGCTGAAGAAACTGGAGTCGTATAACTTCCTTTCTTATGCGAGGCGCAACGACAAGCCTCAGATCCTTTTCCTTTCCGAGTTTGTCGACACCCGGCATTTTGGTCTCTCCAAGGAGAACTATTATGACCGCAAGAGAGATGCCGAGGAGCGCGTAAAGGCTGTCATCGACTTTGTCAACAACGACCATGAATGCCGCAGTGTGCAGCTGTTACGTTACTTCAACGAAACAACACGCAAGACTTGTGGCCGCTGCGACGTGTGCCAACAACAGGTCGCGGCCCCTTTTAGCCTTATTGAAGAGCGGCTGCAGACCTTGATGGGCGAGACGGGGCTTTCGATCAAGGAGGTTGTTTCGCGATGCAGTGAGTTTGAAGAGTCGCAGGTGCTTGATGCCATACGATTCCTCATCGACAACGGAGTGCTGCAGATGGAAGATGATGGCATGGTGAAGCTTAAGGACAACAAAAAAAGCCGTCGTTGACGACGGCTCTTTTTAGTTCCTGAAATGGATTGTATTATTTCAGAATGTTTGCAGCGGGTTTGAATCTGACGACCTTCTTAGCGGCGATCTTGATGGTCTTACCCGTTCTGGGGTTGCGGCCTTGTCTGGCGGGACGCTTGGTGACGCCCATGGTACCGAAACCAACGAGGGCGATCTTACCGTCCTTCTTCAGTTCGGCTTTTGAAACTTCGATGATGGCATCGACGGCCTTTCTTGCGTCGACTTTGGTCATGCCAGCCTTTTCGGCCACGGCAGCGATTAATTCAACTTTATTCATAGTAATTTAAATTAGAGGTTTGAACTTTTACACGACAAAAATAATGTATTTTTGAATAATGCAAGTGTTTTTGCAAAAAAAAGCGTCATTTTTATCAAAAAAAGTGGAAAAAAAAGGTAAAAAAGCCTATTTCACTCATTTTGTGGCCGTTTTCCAGAGGCCATTGAGTTGTGTGCCCCTTAAAAAGTCGGCTATCGGCATGGCTTTCTTTCCGGCCTGTTGCACCTTGGTCAGAAGGATGAAACCGTCGCGCAGGGCGATTTTCAGGTATTTCTTGTTGTCGGTGACGACACCGCCCACGGGCACGTTGGGTTGGCAGGCCTCCATTTCGGCAGCGAAGACCTTCATGTCGATGGCTTCGTCAGACTCAGAGATGAGTTGCGTGTGGGCGGCAGGGTAGGGTGAGAGGCCCCTGATGTGGTTGTATACAGTCAGACAGTCCTGGCTCCAGTCGATGTTGCAGAACTCCTTGGTGATCTTGGGAGCGGGCTTCAACGTCTCTCCTTCGGTCAGTTCTTCCTGAGGCAAGGCCGTCGCGGTGCCGCTCGCGATCTTTTCGATGGTCTCCACGACCACTTTGTTGCCTAACAGCATCAACTCGTCATGGAGCTCGCCAGCGGTCTCGTCCGGACGGATGCTGACACGCTCTCGCATGATGACGGCGCCCTTGTCGATCTCCTCGTTGAGGAAGAAGGTGGTGAGACCTGTCTCGCTTTCGCCGTTGATGATGGCGAAGTTGATAGGCGCCGCACCACGGTATTGTGGAAGCAGTGAGGCGTGCAGGTTGAAGGTGCCCATCTCGGGCATCTGCCACACCACGGCGGGCAGCATGCGGAATGCCACCACGACGAACAGGTTGGCTTGGAAAGCGGCCAGTTGTTCCAAGAAGGCCGGGTCTTTCAACTTCTCGGGCTGCAGCAGGGGTAGGCCGTGTTCCATGGCAGTCTTCTTGACGTCGGAATACTGTATCTGGCGTCCGCGTCCCGCGGGTTTGTCAGGCATGGTGACGACGACCGCCACCTCGTAGCCGGCTTTGAGGATGGCCTCGAGCTGCGAGGCTGCGAACTCGGGCGTGCCGAAATAGGCGATTCTGATCTTGCTTTCCATGGGCTTGTCAAAAAAAATCCTGACTCCGAAGAGCCAGGATTATGGTGTTTTGTTCAAAGACTCTTATTTCATCTTCTGCTCGAGATAGGCGATGTTTTTGCTGATCTCGAAGGCCTCGTTGCTGTTCGGGAAGTCTTTCTTCAGGGTCTTGTAGGTGTCCAATGCCTTGGCGTCGTCGCCCATGATCTCATAGGTCAAGCCTAACTTTTGCATGAACATCGGGGTGGAGAACTCGTTGGGGTTCTTCTTGATCGACTTCTCGTAGTAAGAGACGGCGTTCTGTTGGTCGCCGAGCTGCATGTAGCAGTCGCCGATGAGACCCAGGGCCATGGGAGCCAACACCTTGTCGTCGTTGGTGTATTTCTTCAGATACTCGATGGCTTCGGTGTAGTTGCCTTGCTTCAGGTAGCAGATGCCGGCGTAGTAGGCGGCCAGCTTGCCGGCCTTCGTCGAACCGTATTTGTCAACGATGTCCAAGAAACCGACGTTTTCGGCGTCGCCGTTCAAAGCGATGGCGTAGTTTTCATTCTCCATGTAATATGAGGCGAAGTCAACGGCCTTGGCGGCTTGCTCCTCAAAAGTGATCTCTTGCGGGAAACTTTGGTTTTGGGCCTTCAGGTTGCGTTCCTTCTGGTATTTGTTGATGAAGAAGATACCCACGCCGATAACCAACAGGGCGATGAGGATGATCCACAGGATCTTCTGGTTGTTTTCAATCCAAAGTTCGGTCTTGCTTAAGGCTGATTCGACGTTTTCGAGTCTTTCGTCTCCTTGTTTAGTGTTGTTTTGCTTTGCCATATCGATTCAAAATTTTGGGTGCAAAAGTACGCTTTTTCGGCATACCTTCGACCATTTTTTTGCTTTTTTTTCTTTTTTCGTATTTTTGCACTCCTTAATCATGTTTTTGACCGAATGAAGAGATCGATAGTGTACACCGGACGCGAGACGCAGGGCCTTGAATTGCAGCAGGATGCGGCACGTGACAAGGCCATGCTCGAGTTTCTGACGCCTTTCATCACTGACGAGCGTCGACAGCGTTTCGAGGAGGTGCTCGATTACCGTACACGTCATATTACGGTCGTGTTGGAGGACATCTTCCAGCCTCATAATGCCAGCGCGGTGCTGCGCACATGTGATCTTCGGGGCATCCAGGATATCCATATCGTCGAGAACATGAACCACTACGATGTCAACCCCGACGTGGTGTTGGGCAGCACCAAGTGGCTCAACTTGAACTATTACGAGAGTCAAGAGTTCAACACCCCGGCGGCTTACGAGCACTTGCACGAACTTGGCTATAAGATTGTGGCCACCTGCCCGCATCGTGACGATTTCACGCCCGACACACTGCCGCTCGACCAACCCGTTGCCTTGGTGTTTGGCACTGAGAAACTCGGCCTCTCGGACTATGCCGTCGAGCATGCCGACATGCACGTCCGCATCCCGATGTACGGCTTCACGGAGAGCTACAACATCAGCGTGTCGGCGGCTTTGCTGCTCTATTCATTGACCAACCGCCTTCATGCCTCAGCCGACATCGACTGGCATCTTACCGAGGAGGAACGCGACGCTTTGCGCCTCGTGTGGACGCGCCGCTCGTTGAGCCGCATCAGGCAATACGACAGGAAGTTCTTGGAGTTGCATCCAGAGTTTGCTATAGGGCAATAGGCGTTTGTTTGTATTTAGAAGTCCTATGCTTTTAACACCAACAGCATGGGAAGTGCTATTTTTTTGAACAATTCCACTTGCTATTATAATTATCATCAGGGAATAGAACTGGTAATTCATCGTCAATAAACTCGTTGGCTGGGAAAACCGAAATGGTTTTGTTATAGTAACTCACTCTTATTATAAACACATTCTTATCATTATCTACTCCTAATAAACCCTGCATAGACAAATCCTTTAAATCATAAAGAGAAACAATGTTGTATTGTTTGACGACTTGAAGCAGGTTCACACTAACGTCATCTTCGTATAGTTTTGGCCATTCCCAATTCCAGAATTCCATAAAAGGTGTTTCGTCATGGAATAATATACTCCTAGAAAGCAGAAGGTTTCTCACTTTAGCTTTTATTCCGTGTTTTTTCCACCTAAACCATTTTTTTGATACATGTTCAGGAACAAGGTAATTCAAAAAATCACCATTTTCAATGATCTTGCAATCAAAAGGAATGCCTTCCAAACGCACTCGGTAGATGTCTAAAAACGATATTGTATCGTGATACGAGTAAAAATCAACGCGCTTATTATAAACCTTCAAGATAAACTCATGGAATTGTTCGATTTCATCCTGAGAGATTTTTCCGCTAATGTCATAGGTTAAACAAGTTTTTACTCTTCCCGCTTCTTGAGCCAAACCTATTGTAGCCAAGAATACAATTCCTATGATTAAAACATGTTTCTTCATCTTCAAATCTTTTTGTTATCGAATCCTATAAAAAATCGACATGTTTTGAGATGACTTGATATAATCTGGTGAGATATATTTATAACCTCCATTATTACCATTCATGCCAGGATCCATGACCCTCACAGAATAATATGATGACGTATTGCCCCAAATATTTGTTTTCTGCATCTTCGACACGCTTTGAATTCCAATAGAATGTCCATCGTCTATTGAATAAACATGAGCACCGATTCTTTCTTCCCTTGGAGCAAGATTTACCACTACACGACTGCCTTTTTCTATTTCATCGTATATTATTCCCATCATGTCAGTAGGATAACCTTCTTGTACGAAAGGTTTATGGCCGCTTTTAATAACATCCATAAAAACGTTTCCACTATGTAAAAACCAATTTCCATCTTTATCTTGAACGATACAGGCGGCAATTTGCGCTTTTTTTTCAGCAGACAATTCCAAGCCATAAGTTTCAGCAATCCATTGATAAACAGCCTCAAGGCAACCGTGGTCACTTTCTTGCCCAATTGGCAACAAACCGTCACTTCCTTCAACTATGGCTGTAGAAAGAACCTTTGTGCTCGATTTCTGCATCCTGTTGTAGTATCCGTTTGCCCCGAATGTCAATCCTCCCGAACCGTAACCAATCGAAAGGCCGCCTCCAAGATTGCCGTCGCTTCGGCCATAACCTACACCAGCGTTCACTCCCCATCCATAAGTTCCTGATTGGTTTGCGAAACTGTATGAATAGTTTCCGGATCCGCCCGCTGAGAAACAACCATACGACGCGAACCCAAAGCCAGAAGTGGTGAAAGATCCGCCCGATACAAAGTCGTAGTCGTAACTCGCCTGTACCCCAACGCCTGTTCCCAAGCCCGTTCCTCCAACTCGATAGGCGACCTCGCCATATACGCCAACAGACCCACCATTGGCCCAACTCACATTCAAGCCAAAACCTAAAGGATAACCCGCTGGAGTGAAATTCAGGCCTATGCTGAATCCATATTGGTTGATACTCCACGTGAGGAACTCCCCGCTCGGATCCACATACCTCAACGGATTGTTCAAGCAATAAGCATACCTATTGAAGCTCTGCGAGAAGTCGGGGCGCTGCACGTAGTTGTCTACGGAAAGGAACGAACTCATCACAGGGTCGTACATTCTTCCGTTCATATTGATCAAGCCGAAGATGAAAAGATGCTCGTGTCCGGTGAAACCACGGTCATACAAAATCAATCCGCTATAAGACCCGTTCGTCCACAAGCCAGGTATTCGGATATTGCCCCAAGCATCAAAGCTCATTTCCTGCAATATCGTCCCCGCATCATCGGTGATGGTGGTCCAACTGCCCAAGTGGTCTTTGTAGATGTAACGCAGCGATTCTGTTGTGCCATTGTTCGTCACGGCCGCAAACACGCCAAGAGGGCCGCTGATGAAAGTGTTCCATTGCGTGTTTCCGTTTTGGGTGATCAACTCACAATTGCCCAAATACAACTTCTCGTATGTGTTGCCATGGCTCATTTGGATGCGTTCGTGGTCGTAGCCGTATTGGTATCCGACTTGGCTTAGTAGATTTTCATTATCATCGTATTGTTTCAAACAATTCACTTTGTCGAACATAGTGTAGGAAATATCCAACGACGGATAGGTAATTGGGTTCTCGGCCATGGTCGCTGAACTGATGGCATGTGGTTTAAGGTTGTTGTATTGGTCGTAAGTGTTGTATTGCGCACCGCTGAACACCGTCTGTCCATCGGCCTCTTTCGAAAGGATTCGTCCAAAAGCGTCATAGGCTATGTCGCTACTTACCGATCCGTTCAGGGTGACGGTCGTCAGGCGGTTCAGATGGTCGTATGTGAAGGTCTCGGTATTCGGCATGGCGAATTTGTCTTCCGTTCGTGCCGCTAAATTACCAAAAATATCGTAACTGTAACCAAAATTCTGTATGGTGTTTCCATTTTTACTGGCTTGTTGTGCTGAAAGCAAGTGCCTATCATCGTATTGATAGTAGGAATGCACGCCATTGCCCATTTCATAATGGGTGATTTGGCCTAGTGCATTGACTTCATGGGTTTTCCACAACAGTTGGTTGTTATGATGTATTTCGGTTACGTCTCCTGTGGTGGCATCATAACCTTTCTCAATCGTGTAGCCGCTGGGATAGGTCACTTCCTTGACACGAAGCGGGAATCCACTTTGGTCGTCATAGGAATACGCTGTCGTATAAGGTGTGCCAAGAAGAGTTTCCGTTGTTGAAGCCAAACGGTTGTAATGTTGGCCATCGTAATTGTATGCAACAGTCTGTTTCTCTGATTCACCCTCTCGTAATGTAATGTTTAATAGGAGGCCTTTGCTCCCTGCTGTTTCTGAGTAATTCCAAACTGTTATTCTATCAGGTTGATTCACATTGTTGTTGTCGGTCTCGATGCGGCGTTTTATGCGCCCCAAGTTGTCATACTCATAATCTGTTATGTCCTCTTTGGGTGAAATAGTGTGAATCAGTTGCCCCAAAGCGTTGTATTGGCTGTTCACCTGTCCGTAATTTGGATCAGTGATCCTAATGCGGTTGCCTGCGTTGTCGTATACTATGGAAACAATGGTGGCCTCGGCATTGTTCACTTTTGTCCATGCCAAGCTGCCATTGGCATTGTAACCGTATGTCGTCTCGTTTTCAGTACCATTTTCATCTATTACTTCTACGTTGCTTTCGACCCAACCCATGGCGTTTAGCGTAGTTCTGGTAACATGAGTCAGTGCATTATTGTCCACTCCTGTGGTAATGGTAGTGGTCAGTCCATCATAATCATATTGAGTATATGGCTCAATGGTTTGTCCCCCAAGAGTATAGGAAGGGTTGTATAAGACATCTATGCGGTCAAAATCACCATAGGAATAAGTCGTCCATTTTTGTTGCGCCAAAGACGTCCCTTTAAAATATGGTTCACTAACTTTATACAAACGACCCCAATTATCGTATTGTGTGTCTTGATAGATAATCTTGTCGATTCCGTTTTCAGGTAAACCATGCGATACGGTCCGCAATTCACGGCCTAAGGCATCGTGGATGGTAAGTGTCTCTGAGGTGCCTGAGCTTTTCTTCCAAGAGAAGAAGGATGCGTCACTTAGGCCTTCGCAATACATTTGATAGTCGCTACCTGCTAGCCAGCGAAGAGCAGATACTGTCTCCGTTCCGGGTATGCGGCTTTGGTTCACGTCGTTGTTGCGCTTGTAGCTCCGCACCGTTAATCCAAGGTGGTCTGTGTTTTCGTAATATGTGGAATAGCCGTTACAGTCTGTCGTGGTTATCAAGTTGCCATACACGTTATCGTAGTCGTAATGCGTTTCATAGTCGTTTGTATGCGTAAGGTCATATTCCTCTGTTTTCTTCGTCAAAAAGCGATGGTCGAGCGAGTATTCATACATGGTCTTAAAACCGTCTTCCGACCTTCCAACTACAGGATAATGGCTTTCATCTTTCAAGCGGCCTGTGGAGTAATATGTGTAATATGCAGTCATTGCCAAAGGATCGGTATTATCTTCCATGCCCGACGGATAAGTGTTGACAAATTTAGGCAGATATGGTTTGTCGTTGTCGTACGAATAGACCGTAAGCAGTTTTGAATCTGTATAACCCAAGGTGCTTCTGGTTGAACTCGTGAAAACACTATGCGGACGGTTTGGCACCCAAAGGTTGCTACTATTGAGTATTGTTTCATACTCAGTACGAGTGGTGGTTCGGAACTCGCAATTTGCCACTAAAGCCGGCTGTCCAGAATCGGTTCCTTGGTGTGTCTCCTTAACTCGGACAATATTAGAATATACAATAGTTCCATTTGCTAGTGACTGCCCGTCATGTTCGTTTTCTGTAATACGCCTACGCAAATGGCTTCTCTCGCCAAGCAACTCATATTCGTCTGTTATCACTCCAACAGTTAATGGGGTAAAAACTTTGATTCCAAGGCTGTTCATGTCTCGTTCGCATAAACCTTTGAGATAGCGATAATTGGTGGATAGAGTTTTGACTTCCTCCCCGTCATCACTATATTTATAAATACTCTCAGAATTGAGTACGAGGGAACGGTGCTCTTTCATTGCTAGATAATCGAACAATCGCTCGATTCTGCTTTGATGCTTTTCCCATTGTGAATCTTTACTAGTTGGAATGACTAACCATTTGTCGCGTGTGGTGCCTCCGAAACCTAAAACCCCTTTTCCTTTTCTATGCACGATGAGATTGGAGTATGAGAGTGAGTCAACCGTTTGGGCTTGTGTGGGTAAATTGATATTGTGTGAACATATAGTTCTAACTGCTTTTGTGGGCAGTGGGGTGGTGTACAGCTCAAACTCAAGGTTTTGCCCGATATTGTCAACAGTATAATTGTTATCGGATTTCATCGGATTATGAACTAGGTAGTTGTAGTCGAATGAAACTCGGTTACCCATACCGTCGGTGATTTTGCTGACATTGTAATAAATTGACTGCTGTGGTCTTGAATGCAAATAGGAACCATGAAGCAATGACGCATTTTCTTGACCTAAAAAGTTGCCTGAACAGATTGCATACGAAGGATCTCCTCCAAAACTTATAGCAGAAGAAGCGCATGACCTACGATGATAAAACTCAGCGTTCCCGAATCTTATAAGTATTGGAGCATAGAGAATATGAAAATGGTCTCCATTCCTAATAAGCATATCTGATTTCCCATCACCATTCATATCGGCAATTTCCACATAATATCGGTCGTTCTCGCCATTAGTCCTGCCTTCAATTGAAAAACCATATTCACCTGGATCTTGACCTGCATTGTAATTATCTAGGAAAAGCGTCAAATCATATGACTGGTATACACCATCACTATTAGGCCCTCCAAATAAATAAGCCAACCATTGTTTAGTGTTTCGGTTATAGCACAATAAATCTGTACATCCATCGCCATTAAAATCACCCTGGAATATTTTATCCTCGTCAGTTATAGGAACATTAATGGCTTTCTCGAAATATGAATATGTGCCATCTCCAGTGACATAAAATTTTACAATTCTCCCATTATTAGTTGGATTATAGGTCGAGTAATAATAAACTTCCGAAAGGCCGTCACCGTCAAAATCACCACTCGAAAAATTCTTACCACACATGGCCACTTCAGATTCTGTCACCTTAATAGTATAACCGTTTTTTATACTAAAATAAACTGCATTGGGATATTGTCCTAATCGTTTAGGACATTGGAGAATAAAATCATGATGGCCTCTTCCAACAAAATCACCTAACAGCAATGATACTTTCTCATCTCTGTTGATTTTTGAGGAGTAATAAGAATTTGTGTCTTCTTCTGTTTCAAAATACATTTTTTGGTAATGGAAAACCCCATTATTAACTAAGCTCTTGTATGCCTCAACTACAACATATTTACTAAAAAGATCACCACTATTATTCCAATAGCGAAGGGTTACGATATCATCTAATCCGTCACCGTCAAAATCGCACACATATACCCAATCTCCGCTTATATTATTGGCATCGTATATATCACCATAGAATTGAATATTTCCAGGATTGTCATCATTCTTGGTGTGACCTTGGTTGAGATAATAGACACCTCTGTATAATCCTTCTACAGGATAAGTAACAAAATAATCCGATAGCCCATCACCATTGAAATCTCCGACAAATTTTACTAAATCGGGTGCCGCTCCTGTAACTCTTGTCAAATAGAAATAACATAATTCATCAATGACATTATTGTTTCTCTGCATGTTGTTGGTTATTATGGGATAATCTTTTCTTTCAATTGCCGTACTTTTTAGTTTTTTCCCATTACATTCAAGACTTATCGAATCAAGTAAAGAGTAATAAAACAGTTCTTGAGGATCTTCTAATTGTAATTGACTATTGTCAAAATAGCTGAAACTATATTTCGCAAGGGGAGTGTCATTGTAGGTTGACCAATGATATACAAATAATTCCTTCAAGCGCCAAGGGTACTTGATTGCAAACTCGCCTATAAAGTTTGATTCCACATCCGACCTTTCATCATAGCAAAAATCTATACCGTATTTTGTCCCCCGATCGGATTCATTAACATCCGTCACATTAGAGTTGGCGCAATATTGAATATTGTCTAATTTATAATTGTGATTATTATGATCAATTAAATAGTTGTAAACCATATAATTCCCATCCCGGTCTTCAACCCTGTTCAGTAACCATATCACCACTGTCGGTGAATCAACGCCATTGTTATGAACGACTCTTGCATTCTCAGCATTGCCATACTCCATAATCAAGCCTTCAGTCGTGAATACTTTAAAAAATGTTGGTCCATTAAAACTGTTATCACTGTACGAAACAATTTTGCTCATCCCATCCACCTCCGTCCTATATTCAGCATTGTTCGAGCCGTAGGTCGCACCGTCAAGAACCATGAGCCTTTGGCCGTCTAAGGCAAAACGGTCATGGTAATCAAGCGAGACCCCCGTCACCTTGCCATCGTGATAGTTCGTTTGCCCCACACGGGTAATGGCCGAAAGGCCGCCAAGATTCCAGCCCCAGCCAAGTAGACCGTTACCGCTTTGGCTGTTGTATACTATCGACAGATTGGGCTGTATGCCACCCATGCCTTCCGGCACTTGGATCGGAATGGAATAGACCGCACCTCCAAGTGCTGAAACGTCAACGGTTCCGCCGATAGCCCCAACCACGACTTCGTCTTCAGCAGGAGGTTGGATTTCATTAACTTGTTGTGCCCATAGTCCAGGCAATATTATCAATAATGATAATGTGTATATTAGTTTTTTCATGATTCTTGCATTTTGTCGTTATACTTTTATTTATTCTTTAATAACTTTCCAAATATGCTTCCTGTCTCCTCCAATCAGTTGAAACATATAGATTCCAGATGGCAATACCGACATGTCGAAAGAGAGCGTGTTATCCATAAGAGGCGTTTCATATAAAACGGTCCCAGATATGGTGGTAACCTTGAAAACCAAGGAAAGTTCGTCTGGTTTATTCTGTATGGTTAAAGTCAACTTGTCCTTCGCTGGATTTGGGTAAAGGCTCACCCGCATGTCGCCATGGAAATCAAGGATGGTTGATGTCGTCTTGGTGGGTTCTTCTTGCCGGACTTTCCCTCCTTGTTTTGATTCGTATGACTGTGATGTCCGGTTCCCGTTGTCATCATAGCCAAAAGACACTGTCCCAGTTTGTTGGGCTTGGCAATGCAAACTTATGCCAAGCAAAGCGATGATGATTGCTGATATTTTATGTATTCTTTTCATGGTGTTTTTATTTAAATTATTGGTTTTGTATTGTTTCGTAGAAATCTCTATTTTTGCCACGCAAAAACGGGTATAAAGACACGCCAAGGGCGTAAGCCCTACGCGTTCAGGTTTTCTCGTTTTGCTTCGGGTGCTTGTGAGATAAGGCAATCTTCCACAAAAGCAGTGTCTCCAAGCACCTTATTTTATTTATAGCCCCTCTATGGAGGTTTCACCTGATGAATTTGTTCTTCCCTTTCATGGCATATAGGTTTTCTCATTAATCCGATACCGTAAACTCACCAGCATACACGTCCCCGTTGGAGAGTGTAAAGGTGACAATGTAATCCCCTGCGTTGGGGATGTAGAGTTGTAGTCCATTTGGTGTAAGTACAGAAGTACATTCGACCGTGGCGCCATCAGAGGTGGCAACCTCAATAGAGACTTGCCCAAGGTTTTCACAAAAAACCACAGCGAGCATATTGCCATTAATAATAGAATTGATGGAACTACTCTTGTCCGAACTACCACATCCTGTACTTTCCTTTAATTCTATTGGCACTGGATGTCCGTCTTTTTCATCTCCTTTTCCAATTGCACCATTGGCATAGCATAACGCTCCAGAAAGGATCAAACAGAGTGTCAAAATGGTTTCTTTAATTTTTAACATAGCTTTTTACTTTTTGAGGTTAATAATGTTGACAATTTTCAGCTTAGGCTTTCGCCAACAAAAGTAGGTTATTGCAAAAATGAAGGTATGATACATTGCTGGAGTAATTTTGGAAATAATCCATAGGGGTGGGTAAATATTGATAATCAACAAGATACAAAACAAATAAAGGAGAAAACAGTCTGTTTTCTCCACTTTTTTCATCACCACTCTATAATTTAGTTCAAAGAAAAGATAGTCAATCTATCACTTCCCAACGCCCGCCCTTGTCAGGCCCAACACGGCGTATAACACCATCTTCCTGTAACCTATTGGTGATGTTTACAATAGACCGCCTCGTAAGGCCGATAATCTCTGCCATTTCAGTGGTGGTTATTTCTGGCCTCTCCTTAATCAAATTCACAATTTTCTGTGAATTTTTCTGTGAACTTTTCTGTGAAGATCCTTGACTTCCATGCAGTAAATCCAGTTTCAATTCATTATGAGCATGTCCGACAAGCCCTTCTGCCACCCTCATCACATACTTTGCCACGTTTTCTTCCACCCCAAGCTTTTCCTGAAGGCTCTCGTTTTGCTTCTTGATGGCCGAATACGACACGTTCTTCAACACCGCTATTTCGCTTTCGTTGATTCCCAACAAGTACAAATGGCATAACGCCAAATGCCCATGCTTCAATCCTGGGCATTGGCTCAGCAGCACATGGTCAAAACCATTATAATGCTTTTCCACAGCCTCTCTGAGTTGTTCGAAGTCTTCGTCCTTGAGGGCAATGCCAAGCTCGTATGCATTTTCTCGGGTAGTGATGTTCTTGCCACTCAACTTGTTTTGTATGGATTGGCATATTGGCTCTTTCAGAAAGGCCATGCGTCGCAGCTTGGCCTCTTCGCGCTGTATGTTCAATGCTTCTTCTAATGCACGCACTTGCGCCACTCTTTCCATTAGGTTCTGTCTTAAGGTGTCCTGTTCCTTCTCGTATGCTAACCGCTCCGCTTCCAATTCCTCTTTATGCCGGGTCTTTGTCTTTTCTAACTCCTTTTCCGACCGATCTTTCTGAACTCTTAATTCTTTCGAATGACGTTCCTCTGCGTCCGCCATCCATTGCAGGTGTTTCTTTTCCGCCTCATCTAAGTGTTGTTTTGTCTCAGCTTTCAACTGTTCTAGCTCTTCCTCATATTTCTTCTCCATTTCTTCCAACGTTCTGTCGGCCTCGGTTTGCCATAGCCTCAGCTCTTTTTCGTGCTCTTTTTCGGCCTCGCCAAATTCCCTATCCGATTCCTCTTTCTGATTCTTCAGCAGCTTTCTGCTCCTCAATATCAATACACAGAAAATAGCCAAAGCAACTGCGATAGCAATAGGGATAATAGTATTCATCACTCGCTTCTCGGCTATTTTTCGTTCAGCTTCAGCTTGTTTCTCTAATTTGTGATTCGAATAGTTCTTATACATATCCTCGAGTGTCGAGACCAAAGCCTTGTTCTCCCCCTCGGGTTTTTTATGGTTAGTCAGAAACCGCATATATGCATCGGATTGTTCCTTGTTCCCTATACTGTCATAAATGATACGCAAATAACCTGCTGCTTGGGCTTGTAGCCCTGTTTCATTATCTTCAAACACGGGTTCCAAATAGAATAATGCAGAATCGTAATTGCCCTCTAAAAAATAAACCCCTCCAATGGTTAAAAATCGGTTTAGTCGTTCATTTTCTGTCTTCGCTTGAAAAAGAGCGTGGTTGAGTTCTTCCAAAGCTTGTTTTGCATTCCCCTCCATTTCATAGTCACAAAGTGCCTTACTTGCAACGATATTTCTATAAACTAAATTATCAGTTGCCGCCATGTTCTCTAAAGCCTGACCATAATACAAACTCGCGTTTTCTATCTCATTATTCTTGTCATATTGTTTGCCTATTCGATACAGGATGTTGGAAACGCCAGTGGGCGAAGTAGGCGATATTTTGCAGTATACAAGCGCATTCTCATAGCAAGTGATGGAAGATTCCATCATAAACTGTTCTGAAAACAAGTCTCCTAGCCGGTTGTAGGTATAGGCCAAGAATCGCGCCTTATGCTCCACCAATTCCTTCTCTTCAAAATGGCTTTCCATCACCTCCAATGCCATCAAGTATTCCGCGCAAGCCTCCACCACGCTATCGCGCTCATAATACCCTACACCATTAATATAATGTGCCCTCGCATCCAAAAATGCATTCCGTTTCTGTGCGTCCATTCCATACAAATCCACAATCGAATCGAAAAACTCCACCGCCTTCAGCAGCTCTCCACGGTTACTTTGCTTCCAATCGTTCTTATACAACAATTCCGAAACCAGCATTTGGCAGTAATGCCCATTAAACTCATCAAGGCTGTCGGCTGCTGGGCTTATCGCAAACCTCTGCAACTGTGCCAAGGCACTGTCGGGCTGCCGCCACATCAGGCTGTCGATGGATGACAATTCTGCAGTCGGCGTTTCGACAGGCTCAACGACCTTAACCGAGGGTGAGCAGGCAGCAAAGGCTATGCCCATCACTATTCCTATGACCAAACTCTTTGTTTTCACGCTTGCAAAAATAGAAAAAAACGATGTAATACAAAAAGCACCGCCAAAGTTTGGCGGTGCTTTAGTACATGAGTGTCTTTGGCTTTATTCAATCAAATAATATCGTCATTCCATAACGCCTTGAAGAAATCGGTCACATAGTACAAATCGATTTCTTCGCTGCGACGGCTAATTCTGTCACGCGACACAAGAACCTGCTTTACATTCGGATGCTCCTTGGCAAATTCGACCAAACCTTTCTTGTGATTGGTTTGAATCGAGTCGGCCGATTTGATTTCGATTGCCACTCGGGCATCACCGATGACGGCATCCACCTCAATGTCGTCGTAGGTGCGCCAATAAGTCAATTTTTCTTCGCTGTCTTTGTAGCCCAGATAAGCCACGATCTCTTGCATCACAAGATGTTCGAAGGCGTGTCCATATTCGGGTGTCTTGGGGGCAAGATGGTGGCGACCTGTCAGATAGTTGGCAATGCCCACGTCAAAGAAATAGAATCTGGAAGCCTTGGTGAGTTTCCGCTTGATGACTTTTCGGTAAGCCGGCACTTCAAAGCCCAACAACGTATCACAAAGTATCTGGTAATAGGCTTTGACCGTGTTGGCCGAAACACCGCAATCGGTGGCCACATTCTCATAATTCAGCATTTCGCCGTCCGAGATGGCGGCCACTTCCAAAAAACGGATAAAGTCGTCCACTTTCTGCACGGCGGCTTCCTCGATGATTTCTTCCTTCAGGTAAAGTTCTATATAGGATTTGAGTCGGTTGCGGGCATTGGCGACCATATAATGCCGAGGAATCATGCCGTTCTGTATGGCACGGTCAAGGTCGTAATCAGGTATTTCCGCACTAACCAAAGGAAACAGCGTCTCTGGTATGGCCCGACCACCGAGGTTGTTTGCGCCGCTTTTTTTCAACTTGCGTGCGCTGGATCCGCTAAGGACAAAGAAAAGGCCCTTGTTTACCATCAGCCAGTGGACTTCGTCCAACAGGTCGGGTACTTTCTGGATTTCGTCCACGATGACCAACGTCTCCGATGGATAGCGAAGCAAACTTTCCCGAAACTCCTCGGGGTGTTGTTGGAAACGATTTCTTAGTTCAGAATTCAGGAGGTCAATGTAAACGGCGTTTGGAAAGCGTTCTTTTAGCAATGTGGACTTGCCCACCTGACGGCCACCAAACAAGAACATGGCTTCATCCAAGCGGTTCTCTATGTCAAATATTCTATGATACATAACAAACTTGAATTTTCTCAAATTAACTGCGGATATTCTTGAAAAATCCGCAACGTAATTGCGGATATTCTTGGAAAATCCGCAACGACACTGCAAAAATAGTAAAGTTTATTTAAACAGAAACAGGCTGTTAGAAAAAAAATCTGGTTTTCTTTATTTTTTATATTTTGAACTCCGCAGTGTGACCACATCAGGCTGTCCACGCTTGCAAAGATGCAAAAAGCACCGCCAAAGTTTGACGGTGCTTTAGTACATGATTGTCTTTGTCTTTATTCCACCACAAACTTGCCCACAACTGTATTTGTCTCATTGCTCACGCGGATGAAGTACACGCCGCTTGGCAGGTCGCTCACGTTGATGCGCATATTGTTGAGGCTGTTGGCGACGAAGTGCTTCACGGTACGGCCGTTCATGTCGAAGAGTTTCACCTCGGTGCGACCTTGCAAGTCGGCGCTGAGGTGAAGTGCGTTCTTGACGGGGTTGGGGTAGAGGCCGAGTGTCGGTTGGCTCGTCTCAACCACTCCTTCGCTGCCGGGGCGGAAGGTCAGGGTCTCCGAAGGCACGGACTCTTGTCCCGCCTGGTCGACGGTGGTCACGTAGATGCTCACTTCCTCCTCGTCGTCCACTTCAAAAATATACTGGGTGCCGAACACCTCTTCATGCTGGTTCGGGTAGTCCACGAAATAGAGGTTGAAGTGGTCGAAGTCGTTCATCACGGGCATGTCCCACATGATGGGCGTATAGACGCCGAGCGCGTTCACCTGCTCGTCGATGCGGAGGTTGGTGGGTGGCTCGGGCACGGCATTCTCTACGTGGTAGTTCATCACACCGTAGTAGGTCGGGGCGAAGGTCTCGTTGTTCTCTGAAGGCCACTTGCCGAACATGGTGGCGGTGGCGGCATCGCGCACGAAGAGGTAGAGGCCGCTGTTGCCGTTGTCAGTATTGATTTTCCAATTCTCGTCGTTACCCAAGGGCAGGGCGAACTCGATGGTCTCGTAGCCTTGGCCCATGTCGCAGGCGATGATTTCCTCGGGCAGGTTGATCGTGGTGCCCACGCCGCCCGTCTCGTAGATGGGACGGTAGCGCACGGTGTTGGGGTCGCCGTAATACATCCAGTAGTTGCCTTCGCTGTCGTCGCCTTGTGGCGGGTAGGTGCCATCGTTGTTGTCGTCGATGTAGAGGGCCACGCCGTCGTTGTTGGTCCACTCGGAGTCCATCCGGTTCTCGGAGCAGACGTAGAGGTAGTTGTCATCCATCTTGAGGTGTAAGGTGACGCTACCCATCTCGACGGGCAGGAGGTAGTTGCTCACGTCGACGCGGAAGGCGTCGTTCCATTCGCCTTCGCTCATGATGCCGTCGATGGTGGGGGCGGTGCCGTCATAGACGTCGATGGTGTGGGTGATGTAGGCCGTGGTGGCATAGCCGAGGCAGATGTTGGAGTAGGGGGTCTGCAACTCCTCGTCGAGCTGTGCCGTGACGGTATAATAGTATTGTTGCGTCGGGATGGCGGTGTGGTCCTCAAAATAGCCTTCGCCTGTGCCGATGGTGGCCATGGGCTCGCCGAAGGGTGCGTTGAGGGTATTTTTGCGGTAGATGTTGTAGCCAGTGGCGCCATCTTGCTCGCTCCAAGTCAGCTCCACATAATCATAAGCGCCTTGCGATGCGTAGAGGTCGGAGATGGGTGTGCCGACGGCTTCCATCTCGATTTCGAGTGTGGTGGTTTGTCCTCCAATGATGTCAAACTCAACGTTTTGCGTAAGGTAGCCAGGGATTCTTGCGGTGAGCGAATAATGTCCTTCTGGTATGGCACGTAGGGTGAAGCTGCCATCTTCGGCCGTCATCTCGAAATAGTCTTCCAACTCGTTGATGCTGACGCTGACGCCGCCGTTGTTGTCGTTGCCGATGAGATTGACGGTGCCGTTCAGCGTACCCATGTCATCGGTGAGGCATTGGATGGCGTAGACACGGCTGCCGCTACCCATCTCACGGCAGTGGACGGCCTTGCCGCCAATGATGGTATATAGCCCGGTGGATGAGATGTCGATGTGCTCCATCGAGCCAGGCGTGTTGATCTCGGCGATCGGGGTGCCGCTCTGTTTGCGGAAGAGGTAGAAGTCGGGCGTGGAGTGGTCGATGGGGCCCCAGGTGACGAAGCCGATGATGCTGCCGTCGTCGCTCATGGCGGCTTGGGTCACCTCGTCGCCACAGCCCGTATAGGTCCAGATGGGCTCGTTGGAGTAGTTGTTGAAGAGGTAGCAGCAGCCGTCGTAGCCATAGCTGGTGTTGACGAAGTCGAGGGTGCCGATGGCGATGAGGCTGCCGTCGTCGGAGATGGCGTTGGCGCATCCCCAGGTGGAGGTGGCGCCAGGGCCGGCAATGCTAGCGGTCCACACGCTTTCGTAACGCTCGCCGTTCCAATGGTAGAGATAGGCCATGCCGCTGAAGTCGGCGTAGGCGAGGTAGTCGCCGTTGGCACTCAAGGCAGGGTCTTGGCTGGGGGAGTTGTCGTAATAATAGAGGTCGTTCTGAAGGATGTCGCCCGTCAGCGGGTCGATGACCCAAATCTGTTTGTAGCCTTGCGCGAAGGCGACCACGAGGCGGGAATTGTCTTTCGAGAGACTGATGCCTACGGGGTTGACGGTGAGGTCACCGATGAGCCACTCTGGGTCGCTCTTGTTGTTGGAAATGTTGTAGCAAGCGATGGCGTAGTAGTTGTCTTCGTAGCGGCCATAGGAGACATAGATTCTTGTGCCTTCGGAGGTGAGCTTGAAATGTGAAACAGGGTAGGCAAAGGTTTCGTGGAAGACCTCCGTGCCTTCTATGTTGACCACATAAAGCTCGTTGTTGTCGGAATAGGCAATGGTGTTGCCCAAAGACGATATGGCGGCACGGCCACCTGAAGAGATGGGCTTCTCCCATTTCACGGCGCCTTGTGAGTCGAAGAGGCTGAGGCGCTTGTCGTTCAGGCCGTAATACACGAGGTAGTCGCCTGTGGATTCGATGTAGAAAATGTCGTCGGGCGTGGCACCACTTTCGTATTTCTGCCAGAGGATGGTGGGGTCGTCGGTCATAGCCCTGTCGGCTGTTGGGTCGTTGACTCCGTACTCAACGACGGTACCCTTGTTGGGTATGGTCGTGGTCTTAACGGCGCAATGTTGGGCAAAGAGGTTGCCCATCGCTGCCATGATGATGGTGATAAGTAAGGCTTTTTTCATGTTGATTATTTTTAGTTGTAGTTATATGGCTGTAAAAGCTGGATTCAAAATAACCCTGCAATATTACTTATTTTTTCGCGTTTTATCAATGATAAGGCAAAAAATTGTACTTTTGCGCTGAAAAACCGATGAAGATGAAAAAGTTTGTGATCATTGCACTCGCCTTGGCGGTTTTAGTCTTGCCGTCATGCAAGAAGACGCGCTACTGCCGCTGCACCACTATCCAAAACGAAGAGGTGGTGAATTTGGGCGAGGACTATTACACCACCGAGGACGGCACCTCCTGTTCCGACAAGTCGAAGGAGATTGTGGGATGGGGCCAGGTGATTTGCACCGAGGTTTCGGAGTATGAGGTGACGGGCGAGAATCCCAGTTGGTGGGAGAACCTGTTCAACAACCATAACAACAAACCTTAAGCGTGGAGTCGTCCCGCTCGTTCGGCAAATCGGCCTTGAAGGTCCTCTTGGGCCTCGTGTTCATCGTGTCGGCCGTTCTGAAGCTGTTCGACATGGACCGCTTCGAGGTTTACATCTATAGTTATCATTTCTTTAGCCTTAATTTCTCGTTTATCGTGGCCCGTTTGGCCATCATCCTTGAGCTGGTGCTGGGCGTCGGGCTGGTCTCCCATACCTTGCATAAGCTGTATTGGTGGGGGAGTATGGCCATGCTGGCAGGCTATACCTTATTATTAATATATGCCCTAGCCGTAGGTCGCACCGACAGTTGCCATTGTTTCGGCGACTTCCTCCAACTCGACCCCCAACGAAGTCTCATCAAAAACGGGGTGCTGCTCCTGCTGCTCCTGCCCATCTTTAAGATGGAGAGTTGGAAGACTCCGTTCAGATGGCTGCTTCTTTGCCTCATTGTAATGGTATCGGTTGTTGGCGTCTTCATTATCTCACCGCCGGACAACTATACCTCGAATTACGATCCCGACCACAATCTGCAAACGGAACTCTTCGACACGATGCTTGACGACGCTCCTTTGGACAGCTTGAATCTCCGTGAAAGCAAGCAGGTGGTCTGTTTTTTCTCCACGGGCTGTGAATACTGCCAAATGGCGGCGCGAAAGCTATCGTTGATGCAGCAATTCTATGATTTCCCGGAAGAAAACATCACTTATCTCTTTTTGGGCAATGAAGAAGGCGTCACAAGGTTCTACGAGCAATCGGAGTCGGAGCGCTATCGCGATGTGATTTATCCCGATGTGGAGCGCCTGCTGAAGGCCGTCGACGGGAATCTACCCGTCATTGTTTTTCTGGAAGACGGAGTGGCGGCTCGCGAATATGGCTTCCGTAATATGAACGAAGAGGAAGTCAAAGCGTTTTTCACTCAAGATTAGTAAGGTAATGCCATTATGAATCTTCAAAATGATTTGGAGAATAGATTCGGTTGTTTTATTTTTGCTGCTTGAAATCGAAAAAACTCCTTAAAAAATGAAGAATTCGTATCTCATCTTTGCCGCTTTAGCCTTTGCGCTGTATTCATGCGGCGGAAACAACAATCAGACGCAAAACGAGACGCAACAACCTGTCGCTCAAGCCGAAGAGTCGGTGCAGACCTATGCTTTCGAGAAAATTGTCCCATCCGATGAAAGCGTCCTTTATGCGAAGGGCGATTTAAACAAAGATGGCATCGAGGATGTCGCTGTCGTCGCAAAAAAAGAAGTGTTCCGCAACGAGGAAATAGAACCCGTGAAGGGCGAGGGACTGAGGATCTATTTCGGCGATTCTAAAGGCGAGTATGCCTTATTTAATAAATATGCAGTCAACACTCGTCCTGATGATTTCTTTTCTGACTGGCAATCTCTCTCTATCGACAAAGATGGAAATCTGGTCGTCGAGGAGGTGTACGCTACCGACGATGAAACTATCCAGACTTACGTTATGAAGTTTATGGACAACGACTTTTATCTTACGGACTATTCCTCGGCTTTTGGTGTTGACGATGACAACACCGTCCATTATGACTTGCTCAACAAGAAAGCGGTGGTGGATGTGGATTGGCATGAAATGGATACCGAGATCTACCATCACAGAACCGACACCTATGAATTGAAAGACCTGCCGCTGAAGAAACTGTCTGATTTCAGCATCGGCGATGAGGTTTGCTTGTTTGACGAGTATGTCGAAGACGACGGATTGGATATCTTTGAATATTCAGGAAGCACCAAAGAAGATCTTTGCCCGAAAGAATACCACCCCACCTATGAGGAGGGCGATCTCGATGGTGATGGCGACCTCGACTTGGTTGTCAATGCGCTTAATGCGACTTTTGCCGTTTATTACAGGGACGATGATACCTACCGTATGATGTTCCTAGGAAAGCGCTGCGACAAAAACACCAAAACGGATGCCTATATTGAAGAAAGTAACTTGATGGTAAATGCGAGTTCGGAATCTTCAATAGCCTATGGGTTCCGTGACAACGGTTATGGTTATTATCGTCTTGTCGAGTTGTGGCTGGATCATAAATTGCCCAATGGCGGATTGAAGCATCAATCCATTGATTTTGTAAATGGTAAAAAGACAGAATGGATGGAGGGCGAGTCTCCAATCACCGTTGACTTCCCCAGTTGTTCTCCCAAGGTCTTCGAGGAATTCCATTTTGGCGACATGAGCGAAATCAAGCAACTCCTTGGCGAATGACGAATTCGTGTCTCATAAGTTCACTCTAATCAAAAACAAACATCAATATGAAAAAACTATGCATCATTTTCTCCGCCGTCGCGCTTGCGCTGTGTTCGTGTGGTGGAAACAACAACAGCCAAAACAAATCCGACAATGTTGTAGTCGATGACAACACGGAGGGTCAAATAGACGTGGAAACAATACTTTTCAAGCCCCAAGCCACTGCCCAAGAGGCTTTTCCGAACAATTGCGACACGGTCTGCTTCCAGCAGGGCGATCTCAACAATGACGGTATCCAGGATTTGGTCATTTGTGCGACTCCACGTAATCCAGAGAACATGATGATCCGTGACGACGGCTATGAATACAACTTCAACGAGCCTGTTTTGGCCATTTATTTCGGACAAAATGGCGAAAAGTATTCACTCTTCAAGGAATATCCCAACACGATTCCTGGAGCCGAGGATGAATTTTCTTTTATTACGGTGGAGCCGGAAATCACAGAGAAGGGTGTTTTGAAGTTCGACGTTGAGGTTTATTATTCTGCGGGCAGTTCGCAGACTGGTCAAGATAGTTATCTTTACAGGTTCCAAGACGACGATTTCTACCTGATTGGTTCCGACACGAGAGCGTATTCGCGCTACTCGGGTGAAGAGGAGGCAGTGAGTTGCAATTATCTCACTAAGAAACAAAAGACCACCACATCCAATGTCGTTGACGACAGTGTGGAACCCACCGAGACATGGACCGACCTTCCCGATCAACCCTTGGAAAGGCTTGGCGCGAGGATGCTGTACTAATTCTTATTCTGGTCGTCTGAACCTGTCTCCGGTCTGTTCGATCACGGCCTTTTTCCAAGAATCGGGATAACCAGGTTGCTTCGGCTTGGCGGGATAGCCATGGCCATTGCGCTTGAACTGGCCGTTCTCCTCTTGCTTGACATTGCTGTCCAAGTACTTTACCAGTAGGTAGTTGTCCAACTCCTTCCAGGTGGCCACAGTGTTGTGTCCGGCTTGGTTGGAGAAGTCGGTGAGGTAGGCGATGGCCAATTTCGGGTCTTGGGCATAGAGCGTCAAGGCCTGGTTGTCAGCATAGTTAACCTGCTCCTGGTAGCCGCTCTCCAGCTCGTTCTGCACGGCTTGGATGTCTTCGATGACGCGGCTGTAGAACAGGTATTTGAAGTGCGCCAAACGGTTGAAGACCCAGAAGGCGGCGTTGTCGCTGTAGGTCAGCATGTCGCCGTTGCCCACACGGTATTCGACGGGCACCTCGCTGATGGAGCAGTAGAAGGGCGTGTAGACGGTGGAGTTGGTGTCGTCCACGCCAAACCAGATGATGCCACCGATAGGGTTGGGCAGCCATGAGCGGCTTTGTGCGATGAAGGAGAAGCCTGTCTGCACCACCTCGATGCTGCGCTCGTTGAGGTAAGGCTTGCCTTCGTATTCCCAATAGAGTGGGTTGAAACGGAAGGGCGAGCCGAAAGGACCTGCGCCCACGTCTTGTGTCTTGTCCAATTCGGTGCCTTGGAAGTGGTCGCGCTGGAAGGCCATCATGTCGCTGAGGCTGATTTTGCGGTTGGGCTTGACATACAGCGGCATGCGGTGGTTTAAGTCCTTGCCAGTGACATAGTCCCAGTATTCGTCCATGCCGTCGCACACCTTGTTGAACATGGTCCACACGCGGAAGTCGCAAACACGGGCGGCACTGAAGTCGACAGGGGCGTATGCGGCGCTGAAGTCGAAGTCCTTGTCCTTGCCGCTGAAGTAACCTTTGCTACGGGCGAAGTCGATGACATCGTGCTTATAAATCACCTCGACGTCTTTGTTGTATAGCTTCTTCCAGTCCTTGTCGGTGATGGAGGTCTTGCCGTTGCGCAGGGGGAAGGTGGTGATGCGGGCGGCGTTGGCGTGACCGCTCACATAGCCGTCGGGAATGCGGATGGCGACCCATACGGCGCCTTTCTCCGGGCCCTTGGGCATCATTTCCATATACCACACCTCGTTGGGGTCGCTGATGGAGAACGACTCGCCGTCAGAGCCGTAGCCGTATTCATCCACCAAGTCAGCCATGATCTTGATGGCGTCTCGGGCCGAGGTGCTGCGCTCGAGGGCGATGAACATGAGACTGCCGTAGTCGACGATGCCGTTGGGGTCCACCAACTCTTCGCGACCGCCAAAGGTGGTCTCTCCGAGGGCGACTTGGTTCTCGTTGATATAACCCACCACTTGATAGGTATGTGGCGGCTGTGGCACACTGCCGCGCGGGGCGTTGGTGCCGCGGTCGTAGCACACACGCATGCTGCCTTCGGGCCAGTCGGCGGCAGGTGTGAAGTAGAGCTCGCCATAGCGGATGTGCGAGTCGGCGCAGTAGCTGATGAAGTTGGAGCCGTCGACGCTGGCGCCTTTGGTGATGAGGAAATTGGTGCAGGCCCACGATTGTCCCAACAGGGCTATTAGGGCGATGAGAATCAAGTGCTTGATGGTCTTCATAGGGATTGTAACTTTTGGCGCAAAAATAAGTTTTTTTTGCTATCTTTGCACAAAATTATTCAGCAATGCAATCCACCATCCCCTTAGCGGAACGCCTTCGGCCAACCTCGTTGGACGACTACATTGGTCAGAAGCATATCATCGGCGAGAACGCCGTGTTGCGCCGCGCCATCGAGACGGGCCGTGTGCCTTCCATGATCTTTTGGGGACCGCCTGGCGTGGGCAAGACCACTTTGGCCTTCATCATCTCCAAGCAGGTCAAAAGGCAGTTCTTCCAATTGAGTGCGGTCAGTAGTGGCGTGAAGGAGGTGCGTGAGGTCATCGACCGGGCGAGGATGGCTCCCGAGCCGCCGATATTGTTTATCGACGAGATTCACCGTTTCAGCAAGTCGCAGCAGGACTCGTTGCTGGGTGCGGTGGAGAAAGGCCTGGTCACCCTTATCGGCGCCACGACGGAGAACCCTTCGTTTGAGGTCATCTCGCCCTTGCTGTCACGTTGTCAGGTCTATGTGCTCAAGTCGTTGGAGAAGGAGGATTTGGAAATCCTTTTGGGCAAGGCGGTGAAGGCATTGGAATCCGACTTTGGCAAGAAAATCACCGTCAAGGAGCCACAGGCCTTGATGCAGATTAGCGGTGGTGACGGACGGAAGTTATTGAATGCCATAGAATTGGTTGTCACCTCGTTGAACGACTTGGACGAGACCGCTGAGGAGTTGGTTGTCACCAATGATTTCACGACAAACTGTATTCAAAGCAATCTCGTGAAATACGACAAGCAGGGTGAGATGCACTACGACATCATCTCGGCTTTCATCAAGTCGATGCGTGGCAGCGATCCCAATGCGGCGCTGTATTACCTTGCTCGAATGATCGAGGCAGGGGAGGACCCGTTGTTCATTGCCCGCCGTATGCTCATCCTCGCTTCCGAGGACATCGGCAACGCCAATCCCAATGCCTTGTTGCTGGCCAACGCTTGTTTTGACGCCGTCAACAAGATCGGATGGCCTGAGAGTCGTATCATCCTCTCGCAGACGGTCACCTATCTGGCCGCTTCGCCCAAGAGCAACGCCGCTGTGGCCGCCATTGACGCGGCGCAGGCCTTGTTGCGTGAGACGGGCGACCTGCCTGTGCCCTTGCACCTGCGCAACGCACCAACGAAATTGATGAAAGACCTGGGGTATCACGACGGTTACAAGTATGCCCACGCCTTCGCTGGTAACTTCGTGGAGCAAGAATTTCTGCCAGATGAAATTTCTGGCACGGTTTTGTATATGCCACAAGATAACCCTCGCGAACGTGAGCTTCGCAAGAGCCTGCGCGAGAAATGGAAAGAAAAATACGGTTATTAACCTTGTAGGTCTGTCGCACGGTCGCTGAGCTTGTCGAAGCCCCGGGTCAGCCGCAACAAAAAACAAAAAAGACAATGAGTGAAGAAACGAATGAAAAAACCACGCAGAGCCTGACCTTGTGGAACAAGGTGCTGGCCACTAGTGTGAAGTTGCCTTTTGTGAAGGTCGACCGCGACGAGTTCCTGAACAAGGAACTGAGCAAATTCTGCACCCCGATGGAGGTGATGACCGCCTTAAATGACAGCCCTACCAAGGTGCTGACCAAGAAAGAGATCGACAAGTTGGCCAACCAGTGCATCAGCTATCACCTTACTATGGTGTGTGGCACCTCGGCGCTGATGGGTCTGCCGGGAGGCTGGTGGATGGCGGGAACCATCCCCACCGACCTCGCGCAGTTCTACGGCCACGTCCTCTCGCTTATGCAGAAACTCATGTATCTCTATGGCTGGCCCCCGTTGACCGACATCAACAACCAGTTGGACGACGAGTCGCTCAACATTATGACGCTGTTTGTGGGCGTGATGATGGGCAACAAGTTAGCGGTGGAGGCTATCGGAAAGATAGTGGCTCAGGCGTCAAAGAAAGCGAGTGTGAAGATTTCGGAGACCCTCATGGCGAAATATGCCATCAAGATTGCGCAGTGGATTGGCATCAACATGACGAAGGAGGGCTTCGCAAAGGGAGCGGGCAAAGTGTTGCCCTTGGTGGGTGCACCCATCTCGGCCACCATCACCTACTATACCTTCCGTCCCATGGCACGTAGGTTGAAGAAGCACTTGGACGAGCTATACGAAATGCGTCATTTCGACGTGCGCCAGTTGGAGTATTAGCGCTTGAACTCTGACACGAACATATCGTGCAGCTGGCTGTCGGGCGTTTGAAGGATGGCCTTGTAATTCAGATTCTTCTCTCTCATGAGCCAATCGACGTATTCGTCGACGAATGTCTTGATTTCGGATTGCCCCATTTTGATGTAGATCAGGTTGAGCTTGGCTTTGGCCTCAATCTCGGAGAGCCCGTCGTTTTTGATGATGGCCTCGGTGAGTTTGTCCATGAATTTTTCCATAGTGCAGCGTTTTTTTGTGTTTAAGGTTGCAAATATAGCAAGAAAAAGTGTCGCTGTCAAGAAAAAATGGATTTGTTTTCCACAAAAGGCATTCGTGTTTTGAAAAAGCAGTACTTTTGCCTCGGTTCTTATCATTAAGACCTGTGGCCATGCAAGTGGCTGCAAGTAAAAGGTTTCATAAATTTTGGTTTTTGGTTCTTGAAAATCCTGGCTTCGGCCGGGATTTTCTTGTTTTGCGAGTTTGGTATTCTCAGGTGGAAAAGAAAAAGAGCCGCGACTCTTGAGTCGCGGCTCTTTTGGTAGCCCATAGCGGAATCGAACCGCTGTTTCCAGAGTGAGAATCTGACGACCTAGCCTCTAGTCGAATGGGCCAAAAAAAGGTTCTTTTTGCGGAACCTTGTGTGAACTAGGCGGGAGTCGAACCCACAACCGCCTGATCCGTAGTCAGGGACTCTATCCAATTGAGCTACTAGTCCAGTCGTTTTTGACACTGCAAAAGTACAGCTTTTTTCAATTACGCAAGCAAAAAAACGGGAAAAAATTTGTTGTTTTTCGCAAATATTTGATTATCAAATGGATATTTTGTGCTCTGCATGACAGGATTTTGCGCTTTCTTGCGGTTGCAATCGGTTTTTTGCTATTTTTGCACCATCGTTAACCAACATTTTACACCATGAGATTACTACTGATCAGCAATTCGACCAACTTTGGCGAGAACTATCTTGCTTGGGCTACGACCCAAATCGAGCTTTTCTGCTTGGAGAACCATATTAATAAGGACAGCCGTATCATCTTCATTCCCTTTGCCGGCGTCAACATCGGCGGGATGGTCTATCCCGAGAGCTACGACGCTTACGAGTCGAAGGTGAGGAATGTGTTCCGTACCAAGTTCGGCTTGGAGAACTTCACCTCCGTGCATCATTTCGACGATAAGGTGAAGGCCGTCAAGGAGGCCGACTGCATCGTGGTGGGTGGCGGCAACACCTTCCACTTGGTGGCTGAGATGCACCGCTACGGTCTGATGGACGCCATTCGCGAGCGCGCCCTCGCCGGCGTGCCATACATGGGCTGGAGCGCCGGCTCCAATGTGGCCTGCCCGACGCTGTGCACCACCAACGATATGCCCATCGTGCAGCCCGCTTCGTTCAAGTGCCTCAATCTGGTGCCCTTCCAGATCAACCCGCATTACCTTGACCCGCACCCCGAAATCGACAAGATGATCAAACACGGCGGCGAGACGCGTCAGGAC
This sequence comes from Candidatus Limimorpha sp., assembly GCA_045132275.1. GTDB lineage: Bacteria > Bacteroidota > Bacteroidia > Bacteroidales > F082 > Limimorpha. The sequence goes on from JBGURY010000003.1 coordinate 246,680, forward strand.
CGCATCAACGAATACCTCGCCGTCAATCAGGAGATGACGGTGGTGGGTCTGCGCGAGGCCACGGCGCTCTGGGTGACCGACGACAAGATGATGCTCAAAGGCGGCAAGAAGATGATTGTGATGCGTTACGGCAAGGAGTCGGTGGAAATCGACCCGAACAGCGACGTCACGTTCCTTTTGGGAGGACAGCTGGCTTAAGATAGCTATTCAAATGCCTTGCGGTCTTCGTAGACCACGAGGCGACGGTCAAGGTGGATGATTTTTCGTCCACCTTTTTCGCCTTTTATAAGGTAGATGCTGGCCTCGTCGCCCAAGATGTCGCGGAAGGCCTTGCGGATGCGAGAGAGGTTGGCGTTCATCGTGGAGCCGATGAAGTCGGTGAGGTTGTCGATGGCTTTGCGCAGGAGGTCGTCGTCGCCGTAGGTCGAGATGCTGCGGTAGATGTGGTAAAGCTCCGTCTTGTGGTCGTTAAGGTAGGTCAGCGACATTCCTTCTTCATGGATGAGGAAGAAGATGTAAAGCGCCTTGCATAGCGCGGGCATCTTCACCTCGGTGTTGTTGCGGTCGGTGAGGAAGAGGTCGCCGTGACGTGTGATATAGAGTCGGCTCAGCTGCTGCGAGACGTTGTATTTCAGCACGGTGTCGATGACGATTTTGTGCAGTCCGGTGTATTGTAGCTCATCGTGAGCGGCGCCGTTGTCGTCGGCCTTAAACTTCGCCATGAGACGTGTCTCCCTCATGCTGCTTATGGGCGGGTCAACGTTGAGGATGTTGGCTTTGAGCCAGGCCACACGCCGTATTGTGTCCAAGGGGTCGCTGTCGATCTCGATGATGAGGAAATCGTGGCCGCGTCCCACCATGGGCGTGTTGATTTTGAGGAAAAAGGCCGGTTTTTCGATATTCAAACCGTTAGCGTTGAGGTGGTTGAGGAAGATCTCCTTGGAAAAGAACACGCTGCTGAGCTGGGCGAGGTTGCGGTCGATGTGGTCGAGCTGCTCGGCGGAGAGCGACGGCTCAAGATAGCTGAGCGTGTTACGGAAGGTGTCTTTCTTGCTGTCGAGGTCGCTGACGACGCGAGGCAGATAGAAGAACTCGCGCCCCATGGAAGCCATGACTTGACAGATGGCGTCGTAGTCACGGGCGATGCGAGTGTTGATGCCTTTGTCGTAGGCAGGCTCGACGTAGAGCACGGCATTGCGTGTGTCGAAGGTGAGGCTAGGGATGGAGACGAACTCAGCCTTGATTCCTTCGGTCTCGGGCAGACGCAGGCCGATGGAGAGCAGCAGGGCGGTGATGAACTGCGACTCGCTCTGTGCCAGGTCGTCGTCCGACATCGAGAGTCTTTGCAACACCCTGAGGATGGCGGTCTTCTCTTCGTCGCCCAGGGTGCGCAACGTCTTGACGGCCTCGGCGAGGCTGAGGTTCGTGGCCTTCTTGCGGCTGGCGGTGGTGATGCGGAAGACCGAATAGGCGCACTGCAGGAAGTCGATCTCGCCTTGGTTGACGATGCCGTCGCACTGAACGAGGTCGGAAAGAACTTTTGCCAAGGCGGTTTTATGTTGTTCCTTGAATTTCATCGAGTTAGAAAATCGAATTTTGGGTTGTAACCTTGCAACCTTGTGTCGGTTGTATACGAGATTGTATTTTTGCCCCGTTTTCTTCGCAAAAGTAATCATAAAATTGATAAACGAGTAAAATTGTTGGAAAATGGCAAGAGATTATAGGAATGGTTTGACGCAAAAACAAGTGGAGGAGAGCCGCCGCAAACATGGCGACAATGTGTTGACACCCCCTAAAAAAGATCCCCTTTGGAAACAGTTTTTGGAGAAGTTTTCCGATCCTATCATACGTATATTGTTGATCGCCTTGCTACTGTCGGTGGCAGTATCGCTATATCAATTATTCACCGGTGCCGCAAGGCCAGGCGTGTTGCTCGAGCCTTTAGGCATTTTCGTCGCGGTGATGCTGGCCACCACGGTGGGATTCGCCTTCGAGGTGAGTGCCAACAAGAAGTTCGACATTCTGAACAAGGCCGAGGACGAGGCGCAGGTGACCGTTTTTCGCGGTGGCCTGATTCGCCGCATCGAGCGCAAGGACGTGGTGGTGGGCGATGTTGTGGTGCTTAACACGGGCGACGAGGTACCTGCCGACGGGCGTCTGGTGGAGGCCGTCTCGATGCGTGTCAACGAGTCGGACTTGACGGGAGAGCCTTCGTGCAGCAAGACGACCGACAAGGCAGAGTTCAAGAAGGACGCCACTTATCCGTCCAACTACGTCTGCCGCGGTAGCTCCGTGATGGAGGGCCATGGCGTCTTCGTGGTCGAGAAGGTGGGCGACGCTACGGAGTGGGGCAAGGTGTATAGAGGCGCTCAGATCGACAACAAAGTGAAGACGCCGCTCAACGAGCAACTCGACCGTCTGGGCAACGGCATCACCATCGCTAGCTATGTCATCGCTGGTATCATCGTCGTAATGCGTCTGGTGATGTATTTCATCTATCGCAGCGACACGCCTTTCGACTGGATGGACTTCGTGCGTCACGTGCTCAACAGCCTGATGATTGCCGTCACCTTGATTGTGGTGGCTGTGCCCGAGGGCTTGCCTATGAGCGTCACGTTGAGTCTGGCATTGAGCATGAAACGCATGCTCGAGACCAACAACTTGGTGCGCAAGATGCACGCCTGTGAGACCATGGGCGCCGCCACGGTGATCTGTTCCGACAAGACCGGTACCCTTACCAAAAACCGCATGAGCCTGGGCAATAGCCTCATCTATGGCTTGCCCAACGGACAAATCGACAACTCGGAGGTGGGACATCTTATGTCCGAGGGCATCGCTATCAACTCGACGGCGTTTTTGGACTACAGCGACCGACAGAAGGTGAAAGTCATCGGCAACCCCACCGAGGGTGCGCTGTTGCTATGGCTGTTCGACAACAATGTCGATTTTGTGAAGATTCGCGACGACGTGCAGATCGTCAAGCAACTGCCGTTCACAACGAAATACAAATACATGGCCACGGTGGTGCGAACGGCTTTCTCGGGCGAGTATGTGCTGTATGTGAAAGGCGCCCCGGAGATCATGCTGAAACGTAGTACCACGGTGAAGCTGGCCGACCGCGAGGCGAGCATACAGTGGGCAAAGGAAGAGGTGGAGAGGAAACTGTTGGAATACCAGAACAAGGCCATGCGCACCTTGGGATTCGCCTTCAAATACCTTACGGAGGAAGAGGTGAATACGGTGTTTGCCAACGGCAAGCTGACGGTGGAAGACCTGTGCTTCTTAGGCATCGTCGGCATCATCGATCCCATCCGCGACGACGTGGCTGACTCGGTGAAAGACTGCCTCGACGCGGGTATTAGCATCAAGATTGTGACGGGTGACACGCCAGGCACGGCCCGCGAGATTGGCCGACAGGTAGGTCTCTGGACCGATGACGACGACCTGGAGCGGCAGATGATCACAGGCAAGGAATTCAACCTGTTGACGGATGACGAGCTCAAAGAGCGTATCGGCGACCTGAAGATCATGTCGAGGGCGCGTCCGTCCGACAAGGAACGCCTCGTACGCCTGTTGCAGGAGCGTGGAGAGGTGGTGGCTGTGACTGGCGACGGCACCAACGACGCGCCGGCCTTGAACCGCGCCCAGATCGGCCTCTCGATGGGTGACGGCACCTCGGTGGCTAAGGAGGCCAGCGACATCACCATCTTGGACAACTCTTTCAAGAGCATCGCCCGCGCTGTGATGTGGGGCCGCTCTCTATACCTCAACATACAGCGTTTCATCCTGTTCCAGATGACTATCAACGTGGCGGCTTGCCTCATCGTGTTGATCGGAGCGGTGATGGGCACCGAGTCACCGCTTACGGTGACGCAGATGCTGTGGATCAATCTCATCATGGACACTTTCGCCGCCATGGCTTTGGCTTCGTTGCCGCCCGACCACGGCGTTCTCAAGGACAAGCCGCGCTCCCGCACTGCCTTCATCATTACCAAGGGCATGACGAAGCGTATCTTTGGTTTAGGTCTGTTCTTCGTGGCGGTGCTGTTCGGCTTCTTCCAGTATTTCATGCATAGCGGCGTGGAGACGCTGGCCGACTTCTCGCTTCGCGACTATTTCGCCAATTATTTCAACTTCCACCACGTGGGGGGATTCACGCCCAAGGAACTGTCGATGTTCTTCACCATCTTCGTCTTCATGCAGTTCTGGAACATCTTCAACGCCAAGGCCTATCGTTCGACCCAGTCGGCTTTGCGAGGCTTCCTTGACAAAAACGTCTGGCGCGGTTTCGGTGTCACCTTGTTTATCATCTTCCTCGGCCAGGTGCTCATCGTCACTTTCGGCGGCGAGATGTTCAACGTGGTGCCGTTGCCCTTCGACGATTGGGTGCGCATCATCGTGGGCACTTCGGTCATCCTCTGGGTGGGTGAGCTGGTGCGTTGGGTGAGAAAGATGAAAACCGCCAAAAACAAATGATTATCTTGGTTTTGTGAAAGAAAAGTTTGTATCTTTGCCGCTCCAAAACAAAAAGGAGTAAGAAATGAACAAACATTTGATTATCATTGCTTTATGCGGACTGATGGGTTTGGCTTTCGCTTCATGCTCGCATCCGTCGGTCGTTGGAACCTGGGTTGAACCCGCTGCCGAGGGCAGTTTGCTCGGCGAAGTGGGCTTCACTTTGCTCGAAAACGGCGAGGTGATTTCCATCAATACCGGCTTCCGTGAATACAAGACCTGGGAGAAGAACGGCGACCTGCTCATCCTCAATGGCGAGACCACGGGTAGCGCTCCCACCAGCTTTGCCGACACCAACAACATCATCTCGCTCACCGATACCCTTTTGGTGATTGGCCAAGATGGTTATTCGGTGACCTATCATAGAAAATAATCAATAACCATAATAATAATGAAGAAATTAGCTGTCATCGCTTTCGGCGGAAACGCTCTGTTGAGAGGCGGTCAAAAAGGAACCTACAGAGAACAGATGGAGAACGTCACCGAGACGTGCCATTCGCTGCTTCCTTTCCTGAAAAACGATTATAATCTGGTCATCGGCCACGGCAACGGCCCTCAGGTGGGCAACGTCATGCTGCAGCACGAGGCAGGTCACCATCAGTTTGGCGTGCCTGGCATGCCTATCGACTTCTGCGTGGCCGAGACCCAAGGTCTTATCGGCTTCATGATCGAGATGGGTCTGGGCAAGACCTTCGCCAAGGAAGGCCTGAAACGCAACGTCGTCACTCTGGTGACGCAGGTGGTGGTCGACAAGAATGACCCGATGTTCGAGAACCCCACCAAGCCTGTCGGTCCTTATTATTCCAAGGAAGAGGCCGAGAAATACGCTGCCGAGACGGGTGCCGTCTACAAAGAAGACCCCAAGGGCCGCGGCTGGCGTAAGGTGGTGGCTTCGCCGAAGCCCATCGCCATTCAGAATGTCGACCTTGTGAAGCAACTCGCCGAACAGGGCAACATCGTCATCACCGTGGGTGGTGGTGGTATCCCCGTCATCGAGAAGCCCGATGGTAGTCTGGGTGGTGTTGAGGCCGTCATCGACAAGGACCTCGCCTCGGCCATGACCGCCATCAACATTGGCGCCGATGAGTTCTACATCCTTACCGATGTGCCGAAGGTCTACATCAACTTCCGCAAGGACAACGAGCAGGCCCTCGACACCATCACCGTGGCAGAGGCCAAAAAGCATCTGGCTGACGGTCAGTTTACCGAGGGCAGCATGGCTCCCAAGGTGCGCGCCGCCATCCTCTTCGTCGAGGCCACGGGCCATGAGGCCATCATTACCGAGGCCACCCGCTTGGGCGACCCGACGTGTGGCACGAGAATTATCGCTTAACCTGTAGTTTTACGGGATTTGGGAAAACGCTATGCTGTACGCATAGCGTTTTTCTCTATTAATATGCGTCTCCAAACGGTAGCCCTTGCCGTCGAGGACATGGTGCAGGTCATCGGTGATGCCTGTGCCGCGCAGCTTCACCACGGCTTCTTTCTTGGTCCAGTATTGGGTGAAGGCCTCGACAGGATCGGATGATGACTGGATCCATGCGGCTTCGGCGGGGTTCATCGTTTTTTTGATGAGGGCGAGGCTGCCGTTGCGGAAGCTCTCGATGTCGATGCCGACAGGGGAGAGGTCGACCGCTACAGCGATGCCGTTTTTACAATGGCTGAGGTTGAAATACACCTCGGGATGGTGCACCAGGAAGGGTTTGCCGTGTTCGTTGTAAAACATCTCCAAGTCGGTGATGCCCAGCGGTTTGACTAGCTCTCGCAGCATCAACCACGACTTAAGGCAGGCAAACTGTCCGAAGAGGTGCTTGTAGCGCAAAGCCTCGTCGTGGCGTTGCTCGTTCACCAACGGCATCATGCGTCGCACCTCGGCTTCGGTGACCTGGGTCATATCGTCAAAAAGGGAAATCATCGGCTTTTTTTACGATGCAAAAATAGTCATTCTCGGCCAAACGGAGGCAAAAAATGATTTCGTTGACAAAATCCCCCTTTTTGTTCAAAAAAATCAATTTAGTTTGGATAAGTTGACGTGTTGAAAGAAATTAATCCTATTTTCGCATCAGTTTTTGTGGATATGGAAAAGAAATCAACCAAAGCGAAGACCGTCCAGGCCTATGCTGACATACCGCCTCGTACCTTCGACCTCCTGCCGAGGTTTGTGGAGAAGTACGGAAAGAAAAAAGTGATGTTCGCCAGCAAGGTGGACGGTGAGTGGAAGAAATACATCAGCCGCGACTTCGTGAAGATGACCGACACCATCAGCCAGGGTTTGATGGGTCTGGGTGTGGGCAAGGGCGACCGCGTGGCGGTGCTCTCCAATAACTGCCCCCAGTGGAATATGGTCGACTTCGCCGTTCAGCAGCTCGGTGCCATCTTGGTGCCTATCTATCCCACTGTGCGTCAGACTGATTTCGAACATATTCTCAACCATGCCGAGCCCAAAGTCGTCTTCGTGGAGGGCTCATTGCTGCACAACAAGATCAAGGGCATCCTCGACGCTATGCCTGTGCGTCCCAAAGAGTTCGCTTTCAATCCCACGGTAGGACTGATGACCCTGCGCGGCCTGATGGTCTCGGTGAAGATCGACAAGAAGAGCCTCGCCGCCTTGCAGGCCCACAAAGACGCCGTCGACCCTGAGGACGTGGCTACCATCATCTATACGTCGGGCACGTTGGGCACTCCCAAGGGTGTTATGCTGACCCATAATAACCTGATGAGTTGTGTGGCTCATTATGGACCTCACTATCCCGTGCCGAGTTCGCACAAGGTGGTGAGTTTCTTGCCTTTGTCGCATATCTATGAGCGTTCGGTGTTGTTCACACACCTCTACCTCGGCAACTCAACGTATTATGTAGAGAACTTCGGCACCATCATGCGTGACATTGCCGATATCAAGCCGGAGCATTTCACCACTGTGCCGCGTGTCATTGAGAAGGTGTACAACGGCATCGTGCGTAAGGGCGACAAGCTGAAAGGCATGAAGAAACGCATCTTCCTCTGGGCTTTCAAATTGGCAGAGCGTTATGACGAGACCGAGAAGAAGATCAACAGGCCTTATCGTATCAAGTTGTATTGGGCCAATAGACTGGTCTTCAAGGATGTGAGAAAGGCTTTCGGAGGCCGTCTGGAGTTCATCATCTCGGGCGGTGCCAGCCTGCAGCCTCGTTTGGTGCGCTTGTTCGCCGCCATGAACATCCCTATCATCGAAGGTTATGGCTTGACGGAGACCTCACCGGTGATCGCCACCAACAGCCTTGCTTTAGGCATCATCAAGGCGGGCACTGTAGGTGTGCCGTGCAGCAGCGTGCAGTTCAAGATCGACCCCGAATCAGGCGAGATCCTCGTGAAAGGCTCGGCGGTGATGAAGGGCTATTACAAAGACGAGGCGCAGACTAAGATCGCCATCGACGAGGAAGGCTATTTCCACACAGGTGACATCGGCGAGTTCGACGAAGACGGCCTGCTCAAGATCACGGGCCGTATGAAGGAGATCTTCAAGGACTCGATGGGCAAGTACATCTCTCCCGCCTTGATCGAGGGCAAGTTCACCGAGTCGCCTTTCATCAGCATGATGATGGTGGTGGGCGAGAACCAAAAGTTCGCCGCCGCTTTGATCGTGCCCAACTTCGAGCATTTGAAGGTGTGGTGCGAGGAGAACCATATCCCGTATACCACCAATGCCGAGATGATACAGGTGAAGGCCGTCAACGACCGTTACCGCAAGGAGGTGGACACTTACAACAAATTCTTCGGCGATTTTGAGAAGATTAAACGCTTTGAGCTGTTGGACCATGAGTGGACCATCGACGACGGCGAGATGACGCCCAGCCTGAAGATTCGCCGCAAGATCATCGCCGAGCACTACAAAGATCTCATCGACGGGATGTTTGCTGAGTAAAGACATTTTGCATTTGCAGTTATGCGGTTTAATACGTATCTTTGCAAGCAAAATATGTCCGTATGGAAAACCTACCTGCCTTATTTTCCGACCTTGCCCTAATTCTCGTTACCGCAGGTCTTACCACCGTGATTTTCAAATGGATGAAGCAGCCCGTTGTGCTGGGCTACATCATTGCCGGTTTTTTGATTGGACCGAATTTCGAGTGGTTCCCTGTCGTCAGCGACCACACAAGTGTGGAGACATGGAGCGAGATCGGCATGGTGTTCATGCTGTTTGGTATCGGTCTTGAGTTCAGCTTCAAGAAGTTGAAGAAGGTGGGCGGGACGGTCGGCGTCACCGCCATCACCGAGTTGGTGACGATGTGCGTGGTAGGCTATCTGCTAGGAAAGATATTGGGCTGGAGCCAGATGGATTGTATCTTCCTTGGCGCTATGCTGTCTATCTCTTCTACGACCATCATCGCCAAGGCCTTTGACGATATGAAGTTGCATCGCGAGAAGTTCAGCGGCAACGTCATCGGCGAGTTGGTGGTGGAGGACCTGGAGGCGGTGTTGCTCATGGTCATCCTCTCCACTTTGGCGGTAAGCAAGACCTTCGATGGAATGCAGCTGGTATCCAGCATATTGAAGCTCGTTTTCTTCTTGCTGGTGTGGTTTATCGGCGGCATTTTCCTGGTGCCTACTGTGTTACGTTGGGCGCGCAAGTTCATGTCGGAAGAGACGCTGACGGTGTTCTCGGTAGGTCTGTGCTTCCTGATGGTCGTGTTGGCCAACCTGGCGGGCTTCTCATCGGCCTTGGGCGCTTTCATCATGGGCTCCATCCTGGCCGAGACGTTGGAGGCAGAGGCGATCCATAAGGTGACGACTCCCATCAAGAATCTGTTTGGCGCGGTGTTCTTCGTATCGGTGGGTATGATGGTCGATCCGCAGATTCTGGTCAACTACTGGTGGCAGATCCTGGTCATCACGTTGGTGCTGTTACTCTTCAAGCCTTTGAGCAACGTAGTCGGACGACTGATAGCGGGCTTGGGTTTGAAGCAGGCCATTCAAGGTGGTTTCTGCTTTAGCCAGATTGGTGAGTTCTCCTTCATCATCGCCACTTTGGGCATGAGTTTCGGCGTCATTGACGACTTCCTGTATCCCATCATCGTCTCGGTGTCGATCATCACCACGTTCATCACCCCGTATGCCATCAAGGCGGCCCTGCCGACTTATAACTGGGTGTCGAAACACTTCCCGGAGAAATGGCTCAACAAGTTGGAGAGCAATGATACAGGCATCAAGGTGAAGAGCGGCAAGAAGGTCAGTATGGCGAGTTTCCTGATGCGACAGTTGAAAAACATCGTCATCTATCTGGCCATCAATATCGCCGTCATGTTGATCGCCTTCTTCATCTGCTCGTTCATCATGAAATATGTGCCTCGTCCGTGGAATGCCGCCATCAGCACGGCCGTGTCGTTGGTTATAACGGCTCCCTTCCTCTGGGCCATGGGCTTCAAGCATACCTTGGTAAAAACGACACGCAAACTGATGGAAGCCAGCAGGTTCAACAAGACGTTGATTCTTATTGTCTTTATCCTGCGCACCATTATCGTTTGGGTGATAGCCTATGTTGTGATCCAACACTACTTGAATGGCTCGTTCTGGTCGCAACTTGGTGTCGGTTCACCGTGGTATCATCTGATCAATATCGGTTTCGCCTTGATTTACGTCATTTTGTTGAAAGCGTTGAGTCCGGCGATGAAGTTCTATAAGCGTATCGAGGAGCGTTTTATGGACAACCTCAACAAGCGTCAGTCGGTGCAGGTGTTTACCATCCCCGAGATTTTGCAGGAGAACTGCCATCTGCAGAAGATGACACTCAGTCCCGACAGCCCATATACTGGACAAGTCATCAAAGACACCGACTTCCGCGATAACTACAACGTGAGCGTGGTGAGCGTGGAGCGTGGCAAGCAGGTCTTCGAGCTTCCCAAGTCCGACTTTCAACTGTTTCCTTTCGATAAAATCACCTTCGTGGGTCACGAAGACCATCTGCGGTTGCTGTTGCCCAAGGTAGAGGTGTTTGACGACACTTTGATTCATGAGCATGAAGAAGGCGAGGTCGACCTGTACAAGGTGGAGGTGGAGTCCGACAGCCCTTTGATCGGCGTGGCTTTGATGAATTCCGGTTTCGCCGACAAGTATGATGCCATGGTAATTGCCATCGAGCGCGACGGTCAGTTCATTTTGAACCCGTCGGCGAGAATCACCTTCCTACCTGCCGATTTGGTGTGGTTTGTGGCGCAGAAGGACAAGGCGGAATACCTGATGCAATTGCGTGCCGCCGACTTGAAAAACTCTTAATTTAAATCTTTCAACTCTAAACTGATGATCGTCTGCATTGCCGAAAAACCGAGTGTCGCCCGCGACATCGCCAAGGTGCTGGGCGCCAATACCACCCATGAAGGTTACATGGAGGGCAACGGCTATCAGGTGACGTGGACTTTCGGCCATCTTTGTACTTTGAAGGAGCCGCACGACTACACCGACCAGTGGAAATCGTGGGCCTTGAGTCGACTGCCGATGATACCGCCACGTTTCGGTATCAAGCTTATCGCTGACAAGACCTACGAGAAACAGTTTCATATCATCGAAGGGCTGTTCCAGAAAGCCGATGAGATTGTCAACTGCGGCGATGCGGGGCAGGAGGGAGAGCTCATTCAACGATGGGTGATGCAGAAGGCCGCTGCGCAGTGTCCGGTGAAGCGTCTGTGGATTTCGTCGTTGACGGAGGAGTCCATCAAGGAAGGCTTCAAGAACCTGAAGGATCAATCCGACTACCAATCTCTTTATGAGGCGGGTCTCTCCCGTGCTATCGGCGACTGGCTGCTGGGCATGAACGCCACGCGGCTCTATACCTTGAAATATGGCCAAAACCGACAAGTGCTGTCCATCGGCAGGGTGCAGACGCCCACTTTGGCGTTGATCGTCAACCGCTATCACGAAATCGTCAACTTCAAGCCCGAGGCCTATTGGGTGCTGTCGACTATCTATCGCGACACCACCTTCACAGCCACCAAAGGCAAATACGGCTCAGTGGAAGACGGACAGAAGGATCTGCAGAGCGTTGAGGGAAAAGAGTTTACGGTGACAGATATCTCCACCAAGAAGGGCACCGAAGCGCCGCCGAGATTGTATGACCTGACCTCGTTGCAGGTGGAGTGCAACAAGAAATACGGTTTCTCCGCCGAGCAGACCCTGCAGACCATTCAGAGCCTCTACGAGAAGAAATACACTACCTATCCGCGTGTGGATACCACCTACTTGAGCGATGACATCTATCCCAAGTGTCCCGACATCTTGGCGAAACTCACCAACTACGCCGAATACACAGCGCCGTTGTCAGGCAAGAAGCTGCCTAAGAGCAAGAAGGTGTTCGACAACAGCAAGGTGACCGACCACCATGCCATCATCCCTACGGGTGTGGTGCCGACGGGCCTGTCGTTTGCCGAGGAGAAGGTTTACGACGAGGTGTGCCGCCATTTCATCGCTGTTTTTTATCCCGACTGCCAGTTTGCCACGACGACGGTTTTGGGCAAGGTGGAGGACGTGGAGTTCAAGACCTCTGGCAAGCAGATCCTGGTGCCGGGATGGCGCGAGGTCATCAAGCCGGTGAAGCAAGAAGAGGAGAAGAAAGAAGGGCAGGAGGACGAGGAGAAGACCTTGCCCATCTTCGAGAAAGGCGAGCACGGACCGCACCAGCCGCAGCTGGCTGAGAAGTGGACCTCGCCCCCTAAGCCTTATACCGAGGCCACCTTGCTGCGCGCCATGGAGACGGCGGGCAAGCTCGTTGACGACGAGTCGTTGCGCGAGGTGATGAAAGAGAACGGCATCGGACGTCCTTCCACGCGTGCCGCCATTATTGAGACCTTGTTTAAGCGTAACTATATCAGAAAGGTGCGCAAAAGCCTGGAGCCCACACCCACAGGCATCGAGCTCATCGGCCTTATCCACGAGGACCTGCTAAAGAGCGCCGAGCTGACGGGTATCTGGGAGAAGAAACTGCGTGAGATAGAGCAGCACAAATACGAGGCGCGCCAGTTCCTCGACGAGCTGAAGCAGATGGTGACGGAGATCGTTACTACGGTGATGCTGGATAACAGCAACCGACGTGTGGCTGCCGCCGTGGTGGAACAGAAACCGAAAAAGACGTCGCCAAAGAGAAGCACGTCGTCCAAGCCGAAGAAGACGACGGAAGGCATAGATTCCGGCTCTCCCGCGACTCCTCGCGAGGATGACATGCCTTCTGGGGATAATTCCGATGCTATTATCGGGCAACCTTGTCCGTTGTGTGGCAAAGGTCACATCATAAAAGGAAAGACCGCCTACGGCTGTTCCGAGTGGAAGAATGGCTGTGGGTGGAGGCAGCCGTTTTGATTATCGAAAAAGTGTTATCTTTGCTGCTAAATACAATAACCCATATGAAGCGCTCTTTGCTCATTATCACAGTGCTCTCGTTCATGCTGGTTGCTTGCACTCCTAAGCACTATCATTACGTGGACTTCTATTACTGGAAGTCGAAGTGCGCGATAGGGGAGACCGAGCGCGCGTATTTCAACCAACTGGAGAGCCAACGCCTGTTTGTCAGGCTCTTCGATGTGGCTATGGAAAACGGAACGGCCGTCCCCGTGGGACCCATCCAAGGTTTTGACAAAGGCGCGCTTCCGAGCGATAGTACCACAGTCATCCCTGTTGTGTTTATCACCAATGAGACGTTTTATAACTGCATCGATGAAGAGTCCGTCGCGCGGTTAGCCTCCAACGTCAACAACGGTATCGCGCATTATATGGGCAAGGCCGACGTCGCCTACGACGAGATTCAGATCGACTGCGACTGGACAGAGCGAACCCGTAGCGCCTATTTCCGTTTCCTCGAGGCACTGGCCGAGAAGTCGCAATGTGACATCAGCTGCACGCTGCGCCTGCATCAGATCCGCGACCGAGAGAAGACCGGCGTGCCGCCTGTCAGCAGGGGCAGCCTGATGTGCTACGCTACCTCCAGCCCCATGGAAGGCGACACGCGCAACTCCATTCTCGACATGGAGCTGCTGAAGGCCTACACAATCAACATCAACGACTATCCGCTTGATTTCGATGTCATCCTGCCCATTTATTCGTGGGGCATCGTCACCAACCACCTCGGGCAGGTGAAACTCGTCAACGGTCTCACTGAGGACGACCTGCAGACGCCGATGTTCGAGAAGCAGGACGACAACCTCTATCTCGTGAAGGAAGATGGCTTTGTGCAAGGCTTGTATGTCAACAGCGGTTTCACCATCAAGATTGAGACCATCACGCCTGAACTGCTTGCCGAGGCGAAGCGATACCTTGACCGACAGATCGACCGCGACTTCCCTTGGGTCTATTTCCATCTGAGCCAAGGCTTTTTGAACCGATTCACCATTGAAAATCTAAAATAAACAACCATGAATATGCGTAAAAAACTCTTACTCGTTGCCGTCATGCTGACGGCGTTGTGGGGCAAGTCATTTGCCTGCGGCTGGGACGAAGGGGACTGGTACTATTACAACCTCTTCAACCAGGAAATCATGAGCGACGAGCGCTACAGGCCTTTCCTGCTGGTCTATGGCAGTCGCTATTACACCAACGACACGCTTCGGAATGGTAACATCGAGGAGTGGCGTCAGTATCTGGGGCTGAGCTACGACGACACCCAATATCTGGTGTTCAAGGCGTCGCGCGAAGACCTTCAGAACCTCTCCAAGGGCAAGGCGGTGAAAGACGAGAACCTCGCTTTTGCCAATGCCAATTTCATGAAGAATCACAAGCAGGCCTTGCTCTATCTGGCTTATGCCAAATATCTGGAGCCTTATATGCGTATCATCCCAGGTGAGACCGAAGACTTCTATTGGGACCTGCCTGAGTATGAGCACAACGCCGGCGACTTGGACTACGAAAAGGTGAAGACCGTGCTCACCCGCAGCTGGGATGCCGAGAGCGACAACGAGTTGAAGTTGCGTTACGGCTATCAGTTGGTGCGTCTGGCGCATTACACCCGTCGCTACCAAGAGGCCGTGCAACTCTTCGATCAATATGTGGAGCCGTTGAAGACGCGCGCCGAGATGTATTACTATGCGCTGGCTCAGAAGGCAGGCGCATTGCGTGGAGCGGGCGAGACCGCGCGGGCCAACCGTGATTTCATTCGCGTGTTCGCCAACTCCTACGACTTGAAGACCATGGCTTATACCTCGTTGACCATGGGTTGGGAAAACGACATCAACTTTGCCGATTTCGTGGCTGGTGCCGCCGACAACAACGAACGCAACGACATCTTCTTCATGATGGGTTACAGTGACTTCAACAATCCTGTCAACGAAATTGAAAAAATCGTGGTCACCGACCCCGACGCCATCCAGGCCAAGGTGCTGATGGTGCGTGCCGTCAACATGATCGAGCGCCGCATGCTTCCCTCTGATCCCAACTGGGAGGGTGAAGGCAATGTCTCTCGTTATCCCTATCTGAGTCCTACGGACACAGAGGGCAGGGCTTTCTTCAACCAGGCCCTCCGACTCAGCGACATGCAACGCGACAAGGCCTCCGACAAGAACTTCTGGAACCTCGCCTCGTCGTATCTGCATTTCTTGAACAAGGATTTCGACCTGGCCAGCAGGTGCCTTGGCAACGTGAAGTCGAGCGACGCCGATTATATGGACATGGTGAACCACCTGACCGCCTATATCGATATCTGCCGTCAACCGAAGATCGACGCCGATGTCGAACGTTATCTCTTCGACAATTACGCCGACCTCATCAAGGGCGAGGCGAACTATAACTACAACAATGCCTATAACACCTTTGCCGGTTTGGTGCTTGCCAACCGCTATGCCATGCAAGGCGAGAAGGCCAAGTCGTACCTGACGCTGCATCATATCGCCCAAGTGACGGACGAGCCCACCGAGGCCCTGGTCGACGACATCCAGAACTTCCTCAACAAGAAGAAGAAAACCCCGTTGGAGGAATACCTCGCCACGAACAGCACGGTTGATATCGCCAACCCCAACAACTACCTGTCCTATGTGAAAGGCGTGCTGCGTCTCACCGACGGCGACTTCAAGACGGCCAAGAGCCTCTTCCAGAAGCAGACCCGTCTGCAGATGTCACGTCGCCTCTTCGGCCACAACATCGAGGTGTACTATAGCGGCGACGAGAAGGACATCATGCGTGACGACTACATCAGCGAGTTCCCCTTCCTCCGCGATAACATGAGCGAGCTTGAGGTGACTGACGCCTTGATGCAACTCCAAAAGCTCGGCGACAAGAAAGGCGACGAGGCCGCCAAGGCCAACTACCTGATCGCCAACTTCTTCTACAACGTCAGCAGGACGGGTTATTACCGCCAATACCTGCGTTTCGACAACGACAACGGTTTCAGCTATTGGAAGTTCGGTCCTGATTGCACGGCCTATAAGAACACTTTGGAATTGTCGAATGCCTATCTTGAGAAGGCCAAAAAGACGGCCGCCGACAGGGAACTGCTGGCGCATATCATCTTCGCTCAGGCCAAGAACGCCCAGCAGCTGATGGAGCAGAACACATCGTATTGGGCGTACCAAATGGTTGTTGCCGACGAACAGTTCAACGAGTTCGACCAATATGCAGGCACCGCCTACCATGGCGAGGTGTCATCCAACTGCGTGTATTATAAAGACTATCACAACTAAACCCAAGACAGTAAGTAAAGAAAAAGCAGGCTGCCTTTGGGCGGCCTGCTTTTTATATGTTTGCCAACCATTCCCGCATGTCTTTAGGCTTGATGCCTTCTTCCAGGGATCTTTGCGCGATCTTTGCTCCGAACGCTGTCGCCATTTTATTGGGGTCGAGTGTCATCTCGACGCGTCCAAGGTCGAGGCGGTCGGCGTCATAGCAAGTGTCGATGGTGGCATCACCCGAGCGGGGCTCGGTCGTATGGAACATGCAGGCGTGATATAGTTTGTCGAATTGCTCCTGGGTGATGTCGAGGAGGTGATCCTCAAAGCATTCTTTCGCGAACTTGGCTCCACGTGGGCCATGCGCGATGTCAATGCCGTCATTCGCTCGTTTGCTGTCGTGAAACAAGGCGAACAGCCGCACCACGATGGTGTCGGCACCTGTCTCCGTGGCGAGCAGCAGGCCGTTGCGTTCCACCTGTTGCCAGTGGGTGAGGCCGTGTATCTCCGAAACGAAGAGCCGGTGGGAGAGGATGTGGGACTGGAGGGAGGGGAAGTCGGTTGAGTTCATGATGGGGGAGGGATTTTGGTGCAAAGATAAGCTTTTGTGAATAAAAAGGTCAACGGGTTGTTGACCTTTTATCCATTATATAGTGGAAAAAGCGCTTAAATAGCATAAATGACAAAAACAATATGAATAGTTTTTTTTTTCTTGCGAAAATAGATTTCGCAATAATCTCATATCTTTGCAGGCTGAAAAAAACGAAACAACCATGCCTGCAAACAAAAACGCCGTTACACGATACTATATCCTCGACAAATTGTTAGCCAACCGCTATCACCATTATTCTACTGAGGACTTGTGCCGACTTGTCAACGAGGAGTTGGAAGAAAGAGCACAACATGTAAGCCGTCGTACCATCGAACTTGACCTTCATTATTTGGAATATGAAAGTCCTTTTGTGGCCGAGATAGAGCATTATCAGATTGATGATGTCAGCCCACGAACGCTAAAGACCATCAAGAAATGCTGCCATCGTTATAAAGACCCTAATTTTTCGATTTTCAAGAAAGAAATGTCAGAGGATGAGAAATACCTGCTCAACGAGGCGCTTTCGATGCTTGGACAGTTTGACGGACTTCCTAACCTTGAAAGCTTGGAAAGCTTGCGAAAAGGTTTGAAAGTGAAGAGTAATCGACAGATTGTCTCTTTCACCAAGAATCCTTTAGAGAACTCCACCATCTTTGGTGAGCTCTTCACAACTATTTCACAGCAACAGGTTGTGGAGTTGCATTACCATCGATTTGATACGCCTGATGAAGATAGGCAGGTTGTTGTTTATCCCTATCTTCTTAAGGAATACAATCGACGATGGTTTCTTATTGCTGCCGACACAGACAAAGTAGTGTTGACATTCGCACTAGATCGAATAGATAAGGTCGTACCACTACCTGCCAAGGAATACATCAAATACGATGGAAACCTTAAGGAGAGGTTTGAAGATATTGTTGGAGTCACGCTTTATGAAGACCTGCCTGTTCAGACGATTCTTTTTTGGGTTAGTGACTATTCGAAGGACTATGTCGCCACCAAGCCTTTGCACGAATCACAGATATTTTACCATGACGAGAAAGATAACGAGTTGCGTCAGCAATATCCCATGCTTAAAGGCGGTAGCTTCTTCTCCATCGACTGCATTGAGAACTATGAACTCATTCGTGAGTTGACATCTTTCGGCAAAGATTTGTTGGTGCTTTCACCAGCCGGTATTCAACAGAAAGTGAAAGATCGTATTGCATCACAGATACAATCCTACCAATCATTGACGAAGTGATTTTTTTAGCCATTTTGCTTTATATTTCAGTTTTTATGCGTAGCTTTGTGCGTTTTGTGGATGACCAAAACCAGTAATAACAATACTATAGATAAAAAGAAAAATCTTGTAATTATGATTCCATATTGTGGCAATTGTTCTCGTAAAACCAAGAAAGAAGGTCTTGTTGATGGAGAGTATTATTGTGATATTGTCGATGATACTCCCATGATGGGTGTCGTTACTTCAGATGTTGATGGAACTCATTGTGTTGAACTGGGAATATATAGGCCAATTCAACAACAATAATTAAGTAATGCTATGGTTAACAACTAATCGCGCAAATAGGTTTCGCAAAGACATTATACTTTTGCAACCGTAAATAAGAAAAACAAATCAAAAAAAACTCAAATAAGATGGAAGCAATACCAAACAAAAAAAATGGCATTTATGCTCTTGGGCTGGTCGTTAACAAAGATACATTTGTTGATGAATTGAATAATCTTGCCGATGGTGACCAACAAATTGAAAAGAGGGATGTCGACCAGGCAATAGATAGCAACGGTGTTGAATATCTAAATGGTGCAGGATACACGACTTCACCAGAAGGCAAACCAATAAATAGGGATTCGGCAAAATATATCAGGTTTAAGGTCCCATTTTACAAGAACGGAGAACAAATAATCGGTTGGTTTGTCAAAGACAAAACGCTATTCACAGGTGTCAACTGGGGCACAATTAGTGATTTTGATAAAATGAGAGTACGAGATAGTCGTTTTAATATTGGAGCAATGTATTTTGATTTATTTTGGGATGGTTCAGAGTTTTTGGAAGACATTGCTGTTAACACAATTCCTGAATCTTGGAAATACAAAAACAAGCAATCAGGAATTAATCACCCAATTTTAAAAGCCTATTTGGAAAACATACTAAATAGATTGATTAAAGAGGACCAAGATGGTCGTAAGGGTAAAATTGTGTTCTCGCAAGACAAAAAATATGCAATGTTCAACACAAACCTTTTAGACAAATATTTTCACGAAGTCATTGTTGTGGGAGAATTGGACAATACAGATGGCGAGATCCATTTAAAGAATCCTTCGCGCTCGACAAGCCGATTGAAACTGCGAAAAACCGGGTTTGATGAAAATGCAAAGGCACTTCCTCCTCAGTTTTTTGACGATGTCAACGAGGTCATTTTCCAAACCACCTGGGAGATTGATAGGGATTTCGATACATTCACTCATATTATAGAAGACAGGATAGAAAGATTTCCTGAAGAATACCATAATATGTCCACAGAAGAACTTGCTACCAAGTTTGATAATGCAATAGATTTTGCCGTTGCATTAGCACAGCGTAATTACAAGTTTATAGTTCCAATGTATCGACCACAAGAAGATAAGATACAGTTATTAATGCCAATTTATCTTAAAGGAACATATAGCGATAGGCCTGATTTTGCGCTAATTCTAACACCTAATAAAGAGTTGCGTATGTATGAACCAGAAACGATCCTCCCTTTAGATGCTGCATATCAAAATGCAAGATTGATTGCTAAACCAGAAGAATCATGGTTGAACCCCGATGAGATTTGAACCTTCTGATTTCAATTAGTTGACCAATTACTTTAATTGCATTCTTGCAATTCTTACTGAAAAGGATTCTCAAGAATCCTTTTCTTTTTTATTATTTCTGCGAAAATTGGTTTCGCAACGCCTCCATAATTTTGCAATCGAAAACAAAAAAAACAACAACATGAAGATTGCAGAAGTAACATTGGACATCACGAACCTTGAACAGCAGAAGGCTTTTGACCTTGTGGCGAACACCAACACTAGCCTGTTTATCACGGGCAAAGCCGGAACTGGTAAAACGACGTTCGTGAAGCGGATTCAGCAGGAAATTACCAAGAACTTCCTTGTGCTAGCCCCTACGGGCATTGCGGCACTCAATGTGGGCGGACAGACCATCCATTCTGTTTTTAGATTTCCGTTTGAGGTGGTTGGGCCGCAAACTCCTATGAATATACCTCCTGATAACAGAACTGTCTTGGAGAAGGCGGACACCATCATTGTCGATGAAGCATCAATGGTGAGGGCGGATTTGGTGGATGGCATGGATAGGTTCCTGTGTGCTATTACTCACTCGCATTTGCCTTTTGGCGGAAAGCAAGTGGTGTTTGTCGGCGATTTGTTCCAGTTGCCTCCTGTTTATAAGAAAGGCACGGCTGATGAAGATATGCTGCGTGCCTTGTATGGGGACGGCACACCGTATTTCTATAAGGCCAACGTCATGAAACGCATGAATTTGCCTAAGATTGAGTTCCAAAAGGTGTATCGCCAAAAAGACCAACCGTTTTTGTCCATCCTCGACCGTATGCGTTTAGGTGAAAACATCCAAGAGGATTTTGACATCATCAATGAACAAGTAAGCGCTGATGACAAAGTCGGTGATTACTCGGTGACATTGGCTTCGCTTAATGAAACAGTGGATAACATCAACAACACACGCTTGGGCGAATTAGACACAAGGGAGTTCTGCTATGAGGGAGAAGTGGATGGAGAGTTCAAGATAAAGGATGCCCCGGTTCCTTTGGAATTGAAACTGAAAGTGGGCGCACAAGTGATTTTCTGCCGTAACGACAGTTCCAAGGGCGTGGTGAATGGCACCATCGCCAAGGTGACGAAATTGGGGGAAAAGCAAATCAAGGTTGTGCTGGAGGATAGAACAGAGTTGGAGGTTGAGAAGATGTCATGGGAAAGCAAAAAGAGTGTCTATAATCCAACTACCAGGAGGTTGGAAACGGAGGTCGTTGGCACCTTCGTCCAATACCCGATTAAGCTTGCTTGGGCCATCACCATTCACAAGTCGCAAGGCATGACCTTCGACCGTATGCACTTCGACCTGAAACGAGGTACATTCGCTCCAGGACAAGCCTACGTGGCCATTAGCAGAATGCGTACACTGGGAGGTCTCACGCTCAGCAACAGGCTCTGTCCGCATCATATCCTACAGAATGCGGAGATCAAGGCTTTTGCCAATTCGTTCAACGACGTGCCGATGATTGATGAGGAGTTGGCTTTTGGCCAGCAGTTTTCGGAATGCTTCAACAAGCGTGATTACGATGGTGCCGCAAAGGTTTGCCTGAAGTACACTATCGAAAAGATAAAGAAAGGTGACTATCGCAACGCTTCCATGATTGCCAAGAGGATGTTCGACGTGATGCTTGACGACGAATGCCTGATGGGTAACACCGAAGGCATTCCGTTGCTGAAAGATTGCAGCATGATCTGCAACTTCTTGAACGCAGTTCTTTGCTTGTATGGCAACAGGTATCAGGAGGCCGTCGGATATGCCAATCTGGTGCTGGATAGGAAAGCTTGTATGGAAGCAATGTTCGTCAAGGCTCGCGCCTTGTTTGTCATGGAACAATACGAGGAAGCCTTTGAAATGGTTGCCAAAATCCAAGAAGCCGCAAAGAACCCAGACGACCCGAAAGCCAAAGACATGAAGCAGTATCTTTTTGAAATGAAGTTGAACCTGAAAATGGATCTCCCGATTTTGGACGAAGGGAAACGCTTGATAAAGATTTACCCTCAATACCTACCCACCTATGGAATGATGAGAATTGACGCTAGAAAGAGTGGACTTACCATAGAGATTAACAAAGAACAGGCAGAAAACCCGCTTGTCACAGCATTCAACGACGAATCAGTTTCAGATGACGACTTTGAGAAGATTTTGGCTGATGCAGATGTGACGAGTGTCAATTTCAAGCTGTTCAGCAGAAAAGTACGCCAGATTGAAATAGAAGATTGATGACACTTCACATTGCTTTGTTTAACTAACAAAAACACAAGATTATGGAAAAAGAAAGCACTTTAAAGGAAACCATAGCAATAGCTGTTGGTTGTGTGGTTTTAGGAGTCGTTTACTCATTTGTTGAGCATTCGCTCTTTTCGATTATTCTTTTCGGCTTTGCAGCTGCTGCGATCATTGTCGTTTACATTCTCCGACAAACTGTTTGGAGAAGTGTCGAAACCCTAGAGAAGGACATCTGTAAACAGTTGGACAAATCGGGTTTTCGCTACGAGAAAAATGAGGGCGACCTTTATGTCATAAAGGACAACTGCCATTTCCAGATTCAATTGGCTGACAGCTTCAACAGAGGGATAAAGCACCTTTACGTCTTGTATAAATTCAGGGATGACAACGCCAACAAGGTTACAATTGATGGGTGGAGCCGTGCTTCAAACGTCATCAATACCAGAAATACCAATACGATATTTGTCACGCTGGAGGATCATTTTTGCTGTTGCTATCAGACCGCGATCGGCAACTCCAAGGATTTCATGAATGAATTTGGCCGAGCATACGATGCCATCGGCGAGGTCATGGATGATTATCATAGGTTATATCCTTATTTGGAGCGGGATTATCCAAATAGCACGGGAAACCAAACGAGTATTGGATTCAGACAAAACGAACAATAAAGACAGACCATGAAAAAACACGTATTGATTAAGGCAATAGCCCTGTTGCTTTCCTGGCTTACGCTTTCACCGCTCATGCTCATCTTGGATGGGCGGTGGAAGCTGCTGCCGAAGTGGTTGCGCATCGTGCTGTTTGTGCTTTCACCGATGATGCTGATAGTATATGCGGTGGCTGGCATTCGGGGACACTTGTATTATTCCGAGCATTACTTGCAGCATCATTTTGTCAAGCGCAGGGTGATTGAAAACATCACTGGTGTGAGGCTACCCAAGTACAAAGTGGTTAACCGAGGGGGAACGTGGAGGAGCTTCGGTATTGTTCCCGATCATTCTTATGACTTCACATTGGAGTTCAGAAGAATGCCAGACGAAGCCTTTTATAAAGAGTTGGATGACCATTTCGATTGCTTTGAGCCAGGGAAGTATAGTTATAGTGCTATTTGGGGCAACGGATTAGAAGCACCCACGGGTGAATCGGACGATGATGACATCAACTTTTCCATTGATATTGAAAGAGGATCAAAGACGTTTCATATCATGGTGGGGAAGTGGTGAATTCATCGCCCACGTTTCACTCCCAACATCTTTAAACTCTACACTCTAAACTCTCAACTGATCTCCAGCGTCTTCTTACAGATTTCGATCTCGCCCGGGTCGCCGGTGTACTTGCCGAGGTCGTCGCTGAGTTTGACCACCTTCTTCCAGTTACGCTTCTCGGTGATCTTGGCCGCCGTGAGCTTCACCACGATGTTCATGGCCTTCACGTTGTCGACGTCGCAGGTGAGGTGGGTGCCGATGCCGAACGAGTCCTGCATGCGGCCCGCCACGGCCTCGTGGATGGCGATGGCCTCGTCGACATTCAGGCCGTTGCTGAAGATGATGGACTTCTGCGCCGGGTCGATGCCCAACTCCTTGTATTTCTCGATGATCTCATCCAAGGCCTCGTAGTTGTCGCCGCTGTCGACGCGTAGGCCGTCAAACAACTTGGCGTGCAGTTGGGTGAAGTTCTGGAAGAAGGCCTTGCGCGTGTATGTGTCGTAGAGGAACACACCCAGGCTGCCGGCATAGACCTCCTGCCAGTAGTCCATGGCGAGGTAGTTGGCTTCGTTATAGCCATAGAGCGAGCAGGTCTCGATGAACTGGTGGCTCATGGTGCCGATGGGGGTGAGGTCGTACTTCATGGCGAGCATCACGTTTGACGTACCCACGAAACAGGTCTTAGTAAACTGCTTCTGCGCCTCGATGAAGCTGCGGATGACGAGGTCCTGGTGCTCTAACGAGAAACGACGGCGCGTGCCGAAGTCACTGAATTTCACGCCATTGCCGATGAGACGGATGCCTTTGGCATACGACTTTTGGTACTCTTTCTCGGCGTCGTAACCCTCAAACTCACCTCTCAGTTCATGCATCAGCTCGCTGACGGTAGCCAGGATGGGCATCTCCCAGAAGACGGTGCGCCACAACAGGCCTGTCACAGTGATATGCAGATGGCCTTCTTCGTCTTGGCTCACCTCGACCTCGGAGGGACGCATGTGGAAGCCTTTCAAGAAGGTGAAGAACCACAAGGGGAAGTAGTAGCATTTGCGTTTCATGAAACGCACTTCCTCGTCGGTGATCTTGATGCTGCCGTATAGGTCGAACTGCTCCCTCAGCTTCTCGGCGAAGCCTTCGGGATAGACCGTGTTGTTACGGTCGACGAAGGTATACTGCCCCATGGCGCGGGGAAACTTCTGCAGATAGGCATAGCACACGCTGAAAGTATACAAATCGTTGTCTAATAAGCTATTAATAATCTGTCTCATGGTTTTTGTTATTAAGGCTGTTAGCTTTTAGCAATTAGCTGTTAGCTTGTTGGCTGCCAAGCTAATAGCTAACGGCTTAGGCTAATAGCCAATGTTGTTAATGTAATGTTTCTATTAGTTTGTTCAACATGGCTTTTATGTCGTTTACGTCTTTGTCAAGTTGTTGGTATGAAGATTTATCCAAAAACTCGAGATCATAAGATAGCAGCAGCTCTTCTTCGACTTCGGAAGCAGAGCCTGCTGCGATGTTTAGGAAATGGGCAAACTCAGTATCGCTTCTTCTGCCACAGCCTTCTGCAATATTGAACGGGATGGAAGTTGCGGCTCGTCTGATTTGGGAAGTAATACCAAATAGTTCATCATTTGGGAAGGACTTGGTCTTCTTATATATGCAGAGCGCAAATTGATGCCCTTTCTCCCATACCTTATAATTATGAAAATCTCTCATATATTGTTTAACTCTATACTTGGCGGGTAGCCGAGCTAATTGCTAATAGCTAACGGCTAACTGCCATTTACAAATTACTAATAATACTTCTTACCTTATCCGATATATACTTCACCGAATTGGTGGTGTTCTCCAGCACTTGCACGAGGTCCTTGCGCTTGATGATCTCGGTGAGGCTGTAGTCTTGTTG
This sequence comes from Candidatus Limimorpha sp., assembly GCA_045132275.1. Taxonomy (GTDB): domain Bacteria; phylum Bacteroidota; class Bacteroidia; order Bacteroidales; family F082; genus Limimorpha. Next base: position 271,557 of record JBGURY010000003.1, read on the forward strand.
GAACAGCTTGCTGATGTAGCTGCCGTAGAGCACGTCGTTCTCGTTTTCCAAGGTCTTGATCTCTTGGCAGAGGCGGCTAATTTCCTTGCGTTTGTCGTACATCACCGGTAGGTCTTTGATGATGTTGCTGAGGTTCTCGGCGGCAAACATGATGTTGTCGGCCATCATGGTGAGGCCTTCATCCACGGCGAGGAAACGACGGGTGAGGATGATGTTGGCCGAGTCGTCGAGGCGGTCGAGGAAGGTGTCCATCATCTCGGCGAGCTCGTGGACGTCGTCACGGTCGAAGGGGGTGAGCACGGTGGAGAAGAGCTGGCTGTAGAAGTCGCGCAGCACCTTGTCGCCATCGGTCTCGCATGACTTGATGTCTTTTCGGAGGTTCTCCAGGCGCTCGAGGTCGGTCTCGATGAGCATCTGCCTCAAGAGCTTGGCGGCCTTGTCGATGTATTCCGCCTGCTTCTGGTAGAGCGGGTAGAACTTCTGTTCCTTGGGGACGAAAAATTGGAAGAAACTGTTGAGACTCATGGCGTTACTTGACTAAGAGGTGAAACAACAGGTTCAATGCGCCGCCGATGACCAGCGGCACGGGGATGGTAAGGACCCACGACAGGACGATACGCTTAGCGGTGACCCATTTCACCGATTTCATGCCGTCGGTGAGGCCCACGCCAATGACGCCGCCGGTGATGGTGTGCGTCGTACTGACGGGGATGCCGAGGAACGAAGTGGCGATGAGGGTGGAGGCGCCGGCAAACTCGGCGGAGAAGCCTCTGATGGGCGTGATCTTGGCCAAGCCGCCGCCCATGGTCTTGATGACGTTCTTGCCGCCGATCAAGATGCCTAACGACATGATGACGTAACAGATGACGGCCAGGGTGTCGGGGATATGGAAGGCTTGGCTGCTGTCGTAGAAGTTGCTGATGAAGTCGCGCATGCCTTCTCCAACGCCTTCGGTGGTGAACACGCTGGCCATCAGCACGGCGATGATACCCATGGTCTTGGGCGCGTCGTTGGAACCGTGGCCGATGCAGAAGGCCGCCGTCGAGAAATGCTGCAGCACTTTAAAGAGCTTATCGACTTTCTTGCGGGGCTTGTTCTTGAAGATCTTCAGGAAGATGCACTCGAGGAAGAAACCCAGGAACAGGCCGATGAGAGGTGACAACACGATGAATGCCAACGTGATGAGAATGGGTGTCATGTGCAGCACGCTGCTGCCGTTGACGAACCATGCCGCTCCGATGATGCCGCCGATAAGGGCGTGCGAGGTGGAGATGGGCATGCCGCTTCTGGTGCACACCCACACCCAGATGGCCGCTCCGACGAGGGCGGAGAGGATGAGGTAGGGGTCGATGACGTTCTGGTCGGCGAAGTTGGCCATGGTGTTACCCACGGCGAACTGCTGGTTGAGGACCAGTCGTATAATGATGAAAGCGGCGAACTCCCAGAACGAAGCCCATAGGATGGCCTGCACGGGCGTCATCACCTTGGTGGCGATGATGGTCGAGATGGAGTTGGCCGCGTCGTTCATGCCGTTCAGGAAGGTGAAGACGAAGGCAAGGACGATGGACAGAATGATGGCTATGGTCAGGAGGTTCATTATGATTCTTTTATTAAAAGGCTTTTAACGGTGCCCGTCACCTCCTTGGCGCGGTCGGTGGTGTCTTCCACCACTTGGGCTATTTCCTTGTATTTCAGCAACTCGATCTCGTCCTTCTCGTTTTCGAATAGATAGGAGATATAGTCGCCATAGATGTCGTCGACGGCGTGCTCGATGAGGGTGACCTTCTGGCACAAGTCGCTGATCTGCTGGTGGTTCTTCCCAAGGTCGTCGAGCAGGTCGAACACCTGCATGATAGTAGTGGCGTCCTCGTGGATGTTGTCCACGATCTCTTTGATCTGCTTGTCGATCTTCTTGGGATTGTACATCAGGATGGTCTTGGCCGAGTGGTTGATGAAGTCAAGGAACTTGTCCAGGTCCATGGCCAAGGCGTTCATGTCCTCGCGGTCGAAGGGCGTGACGAAGGCCTCGTTGAGTTCGATGTAGAACTCGCGCAGAAGCTCGTCACCAGTGGTCTCTTGTTTCTTGATCATGCGGGTAAGCAGCTTGCGCTCCTCGGGGTCGTCGCTCTTAACCAGCTCCTTGAGGTATTTGGCGGCAATCTGTGCCGTCTCCGCCTGTTTGGCGTAGGTGGGGAAGAAGTGCTTCTCGCGGCTGCTTCCTCGGGTGAAAAGGTTGTTCAGTGCCATGGTTTTGAAATCGGAAGATTCAACGTGGTTAATTATGGGACAAATATACAGTTTATTTTGATACTACACCACATAAATGGAATAAAACGCGGGCGCCCACGTTGCCGTCCCAGTCGCCGCCGTCGGGAGCGGGAGAGATCTCGCAGAGGTCGAAGCCGATGATGTCCTTGCCGGCCTCTCGGATACGGTTGAGTAGGTACATCAGCTCTTCGTATTCCAAGCCTCCCGGAACGGGTGTGCCTGTATTGGGGCAGAGCTTCGGGTCGAGGGCGTCGATGTCGATGGAGAGATAGACCTTCTCAGGCAAGGCGGTCACCATCTCATCCACGATGTCCTTCCATGTGGCGCCTTCGTAGATGCGGCGGCGGCAGTCACGGTCGAAGAACACCTTGATTCTGTTGGGTTGGCTCTCTGCCAAGGCCTTCTCTTGGTGGCAGTAGTCGCGGATGCCGACTTGCACGAGCTTCTTCACGTTGTCGAACTTCAGCGTGTTGTAGAAGATGGAGGCGTGAGAGTACTTGAAGCCCTCGAAGGCCTCGCGCAGATCGCAGTGGGCGTCGGCGTGCAGGATGCCGTATTCCACGCCTTGTTGGTTCAGGTATTGGTGATAGGCGAGGGGACAGCTGTGGTCGCCACCCAACAGGCCCACCACCTTGCCTTGCGCCTTCCAATAGGCGATGCGCTCCCGCAGCCAGGCGTTTTTCCTGTCTGTGGCGGCTTCGATGCGGGCATAGAGCTCGGCGTATTTCTCGGGCTCGTCGTCAATGGTGCCCTCATATAGTGCGTTGATGATATCCTCGCTCAGCGGCGCCATCTCGTCGTGCAGCTCGCGCAGTTCCTTGGGGAACTCGTCCATCCAGATGCCTTTCTGCCACAGGTCAGGGTAGTCATGATGACAGAGGTCGACTTGCAGGGAAGCCTCCATGATGGTGGCGGGACCGTCGACGGTACCACGGTTGTAGCTCGTGGTGAGCTCCCATTCCACGGGGATGATGATGATCTGCGCCTCTTCGGCGGTGCAGGGAAGGCCGTAGATGCCCGAGTCGGCGACGGCGGCGGCGTTGGGGTCGAAATTGTTTTCCATTGTTGATAATTTTGGGGCCAAAAATAAGGAAAAATTCGATTTAATTTCTACTTTTGCGCTCTAAATGATTTGCGATGGATCTATTCTCGTTTCTCTCACCCTTTGTCTTTTGCAGCTTCGCCTCGGGCAGCAGCGGCAATTGCTATTATGTGGGTAAACAGGATGAGGGGGTGCTCGTCGATGCGGGTGTCAGCGCATCGCAAATTGTCAAAGGGCTGGCGCAGAATGACTTGCCTCTGAGTAGCATCAAGGCTATCTTGGTCACCCACGATCACATCGACCATGTGAAGGGCTTGGAGGCGCTGACCCATCAGGCCGCCATCCCCATATATGCCCATTCCGACTGCCTCATGGGCATCGTGGAAGGCAAGGCCACGAAAGGCGTCGACCCGATTCTTTTCAACGAGGTGGAGCCCTACAGCCCGTTCGAGATCTGCGGCATCCACATCGAGGCCTATCCCGTCATGCACGATGGGCGAGGGGCGATGGGGTATTGCTTTGAATATGAAGGCCATACCTTGACTATCGCCACGGATATCGGGATGCTTGACAACGTGGTAAAGGAGAAGATACGGAAGGCCGACAACATCGTCATCGAGGCCAACTACGACGTGGAGATGCTCGAGAAAGGCTCTTATCCTTATATATTAAAGCAAAGGATCTCGGGGCCGTTCGGCCACTTGAGTAATATCGAGTCGGCCCGCTTCCTCGCCGAGATGTATCATCCCCGGATCAAGAACATCATGCTATGCCACCTCAGCGAGAACAACAACACGCCTGAAAAAGCCATGAAATGCCTCTACCAGCAGTTCGGCAAAAAGCGCGTCCATCTTGCCCCGACCACCTCGGTGTTTCCTCTTCCACGGCACAAATGCACTGGCTTTGTCTATCTCTAGTCCACACGATTCCGCACATGTCGGCGGGTAGCGATTACACAATTCCACACTTTTCCACAGTTTTGGTTTGATTGTTATAATTTATAATAATTTGATAATCAACGAATTATTTCTATTAATATAATTAGGTATGATATGTGCTATGGTCAACGCAAATTTCAATTCGATGAAAAGTAAATTGGCATTCGTTTGTGGACTGTGCGCTCTTCTGTGGGCCACTTCCTGTAATGTGGAACGTTCGGAAAAGTATCAGGCTTTGCTGGCGGAGCGTGACTCGCTTTACACCGAGGCCGTGGCTTCCAAGGGTGGTTTCGACCAAGCCCTGAACACCATCAACGAGATTGAGAGCGCTTTGGAGTCGGTGCGCGCCCAGGAGAACATCATTATGATGGACAACCAAGAGGGCAACACCAACAAAGCTGTTTCTGAAATCAACGCCATTCAACAGACCCTTCAGGAGAATCGTCAGAAGATCGAGAACTTGGAGAAGCAACTGGCTGAACAGGGCGCCACCTCGAAGGCCCTCAATCAAACTGTGAGTCGCCTGAAGAAACAACTGGAAGAGAAGGACACCTACATCTCCAGCCTCAAGAGTGAATTGCAGCAGAGCAAGGAACAGATTGCCTCGCTCAATGAACAGGTCTCAGACCTGAACGATAACATCAATGAGTTGACTTCCAACATTGACGTGATGACGGTTCAGAACGCGGCGCAACAGGCCACTATCGAGAACCAAGACGCCATGCTCAATGCGGTGTGGATCTGCATCGCTCCTCAGCAGACGCTTGTCGACAAGGGCATCATCAGCAAGGGCGGCCTCTTCTCGACCAGCGAGATCTCGAAACAGGGCTTCGACAAGAGTCAGTTCGCCGAGATGGACAAGCGCGAAGTGGAGTCCATCCCGCTCAACACTAAGAAACCCAAGTTCATGACCAACCACCCGGAGAGCAGCTATCAAATCGTTGACGCCGAGGACGGTAACAAAATCCTCCAAATCATCGACAAGGAAGCTTTCTGGAGTATCTCGAATTATTTGGTAGTATCCATCAAATAAAATCCGTTTTTAACGGAACTGCTCGTTTTCAATTTTTTTCAAAATTGCCTCACATTTCCCCAATGTGGGGCTTTTTTTTGTGTGTAAATGTGTGGAATCAACAGAAAAATGTTATTTTTGCATCATGAAATGTAGAATTCTTGTTGTGGAAGATGACGCCTCCTTCGGCCTGATGATACAGTCGTGGCTGAAGAAGAACGGTTATGAGGCTGTGCTGGCCTCGCGTTACGAGCAGGCCAAGATTGAAATCTCCAATGGGGGCTTCAACCTAATCCTTACAGACTTGCGTCTTCCCGATGGCGACGGCATTCTGCTGATGACCTGGGTGCGCGAGAAGCTGAAGAGCAAGGTGCCCATCATCGTGATGACGGGCTACGCCGAGGTGCAGACCGCCGTGTCGGCCATGAAGCTCGGCGCCTTCGATTACCTCAAGAAACCCATCAACCCCAGCGTGCTCGAGGAGAAGATCTCCGCGGCCTTGACCTCCACGGAGGAAGAGGTGGAGGAGACGTTCCTGCCCGCTAACAAGCAATGGGTCAAGGGCACCAGTCCCGCCATGCAACGGCTCTACAAGCACGTCGAGTTGGTGGCGCCCACCAAGTTCTCGGTGCTCATCCTCGGCGAGAGCGGCACGGGCAAGGAATACATCGCCCGCATGATCCACGACCATAGCCAATACAAGGAAGGTCCCTTCATCCCCGTCGACTGTGGCAGTCTCTCCAAGGAGTTGGCGCCCAGCGAGCTGTTCGGCCACCTGAAAGGCTCGTTCACCTCTGCCATCGCTGACAAGAAAGGCGTCTTCGAGCAGGCCAAGGGCGGCACGGTGTTCCTCGACGAGGTGGGCAACCTGCCCTATGAGGTGCAGATGCAACTGCTGCGCGCCTTGCAGGAGCAGAAGGTAAGACCCGTGGGCTCGGCCACCGATATCCATGTCGACGTGCGCATCCTCGCCGCCACCAACGAGAACCTGGAACAAGCCATCGAGGAGGGACGTTTCCGTCAGGACCTTTTCCATCGCATCAACGAGTTCGCCATTGAGGTGCCGCCTTTGCGCGACCGTCTCGAAGACTTCGAGGAGTTGACGGCGTTCTTTATCCGTCAGGCTAACGAGGAGTTGGGCAAGAACGTGAAAGGCATCTCTGATGATGCTTTGCAGCGCATGAAAGAACAACGCTGGAACGGCAATCTGCGCGAGCTGCGTAACGTGTTGCGTCGCTGCGTGCTCTTCGCCGAGGGTGAGAACATCGAGTTGGACGATCTGCCGGTGTTCAGTCCACCCAACAAGAAGAACATCATCACGCCTGCCGCCGAGGACGACTGGGCGCTGCGTCCCGAGCACGAGAAGGAACAAATCGAGGCGGCGCTGCAGAAGGCAAGGGGCAATAAGACTGTGGCGGCCAAGCTGCTCAAAATCGATCGTAAGACCTTGTATAATAAGATGCACCTTTACGGAATCGAACTATAATCTATCAAAACGTATTGCCATGAATAACATGACTTTAATCCTCTGTGGAGCTATAGTTATGCTTTTTGGCTTAGAGGCTAACGCCCAGAAGCACTACAATCTGAAAGACCTGTATGAGACTGAGAGTCCGATGAATAGCGCAAAAGCATCCATTTCCGATTTCGTCTCATGGTTGCTCGCTGAGCCTGAGGACGAGGTTCACGGCCCTATGAGCGAGGCATGGGGACTTTTCCGCAAAAACAAGCCTTTGCCGGAGGGCACAACAATTATATTGGATGAGAAGAACGGCTATTTCAGGTATGATGTCGAGTATGTCGGAGAATATGAGAACGAAGGGACGACCGAAATCTATAGGAGCACCCTTTTTGTGGAGATGGTGGTTTGGAATTGCGCCGATGGCAAGCATAAGGTATTTGGAGAGAACATTGGTGGTGCCGTTGATGGCAAGCCCCATGACGATGGTCAATTCGATGGGATGGTCTTTTATCTTTACGACAAGACCACCCATAAGGTGTATGTGTTGCATGATGCCATAAATGACGATGATAGGTATGGTTTGGTGCCGTCTCAGGACTACCGATACGATGGCCAGCAATGGTATTATGCCAATGATCACATCACCGGAGAACCCAAGCGGATGACTAGCGAAGAATTCGACCAATGGATGGAAGAACGTCCGGTGGTGGAGTTCTCGATGCCACGTACAGGCAAAAACATCAAAGTCACGATTTATTCTGTGAAAGGAAAAGAGGAGAAGGAGTTCGTCTGGGACGGCTACCGTTTCCACCTCGCCAAGTGATCAGCCGATTCCGTATTTCTCGGCCAGCAAGTCCATCAATTCATCGGTTTGTGCCATGAATTGGTGGGCTTCTTCTTTCCATTTGCGGTAGTGTTTCTCTTTCTTGTCAGTGCCACGCATGGCATTCATCTTGGCCAGGAAGGTGGTGTCGCGTTCCAGCTGGGTAAACATTGGTAACATCTTATGGCAAAGACTCTGCATACCAACGAAATCCGACTCCTCAATTAAAGTGTTCATTAAAACCAAATCATCGGCGGTAGATTGCACGAAGATGTTGAGGATGTCGGTCATGGCCTCCTTGTCGTTGCCCATCATTTCGCTGAAAGCGGGGAAGTCGGGGAAAGCAGTCTCACTGTCGTTTTCACTTAAAGCAACGCTTCCAAACAGGTTCTCTAATTGCTTAAGGTTAAATGGCTTCTGCAAGAAACCATCAAAGCCTTCTTCCTTGGCTTTCTCGGTGGTGTATTCGATGCGGCCGGTCATCAGGATGATGGGTTTCTTCGGGTCGACTTCCTTGACCAAGAAGAGGACATCGTTGCCGGTCACGGCGCCCATCTCACGGTCGGTGAGGATATAGTCGTAGTCTTGGATTTGCTGCAAGGCGTTGTCCAAATCGTTCATGGAACGGCAGGGGATGGCCTGGTGTCCGAGACGGTGCAGCATATTGTCGATGACCGAGAGTAAAGTGTTGTCATCGTCAAATACTAAAATATTGAGGCTCTTTTTCTTGTCTTCTGTTACTTCATTCTTTTCTTCAATAGATTGTTCCACTTCCTCAACGGGAATCCTGACCTCGAAGTGTGAGCCTTTGCCCACTTCCGATTCAGTGTGGATCTCGCCGCCGAGCAGGTCGACGAGACCTTTGACGACCGACATGCCGTAGCCGCTGCCCTCTGCGAACTGGTTGTAGGTTTCGATGCGGACGAAGGGCTTAAACACCTCTTCCAGTTTGTCTTGCGGGATGCCGACGCCAGTGTCGATGATGTCGAAGACGACGAGGTTACGGCCCAAGCGCGCCTTGAAGCAGACGCTGCCTTCCAAGGTGTATTTGATGCCGTTGGAGATGAGATTGGTGAGTATCTGCCTGATTTTCAGTTTGTCGGTATTGAGTAGGGTCTTGGGCGTGATGTCGTTTTCGAAGTTGAACTGCAGGTTTTTGTGCTTGGCGATGGGGGCAAACATCTCTGAGATTTCCTCGCAGAGTTGCCCGATGTCGAAGGTCTCCTTGCTGATTTGCAGCTTGCCTTGTTCGAGGCTCGAGTACTCCAATAGGTTGTTGAGGAGGTTGAGGATATGGTCTGCAGACTGCTGGATGGAGACGATATCTTTCTCATTCTCAGTCTTGTCCATGAGCTCCACATGTCCCATAATAGAGGTGAGCGGCGCCTTGATGTCGTGCGACACCGAGAGTAGTAGTTTGTGGCGGCTCTCCATGATCTCTTCGGTCTTACGCTTGGCCTCCTCGGCGGCGCGGCGGGCGCGGTATCCCTTGTTGACATCGCTGATAATCAGTATGATAAAGATGATGATGAGGGCCAGGGTGGCGGCGCCGATGATGATAGAGGTCTTCGAGTTCTCATGGATGATCTCTTCGCTTTTCTCGATTTCGGCGACGGTGGAGTCGAGGATTTCCTGGTTGAGGCGTATTAACAAGGAGGAGATTTGCTCTGAGAGTTGGTTGTCGGCCTTGGTCAGTTCTTGGGTGTTTTTCTCGTATTGCTTGATTTTGTCCCAGTATTCGATCTTGGCTTTCTCGGAGAGGATGCGCAGGTCAGCTAGGATGTCCACCGTGTCGGGGCGCTGCTGTTGTATGCGTAGGGTGTCGGTGCGTTCGATACTGATATGGACCAGACTGTCTCCTGCTTCTTCCTCGGGGTTGAACACGTTGCCGACACGTTGCCAGAAGCCTTTCTTCTTCTCGGCCTTGGGCACACGGACGACGGTGTCTTTCGAGACGGTGGTGACCACGATTTCCTCCTCGGGTTGGGGCGGCGTGTAGGCGTCGATAGTGCGGTCAAACTCGGCCAAAGGGTTGAAGTCATGGAACTGTTTCGACAGCTCGTTACTAATTCGACCTTTACTTTTAATAAGGTTGGTTATCTCGTTCACCATCTGTTTGTTATCATCGTTGATTTCAAACGTCATGAGCGAGTCGGTCAGGGTCTCGATCTCATCGCGGTAGGTATTGAACTCGCGCTTGTATTTCTGCTGTTCGGTGAAGGCGTAGAGGTTGGCGGCGTTCTGGGCGCCATGGACTTTCTTGGTGAACTCGTTGACCCAGCTGAGGGCTTCGTGTTGCGAGTTGATGTTGGAGCGCTGGTTCTCGATGCTTTTGCGCAGGTTGAAGATATAGTAAAACAACGCCGCGCAAAGGGCGATGACGAACAGGTAGGTGATGACCACCTTCCAGCTCGTTCTGCTTCCGCTCGGGTAATCGTTTTGACGTTTCTTCGACATGATGCCGCAAAGATAAGACTATTTTTCGTATTTTTGCGTTCAAAAGGGACGCGAAAAATAACCCATTATAATAATGAACATTTACTTATTATGAAAAACAGACTTTTTGCCATCGTGGCGTTGCTCTCAGCCCTCATGATCCTTTTGGGGTGCGAGTCGCCAAAGACAAACAAAAAAGACGGCCTTTTAGTTGATGAAACAAAGGCGGAAACAGAAGTCAAAACAACGGTTGGGGATGACATCACCGAGAGTCAGGAAATGGGCGAAAGGGTTGAGGTCCCCGGCTTATACGACTTTAATGGAGACGGGAAACTGGAGTCATGTTATTTGCTTGGACCCAAGATTAATGACGATGAAGAGAGCTATATGGAATGCGAAGGTGGCTGTTATTGCCTTATCGAGTTTTCCGATAGCGGCATTCCGCCCATTGAAGTGGAGAACTGTATCGGCGGCATGCCCGACATCCTCGGTGATTTGGACGGGAATGGAACTGTTGAAATAGGTAACTGGCCGGTATGGTGGACCAGTTGCTGGCATTCTTACTGTGTCTATACGCTCGTGGATGGCAAATGGACTTACTTTGTCGAACCTTTTACCGTCCACTGCGACCTCATAGAAGAGATGGAAGAATCGGGTGAACCGCTGATCGAGGCGGTGCAAGGATCAAGCGATAGTTATAAGATAAGATATTCCGACTTTGACGTTGACGGTGAAGAAGGGATTCAGACAAAGACTGAAATTGTAACAAAACTGATTTAGACCTATGAATAAGAAAAAACTGTTATTGGCACTCGTCTTAGTGGCGGTTGTCTTGTTTCTTGTGCTTCGTCCTCGTAACGATAGCGAAAAAGAACAAACTGAGTCGACGAAACAGACTGAAGCCCAGGCGACTGGCGGCGATGCCGAGATTGTCATACTCTCGGTTAACGATATGCATGCCGATATCGACCGGTTTCCCAAGTTCGCTGCCATGGTCGACAGCCTGCGCGCCATTTATCCTGACCTGCTGCTCTTCTCGGCTGGCGACAACCGCACGGGTAACCCGGTCAACGACCAATACGACCCCGTCAACTATCCTATGATCGAGCTGATGAACCGCACGGGCTTCGACCTCTGCGCCGTCGGCAACCACGAGTGGGACGCCGGCATCGACGCCTTCCGTGCTGACATCAAAAGGACCAAGTTTCCCTTCCTTTGCGCCAATGTCAATATTCCCGCCAATGTCGACCTTGACATCAAGCCGTTTGAGATTATTGAGAATCAAGGTGCTAAAATAGCTGTTGTTGGCATGATCGAGTTGCGTCACGATGGCATCCCGGGTACGCATCCCGACAATGTGAAGAAAGTGAGCTTCAAACGTCCCGAGGTGGTGCTGCCTGAATACAAATACCTCCGCAACCAGAATGACGTGGTGATCCTGCTCTCGCATTGCGGCTTGGAAGACGACATGGAGCTGGCGCAAGCCAATCCGTGGCTCGACGCCATCATCGGCGGACACACCCACACGTTGGTTGAGCGTCCTTCTTTGACCAACGGCGTCCTTATCACCCAGGCCGACTCTTACCTTAAATATGGCACCTTGGTAAAGCTGAAAGTGAAAGACCACAAGGTTGTGAGTAAGGAGGGCATCGTGCTGAATGTCAACAATGTGCGCAAGGAAAACGCCGAGATTAAAAAACTGGTGAACGAGTTCAACGACACGCCAGCTTTGAACGAGGCTATCGCCATCGCCAAGACCAAGTTCGAGACCCCTGAGGAGTTGGGCTGCCTGATGACCGATGCCATCCGCGAGGTCAGCAAGGCAGACTTCGCCTTCCAGAACACGGGCGGCGTACGAGTCAACCACCTCAAGAAAGGCCCCATCACCATCAAGGACGTCTATAGCATCGACCCGTTCAACAACGAAGTCATTGTATATCAGATGACAGGTGCGCAGGTGAAGAAATTCATCCTTAACACCTACCGCAAGAACGGCAACTTCCCCTCGTTCGTCTCCGGCATGACCTACTCCGTCGGCGACGACGGCAGGAGCGTCTGGATCGACATGGAAGGCGAGAGCTTCTCCACCAACAAAATATATAAGGTGGCGATGAACAGCTATATGGCCTCCACGGTCATTATCGAGAGCGTCGACGACGGTGTCAGCACGTTCAAGACCTCTGAAGAGATGATCATCGAATTTTTGCGCAGGCATAAAGAAGTTGATTATCAAGGTGTAGTGAGAACAAAGTAAAAATGTGTTTGCAGGTAACAAAGAGTTTTTGTACTTTTGCAGCCCATATTTTGATGATTTGAATCTGACAAAGATGAAAAAAGGATTATTGTTTTTTGCAATGGCTTTATTATTAGTCGGTTGCAACAAGAAGAAAGAAGTCACACTGATTCCCGCTGAGAACTTCAACACCGAAGTGGAAGGCCAAAAAGTGTCATTGTATACTTTGCACAATGGTTTTCTGACGATGCAGGTCACCAACTACGGTGGCCGTGTGGTGGCCCTGTGGATGCCCGACCGTCGCGGTAGCTATGAGGACATCGTTCTCGGTTACGACCATATCGACAAGTACCTGAACAACGACGGCGAGCGTTATCTCGGCGCTGTGGTGGGCCGTTGCGCCAACCGCATCTCCAACGCCAAGTTCACTTTGAACGACGTTGAATACCAGTTGCCCAATAACGATGGCGACAACACGCTGCACGGCGGCCTTATCGGTGCCGACAAGCGCGTGTGGGAGGTGACTTCCGCCAACGACAGCGTCATTGCGATGCACACTGTGTTTGCCGATGGCGAAGACGGCTTCCCTGGCAACCTTGACGTGACGATGAGCTACACCTTGACGCACGACAACCAGTTCCAAATTCGTTATGCCGCTACCACCGACACCACCACGTTGTGCAACTTCTCGCACCATTCCTTCTTCAACCTGAAGGGCGAGGGCAACGGCAATATCCTTGACCACGAGCTTCAAATCAACTCGCGTTACATGACCACCATCGACGAGCATCTGATTCCCAACGGCAAATTCTCCGGCGTGAAAGAGACTCCGTTCGATTTCCGCGAGAAGCACGCCATCGGCGACAACATCGCTGCCGACGACGAGCAGATCAGAAATGCCAAGGGCTACGACCACAACTGGATTGTCGACAAGACCGATGTCAAGGCCTACACGTGGAACGCCACGCTGACCGAGCCCCAGAGCGGACGCGAGATGCAGGTGTGGAGCGACCAGGTGGGTCTGCAGTTCTATAGCGGCAACTTCTTTAACGGCAAGGGCACAGGCAAGAGCGGCAAGGCCTTGAAATACCGTGAAGGTTTGGCACTCGAGACGCAGTACTATCCCGATGCCATCAACCATGAGACGCTGTCGCCCAAGCCTATTTTGAATCCTGGTGAGGAGTACCACCAACTTTGTATCTATAAGTTCGCGGTGCTGCCTAAGGAGAAGTAATAAGGCCTTTGGACAAAAAGTTGAAGCCTCGTGTCAGCGGATGCGAGGCTTTTTCTATATTTGCAGTATCAAAACTGAAAACTATGCTGAAATTCAAATGCCCGCTGCTGGCGGTTACCGACATGGAAAAAGCCATCACTTTCTATGAGGAGGTGATTGGCGACCGTGTGGTCATGAGCTTTGGAGAGAATGTCCAATTTGAAGGCGGTTTCGCCCTGCAAGAGATGAAGTCTTGGAAGAAGATGATCCATACCGACAAGGTCCGCAGGAAGTCCAACGACGCTGAGCTGTATTTCGAGGAGAAAGACTTTGACAAGTTCCTCGAATACCTCAAGGAGTTCCCTGAGATACAATATGTCCATGGCGTCGAGGAAGCCCCTTGGGGACAGCGCGTCATCCGTTTCTATGACCCTGACTTCCATATCATCGAAGTCGGCGAGCCCATGGATGCCGTCATCAAGAGGTTGTTTGAATCGGGCATGACGGTGGAGCAGGTCTCCGAGAAGTCGCAATTCCCCATCGAATACGTCAAGCGCTTCGCGAAATGAACTATCTGTCGGTCAACGCTATATCCAAGTCGTACGGCATTAAAACGCTGTTTGAGGATGTCACCTTCGGCATTGAGAAGGGAGACAAAACGGCGCTGATTGCCACCAACGGCTCGGGCAAGTCGACGATGCTGAAGATTTTGGTGGGGCAGGAGTCGCCCGACTCGGGGACGATCACCTATGCCAACGACATCAAAATCGGCTATCTGGAACAGTTGCCTGTGTATCCCGCTGGGACGCATGTCACGGACTTGTTGGCCGACCTCAACGAAGAGCAACATCTCAAGGCAAGGCAATATCTGACGCGTTTCGCCATCACTAACCTGGAGCAGTCGGTCGACGAGCTCTCGGGCGGACAGGTAAAACGTCTCGCTTTGGCCTTAGTTCTGCTGCATGAGCCCGATTTCCTCATCCTTGACGAGCCCACCAACCATCTCGACGTGGAGATGGTGGAGTGGCTGGAGAAGTTCCTTACTCAGTCGAGTATGACACTGCTTATGGTCACCCATGACCGTTATTTCCTCGACCGGGTATGCAATAAGATTTTCGAGCTCTACCAAGGCGTGATGTACACCCACAACGGCAACTTCGATTATTACGTCAGGAAGAGTCGCGAGCGCGAGGAGGTGAAACGCGCCACGGCGGAACGCAACAGCCAGCTGTTGAAATACGAGTTGGAGTGGATGCGCAGCACGCCGCAGGCCCGCACAAGCAAGTCAAAGAGTAGGATAGACGCTTTTTATGATTTGAAGGAACGCTCGAGATACCAAGAGCAGGACGAACGCCTTGAGTTTGGCCTGCAAATGCAGCGTCTCGGCGGCAAGATATTGGAACTGAGCAATGTGTCGAAGTCGTTTGGCGACCTTGCCGTGCTCAAAGACTTCGACTATGTCTTCAAGCGTGGCGAGCGCATCGGCTTGATTGGCAAGAACGGCGTGGGTAAGTCCACCTTCTTGAACTTGATCACAGGTTCTGTTCTGCCCGACAGAGGCCGCGTTAAGACCGGCGAGACCGTGACTTACGGCTATTATCGTCAGGAAGGCATACAATTCGACGAGAGTAAGACCGTGCTCAGCACAGTGCGTGACATCGCCGAGGTGATGACCTACGGCAAGGACAAGGTGTATACGGCCGACCAGCTATTGGCTCACTTCAACTTCCCCTATAAGATGCACCGCCAGCCCGTGGCCCTGCTCAGTGGCGGCGAGAAAAGGCGTTTGTATCTGCTGACCATCTTGGTGCGGAATCCCAATTTCCTCATCCTCGACGAGCCTACCAACGACTTGGACCTTCTGACCTTACAGAAGCTGGAAGACTTCTTGCAAGGCTACAAAGGCTGCCTTTTGGTGGTGTCGCACGACCGTTTCTTTATGGATGAGGTGGTGGACCAGCTCTTCGTCTTCCAAGGCGACGGCAATGTCAAAGGCTTCATGGGCAACTATTCCCAATACAAGGAATATCTTGACTCCAAGTTGCGGGAAGAACGCAAGGAAAAGTCGGTGCAGAAGAAAGAAGAGGCGCGTCCTGCGAAACAGCGAGAGAAGGTGAAACGCTCGTTCAAGGAACAACGAGAATACGAACAACTGACTCAAGAGATGGAGGACCTTGAAGCCGAAAAACAGGCTTTGACAGAGGCCTTGAATAGCGAGACCGATTATCAGAGACTGCAGCAGATGGGCCAACGTCTGCAGGAGATCAAGGACCTGTTGGATGAGAAGGAGCTACGTTGGCTGGAGCTGGATGAAATAGGAGGATAAAAAAACTAAATACTATGAGAATCAAGAATTTAATTGTTGTTTTGGCTCTTTGTCTGGGATTGTCCGCTTGCGTCCCCGCTGAAACGGATTATCAGGTCGTGGCGATCTATCTTGACCGTACAGAGGGTGTCAACTTCTTCTCGCAAGGTGATGTGAACATCGTCGCCGACAACAATTTCAGCATGGTGAATACGGGCACGGCTCAGGTGGAGTTTGCCTTTGTGAAGGATTTGGTATACCGTCTTAGCATGGTCAACAAAATACCCGAGGATGGCTGGACCGACACCATCGAGCATATCAACCTGCAGGACGGCTATGTGGGACGGTTACTGTTGGACGATGGTACCTATGAATACTGCCGGTTCTGTGTCTTCACTATCGATTACGACATGCATGCGGACCAGTATATCTTATTTAAGTATCAGAGCAATTTCACGGTGAAATAAGCCTGATTCTTAAATCGTCCCTTCCACATTCCAGTAGAAAGCCCTAAGCCCCAATTCAGGGGCTTTTTGGTCTTTCTCTTTCAGCTGCTTCAGGATGCCTTCCACGGCCTCGTCGGGGACGATGCTGATGATGGCGTTGTTCAAGGTCGGCCAGGCGTGGGTGCCGTAGTGCGGCACACCGGTCTCGCTGCCATGACCCTTGATTTCGTTCCATTCGGTGAAGCCTTTCACGCCGTTGTCGTTCAAGGTCTTGGCAATCTCGTCGTAGTAGGCTTGGTTATAGGTTATTAGTATGGCTTTCATGTTTTTGAGCTTTAAGCCATAAGCCATAAGCTGTAAGCTTGGTGCTTCCCAGGCTTATGGCTTATGCAATTGTTATTAGTGTAATGTTTCAATGAGTTTGCCCAACATGGCTTTGATTTCTTTTACTTCTTTGTCAAGTTGTTGGAATGGTTCTTTGTCAAGGAATTCAAGATCAAAAGACAGCAATAGCTCTTCTTCAACTTCTGATGCGGAACCAGCAGCAATGTTGAGGAAGTGAGCGAATTCAGCATCACTTCTACGGCCACATCCTTCTGCAATGTTGATGGGTATCGAAGTACTAGCTCGACGTAATTGGGAGGTCATGCCAAACAACTCTTCCTTTGGAAATCCCTTTGTTTGCTTGTAAACGTCAAGTGCAAATAGATGTCCTCTTTGCCAAACTTGGTATTTATGGAAATCCCTCATATTTATTTGTCTAGGTTGAACTTCCAATAAGCAGCAAACCAAGCTTATAGCTTACTGCTTATTGCTTATCGGATGTTTTCAGTTTTAGTGAGTGCTTCTTCTGCTTTGCGTTTCTTACGGCGTACTGCACGGGTCTCAAGCGAGCAGTACAGGGCGGGGATGAGCAGCAGGGTGATGAGTGTCGAAACCGTCAAACCCCAGGCTACGGTGATACCCAAAGAGTTCCACATCTCGGCGCCTTCGCCGCGACCGATGGCCAACGGGATCATGCCGAGCACGGTGGTCAGCGTGGTCATCAAGATAGGACGCAGACGAGAGCGGGCGGCCTGTACGGTGGCTTCCTTGACCTCTACGCCACGTTCCTCCAACAGGGTGGTGTAGTCGATGAGCACGATACCATTCTTCACGACGATACCCATCAGGATCAAGACGCCGACGAAGGCCATGGCGCCCAGAGCCGTATTGGTGGCCCACAAGCCAAGCAACACGCCGGTGAAAGTGAAGGGCACGGAGAACATGATGACGAAAGGCTTCATCAGGTTCTCGAACTGCGAGGCCATCACGATGTAAACCAAGATAATGATAAGGATGAGCAGGGTAAGCAGGTCGCCGAACATCTCCTGTTGTGTCTCGTAGTCACCAGCGATCTTAGTCATGATTTCGGACGGAATCTCAGTGTCCTCGATGACGTCCTCGCACATCTTGACCACGTCACTCAGCACCTGTCCCTTGCCGACAACGGCGGTGACGCTGACCATACGCTCACGGTCCTTACGCTGGATCTGAGGCGGCGTCAACGACTCGACCACATTGCCGAGGTCGCCCACGCGGACGGGCTGTCCGTAGCTGTTGTAGATCTTGATGTCCTCGATGTCCTCGATGCTCTTGCGGAACTCGGGGGCGTAGCGCACGCGGATGTCGTATTCCTCGCCGTCCTCGCGGTAATAGGAGCCCACCGAGCCGTTGATGCGGTTCTTCACGTAGGTAGCCGCCGTGGTGCTGTTCAAGCCGTTCAAAGCCAGTTTCTCGCGGTCGAAGTCGACTTGGTATTCAGGCGTGTATTCGTCGCGGCCCACGATGACTTGCAGGATGCCTTTGTCGCGGAGCTTTTGCGCAATCTCGTTAGCCACACGGTCGGAGGTGCCGAAGTCGTAGCCATAGACCTCGACCTGCACGGTGCTCATGCCGCCCATGCCGCCACCGCCTTCGTTGACGTTGGCCTTCTTGATCTCGGGCATGGCGTTGAGTTTGGCGCGAATCTCATCCGCCACCTCGCTGGTCTTGCGCAGTCCCGCCCTGCGGCGCTCGGTCTTGGTGCCGAGGCGCAGGTTGAACGACATGATGTGCGTGCCGTTGCTGCGCATCGAGGCGAAGGCGTTGTCGGAGTCTGCTTGGCCGAAGCTGTAGTTACAGATCTTTACCTCGGGGATGGCCATGAAGTCCTCGGCGAGGCTCTTGGCGAAGGCGCCGGTGACGTCTTGCCCCGTACCCGTCGGCAGCTCGATGTTGATACTCAGACGGCCTTCGTCGAGCTTGGGCATCATCTCGGTCTTCAAGGTCGGGGCAAGGAAGACGACGGAGAGGATAAACAACGCCAACATTCCAAAGATGACCACCTTCCTATGGCCGAGGCACCAGTTGATGAGACGAGCGTATCCATTGCTGATGGCATCCAAAGCCTTGTTGATGGGGGTGAAAATTGCCTTATGGAACTTGCTCTGGTGAGGGTTCATCACCAGCATCTTGGAGCACATCATCGGCACCAAGGTCAAGGCGCCGACGGTGGACACGACCATGATGATGGACACGATCCAACCCAACTGCTTGAACATGACACCCGTCGTACCTTTGATCATCGTCAGAGGCAGGAACACCGCCAACATGGTCAAGGTGGAGGCGATGACGGACAGCTGCACCTCTTGGGTGGCATGAACGGCAGCCTCCTTGGGCTTCGAGCCTCGTTCGATGTGTGTGGTGATGTTCTCCAACACCACGATGGCGTCGTCCACCACCATACCGATGGCGATGGTCAGTGATGACATGGAGATGATATTCAGCGTGTTGCCTGTGGTGAACAGGTAGATCAACGATGCCAAAAGCGAAATCGGGATGGCCAGCACGATGATGAAGGTGGCGCGCCAACGACCCAAGAAGACGAACACGACCAGCATGACCAAGATGAAGGTGATGAAGATGGTGTCGCGCAGGTTGTTGATGGTATTCTGGATAGAGGTGGAGCCGTCCACGATGATGTTCAACTTGACGTCGGAGGGCAGGGTAGGCTCGATGACTTTCAGCTGTTTCTTGATGCCCTTGATGACGTTGACGGCGTTGGCGTCGGTTTGTTTCTGGATGACGATGGTGGCACCCTGACGGCCGTTGCTGTACGACTCCTGGATGCGTTCCTCGGAGCCGTCGATGACCTGTGCCACATCACGCAGATAGATAGGAGCGTTGCCGCGTGAGCCCACGATGACGTCTTCCATCTCCTTGGCGGAGGTGAACTCCTTCTGGATACGAAGGCTGTAACTGTTGGAGCCGATGTCGATGTAGCCGGCCGGCACGTTACGGTTTTCGGTGGCGAGGGTATTGGAGATGCTTTCCAGCGTCAGGTTGTAGGCCTCCAACTTGTTCGGGTCGACATAAACCTGGATTTCACGTTTCGGCGCTCCGTTGGCCGACACGGTACCCACGCCGCTCACACGGGCCAAGGGTGTGGTGACGCGGTCCTCGATGATCTTGTCTAAGGCGGGCAGGCTCTCTTCTGCGGTCACGCTGAGCAGCATGATGGGCATGTCCTCGGCGTTGAACTTGAACAACACGGGGTTCGTCGCACCGTCTGGCAGGTAGTTTCGCACCATGTCGATCTTGTCGCGAACGTTATTAGTCGCGGTCTCGATGTCGATGCCGCTCTCAAACTCCAGCGACAACACCGAAGTGTTCTCGCGCGAGGTGGAGGAAAGGTGCTTCAGGTCGGGGACGGCGTTCAGCGTGTTCTCCAAGGTCTTGGAGATATTGGTCTCGATATCGGCGGCACTGGCTCCTGGGTAGGAGGTCATCACCATGATGAAGTTGGTCTCCATGTTGGGCAACTGGTTGATGGAGAGGTTCATCAGGGAGAAGATGCCGAATATGGCGATGGCGACGAAAATCAAGGCCGTCGTCACCGGGTTATTGACTGCTGTTCTCTGTAGGCTCATGTTCTCTTATTTTACCGTTACGCTAACCCCGTCCTTCAAACGTACCTGGCCTTCGGTGACAATTTTGTCGCCTTCGTTGATGCCGCTGACGATCTCATAACGGTTGCCAAGGCGTTTGCCGAGTTCCACGAGGGTGTATTTCACTGTGTTGTCGGGTTGGAGCACATAGACGAAATGCTCGCCTGAGCCCATCTGCTTTACCACAGCGCCGTCAGGGATGACCACGTGGTGGTTGGTGCCGAAGGTGGCTGTCACACGGGCGAACATGCCGGGACGCAGACGCTGGTCGGCATTCTGGCAGACGATCTCGACAGGGAAGGTGTGCGTTGTGGCGCTGATGGTGGGGTAGAGCAGGTTCACCTTGCCTTGGAAGGTCTCGCCGGGGTACGAGTCCACTTCGACGTCAAACTCCATGCCTTCGTGCACCTGGGTGAAGAGGCTCTCCGACACGTTGACGAGCATCTTGACGGGTTGTATCTGCTGCACTACGAAGATGGGCTGCGTCATGCTGTACATGTCGCCCTTGTCGTAGTTGCGGGCGGTCACCACGCCGTTGATGGGGCTGCGGAGATAGGTGTTCTCCGCGAGGTTGTGGTAGGTCTTCTTGGTGATATTCAACGCCAGCTTCGCCATGTCGTAGTCGGCCTGCGAGACGGCACCGATGTTGTAGAGCTCGGTGAGACGCGCCAGCTCGGTCGAGTCGTTGACGTATTGCATGCGGGTCTTGGCGAGGTTGACGTCGTCCATGGTGGCCAAAAGTTGGCCCTTACGCACCTTGTCGCCCACCTCAACCTTAATGCTGACAATACGGCCCGCTGTTTGCGACACGATGTTGTTCGTGGCGTAGGGCTCGACGTTGGAGGTGAAGGTATTGGTGATGTCGACGTCTTCGGCCTGCGCCGTAACGACGCTGACCACAGGGGCGGCCTTGGGAACGCCTTGTTCCGTGGTGGTGGTTTTAGACGTGTCTTTCTGTCCGCAAGCGGTCATCAAGGCGGCTGCGGCGAGAGTGAGGATACTGAGTTTGATGTATTTCATTGATGTATAGTTTTATTCTTCTTTACCGATAAGTTCATCCAAAGAAGCCTTGGCCACCATGAAATTGTAGACGGCTTGGGCTTGTGTGAGTTGCGCCTGTTGCAAGGCGGTCTGGGCGTCGTTGAGTTCCACGAGGGTGGCTTTGCCGACTTCGTACATCTTCTCGGAGATGTCGTAGCTCTTCTGCGCGATGGCCACGGTGGCGTTGGCGGCTTCGTAGTTCTTGATGCAGAGCGCCATCTGGTCGTTATAGTTGCGGATGCCGATGCGCAGGCTGCGCTCAGTGTCCTCGCGTTGCAGCTCCAGCATGCTCTTGGCCACCTGGCTCTGCTTAATGGTGTAGCGTTTCTGGAAGCCGTCGAAGACGGGAACGCTCAAACTCAAAGCGGCGGTGGAGGAGGGGAACCAGCTCAGTTTGTCGTCGCCCATGGCGCTGTAGTTGTAGTTGATGCTGGCGGCGAGGGTGGGCAGATACTGTTTCTTCTGCATCCTGATGGTCGACTCGAGCATGCGGTTCTGGATGTCGAACTGCATCAGTGCGCTGTTGCTGCTGAGGTCGTCTTCCGAGACGTATGGGGCTAACATTTCATTGACGTAGTCGTTCAGGTCGCCGACCACCTCCACCTCGGTGCCGAGGTCGATGCCCATGACGGCTTTGAGTTGCCATGTGGCCAACAGGACGGCGTTGGCGGCGCTCGACACGTTAGGCTCGGCGTTCATCATCGTCACTTGTGCGCGCAGGCGCTCTACCTCCGAGGCCTTGCCCACGTTGAAACGTTGTTCGGTCTTCTCGTAGTTCTTCTGAGCGTTTTCGTAGACCTGCGACACCACGTCGAGCGACTTCTGGGCGAGCAGCACGGCATAGAAGGCCTGCTTCACTTGCTTCACCATGCCGATCTTCGACGAACGGGCCTGTTCTACAGCCAGCTCCACGTCCATTCCCGACAGTTTCAGACTCTCCCACAACGGGGCGTTCACCAAAGGCATGCTGGCCGAGGCCGAGGTGTTGATGTTGTTGTCGCGGCCCACCTTGATCTCCATCGGCTGACCGCCCATGTCCATCACCATCACCTGTTTCTGCAAGGTGCGCTGGTAAGAACCGCTGATGTTGACGTTGGGGTAGAGCGAGGCATAGCTGCCTTTCTGCGCGTAGCCCGTCTTTTCCACGGTCATGTCGGCAATCTTGATGGTGTTGCTCTCCGACAAGGCGATCTCCAATGCTTGGTCAAGGGTGAGCTGCAAAGGCTCCTGCGCTTGGCAAAACAGCATTGTGGAGATTGCTAATATGCTTAAAATCAGTTTTTTCATATGTTATTCTCTCTGAAGGTCGTTTCTTAATTAAATAAGGTGCAAAGGTAGTAAATAGTTTAGAGTTGAGAGTTTAGAGTTGAGAGTTTTTTTGGGGGCTCGGCGGAAAAATAATCCAAATCAACTGTCACTTCAACCAAAACGCGGTTTTTGTCGATTAAAATGGGGTGAAGACATTGGTTACTTTTTTAGTTTTTCATTGAAAAGAGGTTGTCGTTTTCGGGATTCCTCCTATCTTTGCAAGCAAATTCGAAGAGATGAAGAAACGGACGTTGCCGACCTTGCCGACGGCCAATCTGGGCTTGCTTGAACGCCTCTATAAGTACGGCGTGGTCTGGATTGTGCTGTTCATCATCTTCTTCATGGTGCATTCCAACGGCAACTATCTCGTCAGGGCGGTCAGTTCATTGTGCTTTGTTGGTATGGCATACTTGTTGGTCCTCTTTACCAACAAGGTGCTGATTGGTCCATTGTTGAAGAAGGGTAGGGTGGTGCTGTTCATCCTGCTCTCCCTTTTAATAATTCCTTTCTGGGCGGCGGCTATTACTGCCATCGACGTACTGTTGCTGCGTTTCATCGGACAGAGGCCGTGGAGTGAGATTTTTGAGTTCCCTTCCTGGTTCGTCGTTTTCATGGTGCGTCTGGTTTGGTTTATCACCACCTACGCTCTTGTTTTGATTTTCTATTACCAACGTAAGGAGAACGAGGAGAAAATCATCTCTGACCAATTGAAAAGCGAGAAGCTTGACATGGAGCTGCGCTACTTGAAATCGCAAATCAACCCGCATTTCCTTTTCAACGCGTTAAACAATATCTACTCGATGGTGTACACCCACGACGATAACGCCGCTGATGGTGTTTTGAAACTCTCCGAGATGCTTCGCTACGTGCTCGTCGACTGTCAGGCCGAGATGATTCCTCTGGGCAAAGAGATCAAGTATGTCGAGAACTTCATTGATTTTCAGATGATGCGTATGGCGGGTCAACGCGATGTGATGTTTGAGCAGGATGTTGAAAACGAGAATTTCATGATAGCGCCCATGCTATTGCAGCCCATCATCGAGAACTGCTTCAAATACAGCCGTTTGGAGACGCATCCCGAGGGGTATGTGCACATTGGTATCTTCCAGAAAGGCAACACATTTCGTTTCGAAGCCTATAACACAATCGCTCGCAATGTTGTCCCCATCATTGGCAATAATGCGGAGGAGAAGAAGTCGGGCATCGGGCAAATCAATGTGCAGCAGCGTCTTATGTTGCATTATGGTGAGAACTATAAATTTGACATTCAACAAGATAAGGATATATACAAAGTTAAGATAGAATTATGAGCACGAAAGACAAATACAATGTGATTATCGTGGACGACGAGTATCTGGCGCAGAAGCTCCTGCAGGACTATGTCTCGAAGGTGGAGTCGTTGCAGTTGGTGGCCACTTGTTCCAACGCCATAGAGGCTATGAACGCGTTGAACGACCAGCAGGTCGATATCATGTTTCTTGACATCCAGATGCCTGACCTGACAGGTCTGGAGCTGGTGAGGAGCCTCGAGCAGAAACCTGCTGTCATCTTCACCACGGCCTATTCGGAGTATGCCGTCGACGCTTTCAACCTCTCGGTCGTCGACTATCTGCTCAAGCCTTTCGACTTCCCGCGTTTCATACAAGCCATCAACAAGGCTATCGGCACCGAGCAGCCCAAGGTCGCGGGCGCCGAGAAGCCTGCCGACACCATCAGCAAGTCGAACGATTTCATCACGGTGAAAGCCGACTACAAGCTTTACAAAATCAACTACGACGATTTGTTATACATCGAGGGACAACACGAGTATGTGACGTTCCACACCACGCAGCGCCGCATCACGGCCCTGTTTGCCTTGAAGGACTTGGAGGAGATATTGCCCAAGGACAAGTTCGTGCGCGTCCATAAGTCATACATTGTCTCGTTCAAGCACATCCAAGACCTGGATAAGAGCGATGTGACCGTGGCAGGCAACAAAGTACCGGTTGGCGCGAGCTATCGCGACGAGCTTTTGGCGCGATTGCAGTAAAAAAGTCCATTTTTTTCTTTGATGTGAAAAAAAATGTATATTTGCACCGTAAACCAACCACTTAAAACTGATAATTATGGGTAAATTTGAAATCACAAGCAGAAAGAACGGCGAGTTCCAGTTCAATCTGAAGGCCTCTAACGGCCAAGTCATCCTCACCAGCCAGGGTTACAAGACCAAGGCCTCGTGCCTCAATGGCGTGGAGTCGGTCAAGAAGAACAGCCAGGACGCCAAGCGTTTTGATGTGAAGGTCTCCAGCAATGGCAAACCTTTCTTCAACCTGATGGCCACCAACGGCCAGGTCATCGGCACCAGCCAGATGTATGCCAGCGAAGCTACCATGAAGAACGGCATCGCTTCGGTGAAGCGCAACGCCCCTGAGGCAGCAATCGTCGATTTGACGGAATAAGCCCTCTGGTATTAATGCTAGAAAGGAACGGTTGTGAAGCCGTTCCTTTCTTTTTCGTATCTTTGTCGTCTCAATACAAACACCAATGGAAAAACCGAAATTTATTGTCGCCATCAACCGTGAGTTCGGCTCGGGCGGCAGAGAGATTGCCTGCAAGCTCGGCGAGCTGCTCGGCGTCAACGTTTACGACAAGTCCATTCTTGACACTTTAACCTCCAAATTCAATCTGACCATTGAGGAAATGGAGCGTATCAAAGCTGAAAGGACCAGCTGGTGGAGCGACTTCTGCCGGTTCTACCAACAATTTGGCGCCGTCGGAAGGGGTGGTTACACGGCCCAAGAAGACCGTGAGGTGACCTCGCAGCAGATTTACCTTGCCGAGGCGCAGATCCTCCGCGACCTGGCCGCACAGGAGTCGTGTGTCATCATCGGACGTACTGGTTTCCATGTCTTCAGGGACCATCCGTACGCCATGAAGATTTTCTTCACTGCCGACAGGAAAGCCCGAGTGAAACGTGTCATGGAGCAGTTTGCCTTGGACGAGGACACCGCCAGCATGCGTGTCGATAAGATCGACGAGGCCCGCGACAACTATACGAAGACTTTTACCCATGTGTCGCGTTACGACGCCCGCAACTACGACTTCGTGTTCAATGTCACGCAGTTCCCCACCGACCTTGTGGCGCAGTTCCTCGCCGACAATATCAGGAAGAAGTTTCCTTTCTTGACAGAATAGGGAAGTTATTGTTGGATCGACGCGACCAACTCGTCGCTGATGTTGTTTCCAATCTGGAGGCAGACATCTTGACTCCAACGTTGCGCCATCGCGATGCGCGCGGCGGGGTCGTCGATGCCTCGCAGCATGGCGTATATATAACCGGCATTGAAATTGTCACCGGCCCCGACGGTGCTGACTGTGTCTATGGCCTTTACCGGATAAGTATCGCAACCTTCAGGCGTATAGACACGTATCGAACGCGCTCCGTCCGTCAGAATCAACGTGTCGCATAGACGGCTCACCTTTTCGTAGATGGCGTCACCGTCGCTCAGGCCATAAAGATAGCCGAAGTCTTCCATCGACCCTCGCACCACATCCGACAGACTCATATTCTCTTCGATATTGGACATCACGTTAGGCAGATCGGCGATGTGAGGCTTGCGGAAGTTGACGTCGTAATAGAGCCATGCGCCCGCCTTGCGCGCGGCGCGCAGCAATCCGCCCACGACAGGCCGAATGGCAGGGTTGATGGCGAAGAAGGAGCCGAAGAGCACCATGTCGTCCTTGCCCATCTCAGGCAACTTGCCATCCAACGAGACCGACGCATGGTCTTTATAGAACACATAATGCGCGTCGTTGTGCTCGTCTAAGAAAGCCAGTGAGATGTGCGACTTGACATGCTCGTGGCGGCAGACAAACTCTGACGAAACACCATTGTCGTTCAGATAGTTACAAATCAGGTCGCCCACATGGTCGCCTCCGGCTTCTGTCACCATGGCGCAAGGCGCACCGGCCCGTCCGAGTGAGACAATACTGTTGAATGTCGAGCCGCCTGGCACGGCCTTCAGCGGTTGGTCGTCCTTAAATAGAATGTCCAACACAGTCTCGCCTATACCTATTACACGTTTCATGCCCATACAGTTTTTTTCAATTATTTCGGTAAACTACTTTACCATGCCTCGTGTGGAGGATGTTTCTTATCCAAGCATCTCCGTCAAGTCTTGCTCCATCTCCTCGGGTGTGGTGGTGGGCGCGTAGCGTTTCACGACGGTGCCGTCGCGGGAGATGAGGAACTTGGTGAAGTTCCACATGATGTCGCTCTCTTTTTCCACGCTTTTGCTGATGGTCTTGAACAGCGTGTACGATGCTTTGGCCTTGATGCCTTTATATTCTTCATCAGGCGCTACGCTTTTCAGATACTCGAAGATGGGGTGCGCTTCCTTGCCGTTGACGTCGATCTTCTTCATCAACGGGAAGGTCACGCCATGGTTGAGGCGGCAGAACTCGGCGATTTCCTCGTCCGAGCCAGGCTCCTGGTGGGCGAACTGGTCGCAGGGGAAGCCGATGATGACTAGACCTTGGTCTTTGTATTTCTGGTAGAGGGCCTCCAGTCCGTCGTATTGGGGAGTGAAACCGCACTTCGAGGCGGTGTTGACAATCATCAGGACTTGGCCGTTATACTGCGCCATGTCCACCTCGTCGCCCCTGTTGTTCAGGGCTTTGAACTCATATATCTTTTCCATGTTAAAAGTGTTTGTTTACAATGCAAAAATAGAAAAAAAGATGCAGGAACAAAATTTTGTCCCTGCATCTGAAAACTAACTCAAAATTCATCCTTGTACAGTATGACAAAAATCTGCCGCAAAGTAACGGACGTTCCCCAAACTGTGAAATCCCCATTGATGGGTATTTTGGCATGATCGATTCACCATATGTGAGGACTGACTTTGACTCGGCCTCTGTCATAAAGCCTTTGCTGTCTTTTCGACCAACCGCTTCACTAATGCCTCGTATGGATAAAGCCCGTCGGCATTGGCGCACAGTCCTTTGAGACGTACAGGATATACCATCGGTGGGTTCTCCAAATCCAGCAAGGTCATATTACGCAATTGCTCAGTACTTTGATAAACTAGGTTGAGCGAAACAAATAGTTGTCCTTCGGCATTTTGCCATTTTTCAATGACCAGTTTGCAGCCGATGGGGGTCTTCTTCTCAATGGTATTAGGCAGGCTGTAGTCTTCCGCTTCCAAGGCGGCCAACACGCTGCCGATGTTGGAGTCGTGGCCACAAAGGAAGGTGAATTTACGTCCGTCGTTTTGCAGTTCCTCAAGCATTGTCCGCATGAGAGGTCGGGCCACTTGACATGCCACAACGGGTGCGGTGAACAGCACGTCGCCATACCAGTCCTTGATAGCGGAAATGCTTTCCCAATCCTCCCAACTGATGGTGTCGCCGAAGGCGGCCTTCACCGCGTCAGGCTCCTCGTAGTATTGCAGGACGAGCGCGTCGGCGGCCTGACAGGCGAGACGCAACGAGCCGCCCATGCCGGGCTCACGGTATTTGACAAGATATACATGGGCGTCGTCGGTGCGAAAATGGCAAGTGTCGCCTTCAAGGCAGGCCTTGCTTTGATCCATGTCGAGCACACGCTCTAGCACTTTATAGTTGTCCGCCATTTTCTCTCCGATGCCGACAAAGCCTTTTTCGCCGCCCATCATAGCTATCTGTTGTTGGGCAAGGGCTTTGATAGTCTCATTGTCGTTGGTGATCTGCGGGGCGAACACCGAATCCATCTTGCCCACTTCGCAATGGTGCTCGATGCGGACGTTGGCCACGGGTAGCATCCCCGAGGAGAAGTACTGTGCCGTGGCGATGGTGCGCTGCAAGGAGTTGGCGTAGAAGCGTATGGTGCCCTCGGCAGGTATTTCGTTTTCCTGCATCAGCCCCTCGCTGACGAGCCATTTGCGGTAATACTGGCCCATCATCGTTTCCGATGCGCCGCCGCGCAGCGACAACTCGCTTGGCGCGGAAGACCAATGATGCCATTCATGAGGCGTAATGCGCTGCAACGCTGATTGCCTTCCCGAAAGGGGAGAGCGGATGTTGTGGCGGCTCAGCACCACGACTTGCTTCAAGGTATATTGCTCTTGATCGCTCCGCCCCCAAAGGCCTAACGAACATAAAAGGAATATGGATAGTAAGAATTTTTTCATTTCGATGATGCTTTTCATCGGCGCAAAAATACAAAAAAAAGCCGCAGCCCGAAGGCTGCGGCTCAAGTCAAGAATAACGGTTTACAAAACTGTCACTCGCTTCGTTTCGACGCCTTTCGTTGTCTCAACCTTGATGAAATACGCGCCGGTTGCTTGATGGCTGAAATCGTATTCAAAGGCATTGCCGCTCACGGGAGCCTCAAAGATTTTTGCGCCAAGGCTATTGAAAACACTGATGTTTTGGATGTCTTCAGCCTCGATTCTCACCTTACCGTTTGTCGGATTTGGATAAACCGATGTAACAATAGACTCACCTTCCGAAATGGCAGTGCAATCCTCGACAAACTCATAGAAACCAACCATTCCGTAAGGGTCATACCATGGAGAGTTTTGATATGCTTCGATGCATCCGCAAGGAACGGTCAGGATGGGATAGCCAAAATTCTGGAATACAACGCATCCCCATCCTGGTTCGTTTCCGAGTTCAGGAGGCGTTGTCGCCAAAGAAACAGCACCTGAAAAATGAGAGCAATCTCTGAACGCGTAGTCGCCGATGAAAGTGACGGACTCGCCGATGGTCAACGTGCCATCAAAGCCCGAGCATTGGAAAAACGCGCCGGAACCGATAGTGGTCACTGAATTGGGAATGGTCAAATCGCCTGTCAGATCGAAGCAAAACGAGAAGGCGCCCGCCCCGATGGTAGTTACCGATTCCGGAATGTCAATCGATGTCAATCCGCTAAGACCGCAAAACGCGTTTTCGCCGATGGCGGTGACGGTGTGAGGGATTACGGTGTTTACACATCCTACGCGTAGCTTGTTTGCGCTTGTCGTGATGATGGCGTTGCAGTTGTCTCTTGAATCGAAGACAGGGTTTTCAGGGTCGACTGTGATGCCACTAAACGCGCAATACCTGAAAGCGTCTATGCCAATTGAGGTCACGTTGCTTGGGATGTTCAGCACACCTTGCAGACCGTTGCAATCATCGAAAGCGTAGTCGCCGATAACAGCAACGGAGTTGCCTATGACCAAGTCTCCATCGAAGGCATAGCAGGTAAAGAAGGCACTGGGCTCAATGGTAACCACCGAATTGGGAATCACCAAATCGCCGGTGAAGCCAGAGCAATAGGCGAACGCACCCTCCTCGATGGTGGTCACTGAATTCGGGATGGTCAAGCTTGTCAGATAAAAGCAATACATAAACGCGGTGTTTCCGATGACCGTCACGACGTAGTTATGGCCTTCGTAACTCACCGATTCGGGAATGTTCAAAGCCCCTTGCGCATTGTAGCCATCCACATGGCCTATAACCGTCACTGAGACGTTGTCATTATTAACGCGATAGATCAAATCACCGACGGTAAATTCCGTAGGATTGGAGCCGTAGGTCATGAACAGGCAGGTCGGGTCATAGCTGGTGCCTCCATCGTGGAGCGCGCCCAACATGGTGTAGGTTCCTGTGTTGGGGTTAAGTTGATACAAATTGCCATAATGTACGCCAAACAATTCGCCCGTCAGCATATCAAAAGACATCTTTATTGGCAAATCAATCGAATTGATCACAGTCAATTGTGCATTGGAAAGATTCAATATGCCAAACTCACCCCAAGAACTTATCATATAAGCATTACCATCCCTGTCGATCGCCAAATTGAAACCGTCATGCTCTATCGCGCCATGGTCTTGCATATTGCCGGGGTTGGCAGGATCAAAGCTTTTGAGGTGTTCTTCCGTAATGAGATAAATCAATCCGTCGGCGGGATTGTAGGCCATGTCATTGACATAGGAGACGCCCGCAAACATCACTTCAGGTGCCCCGATAAGATTATTGGTGGCATCAAAGCTTGACCTGCAAATATTATAGCTGTTGTCGTTGTTCACACTCCACACATAACCGTTGGCAAAGGTCGCTGTAGTCACTGCTGGAAGTGCGTCCGAAGCAACGGACACCGATCCTAAATCCTGCATGGTAAAAGAGATATACTTGTATTCTGTCGGGCTGGGAGGCAGGATGTATCCAAACCAGTTGGCGGTTGATGCGGGTCCCTGCGCCTTGGCGAAGCCGGCGAATGCGAATAACAACAAAACGAGATGTAAATACTTTTTCATTGTAATGAGTTTTAGTTGACAGTTTTTTCAATTTAGGGCGCAAAACTACAAAAAAAAGCCGCAGTTAGGACTGCGGCTTAAATTGATGCGATAGATGTTTTATTACATCTGTTTTATCAGCCAGTTCTGGTAGCCGATTTTCTCGATGAGCTCAAGTTGTTCCTCGCTCCAGTACAGGTCCTCCTCTTCGTCGAGCAGGTAGGCTTTCAGCATGTCGTAAGTGGTGGGGTCTTCTGCCACTGTCGCCATGCATTTGCGAAGAATATCAACGCCCTGGACTTGGATGGCGAGGTCGGCCTTGACATACTCCAAGGGGTCGCAAATCAGTTCGCGAGCCTCATGTTTCTCCACTTTTGGGCAGCCGCCGAGGTCGATGATGCGGTCGATGAATTTTTCCACCCATCCCATCTCCTCAGTGTAGTGGTCGATGTATTTCTGTCCCAGTTTGTTGAAACTTTCAGAATTGAAGATTTGTCCTTGTACTTTGTGTACGAATGCGCCTTCCGAGAGGCCGGTAACGAAGAATTGTAATGCTTCGATTGATTTCTGTTTGTCCATAGTATTATAGTTTAAATTATTTGTTGAGTTTTTTGACTAGTTTGTCATATGCGGGAACCATCTACATGATGGTTTATACTTCAAGTGATGCAAAAATATGTAAAAAATAGGTTTTAATTATAACCTAAACGCAAAAATGTAATCAAATTCTCTTCAACAGTTCTTCCATTAACGCTTTAAAAAAATGGAACGCGACTCGAGTTGTCCCAAGCCGCGTTCCTCCGTTATGAAGATAATGGTTGCTTTTTATTTGTGGCCAACCTCAATAACATTGAAATCCTGGTCGAACTCGATTTCGACGCCATTGTCTAACTCGATTTCCCAGCCTCCGTGGTGCGTTTTCTCGATTTTGTCGATATGGTTGTTGGGATAGTTGGCGGTCATGTAGTCGGTGATTTGCGTGGGAACCAGCTCTGTGGGGACGATTCCATATACCTGACTGTGCTCGCAGTCAATCATCTTCCAATCGTAGTTGAGGTAGAAATCGATTTCAGTTCTGTCGGTCAGTTCCACTTCGATCTCATGTTCGTCAGCCTCCACTTTCAGAATGCTGGTTTGTGGAAAGTAGGTCGCGATGAAAGTGTTGATTTCAGGATAATCGGGGTTGGCTCCTCCGCCGTTTCCTCCACCATTGCCACTGCCGTTAATCACGTTGCATTCGCTGTCAAACTCGATTTCAAGGTCGTTGTTCAGCTCGATTTCCCAACCTCCGTGGTGTGTTTTCTCGATTTTGTCGATGTGGTTGCTGGGATAGTTGGCGGTCACATAGTCGGTGATTTGCGTGGGCACAAGTTCTGCAGGGACGATTCCATATACCTGGCTGTGCTCGCAGTCGATCATCTTCCAGTCGTAGTTGAGGTAGAAATCGATTTCTGTCTTGTCAGCAAGTTTCACCTCGATTTCATCGTTGTCGGTTTCTATCTTCTGGATGCTTGTCCGAGAAAAATAGGTCTCAACAAAGGTGTTGATTTCTGGGAAGTTGGAGTTGTTTCCTCCATTGGGGTCGTTTTTCGTACAGGCCGTTCCCAAAAAGGCCAATGCTGCGATGGCAGCGATGATGCTTAGTTTTTTCATCTTTGTTTAGTGTTTAGTTAAAAATGATATGAATGGTACAAAAAAAAGCGGCATGGAACAAGTCCACACCACTTTTAGTATTTTTCAAAATGACATAGTTATGGCTGTAGGGAAGGTTGTTTCGGGGCGAGTAACGTCTTACCTGTCCTCTCAGCAAAGCCTGTGAACATTTGCTTCCCTCTGCCTTTTGGTTAACGGTTTCAAGCGCCGGGACGGATGTACAAGCCTTGTTTTCAACAAAAGAAATGTTGACTATCTCATCGTCATCATCATCCAAATCAAAGTCGTCAGCTAAAACAGTCATGCATGTTGAAGTTGCTGTTTGTTTGACTAATTGTTGAGAGTCACCATATTCATCGGCAACAAGGCATACCATCACCATGCCCATCAAGATGAGCATGAAAACGGATCCATATTTCCTTAATGCTTCAAACATGGAGCTAGTTGTGTTCTTTTATTGATTAACGGCGGTTTTGGCTGTTTATTGCTTTGAGGACTAAAAAATCCGCAACTCAAGCCCTTTGCCTGAGTTGCGGATTTTTTTCTCAAAACTCCACCACCGTCCCAATAGGTTGGTCAAGTAAACGGATGGAATTGCGTTCGGCGATGTCGTGGGCTACTGAATCGGGGTCCGTCCAGGCATGTGGCGCAAGGCTGAACTTGTCGTGATGCACGGTGAACACTTGTTTCGGATGCAAGTCCAAGATGGCTTGTTCAAGGTCTTCGGGCATGAGATGGATATTTGCCCAGTCCTTGTTGTACTGGCCGTTCTCCATCAAGGCCAAATCCACCGAACCGAACTGCTCATAAATTTCCTTGAAACGGCCGTCATAACCGCCGTCACCACCAACATAGACTCTCCTGCCTGACGACTCGACCATAAAGGAAGCCCATAATGTCTGGTTCCTTTTGAACAGACGATTTGAGAAGTGACGTGTGGGTAAGCAGGTGATATTATCAGCCTTCTCGTACCAATCCATTTCGGTGATGTGTTGCGGGTCGTAGCCCCAGTATTCCAAATACTCCGCCACGCCCAGCGGACACACCACATGCTTCACTTTGTCTTTCAAGTCGCGCAAAGTGGCATAATCCAGATGGTCCCAATGCTCATGGGTTACGATGAGCACATCGATTTCGGGCATGTCATCAGGCATATAGATATCCGTGCCCTTGAACGGATGCATCATTACCGTCACCGGGAACTCCATCTCCAGCACGGGGTCAACCAAATAACGTTTACCATCCAAGCAGAATAGGTAGGACGAATGCCCGAACCAAACGAGCCAGTCACGGTCAGTGGGCAGCGACTTCAAATCAGTCTTCACGGCAGGAACGGCTTCTTTGGGTACCCTTTCTTTTTTGCTGTCCGTTAAAAATTCCCACAATGCCTTGAACATGGACTTGTCGCCAGTGAATTGCGGTGTGGGAATCTGGTTTTGGAACTGCCCATTGTGCCAGTTCGGCGAAGCCTCGATGCGGGCTTTGCGTTCTTTCGACATCCGTCTGCCGAAACAGGGGTGATTTAGGATGATTACGCCGACAATGGCTATCACCGAAATGACAGCAAGGACGATGAGTAATATTTTCATGGACTTGTTCATAGGTTATGGGATGCAAAGAAACAAATAATTCCGCAACCCAAGCATCAGCCCAAGTTGCGGATTTCTCATTTTTCATGTATTATTAAACGGATGAATACGGATAGACAAAGAATTGTTATCTTTGCGGAAAAATTGAAAATAAATATGATACCCGAAGGCAATACTATTGAAGACATTAAGGCAAGGGAAACCATCATTCGTGATTTCTATCGTGAGTGGAAAATCAAGAATCCATCGCAAAGAAAGTACAACCTCTCATTGAAAGACTACATCAATATTAGAATGGTTTCCATCATCGAGACCAGCGAACACGCCGCCAAAAGATACCTTTCGACATTGGCAGTGCTACAACTCGACTCCATACTTATGGGGGCAAAGAAAGTCTCATCCAGCAAGCCGAAGCCAGGAAACAAAAACCAAAAACCCTTTGAAAGGATTCTCAATATGGAATACGAGTTGATAGGCATCGGTACGGTAAAGATGACCGTTGGCGTGAGGCGCAGCACTCATGAGAAAGTCCAGTATTGCATTACGGCAATTGATAACAAGGAATGAAAAAAAGGCATCTTTCGATGCCTTCGTTTTTTTGCCCCAGAATGCGTGTGGGAGGTTTACGCTCGTTGAGTGTGATGCTATGCGGGCGGGGACTTCGCACTACCCATATACATCGGCCGCACACGACTTGTTTCCGCTTGCAAAAATACAACCTTTTTTCCATTTGCCAAGTGTTTGGCTATAAAAAATGAAAAAAATCCGCCCCATAAGCCTTGCGCCCAAGTTGCGGAATGTCTTGCTGAACATATCACGGATTCAAAACAATTACAGCCTATTCTTCTATTCATTCCCTGCGGATATGCAAATTTCAATATGCGGCACCTTGGCGGCTTTGGCATTCGAGATCCATCTTGCCGATGCGCCAGGTGAGGCCGAGGCTGACATAACGTGAGTTGTAGCTGTAGCGGTAATCATTGCTGTAATTATTCATCATAATGTGGGGGCTTTTACGCCTTCGCGGGCGCGGCTTTGGAGTTCCATTTTGCCGATGCGCCAGGTGGCACCGACGGTGACGGCACGGCTGCCCCACGTGTAGCTGTAGTTGGACTGGTAGTAGAGGTTGAGGCCGACATTGCCGCTCTGCGCGGTGGCGAGGATGTCTTGCCAGTTGAGGAAGAGCGAGAGTCGGCCTTTGAGCAGGTCGGAACTTGCTCCGAGGTCGAGTTGGAACGAGGGCTGGCTCTTGCTCATCAGTGACAATGCGGCGGTAGAGTAGCGGGCATTGCCGTAGATTTGCAGCACATTCCACAGTTTGCCCGTCACGTTGAGTCGTCCGCTGAAGGTGGGTAGGTGTCGTTTGTCCCATTTGCCAGGGCGGAACTCCATATTGTAATAGTAGTCGTAGAAGTTGGCGTAAAGGCGGATATTCATAAAGGGCTTGGGCCGCCAAGTGAGGTTGGCCTCGGCACCGATGGTGCGGCTATCGCCGATGTTGGCCCACTGGCTGAAACTGACAATGCGGCCATAGTAGGGATGATAGGCTACGTCGCTGAACTGCTGTATCTCTTCGGTGTTGGCGCGGAGATAGCCCGTCAGCCCCACGCTGCCCCATCCTTTGTACATCGTCCAGCCGCCCTCGAGGTTGTGGGTGTGGCTGAAACGCAGGTCGGGGTCGCCGAGTTCATAACTCTCTTCTTCCAGCCAAGCGTAGGTGCTCCACAACCTACAGCCAGGCGAGGTAAAGCGGCGCGTATAACTGAGGGTGAAGTTGTGTCCGTTCTCGGTGGCATAGCTAGCGTGGAACGAAGGAATGAAATCCCAAAACGCCTTGTCAACATCATATTGAGAGGTCTCCACAGGTAGATCGGTGAAGTTGGCCTGCTTCCATTTGCGATAGACACGTACACCGCCCTTGAGGGTGAAACGATGGATTTTCTGCTGCATGGTGACATAGGCGGTCAGCTCGTTGTCCACCATTCGGGTGCTGAAAGTGCGGTCGGCATCGCGCATCCACTGATTGGTGGCGAAGTTCATCGTGTCCCACTGCACAAGCTGCGAATTGCGCCCCAGCACGGCACTCGCTCCAGTCTCCATAATGGTGTTTTGACTGAATGGTTTAGTATAGTCCAGGTTGAAGTTCGTCCACCACGAAAGGTAACGTTCGTTTCGCAGATTGCGCATGTTGTATTGCGACATCACGGTGTATAGGCGTTCCTTGTCGCGCTCGGTGTTCTGGTTATTGTAGTTGCTGTTTATCATAAGGCTAATCTTTTGGCCGAGTGTATCAAGTTGCCGCGAGAGATAAAAGCCGCCAAAGTCGCCCATCCACGGTGAATTGACAAGGTTGTTGGATAGATAACTGTAGTCGCCTGCGTTATAGAGGTATTCCTGTCGTGCGATGTCGTAGTGGCTCTCTTGCTTGACGAGACCTGGGAATATACCACCCCATGCCTGCAAACTGGTCACATTGTCGATATTCCACGACAATTGCACTCCAGCATTGCCGTTGACATGTCGCTGCGTTTCCATACCATCGTATGAGTATTCTGTCGAAAGCGATCCATCGTCGGCATAGAGCCGTCTCTCGTTGTGATTATTGATATTGATGCGCGAGAAAGAGCCGTTGGCCCAAGCAGTGACGCTCACCTTCTCTTTGGCCCAAACGTATGAGAGCCACGGCTGTAGGTAAGGCGTAGTGCTGGCATTGAGGCCGACGGAGAGCAGTTGGTTGAGCTGTACACGCTGGTCGGTAACGATGTTGATGATGGTGCTCGTCGAACCGTAGCGGGCCGAGGGATTGTTGAGCACTTCGACGCGCTTCACGCTGCTGGCAGGCAGGGTCTTGATGTATTGCTTCAACGCTTCGCCGCTGAGGTTCGAGGGCTTGTCGTTGAGCCAGATGGTTATGTCGCTGCTGCCGCGCAAGGTGATGTTGCCCTCAGGGTCAACCTCCACGCCCGGGGCGTTCTGTAACGCATCGGCCATAGTGCCGGTCTGCACGCTGGGGTCATCCTCCACGTGATAAAATACCTTTTCACCGTCAGCACTATAGAGCGGACGCTGGGCAGTGACGCTCACGGATTGCAGCGAAGTGCTGTTTTGGAAAATTTCAATCACACCCAACGCTGTTTCGGACTGTACGTTGAGGTGCTGCCAGTAGGTGTCGTAACCCACCGCCGAGATGCGTAGCAAGTAGTCGCCTTGTTCCACTTTAGAAAAAAGCATCGCGCCTTGGTCATCAGTAGTGCTCCCATAGACAAACATACTGTCAACCGTCCGAAGCAACGCGCAATTGCAAAATGCCATTGGGTCTCCACTATTCGCATCGCGAAGCATGCCAGATACTGAGTAAGATTGGGCTTGACCGAAACTGTAGGTTAATACCGCCAAAAGAATAAGAATGTGCTTTTTTATCATATACGTCATGTGTTTGTTTGGGCTGCAAAAATATCGTCTCATATCAAGAAAGTCCTTACCCTAAAGGGTGAAACAGCCGATGGCATACGAAAAACTACCCGAAAGGGTAGTCAATAAAAACGACATAAAGCCGTTACTATGTCAAAGACTAACAGCAGTTATGACTCAAATTGACGACTTCTTCATAGATAAAAATCGAGTGGACGGCATTACGGAGGCCGACTATGAACGTGTGTGGCCCAAGATTGAGGCGGTGGCCGCTGCCGCAAGAACCTCAACCAACAACATCTATATTATCGACTACTTCAAACGCAATTTCCTGTATGCTTCGGAGAACCCGTTGCTGGCGCCCATAGGGCTGAAGGATATGGGCTACGCCCTGTACCTCAACTATGTGCCCAAGGAGGAACAGGCGATGCTGCTCGAAATTAACCGTGCGGGCTTCGAGGAGTTTTCGCGGATAGACGTGGCGGAAAAGATGGACTTTGTCATCAGCTATGATTTTCACTTTATAAAAAATGGTTGCAGTCGTATGGTCAATCATCGGCTTACGCCGCTGGAACTGAATTCAAAAGGACAGTTGTGGCTTGCACTCTGTTCGTTCTCGCTCTCACCGCGTAAGGATTTCGGCAATGTGAGGATGTGGCGTGTGACGGAAAGCGGCAACGGCATCGTGAGCAACCACGACGTACGCGAGTATTCGTTGGCCGACGGGAAGTGGCACGACAGCGTTCCCGTTGTCCTCACAGAAACCGAACAAAATCTGCTGGTGATGTCGGCGCAAGGCTACACAACCGAAGAGATTGCCGACCGCCTTTTCCGCTCAGTTGACACGATGAAATACCACCGCAAGAAACTATTCCGCAAGCTCGGTGTCGAGACCATCTGCGCAGCCCTTGCAGCCGTGATGAGCTACATCGTGATGTGAGTTGGCACTATACGGTGAAGATTTTGAAACGAGCGGATTGGGGATATGAAAAATCAGCAACCCAAGCCTTTGCTACGAATTATGGGCTGATATGAGGAATCAAACAAGGAATCTTTGAAGTTTTCAAAGACAAAAATCCATAGCCTCCGTGATTTTTTCTTACTGAAAAAAATTCCGCAACCCAAGTCTGCGCCCGAATTGCGGAATTTCTTTGTGTTGTCACTTCAGTCCCCCATACCATTCATCATCCACAGCCTCCAGCCACTCGGTGCTGTTGTGGGGCTGCACGTCGGTGTGGTAGGTCAGGTGCTGCATCCAGCTGTCCTTGGCCGCACCGTGCCAATGCTTCGCACCTTCGGGGATGGCGATGACTACGCCAGGAACCAACTCCACGGGTTCTTTACCCCATTCCTGATACCAGCCTCGACCGCTCACGCACACCAACACCTGCACCATGTTGTGATGCACATGCCAGTTGTTGCGGCAGCCCGGCTCAAAGGTAACGTTGGCCATACCGCCGTCCATCGGAGCGAGGTAGCTGTTGCCGATGAAATACTGGGCGTATGCCGTGTTAGGCTCCCCGATGGGCCATGCTGATTGTGAGCACACCACATCCGTCTTCCCGTCCACAGCGGCGGCAATGGCGGCTTCACAACGCAAGGCCTCGGCTTGCAGTCCGTTGGCTTTCAAGGCCACTGGGATGTTGCGCAGTTGTTCCTCGGTAACACCCATGTTCAGGGCACCGCGCACGTGCGCCTGCAACTGCAGCATCACATTCTCCAAGCCGCTCAGCGCACTCACGGTGATGAGCTCGCGGTCAGCGTGGGTGAGGTTGTCACGGGCGAAGATGTCACCAAACAGGTGAGCTTTCAGATAGTAGTCCTCTGCGGGACAGAAAGCATAGTCGAAGGCACGGCCGCTGACTTTCGTCTGCACCTCGGTGCCTTGTGCCAAAGCATTGTAATTGCTTGGCATCGGTGAAGCCGCAACACCTTCCTCGATGGCTTTGCCCTCGGTCTTGCGTTGCTCCAACACCTTCTGCAAAGTGCCAAGGGCATTCAAAGAACGCGGAAAGCCAGTGTAGGCATAAAGTTGGCTCAAAGCCTCCTTGACCTGGCTGACCGTCAGGCCGGCATCCAAACCATTGTTGATAGCTTCAGCCAATGCAACATAATCGGCTTTAGCTTCGTTGCAGGCGATGGCCGACATCAACGCCGCCTGCTCGGTGGTGAAAGTGAGTGTATTCATATCTATTTCCGTTTTGGTGTTGGGTTTCGATGAGCAAGCAACCAATGCAAGAGCCGCTGCAATCAGAATGAATATTCGTTTCATAACATATTGTTTATTTTAGGTACTTGTCGAAAAACGCCACGACTTTCGCCCGCTCCTGTTCCACATATTCGGGCACATAGTAGGTCTTGATATGCGATGCACCATGGACGACAAACAGTTCCTTGTCGGCAG
Source organism: Candidatus Limimorpha sp. (assembly GCA_045132275.1). Taxonomy (GTDB): domain Bacteria; phylum Bacteroidota; class Bacteroidia; order Bacteroidales; family F082; genus Limimorpha. The sequence continues at coordinate 311,346 of JBGURY010000003.1, forward strand.
TGCCGGTGGCTTTCTGCATAGCCTCTTCCGACATGTAGCGTGAGTCGGCCTTTTCGCCCACCATCAGCAACAAGGGCTGGTTGATAAATTCCATGCGGTCGGTGGCGTCCCACATCATCAGGTCGAGCAGACAACTGACGGGAGCCGAGGCGCCATCGTTGGCGTGGGCATATTTTGAGGTGACATAATAGAACTGTCCTTCGCGGTAGAGTTCAAACGGTAGTTTTGCAATTTCTTCCTCGGTCATGGGCTTGGCCTTAGGTGGATAGACGGTCACACCCGTCTCGGCCTCCTGCTGACGTGCAGCACTGGCTTGTGCGAGCCGCTCCTGGATGGTGGCAATCTGCGAGTCGCAGTAGCCGTTGCGCCTTACGCGGCCAGTGTTGAACATGCTCAACGCCGCCACCGCCTTGATGCGCTTGTCGCTTTGTGCCGCGCCAACGGTATAACCACCGCCTCCGCAAATGCCGAGAGCACCGATACGCTCCTTGTCAACGCCGGGGAACTGTGAAATAAAATCTATCATGCCGTGGATGTCGCCCATGCGCACGGTGGGGATGTCGTTGCCACGGGGAAGGCCACCGCTTTGCCCCTGATAGCGGGCATCGCAGGCGATGGTGATGTAACCCGCCTCGGCAAGTTTCTGGGCGAACATGCCGCTCACCTGCTCCTTCACGCCACCGTTGGGATGACTCACCACCACGGCTGGATACTGCTTGTTGGCATCGTAGCCCTTGGGCAGATAAACGTTGGCAGCCACGCTGATGCCGTCCACCATGTAAGTCACTGGGCGAATGTTCACCTCGCCCGCAATGTTCTCCGTCAGGGCACCGTCATAGACCAGTCCCCACAGGTTGAGAGTCTCTTTCTGTGCCATAGCCGATAATGTTGTTGTTAATAGCAATGCTATGATAATCCGTTTCATTGATTGGGTGTTTTGTTTTTTTATTGGAACTTCTTTCCGCTGCCCCAAGCCTGTCCGACGCTGTCGCCAATGGCACGATAACACATTCCAGCGGCATCGAAGACGATGGGCTTGAGTTTGGTGAGGTCAACCTTGCCGTCGGTGAGGATGCTCTCGTCTGCGCTCTGGTTGACGACCTCGCCGATGAGCATGCCGTCCTCGAAACTCACCACGCGGCATTCCAGCGTGAGCGGGTACTCGTTGATGATGGGCGCGTCCACGTTGGGGCTGGGCGTAACGGTGAAGCCAGCACGGGCCACTTTGTCAGGCACTTGGTTTCCACTCACGAGACCGAAATAGTCGCTCTCGGCCACAGTGCGCTCGTCGGCAAAGCTGACGGTGAAGGCACCCGTCAATTCCAGATTGTCGGTGGTCTTGTGCTTGCTCAAACTGATGACGATCTGATTGTAGTCGAGTTGTCCGGCCCAGGCGGCCATCATCACGTCGGGCGTGTGGTCTTTGTCCCATGTGGCAATCATCACGCAGGGCTGCGGCGTGGTGACGAGGGCGTGCTGGCTGCCGAAGTTTTTGCGGCCTGCCACTTCTTGAAGGGTTTGGTTATTGTTCATATTCTGACTGTTTTGATTTGACACTTGATTGTTTTCCTGATGGTTGCAGGCCGCTAATGCCATCATTATTGCGGCTGCGAAGATGATTGATTTTGCTTTCATATTATCCGTAAGTCTCTATTAAGTATTTCACAAACTGTATATCGTTGAAGTTCACCGTGCCAGTGTCGTGCTGGTTCATCGTGGCGATTTGCGCCATGTCATCATCGGTAAGGGTGAAGTCGAAAATGTCGAAGTTTTGCTGCATACGCTCTTTGTGAGTCGATTTCGGGATGGCCACGATACCGCGTTGGGTGAGCCAGCGGAGAGCCACCTGCGAGGCGGCCTTGCCGTACTTGGCACCGATGCCACCCAGCAGGTCACTCTTGATGATGCCATCCACGCCCTGGCCACCAAGAGGCCCCCAAGCCATCATCTTGGTGCCGAAGGCCTCTAGTTCTGGTTCGATGCCGTGCTGTTGAATCATCGCGTTGCATTGCAGCTGGTTCACCATCGGCTTCATATCCACATAGTGGGCAAAGTCGAAGAAACGGGCTTGTTGGAAGTTGCTCACGCCGATGGCGCGCAGCTTGCCGTCGCGGTAAGCGTCCTCCATCGCACGCCAGGTGCCGAACACGTCGCCGTAGGCCTGATGGATGAGCAGCAGGTCGATATAGTCGGTCTTCAGCTTGCGTAGGCTCTCGTCGATGCTCTTGGCCGCTTTTTCCTCGCCGGCATTACTGATCCACACTTTTGTCACTAAAAAGAGCTCGTCGCGCTTAATGCCCGATTTAGCGATGGCGTTGCCCACGCCTTCCTCGTTGAAATACGCTTGCGCCGTGTCAATCAGCCTATAGCCCACCGACAATGCGTCGCTCACGCAACGTTCCGCCTCTTGCGGCGGCACTTGAAACACTCCGTAACCCAAAATCGGCATCTCCACGCCGTTGTTCAATCTGATGTTCTGCATAGTATTAAGTTTTAAATGATTTCAATGGTGCAAAATTACAACTATCATTCGTCATGGTCGTTATAGTTTTTTCGGGAAAAGTTTCACATTTTGCGGGTATTTATAGAAAAATCTCGCAACCCAAGCCTTTGCCCGAGTTGCGGAATTATTATAATGATAACTCAAAAACTGTTAACTGTCAACTGCTAACTCCTAACTATCAATACCCCAACCCTTTCAGCCATTTTTCCACCTTGGCTTTACCAGTGCGCACTTCATGGCCGTAGATGCTGAAGCCTTGCGTGACTTTCGCCTTCGGGAAAGCCGATTTTACGTCGCTGACGCAGGAGGCGAGGCCGCTGCCTTCGTGGGTGGTGAAAGGGATGACGGTCTTGCAGTCGAGGTTAATGTCACGGAACAGTGTGAACATCACCTGCGGGTAGGTGCCCCACCAAACGGGACCGCCGATGAAAACGGTGTCGTATTGGCTGAGGTCGGGAGCATCGCCTTCGTAAGGCGGAAGCTCACCGTTGTTGGCCTCCTCTTTTGCGAGGTTGATGAGCGGCGTGTAGGCCATGCCGTCATACTTGTGGGTGACGATTTCAAACTGGTCGGCACCCGCGATTTCCGAGATGTAGTCGGCCACGATCTTCGTGTTGCCTACCTCGATGTTGCCCACGCTGTAATTGTCGCCCGCATGGGAGAAAAAGATGACGATGGATTTGCTCATTGCTGTGTTATTTGATGGTTTGACTTCTTGTTTGCTTTGTCCGTTGCAGCCCGTGGCTATAAGTAGAGTAAAGGCTGCGATGATGAAGGATTTCGCTTTCATTTTCTGTTGTATTAATGCAGATGTTCCATTTTATACTGGCGCGAGCCAAGGCCAATCTTCTCGGCGTGTTCGAGGATGTGGAGGCCGTGCTGCTTCTCGATGCGGTTGATGAGTGAGGTGGCATCGTCGCCGACCTCGTTCTGGTGGCGATACACCATGTCGATGCAGGCTTGGTCGAGGGCGACGGGGTCGGTGGAGGCCAAAATGCCCATGTCCTTCAGTTCAGGCTTGGCGGGATTACCGTTGCAGTCGCAGTCAATGGAGATGTTGTTCATCACGGCGATATAGACGATGCGGTCGCCAAAGTAGTCGGCGACGGCAGTAGCGGCGGTGGCCATGCACTCGACGAACTTGTCTTGGTTTTCGGGAAGGATGAACTCCCAAAGACGCTCGGCATCCTCGGTCAGGCCGTTGGTGTGGATGTAGGCCTTGCCGTTCGACGAGGCCACGCCGATGCTCTGGTTTTTCAGCACGCCGCCGAAACCAGCCATCTGGTGACCCTTGAAGTGGGCCAAGTTGATCATGAAGTCGTAGTTGGCCAGATGGTCGCCTACGATGTTGTATTTCATGTAAGTGGTGTCGCGCACAGGCAGCCTCATTTCGCCTTCGGCATCCATGATGTCAACCTCGGCGATGTCGTTGTAGCCGCGTTGCTCGATGGCTCTTTGGTGGTCGGAGGTGCTGAAGCGGCTTCCCTTGTAGGCCGTGTTGCATTCCACAATGGTGCCGTTGACGTGTTGCACAAGGTTCTTGATCAGTTCAGGACGCAGGTGGTTCGACTTCTGTGACTCTCCCGTGCTGATTTTCACGGCCACGCGTCCCTCGGCTTTCACGCCAAGGGCTTCGTAGATGCGGATGAGTGCGTCGGGAGTGATGTCATCGGTCATATAGACGATGGGCAGTTGTTGCTCGATGTTGGTTGTGTTTTCCATGTTTTCCGTTTGGTTTTCAGAGGTTTGACTTCCGTTAGATTGTCCGTTGCAGCCCGCCATCATAAGTATTGCAAATGCTGCGATGATTAGTCTTGTTGCCTTCATAGTGATTGATTTTTTTGCAAAGAAATAGAAAATCCGCAAAACGGCAGTTGCACATTTTACGGATTGTGTTTCAATTTTTTCGGAAATCTCACTCCCTAAAATCCATCGGATTCGCACCCAAATATTTCTGCACGAAGCGCGTGAAATAGGAGGGCGAGGAGAAGTTGAACTGGTCGCTGATTTCGGTCAGGGTGAGGCTCTTGTCGCGAAGCAAGCGACTGATTTCCAAGGCGGTGTAGCGCGTAATCCAGTAGTTGGCGGGGAAGCCGCTCACCTTCTTCGTCACTTCGGAGAGGTATTTCGGCGTGACGCAGAGCTTGTCGGCATAGTAGCCGATTTCGCGGTTGGCATAGAAGTCGCCACGCTCCAGCAGAGCGAGAAAGCCGTCCATGATTTGGGCGGATTGCGACGAGACCTTGTCGTTGCCGTAAAGTTCGACGTGGAAGTCGAAGAAGTCGATAATCATGCACTGTATGGCGTTGATCATCGCCTCGCGGTGGAAGTGGTGGTGCGTGAGCGCCAGCCGTCGCTTGATGTAGTCGAAGTTGAGGGCGCACACCTTCTGCTGCTCGGCGTTGAGCCGCATGATGGGGTTGTTGAACAAAGCCAAGTGACCTTTCATGCCGTAGTTGCTCTGTGGCGTACACACCTCGATGAACTCTTGCGTGACATAAATGGCATCGACTTCAAAATCCTGGCTTTGCACGATGTTTCTCGCCAAATCACAACGGGTGAAAATCAAACAGTTGCCTGCCTCGAAGCGAAACGCCTCGTTGTTAAACTCGAAATCGCAATGCCCCTTGTGGCAATAGGCATGGCACAGATAACCTGAAAACCGCTCGTCGCCGAGGTTGGCCAAGGTGTCTTCTATGATGATGTCTTGACGGATATTCATAGGCGCAAAGGTACAAAAAAATCCGCAATCCAAGCCTTCGCCCGAGTTGCGGATTTCAACTTACAATACATATCACCACTGTGCCGAAAACTCCACCAAATCGGGGTTCTGCGGATTGCCAATCATCGGGGTGTTTTTGTCCATCGCGACGAGGGTTTGCATCTCGTCGGCAGTTAGTTCGAAATTGAAGAGGTCGATGTTCTCCTTCAGTCGGTCGGGATGGACGGTCTTGGGAATGATGATGACACCCTGCTGCAATTGAAAGCGCAGCACGACCTGACGAGTGGTCTTGCCGTGCCGTTCGGCGATGGCTTTCAGCGCGGGATCGTCATAGACTTCGTTCATGCGGCCTTGGCCGAGCGGCGCATAGCCCATGTGCCGAATGTCCAATTTGTCCATCCACTTGCGGCAGTCGCGCTGCTGGGCGTGGAGGTTCGTCTCAATCTGGTTGACGGCGGGCACCACTTTGTTGTATTGCACGAGATCAACCAAACGGTCAGGCGTGTAGTTGCTCACTCCGATGGAGCGGATAAGGCCTTCTTCGTATAGTGCTTCGAGGTCACGCCAAGCCTTGTAGGTGTTGCCGAAAGGCCAGTGCAGCAGCACGAGGTCGAGGTAGTCGATTTGCAGGTCATGCAAGGATTTCAGGACGCTCGCGCGGGTGCTCTCGTAGTTCTTGAACCACACTTTGGTGACGATGAACAGTTCCTCGCGCGGCATGTCGGTCTTGGCAAGGGCGTTGCCGATAGCGGCCTCGTTGCCATAGCCTTGCGCCGTGTCGATGAGGCGGTAGCCCATGTCGAGTGCGTCGAGGATGGTCTGTTCGCACAGAGTCGGGTCGTTGCTTTGGAAAGTCCCGAGTCCGAGTTGGGGCATTGTGATGCCGTTGTTGAGGGTTATATTCTTCATAGTCGATATATTAGGTCGCAAAAATACAAGAAATTCCGCAATCCAAGCCTTCGCCCAAGTTGCGGATTATTGCTAGTCGGCACGTTTTTACACGTTTTTACCCATTTCGTATGCCTTCTGCAACCTGCCGTTGCCTTTAATGTCGTTTGGCATGGTCACGCCGCCGCAGAAAAGCGTGCCGGCGAGGCGGCTCTTGGGGTAGCAGTCGATCCAGCCGGTGAGGCCTGTTTCGGCGCGTTTGGGAGTCTCTTCCTCGTTCTCGGTAGCGGTGGCCAACAGATAGATATCGCGGAAGCAGTAATCTTTCGGATACATGGCGTTCATGCGGTCGATGAGGGTCTTCATCTGGCCGCTCATCTCGTAGTAATAGATGGGCGTTGCCCAACACACCACATCGGCGTTGAGAACGCTTTCCATGATGGCCGGCACATCGTCCTTAATCACACATACCCCCAATTTTTGGCAAGCCAAGCATCCGACACAGAATTTGATTTCCTTGCCTCTCAGCGAGATAAATTCAACTTGGTTTCCAGCGGCTTTTGCCCCTTCGGCGAACTGTTCAGCCAGCATCTGACTATTTGACCCAGCCCTCATGCTGGTGGAGATTACGACTACTTTTTTCATTTTGTGATGTTTTAATTATGTGCAAAAATACAAAAAAACCGCAACCCAGGCCTTCGCCCGAATTGCGGATTCTCTTTTTGTCAATATTGTATTGCCACCTATACTTCTTTCCTAAACACAAATATCTCGTCATCCTCGCTCCAGTTCTCTTCAATATCTTCGGGCACTGCCGGACCATGTTGATACTTGTTCCAAAACTCGACGATGTGGAAGCCGCAACGGTTCACATAGAAGTGGATGTTGCGTTTCTCGAAGTAAGGCGTAATGGTCTCCCAGACTCGGATTTCGGGATGCATGGTTTCCACAGCCTTCCAAGCCGCCTGACCGATGCCCTTGCTATGGCATTCCGGCGACACGAACAACAATTCCAAATCGCCTTTCTTGGCCTCCTTGTCGATGGACAAAACGACTCCGCCCACTTTTTGGCCGTCCAAGACAATGCGATAGGTCTCGGCGTTTTCTCCGTCGATAGAGTGCTCGATGGTGCTGCGCGAAATCACTTCTTCACCTTCTTCACAACGCTCATCCCTCATTCCAAACTCCTGTTGTGCGCCATACTTGAACGCCCATTGGTTATCCAAGATGAACTGCTCCCTATCATTAGGCTGCAACGGAACTAACTTTACTTCTGCAGTTTCCATGTTTTGTGTAATGGGTTTTTAGATGGCAAAAATACAAAAAAGCCGCAGCCCGAAGGCTACGGCTTGAAGTTCCTACCATTAAAAATGATTATTCTATTATGGGAATCTGAATCACCGACAGCCATTTCTCGGGGTCGTCTTGGTTCCACGCACCGTCGATATAACAAGTGCGATGCTGTCCGGCAGTCTTATAGCCATGCTCCTCGATGTAGCGGAAGGCTTCGGTGTACGACTCATAAAAACGCTCGTATGGGCCAACGTGCTTCATGCATAGTGCCTTGGGGACGGCGGGCAAACGCTTGAACTGGATAATGTCGCTATCGGTACCCATCTCTTCCACCTGTTCGCAGTACTCGATATCGATGTCCGACGGCGTGTACTCCTTGTTGTGCTCCACGGTAAAGCAATAGCCAGGTGGCGGACACTTGCAGCCGAGGCGCCGCATCTCAGGGCCGATGACGTTGACGCACAGCGGGCCAAGTGCTGCATAGTTGGGGATGACTTCACGATGGCTTGCCACGATGATTTCGGGCAGTGATTGGATGCTGAATTTTTCCATTGTTGAGATTTGTTTGCGAGAGTCTCTCCATTCGAGCAGTTGGTCGCGGCGGGCTTTCAGTTGCTTCAGCAACTTTTCCGTCTCCTTGATTTTCTCGTCCATCTGCTGGATATCAGGCGTGTGCGAACCATCTTCGTACAGCTCCTTGATTTCATCCAACGAGAATCCGAGCCGTTGCAAGTCGCGGATGGCTTGCAGTTTCTGCATCTGGTCGATGCTGTAGTAGCGGTAACCTGTCCACTCGTCCACCTCATCAGGCGTGAGGAGTCCCTTCTGCTCATAGTGACGCAAGGTTTTCACGGTGACCTGCATCAACTTGGAGAACTCTCCGATTTTTAACTTTGTTTTGTTACCCATTTCGTACGATGTTTTTGCTAGCGGGTGCAAAGTTAAAGCATGACCTTAGGGACGAGTCAAGTGTTTTTGGAAAAAATAATTTCATCCTGTAACAACTGCAAGAACCTGGCCGCCTGTCCGCCGTCCATCTGGACATGGTGGAACTGGAAGGAAACAGGAAGAGTGGCTTTAAACAGCCCTTTGCGATACTTGCCCCACATCACCATGGGATTGCAAAACTGGTCTGTGTATTGGTTGACGATGCAGTCGAGTTCCGTCTGTATCATAGCGGATGTGCCGATGACCATGCAATCGTCAAGCATACTGCTTTTACAATCATTCGCAACTTGGGCGGTCAGTGACTGATAGTCGTGATTGAATTGTTGCAGGTTATCTGTAAAGGGAATGTCGCATGAATTGATGCCGCCATTTTTGTTTTCCACAATGACATTGATGGCAAGTTTGTCATATTTGAACAACTTGCCGTTTTCCGGCAGCATATAAAACTCCTCTATCCCGCTGGCAGCCTTACCGATGCACCAACACATCAGCGTTGTGAATTTAATCCCGCTCTTCTTGAAGGCCTTCACCAAATGGCCAACATCCAGCGTCTTCACCAAAGTCACCATTGGCATGGGCGACGACATCCACAATTGGAACGCCTCCGCACGATTAGTGTTTTGAGGTTGTATTTCTGTTTTCATATCCTCTATTCTACTATTTATCCTACAATTTTAAGCCCAACAATTGAAAGAATCAATGTGCTGAGGAAAAACACCCTCCAGAAAGTGGCCGGTTCATGAAAGACGAAAATGCCTAACAGCACTGCTCCGACGGCTCCGATGCCTGTCCAGACGGGATAGGCGATGCCGATAGGGATGGTCTGCGTGGCTTTCGCCAAAAGCACGGCACTCAGCACATAGAGCGCGGCAAAACTTGAAATCCAAAGCCAATACTCCGTACCGACTGTGAGTTTGGTTTTGCCGAGGCAGAAAGCGAAGCCTGTTTCACAGAGGCCCGCTATGATAAGGATGATCCAGTTCATAGGTGCCAATTTATTTGCAATGTTTAACGAAACATGAGAATATGGCCAAACTATCCGGATCCGTCTTGAACATGTACTCAGGATGCCATTGGACGGCCCAGACAAAACGCTTGCCTGCCATTTGTACCGCTTCGATGATGCCGTCAGGAGCGACAGCCATCATTTCCAAATTCTCGCCGAGGTCTTTGGCGGCTTGGTGGTGCAGCGTGTTCACTTCAAGGATGTCTTTGCCTAACAGCGTACTGAGGTCACCGTTCAACGTGACTGTATGTGTTGGGGCGCCATAAGGCTTGCCTTGTCTATGGACAATCTCCGAAGGATGCTGGGAGGGGAGGTCTTGCCAAAGCGTACCGCCCAAAAACACATTGATGAATTGAAGGCCGCGGCAGATTCCGAGTATGGCCTTGTCGGACTGCAGGACTTTCGACAGAACAAGTGTCTCCAACGCGTCACGTTCCGGACAAGAACCGACATCCTGACCGCCCGTAAACAGGAATCCATCGCAGGTCTCCACGATACGGTCTGCGTCCGCTTCGCTCATTTCAAGAGGCAAAACGACGGGTATGCCGCCAGCAGCCCTGATGCCGTCCAGATAATCCGGCAGCATCCAGAGGCTTTTGCGTTCCGCATCCCAAAGTGGCGTGACGCCGATAATCGGTGATTGTTTCATGGGTGCTTTTATTAAATAATCACAATTAATCCAGCAACCAAGGCGGCAGGGATGCCCAGCAGCATACCGATAAGCGCTCCTTTAATGTGGAACCAATAGTCGTGGTAGGCTTTGGTCATGTCCTCCGTGCCAGGGATGACGAAATGCTTGTCGTGGCAGAACCAGAGGCAGTCGAGCACCAGCGCGTCGAACCAGTTCACCACCACCCATAAGGCATAGGCCGTCAAAGCGCCGCACAAGTATGTTTCGCATCCGTTGACATACCTGACCAGCAAACCCAGCAAGACATCAAAGATGATCATGGCGACAATCTTCTTGGCGTAAAAACCAGGTCCTCCAGGGCGGTTGCTGGCATCCACCAGCCCTAATTGGTCGCAGCGCTCAATGATGGCAGGAGGATAGTTGAAGATGCTCTTGATGGGGTTTCTCGACATCAGGAACACGAACAATGTGAACAGGGCGCACGCGATGAGAGATTCGATTAGGAATGTCATGATGGTTTCTTCTTGTTTTTGGTTCGAACAATATCGTAGGAATTGGCAACCAACTCTTTCAACAGTTCGGTTTCAATGACTTGCACTTCCAAACCTATCCAATATTTGGCGTTGAAGTGGTTATCGGGAGGACATATCCCTTTGGTGGTTTCCAAAAGCTCAGGGATGCGCTCGGCTTGGCATTTCACGATGACATTCTTAAAGTCGTCGATGTCGCAATAACAAAACGTGTGGCCGTTGACATAAAAGGCCAGCACCGAGTCGCCTCCAGGCATCTTGGCGAAGGGCAGCTTTTCCTCCACATCGCCTAATGAAAGGCAGTATTCACGAAAGTCTTCGATATTCATGGTTGCAAAAGTACAAAAAAAAAGCCGCAGTCCGAAGGCCACGGCTTAAATCATTTTGAATACCAGCAGTTTTAGTTCATCAACCTGCTCTCACCCCAAGTGTACTGCGGATAAGCCTTCTTGAGGTCGTTGTAAGAGTCCTTCACGTCGCTGCCGCCGCTGGTGGCGAACACGTTGAGGGTCTTGCCGCTCAAGTCGTGGGCTTCGATGAAGGTGTTGACGATGGTCGGGGCGGTGTACCACCACACGGGGAAGCCGATCCACACGGTATCATAGTCGGCGATGTTCTCGCAACGACCCGTGATGGCGGGACGCGAAGTCTTGTCCTGCATCTCGATGGTCGAACGAGAGGTCTTGTCGCGCCAATCGAGGTCGGCGGCGGTGTAAGGCACCTCGGGGGTGATTTCATAAAGGTCGGCGTTGAACTCTTTCGCCAGCTTTTGCGCGGCGGCCTTGGTGTTGCCCGTGGCCGAGAAGTAAACTATCAATGTCTTCATTTCCTTGTTCTCCTTTGTTTCGGTGGTTTGTGTGGTTTCCTTGGTCTCTTTTTTGTCGTTGTTCTGCGCGCAGGCCGTCAGGATCAGGCAGCAAGCGGCAATGATAAATGTAATGCGTTTCATAATTCGGGAGATTATTCTTTTACAAACGGTTTCAATCCTTCGGCAGCCTCGGCGGCGGTGATTTGTCTGCCTCCGTTGTCGAGGTCGATGAGGGTGTAGCGGTCATGACCCATACCCAGTTCCTTCATGTAGCTGAGTTGGCGCAGGCCGTGGCGGCTCTCGATGCGGTGCACCATGTCGTGGTGTTCTTCTTCCATCATGGCGTAAATGATGTCGACACAGGCCTGGTCAATGGCCAGAAGATCGGTAGATGACAGGATGCCCACATTAGGCGTCACCACAGGAGCGGCAGCCAGTCCCTCGCAGTCGCAAGAGACCGACATGTTGCGCATCACGTTGACGTAGGTGACGTGTTCGCCAAAGAAGTCGATGGTGGCCTTGGTGCTCTCGGTCATGCGTTCCATGAACTCCTCCTGGGCGATGTCCCATTGGTTGGGCTGTCCGGGAGTGGTGTGGATCCACGCCTTGCCGATGCGGCCGTCGGCACAACCGATGCCGATGTTCTTGTTGGAGCCGCCAAAGCCGCCTTGCGTGTGTCCCTTGAAGTGGGTCAGCGCGACGAGCGAGTTGTAGTTGGTCAGATGGCTGCCGACCGACATCTTGTCGAACCACTTGCCGTTTTTGACGGGCAGGCAGAGGGTGTCGTCCTCGTCGAGAATGTCGACAGGGGCAAAGGTCCAACCATTCACTTTGATGGTCTCGCGGTGCTGTTCGGTGGTGTAGCGATCGCCTTCGTAATAGGTGTTGGTCTCAACGATGGTGCCATCGGGGAGGTCCTTCTCCATAAGCGCCTTCACCCACTCGCGCGGGATGATGTTGGGGCCGTTTTTCTCGCCGGTGTGCAGTTTGACGGCCACTTTTCCTTCAATCTTGCCGTTCACCTGCTCGTAGGCTTTGATGAGACCTTCGGGGGAGAGGTCACGGGTGAAATAGACGACGGCTTCCTCGCCAGTGCGTTGTTCATAAGGCACGTATTTGTTGCCGTCGGTGCCGGGAATGGGTTTCTGTGTCATGGTGTCGTTAGTTTGTTGATTGGTACTGTTACCGCAGGCGGTCAGCATTACTGTGGCGACCGCCATAAGGAATAGCTTTTTCATTGTTGTTTAATAGATATAATTGATATTCAGACTACAAATGTAGGAAATTTTTTGGAATATGGTTTTACATTTGGCGTAGAATTCAAAATTAAACCGTCAATAATCCTTCTGCTACCACATTCGCCGTTCCCCCAACATAAATTGTTTCGTCGGCTTTTAGACTTGTGGCGACCACCGAGGGCCGTCCCATGGCCTCGCCTTGGATGAAGGCGCACTCGGCTTCTTTGCCAAGACATCCACACTGTTGGAGGTAATAGGTCAGCGAGGCATTGGCGGTGCCTGTCGCCGACTCCTCGGGGATGTCGTAGAGGGGCGCAAAATCACGCACATGAGCGGTATAGCCGTCGTTGTTGAAAGCAAAAACGTGGAAACTAACTGCGTTGTGCGCTTTTGTGATGGCGCTGATGGCTTCCATATCGGGCTGCATGGTTTGCAAGGTGTTCAAGTCGGGTAGGGGAATCATGATGTCGGGCAGACCGGCATATACTATCTGGACGGGCATGGCTGGCTTGTAACCTGGCACACCTAAAGCCTTGTATATTTCGTCTATGTTTTCGATGGTGGCTTCGATGCGCGGCTTCGCCATCTGCATCATCACTTTGTCACCGGTTTCGATGTGAAGGTCGCCAGCATTGGTGTGGCAGAGACAATGACCCGAGGCCCATCCCTTTTGGTGCAACAGGAAAAACGATGCGATGGTGGCATGGCCGCACAACTCCACCTCGGCCTTCGGGGTGAAGTAACGGAGCGTGTATTCCTGTGCGGATTGTCTTTTGATGAAAGCCGTCTCCGAATAGCGCAGTTCGGCGGCGATTTTCAGCATCAATTCTTCCTTGGGAAAAGTGTCCGAGTCGAGTAGCACGACGCCGGCAGGATTGCCGCCGAAGGGCTGGGCGGTAAACGCGTCTACGATATAGTACTTCATGATGGTCCTAGGTTTGTTTCCACTTGGCAAAAGTAGGAGATTATTTTGAAAAAGCGTTACCCTTTTGAGCCAATGACCTTTGTTTCATAAAAAATGGTTTATCTTTGTGGCATGTAATAGAAACTATTATGACACTACAAGAAGCTATCGTTGCCCGCCACTCGGTGAGGCAATACTTGGAAAAACCCATCGAACCGGAAAAAGTCGCACAGCTGCAGGCCTTGATTGATGAATGCAATGCACAAGGGCAACTGCACCTTCAGCTGGTCACCAACGAGCCGAAAGCCTTTGCCAGCGGCATGGCGAAATACGGCGGTTTCAAAGGCGTCGGCAATTACATCGCCGTCATCGGCCCCAAAGGCGAGGATGTGAACCTCGGCCACTATGGCGAGAAAGTGGTGCTTTTGGCCCAGACCCTCGGTTTGAACACCTGCTGGGTGGGCATGTCTTTCAAGAAGCAACCCGACCAATACCAGGTGCTTGATGGCGAGTCATTGGCGGCTGTCATCTCGTTGGGGTATGGCGTCACCCAAGGCGTGGCCCATCCGCAAAAAAAAGCCATCGAGCATTTCTGCCGTGTCGAAGGTCCCATGCCTGAATGGTTCCGCCATGGCATGGAAGCCGTTTTGCTTGCTCCCACGGCCGTCAACCAGCAGAAGTTTGAGTTCGTCCTTCACGAAGGCAACCGTGTGGAGGCCAAGGCGAAGTTCTCGTTCATCGGCTATGCTGCCCTCGACCTCGGCATCGCCAAGTGTCACTTCGAGATCGGGGCAGGGAAGGAGAACTTCAGTTGGGTTTAGGTGTTTGGGAAATCAATCGTTTTCCTCCAACCATTTCTCCAAGATGGCGCAGTACTTGTCGGTCTGCTCGACGAAGCAGGTGTGACGAGCGCCTTTGAAGACTTCCCAGCGGCTGTTGGGGATGTTCTCGAAGAGCGAGGCGGCCACCACGGGGGTGCAGATGTCGCGGGTGCCGCTGCAAATCAGGCATGGCTGCTTGATTTCGCCGAGACGGTCGGTGTATTCGAAGTCGGCCAAGTCGCCTAAGGGTTGGTACTCATTGGGTCCCCAGCCATAGAGATAGGCTTCGTTGCCTGCGCGTTTGGGACGACGGAGGCATTCGGGCGAGTTCTCGTCGACACTGATGACGTACCTCTCAAAATAATGCTCGTTCGCCTGGAGATAGTCGGGGTCGTCCCACTTGCCCGTGGCTTCGGCGCGACGGATGGCTTCCTGATCCTCTTCCGACATGTATTTGATGAGGCGGTGCTGTTCGCTGGCCCAGAGCGAGCTGGAGGCGTGACCCGAGGAGAGAATCACCGACTTGATGCCTTGGGGCTGGCAGTCGATGATATAAGCGATGGCCTGCATGGCGCCCCACGACTGACCGAGGAGGTGGACTTGGTCGAGACGCAGATGCTCGCGCATGGCGATGAGCTCGTTGATCCAGGTCTCTTGCGTCCACAGTTCGGGGTGGCCGTCGAGATAGGAGTTGCCACAGCCGATTTGGTCGTACGAAACCACCTGACGGCCCGTGTCGGCGATGCGGTCCAATACCTCGAAATAGTTGTGCGTGCTGCCCGGTCCGCCGTGCAATAGCAACAATGCGGGTTTGTCTGAAGGTTCACCGACGATGCGGTAATAGGTCTGATAGCCTAAAAAAGGCATATATCCTTCTTGAATGGGATGCTGATTCATAATGATATGGTTTTTATCGTTGCAAAGATACAAAAAAGCGACTCAAAACCTGCATGAATAACACCTTTCAAGGTTCACAGCTTACCACACCACCTCTTTTATTTCATTTTCGGGCGTGCGGAGCACTATTCTTGTCACCTTCTCTTTATTGGATAAAGAAACATAGGTGCAAATGTCTGGGATGGGGGTCCCGTTGGCACTGACCAAATAGTCACCCGTGCGGATTCCCTTTCGATAGGCTTTCGATCCTTTGTGCACCACGGCCTGTACAGCCCCAAGGTTATCGCCTTCAGAAGCGGTGATAAAATAGACGCCATCTCCCTCGTTTTTCACCTCTTGCTCCAGGTTCCCATTGTGCGGGAGAAACACAAGACGCTTCTTTTGCGCGTCGATAATCAGCGAGTTGTGTTTTAACAAAGCCGAGCCGGTTTTTAAGCTATGGGAGTCCGTCGACATCCATACGTCCTTGAACGTAAGGCCATCCAATTTCACAGCGGGGATGCGGAGCGTCCTATAAGTGATGGTGTCCGTAGAACGGCCAAAAAAGCCGGATTGTGCAACGACAGAGGTGTCCCTTTGTACTGTCAGCCCGTCGATGGTCTGTCGCATCTCCCTATTGTCTTCCGAAAAACGGTTTAACCAATACTCTGGGAAGTCAAACCAGCCTCCTAGCCATCCCGTATCGAAGAGCGTCTTGACACGAGTAAAGGGAAAATCCACCTTCACCCTCGGCAGGTCGTCTTCACGATATTTCAGCGTGGGCTGTCCCTTCTCCTCCTTGGCGAAGAAGCGCTTGCGGTCGGTCATGATCAGCAGGCTGTCTTTTGTGTCCAACTTGAATGACAGGCCTTTGGCAACGAGGTTGAAGCCTAAGCCGCCCTCGAATCTCCCACACATGATTTCGTTCATGTTTTCTTGTGAGATGATGGGATAATCCATGATGACAGTAGAGCCAAGCGTCATCGACGGAACCTTATAGAGGGGAATCTCACGTTTCGTTTTTTGGGAATCGATAATGGAGATGTTGTTGCCTGATGGCTGCATCCAAGCTTCATCGCCCGCAATCCAAAGTCCAAACTCCGCACCCGTGTCGAACAACATGCGTTTGGTTTCTCCTCCGATTTCCACAGGGACAATCACCGCCCCGTTGACAATCTCGACCTTGACGGTATCTACAAAATCGTGACGGGAAAGGGTAAAGTCTGTAAGGTTAATATCTTGAGCCGAGGCCGACAACGACACCAACAACAGCAAAGAGATAGCGAGATTTCTAAAAATCACTTTTTTCATATCTTGTCTTGTTCTTGCAACAACTCGGCCAACATTGCATCCAATTCGTCAATTGTTTTGCCACGGGCAATGATCACTCCGGTCTGGCCATCGATCAGCACGGTCGTTGGATAGGCTGCAAGGGCATAATCCTGGCGGGTTTTAGAGTCTTTTCGTCCTCCGCTGAAGTCACACACGTTGACCCATGTCATATTGTTTTCGGCGAGACTGGATTTCCACAATTCGTAACGTCCCTTGGTATCGGCAGACATACCATATATCTCAAGACCTTTCTCATGATATTTTGCGTATAGCTCCACCAATTCAGGCAGGACTGCTACGCATCCATCGCACCAAGTGGCCCAGAAATCAACGAGGACATAACGGTTGGCAGGGTTGTCGACCACCGAACTCAAGCTGATGAGGTTGCCGTCCACATCGGGATATTCCATATCGATGTACATTCCACCAGCTTCGGTCTTCATACGGCGCGTCAATTCTTCTCTCAATTCGGCGACAAAGTCCAAATCGGCCAATTCGGGCGACAAGCGGTTCAAAGCGTCCAACCCCTTTTTTGAAGATTTGCACCTATTGCTGACCATATCCAAGGCCAACGCTCCAGTTTGTTCGGCATCAAGAACCGAATCCATTAGGGCATTGGCAGCCTCTTGATCTCCACTGTTGACAAGTGCTATCCATCTGCGATCAATATCGTTGGAAGGTGTGCCCTTTGCACCAGTACCTAAATCTTCCTCATCAGTGGCATCCACTTCCACGAGAATTATCCCCGGCTCCAGGATGAAGTCTTTCAGTTGGTCTTCATCTTTGGTGTACATATACACATGGGTAGGAGTAGCTATGTCAGGGTGAAACTCGAAGGCTCCATCCTTCACAGTGGTGGTCGCTATCACTTTGAAATCTTGGAACTCATCCAGCAGTTCAAGCTTTGTGCCGTCTTTTATGCCTTTCACAGTACCTTTGACGGTGCAGTAATCAGATTGTTTTTGATGGGAATGGCATCCGCCCAGACCAATCAGTAGCGATAATGCAATAGATAACAGTAGTTTTGTTTTCATATAAGTTTTTATTTAAGTGCTTTCACAGGACATTCTTTAGTGCATTTGTGGCATAGGATACACTCCGTGGCGTTTTTGCGTTTGCGGGAATCCTTGTTCACTTCCACCTCCATGGGGCATACCTTCAGGCATTTGCCACATTGGATGCATTTGCTCTCGTCGCAATGGATACGGAGCAAAGAAAAGTAACTCATCGGTTTGAGGATGACCGTGATGGGGCAGATGTATTTGCAGAAGGCACGGTTGTCCTTGAACAAAACGGCAAGAAGGATGCCCACCACATAATAGACCAAGTTGCCGATGAGGAACAGCATGAACATGTTGTGCTTGTTGGCTTTATCAAAATGAAACAGCAGGAGGACGAGGGCCAGCGACAGGGCGAACACGATATAGCGGATGAAGCCTATCTTCTTTCTGGGGCCTTGGGGCTGTTTGTAGGGCAGCAGATCGAGGATCATAGCCGTCCAGCAGGCGTAGCCGCACCAACCACGACCGAAGAGGAGCGGTCCGAAGATCTTGGCGATGAGATAATGCAATACGCCAGCGCCCACCACACCGGAGAGCAGGTAATACCAAAAACCTTCCATTTGCATGTTTTCCTTACAGATCAGTCCGAGGAAAACGAGCATGTAAGCACCCACGCCAAACTGGATGAATTCTCTGGCATATTTCCATCCTGCCTTCGACAAAGCCAATCCGACACCAATGCAGGTACCGATGTAGGTGAAGTTGAGCAAATAAAACAGGCTGCCTGTTGCCAGCCACAATGAAATGGCGATAATCTCAAAAACAGCAAACAGGATAATGGCGGTTTTGTATTTTTTCATTGGCGAACTTTTCGTGTAATACGGAGAAGAAAGGTTTTTGTTACAACAAAGTCGAAAAAAGAGCTTTGATACAAAAAAAAGACGCAACCCGAAGGCTGCGTCTTGGTCTTGTTTCATTGTCTTTTCCAAGCTCCTATCACCTCGCCGACATAAACGGTGTGGATGCCGGCGTCAAAGCCGTCATACCATTTCTTAGGCGTTTCGTTGCGGAAGTCCTGATCCGTTTGGTGCCACACCGACATGGTCTCGCATTCGATAACCAAGTTGCCTTCCTCGTAATACGGTGTGCCGTGTTCGGTATAGGCTACATGGAGGCCGAGGGCGGCGGCTTTGTCGCCGTCACGCCCGCTGTTGCTGCCCATGTATTGCCACACCTTCGGGTCGTCAAACTGCATAATGGTGAAGCGAGGATACTTCTCCATAAACTCCCAGGTGTAGCGGCCTGGCGCCACGTAGACAGTCACTGCCGGACGGTCGTGGCCCAAGTAGTTGCCGATGCCGCCCCAACCGATGGTCATGGCGTTGTTTTGCTTGGTGTCGCCGCTGCAGAGGATGAGGTTCTCGGTGAACCACGTGAAGCCGTTCTTCTCAAACGCTTTCTGTACATCGAAAGCGGTCAGTTCGTTGTCTTCTGTATTTATGGTTTGTTGTTCTTGTTCTGGATGGTTGCATCCCGTGACTATCATCAGAGCCACTATTGAGAGAATCAGTACTTTTTTCATCTGAGCATCTCCTGTAAGTCTTCCTCCAGCATATCAGGCGTAACCATCGGCTCATATCGAAGGATGGTCTTGCCGTCTTTGGAGACCAAGAATTTGCCGAAGTTCCAACGGATGGCGTCGCCTTGGTCAAACCCCGTGCCTGTCTGTTGGTGGATCTGGTCAAGCATCGCCGCGAACTCCTCGGTACCCTCGGGATAGCCCTTGAAAGGAGCCTGTTCTTTCAAGTAAGTATAAAGCGGACTCTCATTCTCGCCGTTGACGTCAATCTTGTCGAACAGCGGGAAGGTGACGTTATAGGTCGTCGAGCAGAAGCTCTGAATCTCCTCGTTGGTGCCAGGCTCTTGACCGAGGAATTGGTTGCACGGGAAACCTAGAATCTCCAAACCTTGGTCCTTGTACTTCAGATAAAGGGCTTCCAAGCCTTCGTACTGCGGGGTCAGTCCGCATTGGCTCGCCACGTTGACGATGAGCAGCACTTTGCCTTTGTAGTTGTCTAACGATACATCGCTTCCGTCGATATCCTTGACGGTGATGTCATAGATGCCGCTGGCCTGTTCGACCACGGTCTCGGGTTCCGCCACTTGGGCGGATTTGTTTTGATTGTCGCAGCCTGTGGCCATCATTAGAGCCGCTACTGCGAGAAATAGTAGTTTTTTCATTTTTGATAGAATTTGGCAACAAAAATACAAAAACTATCACCTGCTGGATTAGATTTGGACGACACAAAGGGAAATATCCGTCTGAAAGGCATGAAACTTTTTCTATTTTTGCCGCGTTTTTTTTGGCATATGTTTATCGGTGAACTGATTTCGTTGGGTGTGGCCCTCTCGTGGACTGCCACCGCGTTGTTTGCGGAGGTGGGCTCGAAGCGCATGGGCTCGCTGCCGTTCAACACCATCCGCATGACGATGTCGTTGCTGTTGCTTACTGTCGCGTTATGGCTGGTGATGGGTGTGCCGTATCCGCGTTATGCCGACAGCGGCACCTGGACGTGGCTGTTGCTTTCGGGCGTGGTGGGCTATGTCATCGGCGACTACTGTCTGATGCAGGGTTACATCCACATCGGCTCCCGTTTCGGGCAGCTTTTCATGACCCTTTCGGCGCCTACGGCGGCACTCACCGGTCGACTGTTCCTTGGCGAACAGATGCGCCCCATAGCCATCCTCGGCATGGTCATCACTTTGAGTGGTATCGCGCTGTCCATCTTGTCGAAAAGCGACAAATCGGAACATCACGGCATACGTTTCAAACTGCCGGCAAAAGGCATTTTTTTCGCGGCGATGGCGGGCATCTGCCAAGGCTTCGGTTTGGTGCTCAGCAAGGTGGGGTTGACACATTACGACGCTGCCCTCACCGCTGCTGGTATTTCAGGCGATTCTGTCTTCGCCAATGCTGTGCTGCCGCTTCCTGTCAGTGTAAGCATGTCGTTTGCAGCCACCACCATCCGCGCTTACATCGGGTTGGTGGGCTTTTTCTTGGCCTTGGTGCTGTTCAACAAAAACGGATTAGACCAATTGCATCATGCCGTAAGCGACCGCAAAGCCATGTGGTGCGTGCTGGCCTCCACCATATTCGGGCCCTTCATCGGCGTCAGCGCATCGCTTTTGGCCACGCAATACACCTCCACGGGCATCGCCCAGACGCTCTTTGCGCTCACACCTATCCTCATCATTGCTCCGGCAGCCCTATTGTTCCATCAAAAGGTGACGCTGCGCGAGGTTTTGGGAGCCATCATCAGTGTCGTTGGAGTGTGTTTGTTCTTTGTGTAGGCATAAATACTATCTTTGCCGAAAATTTACGACTGATCATCATGGAAACCAGAAAACACATAGCAGCGGAAAAATTGAATTGTGGCACACACAACTGCGCGCAAGCCGTTATTAGCACATACGCCGATTTGATAGGCCTTGACGAAGCGACTGCCCGTAATTTGGGCAATGCTTTCGGCGCAGGCATGGGCACCATGGAAGGTACTTGTGGCGCATTGGTCGGAGCTGGCATTGTATTAGGCTTGGCGACCAAGGATAGGGTAGAGGCAAGAAAGGGGATGAGGCAAATCATGATCCAGTTCCAGCAGCGCAACGGCGCCACGCAATGTAAATTATTGAAAGGCGTTGGAACAGGGGTGGTCCTCCGCGAATGCACTGGTTGCGTAGCCGATGCGGCGGAGTTGTTGGAAGAACAGTTGTAGTTGCATTATCTAGCGATCAGGGAGATCAATCCCATCAAATTGCCAGCCATGTGCACCAGAATGGCAAAGATGTGATTGTCGTGTTTTTCCTGATAATAGCCTGCGACCAAACCCAAAGCAAAAGTGAAGATGAGGATCCTGATGATGAACATGGTTCCGACACCCGACGCGAGGAGGATGAGGTGCGCCAAACTGAAAGTCAAGGCACCTATCAAAACCGGCAGGCTGATTTTCCTTTTGAACAGTTTGAGACCTTTGTCGCCTAGCGGTCGCAAATAGTTTTGCAGGAAACCACGGAATAAAAACTCCTCGGCGACACTGGCAAGGATGAAAACCGACAGGAAATTCTTTAGGAATGTCGTGTTCTCCAACAAGGGATGATTCTGCACCGAACCACTTATGATCCTTGTAATGATGCTCAAGACCACATTGATCACTACTGCACATAAAAAGCCAAGCGATATGGGTTTCAAGATTTGCTTGAATTTGGGTACTGCGATGCGATAGTTAACCTGCTTCTTAAAGACTAAAATCAGTACAATGGAGAGCGCCAACATGGTGGCGTGGCCTAGGACCGAGTCCGAAAGGAAAGTGCAATTCAAGTGCCAGCGATGGCCAACGAACATGGCGATAAAATACACTAGGATGGTCAACAAAAGCCCGACGAGCAGGCGTGATAGAGCAAGGTTTTTCTTCATGGTTTAACTATCTTTTTCAATAAAACTTTGGGTTATTTCCCTTTCATATAAACGTCAGACTGGTCAAAATCGAAAATGGCTTTGGTTCTTTCGAAGAATTTCAAGCCGATATCGCCAGGCGTTGAAAATAAAGGCAACTTTTTAGTGATGACAACCACTGCGTCAGGGAAAGCGATGCCACAGAGTTGGCACTGTTTTGTGAGGATGAATTGTCCCATCACCTCGCCGCTCGGAGTGGTGGCCTCCCGCAGTTCCATGTCGGCATTGTCGGCAAGAAACCTTTGGACTTCTTCAGTTTGATGGATGAGGAACAACAATTCCGGATTGCCGAAATCGATTAAGAAATTGCCGCTGAGCGTTCTTGGTTTTATCTCGTCGTCAATTATCATGCTTGTCTCGATGGCGAACATCCCCATGTAGGTGTCCGTGTTCATGTTACTCATCGAATAGTCTGTCTTGCTGGCATTCAGCGAGTCCCTGCTCAGTATCTGGAGGCTTTGGTCGCCGAGGTCAAGGCTGACGATGCGACTCTCGTCGTCGAGGTCATTGTGCAGATACATCACAGGTACTGCCACTTCGTATGGACCATAGTCGTAATTTGACAGCACAAACACTTCTCCGATATAGGAGGTGTTGTTGCCAATCCGCACTGTCCCATTTGCCTTGTGGGTGATCTTATAGACACGTCCAGCGAGGTTCAGTTTCTCTGCTTTGCCAGCGACAGTCAGTTCCATGTCCGACAGGATTCCACTGCTAAAAACGTATGCCGAATCAACCAGTAGGGCAGGGATGCCTGACTCAATCAGGATCGTGGCTTCCGCTGTGCCGTTGATGCTGGCAGTGAATACATAATGTGCTCCCTTTTTGGTGAGCGGGAACGTCTCGCCTTCGGTATTGCTTTGCGCTGACAGACCAAGTGCTATTAGAAGGAATAGTGTTGTGAGAAAGGTTTTGATATGCATTTAACTTCTTATGTTTCAGTGTATTTTGTTGAAAATTGAAACGGCTAAGTTCGTTGTGAAATAATAGAGTTCAATTATTGTAAGACCAACCCGATTTGTCGGGCTTGTATCTTTTTGGCGATGATACGCTTGTCGCTGTCAAGGACATAGATCAGCGGTGTGGTCTCGATGTCGTAGTTGTCAGAAAGCATCAAAAGTTCCGACGGATTTGTAATCCGGCGGTGTAGAATAGGGGATTTCAAATCCCCGTTTCCTTGCGAGCGGATTTCAAATCCTCCCGAACTGTCTAAGTTTATGTCGATGGCTATCGTCACGATTTCAGGGTGCGATGTGCAGATTGAATCCAAATCAAGCATCTCCTGCAAGCAGACCTCGCAGTCGTGGTCGTAGAAGAATAGCACAGTGTATTCGCTCTCGACGGACCATAGGTCAACGGCATCATTCAGCATGAAATTGGGTGCCGTGTTGAAGAGTGCCAGCCGTCTCAAACGTTCGGCTTTGTCACGGATTACAGATAAGATGATGTCGTCCAAGTCCTTGATTTCCATTTGGGAGAAATAATGGTCGTAGAGCCAGACGAACACCTGGTCTTGGATCATGTATTCGGGGTGGCGGTATCTCTCCAGCAGATGCCACAGGATGAAATCGCGGAGGTCGGTGTTGAAGTCGGTTCGTTCCACCAAGCGGTCGATTTCCAAGGTGATGGAGTCGGGTAGGGGGGCGACCATTTTGTCGAAATAGAAATCGATTTGCGCGGCCAGCACGGGGTTTTCATCCGTGGGGCCGTCGAAGTCCTCGATGCCGTCCCAGAAGTGGGCGTTTTGGGCCCAGCCGAGGCTGGTGGCGAGCAAGAACAGCAGGATAAACAGTTTCGATTTCATGGTGCAAAAATAAAAACAATTTATATATTTGCAGCGTATTACCGTGGCTATGAAACGTTTCGTGAGGTTGTTTATTGTGATGTTGGCCTTGCTCCCCCTGATGTGCCGGGCACAAGAGGAGCGAGCTGTTGTCCGTGTGGCCTTCTGGAACATGGAGAACTTCTTCGATCCTTTTGTCGACAGCACCAAGACCTACAATGCCTTCACCGAGGACGGCATGCAGCATTGGACGAAGAGCCGTTTCTACCGCAAGCGCAACAATATGTACAAGGCCATCCTGGCGATGTCGGAGAACAGACCCTTGGGTATTCTCGGCATGTGCGAAGTGGAGAACGAGTATGTGTTGAACGCTCTTTTTCAGCAGACACCGCTCAAGAAGCACAACTACCGCTGGGTGCATTATGAAGGCCCTGACAAGCGTGGCATCGATCCGGCCATTGTGTATTCTTTAGACCATTTCCAGCTGGTGGAGAGCGCTGTGATACCCTATTACAACCCCGAGGACACGGCTTATCATTCGAGGGATATCTTATATGCGAAGTTCGTATCAGTTAAGGTCCCTGAGCCCGTCGAAGGGCCGATCACTATAGCTGATACTATCCACATTTTTGTCAACCACTGGCCCTCGCGTTACAGCGGCGAGCTGGAGACGGTAGGCTCGCGTTCGTGTTCAGCGGCTATTCTTCGCGCCAAGGCCGACTCCATTATGGCGGCGGCGCCCGAAGGCTACCAACCCAAGGTTATCATGATGGGCGACTTGAACGACTGTCCCACCGACCCAAGCGTCTACGACGTACTGCGCGCTCGCCATCCCAGCGAGATGGAGGAGGGGTGCTTTGTCAACCTGTTTGGCAAAAATGATGGCCTTGGTTTTGAAGGCACGCTGAAGCATCAGGCCGACTGGCAGATCTTCGACCAAATCATCGTCACTCCTGCTGTGATGAACGCTACCGACGGGCTTCGCTATCAAGAGGGTAGTGCCCGCATCTTCCATGCCGACTTCATGCTCGAGGACGACGAGACCTACCACGGCAAGAAGCTTTTCCGCACCTACATCGGGCCTCGCTATTTCGGCGGCTTCAGTGACCATTTGCCGGTTTACATCGACTTAATTCGGGATGGAGATTGAAGAATGCAGAATGTGTGTAATACATTCAGTATTCATAATTCATCATTCCGCATTCAAAAATTTCCTACTTTTGCCGCGCTAAACAGAAAACGTAAATTATGTGGGTAGTCCTATCCTTGATTTCGGCCTTCTTGTTGGGCTTCTACGACATCTTCAAGAAACAGACTGTCGTCAATAACGCCATCATCCCCGTCCTTTTTTATAGCACCCTAATTAGCGGACTCTTGTTCGTGCCTTTTGTACTGCTGTCGCAATTCAAGCCCTACATCTTCGAAGGCGACTTCATGCAGAAGCTCTTCATCGAGCCGCTTACGGGTAGACAGCATCTGCTCATCATGGGCAAGACCGCCCTCATCCTCTGCTCGTGGATGTTCAGCTACTCGGCCATGAAGCACCTGCCCATTACCGTGGTGGGTCCCGTCAACCAACTGCGTCCCGCTATCTCGGTGGTTCTGCTGTTTTTGATCTTCCAAGAGAATCTTACCGTGATTCAATGGATTGGAGTGATCCTGGCTATCGTCTCGTTCTATCTGATGAACCGTTCCGGCAAGCTCGAAGGCATCCAATTCAAATCGAACAAATGGGTCTATATGTTGCTGGGCTCGGCTATCCTGGTAGCCCTGAGCGGTGTTTATGACAAGTTCCTGTTGAGCAAGGAGAATATCTCGCCTGCCACCATCCAAGCGTGGTACACCATCTACGACTTCCTTATGATGGCCGTGCTGTTCCTTCTCATCTGGCTTCCCAAACGCAAAGAACAACCCTTCGAATGGCGTTGGGGCATCGTGGCGATGGCGGTGTTCGTCACCGTGGCCGATGTCATCTACCTCACCGGCCTGAAGC
Source organism: Candidatus Limimorpha sp. (assembly GCA_045132275.1). Lineage (GTDB taxonomy): Bacteria > Bacteroidota > Bacteroidia > Bacteroidales > F082 > Limimorpha. The sequence goes on from JBGURY010000003.1 coordinate 337,133, forward strand.
AAGACGCTGCTGTGGTGGTGCTCATACCTCTTATTCTCTATGGAGTGCGCCTCGTGGTGTCGTTTGTCTACGGCATTTTTGGCTTCAAGGAGCAGAACATCCGCAGCAAGATCATTCCGCTGCTGATGGTCCTGGCCGCCTTGGTGTGCCTTTGCGTCTGAGGAAATTGAAAAATTTCTCGTTTTCGGTGCGAAAAAGTTTGTGTAAATAGATTTTTCCTATCTTTGCACTTTAATTGAAACGAGAAACCTTTTGGATATGGAAATCAAACGAGTTTTTGATCTTCTCGACAATTACGTGGAGAAGTATCCCAACCAGCAGGTGGCCCTTGCTGGCAAGAAGAATGGACAATGGGTGAACTACAGCTCGCAGTCCTATAAGGAACAATCTGATACATTGAGTTATGCCCTCATCGAGTTGGGCATTGAGAAGGGCGACAAGGTGGCTATGATCCTCACCAACCGCCCTGAATGGAACATGCTCGACATGGCCATCAGCCAGGTCGGTGCCATCAATGTGCCGGTCTATCCTACCATCAGCGAGGAGGACTACCGTTACATCCTTCATGACTGCGACGCCAAGATGGTCATCATTGACGGCCTTAGCGTGATGAACAAGGTGACCAACATTCTGCCTGACGCACCCAATGTGAAGATGGTATATACTATGGTTGACCGTGAGAAATATCCTTATTTCGACCAGCTGCTCCAAATGGGTAAGGACCATCCGCATGTCGAAGAACTGGCTGCCCGCAAGGCCGCCGTCGACGAGATGGAATGCGCCACTATCATCTATACCTCTGGCACCACAGGAACACCTAAAGGCGTGATGCTCTCGCACCACAACCTGATGAACCAGTTCCCGAACTTCCACTATACCATCAGCGATACTTCGAACAAGGCCTTCAGCTTCCTGCCCGTGTGCCACGCCTACGAGCGCGCGCTGAACTACTGCTACCAATACCGTGGCATGTCCATCTATTATGCCGAGAGCCTGGGCACCATCGCCAGCGACATGCGCGAAGTGCATCCCACAATGATGTGCGCCGTGCCACGCGTGCTCGAGCGTTTCTACGACGCCATCCTGCAGTCGGGCAAGAAACAGAAGGGTATCAAGAAACGCATCTTCTTCTGGGCTGTGCGTCTTGGCGAGCGTTATAAGATCGATGCCGTTAGCCGCAATTGGTTCTATGACAAAAAACTGGCACTTGCCGACAAACTGGTGTATGCCAAGATTAGGGAAGGTATCGGTGCCGACAACTTCGATATCATCGTGTCGGGTGCCGCTGCCATCTCGCAGAAGATTGCCGGCTTCTTCTCAGCCATTAAGATGCCCGTGTTCGAAGGCTATGGCCTTACCGAGACCTCTCCCGTTATCGCCGTCAGTAACCGTAACCCCCATGGCCGTGAAGTGGGCTATGTGGGTCAACCGCTGCCTGGTACCGAGGTGAAGATCGCCGAGAATGGCGAGATCATCTGCCGTGGCCACAACGTGATGATGGGCTACTACAAGCATCCCGAGCTCACCAAGGAAGTCATCGACGAGGACGGTTGGTTCCACACGGGCGACATGGGCGAGATTGACCAATACAACCGCCTGCGTATCACGGGCCGTATTAAGAGCCTCTTCAAGACCTCGGGCGGTAAGTACATCAACCCTGACGTCATCGAAGCCAAGTTCTGCGCCTCCAAGCTAATTGAAAATATCTTGGTGGTGGGCGAGAACCAGAAGTTCGCCGGTGCCCTCATCATCCCGAGTTTCTCTGACCTCAAGGCTTGGTGCGCTGAGGAGAAGATTCCTTATACGACCAACGAGGAGATGATCAAAAACGAGGATGTGCTCAAGCGCTTCGCCAAGGAAGTCAATGAGCTTAACAAGGGCTTGGGCGAGACCGAGAAGATCAAGAAGCACGTGCTGCTCGCCGATGAGTGGAGCGTCGCCAATGGCATGCTCACCCCGACGCTTAAAGTCAAGCGCAAGGTTCTCATCGCGAAGTACAAGGACGTTATCGACAAGATGTTCGAATAAAAACTATGGCCTATGGCTTATGACGATGGCCGCCTCTACCCGGTGTTTAAGCGGCCATCGTCATAGTCATTAGTCATGATAAAACTTTATTTGCATAGATTCCCGAGGGAATGACATGCAAATAAAGTTTTATTCCAAATAAGTGTATCCGTACAATCCAGATCTGTAGTTGGAGAGGAACTCCTTGCCCTCCTCAACGGTGATCTTTCCTTCCTTGACGCACTTGGTGACCCAGGTCTCCACCGTGCGGACGAGTTTCTTGGGACTGTACTGCACATATTCCAGCACGTCGGCCACGGTCTCGCCATCGATGATTTGGTCGATGTAATAACCTTTCTCGTCCACGGAGATGTGAACGGCGTTGGTGTCGCCAAACAGGTTGTGGAGGTCGCCCAAGATTTCCTGATAGGCACCCACGAGGAACACGCCGATGTAGTAGTGCTCCTTGTCGCTGAAACTATGCAGCGGGATGGTGTGTTGCGTCGACTTGGCGACGAAGTTGGTGATCTTGCCGTCGCTGTCGCAGGTAATGTCCTGCAGGGTGGCCAAATGAGTAGGGTTCTCGTCAAGTCTTTGGATGGGGATGATGGGGAAGAGCTGGTCGATGCTCCACAGGTCGGGCAGTGACTGGAACAATGAGAAGTTGCAGAAATACTTGTCGGCCAAAAGCTTCGGCAGTGAGGTGAAGTCCTCGGGTACACGCTTCAGGCTGTTGGCGATGTGATTCACCTCGCGGGCGATGCTCCAGAAGAGTCGCTCGATCTTGGCGCGCGACTTGAGGTCGAGCAGGCCGAGGCTGAACAGGTTGAGGGCCTCCTCGCGGATCTCCTGGGCATCGTGCCAGATCTCCAAAGAAGAGCTCTTGGTCAGTTCGTCCCACGACTCATAGAGTTCCTTAATGAGCTCATGGTCGTCCTCTTCGGGTTCCTCGTTGTCGTCCCATTCGGGCAGCGAAGTCTTCTCCAACACCTCGAAAATGAGCACGGAGTGGTGTGCCGTCAGGGCACGACCCGACTCGCAGATGACATTGGGGTGGGGGAGTTCGTTCTTGTCGCAAGCGTCGACGAGGGTGTAGATGGCGTTGTTGGCGTACTCCTGGATGCTGTAGTTGACCGAGCTGGGGCTGCTGGAGCTGGTGCCGTCGTAGTCGACGCCGAGGCCGCCGCCCATGTCAACATATTCGATATGGTAGCCCATCTTGTAGAGCTGCACATAGAACTGTGCCGCCTCACGCAGAGCCACGTTGATCTTCTTGATTTTGCTCACCTGGCTGCCGATATGGTAGTGGACGAGTTTCAGGCAGTCCTTCATGTCATGCTCATCGAGGAAATCGAGGGCTTCAAGCAACTCGGAGGAATTAAGGCCGAACTTGCTGCCGTCGCCACCCGATTCTTCCCACTTGCCTGCTCCCGAGCTGGCCAATTTGATGCGCACGCCGAGGTTAGGCGTCACCTTCAGCCGCTTGGCGATCTTGGCGGTGGTCTTCAGCTCGTTCAGCTTCTCGATGACGATGATGATCTTGCGGCCCATCTTTTGAGCGAGCAAGGCCAGTTCGATGAACTCCTCGTCTTTGTAACCGTTACAGATAATCAAGGAGTCGGAGTCGGTGCCGAGGGCGATGATGGCGTGGAGCTCGGGCTTCGAGCCGGCCTCCAGACCGATGTTGAACTTCTTGCCGTGGCTGACAATCTCTTCGACCACGGGGCGCATCTGGTTCACCTTGATGGGCAGCACCACGGTGTTCTGGCCTTTGTAGTCGTATTCCTTGGCCGCCTCCTTGAAGCAGGAGTCGATCTTGGTGATGCGGTCGTCGAGGATGTCGGGGAAACGCAGCAGCATAGGTGCCGACACGTCACGCAGCGACAGTTCGTCAACCAACTCCGGAAGGTCGACAGAAGCACAGCCTTCCTTGGGTGTCACGACCATGTGACCTTTCTCGTTGATGGAAAAATAGTTCCCTCCCCAACCCTTGACGTTGTACAGGTCTTCGGAGTCTTCGATGCGCCATTTTCTCATTGCAGTCAGGTTTTGATTGGTTAAATGGGCTGCAAAACTATTAAAAATATTCGGTTTTACGCACTTTTCCTTATTTTTGCACAAAAATATGCACCTATGAGGCTTATAATTGACGCCGGTTCGACCAAAATGGAATGGATTCTCATGGATGGAGGGGCGGTCAAAGACCGTTTCACCACAGGAGGATTCAACCCCAATTATTCCGACCGTCAGGTTCTTGTAGAGACGTGTCACAGCTCGTCTTTGCCCGATGGAATTCGTTTCATTCATTATTACGGTACTGGCTGCGGATTGGAACAGAATTGCCGAATGATCGAAGAGGTGCTGCAATGTCGTTTTCCTCAGGCCAAAATCCATGTCGCCCATGATCTGATGGCGGCCTGCCACGCACTGCTGGGTCACGAGAGAGGCATCGCCTGCATTCTCGGCACGGGATCGAATTCGTGCCTTTATGATGGCGAAAGCATCATGGAGAGAGCCGTCTCGTTGGGATATATGGTCGGTGACGAAGGCAGCGGGATGCATATTGGCAAGGAGTTGGCGCGCGCCTATTTCTATGGTTTCATGCCTGTCGACCTGCGTCAGCGGTTCGAGGCGATGTATCATCTGGAATTGCAAGACTTCATCCAAAAACTGTATCATGGCGGACAACCGTCACGTTACCTGGCCTCGTTCTCCAAGTTTGCGGGCGAATACCAGAGCCATCCCTATATCCAATCCTTGGTGAAAGGCTGCTTCAAGGCCTTCGTTGAGGCTTTCGTCTGCCGCTATGAGGGCTGCAAGACTATGAGGGTCAGCTTTGTGGGCTCGGTGGCCTATCATTTCCGCGACTTGCTGAAAGCAGCCTTGGCTGACGCTGGCCTTACTATAGGCGAAGTCATGCAGTCGCCGGCAGAGGGCTTGGTGCGTTATTACGGCGAACTGCGTTGAATATGTAAATTGTCTATCTTTGTGCTAAATAATTGAAATGATGAAAAAACTGCTCGGGTTGATAGCTTTCCTTATGCTGACAGGATCGCTTGTTGCGCACGAAGTCGACAGCCTGTATGGAGCGTTTGTGACCAGTCGTGGAGAGAATGCCGTGCGTCTGGCCAACGAGATTGTGGTCATGGCTGGCGATTCGGCGCGCTTCTCTATGGAGACACCCGCTGATGAGATGCATGATGCGGTGCTTAAAAAATTGATTTTTTGGCATTTCGATCATGCTGAGATGATGGAGGTCATCAGCTATTCCAACAAGGCCATAGAGCGCTATCGCCAGCAGGACGACTTGTTTAATATGGCGGGTTGTTACAACACCCTTGGCGTGGCCCACCAACGCGTGGGACAACTCGAGGAAGCCATCGACAGCTACAACCAGTGCAACGAACTCATGGCTCAACTCAACGAGCAAGAGCCCAATCCGTTCTATGAGAAGAACATCCGCTACACGATGAATAATATGGCGAGCATCTATAGCTCGATGGGCGAATTCGACATCGCTGAGGAAATGTATTCCGATTGCATCAACAGCTTGGGTCAGTTGGAGTCCGATCAAGACTATCTTGACATGGCCACCTATTCACAAAACCTCGCCGATGTCTATCTCTCACAAGCCAACCAGCTGGAGGGACGACGTGGCCAGGAGAAAATCGAAAAAGCGGTCGCTTTGGCGGAGCAATCCCTCGATTACTCTCTTGCTCATGGAGGCAAGCCCAGTAAAGTGATCCAGCGCATGATGGTGGTCTCTCGCTCTTATCATGCCGCGGGAAGGGAGAAAGAATCCCTCGACATGATGGAGAAAGCTCTTCGGCTGGCCGAGGACGAAAACGACAAGTTCCTTCAGGCCGAGATCGAATCAATATACGGACAGTACTATTACGACCAGAAACGCTACAAGGATTCGGAGGCGCATTTCATGAAGTCCGTCGCCCTGTCGAAGGAAGGCCATTTCGACGAGTGCTTGCTCAACGCTTACAAAGGCGCCAGCGAGGCTTCAAGGCAGTTCGACCCCGCCAAAGCCTTGGAGTACTATGAGCAGAGCGTGGCCTTGAAAGACTCTATCTTTAGTGAGAACCAGCAGACCCTCATTCGCGACTATCAGGTGAAGTACGACCTGGCCGAGAAGGAACACCAATTGGAGATACAGCAGAAGGATAACAGGACGCAGGCCCTCGAAATCATCATCCTCTTGGTCTTCGCTGGATTATTGTTCGTCATTATGGTCATCTTGATGCGTCTGATACGAGTGAGGAAGAAGCAAAATGAGACCTTGGCGCGCCTCAACGAGACCCAAAACCGCATTCTCTCCGTTGCGTCGCACGACGTGAAGAACTCGGTGATCGCGCAGAATATGGTGCTGAAGCTGGCTAACGAACATTTCGACCACATGGACCGTGACGAGTTGAAAGAGAAACTAGTCGCGCTGAAAACTGGCTCTGATGAGTTGAAGGACAAACTATACACCATCTTGCATTGGATTTATGGCGAATTGGGTAAGGAAACCACTCCGCCCGTCTCTTTCAACCTGCTGCAAGCCGTAGAAGAAGGGGTCAAGCCTCATACTGAGGAGCTTCAAGCCAAAGGCTTGGTGGTAGTCAACGACATCGTACCCAATCTGCAATGTTTCGACCAAATCAATGTGTTCAATATTGTTTTCCAAAACCTGCTCACCAATGCCATTAAGTTTTCCAAAGAAGGTGGCGAAATCACGGTAAAGGCGGTCGAGGATGGTCGTCAAATCTGGGTTGAGGTGGTCGACCACGGCGTTGGTATCAGCAAGGAGAGACTGCAGGAACTGATGCATGATACGGTGAAGCCGACACCGGGTACCTATGGCGAACGAGGAACGGGCATTGGCCTCTTCGTCAGCCGCCAACTGATGGTGAAAAACGGCGGGCAACTGCTTATAGATAGCGTGGAGGGACAAGGCACTACGATTAGGTTCAACATGAAAAAGAACTAGACTATGGCACATAAACACAACATCGGAATCCTTTTGGTGGAAGATCATCCGCTTTATAGGGTCGGACTTCGCATGGCCTTGTCGTATTCTGGCCTCGACTGCGTGCTCAAGGCCGAAGCCGAGAACGTCAGCCAGGCCTTGGACTATCTGCATCAGTTTCACCAAGAGGTCGAGCTCATTCTCCTTGACTATTTCCTGCCCGACGGCACGGGCATGGACGTGCTGAAGGAAGCCAAAAGGTTGTTCCCCGAAATCAAAGTGCTGCTGGTCTCGGGCGAAGACAACAACCCCGAACTCGACGCTATGATCCATGCCGGGCTCAATGGCTTCGTCAGCAAGGACGTCACGCCCCAAGGTCTCGCCACTGTTATCACATCTATCTTCGAAGGCAAGGATTATTTCGGTCACGACTCCGATAGTCTGTCAGAAGAATCATCTACAGCCAAAGGCGAGACCCTCACGCAGCGCGAGCTCGACATCATCCGCCTCTGCGCCTTAGGCAAGACCTCCAAGGAAATCGCCGACGAGCTGTTCATCAGCGCGCGTACGGTGGAGTCGCACAAAAACAAGATTTTCAATAAACTGGGGTGTAACTCGACAACAGAGATGGTTAATTACGCCTTCTTGAACGGCTTGGTCTGACCGATAACCTCTTCCAAATCACTAGGCATAATCCATTGATAGCTGGTGTCTTTTCTCAACCATGTCATTTGTCGTTTGGCATATTGCCTCGTGTGGATTTTGATTTGCTCCACAGCTTCTTTCAGGGTGCAATCGCCGTCGAAATGGGCGAATAATTCCTTGTAGCCTACCGTGTTTAAAGCATTCAGATGTCGCTTGGGGTACAAGGCTTTGGCTTCTTCGAAGAGTCCTTGCTCCATCATTATATCAACGCGCTTGTCAATGCGCTTGATGAGGGCCTGTCGGTCCCAAAGCAGGGCGTATTTCTTAATGTCGAAGTCTCGTTGGACGGCATTTCCACAGCGGAAGGATGAGAAAGGTTGTCCCGTTTGGTAGCAGACCTCCAAGGCTCGTTGCAGTCTCCTAGGGTTCTGTTGGTCGACGATGGAGAAATACTCAGGGTCAAGACGTTGCACCTCGTCTTGTAAAGCTTTTATACTGCCTTCGTCAAACAGCTTTTGTACCTTTTCCCTTGTCTCAGGCTTTACGTCGGGCATGGCGTCGATGCCGTTGCAGACCGCGTCGATAAAGAGACCCGAGCCGCCCGTCATGACGACGGCGTCGTGGGTCTTGAAGAGCTCGTCCAATAGCGCTATGGAGTCACGCTCGTAGTCGGCGACGTCGTATTTGTCCTCGATGCTGATGTGGTGCACGAAATAATGCTGGACCTGGCTTAGTTCCTCTTGGGTAGGCGCCGCCGTGCCGATGCTCATCTCCTTGTAGAACTGACGGCTGTCGGCGGAGAGGATGACGGTGTTCAAGGCTTTCGCCAACTCAATGGAGAAAGCGGTCTTACCCGAGGCGGTAGGCCCTGCTATGACGATGAGGGTTTTCATTGAATGCCATTGTTGTCGCTTTGCGTCATTGACTCCGTCGAATGCAGAGCATTTGCGAGGAGGTACGACGAAGCAATCCAGAAAAGAGCTTTTTCTCTGGACTGCTTCGTTCCTCGCAGTGACGTAAAACGTGTCATAAGCTTTAAAGTTTATTCGGCACCGGTCCGTTGTTGGCCACCACAATCGGTTCTTGTATCTCCTTCACCACGCTAAGCCCGAGTTTCTTTCCTTCCTCTTTCATGAAGGCATAGGCCTCGGCGAAATTGTTGCCGATGACGCCATCGAGGATGGCCTCGCGGATGGCGTTTTTGATGATGCCGACCTCGCGGCCTTCGGGGATGCCGAAGGTCTCCATGATGGCGATGCCGTCGATGGGCGGCTGCCAGTTGCGCAGGTGGTCTTTGGCCTCGATTTCCTTCAGCTTCTCCTGCACAATCTCGAAGTTGTGGTGGAACCTCTTCACTTTCTCCTCGTTTTTCGAGGTGATGTCGGCATGGCAGAGCAGCATGAGGTCGTCGATGTCGTCGCCGGCCTCGAAGAGGAGACGACGCACGGCGGAGTCGGTGACGATGTCCTCGGCGAGGATGATGGGACGCATGTGTAGCTGCACGAGCTTCTGCACGTATTTCATCTTCTCGTTGAGGGGCAGTTTCATGTCGCCAAAGATTTTGGGCACCATCTTGGAGCCTTTGAACTCATGCCCGTGGAAGGTCCAGCCCGTGCCGTCCTCCCAGCGCTTGGTCTGGGGCTTGGCGATGTCGTGCAGCAAGGCAGCCCAACGCAGCCAGAGGTCGTCGCTCTTCTCGGCCACCTGGTCGAGCACTTGCAGGGTGTGCAGGAAGTTATCCTTGTGGCCGCGGCCTTGCACCACCTCGATGCCTTTCAGCTGGGCAAGCTGGGGGAAGATGAGCTTCAAGAGCCCGCTCTCGTCCAACAGCTTGAATCCTATCGAAGGCTTAGGCGAGAGGATAATTTTGTTCAGTTCCTCGGTGACGCGTTCCATCGAGACGATTTTGATGCGTTTGGCGTTGCGTTGGATGGAGGCGAACGACTCGGGCTCGATGTAGAACTTGAGCTGCGAGGCGAAGCGCACGGCGCGCATCATGCGCAAGGGGTCGTCAGAGTATGTGATGTCAGGGTCGAGCGGCGTGCGTAGCAGCAGCTCCTCCATGTCGGCTATGCCGTTGAAGCGGTCGATGAGGGTGCCGTAGTCTTCTGGGTTGAGACTGAGCGCCAAGGCGTTGATGGTGAAGTCGCGGCGGCTGATATCGTCTTCCAGGGTGCCGTCTTCCACCACAGGCTTGCGGCTGTTGCGGTCGTACGACTCTTTCCTCGCCCCAACAAACTCGACCTCCATGCCGTTGTAGCGTATCATAGCGGTGCCAAAAGCGCCATAGTATTTGGCTTCCTTATGGCCGGGCAGGAGGGAGGCCACCTTTTTGGCCAAGGTGATACCACTGCCCACCGTCACCACGTCGATGTCGTTCGAAGGACGGCGCAGCAGGATGTCGCGCACATAGCCACCGATGACGTAGCTCTTATAGCCCAGCTCATGGCTGGCATAGGCAATCACCCTGAAGATTTTGCTGTCGATATGTTTCTTGAAGTCGTAGTTCATTAGACTTTGGCTTCTTCGAGGACTTTCTTCTTGTTGGGGATGACATTGGCGACGGTCTCTTCTCCACCTTCGGCGAGGTCGATGCTGATGGTGTCGCCAATGTGGAGGTTGGCACCGATGATAGCCTCGGCCAGCACGTCTTCCACGTATTTCTGGACGGCGCGTTTCAGCGGACGCGCGCCATACTGCTCGTCCCAGCCCTTCTCGGCGAGGAAGTCCATGGCCTTGGCGGTGAGTTCCATCTTGTAGCCCATCTCTTCGACGCGTTTCACCACATCGCGGATTTCGATGCCGATGATCTTCTGGATGTCGTCCTTGTCCAAGCCGTTGAACATCACCACATCATCGACGCGGTTGAGGAACTCGGGAGCGAAGGTGCGCTTCAAGGCGTTGTCGATGACGCTCTGCGAGTATTCGTTCTTCGAGTTGAGCTTGGCCTGTGTGCCGAAGCCGACGCCCATGCCGAAGTCCTTCAGCTGGCGCGAGCCGATGTTCGATGTCATGATGATGATGGTGTTCTTGAAGTCGACCTTGCGACCGAGGCTGTCGGTGAGCTGGCCGTCGTCCAACACCTGCAATAGCAGGTTGAACACGTCGGGATGGGCCTTCTCGATCTCGTCGAGGAGGACGATGGAGTAGGGCTTGCGGCGCACCTTCTCGGTTAGTTGTCCGCCTTCTTCATAACCCACGTATCCGGGAGGCGCTCCCACGAGGCGCGACACAGCGAACTTCTCCATGTATTCGCTCATGTCGATGCGGATGAGGGCGTCTTCGCTGTCGAAGAGGAACTTGGCCAACACCTTGGCGAGGTAGGTCTTACCGACGCCGGTGGGGCCGAGGAAGATGAACGAGCCGATAGGCTTGTTGGGGTCTTTCAGTCCTGCGCGGTTGCGGCGGATGGCGCGGGTCACCTTCTTGATGGCCTCGTCCTGACCGATGACGGTACCCGCCAACTCGGTCTCCATATGCATCAGGCGGTCGCCTTCGTTCTTGGCGATGCGTTGCACGGGCACGCCTGTCATCATGGCGACGACCTCAGCCACGTTTTGTTCTGTGACCTCTTGGCGGTGTGCCACGGCGTTGTCTTCCCATGCCTTTTTGGCAGCCTCGAGCTGCGCCATGAGCTTCACCTCTTCGTTGCGGAACGCTCCGGCTTCCTCGAACTTCTGCTCGGCGATGGCGGCTTTCTTTTCCTTACGGACCGCTTCGAGGCTTTGCTCCAGCTCCGTGATCTCGGCGGGCACGTCGATGTTATGGATGTGGACACGGGCGCCGGCCTCATCCAAGGCGTCGATGGCCTTATCGGGCAGGTGACGGTCGCTGAGGTAACGATCGGTGAGCTTCACGCAGGCCTCGATGGCCTCGGGTGTATAGGTGACCAAATGATGGTCTTCGTATCTCGACTTGATGTTGTTCAGGATTTCGATGGTCTCGGCGGGCGTTGTGGGCTCGACGAGAATCTTCTGGAAGCGACGCTCCAAGGCGCCATCTTTCTCAATGTATTGACGGTACTCGTCCAAGGTGGTGGAGCCGATGCACTGCAACTCTCCACGTGCCAAGGCGGGCTTGAACATGTTGCTGGCATCCAGAGAACCGTTGGCGTTGCCCGCGCCGACGAGGGTGTGGATCTCGTCGACGAAGAGGATGATGTCGCGGTTGTTCTCCAACTCATGGAGGATGGCCTTGATGCGCTCCTCAAACTGGCCGCGGTATTTGGTGCCGGCTACGATGGAGCCGATGTCGAGCATGACGACGCGTTTATTAAATAAGGTGCGCGGCACACGGTGCTGCACGATACGGATGGCCAAGCCCTCGGCGATGGCAGACTTGCCCACGCCGGGCTCGCCGATGAGGATGGGGTTGTTTTTCTTGCGGCGGCTGAGAATCTGGGCGATACGTTCCAGCTCTCGCTCACGGCCCACGATGGGGTCGAGACGGTTTTCCTCGGCGGCCTTGGTGAGGTCGCGGCCGAAGTTGTCGAGCACGGGCGTCTTGCTCTTAATGTTGCTAGTCTTCTTCGGCTTCTCCTGTTGTGGCCGGATCTGGCTCATCAGGTCGTCTTCCTCTTCCTCTTCGTCATCGTCAAATAGACTGGAGGTGTAGTCTGTGTTTTCCTCGGGCGCTTCCTGTGGGTCGGCGTTTGCGGCAGTGTAGTTCAAAAGTTCTTGTTTGAAATTGTCGTAGTTGATGCCTTCAAACTCAAGGTTTTGCGAGATAATGTTGTTTTTCTCATGCAGGATGGCCAGCATGAGGTGCTCGGAGCGTACGATCTCCGAATGGAACTCCTTGGCGATGATATAGGTGAACTTCAGCACGCGCTCGGCCTGTTTGGTGAGAGGCAGGGCCAAAACCTGGTTTTGGCCGCTGCTGGCCACTTTGACCGAGGCTTCCAGTTTCTTTGAAAAGACTTCGATGTTCAGGTTGAGGTTCTCCAAAATCTTGATGGCGCTGCTGCCGCCTTCCTTCAACATGCCCAAAAAAAGGTGCTCCAACCCGACATATGAATTCCCTAGACGTTGTGCCTCCTGATGGCTAAGTGACAAAATGGCACGAACGCGGGGAGAGAATTTTGCATCCATATAATTACAATTCTTTTATTTTCAATACTTTAATAAATAAACCAACTTTTCACTTGTCTGATTTATTCAGAGTGCAAAGTTACAAACAAAAACCGCGCCGCGCCAGTCCCGACGCAAGTTTCTCCAAAAAAGAACAAAATCCACTTTTTTTGCAAAACCAAAGGATATTTTTCGTATCTTTGCACCCTTATTAATTATAGCGAAAAATAACACCCGAAAATGGACGAAAACGATAACATCACACCTGAGAATCAGGAAAATGACATCCCTGAGAACACTGGGGAAAAAATCATCAAGGTCAACCTTGAGAACCAAATGAAGTCAGCCTACATCGACTATTCGATGTCAGTCATTATATCCCGTGCTTTGCCCGACGTGCGTGACGGCTTGAAGCCCGTGCACCGTCGTGTGCTTTATGGCATGAAGGAACTCGGCGTCACCTCGCGCAGCGGCTATAAGAAATCGGCCCGTATCGTCGGTGAGGTGCTCGGTAAGTACCACCCGCATGGTGACCAGTCGGTTTACGACGCCATGGCGCGTATGGCCCAATGGTGGTCGTTGCGTTATCCCATGGTGGACGGCCAGGGCAACTTCGGTTCGATGGACGGCGACAGTCCCGCTGCCATGCGTTACACCGAGGCGCGCCTCCAGAAGATTTCCGAAGAGATGCTCGACGACCTCGACAAGGACACCGTCGACTTCCAGAATAACTTCGACGACTCGTTGCAGGAGCCTACCGTGCTGCCAACGCAGATTCCCACCTTGTTGGTAAACGGTACCAACGGCATCGCCGTCGGTATGGCCACCAATATGGCACCCCATAACCTCAGTGAAGTCGTTGACGGCATCATCGCCTATATCGACGACCGCGATATCGACACGCAGGGACTGATGCAATACATCAAGGCCCCCGACTTCCCGACCGCTGGTGTCATATACGGCTACGAAGGCGTGCGCGAGGCGTTTGAGACGGGTAGAGGACGTATCGTCCTGCGTGGTGAGACCCATTTCGAGGAACACAACGGCCACGAGCGCATCATCGCCACTTCGGTGCCTTATCAGGTCAACAAGGCCGAGATGATCAAGAAGACCGCCGACCTCGTCAACGAGAAGAAGTTGGAGGGCCTGGCTGACATCCGTGACGAGTCAGACCGCAAGGGCATCCGTGTGGTGTACGAGCTGAAGCGCGACGCCAACCCCGACGTGGTGCTCAACAAACTGTTTATGATGACCCCGCTGCAGAGCTCGTTCAACGTGAACAACGTGGCTCTGGTCAACGGTCGTCCCTATACTTTGAATCTTAAGCAACTCATCGAGCATTTCGTGGCGCATCGTCATGAGATCGTACTGCGTCGCACCCGCTTCGAGCTGAAGAAGGCCGAAGAGCGCGCCCATATCTTGGAAGGTTTGGCCCGCGCTATCGACATTGTCGACGAGATCATCGCCACCATCCGCGCTTGTAAGGGCGGCACGCCGGAGGCCAAGCAGGCCATCATGGATAAGTTCGGTTTCGACGACCCGCAAGCCAGCGCCATCGTGGCCTACCGCCTCGGTCAGTTGGCCGGTCTCGAGATTAAGAAGATCATGGACGAGTTGGACGAAATCCACGAACGCATCAACCATTTCCACGATATTCTACAAAATGAGGATTTGCAGTTCCAGATCATCAAGGACGAACTGCTGGTCATCAAAGAGAAATATGGCGACGCTCGTCGCACCCAGATCGTGCCCGCCGCCGGTGAGTTCCGCATGGAGGACATTATCGCCGACGACGCCGTGGTCATCACCATCTCGCACCTCGGTTACATCAAGCGTACCCCGCTGACCGAGTACCGTGTGCAGAGCCGCGGCGGCAAGGGTTCGAAGGGCTCCGCCACCCGCGACACCGACTTCATCGAACACATCTTCACGGCCACCAACCATAACCACCTGCTCTTCTTCACCGAACAAGGCAAGTGCTACAAGCTGCGTGCCTTCGAGATTCCTGAAGAGGGCAAGAACAGCAAGGGTCGCGCCATCCAGAACCTGTTGCCTTTAGATAAGGATAATAAGGTGATGGCCTACCTCAACGTGAAGAGCATGACCGATGAGGAATACCTCGAGAACAATTACATCATCCTCTGCACCAAGAAGGGTATCATCAAGAAGACCAACTTGGCTGCCTATAAGAACGTGCGCCAAAATGGCATCATCGCTGTCAACATCCGCGAGGACGACCAGCTGCTTGAGGCATGCCTCACCAGCGGCAACGACGAGGTGCTGATGGCCGTGCGTTCGGGCAAGGCCGTCCGCTTCAACGAGCAGACCGTCCGCCCGATGGGCCGTACCGCTACGGGTGTGAAAGCCATCACCTTGGGCTCGCCCGACGACGAAGTCATCGGCATGGTGTGCATCAACGACCCGCAACAGACCGTCTTGGTGGTCTCCGAGAAGGGCTTCGGCAAGCGTTCCGACATCGAGGACTACCGTATCACTAACCGTGGCGCCAAGGGCGTAAAGACCTTGAATATCACCGACAAGACCGGCGACCTCATCGCCATCAAGGGCGTCACCGACGACGAAGACCTGATGATCATCAACAAGTCGGGCATCGTCATCCGCATGGAGGTCAGCAAACTGCGTGTGATGGGTCGCGCCACGCAAGGCGTGAAACTCATCGACCTGCGTGGTACGGACGAGATCGCCGCTGTCACCAAGGTGGAACATGAGGACGAACCCGAGGAGACCGAGGTCGTTGAACCCGTCGAGGGAGTTGAAGGGTTGACCCCTGAATCCACCGAGGCCTCTGAGCCTTCGGTTCCTGAGCCTGTCGAAGGAGTCGAAGGTCCGACTTCAGAAGATTAAAACTATTTTGGAACAATAATTGTAAGGAAAGAGACTAACAAACGAATATTGTCAAACTTTAAATAATTGAAAAAATGAAAAAAGTAATGATTTTGCTGGCTGTCCTGCTCACCGCTAACGTGATGATGGCCCAAAAGAAAGACAGAACCGACGCCTTCATGTACAACAAGAATGGCCAATACGCCAAGGCTATGGCATCCATCGAGAAGTGCGTCAACCATGAACAATTCCTCGGTATGAAGCCCAATGACCAAGCCACGGCATGGCATTATCGTGCTATCATCTACCAGAATGTGCTCCAGTCGGGTGACGAGGCTCTGATTGCCCAAACCCCCGATGCTTTAGAGATCATCTACGAGTCGTTGATGAACTGCATGAAGAATCCTAGCTTCCTCGAGGAAAACAAACAGGATATCTATCAACGTGTGGAGATTGTGAAGAGTAACTATTATAATAGTGGTTATGACATGTTCAAGACCCAGAACTATGCTGGTGCCGCCCCGATGTTCAAGAAGGCTTACGATATTGCCAAAACGATGGGTACCGCTGATGCCAACGATATGTTGTATGCCGCTGGTCAAGCAAGCATGTTGTCCAAAGACTACAATACGGCTCTTGCGTATTTCACCGAACTGAAAGACAATGGCATGGAAAATGGTGATGTTTACAGACACCTGGCAGCTTGCTACAACGGCTTGGGCAACGCCGAACAGGCCATGGCCATGATCAACGCTGGTCTGGAGAAGGCCCCCAGTGACGCCAACCTGATTCTTGAAAAGGTGAATGCCTACCTGAAGGATGGCAAGGGCGCCGAAGCTATCGCCGACCTCGAAAAACTCCGCGAGCTCGACCCTGAGAACGCTCAACTGCTCTTCGTGCTTGGCACCATCTACGGCAACGAGGAAAACAAGGATGTGTACGATGTTGAGAAGGCCCGCCAATACTACGAGCAGGCTCTCGCCATCAATCCTGACTACTACGATGCCATCTACAACATCGGTGTGCTTTACACGAGCATGGCTAACAAATACATCGAGCAGGCCAATGAAATCACGGGCTTCTCGAAGAAGGAACAGGAGGAGTACAACGGCTTGATCGAACAGGCCAACGAACTGCTGCGCACGGGTATGCCTTACCTGCAGCGCGCCTATGACGCCCAACCCTCTGACGACGTGAAGAACGTTCTGCGCTCCATCTATGTGAAGCTGAACATGATGGAAGAGGTGAAGGCCTTGGACGGTAAATAAACAAACTTTACATAGCTGATTAAATTTTACTGAGCCCCGAGAAATCGGGGCTTTTTTTTGTGCAAATTCCGGCGAATTTTGTTGACATATAAGAAAATCGTTATATTTGCATGGATTTTTCCGCGAAAACTAACTCTTATTCCATACATTATGTTTGAAATCTTACATAAAGAAACCTTTGCGGCCGAGACTTACCTCATGGACGTCTATGCGCCGAGAATCGCACATTCAGCTTTGCCGGGACAGTTCCTCATCGTCAAGATGGAGGAGAACTCCGAACGAATCCCTTTGACCATTAGCGACTACCATCGCGTCAGGGGTACAGTGACCATCGTCTTCAAGGCCATTGGTGAGTCCACCAAGAAGATGGCTGAGTATAAGGAAGGCGACCGCTTTGCTGACATCGTAGGCCCTCTGGGCAAGCCCTCCGAGTTTGCCACGATGACGGCCGAGGAATTGCGCAAGCGCTCGTTCGTCTTCATCGGCGGTGGCGTGGGCATCGCCCCGATCTATCCCCAGGTGAAGTGGCTCAACGACCACGGCGCCACGGCCGACTGCATCATCGGCGCTCGTACCAAAGACCTGCTCATTTTCGAGAAAGAACTGGCCGAGGTCAGTAATCTGTATGTCACCTCTGACGACGGTTCGACGGGCCGTAAGGGCTTGGTGACCGATGTGCTGCGCCAGCTGGTGGCCAGCGGCAAGCAATATGACGAGGCCGTCGCCATCGGCCCGATGATCATGATGAAGTTCGCCACCAAGACCTGTGAGGAGTTGGGTATCCGCTGCACGGTGTCGCTTAACTCGATTATGGTCGACGGCACGGGTATGTGCGGTGCCTGCCGTGTGAGCATCGGCGGCAAGACCAAGTTCACTTGTATCGACGGTCCTGAGTTCCTGGGTCGTGACGTCGACTTCGACGAGGCCATGAAACGTCAGGCTATGTATAATAACGTGGTGACGCGCAAACAACTCCAAGCCGAGGAGAAAGCCGAAGGGCACAAGTGCCATATCGGCGGCATCAGCGAGGAGTCCTTCGACAAGAAGAAGCGTGTGCCGGTGCCGGAGCAGAAACCCGAAATCCGCGCTCACAATTTCGATGAGGTGTGCCTCGGCTATTCGGCCGAAATGGCCATGATGGAGGCCCAACGTTGCCTCAACTGCAAGAACCCGCAGTGCGTGGAGCATTGCCCCGTCAATGTAAACATCCCGGGCTTCATCGCCCGCGTGGCTCAAGGCGACTTCGAGGGCGCTGCCGGCGTTATCAGTTGCGACTCGGCATTGCCGGCCGTGTGCGGTCGAGTGTGCCCGCAGGAGACGCAATGCGAAGGCAGCTGTGTGATGGGTAAGAAGTTTGAGCCCATCGCCATCGGCAAGCTGGAGCGTTTTGTTGGCGACTATGCCATCGAGCACGACCTGCATTTCGATAGCCAGAGCATTCCCAACGGTCATAAGGTAGCCATCATCGGTAGCGGTCCTTCCGGCTTGACTTGCGCTAAGGATCTGCTTTCGATGGGTTATGACGTCACCATCTTTGAGGCTTTGCATGAGTTGGGCGGCGTGTTGATGTATGGCATCCCGTCGTTCCGTCTGCCTAAGGACACCGTAGTGAAGAAAGAGGTGGAGAGCGTGCGCCGCTTGGGCGCCAAGTTCGAGAAGGACGTGGTCGTGGGTCGCACCATCACCATCGATGAGCTGATGCACCGCGAGGGCTTCGAGGCTGTCTTCGTAGGCTCGGGTGCCGGCTTCCCGATGATGCTCAACGTGCCGGGCGAGAACCTCTGCGGTGTGGTCTCGGCCAACGAGTTCTTGACCCGCAACAACTTGCTATTCGCCTATAAGGAAGGCTATGAGACTCCGAACTTCGTGGGTAAGAAAGTCGCCGTGGTAGGTGGTGGCAACGTGGCTATGGACGCCGCTCGCACCGCCTTGCGTCTCGGCGCCGAGGTGCATATCGTCTATCGTCGTTCCGAGGCTGAGTTGCCAGCGAGAGTGGAGGAGGTGCACCACGCCAAGGAAGAAGGCGTCCTCTTCGACCTGCTGACGGCTCCTGTCGAGGTCTTGGGCGACGAGAACGGCTGGGTGAAAGGCTTCAAGTGCGTGCGTTGCGAGCTCGGCGAGCCCGATGCCTCTGGCCGCAGAAGCCCTGTCCCGGTTCCTGGCTCTGAGTTCATCCTCGATGTCGACATGATTATCATGGCTTTGGGTACCTCACCCAACCCGTTGATCGGCAGCACGACGCGCAACCTTGACCTCAACCGTAAGGGCTGCATCGTGGCCGACGAGGTGGGCACGACCTCTCGTCCAGGTATCTTCGCTGGTGGCGATGCGGTGAGCGGTGCCGCTACGGTCATCCTCGCCATGGGCGCCGGCAAGAAGGCCGCCAAGGCGATTGACGAGTACGTTAAGTCATTGCATTGAATGCTGAATTAGGAATGCGGAATGCGGAATTGGTGCGAAGCCCAGCGTCGCTTTGCGCCATTCCGCATTCATCATTCAACATTCCGCATTATTCCTTGATCTCCACATAGAACACCGTCGGGTCGTCGTCTTCCTCGAACGACTCGTCCGTGTAGTATTGTCCGGGTTTGCCGTCGTCCTGGAAGAGCAGCAGCGTCACCTTCTTAAAGGGGATAGGCTGGCCGTTTTGGCTGTAGCGCTCGATATCGGATTCCGTGAGGCCCTCCATGCGCATCATCTTCAGCATCATGGCGAGGTCGAGGTTGACGTTGAGGAGCTCTTCTTTCCACTCGATGCTGATGACCGCAGTGGTGTAGAGCTTAAAGTTTTTGACTTCTACTTTTTTCATGGTATGAGGTTTTATCGTGACACAAAAATCCGAAAAAATATTGAATTTGAAAGATTTTGCACGGAAATTGCAGTCGTTTGGAATGATTTTTATAATTTTGTCCAACATTTAAACAAATAAGACAATGCGTAAGATTTTGGTTATCATTATTATGGCTTTGTTTGCCATGCCTTTGTTCGCCCAGACCATCGAGACGGTTGATGTGACGAAAGCCCCCAATGGACCTTTCAAGGCCGTCATGGGTGACTATACCATCGAAGGTACCGTTCTGAACGGCCAGAAGTTGGGCACGTGGATCGAGTATTACAACAGCAACACCTATCTGCCGAAGAAGATCGTGAATTACGTCAACGGCAAGAAGAACGGCATCTTTATCGAAATCGACAAGACGGGCTCGATCAACAAGAAGGCGGAGTATAAGAACGATTTGCTCGACGGCCAGGCCAGCGAGTGGTACCGCGGCGGACGCCTCTCAAAGGTGAACACCTACAAGAACGGCGTGCTCGAAGGCACGCAGATCCTCTGCTATGAGAAGGGTGGCAACCTGGAGGTGTCGGAATACAAGAACGGATTCCGCGACGGCTTGACGACCTGGTATTACGAGAACGGCAACAAGAAGATGACCATCGAATACAAACAAGGCCAATTTGAGGGCAAGCAGGAGACCTTCTATTCGGACGGCTCGCTCAAGAGTGAAGCCACCTATAAGAATGGCAAACTCCAAGGCAAGAAGAAGACCTATGCCGAGAAGCCTCAAGCCAAGAACGAGAATGTGGGTGGAGGAAAGAAATAAGCCTGTTTAAAGCCAAGAAAAACGCGGTAAGGTGTCCTTGCCGCGTTTTTCGTTTGTGGCTACCGCCTTTTTACGTAACTTTGCGGCCGTATTATGAGATATCTATGGCGTTATAGTATTCTTGTCTTGCTATGCATGATGTGTTTCTCGCTTCGCGCGCAGGACACCATCACTTTGAATGCGGTGGAGGTGACCGCTGACAAATACACCATGGAGGCTCTCAAGCCGTTGGTGATGAAAAAACTGGATACCATCGTCCTGCAATCGAAGAGCACCTCCAATCTGTCAGACCTGCTCATTAAGCATAGTCCTGTCTTCATCAAGACCTATGGCCCTGGCGGCACGTCGACGGCCTCGTTCCGTGGCACGACGGCGAGTCATACTCTGGTACTTTGGAACGGCTTCCAACTCAATGCGCCCACCCTCGGACAGGTCGACTTTAGCACCATCCCGGTCTTCCTCGTCGACGACGTCAGCCTCAACTGGGGTAGCGGCACGTCCAACAACAGCGGCGGCCTGGGTGGTACTGTCAATATTGATAACACCCACCATTTTGGTGACGGATTCCTGCTGGATCTGAAACAGACCTATGGCAGTTTCAACACTCTTGGCAGTTTCATCACGGTGGGCAACTACGGCAAGAAGTTCTCGTTCCGTGTGAAAGCATATCGCAACTCGTCGGACAACGACTATGAATACAACAACATTGGCGTGTTCCCACCTCAACGGATGAAACAGCGCAATGCCGAGTTCGTCGACTACGGCGTGATGCCTGAGATCAGTTTCATGCTGAAAAACAGCGTCATCAGCGCCTCGTCGTGGAACCAATGGAACGACCGTAACTTGCCGCCCATTATGACCAACGCCAACAACAAGAACTTCGAGGAATGGACCAAGGACAACTTCTCGCGCAACTTTGTGACGTTCAAGACCTTCTGGCCTACCGGCAGCCTGCAGCTGAAGTCGGCGGCTTTTGTCGAGAACCAACGCTATTTCCTGGAGGTGCGCAACGCCGAGAACAATGGTTATGTCACGGGCATTAACTCGGAGAACCACGCTTTGGTACTGCACCAGATTGCCAATGTGGAGCAGCAAATCACAGAAAACTGGACGCTGAAGTCCAAGCTGCAGTGGGACAACGAGCGCGTGCGGTCCAACAATTACGAGGGGCAGAAGCTTCGCAATCTGCTCTCGGCCTATGCAGCCGTCAACGGCACGCCTTTCCCGTGTGCCGACCTCAGCCTCACCGCACGTTACGATTGGACCGACGGTAAGGGCATGGGACTGTTCCCCACAGCGACGTTTTCGTACCAGCTGCCTTTCTATAAAGCTGTCAGCTTTACCTTGGGCTACAGCCACAACTACCGTAATCCTTCGTTGAACGACCTCTATTGGTATCCTGGCGGCAATCCCGACCTGCTGCCCGAAGACGGCCGCACAGCAGACCTTGCGTTGAAATATGGCCTGCAAAAAGGGCCCTTTAAACTCGACCTGCGGACGGGTGGGTACCTGTCGTGGGTCAAGAACTGGATCCAGTGGAAGCCCAGCTTCTACCGCTATTGGGTGCCAGAGAACGTGGCGATGGTCTTTGCCCGTGGTATCGAGAACCACGTCAGCGCGTCGTTCGTCGAGGGCGACTGGAAAGTCAGCCTGTCGGGCAACTATGTCTTCACCGTCACCACCGACGAGAGTGAGACAGCGCAGTTGCAGGGCATCAGCGGCAAGCAGCTCATCTACATCCCGCGCCATCACGGTAACATGTTCGTCGACACACGGTGGAAGACCTGGAGCCTGAGCTACACCCTCGAGGCTACGGGTAGTCGCAGCACCTCTTATGCCGATGAGGAGACCTATCCCTTGCGGGCCTATTACCTTCATCATGTGGCCCTTGGCAAGCAGCTCAAGAAGTTCCGCATTGAATTGCGCTGCAACAATCTCACCAACAAAGAATACCAAAACGTCATCTGGCGTGCCATGCCAGGCAGGAGCTTTGAAGTGATGGTGAGCTACAAGTATTGATAGTGACCAATCGTGCCATTTTGTCTTATTTCATGTGTTCTAACTCTTTGATTTAGTGACAATTTGTCGCATAATCTGCCTTTATTTCTCCCGTGTTAAATTGGCCGAAGTTTTGATGGGCTGGGGTGCGAGACATTTGGGATGTCCTACGTCCTACGTCTCATAGTCCTACGTCAAAACAATAGAAAGGAGTACCCAAATATGAACATCAATCAATTCACTATCAAATCACAAGAAGCCATTGGGAAGGCTCAGGAGATCGCACAGTCGCACCAGAGCCAGACCGTGGAGTGTTTCCACCTGTTGAAGGGGATGCTGTTGAGCGACGACTATCTGGTGCCCAACCTCATGAAGAAGTTGGGCGTCAACACGGCGCGCTTGAATGAGGCCCTGGATCAGGTCATCAAGTCACAACCGCATAGCAGCGGCTCCGAATTGTATTATTCCTCTGAGGTCAGCAAGGTCTTCAACGACGCCCTTACGCTGGCCAAGAAGATGGGCGACGAGTATGTCTCCATCGAGCACCTGCTGCTGGCCGTCTTCGACAGCAACGGCATGACATCGCAACTGATGAAGGACCAAGGCATCCGCAGGGATGAGCTGGAGAAAGCCATCATGCAGTTCCGTAAAGGCAAGAAGGTCGACTCGCAGGACGCCGAGCAGAACTACGACTCGTTGAACCGTTTCGCCAAGAACCTGAATGAACTTGCCCAACAGGGCAAGCTCGACCCGGTCATCGGCCGTGACGAGGAGATCCGTCGTGTGCTGCAGATCTTGAGCCGACGCACGAAGAACAACCCAATATTAATAGGTGAGCCGGGCGTGGGTAAGACCGCCATCGTGGAGGGTTTGGCCCAGCGTATCGTCAACCGCGACGTGCCGGAGAACCTGAAGAGCAAGACAGTGTTCAGCTTGGACATGGGCGCCTTGCTCGCCGGCGCCAAGTACAAGGGCGAGTTTGAGGAACGTCTGAAGAACGTGGTCAAGGAAGTCGTGGACAGCGATGGCGAGGTCATCCTGTTCATCGATGAGATTCATACCTTGGTCGGTGCGGGCGGCGGCGAAGGCGCCATGGACGCGGCCAACATTCTGAAGCCGGCCCTGTCGCGTGGCGAACTGCGTGCCATCGGCGCCACCACCCTGAAGGAATACCAGCAATATTTCGAGAAGGATAAGGCGCTGGAGCGTCGTTTCCAGAAGGTCATGGTCGACGAGCCTGATGAGGCCTCGGCCATCAGCATCCTCCGTGGCCTGAAGGAGCGTTACGAGACCCACCACCATATCCGTATCTTGGATGAGGCCATCATCGCCGCCGTGCAGCTATCGGTGCGTTACATCAGCGACCGTTTCCTGCCCGATAAGGCCATCGACTTGATCGACGAGGCCGCCTCGCGTTTGAGGCTGCAAATCGACTCGGTGCCTGAGGAACTGGAAGATGTCGAGCGTGCCATCCGTCAGCTGGAGATCGAGCGCGAGGCCATCAAGCGCGAGAACGACACCAAGAAAGTGGAAGAGATAGGGAAGGAGCTGGCCGAACTCAACGACAAGCGCACCGCCATCAAGGCGAAGTGGGATGCAGAGAAGCATTATGTAGAGCTGATCCAAGAGGAAAAGAACAACATAGAGACCTACAAGCACCAAGCTGAGGTGGCCGAACGCGAAGGTGACTATGGCCGTGTGGCAGAGCTGCGTTACGGCAAGATTCGCGAGGCAGAGGCTGCCATCGAGAAAGCCAAGGCCGACCTATTGCAGGCGCAGGGTGACCACCCGCTGGTGGACGAGGAAGTCGGTTCCGACGACGTGGCTGAGATCGTGTCGCGTTGGACGGGAATCCCGGTCAATAAGATGATGCAGAGCGAGCGCGAGAAATTGTTGCATCTTGAGGACGAGCTGCACAAACGTGTGGTGGGCCAGGACGAGGCTATCACCGCCGTCAGCGATGCCATCAGGCGTAGCCGTGCCGGCCTGCAGGACGCCAAACGCCCCATCGGTTCCTTCATCTTCATGGGTACCACGGGCGTGGGTAAGACCGAGCTGGCCAAGGCCTTGGCCGAGTTCCTGTTCGATGACGAGAACGCTATGGTGCGTATCGACATGTCGGAGTACCAGGAGCGTCACACGGTGTCGCGACTCATCGGAGCGCCTCCAGGATATGTGGGCTATGAAGAGAGTGGCCAGTTGACCGAAGCTGTGCGTCGTAAGCCGTATTCCGTCATCCTATTGGATGAGATTGAAAAGGCACATCCCGACGTGTTCAACATCTTGCTGCAGGTGCTTGACGACGGCCGTCTGACCGACAACAAGGGCCGTACGGTGGACTTCAAGAACACCATTGTCATCATGACCTCCAACATCGGTGCCAACGTCATCCAGGATAACTTTGCCCTGCTCAATGGCAGCAACAACGATGAGGTCTTCGAGAAGACCCGTAACGAGGTGATGGAGCAGCTGAAGCAGTTCATGCGACCGGAGTTCCTGAACCGTGTCGACGACATCATCATGTTCAAGCCTTTGGACGAGAGCCAGATTGCCGACATCGTGAGGATGCAGTTCCGCAGCGTGCAGAAGATGCTGGCCGCCAACGACATCCAGATTGACATCACTGATGCCGCTGTCGACTTCATCGCCAAGCAGAGCTACAACCCGCAGTATGGCGCACGTCCTGTGAAGCGTATGATGCAGCGTGAGTTGCTCAACTCGCTCTCGAAGATGATCTTGGCCGAGTCGGTCGACAAGACGAAGACCATCATCGTGGATGTGCAAGGCGATGGGTTGATTTTCAGGAATTAAGCCTTTGCCGGTACGGTTGAAAAGCCAAGAGGCGCGAAAGTGCTTCTTGGCTTTTTTATTGGGAAGTTTTTGTAAATTTGCAGCAAATCTAGGATTATCCTTCCAACTCATGGCGGCCATGAATCCATCAGCAGTGATATATCAAAACGAAGACGCCTTGTTATGTATTGAAAATGGCAAGACGGCATTGTATCATGGCGGCGAGACATACACTTTCAGTTGCCAGCCCTACGAGCCGATGGCCATCATCTGCAAAGACGATGCTCCTGTAGCATATATTCATAATGCTTTTGATGTGGATGCGGAGTGTAAGACGTTTATGACGAATCCGGAACATCTTGTCAACACCATCACAAACCATTACCACAACGCTGAGCATTTTTGCTGGCTTCTCACCGTTGCCATCGACCGAGGTTATGACTGGCAGATTGACGAACTAGAGAAGGAGATGTTTGAATTGGTGCGTTGGGAGAACCATGAAGTGTTTTACAAGACCGAGGACATTGAGTTCGGGCGTTATGGCGATGAGCCGGAAGACGAGGTGGATCCTTCAGAATGGGACGAAGAACCTGATACCGATATCTTGGAACATCCAGAATACGAAATCCTTTATGTCATTATCGATGGGGTGAGATATGTGTTACGTGGGGATTGGATATCCACGTTGAGCATAAAAATCACCGGTGAAAAAGGCAAGAAAGCCATCAAGGCGCGCATACATCAGTTCAATGGAATACCAGAGGCCTATCCTGGTTATTGGCGCAGTGGCGCGCTTTTCTCCCTTGTTGGAGGTGGGATAAAATATAACACTGAGATTTTCTGTCAAATACTTGCCTATGCCGTCCGTAGAGGCCAAAAAGACTATAACCTCCGCGAAATCGAGAAAGCGATAGGCTTGCGTGGAGCTTAAAAAGGGAGGGAACGATTATTCTTCCTCCATTTCCGCAGCGTTGATCTCATCCAAAAGCAGCATGGCCTTGTCGTAGTCTTTCTCGAAGACATACACCGAGGCGTCGCCTTTGATGGTGCTGGCGGCCCAGCCGGCGCACAGGCTCTCCTCTTGGAAGTTGCGGATGAGGAACTGGATGTCATTATCCGCGAGCACGCTGCCGATGAACTCGGCGTTGACCACCGAGCCGGAATAGATTCTTTTGATTTCGTTGTCCATGTTTTTATTCTTTTGAGTTTGCCAATTCTTTGTCGTTTTCTCTTGCTTCCTTCTCCCAACGGATGCACATGATGATGGAGTTGACGAAATACACCATATACATCAGGGCGAGGGCGAGAGTGACCTCACGCGAGGTAAGGAAGAGGTAGATGCTGGCTATATTGATAACGATCCATAGCCACCACTGTTCGGCGAACATACTGACCATCAGGATCATGGCGATGACTTGCGCCGAGGTGATGAAAGCGTCGATGAAAGGATGCGCGTCGCCCACGTGTCTCATAATGAAGCCAAGTACCACCGTGGCGGCTGCGAGGATGCCGATGTACATCCAACGTTTGCCTTGTTTCATATGTATCTTCTTGACTTCGTGCGTGGTCTTGTTCATGTTCTTTGACCAAGCGCGGAAGCCCACAAACTGCATGACGAGGTTGTAGACGCTCACCATCATGATGCCGAAATTCTTTACCGTCAAATTGATATAAATCATCAGGCAAGCGCTGATGACGCCGAAGAAATAATTTGACAGCTTGCCTTTGCCTCCCAACACCACGTTGATGACACCGATGATGGCCGCGATGATGGAACACACCACGCAAGCCTTGACGGCCCCTTCTGAGAGCGTGGGATGCGACTGTCCGAAAGCTTCGGCGTTGGAAGTGAGCAGCGTCACCGTGGTGATGACGGCACAGACGGTCACCAGCCAGATGATGTCGAATGGCTTCCAACCTTTGAGTTCTTCTTTGATTAAATCGTTGAATTTCTGCATGATAAATGAGCGATGTGATAAAATAAACGAGGCAAAGGTAAGAATTATTGTCGATTTAGGTCGGGGTCAAGTCATTTCTTCTTATTTTTGCCGACAAGTTAAACTTGATTCACCATGAAGAAAACTTTACTATTCATTGCCTTGGCTTTTGGCCTGTTGCCTGCTGCCATGGCTCAAACGAAGAATGTGGCTCGCGAGTGCGTGCTGTTTGAACTGTTTACGGGTGTGCGTTGCCCCTATTGCCCTGCGGCCGCCAACGGCGTGGCCCAGATGCTTGACGAAGGCATGGCTATCGCGCCTGTGGCATACCACACCTCGGCATTCTCGACGGATCTTTACTATACCAACGAGACCAACGCTCGCGCCAACTACTACAGCATCAGCAGTTATCCGACCTTGAAGGCCGACGGCATTACGGGTGTGTCGGGTGGTGGCGGCGCCAGCGAGAACATGTATTCTACTTACAGAAACTACTACAATCAGCGCATCAACGTGACCAGCCCGTTTACCATTGATTTGAGTTTTGAGCCTGTCGACGGTACCACCTGCCGTGTGAACTGCACCGTTAACAAGGTGGGCGACTGCAGCGGTACCGACGTGCGCGTGTTTATCGCCCTCACACAATGCAATATCGATGTCACATGGCAAGGCATGCAAGGCCTGCACCACGTGTGCCGCGATATGATCCCATCGCAGAACGGCACGCCGTTCAGCGGCACCACGATGACCGTTAGCGAGACTTTCGAGATGTTGTGGCCCAAGGAAGACTGCTATCTGACGGCATGGGTGCAGAACTACTCTGGTGGCACTAAGGAGGTGTATCAAGCCGTGCGCATGTCGACAGCTTTGGACCTCGACTACGACCTGGTGCTGAAAGACGTGGAGAGCGTTGTGAACCAGAACTGCTCGGGCGCACAAAGCCCGCGTTTCGTGGTGAAAAACTACGGCCATGAGACGGTGACTTCGTTTGTGATGCGTGCCTACGACGGCGTGACGAGCTATAGCCAAACGTGGCAAGGCTCCCTTGCGGAAGGCGAGACGGTGGAGGCCGTCATGGATGAGTTCGTCGCCGACAAATGCGACGTGATGCAGTTCTTCGTGGAGCAGCCTAACGGCCAAGTCGACGGATTCCCTGTCGATAACGTCGTAAGTGCTGCACTGACAGAGCCTGGCACCATCGACGGAGCTTTGGTGCTTCAACTCAAGACGGGTGCCAATCCCGAGAACATTACTTTTGAAGTGCGTAACATGGACACCGACGAAGTGGAGTATAACTTCACTTTCGATGAGCCCAGCCATGTCTATAGAGAGGATTTCGTGCTTTCGCATGCTGCATGCTATCGCATGACGGTGCGTGATGTTGCGGGCGAAGGCATGGGCACCGGCTTCTTCCAAGTGAAGGACTCCAACAACCAAACTGTGTTCCGTGGCGGCAACTCCGGTTATGAATTCACCTATGAGACGGCTACGGAACTGCACTGTGACGGTTTCGTGGGCGTCGAAGAGAGCGAACAGGATGACCCATGTCAAGTCCAGAAAGTGGTTGAAAACGGACAACTCATTATTATCAAGGACGGACAACGTTATAATATCAACGGACAAAAACTGAATTAATCATGAAAAAGCTATTCTTATTTGCAGCGGTCTTTGCGCTGCTGTGCGGATGCAACAACACCGCCGAACAACAACAGAAACCGGCAACGGAAGCAGAAGCGACTCCTTCGGTGACGACAGTCGACGCCAGCACGGTGCGCTATCTTGACACCCTGCCTGCCGAGTATAACGAGGACGATCTCTTCGGCTTTATCCTGAGGTATGGCGGGTTTGACATGATGGTCAGCACATGGCAGATGCCTGACGGCGACTGGCTTGTCCTCAACCATTGGTGCGAGGAGGAAGACGGCGGCTTGTATTTTGAAGAAGATGCCGAAGGCAACGAGGTTGAAGTGGAGTACAAAGACCCCTTCGAGGGACAGCCCTATCCTGTTGTCCATAACCCTCATTTCTTGTTCGGCACCCGCAACTATGGCGGCCAGACCATCAATTTCTACGCCGCTGCCGACAGCCAAGAGGTGGCTTGCACGACCGACTACA
Organism: Candidatus Limimorpha sp.; assembly: GCA_045132275.1. Classification (GTDB taxonomy): domain Bacteria; phylum Bacteroidota; class Bacteroidia; order Bacteroidales; family F082; genus Limimorpha. The sequence continues at coordinate 366,368 of JBGURY010000003.1, forward strand.
AGGAAATCACCTTGCATGTGTTAGGCGCCGACCCCAAGACGCGTCGTATCTTGGTGCAGTCCGTCCCCACCGACTGGTGCTGGGGCGAGGTTGAGGAAGACTGGCAAGAGGGCTACCGTCATCCATTCGTCGAGCTGAAAGGCTGGATTGATGAGGAGTGGGTGTGCGCCAATACGGTGACTACCTGCCCTTGATGGTTTTCGCCATCATTTTCACTGCCCTGAACCCCTCGGGGATAGGGAACATCGCGAAGGTGTGAAACATGCCTTCGAATTCAACGAACAGGCCGGATTTTCCGGCCTTTTTGTATGTCTCCTCGAGTAGGAGGTCGTCGGGCTGGAGGATCTCGTCGGAGCCATAATATACATTGAGGTTGTCGATGCCGCTAAAGTCACCGAAAACAGGGCTGACCCAAGGATGTTGTGCCGGCAGATGGCTTTGCCAGATGGCGTTGAGCGTGATGACACGGTCGAGTTGGAGCATGGCGTCTTTGTCCTGTAAGGCGCGCATGTCGCTCTCGCGGGTATGGCTCAGGTCGACGCAAGGCGAGAGCAAGGTGATGGTGGCGGGTCGCTGCCAACCGTTTTTGTGGGCTTCCTGCGCTACAACGAGGCAGAGACATGCCCCCGCCGAGTCGCCCACGAAATGAATTTCATCGTATTGTTTTGATTCGGAAAGCGTCTGATAAAAATCCAATATTGTTTTTACCGAAAACTCGCAATTGTATTCCGGTGACTTGGGATAGACGGGCAACAACGCGTCGCAATGGGTACGCAGGCAGAGGTCGTGAAGAAAGCGCCAGTGGAAGAACACAGGTGGGTAGATAAAGGCGCCGCCATGGAGATAGAGGATGAGCCTACGTGAGGGTTGCGTATGCCTGAACACTTGCATCTCGAAGCCTGTCGAGGCAGTGTATTTCTCTTCAGTGAGATAACCACGGAAATAGCGCGGCACTCTGACAGGACGGCGGTTCTCGCGACGGCAATGCTCAAGCTCTTCCATCACCTCATCGGGTGTGGCGTCGCGCAGTGATTTGAACATCAACCTCAGATATTTTTCCGTGAATGCTATTCCTGGGTTCATATCTAGCAGATGATATTGAGACTCAATGGGTTGACTTTCAGATGAAGGTCTTTGTCCATCATGATGGACTCTCCGTCGAGGTTAATGACGTCGGCCTGAGGGCGTATGATGGTAGCCTCAGAGGTTTGTATAATCTTGACCTTGGGAGCCTTGTCCATCATGCCGTCAAGCATGAAACCGCCCAAGATGGGCAACTCCAAAGGATTGGGCTTCTGCACGATGCAAAGGTCTACAAGGCCGTCCCACAACGAGGCTTTAGGTGAGATGGGCACGTCGAAGCCCATCTGGTTGGAGTTGGCGAACGAGATGAAGAAGGCGTTGACATCAAGGGTCTCGTCAGGCATGACGATGGTATACGGACGCTCCTTCATCGTGATGTAGTTGCGCAGGATATATTTGAAATAGGTCTCGAAGCCACGTCTTGGGTCTTTGCTGTAGTCGTCGGCCACCTTGGCGTCGTAGCCCGTGCCTGAAATGCTGATGAAGGGGAGACCGTTGACCTCTACGGTGTCGATTTTCTTTCTTTGGTTTTTGTTGATGACCTCCAAGGCTTTGATAGGGTCGAGAGGGATGTCGAGGCAGTGCGACAGCCCGTTGCCCGAGCCACAGGGGATAATGGCCAAGGCGATGTCTGTGCCGATAAGCCTCGTTCCCACCTCGTTGATGGAGCCGTCGCCACCCGCCACGGCGAGGATGTCGTAATGAGCGTCGATAGATTCCTGGGCCAACAGCTTGGCGTGGCCCGCATATTCCGACACGGTGATCTCATAGTCGAACTGCGACAGGTCGAGGTGTGACTTAATCTGCTCGGGGAGATGGTCTTTGTGTTTCTTTCCCGAGATGGGATTAATAATGAATCGTATCTTCTGCTTGTTCATAGATGCTGTCGAAACGGGGTCTCAGTTCATTGGTAGTCAATCGGTTATTGTATTCTCTGAGGAAGTCGTACATCTTGTCGAAGATGTCAGGGCATTGTAGCCGGTCAATGAGGTTGTCACTCATCAAAGGGTCGACCAAGGGCTTGTAGATGCCGAAGGAGTTCTGCCCGTCCGACTGCACCAGATAGGCGTCGCTATAGTATTGGTAGGTAAGGTTGAAATAGCTGATGAAGGCGGGCTCGCTGAGGCTGTCGAAGAGGTTGCGCCCGAACGAGAGCAGGGTGTCGTTGACCTGTAAGGCGGAGAGGATGGACGGCCCTAGGTCGATTTGCTGTGCCACCTCGTCGGTTTTCTTTGCCTCGACGCGGTTGGGCCAATAGAAGGCGAGGGGGATGGCGTACATGCCCCACACGTTGTTGTACTCGGGCTGGAAATGCTGCGTGTTGGAGCAGTCGGCGGTGATGACGAAGAGCGTGTTGTCGTACCAAGGTTGTTGCTCAGCCTTGGAGAAGAAGTCTCGCAGGGCACAGTCTGTATAGTATACGGTTTTCTCGAACCCTGTCCAATAGTAGCTCTCTTCTGGGAATTCGAAGTGGCGTGGCACTTTATAAGGATAGCGCGAAGAGAGGGTGTAAACGGCCGTGGCGAAGGGCTCGTGGATGCGGCTCAGAGTGGTGGCGGCATATTGTAGGAAGGGACCGTCGTAGATGCCCCATTGTCCGTCATAATCGATGTCGTCGCCATATTCGTCACGTCCGAAATATCGTCTGAACCCGGCTCGTTGGGCGAATTTGTCGTAACCCATCACACCGTTTTTTCCACCATGCATAAAGATGGTGTTATAACCTCGTTTCTGCAAGTGCTGGCAGAAGGCGTCGAAATCGTAGTCAGCGTAAGCCGAGCCGTCATCATCCATTAAAGGCGGTAGACTGGCCAGGATGGAGGGCAAGACTTCGAGGCTCTTGCGGCTGTTGGCTTTGCCGTTGAAGGTGAGGCTGCGGGAGAGCAGCGTGTCGAGGAAAGGCGTCACCTGATGCTGACGGCCGGGGTTGTAGTAGCCCGTCATCTCCTGTCCGATGCTTTCCATAATGATGACGACGACATTGCTAGGCAGAGTGTCGGCTACTAAGGTGTCGTTGAGGAAACGGTTGGCATTTAAGTTGGTGTGCACCGCCGTAAACTGTGGCTCACCTGAAGGTGCCTTGGCGGGTTGTGGCTTGTCGTCGCCGCTGAGTAAACAGAAAGGCGTGTTAAGTAGGATGGGGGCGTTCTGAGGGTCGGTGTACTGCAAAGCGGTCTGCATGGTGATGCGTTCGGCTTGCAGTCCGCCTCGCCAGGCCACGAAGGCCAGGGCCAGCGAAACCGTGAGCCTGATCCCTTGCCTCAAAGGCCAACGTGTCACTTCGCTTTCTTCTTTAAGCCTTGTGTGTCGTGCCACTACGACAACCACCAACACGAACAAGATGAAGATGACGAGCAGGTACCAATAGTCGAACAACACCTGACGGATGAAACCGAAGTTGAGTTCGCCGGTACTCCCCAAGGTCCTGAGATAGCCTATCGTGATGTGCTTGCCCAAGAAGTTAAAGCATATGATGTCAATGAAATTCAAAAAGATGGCTAGGGAATTGACGGTGACGTAAATGAAGTCGATGAAAAGTTGTCCGCCACGCCTGAAGATAAGCCGGGAGGGGAAGCAATAATAGATGATGACGGGCAAGTTGAGTGCCACCGTCACCGAGAGATCGAATCGCATGCCGTAGAAGAATAGTGCGAGGGCTTGGCCTTCCTTCAACTGGTGGAAATATTGCGAGTTGAAGAGATACAGCATCCACCGGCTGATGCTAAGCGCCAGCAGGATGGCCAGAATACGGTAAAGCATCAGCATATAGGGCTTGTTGAGCCACTCGTAGAACTTCTCTTTGTTGGTCTTTTTTCGCATTGCTTTTCTACGTTTCCCGTTGCAAAAATAGGAAAAAAGGTGTATCTTTGCGCATTAATTCATCTTTAGCCCTATGACATCCATGAAAAAGCGCTTCACATTCATCTTGCTGCTTGTTTTGTCCACTCTTGGCCTTACGGCACAAGACCGCTATCCCCAGTACCGCAGCCCTGTTGACATCCCTATCTACCTCTCCGCCACCTTCGCTGAGATACGACCCAACCATGTCCACTCCGGCATCGACATCAAGACACAAGGAGTGGAGGGCAAGAAGGTGTATGCCGTGGCCGATGGCTATGTCAGCCGCATCGGTGTGTCGCCTTATGGCTATGGTAACGTGCTGTACATCACGCATAACGATGGCTATACATCGGTGTATGGCCACCTACAGCGTTTCAATGGCGAGATCGCGCGCTATGTGAAGCAGTATCAATACAAGAATAAGAAATACACCTCGCAGATCTATCCTGAAAAGGACAAGTTTCCCGTGAAGCGGGGCGATTTGATTGGTTATTCGGGCAATTCTGGCGGATCAGGCGGTCCGCATCTCCATTTCGAGATCCGCTACACGGCGAGCGAGAAGCCCGTCAACCCGATGTTTTTCGGACTCAAGATTGAGGACAATGTGAAACCCCTCATCCAAGGCGTATCAGTCTATCCTCTGGGCGAGACCTCCACGCTTGAAGGCGCTGCCAACCCCATGTATTTCTCTGTCACCGACGGAGGCAACGGACGTTATACCCTCAAGGACCGGCCTTATGTCTACGCCAATGGAGAGATCTCGTTCGGAATCTGCACCTACGACCAGGTGGGCACCTCGACCAACAAAAACGGCCCTTATCTCTATGAGCTGTATCTGGACGATGAGCTGGCTTTCAAGGTGCAGTGCGACAGCTTCTCTTTCAGCGAGTCGCGTTATGTCAACAGTCTCTTGGACTATCGCCATTACAAACAGAAGAAATCGAGCTATGTGCGCACCGAGACTGACCCCTACAACAAGCTTCATATGATTGACAAGCGCAATGGTATCGTCACGGTGGCCGAGGGCGATACGGTGAATGTGTGCTTCAAGATCTCGGACTATGTGGGCAACAGCTCGACGGCCAAATTCAAGTTGGTGGGTGTGGAGCCTGTGGAGGTACCACCTGTCGAACGCCGCCGCAGCGAGTATTTCGTCAAAGCCGACGGCAGCCTCAACAGCAATATCACCATCGAGGACTTCGGCGTGTCGATGGAGAGCGGCACCCTGTTCCGCGACGAGTGGATAAAGACGGGACAGCGTGACGAGAAAGGCTGCTGCTCACGCATATTCCGTTTCGGCGAGGAAGAGTTGGCTACCTTTAAGAACCTCACCGTGCGTATCCGTCCTTTTGAGGAATGGGCGGGCGACAAGCGTTTGTATATCGCCTCCATCGACAAAAACGGAAAGGTCAGCTCGTTGGGCGGCACGCTGAAGAACGGTGTTGTGGAGACCAAGACACACACTTTGGGCGAGTATACCCTGAAGATCGACTCGATAGCACCTACGGTGAAAGCCTCCAATTTCAAGGACGGCCAGTCGGTGCGTGATCTGAAGTCATTACGTTTCAAGATCTCAGACGATATGACGGGCATCGAGACCTACGACATCTATCTGGATGATGTGTGGGTGCTCGGACAATACGACGCCAAGAACGCTTTGCTCTACTACGAGTTCGACGAGAAGATGAAGTCTGGCACCAACAACGTCAAGGTCGTGGTGACCGACGGGGTGGGGAATAAGAAGACGCTGAAAGCGAAGGTTGTGTATTAATGGCCCACATACTGGTACGCTCCCATGTCAGGCGCGCCAATTCTTGAGATTCCATCCAAATCATAAGGCACCTCGTTGCCAAACAGCGGGTTGCCCGTGCCAATGGCGGGCGAGGCGATGCTGTCGAGGTGGCAGTCGGGTTTCGCTGCGTTGGCAAAGTGGGGTTCGAGGTTGAAGAGGCAATGGTTGAAGCCCGCCATGGTGCCGTTGTATTTCTCCGATTTGATGAGACAGTGGTCGAAGGTGTAGAGCGAGTCGGCATCGGGACCGAAGTAGGTCTTGAACTCGTCCTTTTGCTTTCCATAGACAATGCAGTTGTCCATCTCCATACGGAAGGGATAATAGAACAATTCGTTGTTGGCGCCGACGGAATAGTTCGATACAATGATGGCGTTTTTGTTATTGTCTTGTTCGCTGCCGTTCCAATAGTTGGCGATGGTGCCATGCACGAAGCGGTAGTCGCCGCCATAAGCCCACAGGTTGCAGTTGCCACAGTTGGCGATGACGAAGTTTTTGGCTTCGACAGGGTAGAGGATGGAGAACAACCCGTAGCCGCTCTGGTTCTCGATGACGGTATTGTCGACGCGGAGGGCGCATTCGGTCACCTTGAGCGTTGATTGGCAGTTAAGGCCGATGGTGCCGTTGCGGATGATGGCGTGGCTGACTCGGTGGTCGGCACCGGCGCGGCCGTCCATCATCAATATCTGTTCCCATTGCCCAGGCTTGTCTTGGTAATAGGACTCTAGGCGGTCGCCTTGCACGATGACGGGTTCTTCGGCTGTCCCTTCGATGATGAGCTGGCCGTCGCTCCATGAGAAGATACCGCCGCCTTGGTGACAATACACGCGCGTGCCTTCTTCGATTCTTAAGGTTCCGTACGAGTTGATGAGCGCATAACCATATAAGACATAAGGCTTTTCCTTGGTCCACACCGTGGTTTGCAGACTGTCGGCGACGATATGATAATGATAAGGTTGGTCGCCAATGATCACAACCTTGTCGGCAACGATGTAGTTGGCGTTCTGCCCCCAAGCCAACAACTTGACGGTCTGCGTGTTGCCGTTGGTGACAAACTCCAATTCGTCTTCCACGACGAAGGGCGTGTTTAAATCGTTCGGGTTGATGGTGACGCGTAGGAACGAGAAGAGGCTGTCGCCGGCAGGGATGGTCTTGTCGTAAAACTCGAGGCCGTTCTCGCCGTCGAGGTTGAAACGATACGGAGAACTATCGCCGCCAAGCAGGCGAATCGAACTGATGTTCAGGTCGTTGTCGCTATGGTTGTAGATTTTCAACTGGTGTGTGGCCGAACCTAGCGAGGTAAACACCGTGTCGAACAGGACCGTGTCAGTCGAGAAGCTGAGCTTCAAGTTGGGGTCGTCGCTGGTGTGATGTTCTTTCCTGCAGGCGGTAAACGCAAACACCAACAAAGTGAATATGAGTAGGATATGTGTTTTTTTCATGGATCTCAAATAATCGACAAAGATAAACTATTATCTGTTACGGCAGGAAATGAATTTTATTGTATTTTTGCGGAAAATATCACGAAATATGAAACGTTTGGCTATCATCGCATCGCTTTGTTTGATGCTTTTGGGCTTTGGCGGCAAGGCCTCGGCGCAGATTCTTCCTGACGTGCCGGATATGAAAGGGAAGTTTGTGGTTGGCGGCGACTTCGATTTGGGTCTTTATGGGAATTACTTCAACTTCGGCATCGCGCCTCAGGTGGGCTATCGCGTTTTCAGCCCCTGGGAGGTGGGCGTGCGTACCGTCTATGATTTGAATTGTTATTTCAACTCGTCGTATGGCAGCACGTATGCGCATTATTTCGGTTTTGCGCCATATACCAACTGTCAGGTCTACAAAGGATTGTTCGTACATGTAGAGGATGAGGTGATGTACGGTTTGTCGCGATACAATCATTCCACCACAGGGAGCAGTTGGTTTAACAGTCTCTTTGTGGGAGGCGGTTACCGGCAATACGCCTACAACGGTAGTTACGTATATTACATGGTGCTTTACAACTTGAGTTGGGGTGTCCTAGAGACAGGGAATTGGGGAACGCCCTATTCCTCGCCAATCTCATTTCGAGTCGGCTATTGCTTCAGCTTTTAATCAGTATCTCTCCATTCTTTCCAACTCGCGCTTCGAGTCCTTGGTCTTCAAGGTCTCGCGCTTGTCGTAGTAATGCTTGCCTCGGGCCAAGGCGATGTCGAGTTTGGCCAGGCCCTTGTCATTAATGAATAAAGTGACGGGCACGATGGTAAAACCTTTTTCTTTGACTTTGTTCTTCAGCTTGCGCAACTCGCGCGCGGTGAGCAGCAGCTTGCGGTCGCGCTTCGGGTCGTGGTTGTTGTAAGTGCCCTGCGCGTATTCTGCGATGTGCATCCCCACGACGAACAACTCGTCGCCTTTGAAGGTGCAATACGAATCCGCCAGACTCGCCTTGCCGCCCCTGATCGACTTGATCTCGGTACCCGTCAGCACGATGCCGGCTGTCAGCGTCTCGATAAGGAAATACTCGAACGAAGCGCGTTTGTTCTTTATTTTGATATTGTTTGAGCCTCTTTTGTCCATAATGGCTGCAAAAGTAAGCAAAAAACAGGGCATAAAGCCTGAAAATCTGACAAAAAAACACCTTGCTTAAAAAAAATAACTATCTTTGCAGTTCCGTTTTGGCGGATTGACCTTATTATGTACAACCTAAATCGGGCCCACAAGCCCTGATTATCCTAAAACTCTTTGAAATGGAAAACAACGAACAACTGAATCAAGATCCCGTCGTGGAGACTCCGGTCAGCGAGGGTATCGAGAACGAGACGAAGACATCAAAGGCTCCTAAGAAGGCCATTGATGGTAACGAGAAAAAGAAGATTGTCAAATTGATCCAACCCAGCATCCTGCCTGGTAAGGTGAGAGTGGAGGTGAGCACCTTGGTGGAAGAAGCCACGGCCGAGCCCGCTCCCGAGCCTGTCAAGGAAGAAGAGCTCCTGCCTGCCGTCGACGAGAATGTCGAGATGGAGGAGGAAGAGCTGGTGGAGGAGAACAGCGATCTTGAAGGCCTCAACAAGCTGCAGTTGGTGGAGATGCTCGAGGAACTCGTACAGAACTCCGACGTGCAAGCCATCAAGGACAAAGTGGCCGCTGTTCGCATCCATTTCAACAAGTTGAACAAGGAAGACATGGACCGTGAGCTCGAGCAGTTCCTCCAAGGAGGTGGCGACGCCGAGAGCTTCCAACACGTGGAAGACCCCGTTGAACAACGCTTCAACTCGGCCTTCGGCATCTTCAAAGCCAACCGTGCCAAGCAAAACGAAGACATGGAGAAGCAGAAGGTGGAGAACCTGGCCAAGAAACAAGCCATCCTTGAGGAGCTGAAAGGCATCATCGCCTCCGACGAGTCGCTGAAAAAGACCTACGACGACTTCCGCGGCCTGCAAGACCGCTGGAAGGAAATCGGTCCCGTGCCGGCCGCCGAGAGCTCCAACCTCTGGAACAACTACCACTTCCTCGTCGAGCGTTTCTTCGACAAGGTGCGCATCGGCCGCGAGCTCCGCGACCTCGACATGAAGAAGAACCTCGACGCCAAGATCGAACTCTGCGAGAAAGCCGAGGAACTCTTGGACGAGAAGTCAATCACCAAAGCCTTCAAGTCTTTACAGAAGCTTCACGAGGAGTGGAAGGAAATCGGCCCCGTGCCGCAGGAGAAGAAAGACGAGATCTGGGAGCGCTTCAAAGCTGCTACCGACAAGATCAACGCCATTCGCCGCGAGCACTACGCACAACTCGAGGGCGAACAGACCGCCAATCTGGAGGCCAAGAAAGCCCTCTGCGAGAAAGCCGATGAACTGGTCGCCGGCGACTATACCAGCGTCAACGCCTGGCAGAAGAAGTCGGAAGAACTCACCGAGCTCTTCGGTGTGTGGAAGACCATCGGTCCCGCCAGCAAGAAGGACAACGAAGAGATCTGGCAGCGCTTCCGTGGCGCCATGGATGCTTTCTTCGCCAAGAAGAAGGCTTTCTTCGCCGGCCTGAAAGACCGCCAGACCGAGAACCTCGAGCGTAAGACCCAGCTCTGCATCGAGGCCGAGGCCTTGATGGAGTCGACCGACTGGAAGAACGCCACCGAGCAGATGAAGAAACTCCAAGAGGAGTGGAAGACCATCGGTCCTGTGCCGAAGCGTCATGCCGACAAAATCTGGAAGCGTTTCCGCGCCGCTTGCGACACCTTCTTCAACCGTAAGAACGAGCACTTCAGCGGTCGTCGCTCCGAAGAGGAGGCCAACCTCGCCGCTAAGAAGGCATTGCTCGAGGAGATCAAGGCCTTCGAACTGGGACCCAGCCGCAACGAGAACATGGATGCCATCAAGGCTTTCCAGAAGCGCTGGATCGAGATTGGCTACGTGCCGATGAAGCACAAGGACGCCATCAACAAGGAATACCGCGAGCTTATCGACGGCCTCTTCGACGCCATGCGCAAGAGCCAGAACGAGGCTTCGACCAACGACTTCCGCGAGATGATGGAGACTTGGAAAGACGATCCGAACGCTGGTGATCGTGTGCGTAAGGAGAGCAGCAAGCTGCAGCTCCGCATCCAGAAGCTGCGCGAGGAGATCGCCGCCATGGAAAACAACATCGGATTCTTCTCCACTAGCAAGAACTCGGAGCTGATGCGCGCCGAGTACGAGAAGAAGATCAGCAAGGCCAAGGAAGACCTCAGGGTCCTCGAGGAGAAGCTGAAGATCGCCGAGGAGTAATCCTTCGGTGATTCGATGTAAACGGAAAAAGCACCTCGAAACCGAGGTGCTTTTTTGTTTTGTACATTGTTTTAGATTCCCTCTGGAATCTATGTAAGGCGGCTCGATCCTACTAAAAAAGCACCCCTTGCGAGGTGCTTTTTTGTTGAGCAAAGTAGAACCGGCGAACCGGTTCTACCCATGCGTTGGTTTAGAAGTTGAATCTCAGATTCAGAGCAGCCGACCAAGTGGAATAGGTGCTTGCGTACACATTCCAGGTGGGGTTGGTGAAGGTGTAGGTGTAAGGATTCTCGTCAGTGCCGTTGCCGTTGAGCTTCAGGATGTCGCTGCTGCTCAGGCGTTGCATGTTACCCCAGCCTCTGTAGAACAGGTTGGCGAGGTTCTTCACATCGATACCAGCGCTGATGCTCTCACCGCCGTGGAACTTGTAGGTTCTCTCATACTTGAAGTTGAAAGTGTGTCTCCAAGGAGCGACGGCGCCGCCACGCTCGGCATATTGGCCACGGTGGGCGCTCAGGTACTTGTCAGCCTTGATGAAGTCGTTGAATTCTTCAGGGTTGGTGTAGGGGCTGTTCTCAGCCAACAGTTCCTTCTCAGTCGGGATGTAGGCCAAGCTGTTGGAGCCACCGTCACCGTTGACGTTGCTGGTCATGGTGTAGCTGTAGCGGGTGTAGCTGTAAGTGCCAATGTAGCAGAGGTTGAGGCCTTCATAGTAGAAGCCGATCTGCTCGGTGGTGTGCTGACCCGTAGCCCAGGTCCAGCCGGCGTTGAAGAGCACACGGTGAGGCGACACATAGCTGCTGTAGCCCAGTTCGTGGCTGTTGGAGCCGTTGATACCGAAAGCGTTGGTGCTGAAAGCGGAGGTGACTTGGTCGCCGATACCATCGGTGACGTTCTTACCAGAGGCGAAGGTGTAGGCAGCCATCAGGTTGAGACCGCACTTGAAGTCCTTGCTCAACTGGGCGGTACCAGAATAGTAGTAACCGTTTTGGTCAACATTGGTGATGTAGTAAGGAGTGACCTTGCCACCGATGCTGTTGGTGATACCCTCGCTCACCCAGGTCCATCTCTTGTCAGGCTCGCCAGGCAGTTGGATGTCGTCGCCACGGACGATGCCGAGCTTGGTGACGGCCACGGTGGTGAGGTCCTTGTTGTAGATGCCTTCCAAAGTGGCTTTGATGCCGCCGGGAAGTTCGGCGTCGAAGGCCAAGGAGCTCTTCCAGGTCTGCGTCATCTTCAGGTTCTTGTCCATAATGGTGGTCGACTGAGGAGCAGCCAGCTCGGCGGGCAGGTTCTCGGTGCCGAACAGCGTGGCGTGGTTGGCGATGATGTCGTTCACGTCAGCATAGAAGTTGATGTCGGTTTCTTCGGCAGCGGGGTTGATGTACTGATACTGCATGCAGTTGGAGTTACCCACGGTCGAGACGATCCACACGAAGGGCAGACGGCCGGTGTAGAAGCCAGTACCACCGCGGAGGATGTACTTACGCTCGCCAGTGAGGTCCCAGTTGAAGCCCAAACGGGGCGAGAAGTTGACGCGGGCCTTAGGCATGTCGGCGGTCGAGAGACCGTACATGGTGTTGCCTTCACCGTCGGCGATGGAGTGGTGCACGCCTTCAGCGTCGTTCCAGCCTTCAGCGAACTCCTTGTTGTAGTTGTACTCGGCGATGGAAGGATAGTAAGGCATTTCGGCACGCAGACCGAGGGCGAGTTTGAAGCGCTCGCTGAGGGTCATTTCATCCTGCAGATAGAGGGAGCCTTGCATGTAGTTGAACGAAGGATACACCTGCTTCGGGTTGCCGTTATTGTCGCGGTTGTTGCCGAAGGTGATGGCGAAAGCCGTGGGGTTGGCGCCGCTGGTGAAGTCATCCCAGCTGTTGTAGACATAGTAGCCAGCGCCACCTTGCATGTAACCGTTCTTGGTGTTGTCGAACTCGAACTGGCCGCCGAGGGTGAAGTTGTGGATACCGGTGAGGTAGCTCACTTCGTCGGTGACAACAGCGGTGTTCACTTCACGGAGGTTACCATAGGTGAACGGGTCGGGACCGAAGCTGGTGTACACAGCCTTGGTTTCGGCAATGCCGTCGCCGTCGGTGTCAACATTCTCAAGAATGTCGACGGTGGGGAAGAGGTCGCCCACGAAGCTACGGGGCTCATACTGGCGCGAGTAGGTGGCACGCAGCATGTTGTTGCCGCGACCGCTCAGGAAGCTGTGGTTCCACTCGGCAGCCACCGAGCTGAAGTTCTGCTCCTGGAAGTAACGGTTACTCTCGAAGTAGAGGGCGCAGTCGGAGGTACGGCCCCAGCTGTTACGGTTGTAGGGGTTCGGCACGATGGGGTTGACCGAGTTGGAGGGAGCCGACGAATACTTGTTCTTCACCAAGCTGTAGCGGATGTTGAACTTGTCCTTGTCGGTGATGTTCCAGTCCAAACGGGCGAGCAGCTTGTAGTCAGGCGTGCTGGCGCTGTAGTTCTGGTAACGGCCGGGATCGTAGCCGTAGGTCTTCATCAGATAGTCCTTCATCATGTCCATTCTCTCGACGGTAGGACGGCTGTATTGCGTACCGCCACCCCATTCGTCGTCTTCGCTCTCGCGGGCAAAGTGGGTCTGACCGGGGTCAATGTCGCTCTGGTACTCGAAGTTGACGAAGAAGAACAGTTTGTCTCTCACGATGGGACCGCCGACGCTCACACCGATGGTGTTGTCGAGCGAGCTGGAGAGCTTCAGGCGCTCGGGATAGTTGCCGAGTTCGTCCTTCACACCATACTTGGTGCCGATGAGGCCGTCGTTGGTGAAGTAGTCATACACGCTGACGTGCCAGTTGTTGGTACCGCTCTTGGTGACGGCGTTGATGGCACCGCCAGTGAAGCCGCTGTGACGGACATCGAAGGGAGTGATGCTGATGGTCATGGCTTCCAAAGCGTCCAAGGAGATGGGGGAACCGCCAGCAGGCAGGTTACCGCCAATACCGAAGGCGTTGTTGAAAGCGGCACCGTCAACGGTGACGTACGACGAACGGTAGTTACCGCCGCCGATGGAGAGGTTACCACCAAGCACAGCAGCCTGCGGGGTCAGTGACAACACGTCATTCAAGCTACGAGAGATGGTGGGAAGCACCTCGATCTGCTCGTTGGAGATGGCCGTGGTGGCACCGGCACGGTCGCTGTCCATGCCATTGGTGACGGCTTCGGCCACAACCGAAACCTCACCCAGACCAACAGCCTCCTCGTTCAGGCGGACGTTGAGGATCTTGGTCTCACCCAGCGTTGTGGTGATGCCTTCCTGTTTCACCGTCTGGAAGCCCACCATACGGACCTCGATGGTGTAAGGACCACCGGGACGGATGTTGAGCAGGCGGTAGGCACCGTTCGCATCGGCCACAGCATAATACTGTGAACCCGAGGGCGTGTGCGTGGCGACAACGGTAGCACCCGGAAGGGTACCCTTGTTGGCGTCTGTGATTTTTCCACTAATGCTCGAAGTGGTCACCTGGGCCATCAAGCTCATGGAGGCAATCATTGCCACGAAAAAAGTAAGTAACTTTTTCATAGTAAATAATTTAGGTTAATAATTGAGTTAATTGTATTTGACTTGATTTTGCTTCGTTTTCTTCAGTCCATTCCATAAGACCGTGCAAATATAAGGGATTCGTTTGAATTGCCAATCCTGTTTTCAACAAACTATTTCCGATTTTTCTAAAAAAGAAATCAACAGAATTTGTTCATAACTTATAAGGGTTTGATTCTGTTTCGGTTGTGGCATGTCATTGTCTCATTTTGGAGCCTTGTCCGCACCTTATTATAATATAAAGGCATCCGGCATCGTTTTTTTTTAGTATCTTTGAAGCCTGAAAAACGTAGATTCATATGAACAGATTATCAATTGTTGTTATTCTAACTGCTTTTGTATTAGGTTTTTGTTCGTGTAGCGAGCAGCCTTCGAAGCAGTTCAAGGCCGTGGAAGAAGAGGTAAAGTCATTAGAGGAGAAGATCAGCGGTATTGACGACTGCGACGAACTCCAGATGCTCAACTTCGCCATCATGGGCCTTCGCTCTGATTTGGAGAATTTGGAGCAAGGTGGCGAAATCCCTGAGACCGAACTGAGCCAGCTCAACGACATGGTCGACGGCCTCGAAGCCACATGGAATGGTAAATGGGCCGCTCTTGACTGTGAAGAGACCATGGGCGACGACGAACTCGACACTTCAGGCGAGGGCGCCGGATACGAGGACTACGACATTGAATAACCCACAAAATCAGCATCATCATGGCATTCTTTTATCGACACAAACCTAAGAAATTCAACTACCAACCCCGCTATTACGACCCTGAGATGCAGGAGTGGGAAGAGAAGAAAGCGGCGAAAGGCCTCGACTCGAAACTGAGCCACGAAGAACAGCTCCGCATCAAGATGCGCAAGAGTTGGGGCGCGGCCAAAGACGAGGAGAGCAAGGAGGAACAACGCGCCAAACTGATCCGCCGTATCGTCCTTGGCGTGTTCGTTGTGTTCTTGTTCTATTTTATCTTCTGCACGCCGCTCATGCAGAACGTCATCGGAGGATTGTTTGGAAAGTAAAACCATGCTTGACATCATCAAACTGCTTCCCGACAGCGTCGCCAACCAGATTGCGGCAGGCGAGGTGATTCAGCGTCCTGCGTCGGCCGTCAAAGAGCTGATGGAGAACGCCTTGGACGCTGGCGCAACCCAGATTGACCTTGTGGTGAAAGACGCGGGCAAGTCGATGATTATGGTCGTCGACAATGGCTGCGGCATGTCTGAGACCGACGCTCGCCTCTGCTTCGAGCGTCACGCCACCTCCAAGATCAGCAAAGCCGAAGACCTCTTCGCCATCCGTACCATGGGATTTCGTGGCGAGGCTCTGGCCAGTATCGCCGCCATCGCTCAGGTGGAACTGAAGACCCGTCGTAAAGACGATGAGGTGGGGGTGAAGATCGTCAACGAAGGGTCCGTCGTCAAGGAACAGACCCTTGTGCCGATGCAGCCTGGCACGACGTTCACCGTCAAGAACCTGTTTTTCAACGTGCCCGCGCGACGCAACTTCCTCAAATCGCCCCAAGCCGAGATGCGTCACATCGTGGAGGAGTTCACCCGCGTCACGCTGATGAACCCCGAGATAGGCTTTACACTGACCAGCGACGGCAAGGAGATATACCACCTCTATCCGGGCAACCTCAAGCAGCGCATCATGGGCCTCTTCGGTAGCGCCTACGAGGAACGTCTGCTGCCTGTGCGTCAGGAGACCGACCGAGTCAGCATCGAGGGCTATATTGTCAAGGCGGAATTCGCCAAGAAGACCCGCGGTGAGCAATATTTCTTTGTGAATAAACGCTTTATCAAGCACCCATACTTACACCATGCCATCGAGAACGCCTTCATGGAGATGGTGCCACAAGACAGCTTCCCGGGCTATTTCTTGAATATTGAGGTCGACCCAGCTGATATCGACATCAACATACACCCCACGAAGACGGAAGTCAACTTCTTGGATGTCAAGCTGGTGTATGCCATCCTGCATGCGGCCGTGCGCAAGGCCATCGGACAGCATAACCTCTCGCCGATGATCGACTTCGACGAGTCGGCCGAGCTTAACAACGACTTCAGCGCGGCCATAGGGATGACACAGCCCTTGGCCATCCCCAATATCCCGCTGGACCCCAATTTCAACCCTTTCCGGAAAGAGCAAGGACCGCGTGAGTCGCATTGGGAAGGCGGTTACCAACCGCAGCGGAAAGAACCTGTGGGCGACTGGCGTCTGCTCTATGGAGAACGTACCGACTTGCCTTCAGAAGAGGAGGCTGCGCCTGTCGAAGAAACAAAACCCACTTGCCAGTATCTCCAAGTGAATCAGTCGTATATTGTCACCACTGTGAAGTCGGGACTGCTGGTCATCGACCAACATCTGGCCCATTCGCGAGTGCTGTTCGAGAAGTTCCTGAAGGAGATGGAGGGCCAGGCAGGGATGTCGCAACAAGAGCTGTTCCCGCAGGCCCTGACGCTCAATGCCAATGACGCCTCGTTGCTGAAGGAGATGCTGCCAGAACTGGAGAACCTCGGCTTCGTACTCGAACAAGCCAACCCCACCACTTTCATGATCAATGGCACACCTGCCGACGCGGCGGGCTGCGACGCGGTGGCTTTGCTCGAGAAGATTCTGGATAATTACAAGCTCAACCGCACCGACCTGCAACTCGACCGCAAGCTGAACCTGGCCAAAACGATGTCGTCGCAGGTGGCCATCAAAGGGCAGACACGGCTCTCGGAAGTTGAGATGCAAAAGCTTGTCGACCAGTTGTTTGCCTGTAACGTAGCCGAGATCGCGCCTAACGGCAAAAAGGTGTATGTGATTATTAATATGGAGGATTACTTTCAATGACTGAACAATACAGACCTACAGGATTCAGGTTGCTTCCCACCATAGTGAAACACCTGTTGATCATCAATGCGATATGTTATTTGGCATATTATGTGCTTGCCCAACGTGGCATCATCAACCTCAATGCCATTTGCGGCATTTATAGCCTCCAAACAGGGCAGTTTAGGCCGTGGCAGCCCATCACCTATATGTTTATGCATGGTAGCTTCGACCACCTGTTCTTCAACATGTTCTCTTTGTGGATGTTTGGCGCCACGCTCGAGAACGTATGGGGCTCGAAGCGTTTCCTGTTCTATTATTTGATTTGTGGTGTGGGCGCCGGATTAATCAATATGCTTTTACCGGGCTATCATGTCTCGGTGGGCGCCTCGGGTGCCATCTATGCCTTGCTGTTGGCCTTCGGCATGATGTTCCCCAACAACTACATCTACCTGTATTTTCTTGTGCCCATCAAGACCAAGTGGTTCATCATCGGCATGGTGGTGATCGAGTTGTTTGAGGGTGTCTTTCGCTCCTACGACGGCATCGCTCATTTCGCTCATTTGGCGGGTATGCTGGTAGGTCTGGTGATTCTCTTGATTTGGAAAAAGAAAGGTAAGCTCTACGGTGACCAGGTATACTAATGGATATGGCAGCCAACGCCCGAGTTTCGGCGCTCCGCTAAGGGGGTTGTTTCAGCAAAACCAAGTGTTGAAATGGCTCCTCATCGTCAACGTGGGCATTTGGATCATGGTAAAGACCTCACAATTGGTCTTGAATCTCTCATCGGTGGGCGACACCAACCTGTTGGTGACCTGGCTCTCGTTGCCCGCCGATTGGTCTGCATTCCTCAGAAGGCCTTGGACAGCCATTACCTACATGTTCCTGCACGTCCGTTTCTGGCAGTTGTTTTTCAATGTGTGGATGTTGTGGTTCGGTGGGACCATCTTCGTTAATTCGCTGTCGCAGAAGCAGTTCGCATGGATGTATGGTCTCGGTGGACTGGTCGGAGCGGCGTTCTTCTTGGCGGCCTTCTATGTGTTTCCTGGCTTTGAACCGGCAAGAAAAGAATCGATATTACTAGGTGCCGCCGCACCGGTTATGGCCGTTTTGGTGGCGGCAGCCGCCTATGCCCCTGATTATGATCTGCGTCTGTTCTTGTTTGGACGTTTGAAGTTCAAGTGGGTGGCTCTCGCTTTCGTGGCCATCGATTTGCTGAGCATGATGGAGACGCCCGACTATCTGATAGCCCATTTGGGTGGCGCTGTGTTTGGTCTCGTTTATGGCCTCGTGCTGAGGATGCTCTCCAAGAAGGGGACCGAGAGGCCGAAGAAGCAACGCAAACCCAAGGTGGAATACACGCCCTACGAGGAGATCCACGACGAGCCTGAAGTGCCGCGCTCCGACGAGGAATATAACCAGCAAAAGGCGGAGACGGAACGTGATATCGACGCTATCTTGGACAAAATCGCCAAGAGCGGCTATGGAAGCCTGACACCGGAAGAAAAGGAGTTCCTATTCAAAAACAGCAGATGATGGCAGAAGAGAAGAACGAACGGAAAGCGCGTAAAGAACGGAGTTTCTTCGGCAAGATGATTGTCTTCATCTTGGCGTTGCTGGCTTTTGTAGGGTTGGTGGCCATGGCTTTGAGCGTCGCCAACGCCTACATCAACCCGAAAAACTTCATCTGGACCACGATGTTCGGATTGGCGTTTTGGGAGATTTTCTTCTTCAATGTAGCCGTTTTCTTCTTACTGCTTATGATGTGGTCAAGGAAGGTGTGGATTTCCGTCATCGCCCTGCTTATCGCTATCCCCGGACTCAGCAAGTCGTTCTCTTTTGGCTCGCATAACAAAGCCGAGAACAGTATTAGGGTCATGAGCTATAACGTCCACAATTTCGATCATGTCGACGGAGTGACGGACAAGCATCAATTCGCTGAGGACGTCATCGACATGGTGCGGGAGAAAGGCCCTGACATCCTGTGCTGTCAAGAGTTTACGGCATATAAAAAGGGCGTGACCCGACCGAAATGCATCGAAGACTTCGCGGAAGACGCCGGCTTCCAATACATCTATTACAACCGCAAAAGCAACTATGGCGGCAATGTCATCTTCTCGAAATATCCCATTGCCAAGGTGGATGAAGACTCGGGCTTTGGCCAGGAGAACACCTATGGCGTGATGGTGTCGGTCGACGCGGGTGAGCATGGCAAGTTCCATCTCGCCAACGTGCATCTGCTCTCGTACATGATCACCGATAGCGAACTCGACATCCTGACCAACACCTCGGAGCGGCAGAACAACCTTGACACGATAGGGAAGAAGGTGCTCCGCAAGTTGAGTTACGCCTTTCAAAAGCGTAGCGAGGAATTGCAAACGGTATTGAACGGGATGCCGCCCGTCGAAGGTCCGGTCATCGTATGCGGTGACTTCAACGAGCCCCCGCTGTCGTACAACTACCGCCAGATGCAGAAGGCGGGCTTCGTCGACACCTTTACCAAAGCGGGCCGTGGCATCAAACCGACTTACGCATGGAAATTGCCATTGCTGCGTATCGACTACATTTGGTCGAAAGACGGCGTGACGCCGCTGTGTTTCAAACGCTATCGTTATAAGGCATCGGACCATTATCCGATTATGTTGGATTTCAAAATACAATAGATATGACATTAATTAAGTCCATCTCCGGCATCCGTGGCACCATTGGCGGCCAGCCGGGCGACAACCTCACGCCAATCGACATGGTGAAATTCACCGCCGCTTTCGTCAAATTCGTGCAACATCATAAAGGGGTGAAACGTCCCAAGGTCGTGGTGGGTCGCGACGCCCGTCTCTCGGGATTCCTCGTCAACCAGGTGGTCTGCGGCACCTTGCAAGCCATGGGTGCCGACGTGCTTGACATCGGTCTGAGCACCACGCCGACGACAGAGATCGCCGTCACGGGACTAAAAGCCGACGCCGGCATCATCCTGACGGCCAGCCACAACCCCGCCCAATGGAACGCCTTGAAGCTCCTCAACGAGAAGGGTGAGTTCATCTCCGCCGCAGAAGGCGCTTGGCTGCTCGACGTGGCGGCTAAGGACGACTTCGATTTCGTCCCGATCGAGGAAATCGGCAGCTACCAGCTGGTAGACGGTTGGATGGACAAGCATGTCGAGATGGTGTGTCAACTGCCGCTTGTCAACAAGGAGGTAATCGCCCAAGCCAACTTCAAAGTGGCCGTGGACGCTGTCAACTCGACAGGCGGCATCGCTATCCCCAAGATGTTGTGCGCCCTCGGCGTGAAGGAGGTGCTGGAACTCAACTGCGAGCCCACGGGCAAGTTCGCACATACCCCCGAGCCTTTGGCACAGAACCTCACCGACATCTGCCGTTACGTCAAAGAGCAAGGCTGCGACTTCGGCGTGGTCGTCGACCCCGACGTGGACCGTCTGGTCTTTGTCAAGGAAGACGGCGAACTGTTCGGCGAGGAGTATACCTTGGTTTCGGTGGCCGACTTCATTTTGAAGCACACGCCTGGCCCGACGGTGAGCAACCTGTCTTCAACCCGCGCTTTACGTGACGTTACCCAAAAACATGGACAGCAATACTTTGCCGCTGCCGTGGGCGAGGTCAACGTGGTGGAGAAGATGAAAGAAGTCGGCGCTGTCATCGGCGGCGAAGGCAACGGAGGCGTCATCTATCCTGAGTTGCATTATGGCCGCGACGCTCTCGTGGGCACGGCTTTGTTCCTGACTCAGTTGGCCGAGAAGAAGGTGAGATGCTCCGAGTTGAAAAAGGAATATCCCGCCTATTTCATGTCGAAGAACAAGATCCAACTGACGCCCACGACCGACGTGGACGGCATCTTGGCTAAGTTCGCAGAGAAGTTCAAGAACGAGCAGGTGACCACCATCGACGGCGTGAAGATCGACTTCGAGGAGGGCTGGGTGCATCTGCGCAAGTCGAATACTGAGCCTATCATCCGCATCTATAGCGAAGGCAAGAGTGAAGCCGAGGCCGAGCGTTTCGCCAATATGATACTCGAAGAAGCAAAGAAAATGGTTTAATTTGCACTTCACTTGTTAAGAAACTTGATGTTTAATTTAAAAAATGATTAAAATGAAAAAGTTGTTCATTCTTATTGCTATGCTTTCATTATCTACATTTGTCGTAGCTCAAAATCCTGAGAAAAACCATACGAAGCCTTACAAAGATGCCATGGCAATTCTTGAAGAGGTGAAAGAAGGAATTCAAAACGCCAAAGATTGCGATGAACTCGAATTGGCAGCGTTCAGCATGCTTGCTCTGTTTGGCGTGGAAGACATCGATAAGGTAACGGAAGAAGAGGACAATCTGATCAACAAGTTCACGGAAGAGATGGGCAAGATCATGGAAAACAAGAAAGCGGCGCTGAACTGTAAAGGTGACGATTTTTTTGAAAATGATGATGATGACTGACAAAGATGTCGTCTTTTCTTAGATGAATGAAGACTCCATTGTGAAATTGTTATGAAACGAGGATTTGGAAGCGACAACCATTCGGGCATCTGTCCCGAGGTGATGGAAGCCATCGCCCGCGTGAACAAAGACCACGCTGTGGCTTATGGCGATGATGAGTATTGTGCCGCCACGGAACAACGTTTCCGTGAGCAGTTCGGCGAGCAGGCGAGGGTGTTTTTCGCCTTTAACGGTACTGGGTGCAACACCTTGTGCATTGACGCCATGGTACATTCACACGAGGCTGTGGTCTGTGCCGAAACCGCCCACATCAACGTGGACGAATGTGGTGCACCGCAACGCATCGTGGGTTGCCGTCTGCTGACGGTCGACACCCCTGACGGCAAACTGACGCCAGCCTTGATCAAGACCCGTCTGCATGGCTTCGGCTTTGAGCACCACAGCCAGCCCAAAGTCATCAGCATTACACAGCCGACGGAGCTTGGAACCTTGTATTCTTTGGATGAGATCAAGGCTATTGTGGGTTTGGCAAGAGAATACAATATGTACGTCCACATCGATGGCGCCCGTTTGGGCAATGCTGCTGTGGCTTTGGGTTGCACCTTCAAGGAGATGACCACAGACCTTGGTGTCGATGCAGTCTCTTTCGGTGGCACCAAGAACGGCCTGATGATGGGGGAGGCGGTGGTACTGTTGAATCCCGACATCTGTCCTGACTTTAAATACCGCCGCAAGCAGGCCATGCAGCTCTGCTCGAAGATGCGTTTCATCGCGGCGCAGTTTGATGCCTATTTTGAGAACGACCTCTGGAAGCGCAACGCCACCCACAGCAACAAGATGGCGCAATTGCTCTATCAGGCCGTGAAGGATATCCAAGGCGTGAAGGTAGTCTATCCTGTGCAGGCCAATGGCGTGTTTGCCCAGCTACCCCGTAAAGTCTGGAAGGAATTACAGAACCATTATTTCTTCTACGACTGGGACGAGGACGCTGATGTCGTACGCTGGATGTGCGCGTTCGACACTACCGAACAAGACATTCGGGAGTTTGTCGGCGTGCTGAAATCGTTGATGCTGAAAGCCTAATCTTATTCCACCATAATTTTAAGAATCTCGACATCGGTCTCCTTCATGCCGAGGCGGCCGAGGCAACCGATGTGGTCGATGGTCTCTTCGACGTCCTTGCCGATGATGCCGTCGCCGCCGAGGAGGTTGCAGCCTTGTTTGCTCATCTCGTAGCCGAGGATGCCCGCTTCCACGGAGAGGGCGATCTTGCCGGCGCAGGAAGGCTTGGCGCCGTCGCAGACGATGCCGGCGGCCATGCCCAAAGCGTTTTCAAGGGTGTGTTCGATGATGTCGAGAGGCTCGCCCAAGAGATAGGCGATGCCGCAGCCCGAGGCGCAGCCCGCGCTGACGGCGCCGCAATAGGCCGATAGACGTCCGATACCGGTCTTCTGGTGGATGGCGACGAGGTTGGACAGCGCCACGGCGCGTATCGTGCGTTCCTCGTCGATGCCGTATTCCTCGGCATAGGCGAGGATGGGCAGACTGACTGTCATGCCTTGGTTGCCGCTGCCCGAGTTGATGATGACGGGCATCTCGCAGCCGCTCATGCGGGCGTCGGAACCTGCCGCCGCCCAGGCACGGGCCTTGATGCGCACATCCGTTCCAAAACTCAAGATGGTGCTGCCGATGTTGGCGCCCCAGTTGTTCTTCAGACCTTCACGAGAGATGGCCTTGTTGCACTCGATCTGCGGCTGTATGATGGGTCTGAGGTCTTCGAGGTCGGCGGTGTTGGCGAAGTCGAAGATGTCTTTCATGCTGAGGCAGCTGCGGTCGGTGAGTTTGGTGGCGCCACTCTCTGCATAGCCCGAGTCGAACAGCACTTGGTCGTCACGCTCCATCTTCACGATGTTGGTGTGGAAGCCCGCGATGCGGACGCTGGCGGAGTGCTCTTCTGTATATAAGGTGACCGTCACGTCAAGTTGTGCGATGACATTGAGCGGCACGATGGTCATCAGCGTGTTGTCCAAGAAGGCGGCGATGTCCTTTTTCTGCTCCGGTGTGACCTCTGCGATGACTTCGAGGGCTTTCTCGGGGTTGCCGGCCACGATGCCCGCCGCCACCGAGGCCTTCAGGCCTTTCATGCCTTTGGTGTTGGGCACGATGACGCTCTTCACGTTCTTGATGATGTTGCCGCTGGCCTTGATCTCCACGCGTTTCGGCATGGTGCCGAGGATTTCGTGCGCTTTGGCGGCGGCATAGGCCAGGCAGATGGGTTCGGTGCAGCCCATGGCGGGCACAAGTTCTTCCTTCAAGATGCTCAGATAGGCATCGTACAGACAATCGCTTTTTTCCATTGCAGATTCTTTAGTTCGACAAGCTCACTAACAATTTGCCGCAAAAATACAAAAAAATGTCCTTTTCGTTTGTTTGGATAAAAATAATGCCTAACTTTGCCAAAAATCTGTATTTCGATAAACTCAATAACATACAACTAACCCTATGTAGAATAAAATTGTTTCAATCATGAACGACAGTTTTGAAACCTCTTTGAAGGCTTGGAATGAAAACGAAAAAGCCGCCAATGAACTCATCAACATCGTAGGTAGACTGTGGTATGACAAGTCGGTGGAACTGATTATGCTCCGCTCGCTGTTGGTCAACCGTGGCTCGGGTAAGATCCTGAACAAGCACCTCCGTGCCGCCAACGTGTTGGGCAAGCCCGTTCGTGTGCAGGATTCGTTGCTCATCGCCAAGGCTTTGTTGGCTGAGAATCTGGCTCCAGCCCGTATCGACCTCGGCCGCCTCAACTCGGAGTGGACCGACGAGCATGAGAAGTACAACAACAACGTGACTGCTTTTGTCCGTGACAAGCTCAATTACATTATCGATGCCAACCCACGCAGTAACAAGGTACAGGATGTCATCCTCTACGGTTTCGGTCGTATCGGCCGTATCCTTTGCCGCGAGATGACGGAGATGGCAGGCCGTGGTGATGCTCTGCGTGTTCGCGCTATCGTCACCCGTAAGAACTCGCCCGAGGACATTGCCAAGCGTATCAACCTGTTCCGCACTGACTCGGTGCACCGTTATTTCCACGGCGTGTGCACGCCCATCCCTGGTGAGGACGCTATGATGGTTAACGGACAGAAGATCCTCTTCCTGGAGTCAAAGAACCCCGAGGACCTCGACTACACGCAATATGGTATCCACGATGCACTGCTCATCGACAACACGGGTGCTTTCCGCGATCGTGAGTCGTTGTCGCGTCACTTGCAGGCTAAGGGCGTGGCCAAGGTGTTGCTCACCGCTCCCGGCAAGGGCGACATCCCGAATGTGGTGTACGGCGTCAACCAAGACACGCTCGACCTCGAAAACGAGACTATCTTCTCTGCAGCCAGCTGCACCACCAATGCCATCGTGCCCGGTCTGGAAGTCATGCTGAAGAACTTCGGCATCGTGAAGGGACACATCGAGACCATCCACAGCTACACCAACGACCAAAACCTGCTGGACAACTACCACAAGAAAGAGCGTCGTGGTCGTTCGGCCCCGTTGAACATGGTCATCACGGAGACGGGTGCTGGCAAGGCCGCTGCCAAGGCCATCCCCGAGCTGAAGGGCAAGCTGACGAGCAATGCTGTGCGTGTGCCTACGCCTGATGTTTCATTAGCAGTGTTGGCTTTGGATTTGGAGCGCGCCACCACGGTGGAGGAGGTCAACGAGGCCTTCCGTATCGCCTGCCTTGAAGGCAACCTCATCGAGCAGATCCGCTTCAGCAACAACACCGAGTTCGTCTCGAGCGACGGCATCGGCGACAGCTGCGCCTGCATCTTCGACGCTCCGGCCACCAAGGTTAGCGAGGACGGCAAGACGGTCATCCTGTATCTGTGGTACGACAACGAGTTCGGCTACAGCAACCAGGTGGTCCGCCTCGCCCGCCATATCGGCCAGGTGAAGAGCTACAGATACTATTAATCTGACGCGAGACCGCGAGACTACGGGACACGGGACTATGGAGTATTCCAAGGTCCCGTGTTTTTTGTGGGTCCCACTGTTTATTAAACATTTTGCTTGTTTATTTGAAAAAAAATGAGTATATTTGCAGGCGATAACATAAAACATCAAAACTATGAAAAAGGCTCTATTCCTTTTCGGGATACTATTTCTCACATTTTTAGGCTTTGCGCAAGTAACTTTGCCAAAACTTAACAAATCACCACTAATAGATTTATCTCCTATAACAAACTTGTCAGCAGATTACCATAACGATACGATTATATTGAAATGGAGTTTCCCAGAAACGTACCAATCCAATAATGAGACGCTTTCTTGGAGCGGAGAAATGAGCAACCAATATGGCTCTTTTCTTCGACCAAACGTGTATGAAGACCATGCGCACAGGTTCGACACACTTGACTTAAGAAATTTCATTGGATGGAGAATAAAATACATTGGGATTATTCCTTTGGATAGTAAAGTCGAGTATTTTGCTGCAGTTTGGCTTAAGGAAGGCGACGATTATTCATTATTGTATTCGGAGCCTTTGTCTGACACTATTCTTTCTGTGATTAATATGCATGAACTGAATCAAGACATTATTATTGAAGCAGGTAAAGAGTATATGTTTGGTTGGCGTGATTTGTGTGATCCTTCCTTGTCAGGCTGGTCTGGGTTTTATAATGCTGCCGATCATGTTGGGCCTTTCCATGATGGGAAGAGCAATATGAGCCGTCATCTTTATGAAGGATGGGACGCATGGCCGCATAATTTAAATTGGTGTATCCAAACCATTCTTGAAAGCCCTGACGTAGAACTAATAACTCTGAACCAAAGAGACGAAGACGCCCTGACAGGTTATAGGGTTTATAGGGATGGTCAACTTTTGGAAGAGATTGGCAGACGATTCCAAACCTATTACATCGACCATGGTTTTGCAATAGGAGAGACGGTAACCTATTCAGTAACGGCGATGTATGGTGAAATGGAGTCGGAGCCCGTGAATATCTCATTCACTTATGATGGACTTGCTGAATCGCAAGCAATGATATCAGTTGTGGTTTTCCCCAATCCCACCAACGGCCTCGTGCGCATCGAAGGCGCAACGGTGTCCGAAGTGCAGGTCTACAACACCATGGGTCAACTGGTGAAGACTGTGGGTGACACGAATGAGATTGATATGGGCCATTTGCCAGAAGGCGTCTATTTTCTGCGGATTACGGCAAAGGATGGCCGACAGCATGTCGGGAAGGTGAGGGTGAGCAAGTGAGTCTTCGGCTGAAATCATTGAAAACTACACGCTATTTAACAAAAAAGTGTCCTGCGGGACACTTTTTTTTGTATTTTTGCCGCCTTATTCGAAAATAAATTCAGAATGAACAATAAAAACACCCTTATTGGTTTCGCCCTCATCGCCGCCATCCTCTTCGGCTGGATGTATTTCATGAGCCCCTCGAAGGAGCAGCGCGCCGAGCAGATGCGCATCCAAGACTCCATCCGTCAGGCCCGCATTGAGCAACAGCGCGTCGACTCCATCAAAAACGCCGAACGCCAGCAGGCCGCTGCCCTGGCACAAGCCGCCGACAGCATCGCCACGGCCGACATGGACTCCGCCACGCTGGCCCAACACCAAGATGAAGCCCTGCGCGAGAAATACGGCATCTTCGCCAGCGCGTCGCAAGGGGAGGATCAGACCTGGACCATCGAGAACAAACTGCAGCGTCTGACCTTCAACAGCAAAGGCGGCTTCCTCAAGAAAGTGGAACTGAAAGACTATAAAGCCTACGGCGACTCGCTGCCGCTCATCATGTTCGACACGGCCACCGTCAAGTTCGACCTGTCGTTCTTCGCCCAAAACCGTGTCGTCAACACGTCGCAATTCAACTTCGTGCCTTACGTCGACGGCCAACCCTACGCTGGCGGCGACCTCACCGTGGCCGAGGGCGACAGCCTAGTCTTCGCCATGCGCCTGCCGTCTGACAACCCGGAGCAATACATCGAATACGTCTACACCATCCGTGGCGACAACTACATGATGGACTTCGACCTCCGCACCGTCGGCCTGAAAGACGTCATCGCCACCAATGCCGACTATATGAGCCTCGACTGGGCCATCGACATGATGACGCAGGAGAAGAGCACCGACCGCTTCGCCGACGAGTCGGTTTACTACCGCGCCCTCAACGACAAGGACGTCGACCACCTCAAGGTGAACAAAGACGTGGAAGAGAACGTCAACACGAAGCTGAAGTGGATCTCGTTCAAGCAGCGTTTCTTCTGCAATGTCATCGTGGCCAAGGAAGGCTTCGACAACGCCAAGATGGCCGTCAACACCAAACAATCCGACAACCCGCGTTACTACAAGTCGATGTCGACCAACATCAGCATTCCTTACAACAAGGACGCTGAAGTCAACGTGGTGCCCATGTCGCTCTACTTCGGTCCCAACCACTTCAAGACCTTGCGTAGTTACAAGATTGGTCTGCAAGACCAGATCAACTTGGGTAACTTCTTCCTCATCCGCTGGATCAACTACGGCGTCATCGCCGTGTTCAACTGGCTGAGCCAATACGGATGGAACTACGGTATCGTCATCCTCATCCTGACCATCATCATCAAGACCTTGCTCTTCCCCTTGGCGTTCAAGTCCTACAAGTCGTCGGCCATCACCCGTGTGCTGAAGCCCGAGATGGAGGCCATCAACGAGAAATATCCCAAGCAGGAGGACGCCATGAAGAAACAACAGGCGGTGATGAACCTCCAGAAACAAGCCGGCGTGAGTCCCGCCTCGGGATGTCTGCCCGCCTTGCTGCAGTTCCCCATCCTTATCGCCATTTTCCGTTTCTTCCCCGCCAGTATCGAGTTGCGCCAGCAGCCCTTCCTCTGGGCAGAGGACCTCTCGACCTATGATAGTATCGTCGAGTTCCCCAAGTTCCTTGGCATGGACCACCTCAGCCTGTTCACCTTGCTGATGACCATCACGACCTTCATCTACACCTATGTGAACAACAAGCAGATGGATGTGTCGAGCAACCCGCAGATGAAGCCCATGAAGTGGATGATGTACCTGATGCCCATCATGTTCTTCGGCATCTTCAACAACTATTCGGCGGGCTTGAGCTACTACTATATGTTGGTTAACATCATCACCTTCATCCAGATGTTCATCTTCCGTAGGATGATCAACGAGGACAAGGTGCGCGCCACCATCGAGCAGAACAAGAAGAAGCCTCAGAAGAAGTCGGGCTTCATGAAACGCCTTGAAGAGGCTCAGAAGCAGCAGGCCAAGATGCAGCAACAACAAAAGAAACGCTAAAGCTAATAGCCAATAGCCGATGGCCCATGGCAGCTTTATCTGAATTGAAAATTCTACATTTTTGTAAAAGCTGCCATAGACCATGAGCCATAAGCCATAGGCGATTAAGCAAAAAGAAAGAGAAATCGATAGATGGAAAACAAACTTGAAACATTCATAAAGGCTATCCTAGAGACTCGTAAGGTGTGGCTGCTTGAGGCCAAGGAAGGCTTCTTCGCCATGCTGGAAGGCGCCGACGGCGAGCCTTATATCCCCCTGTGGGAGTCGGAGGCGTTGGCAGCACAGGCCGCACAAGGCGACTGGGAAGACTACACCGTGGCCGATATGGGCTTCTCGGAGCTGCAGCAATGGCTCAAGGAGCTGGCTGCCGATGACATTGACATTGCGGTGTCGCCTGAGGCCGACGGCGAGATCACGGCCATCGCCTCCAACAAATTCAGGAAGTGGCTGCAGCCCTACGACGACCACTCCTTCAAGGACGAGGACGGCGATGACGACGACTTCGACTACGGCGACGGCTGGGCCCAGCCTTGGAGTTGAGAGTGTAGAGTTGAGAGTTTAGAGTTGGCCTGCGACACGTAGTTGCGTAGTCTCGCGTCTCGTTGCCCGGCAATCAAAAAAAGAATAACAAATGAAAAGCAAGCTATTTGGTGTCCTGTTGCTGATTGAGACGGCGGCGCTGCTGCTGACGGCGGCGGTGGCCTTCCACTATCAGCGCGTGGCAGGGGAGACCGACGTGCGGTGTTTCCTCCTCACCGCCGCGTTGACAGGCGCCGTGGGCCTGCTGCTCTATAATATCGGAAGGTCGAACAAGAAAACGCCGTTGCAGATTCGCGACTCTTTCATGGTCGTGGCCCTCTCGTGGGTGCTGTTCTCTGTATTCGGCATGCTGCCTTTCCTTATGTATGGCACGGTCGACAATGTCACCGACGCCTTCTTTGAGACCATGTCGGGTTTCTCGACCACGGGTGCCACTATCCTCGACAATATCGACCTGCAGCCTCATGGTATCCTCTTCTGGCGCAGCATGATGCAATGGATGGGTGGCTTGGGAGTTGTGGTGTTCACCTTGGCGTTCATTCCCTCGGTGGCCAAAGGCTCTAAAAAGGTCTCTCTCTTTGCCGCCGAAGCACCGGGCCTGAGTGTCGAGAAGTTGGCCCCCACCATGGGCGCCACCTCGCGTCTGCTGTGGACCATCTATATTGTCTTGACGCTGCTCTGCGCTATCGCGTATTACCTCGGCCCGATGGACAAGTTCGACGCCGTGTGTCATGCCTTTACCACCATCGCCACGGGTGGCTTCAGCACGCACCAGGCCAGTATCGGCTACTTCCAGTCCAACTACATCGAATACATCTGCGTGTTGTTTATGCTCCTCTCGGGCATCAACTTCGCCATGTTCCATTTCTTGTTTAGCGGCCGTATTGATGTCATCAAGCGTAACGAGGAGCTGCGGTGGTATCTGATTGCTATCGTGGTGTTCTGGGCGTTGTTTGTGCTGCGTTTCTATTTCGCCCCGCGTTTCGACATCTTCACCGAGGAGCAGCTCGCCTCGCATCCACAGACGTGGTGGGACCGTATCCGCACCTCGTTGTTCCATGTGGTAGCCTTGCTGTCGAACACGGGCTTCCAGAGCAGTAATTACGACTATGACACTTGGGGCCGCCTATTCCTTATCCCCACAGTGCTCATGATGGTCGTGGGCGGCTGTGCGGGCTCCACCAGCGGTGGCATCAAGATGGTGCGTGTCATCGTGTTGCTTAGGTATATGAAGAAGACCATCTACGAGCTCCTGCATTCGTCGAGTGTCTATACCGTCAAGGTATCGGGTCAGACTGTCGACGATCTGGCGCTGAAGCGCGTGCTGTCGTTCTTCTCGCTGTTCATCCTGCTCTTCATGGTCAACGTGGTGGCTCTTACCGCCTCGGGTATGGGCTTTGAGGAGTCAGCCATCTCGTTTCTGACATGTTTCAGCAATTATGGTCCGGGCTCGGGCATCACAGGCCCCAGCGGCAATTTTGACGCCATCCCGCATTTTGCCAAGTGGTTGCTCTCGTTCGACATGCTGGTGGGTCGTCTCGAGATCTTCACCATCCTGCTGCTCTTCACGCGTAGCTTCTGGAGAGCGAAGTGATTGGCATAATACGATAATCCTTGCGAGAGTGTCGAAAAAATGTTTAATTTTGCACCTTCATTTATAGAAAGTATTCAAAATATAATTATATGGATAACAGACTTTTAGACAATAAGCTCCCTTATCTTGTGGCCGACATGGGCTTGGCCGCTTGGGGACGCAAAGAGATTGAAGTGTCGGAGCACGAGATGCCCGGCCTGATGTCGCTGCGCAAGAAATACGGCGACACGAAACCGTTGAAGGGCGCCAAGATCATGGGCTCGTTGCACATGACCATCCAGACGGCCTGCCTCATTGAGACCCTTGTCGAGTTGGGCGCCACGGTGCGCTGGTGCAGCTGCAACATCTACTCCACGCAAGATCATGCCGCCGCTGCCATCGCCGAGACGGGCACCTCCGTCTTTGCATGGAAGGGCGAGACCCTCGAGGACTATTGGTGGTGCACCAAACGCGCCATCACTTTCCCCGACGGCACGGGTCCGGACCTCATCGTGGACGACGGCGGTGATGCCACTCTGCTGATCCACAAAGGCTATGCCTGTGAGAACGACCCCAAACTCCTTGACGCTCCCACGGGTAGCGAAGAGGAGAGAGCCCTGATGAGCGTCATCAAGGCCACCTACAAGGAGAACCCCACCTTCTGGCATACCGTCGTGGCGGGTTGGAAGGGCGTATCGGAAGAGACCACCACGGGCGTGCACCGTCTGTATCAGATGCATGAGCGCGGCGAGCTGCTGGTGCCTGCCATCAACGTGAACGACTCGGTGACCAAGTCGAAGTTCGACAACCTATACGGCTGCCGCGAGTCGTTGGCCGACGGCATCAAGCGCGCCACCGACGTGATGATCGCCGGTAAGGTTGTCGTGGTGTGTGGTTACGGCGAGGTGGGCAAGGGCTGCTCTCACTCCATGAAGAGCTATGGCGCCCGCGTCCTCGTCACCGAGATCGACCCCATCTGCGCCTTGCAGGCCGCTATGGAAGGCTTCGAGGTGACCACGATGGAAGAGGCCGTCAAGGAGGGCAACATCTTCGTCACCACCACAGGCAACTGCGATGTCATCACGCTGGAGCATATCCTGCAGATGAAGGACCAGGCCATCGTGTGCAACATCGGCCACTTCGACAATGAGATCCAAGTGGACCGCCTCGAGAAGACCGAGCATTTGAAAGAGAAGATCAACATCAAGCCGCAAGTCGACAAGTACGTCTTCGACGACGGTCACTGCATCTTCCTGTTGGCCTCAGGCCGTTTAGTCAACCTGGGTTGCGCCACGGGCCACGCCAGCTTCGTGATGAGCAATTCGTTCACCAACCAGACTTTGGCCCAGATGGACCTCTGGGAGAAGCGCGGACAATATAAAGTGGGTGTGTACTGCCTGCCCAAGTATTTGGACGAGGAAGTCGCCCGTCTGCATCTCGAGAAGATCGGCGTGAAACTCACCAAGCTCACGCAGAAGCAGGCCGACTACATCGGCGTTCCTGTCGAGGGACCTTACAAGTCGGACATCTATCGTTATTGACGGAAGACGCCTTTCTTGGCGCGAATCCTCTTTTCCCCATTGGCGGCATTGTTCATGATGCCGCCATTTTTTATGCCGTCGCGGTCGACGGTGAGGACGAATACCGCGTCGCCGAAAGTGTTGTTGATACGGCGTCTCTCACGGATGGAGGAAGGAAATTCGAACGATAGTTTGTTGCCCTTTTCTACCACGGCATAGGTTTTTTCGGCTACAAGCTCGTATCCCGTTTCCGAGTCATACCATCTCACGAGATATTTTGTTCCGACAGGCTGCTTGGTGATGGACAGGGTGATGTTGTTGTTTCGAGAGCTGGGACGTGGGCGTTTGTTGGCATTCAGGGTATATACATAGCCTTTGGCATCGACCACACCGTCGTCTTTGAAATGCCCGTTGTTGCCCTCCTTGTCGGTAAGGTGACGCAGCGATTGGTAGGTGAAGGCTGTGTCTTGGCTCCAGCCGTATAGTGTGTCTTCGGCAGCGTTGACCATGTAATAGGTCTCAAGGCCATTGGGGAAGGTAACGATGTGTTTGGCCGTCTTGTTGTGTTCGCCCGTTGTGCGAGGCTCGAAAGTCGATGAAAGGATGGGCATACCCTTGCTGAAGGTGAGTATGGGCTTGAAGATGCCATGAGTGCCACATTTCTCGAGGGCCGACCATTGCCAAAACGAAGCGGAGCCTATTGTGCCTGAGAAGAGGGTGGACCATAAGGTGTTGTGTAGGTCGATGCCATAAGGATCTTTCTCCAAGTATCGCTGTGAGTTGGAACTGCCGAAGCCGAACTCGCCGAAGAAAAAGGGCTTGTCGGGATAGACTTTTCGGGCCTCAAGGCTGAAGAGATACAACTGGTGAGAGACTTGTTCTTTCGACTTGGCCTTTTGAAAATTGAAGTATTTATGTTTCTGCACGATGTCCATGTCATGGTAGATACGGCTAAACAGGTAGCCGTCTGACTCGTAGCCTGTGGACGTGGTGATAAGGTGATGGAAGGGGTCGTTGGCTCTGATGTGCTGCGCCATATCGCCGTGCCATTTGCTGACGACGGTGCAGTATTGATCGAACTTATTCTTGTCCAAGTCCATGTTGGAGATCTCATTCCACAACTCCCAGGCAACGATGTTTGTGGCATAGCCCCAACGAGCGACGATGTAACGGATGAGGTTGCGGGCAATGCGTTGGGCTTCCTTGTCGGTGAAGAAATCTGTCGGCGTCTTCAGCCCCAGCACGGTCTTGTAAGGGTTGGTACGCCAGTCGGCGGGGTATTTTTC
Source organism: Candidatus Limimorpha sp. (assembly GCA_045132275.1). Lineage (GTDB taxonomy): Bacteria > Bacteroidota > Bacteroidia > Bacteroidales > F082 > Limimorpha. Next base: position 399,868 of record JBGURY010000003.1, read on the forward strand.
AAGTTCTCCGTCGTGTTCGTGGTCTTCTTTGAAGTCACCGAAGGTGAAGATACACGGCATGATGGAGATGCCTCTTTTGGCGGCATATTCAATGATGTAGTCCAGCTCGGCGGCGTCTTTTTGGTTGAGGGTGTTGTCGAAATATAGGGTGGGGGTGTTGCCGGTGGTTTGAGTGTACTCTGCTCCATAGAGCGACAGATATTGTGGCCTGTTGAGCCAGATACGCATGAAATTGGCGCGTCCAGCCAACGAGTCGATGCGGTGCTCGTACTCATAAATGCCATAAGGTGTGGCGAAGTTATAGTATGACTTGCAGGTGTACCATGCCACATTGGGACCGATGGGGAAGAAAGAATGGCTTTTCCGCTGCCCGTTCGTCACGACATCGCGCTTGAGATAACGGCTGTTGGCCTTGGTGATGAATCCTGTGGCTGAACGCACCGCGTCGCAGGTGAAAGTGAAGACGGAGGAACCGTTCGAGTTCATGCTGACGCTTCCTTTCTTGTCGGTGGCGCGCAGGGTGAAACGCCAAACGCCTTCCTGGTTGGGGGTGAAACGCACCTTCCAGCCGTTGTTGCGTGATTCGGCTTGGGCCTTCTCGTAGTCTTTGTATTTCTCGAATCGGTAGCCTTCGTAATAGAAGCCGTTGACTTTCATTACCTGTCCGTCAGGGGCGGTAAACTCGGCGTAGACGTCAATGACCGCCGGGTCATAGGGATTGGAATAGTTTCCCATCTGGAACGAGATCTCGTATAGGCCGAAAAGGCCGACGTTTCTAGGGAAACTTACGCCGTTGATTTGCGGTTTCGCATGGCCGAGCGTGATGATACCGAGCAGTAAGGCTAAGACAAAAGATTTCTTCATGTTTTCAAAGTTTATTTTGGGCAAAAGTAAACAAATAATGCCAATTTTCGTATCTTTGCCTTTTAAAATTGCAGGCAGGTCCTGCCTATCTCACAATCATGAAAATCGCTGTAAACACACGCTTGTTGCTGAAAGACAAGTTGGAAGGCATCGGCTGGGTGGCCTATGAGACTTTGCGTCGTATGGTGAAGGACCATCCCGAGGTGGAGTTTTACTTCCTCTTCGACCGTGAGCCCGATCCGATGTTCGTCTTCGGTGACAACGTGAAACCCATAACGCTGTTTCCGCAGGCGCGCCATCCCTTCCTGTTCATCTGGTTCTTTGAGTTCTCGGTGAAGAAGGCCCTGAAGAAGATACAACCCGATTTGTTCTTTTCCCCAGACGGCTATCTGAGCCTGCGCTCCGACGTGCCTCAAGTGACGCAGTTCCACGACCTTAACTTCGAGCATTTCCCGAAGGATATGCCGAAGATCCATCTGTGGCACTATAAGAGATACTTCCCGAAGTTTGCCCGCAAGGCGAAGCGCATCGTGACGGTATCGGAGTTCTCGAAGCAGGACATCGTGGACTGCTACGGCATCGACCCCGGGAAGATCGACGTGGCCTACAACGGCGTGAATGAGAAGTTCGCCCCTATCACTGACGAGGAGCAGGAGGCCGTGCGTGCCCAATACACGGACGGCAATCCCTATTTCATGTTCGTGGGCTCGCTGCATCCGCGTAAGAACCTGGCAAGGCTGTTCACGGCTTTCGACTTGTTCAAGAGCCAGACGCCGTCTAACGTCAAGCTGTTGATCGTAGGGGAGAAGCGTTGGTGGTCGGAGCCCATCGAGAAGGCCTACAGCGCGATGCGTTTCAAGGACGAGGTCGTTTTCGCCGGACGCCTGAGTGCCGAAGACCTACACAAGGTGACGGCGGCGGCCTTGGCGTCAGTGTATGTGTCCTATTTTGAGGGCTTCGGCATCCCGATATTAGAGGCGTTCAGGTGCGATACACCGGTCATCACCTCCAACGTGACCTCTATGCCCGAGGTGGCCGATGACGCGGCCCTGTTGGTCGACCCGTTCAGCGAAGCCTCCATCGCCGAGGGCATGACAGAGATGCTTGACGAGAATGTGCGTGAGACCCTGATAGAGAAAGGACGAGAAAGAGCTAAGGACTTCTCGTGGGTCCAGGCGGCCGACGATATTTGGAAATCATTAATGAAAGCAATAAACGAATAAGATATGGCAATAATAGTAATGCATCCCGCTGACAATAGTAAAGAAGCTGTCGATTGGAAAACGAGTATTGGACATCATATCACCGCTGTGAAACGAAACATCTTGGTGCTCGGCTCTGGCGGTCGAGAACACGCTTTGGCTTGGAAGCTGGCGCAGAGCGAAGGCGCCCTTGTCTTCATCGCTCCCGGTAACGCCGGCACAGCTCAGGTGGGTGTCAACGTCAATATAAAACTCTCCGACTTTGAAGCGATAAAAGACTTCTGCTTAAAACAAGAGATCCATCTTGTCGTGGTCGGCCCCGAGCAGCCCCTGGTCGACGGCATTGTCGATTTCTTCAAGGGTGACGAGGCGCTGAAAGGCGTGAAGATCATCGGTCCCGACCGCCGTGGCGCCCAGCTGGAAGGCAGCAAGGCCTTCGCCAAGGACTTCATGGAGAAGTATGGCGTCCCGACGGCCAAGTGCTTCAAGGTCAACAAGGACAACCTCGACGAGGGCTTGAAGTTCCTCGAGAGCGTTAAGGCCCCCTATGTGCTGAAGGCCGATGGTCTTGCCGCAGGCAAGGGTGTGCTGATTCTCAACGACCTGCAGGAGGCAAAAGATGAACTTGGCAAGATGCTTGAAGGAAAGTTCGGCGCCGCCTCGGCCACTGTGGTCATCGAGGAGTTCCTCAAAGGTATTGAGGTCTCTGTCTTTGTGCTGACCGACGGCGAGCACTATGTGCTGCTGCCCGAGGCCAAGGACTACAAGCGCATCGGCGACGGCGACACGGGTCTCAACACGGGCGGCATGGGCGCCGTCTCGCCTGTGCCCTTCTGCACTCCCGAGTTTCTTGGCAGGGTGGAGGAACGCATCGTGAAGCCAACCCTCAAGGGTTTGAAAGCCGAAGGCATCGACTATAAGGGTTTCATCTTCTTGGGTTTGATGAACGACGGCGGCAACCCTTACGTCATCGAGTACAATGTTCGCATGGGCGACCCCGAGACCGAGGCTGTGATGACCCGTATCGAGGGCGACTTTGCCGATCTGCTCGATGCCTGCGCTGACGGACGTCTCCATGAGGTGCATTACGCCAAGAGCGACAAGACCGCTGTCACGGTGATGCTGGTCTCGGGCGGCTATCCCGAAGCCTACAAGAAAGGCATGGTCATGAGTGGGTTGGATGCGCTGAACGACGTGGTGGCATTCCATGCGGGAACGGCATTTGATGCCGAAAACCAAGTGGTTACCTCGGGTGGTCGCGTCATCGCGGTGACGGCTCACGGCAACAGCATCGAAGAGGCAAGAGGCATCGCCTATTGTGAGGCGGAAAAGATTCATTTTGACGGCGTCAACTACCGCCACGACATCGGACTCGACTTAATGAAAATGCAATGATCAAGTTCTTCAGACAGAGTTATGCTATTCAGTATGTGGTGATCGCGCTGCTGGCCATCGCCCTGTGGGTGCCTGCCTTCCTCTCGGGGAAGAACGCCATGGGGCTGGATTCTCCTGTGACGCCGCTCTTCAATCTCATCGATGGTTTGATTGGGTTTTCACCCATACTGCAACATACGATCGCCTTTCTCTTGATAGTGTTTGAGGCCTTGATCTTCAATGCGATACTCATTAATAACCAAATCACGGGCAAGGTTGGCACGATGGGTGCTTTTGTCTTCGTCCTGCTCATGAGTCTTACCTGTACCCAGACGCAGTTCTATCCGTTCGCTTTGGCGACTTTGTTCATCATCCTGATGCTGCGCTCTTTCTTCGAGGTGGACCTCTCGCCTAAACCCGAGATCAGCCTGTTGAACGCCGGTGTGCTGATTGCCTTGGCGTCGATGTGCTATTTCCCGGCCATCTTGCTGGTGGTTTGGTCGTTCATCGTGCTTCCCAGGGCCAAGAAAGGCTCACTTCGCCTGATGCTGATCCCTGTCTTGGGTTTTCTGTTGGTCTATTTCCTTTATTTCACCGCTGTCTTCCTGTTCGGCGATTTCCGTACGGTGGGGCAGGGCTATGTCGATTATTTCGCCAACTTCCGTCTGTCGGTGGCTGGCTTCAACTATAAGACCATCGTATTGTTGGTTTTGTTGCTTGCGGGAGCGGTGGTCTCACTTTTTGGTGGTGGCAGCGCTGGATTGGAGAAGACCGTGGCGGTGCGCACCAAGATTTCCATGACGGTCATTATGCTCGTTTTTGCCGTCTTCCTCCTGTTCTTGGGCGGCAACCCGTTGATGCACGGATTGTTCTTCCTCGTGCTGTCGGTCCTCTATGCTTATGCCTTTTCCTATATGGGCAACACGGGATGGGCCAATTTGCTTCTGGTCCTGTTCCTTATCTTAGTCTTCGCCAACAAGTATTACTTCCGAATCCTGTAAACCATGGCATTGCTCACACAATACTCGGACAAGATTGAGGCGGGATGCGACGAGGCGGGCCGTGGGTGTCTAGCCGGCCCCGTAGTGGCGGCGGCGGTGGTACTGAAGAAGGATGCCGACTATCCAGAACTCAATGACTCAAAGCAACTTACGGAGAAAAAACGGATGAAACTTCGCGAGTTGGTGATGAACGAGGCTTTGACCTATGGCATTGGCATCGTGACGGCTCAGGAGATTGACGAAATCAACATCCTTAACGCCTCTTTTTTGGCTATGCACAGGGCCTTGGACCAGCTGACGATACAGCCTGAGCTGCTGCTCATCGACGGCAACCGTTTCAACCCTTATAAGAAGGTGAAACATGTCTGCATCGTGGGCGGCGACGCCAAATACCAAGCCATCGCGGCGGCTTCCATCCTGGCTAAGACAACCCGTGACATGATGATGCAACAATATGGAGAGCAATATCCCGTTTACAATTGGAAAAAGAACAAGGGCTATCCGACTCCTGAACACAAACAAGCCATCGCTGACTACGGCACAACCCCCTTGCACCGCATGACGTTTAACATGGCGATTCAGTTAAAGTTAGACTTGTAATAAAACAATATAAGAAACAGAGAATGAAAAAGATAATCCACATCGTAATTCTGATGGTTTTTGTGCTTGTGACCCAATCGGTACAAGCACAAAACGAGGCGATGTCGGCCTATTGGGACGAGGTGGATTTCAACGACACAACCTTGATAGGATCCAAAGCGTTGGATGATCAGATGGTGGCGTTTTTCTATTCTTTCACCGACGGCGACGAGCGACGTTTTGACAGCCTGTCGGTGGAAGGCCTGAGTGTCCTTCTTGGTAAAGCCAAGGTCAACATGAGGATGTATGAGTACGTGCTCGGCTTTGCCTTGCATGGCTATGCCGGTCTGGGACGCGAGGCGGTGACGGATTATCTCTTGAACTACCCGCAATTGGCGGAAGGCGAGATAACCGTGGAACAGGGCATGCGTTTGGACTCCATCGTCGAGCCATACCAAAAGGTGAGAGTAGGTTCAAAGGCGCCGGATTATTCCGGTGTTACCATTGATGACAAGCCCTATAACCTCTATGTTTCAGAGGCGCGACGTACCCTTGTTGTCTTCTGGTCGACGGACTGTGAGTACTGCCATGAGTTCTTGACGCAGATACGACGACACCTGAACCTGAAGAAGGACTATGAACTTGTCACCTTCGCCTTGGCGGAGGATCAAGACGATGTGGCTCAGGCGGTGAGAAAGATGCGCCTGCCAGGATATCATTTCTATGACACTATGCGTTGGGAGGGCAAGGCCTTTTTAGACTACCATATCACTTCGACGCCTACGGTCTTCTTGTTGGACGAAAACAAAAAAATCATATACAAACCCTACGATTGGGATGATTTAAAGCATTGGTTAAAATGAAATACATTATCTAACTAAAAAATAATATTTTATGACTATGAAAAAGAGTATCATTTTCGGATTGTTGGCCCTTGTTTTTGTGGGTCAGATCAAGGCCCAGGACGTGGAGTCTCGCTGGGTGGATTCAGTGTACAACAGCCTGACTTTGGAGCAGCGTGTGGCACAGCTCATCTGCATGCGCGCCAACAATCCCGACAAGCCTTTCGACGCCAACGTGGAGAAGTACATCAAGAAGTACAACATCGGCGGGGTGTGTTTCTTCCGCGCTGACGCCGAGGCGCAGGTAAAGCAGACCAACGATTGGCAGGCCATGGCGCAGACACCGCTTATGGTCTCCATCGACGCGGAATGGGGATTGGGGATGCGTGTCAACAAGACCTTGTCGTACCCCTATCAGATGACCTTGGGCGCCATTGGCGACGACAACCTGCTGTATGAGATGGGGCAGCAGGTGGCCGAGCAGTGCCAGCGCATGGGTATCCACGTCAATTTCGCTCCTGTGGCCGACGTCAACTCCAACGCCGCTAACCCTATCATCGGGATGCGCAGCTTCGGCGAGAACCCGCAGACGGTAGGCGAGAAGGCCACCGCCTATGCCCTCGGTATGCAGAGCAAGGGCTTGACCACCACAATGAAGCATTTCCCGGGTCATGGCAACACCTCGACCGACTCGCATCTGACTCTGCCTACCGTGACCCGCACCATGGAGGAGGTGCGTGACATCGAGCTGGCGCCGTTCCGTTATATGATTGAACACGGCGTGAATGGCGCCATGGTAGGACATCTGTATTTCCCTGCCATCGAGAAGGTGAAGAACACCTCCTCGTCGCTGTCGTATGGTGTGGTCACCGACTTGCTTAAGGACGAGATGGGCTTCGAGGGCCTTATCTTCACCGACGGCCTCGACATGAAGGGCGTGTCGGAGAAAGTTCGTAACGACAGCGTGCCTTATGTGGCTTTCATGGCTGGCAATGACGTCCTTATCCTGCCCCATGATGTGCCTTTTGCCATCAGAACCATCAAGGCGGCGGCGGAACGCGACCCCGAGGTGGAAGCCCGTGTGGAGGAGAGTTGCAAGAAGATCCTGCGCTACAAATACCGCGCTGGACTCAACAACTACAAGGCCGTTTCGACCGCCAACCTGATGAGCGACTTGAAGAAAGAAGCCTATATCGATTTGCGCCAACGGCTTTATGATGAAGCGATTACGATGTTGCGCAACGACGGCAACGTCATCCCCTTGGTCAACAATAAGAAGATTGCCGTGGTCACCATCGGCAACACGAAAAACGACGTGAACAACGGCCTCATCGAGCATGGCTACAGCACCAAGTCATTCGTGGTGAAGAAAGACGAAATCGCCACCAAGTCAGCGGCTTGGCTCAAGGAGCTGGAGGCTTACGACATCGTGGTGGTCAGCATAGAGAAGACAACAATGTTCGCGAACAAGAACTATGGCATCAACGATGAGACGGTGAAGTTCTTCAACCGTTTGGTGGCACAAAACGACGTGATCCTCAACCTTTTTGCCTGTCCCTACGCCTTGGACATGTTCCGCATCAACAACAGCGTGAAAGGCCTGGTGGTGGGTTATCAGGACGAGGTGCCTGCCGTCAACGCCGTGGTGAAGCTGCTGTCGGGCGATTTGGAGCCTCATGGCACCTTGCCGGTCTCGGTTAACAAGTTCAGTTGCGGCGATGGCATCGTGATGGGAGCGCCAGTAAAGAAAATGCATATCCTGCCTTCAAAGGAACTGCCTGCTAAAGAGATGCCTAAAACGGGAGAGGTTATTAATAGCGAATCGATTGAGCAAAACCCTTCGGGAGAGTTGGGGGAGAAGTACGCGCATCGTCTCGACTCGGTGGCCAAGGCGGGCATCCGCAACGGCGCCTATCCGGGCTGCCAGATTGTGGTGATGAAAGACGGCAAGATGGTCTACGACAAGTGCTTCGGCCACTTTACCTATGGCGGCGGCCACAAGGTACAGCCCGACGACCTCTACGACATCGCCTCGTGCACCAAGATCTTCGCTTCCACCTTGGCTGTCATGAAACTGTATGACGACGGCCTCATCGATTTGAACAAGACCTTGGCTGATTTCTTTCCTTACCTGAAGGGCAAGACCCATGGCAAGCTCAAACTCATCGACATTATGACTCACCAAGCGGGATTGAAGGCATGGGTGCCTTTCTATAAGGTGACCGTTGACGAGGATGGACCGATGGACGAGTTCTACAGCGACGAGATGGACGAGAGCCACAACCTCAGGGTGGCGGAGAACCTCTATCTCGTCAGCGACTATCCCGACCGCATCTTCGACTCCGTGTCGAAGACCCCGATAGGGAAGAAGAAATACCTCTACAGCGACATGGGGTTCTATTACATGCCGAAGATTGTGAAACTGATTACCAATCAGAGCATCGAGGACTATTTGAACGAGAAGTTCTATATGCCGATGAACCTGTCGCACATCTGCTATCAGCCGCTCAACCACTTCACCCGTGATCAAATCGCCCCGACCGAGAACGACACTATCTTCCGTAAGCAACTCATCTGGGGTGATGTGCACGACCAGGCCGCCGCTATGATGGGTGGCGTGGCTGGCCATGCGGGTTTGTTCGCCAACGCCCACGACTTGGCTGTTCTTATGCAGATGTTTCTTGACGAAGGCACCTATCAAGGCGTGCAATACCTAAAGCCCGAGACGGTGCGCTATTTCACCAAGGCGCCGTTTGCCTCCAGCAACGACAACCGTCGTGGCATCGGCTTCGACAAATTGCCCATCAACAAGAAAGGCTCAAGCACGGCGTCCAAGTCGGGCTCGATGAAAGGTTATGGACACACTGGGTTTACGGGCACTTTCGTCTGGGCTGATCCCGAGAACAAGACACTCATCATCTTTTTGTCGAATCGCGTCTATCCTAACACCGACCCCAACAAGTTGGCGCGACAGGGCATCAGGACGGCTTTGCACGACATCTTGTACGAGGCGTATCCCATCCAAGATTAATAACATTAACCATCTCAATAATAAAACTCACAAAAATGAAAAAAGCATTAAAAACGGCGGCATTGATGCTGTGTGCCGCGACTATGATGAGCATGGTGGTTTCATGCGATTCAAACGAAAGCAAAACCGCCCAATTTGAAAAGGTTGCCGCTGAATACAAGGCGACTTTAGACCAAAGCAATACTATTATTGCCGAGAGAATAGATACCATCGTCCAGAAAGTTTTCTATCTTGACCCCAATCAAGAAGATTACGGCACCAATCCTATCAACAATATCGTGATGCACGATTATGCGACGAACGAAACCAAATCCCTCCTGCCCGAGACGGAGAGACTCAATGATTATTTGTTATGGGGCGAACTCGTCGAAGACGCAGAGGAACCAAGCTTTAATCATTGCTATAGCATGGATTATAGAGGATCGGAGCTTATGGGTGACCGATTGTTCTTCGTCATCCATACTGAATGCTCGTTCGAAATGGAAACAGCGCTCCTGTTTTACGTCAATGTTCTTGACAACTCATTGCACTTTGTTGCAATTTGCGATGATGCCAAATTTGACAAAGAGAAGGGAGAAATAGCGGTTCACACGGAGTTGATGAAAATGGCAGGCGCGGAGGATTTGGAACTCAATTACACTCTTTCCGCATCGTTGAGCGACGCGGAATATGCGGCTATTCGTGAAGAAAAAGAGGAAATCGCAAATCAGATGTCAGAGAAATGGCGTGAAGAAAACTGCGAATAACGACCATAAACGGCTTCGTTTGCATATCATGAGCCGATGTTAGCATGCTAGCATCGGCTCATGTGTTTCAGGCCTTTAGGGTTGCTGAAAATATCGGAATTAAGGGAAGTCTTTATTTGTTATTTGTCTGACAGATATTCTTTTAACGATTGGTAAAACCCCGGCAGGCGCTTGGAGATGGCCACGGGGCGGCCGTTTTCAATGAAACAATGGACGCTATGGCCGAGGCAGACCAGTTTTCCGTTGGAGCGCATTGTATAGTCGAACTCAAACTTCATCTCACTCATCTTGCTGATGCTCACCTCAATGTCGATGATGTCCTTGAAGGTGGTAGGGTGTTTGTATTCACAAGAGATTGACACAACAGGGGAAAAGACGTTCTCTGCTTCGATTTTCTCGAAACCGAAGCCCAGTTGGTCGAGCCAGTCAACGCGGGCCTCTTCCATGAAACGAACATAGTTGGAGTGGTGCGTCACGCCCATGCGGTCGCACTCGTAATATTTCACTTCGTGTTTGTAGGTGTTCATCGTGTAAATTGGTACGTTTATTGTGGTAAAAGCGTTGCAAAAGTACACTTTTTTTTACCTTTGCGCACTTATTTTTACGACGATGAAGAAAACATTTCCATTAAGAGCTTTGTTCTCTTTCTTACTGGTCTTTTCGACCTTATTATGTATTGCCCAGCCCCCAGGTGGAGGCCCTCCCGGTGGCCGTCCTCCGGGCGGTCGTCCCCCAGGAGGAAGACCTCCTTTCGGCGGTGATCGTCAGTGGGGCCAGAATGAAGGTAATATGCCCACTGTAAAGCAAAAGAAGAAGGTGCGTGAGGGCGACACTTTCCAAGTGGTCGGTGTCCTGCGCGACGCCAAGACGGGGGAGTATATGCCTTACGTCAATGTGGCAGTGCTCGACTCCATCGATATGGAGTTGGTCAAAGGCGGCATCAGCAATATGGATGGTGTTTTCGAGCTCACCGACGTGCCACAAGGTTCTTTCGTATTGCGTGTCTCTGCCATCGGTTATGAGAGTTATATGCATCCGTTCACTGTGACCAATAACGTCAACCTTGGCACTTTGCGCATCAATCCGGGCGTGACGTCCATCGGCGAGGTTACGGTGGCGGCCGAGCGACCCTTGTATGCCATGGAGGGCGAGAAGCTGATCTATAACGTCAGCGAGGACCCGTCCATCCAGACGGGTACTACCGAGGATGCCTTGCAGAACGCGCCTGGCGTGGAGGTCGACGTGGAAGGCAACATCACGCTGCGTGGTGTTTCGAGTGTTGAGATCTGGGTCAACGACAAGCCCTCGAAGCTCACTGAGGAGAACCTGAAGACATATCTGCAGACCTTGCCTGCCAACGCCATTGCGCGCATCGAGACCATCACCAACCCCTCGGCCAAATATGCCACTGATGCCGAGGCGGTCATCAACATCGTGACTTCGGCGCACATCAAGAGCAACCAGTTCGTCAGTTTCGGTGTGAACGGCTCCAACCAGCCTTTTGTCTCGCCGTGGGTCAGCTATATGTGGAAGAAGGAGAAACTGAGCATCAACCTCTTCGCTTCGGGACGCTACAGCAACCAAGAAAATGCTTCCGACTCATGGGCTCTACGACGTCGTGATGCCGAGACCCTCGGAGAATATGAAGTGACTTGGGCCGACACCGTTAGCCAAACCGGCAGCAACAAAAGAGGCTCTGGTAATGTGTTCATGAACGTCAATTACGAGATTGACAGCACCAGCGACATCTCTGTCGATGCCGGCGGTTTCTATAACCTCGCTAAAAACAACAGCCTTCGTAATGAACGGCAGACCTATTATTATTTGGACTCCGTCCCTTCCTATTCGCAACTTTTTGCCGACCAAACCAAGGTCGACTATGAAAACCGATCGATTTTTGGCCATATTGGCACCGACTACACCAAAAAGTTCGACAACGAAGGCCACAACTTGCGTATCGGGCTCAACGCGAGACGTTCCAACAATGCCAACGAGCAATGGTACAACCGAATGTATGACGTCTATACAGACCTTGACGAGCACCGTTATTTGCTAACGAATGCCAACAACTATGGAGTCGACTTTGATGCGCGTTATAACCGTCCCTACAGCGAAAATGGAGAACTGAGTTACGGTTTCCAAGTTGAGCATCGAAAAACTGACAACGATTACGACCGATACAACGACACCATTGGCATCTTGGTGGATACCTTGCGCACCTATCATCTTCAGGAAGCCGAATCGGACATTGGAGGTGATGTCAACTGGACCCACCGTTGGGGCGGTTTCACCCTGAGTACGGGATTAGGGCTGGAATCGGAACGCATGAGCTACGCCTTTAGCAACACGCCTTTTGCAGACGACAGCACGTATTGGCACATCCATTTGCGCCCCTCCATCCACCTCACGTATCGCACGGAAAGCATGCACAACTGGAAACTTAACTATACCATGCGCATGTCCGCTCCCGATTACCTCCAAGTTACCAGCTTCCGCAATTATGGTGACAATAACTACTCCGTTGGAAATCCAAATGGGTTGAAAGACTCGTTCACCCATAGTATGGAGGCGGGCTGGCAGAAGTTCTTCGAGCGTTTCGGCAATATCGGTTTGGAGGCTTACGGTCGCTGGAGCACCAATGAGATCAGTTCGCTGACCGATGCCGAATACGACGACTATCTAGACCGTATTGTCAGCTACTCGATTCCTTACAACATGGGTACCTCGTGGCGCTACGGCACCTCGCTCAACATGACCTATCGTCCGAGTGGCTTCTTCAATGTGAGACTGTATGCCAACCTTTACAATTATGGCTACCGCATGGAATATGATCGCGTCGACGAGTTTGGTAACATCCAACATAAGATGGACCAAAACGACAAGTGGTCGTGGAGTGTGCGCGTCAACACTTGGGCAAAACTATATGACAGATTGCAGCTGACCGCTTCGGCCAACTACAACTCGCCTACCATCAGCCTGATGAGCGAGCGCAAGGCGCGTTATTTCCTCAATATGGGTCTGCGCAGCGACTTCTTCAAGCGCCGTCTGTCAGTATTCGTCAACGTGCAGGACATCTTCAACTGGGGCGCCAGATACGGTTCGGGCTCATCCAACACCAACCCGTATTACCTTCAAGATGCCACCAATAAGATGCTCAACAGCCGCTACATCTCGGCAGGCTTCACACTGCGTTTCGGCAAACTTGAACTCGAGAAACAAGCCAAGGAAGGCGACGGTGAATCGGGCGACAGCCTGGATTGATGTGACTATGGCTTATGACTATGGCCTATGGCCAGTCATAAACAAAACAATGGCCGCTCTCCCATTTGAGGGGGCGGCCATTGTCATAGGCCATAAGCCATAGCCCATTAATATCCGAAGATCTCCTCCGTGCTCACACGCTTGATGGCGCCAAGCTCTTGGATGGCCTTCATGTCGAGTTCCTTCTCGTTGCCGAGGATGACATAGCGGTAGGGCTTGTTGGCCATCTGCTCCTGCTCAAACTTCACGATGTCCTGTAGGGTGAGGTCGGGCAAGGCGTTGTAGATGCGCTCGTTGATGTCGTAGTCGATGCCCTTCATCTGGGCGCTCAACCAAGCGTTGATGAGACCGAACTTGGTGGTGCGCTGGCTTGCCAGACGCTTGGTCAGGGCTTCCTTAGCGATGCCGAAGGCCTGTTCGCTCTCAGGCATCTCGTTGAGGATCTCCAAGAAATGGGTGACAGCATCCATCATCTTGTCGTTCTGGGTGATGATGTGGGTGAAGAAGTATTCCTTCTGGTCCTTGTAGCTCGGCTCCATGTATGCCGCGAAGGCGTTGTAGGCCAAGCCGCGGGCCTCGCGCATCTCCTGGAACACGATGGTGTTCATGCCACCGCCGTAGTATTCGTTGAACAGGGCCTTCACGGCGGCCTCGTCCGGATTCCATTCGCGCTGCTCGTTGTGGATCATGCGCATGTAGATGTTCTTGGCGTCGTAAGGGGCAATGAGGATCTCGTTCTCGGGCGTGGGTTGCATCTCGTAGTGCTTGCCTTCGGGTACGGCCTGCAGTTCAGCCACGGTCGGGTGGTTCTCGGTGACGGCCTTGGCCATCTCCTCGGCGGTCATCGGGCCGTAATACAGCACGGTGTGCTCGTAGTTCTTGAGGTTCTTCAAGAGGTCGAGAAGCTCTTGCGGGTCGAGTTGGCGCATCTGCTCGATGGAGAGCTGGTTGCGCTGCGAGTTGTAAGGACCATAAACACCGTATTGCACAAGGGCGTTGAAATTGCTGCGTTGGTTCAGCTTGGCGTCCATGCGTGACTTCTCTAACTGCTGGATGCACATCTCGGCCACCATCGGGTCGGGTTGGGCGTTCTGCATCACATCCTCAAGCAAAGCCAAGGCCTCGGCCATGTTTTCGCTCAGACCATACAGACTGACGGTGATGTTGCGGGGACTCACGCTGATGTGGTATTCGCAAGCCAATTTGTAGAAATGCTGCTTGATTTCCTCGTTGCTCATCTGGTCGGTGCCAAGGTATTCGAGGTAGTCGCCTGCCAGGTCATAGCGCAGGTCGGTCTCGTCGCCAAACTCATAGCGGAAGCTCAACGTGAAGCGGCCGTTCTCTTTGTTTTGCACGTAGATGTAAGGCAGTCCAGCCTCGGTCTTTCCGAAGGTCAGGTCTTTCTGGAAGTCGACGAAACGGGGAGCGATGGCAGGCACTTCGGCCTCCTGCACCTCTTCCACGAAATTGCTCACATAGTCGCGGTTGGCCGGGATAGGCGTGATGGCGGGCTTGTCGATCTTCTTCTGGTTTTCGTCGGCGCCTTGGCGCTTGTAGACCACCACATAATTGTCGTTGAAATGCTTGTTGGCGAAGTCCACGATTTGTTCCTTCGTAATGTTGGAAATACGGTCGAGATAGCCGACTTGTTGACTCCACGGCACTTCATTAATAAAGGCGCTGACAAACATGTGGGCGCGGTTGGCATTGTTTTCGAGGGCGGTGTATTGTCTGAGTTTGTAGTTGTTAAGGATCGAAGGCAGCAAGTCGTCGGAGAAGTCGCCGGCCTTCAGCTTTTCGATCTCGGCGAGGAGGAGGTCTTTGGCTTCCTCAAGGGTCTGTCCCGGACGTGGCGAGCCACCCATCATGAAGCTGGAATAGTCGCGGTTGCTGCTGAAACCGCCCCAGGCGTAAAGCATCGCCATCTGTTGGTTGATGTCGAGGTCGATGAGACCAGCGGTGCCATTGCTGAGCATGTCGCCGATAATGTCGAGGGTGTCGCATTGCATTGAGTTGCCACGGTCGAAACGCCAACCGATCATGAGGTTCTCGGCTTCAAGACCATAGACGGTGGTGTCCTTAGGAGTAGTGATGGGCTCCAGAGCGGGGAATTCGGGCTGTTTCACGTCGTCGCCAGGCTGCCACTCGCCGAAGTACTTGTCGATAATAGCGATGACCTCGTCAGGGTTGAAGTCGCCCGCCATACAGATGGCCACGTTGTTGGGACGATACCACTTGTTGAAGTAGTTCTTGATGTTGGTGATGCTGGGGTTCTTCAGGTGTTCCTGCGTGCCGATGGTGGTCTGCGTGCCGTAGGGGTGGGTGGGGAAGAGCATGGCGTTGAGCGACTCCCACACTTTGCGGCTGTCCTGTGCGATGCCGATGTTGTACTCCTCATAGACAGCCTCCAGCTCGGTGTGGAAACCACGGATGACCATGTTTTGGAAGCGGTCGGACTGGATCTTGGCCCAGTTCTCGACTTCATTCGAGGGAATGTCCTCAATGTAGCAGGTCACGTCTTCGGAGGTGTAGGCGTTGGTGCCTTCAGCGCCGATGGTCGACATGAGCTTGTCGTATTCGTTGGGGATGAAATACTGGGCGGCCAGCTGGCTCACCGAGTCGATCTCATGATAGGCGATACGGCGTTCCTCGGGGTCAGTGAGGGTGCGGTAGCGCTCATAACGAGCCTCGATGTCATCGAGGAAGGGCTTCTCGGCCTCGTAGTCAGTGGTGCCGAAGTGGGTCGTGCCCTTGAACATCAGGTGCTCCAGATAGTGGGCCAAGCCAGTGGTCTCGGCGGGGTCGTTTTTCGAGCCGGTACGCACGGCGATGTAGGTCTGGATGCGCGGCTCTTCGTTGTTGACGCTCAGATAAACGGTCAGGCCGTTATCCAAGGTGTAGATGCGGGCTTCGGTGAGGTCGCCCTTCACGGTTTCGTACTTGTACTTGCTCTGCTCCTTGGGTGTGCAGGAAGCAAGCGCCAAGAGGGCTGTCGCAACAAACAACAACGCTCTTGTTGAGAAGAATTTGTTTACGATTCTCATTTTTGAAGTATTAAGTTAAAAGATTATTTAGTTGTCTTGGAAATCTTTTGGGAAATGCTTCCACATCTCGTACGAGGGTCCCATGCGGTCGACGAAGGCCTGCCACATCTTTTCCGGCGGGGTGGTGAGATACTGCTCGGCGGTGATGTCGCCGACAAGCCATGAGTTGCGCACCAACTCACTGATAAGTTGTCCGTCCTCCCAACCGGCATAGCCGAGGTAGAAGCGCACGTTGCTCTCATTGGCGATGCCTGTGTGGATCAGGGTGGCCAAGGTCTCATGGTCGCCGCCCCAATAGAGCCCGTCGACGATGGGGTAAGTCTCGGGGATGAGGTCACCCAAAGTGTGGATGAAGAAAAGCTGGTTGTCGGCCACAGGACCACCCAGATACACGGGCGCTTCGAAGTCGGGGAACTCGTCGACGGCCTGGCTGACGGTAATGTCCATCTTCTTGTTGATGATGATGCCAAAACTGCCTTCCGACTCCACATGGTCAATGAGCAGGACAACCGATCTCCCAAAGTGGAAATCGTTCATTAAAGGCTCGGAAATCAGGATTTTACCCTGCTTCGGCTCCAACGAATTGCTCTTGATGACGAACTTTTCTCCTAAATCCATAACGCAAAAGTAGGATTTTTGGCTGATATTCAAGCCAGTTTTCGTATTTTTGTGGCATAAAAAGACCCCAGCCTTGAAACGCACCGACAACCAATCCAAGTTTGACGCCTTGCGTCGCGAGTTCTCGACCTTCACCTTCGAACGTCAGTCGGTGAAGCGTGAAGACGGCGTTTTGCGCCTGTGTTTCGACTTCAACCTTGACGACCATTACCATTTCAGCCCGACGTTGGAAATCCCCGCAAGACCCTTCTTCGGCTGGGACAGCATCCCTGAGGAACAGCTGCAGGCATTGGCCTTCCAAATCGGCATGACCGAGTTGGTGAGCTATTGGAAAATCGCCTGCCCGAAGAGGGTCGTGGTGAAGCCCTTCGCCGTGACAGAAGCGCAGAAAGCGTTTTGGAAGAAACTGTACTACAATGGGCTGGGCGAGTTCCTTTATCTGAATAGCATCACGGTGTCGGAGGCGGAATTAATGGAGATAGAATCAAAAGGAGAGAATCCGTTTGAGAAAGTGGAGCTTCCCTTGAAAGAAAGAACTCTTGTCCCCATCGGTGGAGGCAAAGACTCTGTGGTTACTTTGGAAAGCCTGCGTGACGAGATGGCCGTCATCCCGATGATCGTCAATCCTCGTGGCGCCACCTTGAACTGCGTGAAGACTGCGGGCTACGCCGACAACGAGTTCGTCGTCATCAACCGCACGCTTGATCCGATGATGCTCCAACTCAACGCCGAGGGCTACCTTAACGGGCATACGCCTTTCTCGGCTTTGTTGGCCTTCATAAGCGTACTGGTGGCGTTCGGGAGCCGGTCGAAATACATCGCCCTGTCGAATGAGAACAGCGCCAACGAGTCGACGGTGCCTGGCACCAACATCAACCACCAATACAGCAAGTCTATTGAGTTTGAGAGCGACTTCAGAAACTATGTGGCCGAGAATCTGAGCGCCGATGTACAGTATTTCAGTTTCTTGCGACCCTTGAGCGAATTGCAGATTGCCAAGCTGTTTGCGCAGAGTGAGGCCTATCATTCCGTGTTCCGCAGCTGTAATGTGGGCAGCAAGACCGATTCGTGGTGCGGCCATTGCCCGAAGTGCCTCTTCACTTGGATTATCTTGTCGCCTTTTCTCACAAGGGAGAAATTGACGGCCATCTTCGGCAAGGATTTGATGGCCGACGAGAGCCTGCGTCCCATCCTTGAAGAGCTGAACGGCACAGCACCTGTCAAACCCTTCGAGTGTGTGGGCACAGTGGAGGAGGTGAGGGCCTGTCTCACTGCGACAAATGAGGCCCCTGAGATGGTTTCTGAGCTTGTCGAAGGAGTTGAAGGGCCGAGTGTAATAGACATCCTCAATCGTTTCAACAACGAGCATTTTCTGCCCGAGAAGTTTGAACAAATCCTAAAGTCCCGCCTGTATGTTTGACTTGATACTCAATCGTCTGCGTGGAAAGCGCGTCCTTGTCCTAGGTTTCGGCCGTGAAGGCAGGTCGACACTGCGTTTCTTGAAGGAATACCTTCCTGATGCGGTCGTTGCCGTGGCCGACAAGAACGAGATGGAGGGCGTGGATCACTTTGGAGAGAAGTATCTTGAAGCCATCTACGACTACGATATCGTTATCAAGACGCCTGGTATCTCGTTGAAGGACTTCGACACAAAAGGCGTGGAGATTACCTCGCAAACTGACTTATTCCTCAGCCAGTTTCATAATCAAACCATCGGCATCTCCGGCACGAAAGGCAAGAGCACGACGACCAGCTTGATCTATCATTTGCTGAAGTCGTCGGGGCGTGACGCCATCCTTACAGGTAACATTGGCATCCCGTGTTTCGACATTATGGATGACATCAAGCCGGAGAGCGTCGTGGTCTATGAGCTCTCGGCACACCAGCTGGAGTATATCCATAACAGTCCGCGTGTGGGTGTGCTGCTCAACGTGTTTGAGGAGCACCTCGACCATTTCGGCACAATGGAGCGTTATAAGGCGGCTAAACTGAATCTCTTGCGTTTCATGGGCGAGGACGACACCGCCGTTATTCATGAGTCTTTGCTGAACGACGCCTTGGACTTGTTCGTCAACAACAAGGTCTTCTCTTTGTTTGACTTTGACGATGTCATCGATCGTACGGCCCTGCCTTTGAAAGGCGAGCACAACTATCAGAACGTCAAAGCGGCCTTGGTGGCTTGCGATGCCTATGGTGTGGATTACAGGGAACTCATCCCGCATCTGTATACTTTCAAGCCTCTGGAGCACCGTTTGGAGCCCGTGGGCACTTTTGATGGTGTCGCTTTTGTCAACGACAGTATCTCCACCATCCCGCAGGCGGCCATCTCGGCTTGTCAGGCGCTTGGGCGTGTCGATTTCTTGTTGCTCGGCGGCTTCGACCGGGGCATCGACTATCAGCCTTTGGCTGACTATCTCAAACGGAATCCTGTGCCATACCTATTATATACAGGCAAGGCAGGGGAGAGGATGATGCAATTAATAAACAAGGTCCCTGAGCCTGTCGAAGGGCCGACTCAATATCATTATCCCACCATGGAAGACGCCTTCGCCTACATCGCAGCCCATGCTAAAGTGGGTGATGTCTGCCTGCTGTCGCCTGCCGCCTCCAGCTACGACCAGTACAAGAACTTCGAGGAGCGCGGACGTAAATTCAAGGCCTTGGCCCAAATGTTCCAACGGAAATAAAAAAAGCCGAGTCGAAACTCGGCTTTTTCATTCATTGTCAAGGCTCAGCCTTTCTTCACTGTCTTGCCTTTGCCCGATGTGCCGGCATTGCTGTTGCCGCTATCACCCGAGTTGCCGCCTGTCTGTGTGGGCTTGACGGTCTTGGGCTTCGTGGTGGTACCAGTGGGTTGGGTGCCACCGGTGTTGGAATTGTTGGGCGTGGTCATCTTGTAGCCTGCTGCCTCGGCCATCTCTTTGATGCGGGCGGCGCGCTTTTGGCTGTCGGGGTGGGTGGCGAACATCTGGGCCACTTTGCTTTGCGTGCCACTGTTGCCGTTGAGGGCGATGAGTACATTGAGGGCGTGATACATGGCAAAGGGGTCGACGCCATTGGTGATGCAGAACTGGAACGCGGCCTCGTCGGCTTCGTATTCCTGCTTGCGTGAGTAGGCGTTAGAAGCGAGCTCCTGTCCGATGTCGCCCAGGAAGCCTGTGCTGATGGCACCCGCTGTGGTGTTGACGGCAGCGATGCCGTAACGGGCGGCAACAATGAGATAAGCGGTGCGGTAGGCATCGCGGACGTCCTTGTTCTTCAGGTGACCCAACTCATGGCCGATGACAGCGAAGAGCTCGTCGTCGTTCATGGCGTCCATCAGGCCGCTGTAGACACGCACGCTGCCGTCGCCGCTGGCGAAGGCGTTGACGGTGTTGGACTGGTACACCTTGTAATTATCACACAAACCATCGATGTTGTGGAACCGGGCCATGATGCGGCCCAGACGCTGTGTGTAGCTGTTGTCGGCCGGAAGGACGGTGTTCTGTCCGTCGGTCTCCACCATGTATTGGCTGCACAACTCCTTGACCTGCGTATCGCTGATAGTTAAGGCCTGCACAGCGGCAGCGCCAGCGTTGATGGCGGCATTGGAATCCACCACTTTCATTGATGAGCAACTGGCCAACATCATCACGGCCAATGCTCCAATAAGTGCTAATTTCTTCATATTGAATAAGTTTTATGTTGGACTTCGAATTAACCTTGCAAAAATAATGCATAATGACGAAAATTTTTCAAAAAAAATTCAAAATTTTCTTGCATGTTCCAAAATTAATGTATTTTTGCGTCATCAAAATAATATCAAAATAATATCAAAAATGGAAAAGAAAGAATTTGAATTTAAAGGACTTGCGATGAACGGATTCATCGCTTTGATTGTTGAACTCGTTATCATCGCCCTGAGCATCTGGGGCTTTTACGCATTTGCGATGGGCAAGTTGTCTACGCCCTTCCTTTCCGTCATCGGACTGTTGCTGGCCTGTATTTTGCCTATCGGCTTCCGCAAATTGGAACCTAATGAGGCTATGGTGATGCTGTTCTTCGGTAAGTACAAAGGCACCTTCACAAAGACTGGTTTCCACTGGGTCAACTTCTTGATGACCTCCAAGAAAGTCTCGTTGCGCGCCCGTAACCTTAATCCTGACAACATCAAGGTGAACGACAAGACCGGTAACCCCATCATGATCGGCCAGATCTTGGTGTGGCGTTTGAAGGACACCTACAAGGCCATGTTCGAGATCGACTCGCAGACCATGGCGGGTGGTGGCTCGGGTACGGCTCCTGTGACAGTCTCCAACCGCATGAGGGCTTTCGAGAGCTTCATCACCGTGCAGAGCGACGCCGCCTTGCGTGAGGTGGCGGGCATGTACGCCTACGACGAGAATGAGGCCGAGAATGGCGAGCTGACGCTTCGCGCGGGCGGCAACGAAATCAACGAGGTGCTGCTGACCAAACTGAACGAGCGTCTGGCCATGTCGGGTCTGGAAGTGCTTGAGGCGAGGATCAACTACTTGGCTTATTCGCCTGAGATTGCCGCCGTCATGCTGCGTCGCCAGCAGGCTGCCGCCATCATTTCGGCTCGCGAGAAGATTGTGGAAGGCGCCGTCTCGATGGTCAAGATGGCTCTGGACAAGCTGAAGGACGAAGATGTCGTCGAACTCGACGAGGAACGCAAGGCCGCCATGGTGAGCAACCTCATGGTGGTGCTCTGCGCCGACGAGTCGGCCCAGCCGGTGGTGAATACAGGAAGCCTATACTAAACCGAGAATGACAAACCCTACCCCAAACCGTCATGGCGGACAAGGATCCGCCATCTCCTGAGCAAAAGGATTGCATGGACGGGTGGGTAAAAAGCAAGAATAACCATGGAAATCATTGATTATGTAAACCTTGGAATGGGATTGCTCCTGATTGTGTCGGGTTGGCTCTGCTACAAATATCCCAACCTTATCAATCCTTATGGAGGATTGTCGCCCGAGCGAAAGGCCTTGGTCGACATAGACGGCCTGAAAAGAGTGGTCGCTATCACATTCGCCGTAACGGGTTTCCTGTTGATCGTCGTAGCCACACTCTCCATGACCAAGGTCATTGGCGAGATGACGACTGTCAATGTGATGGTAGCACTGGTTCTGGCAATGATGATCCCATTGTTTATCGCCATGTGGAGATACAATGGCTTCGGTCGTAAAAGAGGAAATCAGGATGGTGTTGGATTCGTTGAAAACCCAGAAAGCGCAAAACTGGCGAAAAAAAAGAAGACCAAAATAGTCCTGTGGACTGTCGTCATCTTGCCGATGTTATGCATGGGCCTGTTTTTGGCTCTGGTCCTCTGGGGCAACAAGGGGCCAAAATATGAGGTTTCAAGCGAGAACATCAAAGTAAAGGGGGGAGGATACCATGTCACGATTCCTGTGGCCGATATCACCTCGGATAGTGTTTGGGAACATTGGCCGGGCATCGCCCTGCGTACCAACGGCATGTCAACCAACAAAGTGAACATGGGGCATTTCCGCCTGAAGAATGGCGAAGACTGCATGATGTTCATCCATGAAGACGGTGGCCCCCTGCTAGAACTTCGCACTGCCGATGGAGGCTTGTATTACCTCAATTGCGCCAAGGAAGAGGAAACCTTGGAAATGATTGAGCAGGTGAAACAAACAATAGATGCGAGACCAGTTACTGGGATGCACGACACATCCACCCTTTATCGTCATGGCGGACAAGGATCCGCCATCTCCCAGGCACGAAGACGATACCCTTTCGCTTGGGAGATTGCGGGTCAAGCCCGCAATGACGACAAGGAGCAGAGGTTCGTCGTTCTAGTTCTCATGTCAAAAACAGTATTAACATGAAAAAAGCAATAAGATTCTCCCTCGCCGTCTGTCTCTTCAGTTGGGCGATGGCTGCCGTGGCCCACTGGGGCTTTGGCATGGGAGCAGACACTCCTAAGGGATTGATGGTTTTCTCCACCGTATATATGTTTTTCCCGCTCGTCACAGCCCTTGTGCTGCAAGCCATCGACAAGGAGAAGTTCAACCACACGGGCTTGGTCAACTTTAAGGTGAAATGGTC
Organism: Candidatus Limimorpha sp.; assembly: GCA_045132275.1. Taxonomy (GTDB): domain Bacteria; phylum Bacteroidota; class Bacteroidia; order Bacteroidales; family F082; genus Limimorpha. The sequence continues at coordinate 422,502 of JBGURY010000003.1, forward strand.
TTGGGTGGTAGCATGGCTTCTGCCAGTGGTGTTGGTTTTCCTTTGCATACTCATCAATGGCATGATGCCAGGTGTATCTTTGGAATACAATTCCGAGCAGCTTATCAACCAATATCATGTGCCTGAGGACCAGCAAGAGATGGTGCGCGAGCAAATGGGACAGATACCGGGCTATCTGATGATCCTCATCACTTTGGCCAGTGGCCTGATCGCAGGCGTCACCGTCAACGCCGTGGCATCCTTCGGCGAGGAATACGGCTGGCGCAACTACCTTGTCGGAGCCTTGCGTGAGGTGAAGTTCTGGAAAGCCGCCTTGTTCATCGGCGTCGTTTGGGGTGTCTGGCATTTCCCGTTTATTTTGATGGGGCACAACTATCCCAATGAGCCGTACTGGGGCGTGTTGCTGATGGTCTTGATGTGCATCCTATTGGGCGTTATCGAATTGTATTTCGTGCTGAAGGCCAAATCCATGATAGTGGCGGCCATACTGCATGGAACCTTCAATGCCACGGCTGGAATGGTCATCTATTTCACCTTGGGCGGCAACGACTTCCTGAACGGTATGCCTGGTTTGTCCGGCTTCATCACTATGGCTTTGGCGATATTGGGTATCTGGATCTACGACAAATTCATCTCAAAAGAAAACCTCTGCTCGATGTCCTTGGGCGAGGCATTGGAAAGGTAAGCGTCATGGCGAAGGAGAAAGACAATAGCACCAAGACCTTCCTGCTCCGCGTCGACCCAGAGACGATGGAGGCGGTGGAGAAATGGGCCGCCGACGAGTTCCGCTCCGTCAACGGCCAGCTGCAGTGGATCATTGCCGAGGCTTTGAAGAAGAGTGGGAGGAAGAAGAAATAATTGAAAAATAATTCGTTAGACGCTATTTTGTATTAAAGAAATTCCTATCTTTGCAGCCCAATTCAGACCGCCCGTCCAGACGGGTTTTGATACCAGCGGTTTGAGTTGATAATCAAAAGTTTAACCTCCTCGCAGGCGGTGGTTTGGAACGCTGGCGGGTACAATTAAAAACTACATTCCTATAATGGAAGAAAACGAAAACATCATCAACGAGGCTCCCGTCGAGGAAACTCCTGTTGTGGAAGCTACTGTTGAGACCGCTCCCGTCGAAGAGAAGCCGGTCGAAAAGAAACCCAGAACTCCCAGACCGAAACCGGTTCCTGCCGAAGATTTCGACTGGACATCGTCGCACAAGAAGTTCGACAACTACACGGCTGATGAGCGCGCCAAGCTCGAAGAGCAGTATGCAGGCACCATGAGCCAAGTGGCTGACCACGAGGTCATCGAAGGCACTGTCGTCGCCATCACCGACCGCGAAGTGGTGGTCAACATCGGCTTCAAGTCGGACGGCGTCATCCCGGTGGCCGAGTTCCGCACCAACCCCAACCTGAGCGTTGGCGACAAGGTGGAAGTCTACGTTGAGAACCAAGAAGGCCCCAACGGCCAACTCATCCTCTCTCACAAGAAAGCTCAGCTGCTCAAGTCGTGGGATCGCGTCAACGAGGCCTACGAAAGCGGCGAGATCGTCAACGGTTACGTCAAGAGCCGCACCAAGGGTGGCCTCATCGTCGAAGTGTTCGGCCTCGAAGCCTTCCTGCCCGGCAGCCAGATCGACGTCAAGCCGATCCGCGACTACGACGTGTTTGTTGACAGCGTGATGGAGTTCAAGGTGGTGAAGATCAACCAAGAGTTCAAGAACGTGGTTGTGTCTCACAAAGCCCTCATCGAGGATGAGCTCGAAGCCCAGAAGGCCGAAATCATCAGCAAGCTCGAGAAGGGTCAGATCCTCGAAGGCGTGGTCAAGAACATCACCACCTACGGTGTGTTCATCGACCTCGGTGGCGTCGACGGTCTCATCCACATCACCGACCTCAGCTGGGGCCGCATCACGCACCCCGAAGAGGTGGTTAAGTTGGACGAGAAGATCAAGGTCGTCATCCTCGACTTCGACGACAACAAGAAGCGTATCGCCTTGGGTCTCAAGCAGCTCACTCCTCATCCGTGGGATGCTCTCGACGAGAACCTCAAGGTGGGTGACACCGTCAAGGGTAAGGTCGTCGTCATCGCCGACTACGGTGCGTTCGTTGAGATCGCTCCTGGCGTTGAAGGCCTCATCCACGTGTCCGAGATGTCATGGAGCCAACACCTCCGCAGCGCCCAGGACTTCCTGAAGGTGGGCGACGAGGTGGAAGCCAAAGTGTTGACCCTCGACCGCGAAGAGCGCAAGATGAGCCTCGGCATGAAGCAACTCATGCCCGACCCGTGGGCCAACATCACCGACCGCTATCCGATTGGTTCGAAGCACACCGCCACCGTGCGTAACTTCACCAACTTCGGTATCTTCGTCGAACTCGAAGAAGGCGTCGATGGCCTGATCCACATCAGCGACCTCAGCTGGTCGAAGAAGATCAAGCACCCGGCCGAATTCACCAAGGTTGGCGAGACCATCGAAGTCGTCGTCCTCGACGTCGACCAGGAGAACCGCCGCCTCAGCCTCGGCCACAAGCAACTCGAAGAGAATCCTTGGGACGTGTTTGAGACCGTCTTCACCGTCGGCTCCATGCACCAAGGCACCGTCATCAACGCTTCCGACAAGGGCGTGGTCGTTTCACTGCCCTACGGCGTCGAAGGTTTCTGCCCCAGCCGCTACATGAAGAAGGAAGACGGCACCAACGCCAAGGTTGACGACACCCTCGAGTTCAAGGTCCTTGAGTTCAACAAGGACAGCAAGAAGATCATCCTCGCCCTGCCTAAGGTAGAAGAGGAGAAGGAAGCCAAGAGCGCAGAGGAAAAGGCTGCCGAAAAGGCCGCCAAGCAAGCCAAGCGTACTGTGAAGCAAATCAATGACACCATTGAGCACAGCACCCTCGGTGACCTCGAAGTCCTCGCCGGCCTCAAGGAAAACCTTGAGAAGCAGGAAAAGAGCGAGCAAGGCGAATAATTTCTTCACTTGCTGAAAGCAAAATGGCCGCTTCCGAAAGGAAGTGGCCATTTTCATTTATCATAGGTTTGTCTCTTTTATTTCTTCTTCACATAGTCGTTCATCTTCGCCTTGCCCCAAATCACTTCCATGATCTTGAGCGACTCCTGCACGTCCATGTTGCCTCGGGCCTCGAGGTTGCGCTGGATGAAGACACAGTCAGTCAACTCGGCGTTGTCGCACACGATGTCGCGCGCCAAGGCGTCGCAAGTGGGGGCGCCGCAGATGCCACAGTCGGTCTGTGGCAGACGGGCGCGGTATTCGTCGATTTTCTTCATCTTCTCCAGGGCCACGGCGATGTTGTCATCAAGGACGAGCATGGAGCGCGGCTTGATCTCGCCGACCTTCATGTGACGCATCAAATAGTTGCGCTCTTCCTCCAACTCGTGGTCCTTGGTCTGCTCGCCTTTACGCTCACGGTCGGCGATCTTACGGGCGCGGCCAAACACGCGTTCACAGATGAGGAAACGGTTGTCGCAAGTCAAGATACCACCGGGACAGCTTTGGTCGCAGGCGCGCAGCTCGAGGAAGTCGACGTCTTCGATCTCTTCGTTTTCCACCTTCTCGAGGAATTCGATCACGTTGTGGATCTCGTCGATGGAGTAGGAGTGCTTGGCGTCGGAGAGACGTCGCTCGCCATTGGTCAGGGAAGTCAAAACGCCATCGGCGGAGAGCTGCGACACGGGCAGTTTCTGCTCCTTGTAGCCATGGCCCTGCTTCTTGATTTCCTTATACACACGGTTGTAGAGCGCATCCATATTAATGACGCCGTCGACCAGCGATTTCTCTTCGCCCACAGGGCTCTTCACGGCCGCGATCTTGGCTGCGCAAGGTGTGATGTAGAAAATGCCGATCTGGTCGTCTTTCACTTCCAAAACCTCTTTAATCTTACGACGGATATACATGGCCGTGATGTCGAGTGGCGCGCGCAAGGGGATGAGATTCTCGGTCAAACCGGGGAACTTCACTTGGATGAGGCGCACGATGGCCGGACAGAAGGTCGAGATGAGCGGCCTGATGTCGGGATTCTCGGCGGCATATTTGTTTTTGGCTGCCGTATAGATGGGTATGGATGACTCGGTCTCCAACACATAGGTGAAGCCCAGTTCTTTCAGGATGCCGTAGATGCGCGACACGGTGATGTCGTTGGGGAACTGGCCCATGAAGACCGCGGGCACCAACGCCACACGGATGGGGAAGTTGAAGATGTCCTCGAAGTCATCCTGGTCGATGAAGATGGAACGGGTGGGGCACACCTTAAAGCAGTTGCCGCAGTCGATGCAACGGTCGGGGAGGAGGACAGCCTTGCCGTCGCGCACACGTAACGCCTCGGTGGGGCATATCTTCATGCAGCGTGAGCAGCCGATGCAGCTGTCTTCGTCGATTTTCAAAGCGTGATAGAATGGAGTCTTTTCCATGGCTGATACTGTTATGAATTACACAAAATTAACCTCCATCTCAACCGTCGTTCCCACGCCCACGGTAGAGGTCACATTCAATTTGTCGACGTTTTTTTGTATGTTAGGCAGACCCATGCCGGCACCGAAACCCATGTTGCGGACCTCGGGCGAGGCAGTGGAGTTGCCTTCCTGCATGGCCCAGTCGATATCGGGGATGCCGGGACCGGTGTCCACGACCTTCACGGTAATCTTGTCAGCCTCGATGTCGGCATAGATCATGCCGCCATAGGCATGGGCTATGGCGTTGACTTCGGCCTCGTAGAGAGCGACGACCACCCGCTTGATGATCTGCGGGCTGACGTTGAGCTGCTTCAAGGTCTTCTTGATGGCACTCGAGGCGGCTCCAGCGTTGACGAAGTCCGCTTCATATACTTGGTATTCTAAGTGCATGGCGTAACGTTTTGGTTTGACATCAGAAAATGGGTTGCATACCCGCGTTGAAGAGCAGCCCGCAAGCCTTGAACATGGAGAAGTCACATTCCATGACCACCATGCCCTCGTCCTCGGCCTCTTCGATCATCTCCTCCGTGGCTTTTTTCTTCCTCACCAGGACGATGATGTCGAGGTTGCCCATCTCACAGGTGCGGATGGTCTGCATGTTGCAGAGTCCCGTCAGGATGACGGGGTTGTAGTCGCCCAAGGTGAGCACGTCGCTCATCAGGTCGGAGGCGAAAGCGGTCTCATGTTCCTCTTCCAGGCGGTCGTGGCCGCAAAGCACCTTGGCGTTCAATAGTTCAGAAATTTCTCTGAGTTTCATTGTATTAATCGTTATAGTTTATTTCCTTCAAATTCTCCTGAATCATCTCCTTGAGATACTGCATGATATGAATGTCAGTCATCGGCATGCCGTCCAAGGCCTCTTTGATCTCGTCGGTGTCGAAAACGAATTCGCCGTCATCGGTGATGTGGGTGTAGATGAAATGGATGTCCTCGTGGGCCGAGAACAACATCACCAGCGAGCCGGCCAGGTCGCCCATCGGCGGACGGTCGAGGTGGTCGTGCTGAAACCAGAAATCCAACACCGTGCCTTTGCCAACCTCGCTCTCTATCTTCATGCCGCCACCGGCGTTCTCGGTATTCATCTTGATGAGCGGCAAACCCAGTCCAACCTTACGCGTGGTGCGCGAGGTGGTCCAGGGGTCGGTCACCTTGGCCAGAAACTCGGGTGTCATGCCCTTGCCGTTGTCCTTGATAGTAAAAGCGTATATGTTGTCTTTCAGGCTGTCGCGGATGGTCAGCTCGACGAGGGTGGAGTTGGCCGCCGTCGAGTTTTCCATCAAGTCGTACACATGCATTGATAGTTCTTTCATCCGTATAAAAGTTGTAGTTTTTCTTTTGGTTCAGTGTCGATGTAGCGTCCGTCCTCGCCATGGAGGGTGCGGCGGAACTCGTCGAAGGTCTTGTCGTACATATGCAGCACACAATGCACCTCGCCGATGATGTGCAGAAAGTGGGCGTCGCTGCTCTTGGTGAAGTTGAACTTCTTCAGATAGGCGTACTTCTTCAGGAAGTCGGGCTTGGTGACATGTTTGGAGATCTCCAAAGCATCGGCCTTGAGGTCGGGCGGAATGAAACCCAGCTGGCTGATAAGGCTGCTCGCCGGCTTGTTGACATGCGCCGGTACGAACAATCCGCCGATCTCATGCACCTTATCATATAAGGTGTCCAAATCAGCGTCCAAGGCTGACCACAGCAGCCATTCCTCTTCGCCTACGATTTCCTCGTTCTCGTCAACAATCAGTTGGTAGCCGACCTTCTCTTCATCCAGTGGGATGTGGGGGAGATGTTCGTCGAGGTATTCCTGAAAGGCGTCTAATTGCTCGTCAGTCTCGAAATAGGCGAGAGCGTGGGCTTCTTCCTGTGTGGTGATCTCTACGCCGCCGATGACGAGGATGCCGTTCTCACGTCCGATCTTTTGGGTCACCTTCACCTGACGGGTCGTGTTATGGTCGCAGATGGCGATGACGTCGAGGTGGAGTTTCTTGGCCTGTTCGATGATGGCGCTGGGACTCATATAGAGGTCGCCACACGGCGATAGCACCGTGTGCATGTGTAAATCCGCTCTATATGACTTAAGCTCCATGTCGAAAGGTCCCTGAGCCTGTCGAAGGGCCGTTTATTCGTGCAACAGGTTATAAACCAAACCAGCGATTTCGTAAGTCGGCAGCGAGGTCTGCAGCAGGGGTAGGTCCTCATCGTTGCTCTGCTCGATGGTCTCGTCGTTGGGCATGAGGTTCTTCACCAGGATGATGCAGGCCAGTTCCTTCAGCGAGGCCACGGCCATCACGTTCTTGTGGGTCTGCAGCGTGATCCAGATGTTGCCTTCCATGGCATTGCCCATCACGTCGCTCAAGAGGTCGGAGATGTAGCAGCCGTCGATTTCCCTGTCGAGTCCGTTAGCGCCGGCCAACACTTTAAGGCCGAGCTTTTCAACTAATTCATTAACTTTCATTTTCGTATGTGTTTTGATTATTCTGTTCGGTTGATAAAGGACTGCAAATTTATAGATTTTTTCAGACATAAAGAAAAATCGCACTCCGAAAAGTGCGATTTCCCTTGCATGTTATGTATAATTCCATTAAGGCATAATCTCAAACTCGATACCCACACTCCATGGTGAGGGGCTGATGTAACAATCACCATCCGGATGAATGAGGTCGTCGGTGTCCTTGCAGACTGGCGATAAACGATAGCTACCGTAAACACCAATGTTGAGCATGTTGGCAATGCTGTAGCTGAGGCGTGTGAAGGCACCGTATTCAAAGAGATTTATTATTTTGGCATTGTAATAGGTCGTGACCTTCTTTGAATAGTCGTTGTCTGAGATGTGCTGGCCCAAATCATCGGTAATGTAGGTCTTGTCTGTGATGCGCACACGACGAGTGATGTTGATGCCTCCATAGCCGCCAAGATCCCAGTTAAGGCCAACGCGACGGAGGACAATACGCTGGAGCAATTCGCCGCGCACCTGCATGTTGCGGAGCATGACTTGATCATGGAAGGGATGGATGTCGCTGTCCTTGTCATTATAAACGAAACGATTCCAGTCAAGGCTGAGGCCCATACCGAATTTATATGTCTTGCCGTACATCCAGCGGCGGCCGAAGGCAAAGTGGCGATTAAAGCCGTTCCATGTGCCGTTGGGCAAGATGTAGTCGTATTGGAAGTAGGTCGTCTTCTGCCAGCCTTCCTCCTTGATGTCTCTGAAGGTTCCGTCAAGACCAGTGATACGGATGTCATTGGCTTTCAAGCTGACCTTGTCGCCCGTGCCACTGATGGGGCAGGAGTCGTAGAAACCGTTGTAAGACACGTTGAGTTTCTTGCCTTGGCCGAAGTCCTTGTTGAAGAGTTTGACGCCCGTTGAGTCAGGGGTGACTTTATAGTAGCCGAGCAACACGTCATCCGAACCTTGCACGTTGATGAACACATCTTGGTTTTTGATAATCTTCGGGAAGGTGATTTTCACGCCGTCTTTCTCTTGTACGAGGTTGAACGAACGCTCGGCGGGCTTTAGGTCGCCAGTGAAATAGGCGGCTTGAGGCACACCGTAGCCGTAGGCATAGTCGAAATAGGGGTAGAGGTCGGCGGACTTCTCGATTTCGGCCTTCATCTGCAATGCGTTCAGGTCACGCTTGGTCTGCCAGGCGCAGGCGCAGAAGCCGGCCGTCAACGGGCTGGAGAATGAAGTGCCGGCGGCATAGGTGAAACCGCCGCTTGGATTGGCCACCTCGGCCGTTCCGAAAGCCACCACATTGGGTTTGAGGCGCTTGTCGGCGGTGGGACCGTATGAACTGAAGTTAATATGACCGTAATCGTCCAAGTCGGCATTAATACCGCCCACGGTAAGGACGTTCTCGGCATCGGCGGGCGTGATGATGGTCATCCAGCGTTTGTCGTCGCCCTCATTGCCAGCCGAGTTGCAGATGAGGACACCTTTCTCGACGGCCTTTTGGGCGGCTTTGGCCACATACGACGTACCGTCCATGTCCTTGGTCCAGTGGCGGTCCTTGCCGTAGCCCAGCGAGCTGTTGATGATGTCGGCACCGTTCTTGTCGGCCCATTCGGCGCCTTGCGCCCACCACACCTCTTCTTTAAAAGGCTCGGGATCGATCTCGGTACGGGCGAGAAGGAACTCCGCGCCTGTGGCGAGACCCATTTTCTGGCCTTCTTCGTTGATGCCGGCGATGCAGCTCAACACCATGGTGCCGTGGGTGCTCCAGCCGTAGACGTCCTCTTTCTTGTTGGGGAAGTTGTAGGTCTTGATAATCTGGTTGTTGTCACGCAGATGCTGGAAAGCGGGGTGGGTGTTCACCTTGGGGAAGCCGCCGTCCATGACGCAGATGCGGAGGCCTTTGCCGTCGATGCCTTTGTCGAGGAAATACTGTCCGCCGAAACGCTTCAGTTGGTCGGTGAGAATGTCACCTGTTGCCGTGGGTACGTCATCTTTTGTGACAGCCTCATAGTGGGCCACCGTTCCGTTGGAAACGATTTCCTGCACACGATCAACGAAAGGCAGTTGTGCGATCATTGCGGCGTTGTCGTCGGTGGCTTCGACGCCGATGGCGTTGAGCCAGCGTGACGCACCGAAGATCTCGGTGGAGTAGGAGCCGACCGTGTTGACATAGCTGTCATTGATCGGGTAGTTACTGATGTCGTAAAGGTCGGCGCCGCATTGCTGGTAGCGCTCGATGGCTTTGGCATCGAAATAGGAGTAGGGGTCGAATTGGGTGTCGTTTTTGTCGGTGAAGAACACCCAGAAGCATTTGCTTTGTGCAATTCCTAAGCTAGTTAGCAAGGAAAAAACGGCGATTAGATAAATTTTTCTCATAAAAAATGAAATTTGCTGCAAAGGTATGGTTTTATTTTCTATTTTTGTGCCATAAACCTTTTTAAAACGATACTACTATGGAAAACTTGACCAAAGAAAAATTTGAAATCTTCATGATGCTGTGCGCTTCTGGCATCGATGGCAACATTTCCATGAACGAGTTGGAACGCATTTGCATGCAGTTCGACGAAAAGAGCTACAACGAGGTTTTTTCGGCTTGGAAGTCGATGACTAGTCCGGCTTGGTTGAGCTTCTTTAAAGAGCACAAAGATGAGTTCCTGAAGACTCAGGAAGATAAGGTGGGCTTTATGGCCGACCTCAATGACATTGTTTCGGCCGACGAAGGCGAGACCAACCTCAAGGAACAGAACTTCATGAAAGTCCTTGAGATGCTGATCAACGACGAGCTTTGATTCGCTCGTTTTCCCGGTGGCTGTGGAAGGCAGGTCGTTCCCGCTTAGGTTTGCGCGAGGGAATAGATCTAGGTTTTCCACAGCCATCGTTTTTATCCAAAAACCACCTTTTCTAAATTAGAATCATTCTAATTTACTTAACTGCGAAAAACATTTGTTTTAAACATTTGTTTTTCAATTTTTTATGAAAATTTCCAAAAACCAAAAATCTTGAATCATTATTTGGAAAGGGAGGAGAAATTTCCTTAAATTTGCAGCGTTTTTCAATAGGTGTGTCCTTTTGTGAAACAAACGAGAGAAACAAACTCAATAAATAACCATAAAAACATAGCGAATATGGCAAAAGTTAAGTCTTTAGCGGAACTGAAAGCTATGAGAGAAAAGCTTCAGTCCACCCTTGACCTTCGCGAAAAGAGCAACGATCCCGACTCTTTGGTGCAAATTAAGGTCGCAATGGCCACCTGCGGTATCGCCGCCGGTGCAAAACAAGTTATGGAACACATGATGGAGAAGGCCGACGAGCTGAAAATCGGCGTCGTCTTCACCCAGACCGGCTGCATGGGCTACTGCCACGCCGAGCCGACCATCGAGGTGAAGTGCCCCGGCAGAGACCCGATCGTCTTCGGTCATGTCGACAACAACCGCGCTGACGAAATCCTCACCAAGTATGTGATGAACAACGAGATTGTTGACGGCGTCATCCCCGTGAACTACGAAACTATCTAATAACCCTTAATTCGGAGGAATTTATATGGCAAAAATCAAGATGCACGTGCTCGTCTGCGGCGGTACCGGCTGCCAGGCTTCGGCAAGTGCTCAAATCATCAAGAACTTCGAGGACATTCTGGCCGCGAAGGGCTTGCAGGATGAAGTTCAGGTGGTCAGGACGGGTTGCTTCGGCTTCTGCGAGAAGGGCCCCATCGTCAAGATCATGCCTGACAACACTTTCTACACTCAGGTGAAGCCTGAAGATGTCGAGAAGATCGTGAACGAGCACATCATCAAGGGGCGTAAGGTCACCGATTTGCTCTACATGGATCCCGAAAACATGGAACACGTTGCCGACTCGAAGCACATGGGCTTCTATCGTAAGCAACTCCGTATCGCCTTGCGTAACTGCGGTTTCATCAACCCCGAGAACATCGACGAGTGCATCTCGCGCGGCGGTTATGAAGCTCTGGGTAAGGTCCTGTCAGAGATGACCCCCGCCCAGGTGGTCGACGAAATCACCAAGTCAGGCCTCCGCGGCCGTGGCGGCGCTGGTTTCCCCACCGGCGTGAAATGGGGCCTCTGCGCCAAGAACAAGTGCGATGAGATGTACGTCATCTGCAACGCCGACGAAGGCGACCCGGGTGCGTTCATGGACCGTTCCATCATGGAAGGCGACCCGCACAGCATCGTCGAGGCTATGGCCATCTGCGGCTACGCCATCGGCGCCACTCACGGTCTGGTTTACATCCGCGCTGAATACCCGCTGGCTATCCACCGCCTGCAAATCGCCATCGCCCAGGCCCGCGAATACGGCCTGCTCGGCGAGAATATTCTGGGTACCGACTTCAGCTTCGACATCGAGCTCCGTTACGGCGCTGGCGCTTTCGTCTGCGGTGAAGAGACCGCTCTGATCCACTCGATGGAAGGCATGCGCGGCGAGCCCACGCTGAAGCCCCCGTTCCCGGCTGTCCACGGCTACAAGGGCCAACCCTCCAACGTGAACAACGTGGAGACCTTCGCCAATGTGCCGATCATCATCACCAAAGGCGCCGACTGGTTCGCCAGCATCGGCTCCGAGAAGTCGAAGGGCACCAAGGTGTTCGCTCTGGCCGGTCAGATCAACAACGTCGGTCTGATTGAGGTCCCGATGGGCACCACGCTGCGCGACATCATCTACGAAATCGGTGGTGGTATCAAGAACGGCCGTAAGTTCAAGGCCGTCCAGACCGGTGGTCCTTCCGGCGGCTGCTTGACTGAGAAGCACCTCGACACTCCTATCGACTATGAAAGCCTCGCCGCTGCCGGCTCCATGATGGGCTCTGGCGGTATGGTGGTCATGGACGACACCTCCTGCATGGTGGCCATCGCCAAGTTCTACTTGGAGTTCACCTGCGAAGAGAGCTGCGGTAAGTGCTCGCCCTGCCGTATCGGTAACAAGCGTATGCTCGAAATCCTCACCAAGATCACGGAAGGCAACGGTACCATGGACGACCTCCAAGAACTCCGCAACCTCGCCGCTGTGATTAAGGACACCGCCCTCTGCGGTCTGGGTCAGACCTCGCCGAACCCGGTGCTGTCGACTTTGGACAACTTCTGGGACGAGTATGTCGAGCACGTCGTTGACAAGAAATGCCGCGCTGGCGTCTGCAAGAAGCTCATGAGCTACGAAATCGACAAGGAGAAGTGCATCGGCTGCGGCAAGTGCGCCAAGAACTGCCCCGCTGAGGCCATCTCGAAGACCGACTACATCGCTCCTGGCCACAAGCTGCCTTCGATGTGGATTGACTCCACCAAGTGCATCAAGTGCGGTGCCTGTATCTCCGGTTGTAAGTTCGATGCCATTTCTGTCAAATAAAATAGAGGAGGAGAAACACTATGATTAACGTAACAATTGATAACAAACAGATTCAGGTCCCGGAAGGCACTACTATCCTGAAAGCCGCCCGCATGGCCGGTATCCATATTCCTACCCTTTGCTATTTTGAACTGGCAGGAATGAAATTTGAAAACAAACCCGGTGGCTGCCGCGTTTGCGTCGTCGAAGTGACCAAAGACTTCAACGGCCGTCCGCGTCGTAACCTGGCCCCGGCTTGCGCCACCGACTGCGTGGAAGGCATGGAAGTGCTGACCCACAGCGCTCGCGTCATCAACGCCCGCCGCACCGTGGTCGAACTCATCCTTTCCGACCACCCGACGGACTGCTTGACCTGCGCCAAGAGCGGCAACTGCGAGCTCCAGAGCCTGGCCCAGTACCTCGGCATCCGCGAGATCCCCTTCAAGGGCGAGCAGAGCCACTACCGCCAAGACATGTCGCCCAGCATCGTGCGCGACATGGACAAGTGCGTGATGTGCCGTCGCTGCGAGAACATGTGTAACAACGTCCAGACTGTTGGTGCCTTGAGCGCCGTCAACCGTGGCTTCAGCGCCGTTGTGGCCCCCGCTTTCGAGCAGGATATGGTTGACTCGCCTTGCGTCATGTGCGGTCAGTGCGTCCAGGTGTGCCCCGTCGGCGCCCTCACTGAGGTGGACGACACCCGCAACGTCATGGCTGCCATCAACAACCCCAAGAAGACCGTCATCGTCAACACGGCTCCCGCTACGCGTGTGGCCCTCGGTGAAGAGTTCGGCATGCCCGCCGGCACCATCGTCACCGGCCAGATGGCCGCTGCCTTGCGTCGCCTCGGCTTCGACTATGTGTTCGACACCGACTTCACTGCCGACCTTACCATCATGGAGGAAGGCACCGAGCTCCTCGGCCGTATCAAGAGATTCATGGAAGGCGACAAGAGTGTCCGTCTGCCTATCCTGACTTCCTGCTGCCCGGGTTGGGTCAACTTCTTCGAGCACAACTTCCCCGACATGCTGGATGTGCCTTCGACCGCTAAGTCGCCCATGCAGATGTTTGGCGCCATCGCCAAGAACTACTGGGCCGACAAGATGGGCATCAAGAGAGAAGACCTCGTCGTCGTCTCCATCATGCCTTGCTTGGCCAAGAAGTACGAAAGCAAGCGTAAGGAATTCTACAAGGATGGCAATCCCGACATCGACTACGTTCTGACGACCCGTGAGTTGGCCCGCTTGATCAAGCAGTTCAACCTCGACCTGAAGGACATGCCGAGCGAGGATTACGACGACCCGCTGGGCGAATCCACGGGTGCCGCCGTCATCTTCGGCGCCACTGGTGGTGTGATCGAAGCCGCCACCCGTACCGCCTACGAGGTGTTCACCGGCAAACCTTGCCCGAAGATCGACTTCACCGAACTCCGTGGCATCGAGGGTATCCGTGACGCTTGGGTTGACTTCAACGGTACGCCCATCCACATCGGTATCGCCCACGGTCTGTCCAACGCCCGCGCCCTGCTCGAGAGAGTGCGCGAAGGCAAGGAACAGTTCCATGCCATCGAGGTCATGGCCTGCCCCGGCGGTTGCGTCGGCGGCGCTGGTCAGCCTTACCACCACGGCAACAGCGAAATCATCAAGAAACGTACGGAAGCCATCTACCGCGAGGATGCTGGCAAGCCGATCCGTAAGTCGCATGAGAATCCTTCGATTATCAAGCTGTACAAGGAGTATCTTGGTGAGCCCTGCGGCCATCTGTCACACGAACTGCTGCACACCCACTATTTCGACAAGTCAGACCATGTCGAGATTAGCGAGTAATTCAATAACCAGTAAATAATAGAAAGGAAATTAAATATGGCAGTTATTAAATTATCAGAATCGAAGATCAACTTCGTGAAGGAAGTGTGCAAATCGTTCGGCAACAAGCCCGGCGAGGTCATCAACGTGCTTCACAAGGTTCAGGGCGAGTTCGGCTATTTGCCGGCCGAGGTTCAGGAATTGGTCGCCAAGGAACTGAACATCCCTGTCTCGAGAGTCTACGGCATCGTTTCGTTCTATTCCTTCTTCACCATGACGCCCAAGGGCGAGCACCCGATCAGCGTTTGCTTGGGTACCGCTTGCTACGTGCGTGGCGCCGAGAAGGTGTTGGACGAGCTGAAGCGTCAGTTGGGCATCAACGTCGGTGAGGTCACTCCCGACGGTAAGTTCTCGCTGACCTGCCTCCGCTGCGTCGGTGCCTGCGGTCTTGCTCCTGTCATCGAAGTCGGTGAGAAGGTGTACGGCCGTATGACCCCCGACCGCGTCAAGGACGTGCTGGCCGAGTATAAATAATTGGTGTCAATTGTAGAGACGGTGCATGCACCGTCTCTACACACCTTATTTATATTAAGGGACATGATAAAAACTCCATCTCGTTTGAGGTGGAGTTTTTTCGTCATAAAACGTTGAAAAAAGCGACTTTAAGGAAAGACATGGGTTAATTAATTCCGTATCTTTGCAGATTAAACTGCAAAAACCGTCTTTATGAGAAACATCAAGTACTGTCTCCTAATATGCGCCGCTTTGATCAGCGGTTTTGTTAACGCCCAAAACCAAAGGGAACTCGGCCAATTGATGCGCAACCGTGGTGAGTATTATTTCACCCTCAGCGTCGACAACCCGTCGCAGATACAAGATCTCAGCAGGCTTTGCTCGGTGGATGGCACCGATGGCCGCACCGTGGTGGCTTATGCCAACCAGCAGGAATACGACCAACTGATCGCTTTGGGCTACCAACTCAACCTGGAGACGCCGCCCTCGTTGCGCGAGGAAGCCAAGATGTGGGAGGGAGGTGACCGCGCCACCTACGAATGGGACAGCTACCTTACTTATTCCCAATACATCAACATGATGGAAGGCTTCCCGAATTCCGTGACCAACGGTGCCAACTGCTCCTTGGTTGATTTAGGCACGCTTTCCACTACCAATCACCGAAGGATTCTAGGTATCCGTCTTTACAAAGGCAACCCTGATGGCAAGCCGAAGTTCCTCTATAGCTCCACCATGCACGGTGACGAGGTCACGGGCATGATCCTGATGCTTCGTCTTATCAACGAGTTTTGCACTAGCAACGATAATCGCATCCAAAACATCCTGAACAATGTCGATTTGTTCATTTTCCCTTGCACTAACCCCGACGGAACGTATTACGGCGGTAACAATAGTGTGAGTGGTGCAAGGCGCGCAAACGGCAACAACATTGACCTAAACCGCCATTTCCCTGACTTCGATGATGGCCCGCATCCCGATGGTGCTACATATTACCAAGACGAAACCCAATGGATGATGGACTTGGCCCAGCAATATCTCTTCACCATGGGTGCCAACTATCACGGTGGCGCTGAGATTGTGAACTATCCTTGGGATACCTATCAACCCTTGCATCCTGACGATGCCTGGTGGCAATATGTCTCTCGCGAGTATGCCCAATTGTGCCAAGCTGTCAGCTCGAGCTATATGAAAACTGCCAATAGTAGTGGCGACACGCCTTCAGGCATCACCAACGGCTACGCCTGGTACACCATCACCGGTAGCCGTCAGGACTATATGAACTACTACGGCCAATGCCGTGAACTTACGATTGAATGCTCAAAGAACAAGACGCCCAGCGCCTCTTCATTGCCCAACTATTGGAACTACAACCATAATGCCATGTTGACCTTTATCGAGCAATGCCTCAACGGCATTCATGGTGTGGTAAAAGATGCCAATACCAACCAGCCCATTGTTGGTGCCACCATCACAGTGCAGAACCACGATGCCTTTGGCTCAGAGGTTAGCACTCATGCTATCGGTGATTTCCACAGACCCATTAAGGGCGGGACCTACACTTTAACTATTGCCAAGGAAGGTTATTATCCGGCATCGGTGCAAGTTACTGTGGCCGATGGCGGAAGTGTGGAATTGAACAACATAGTGTTAACTCCGATCACTTGGTCTATTACCGCCACTGCCAACCCCGTTGATGGTGGTAGCATGCAAGGCACTGGCAATTACGTGAATGGTGAGACCTGCACCTTGACGGCCACGGCTGCCGACGACTACCAGTTTGCCCACTGGACCGAAAATGGGGAAGTGGTCTCGACGGAGAATCCTTATAGCTTTACCGTAACTTCCGACAGGGCCTTGGTGGCCGTCTTCGGCTCCACCATCCCAGTGAGCATCATTGTCAGCGCCAGTCCCACCAGAGGTGGCTCGGTGAGCGGCGGCGGCGAGTTCCTTTATGGTGAGACGTGCACGGTCACGGCCACGCCCAACGATGGTTACAATTTCATTAACTGGACCGAAAATGGAACGATTGTCTCCGAAAACCAAGAATACAGTTTCATGGTGACCAATGGCAGCAACCTTGTGGCCCACTTCCTCTTTGCGGGCGCTGTGCCGTCGACAAGTTGCTACCACCCAGTTAACAGCGTATCTGCTGGTGAGTATATCATGGGTTATCTTAATGATACGACGCTTGCCGTGCCCACACACAACAATTCATCGACTGTGACAACCTCAACGGTTACGGTCAGTCCGACAGACTATGGCTTCTCGGTGGAGGAGGGAACCAGCATCCCGCAAGTCACATTGACAGCTAATGGAAACAATGGACAGTATTATATCAAGTATAACGACCGATATCTTGCAAAATCCAATAATGGAACTAGTCTAACCTGGGGTAACAATACAAGCTCCAATGGAAGATGGTATATCAACGCCAATGAAATCTATGTGGCTGTATCAAGCGGAAGTTGGTACAATCAAACCACCACAAACTATTATCTCCATTACAACAACGGCTCATTCCAACTCAGCACCACGCAACCAAACAACAACAATATCACCTTCTATGCTGAAGGTGACTGCCCGTTGCTTCCGCAATATGCCATCACTGCCACAGCAAATCCAACAGACGGCGGCACCATCGATGGCGCTGACCTTTACTACCAAGGCGAGACTTGCACCCTGACCGCCACGGCCAACGAAGGCTACATCTTTGTCAACTGGACGGAGAGTGGGGAAGAGGTGTCCACTGATGCCACCTATAGCTTTGAAGTTGCCACTGCACGTGACCTCGTGGCCAACTTCGAAAGGATTCAAGTCATCAGCCTTGAAGCAGGTTGGAACTGGTGGGTGCCCACCCTCGAAATGGACTTGGAGGACCTGGAGGCGGCCATCGGAAACCACGCCGTCCTCATCAACTCGCAGGGCGAGGGTTTTGCCCGTTATGACGGCGAAGGCTGGAGCGGCACTTTGACACAAGTCGTCCCCGGAAAAATGTATAGAATCGAAGCCACCCAGGCGCTCAGCCTCACTATGGCTGGAACGGAGCCCACTGCCGTCAGTATCACCCTGATGCCAGGTTATAACTGGTTTGGCTATACGGGCACGCAGCCCACGGCCATCGCGGAAGCATTAGGCGACTTCACGCCTTCCGATGGTGACACCATCACCGCGAAGGATGGAACAGAGGCGGTATATGATGGTGATACCGAGACCTGGGGAGGGGATTTTGAAACCCTCTTGCCCGGCCACGGCTATGTCTACCATTCGAATGACGATGGTGCCAAGACGCTCAATTACTAAAGAACTGCATGTACGATATGAAAAAAGGGTTCCTCTTGATTCTCATATTGCTCGTTCAACTCACCATGAACGCGCAGACGCGCAGCTTCACCTACCGCAACTCGGCCCTGAACGAGGGTCTCAGCGTGGGTCAGAACACGCGCTCCAGTCTCTCGATGCGCCATGCGCTGAAGCAGGTCAGCATTGTCAATATTACCGACAACGGCTATACCGGTGATGTCGTGCAAGGTGGCAAGGGCATCACCCTGCCTGCCAACGAAGGAGAGCCGAGCCTGCCGGCCTACAGCCATTTCGTGGCCGTTCCTAACGGTGCCACCGCCCACATCGAGATGGGTTACCGCAGCATGAGCACTATTGAGAACGTCGACCTGCTACCTGCCGCACCTCTCAAGGCTGACACCGACGACAGCCCCAACACTTACGAGAAGAACTCTGACATATACACCAGGAATGCCTTTTTCCCCGAGAGGCCTGTCACTGTCTCTGAGCCTTTCAGCCTTCGTGGAGTGCAGACCGTAGCTGTCACCGTGGTGCCATTCCAATACAACCCCGTCACCAAGGAGCTGCGCGTGTACGACGACCTGCAGTTTGACGTGCGCTTCGACGGCGGCAACGGTGAGTTTGGCGACAATCGCCTGCGCTCCCCCTATTGGGATCCCATCCTCATGCAGAACCTGACCAACTACAACCAATTGCCAGTTGTCGACTACGAGGCCCGTATGCAGGAATGGGTGAGCAACCGCCCCACGGGTTGCGAATACCTCATTGTCATCCCCAACAACGAGAGCTACCGCACCTATGCCAACCAGTTGCGTGACTATCGTATCAAGCAAGGCATCATCACCGAGGTGAAGAGCCTCGCTGACATGGGATGCACAACCACCGATGAGATGAAGGAATACTTCCATAACGCGTATAACACTTGGACCATCAAACCTGTTGCTGTTCTGCTGCTCGGTGACCACAGCACCAATTTTAGCTCAGGCATCCCAGCAGAAATCGTATCACATCCTTCCATGACTTCATGTCTGTCCGACAACGGATATGCTGATGTCGACGGAGATGGCCTACCCGACATGGTATTTTCACGTTTGGTCGCCGCCAATGCAAGCGAGGCCCAAATGATGGTCAGCAAGCAAATCGAATACGAATACTCCAACCCTAACATGAATGCCTCCAGCTATGACAAACCCATTACGGCATTGGGATGGCAAACGGACCGCTGGTTTCAGATTTGCTCTGAAGTTGTCGGAGGCTATTGGCGAAAACAAGGGAAGCATCCTGTTCGCATTAATGCCATTTATGAAGGTACCCCTGATGCCCTTTGGTCGACGAATGACAATACCGAAGTCGTTGTTAACTATTTCGGGCCCAATGGACTAGGTTACATCCCTGCCACGCCTACCGAACTCAACGGATGGGATGGAGGAACCGCCGCCCAGGTGGTCGCCGCTGTCAACAGTGGATGCATGTTGTTGCAACACCGTGATCATGGTAACTATTATGGTTGGGGGGAGCCTTCATTTAAAAATGAGAACGTTGAACAAATGACCAATGTCGGCAAAATGACTTTTGTCAATACCATCAATTGCAAGACCGGTAACTTTAACTATTCTACATCTTCATATTCAGGGTGTCTCATCGAAGCTTTCATGCGTCGCACCTACAACGGACAGAATGCAGGTGCTGTAGGCTGCATCGGTCCGACGGAAACCTCATTCTCGTTTGTCAACGACACATACGTTTGGGGCATGTACGATCAATACGACCCACAGTTCCTCCCCGACTATGGCCCATACGCCAATTATGAAGGCAATTGGAGGCCTGCGTTCGGGAACGTTGCAGGCAAGTATTTCCTGCAACAAAGTTCGTGGCCTTACAACACAACCCAAAAAGGCATCACCTATAAAATGTTTACCGCCCATTGCGACGCGTTTTTGACACTATACACCCAGGTACCCAGTACCATGACTATCAGCCATCCCTCGCAAATAGCCTCCAACACGACCAGTATCACCGTCAATGCTCCAGAAGGCACGGTCATCGCCCTGTCAAGAAATAACGAGGTACTGGCGCTAACCATCGCTACAGGCAGCAACCAATGCCTTAGCTTCCCGCAGCAGACTTCCAATTCCACCATCACCATTGTAGGCACCAAACAAGACTATATCCGATATGTCGGGTCCATCAGCGTCGTCAACGGGACGACTTATGAAATCACAGCCCTGGCTAACCCCGAGGAAGGGGGAACAATAACGGGAGAAGGTGTTTATTCTGCCAACACCGAATGTGTACTGACCGCTTCTCAAAATGAAAACTATGATTTCTTCAATTGGACGTTGGACGGCGTTGAAGTCACCCAAGAGCCCAGTTTTAGTTTTCTTGTCAATACCGACCAAGCCTATACCGCTAATTTCGTCTACTTGTATCCACACAACATCATCTGCGCCCCTGCGGAACATGGCTCTGTCAGTGCCGATAAGGCTACAGCAAAAAAACACGAAACCGTCACCTTGGTGGCTACACCGAATGAAGGATATTGCCTATTGTCGTTGAACGTGGTGGATGCGTCTGGAAATACCATCACCGTGACAGACAATCAGTTTATCATGCCTAACTCGGACGTCACAATAAACGCTGTCTTTGTCGAAGGTAATCTTGTCCATGTTTCCCCTGTCGAAAATGGCAGCATCAGTGTCAGTCCATCGTGTGCGTTGGAAGGCACAGTCATTACCCTGAACGCCATCCCTGACTTACATTATTATCACTCAGTCTGGATGGTCAGTAAGACTGACGACCCCAATACTGTCATCACTATTACCGACAACCAATTCGTCATGCCCGACTATGATGTCAACGTCAGCTGTACCTTCTTGCATGGTTCTTCTGTGGTCTTGGCCCAAGCGACCAATGGCAACATCAGTTCCGATGTCACATGTTCGCCAGCAGGGACTACCGTCACCCTTTGGGCCACACCCCATGCCCATTACCAACATACCTCATGGCTGGTTCTGAAAGCTGATGACCTTAACACCACCATTCCCGTGACTGACAACCAGTTTACCTTACCCGATTTTGATGTCATTGTTGCCGGTTTCTTCGACCTCATTGAGACGGAATACTCTTATATTGGCAGCGGTGGATTGATGGCAACAGCCTATATGCCCTGTTTTTTCTACCGCAATTATGCTGTGTCACAGATCATATACAATGCTGAAGAAATTGGCAACAGTGGAAGCATTACGGCCATCGCACTCAAAATCAAGTCATTTGAAAAAGACACTTTGTCGTATACCAGAAAAATGGATATCTATTTAAAACACACCGACAAAGCATTGTTTGAATCAAAGTCCGATTGGGAGACCGTTGACGCAAGTCAACTGGTTTTTTCGGGAAATGTCGTTTTCGATGGTATAGGATGGACAACCATTACATTTTCAAAACCATTCGAATATGATGGCACAAGTAATCTTATGGTTTGCATTGATGACAATACTGGGTCCTGGACAAGTAATTATCCCAAGTTCTCCATCTATGCCACAGGTTCCCCTCGGGCATTATATTACTATAGTGATAGTTATAATCGTACCCCAACTTCACCAAATTTCGAAGGTACCGGCACACTCCTGTCCAACAATCAGATTATCCTTACTTTCTCCCGCAGCGGCTCCAACGAGTCCTTGTCGATTGCATCCAATGACGTCCCTTCTCATTACTATACAGAAGGCGAAGGGCCATCCGAATCACAGCGTTTCATTGTTATCGGATCCGAATTAGGTAGCGATGTTTCCCTCAATGCCCAATCAAGTTACGAGATAAGTGGAGAAGCCACAGGCGAATATGCTTCTTCTTTAGTCATGGAACCTTCCGATGGCAGCGTCCTCGCCAACTTCTACGTCCGCCTCAAGGACGGCCTCAACCAAGGCCTTTACAGCGAGACGTTGACAGTCAACACGGGCAATGTCACCAGCAACGTCAGCCTCGACGGCGAAGTGTTCGGCAAACTATCCACTGGTTGGAATTGGTGGACACCCACCAAGGCGATGACCCTCGGCGGGCTGGAAGAGATGCTTGGCGGCAACACCATCCTTATCAATTCACAAGACCAAGGTTTTGCGCGCTATGACGGTCAAGAATGGAGCGGCACCCTAACCGCCATCGTACCGGGTCAGATGTACCGGATTGAAACCAACGACGCCGTCAGCCTCGTCGTAACGGGAGCACCCCTTGCGGGAGTCAGCATTACCTTAATGCCTGGCTATAACTGGTTTGGCTACACGGGCACGAAGTCCACGGCCATTGCAACAGCTCTTGGCGACTTCACGCCTGCCGATGGCGACACAATCACCTCAAAAAATGGGGTAGAGGCTGTATATAATGGCGTTACCGAGACCTGGGGAGGGGAGCTTGACACCCTTGTACCCGGCCACGGTTACATCTACCATTCGAATGCCCCGCAAAGCAGAACCATCACCCTTGAATAACAATACAAAAACCACATAAAAATGAAGAAAGTATTATTCTCAATTTTGCTTCTCGCCATCGGCCTAAGCGCCATGGCACAACAGCGCATCCAACTACGTTCGGCCGACAAGGCGGAATGCGTGAAAAGCGACATGACCAGCCTGAAGGCTTCGTTCTCCTTCTCCACCATCCAGGCGGAGGACGTTGAGAGCGAGCGTGGCACCTTCTCTTGGCTCTCGATGGCCAACACCGTCATCGGCGGCAACGAAGGTGACCCTCAGATCCCTGTCATTAATGAACTTATCGCCGTGCCTTTCGGCGCTATGCCTCGCGTCGAGATTACGAGCTACAGCACCACCGACTACCGCCTCGAAGACTTGGGCATCCACACTTTGGTGCCACGTCAGCCTTCGCTGCGTAAGGACCAGCGTCCCGAAGACGTGCCTTTCGTCTATAACGAGGCCGCCTACCAGTCGACCCGTGGCTTCCGTTCGGAGCCCCAAGCGGCCGTTAGGGTAGAAGGCGTCATGCGTGGCGTGCAGCTGGGCAAGATGACCATCGAGCCTGTGAGCTACGACCCTGTCAACAACACCCTGCGTGTTTTCAACGACATCGAGATCACCGTTCACTTCGATGGAGCCGATGCCCATGCCACGGAAGACATGCTTCTGAAAACCTATAGTCCTTATTTTGACATCGTTTATAAGGCGCTGTTCAACGGCAGGGCAATTATGGATGCCTATAGCGAGCACCCGGATCTTTACTCAACTCCTGTAAAGATGCTTGTCGTGACCACATCGACCTTCACTAGCAGCACCGCTTTCCAAAACTGGCTGACCTGGAAGAAACAGAAAGGTATCAATGTGGATGTACAGACCGTGACATCCAGCACCACTGCCGCCGACGTCCGTTCGTTGATTCAGACAAGATACAACGCCACACACCCAACTTTTTTAGTCATCGTTGGTGATGAAACCCAGGTTGTCAACTATACCACCTATAGGGTAACTGGTTTGAATTACAACCCATATGTCAGCGACCTGCAATATGCTTCCATTGACAATGATGTGTATCACGATATGTATATGAGCCGTATGCCAGTCGCCAATACCACCCAGCTTGGCTATCTGGTCGATAAGATTTTGATGTATGAGAAATACACCATGACTGACCCAAGCTACCTGAATAAGACTCTGCTCATTGCTGGTTGGGACAGCAGTTGGACTGCAATTGCAGGCAAGCCCACCATCAACTATGCCGCCAACAACTACTTCAATACAGCACATGGCATTACGCCCTATACGTATATCACCACTGGATCGGGTCAAACCACTTGCTACAATTACATTAGCCAAGTAGGTTTCGTTAACTACACTGCCCATGGTGACATCCAAGAGTGGGCCGACCCTGAATTTACCAATTCCAATGTAAATTCGCTGACCAACACAGGCAAGCCCTTCTGGGCCATGGGCAACTGCTGCCTTACCGCCAACTTTGGAAACAGTTCCTATAATCCTTGTTTTGGCGAGGCCATGGTCCGTGCCCAAAACAAGGGAGCTTTTGGTTATATCGGTTCCGTTCCGGAGTCCTACTGGTTTGAGGACCTCTACTTTGGTGTTGGCGCTTTTGCCGCACAACAATCAAGCAACAACAATCCTACCGTTTCAGGTACTACCACAGGTTGCTATGACGCCATGTTTGACGAAACAGGTTTCAATTGTTTGAACTCCGTGCCTTATATTGGCAACGTGGCTGTTACTTACGCTCATGCCCATAATTACAACAGCAGTGTCTCTGACGAGTATTACTGGAGAGCCTACCAGTGCTTTGGCGACGGTTCTGTAATGCCTTACCTCAAGGTGCCGACCGCCAACTCCGTAAGCCATGACAATTCAATTCCCGCTGGTGTTAGCAGCTTTAGAGTGTATGCAGATGCCAGGTCGTATGTATCCATCACTATCAACAACGAGATTATCGGCGTGGCCGCTGTTCCTGCCAATGCCACCTACGTTGACGTGCCTTTCACCACGGCTCCTGTGGTAGGTCAAACAGCTATGATTGTGGTTACCCGCAACCAGAGACAGCCTTACATTAATGCTAATGTTCCGGTAGCAAGCAACACACAATACACCATCACCGCCAATGCCAGTCCGACCAGTGGCGGTACCGTAACCGGCTCCGGCCAGTACTACGGTAACTCAAACTGTACCTTGACCGCCACGGCTAACCATGGCTACAACTTCGACAACTGGACACTGAACACCACCGTTGTTTCCACCGACCCGACATACACCTTTACTGTAACTGGTAATGCCACTTATACGGCCAACTTCACTGCCATACAAGCCCATACAATCACCTGTAACCTTGTTGAGCATGGCACCATCAGTGCAAACCTGTCGACGGCATACGAGGGTGATATCATTACTTTGACAGCTACCCCTGAAGCCAATTACCACTTAGAGCGATGGAATGTAAGGGATGCCAACAACAACCCCATCACTGTGACCAATAACCAGTTCACCATGCCCGATAGCGATGTGACCGTCAGCGCCACCTTCAAGTCGGGTTACAACGTGACGGTTCTCAATCTTATTGGAGGCACCATTACTGCTTCCGCAACCACAGCCCAATCCGGTGCCACCATCACATTGAGTGTTACACCGAACACGGGTTACGAGTTCATGTCATGGAATGTCTATCAGACCAGCAACCCAAGCAACACAGTGACTGTGGCTAACAATCGCTTCACCATGCCTGCTTATGATGTCACGGTGAGCGCGGTGTTTGGAGTTCCCTCCCAGGTTCAAGTTGAAGAAACGGTTATTGTTGGCTCTGGAACCTCCACAACCAACGGCGAATACGTACCGACATATAGTGCTACCAGAAACGCCAATTATTCTTTGACGGAGCAGATTTACACTAAATCTGAGTTGGGTGAAGCGGGTACTATTACGGCCATTGAATTATACAATGCAGGCACCAACGCTCGTACCCGTACCTTGCAAGTGTATATGGTTCACACTACCAATAACAATTTCAGCAGCAATACTGCTTGGATACATCCAACCTCATCCGACATGGTTTATAGTGGCTCCGTCACCTTCACAAGGAATGCATGGACGACCATCACCTTCGCCACACCGTTTGAATACAATGGGACAGATAATGTGGCTCTTATTGTAGACGATAACACCAACTCATCGCAGAATGGTATGAGTTTCTACACATATCAAGGTAGCGACAACCAAGTTATCCGTATTGCAGGCAGCACCAATTATAATCCCACTAGCATAACTTCCAATGCCAGTGGCCGTCAAGCCAACAAAAACAGGTTAAATGTCCATATTACCCGTACGGAAACTCAGTATCAGCCGCTTGTCTGCGAAGCCGTTCCCGCCAATGTGAACATCTCCAATGTCTCTCCCGAAGGCGCCACCATCAGATGGACAGGCGAGGCCGACAGTTACAATATCCGTTATAGGACTTCTTCTGCTTTTGTCTATGACTTTGAATCGGCAACACCTTGGGTAGTGGATGACTTTGCGCCCTGCACTACCTATGACGGTGATGGTAGCGCGACTGGAGGTATCCAGAATGTGTCTTTCACCAATCAAGGTTATACGGGATCTTTCATAGCATTCCAAAACGGCACTAGCGCTTCTAATGCGTATGCACACGGAGGTAATGCATTCGGAGCCTGCTTCTACGCTACGACACCGCCTAACAACGACTGGTTCATCCTTCCCGAAATGACTATCCAAAGCGGTGATGTCTTCACTTTCTGGGCTCGTTCCTTCAGTTCGAGTTACCTTGAAACCTTCAATGCTGGCATATACGGTGGAAACGGGACATTCAGATCCTATTTGGGTGGTACCGCTTCAACACCGATTACAGCTCCTGTGGAATGGACGGAATACAGCTATGACCTTTCGGCATTTGCCGGGCAGACCATTCAATTGGCTATCAACTGTAATTCCAATGATAAATTTGCCTTCTTTATTGATGACATCTTTGTAGGCAACTCCAACGGTGGTAGTTGGGAAAGGACCATCCCCAATGTCACTTCGCCTTATACCATCGAAGGTCTGACAGACGAGACCCTCTATGAAGTGCAAGTGTTGGGCGTATGCGACGGTATTGGCGAAAGCGAAGGCGTCGGTTCCAGCTTCACCACACTGTCATGGTGCAGCGCTCCTACCGCCTTAAGTGCCTCCAATGTGGGTGCCTCATCGGCCGATTTGAGTTGGACAGGCTATCAGGACAGTTACAATCTTCAATATAGAACTGCAGGAGGCAGAAATCTTTACCTCTATACAGGTTTTGAAAGCGGGTTGCCTGACGATTGGACGGAAATTAATGCAGGCGCAAATACAGGTGTTTATAGCGGTGCTCCAAATTCTGGAACCTATATGTATGGATTCATGCGCAATGGTACTAATATCCAATACCTGATTACGCCTGAAATCGGAGAGTTTGAAGCAGGTAGCGTGGTGGCATTCTATCATATGGCGTATAACGCCGATGCCACTATATATGTTGGCTATTCAAGCACCACCAATGCTACCAGTGCTTTCACTTGGGGTAGTGCACAAACTGTCACTGCATCTACAGCTTACGACTTGTTTACCGAGGAGATTCCTGCCAGAACCAAGTATATAGCAATTCGAGTCTCCCCTGTTACTGACGGTGCTTATTATTTCATAGATGACTTCATGGTTGCAGGCCCTTATGTTGAACCTGGTGAATGGCATTATGTCAACAGACTTGCCAATCCTAATACCACGATTACAGACTTGTTCCCGGAAACCGAATACGAATGGCAAGTTGAAGGCCTCGCTTGCGATGGCAATGGAAATACCACCGGCTTGAGTGAGGAAGCCTATTTCGTCACAGCTTCACTTTGCGACGCTCCCGTTGGTCTGACGGCAATCGACATCACCGCAACTTCAGCCACGCTCAATTGGGTGACCGACCTAGATAGTTACAATCTGTCTTATTGTATCGCTGCCAGAGGCGATATAGTGCTGGAAGAAAACCTCACCTTTGATGGTTGGCAAGAATGGACTCCCGTGACCAACGACTCATTAAGCAGTTTCTATTATCTCAATTCTTCGCACACCCTTGCTGGCTATCAATTCTCTTCTACCTCCACCACGCCTCAATACCTTATCTCCCCAGAGTTCGAAGACCTTCAAGGTAACAGTTTCGTGGAATTCTATTATGCTACAGACTCTAATGATGAGACCTTCAAAATTGGTTATTCAACAACTAACGATGAGGTATCTAGCTTTACCTGGGGAAATATGGTCTCTGTAAATAGTCCTACTTCCTATACTGCATACAATACCGAACTCCCCGAAGGCACCAAGTATTTCGCTATCCAATACACTTCGGATCATCCAACAGATTCCACCTTCTTAACAATTGTTGCTCCCTACGTTGTTTCAAATTACTTCCCCGCAGGCGAAGCCACAACACTTGAAGGCGTGACGAGTCCTGTTACCATAAACGACCTTACTCCCAATACCCGTTACGCATGGCAAGTGCAAGGTATTAATTGTGATGGCAACGGAAGCACAACGGAATGGAGTAGCAGGGGTTACTTCACCACACTCTTCGGCCTAGCTTCAGGTTGGAACTGGTGGACGCCCACCACGGCGATGAGCCTCGCCGACCTCGAGACCGCACTCGGTGGCAAGGGTGTCATCATCAACTCGCAGGATGCTGGTTTCGCCCGCTATGAGAACCACGCTTGGAGCGGCACGCTCAATACCATCGAGCCCGGAAAGATGTACCGCATCGAGACCACAGCCGCCGTCAGCCTCACTATGACGGGCACGCCCGTGACCTCGACAGAGATCGCCATCATGCCCGGCTACAACTGGTTCGGTTACACGGGCACGACGGCCAAGGACATCGCCGATGCCCTCGGCAGCTTCACGCCTGAAGACGGCGACCAGATCATCGGCCAGAACGGCACCGTCACCTACAATAGGGTCAGCGGCAGGTGGACAGGTGGCAACTTCACCCAACTCGTGCCTGGCCACGGCTACGTGTACTTCTCGACATACAACAACACGAGAACCTTGATTTTGCGATAGGGAAGGGGAGAAGTCCTACAAAAGCGGGCGGATTTTCATCCGCCCGCTTTTGTTATGTGCCGTACAAAAAACCTTGCATTTTTAAAAACAACCCCCTAATTTTGCACCCATATTCCGCTTTTTCGCAAAAATTATTAAAACCTATACATTATGAACCCAAAACCTTTACGTCAAACCTTCCTGACGCTCTGCGCCTTGATGTTCGCCCTCTTTGGCAACGTGAAGCAAGCCGATGCCTATGACTTCTCCTACGTGCTTCCTTCTGGGCAAACCATGTACTACAACATCACCGGTGCCAACACCGTGCAGTTGACTTATCCGAATGTCATCAATGCATCTTGGGACGGCTATTACCAGCCGATTGGTAATGTGGCGCTGACCGCATCGGTTTACCACAATGGCACAAATTACACACTGGTTTCGATTGGAAGCGGAGCACTTTATCATTGTGCTGACATCACTGCGGTGACCATCCCCGCCACCGTGGCTACCATAGGAAATGGAGCCTTCAGTGGTTGTACCAACTTGACTACGGTGACCATCAACAGCCAGACCTTCATGTCGTCGGGAGCCGCCGGCGTTGGTAACATAAGATATTTGTTCGGCGAACAAGTCAAGAACTATATCCTAGGCTCGCAGGTAACATCCATTGGTTGGGGAGCGTTCAGCGGATGCTCCCGCATGACTACGGTGACTTTCCTTGGCCACATGGCTTCCATCGGCGAAGGCGCGTTCTCAGGCTGCAATCGCTTGACAGGTGTCTTTGCCGCCTACCCGGGAACATGGGCCGAGATTGACTTCCACAATGACCCCCGGGCCAATCCCCTTAACTATGCCCATCGTCTTTATGATTATTACTCCGGAAACGAAGTTACGTATATGAACATCTCCAGTAGCGTGACTGCCATCAAGCCTTGCGCGTTCTATGGTGCCTATGACCTGACTGCAGTGGTCATCCCCAGCTCGGTGACTACCATTGGAAACGAGGCTTTCTTGGACTGCTTCAGCTTAACTGAAGTGACTTTCGATAGTTACGTGACTTCTGTGGGGAGCCTTGCGTTCGGCGGTTGCTCCGCGCTGGAGATAGTCAAAACCAACAACGTGAACTTATGGTGCCTGAATAATTTTGAAAATCCGCAGGCCAATCCCCTTTCCATTACCCATCATCTTTATGGCCCCAATGGATTAGAGATCACTGAAGTGAATTTGAGCTCGGTGCCTTACATTGGAAGCTACGCGTTTTATGGTGCCACTAGCATAACCTCGGTAATCATCCCTGGCTCCGTGCAATCCATCGGAGAATGTGCATTTGGCGGCTGCACCAGCCTCGCCTCGGTCAGTTTCCCTGCTACCTCCTCCTCTTTATCTTACGTGGGAAGCGCTGCGTTTGTCGGATGTACCGGAATGAACACGGTCAGTGTCAACGATTTGGTGAATTGGTGCGGGGTTGAATTCTCCGATGACTCGGCCAATCCTATTGCCTATGGCCAACACCTGTTTTCCAATGGAAGCGAAATCACCCAGTTGACCATCCCCAGCACCGTGACTTCCATAGGCAATTATGCGTTCTACCATGCCACTCACTTGACCTCGGTCACCATCCCATCTTCTGTGACTTACATAGGAACCAATGCATTCGGACGCTGCTCCGGCCTGACACGGGTGGATATCAGCGACCTGGCGGCTTGGTGCAGGATTGACTTTGAAGACAACCCCCTCTCCGAAGCCCATCACCTCTATCTTAACGGCGATCTGATTACCAGTCTGAACAACTTTGGTAACGTAACAACCATAAAAAGATTTGCCTTCACCGGCTGCACCGACCTCACCTCGGTGACCATCCCCGCCAACATATCCCTCATCCAAAACTATGCATTCTACGGCTGTCCCAATCTGACCTCAGTGACCATCAAAAGCGCTGCCGTGGCCTCGAGAGCGTATACCTATTTCGGTAATACCGATAACCTCGTGACAAGATTCGGCAACCAAGTCACCAGTTATACCTTTGGTGCAGGGGTGACCGCCATCGGCGAATATGCGCTCAGAGGAAGTATGATGACAGAGGTAATCTTCCTCGGCTCCGTGACGTCTGTCGGCGCTGGTGCCTTTAATGATTGCAACAGCCTGACGCGGGTGGATATCAGCGACTTGGCGGCTTGGTGTGGGGTTGTCACCGACGATGCCGTCTCCCTTCCCCTTAATTATGGCCATCACCTTTATCACTCAGGAAGCGAAGTCACCGATTTGGTGATTCCCAGCGGCGTGAATGATATCAACCATGGCGTGTTCTGTGGTGCCTCTGGCTTGAACTCGGTCACCTTCCCATCTTCAGTGTTTTCCATAGGGAGCTATGCGTTCTGCGAATGCACGGGCCTCACTTACCTTATCTTTAACGGCGCGCCGCCCGAGTTGGGTGACCAAGCCTTCCAAAACGTCAGCAGAAGCATCCCTGTCTACGTGCCTGAGGAATACTACTACGATTATTACCGCTGGGGCGGCTTCACCAACATCATTAAGAACGGCAACATCAACTTCGCCGACGCCAACGTGAAGGCCATCTGTGTGGACAACTGGGATGGCATTCTTGGCGACACCCCTGACGGCGAACTGAACCATGCCGAGGTTGCCGCCGTGACCACACTGAACCCTTCAGGGAACACCAATAGCAGTGTATTCAAATCCAATCATAACATTACCTCGTTCAACGAGCTGCAGTACTTCACCGGCCTGACAAGCATTGACCCCTATGCCTTCTACAATTGCGACAACCTCACCTCCGTCAGGCTGCCTGATGAGGTGACCTCTATCGGCGATAATGCATTCAAGTATTGTAAACTCACCTCCGTCTACTTCCCAAGTGGCCTGACCTCCATCGGCGATGAAGCCTTCGAACAATGTAACCTCACCTCCGTCAACATCCCGAGTCACGTCGCCTCCATAGGCACCAATCCATTCGCGGGATGCTCCCTCTTGACGAGTGTCGCCGTGGATCCGAGCAACACCGTGTTTGACTCACGCAACGGCTGCAACGCCATCATAGAGACGGAAACCAATATACTGAAGACGGGTTGCATGAACACCGTCATCCCCGACAATGTCACCGCCATCCATCCTAAAGCCTTCAACCATTGTACCGGTTTGACCGCTATCACTCTCCCGAGCGAGGTTACCTCTATCGGCGATGAAGCCTTCGCCTATTGCACTGGCCTTGCCTCCCTCGTCGTGGGAGCCACCACGCCACCTACAGCCGGCACGAATGCTTTCCTCAACGTCAACCCCACGGTCTTAGTCAACGTGCCTTGCGGCACCCTGACAACCTATCAAAACACCGCGGGCTGGAGCACGTTTACCAACTACCTAGAAAACTGCGGCATCGTCTTCGCCGACCCGGCAGTGAAGGCCATCTGCGTGGCTAGCACAACGGGGTGGGACACCAACGGCGACGGCGAGCTGAACTATACCGAGGCCGCTGCCGTGACCTCACTGAAACGCTCGGGGACCAGCGTGTTCCAAAACACCGCCATCGCCTCGTTCAACGAGCTGAAATATTTCACCGGGCTGACAAGCATCGAATCCGATGTCTTCAACGGCTGTACCCAACTCACCTCCATCAAGCTGCCTAATGGAATTACCTCTATCGGCGATCATGCCTTCGACGGCTGCACCAAGCTCATTTCCATCGTTATCCCTGGTGGCGTCACGAGTCTTGGCGAGAATGCTTTCGGTAACTGTACCGGGCTCGCCTTACTCACCGTGTACGCTGTCACGCCGCCCACCTTGGGCACCGGCGTCTTCTCTCAGGTTCCTACCGCCCTCCGCGTCCTCGTTCCGTGTAACACCAAGACTGACTATCAGGCCACCACGGGCTGGAACGCGTTCGCCAACTATTTCGAGCTTTGCGAGTGCATCGAATTCCAAGATCCAGGGGTGATGGACATCTGCTTTGAAAACTGGGACCTCAACCTCGATGTTTGCCTGAGTTACGAAGAAGCCGCTGCGGTGACCACACTGAACCCCTCGGGGATACCCAACAACAGCGTGTTCAAGGGCAACACTACCATGAGCTCGTTTGACGAGTTGCAGTACTTCACCGGGTTGACCAGCATCGAAGACTACACTTTCGCTGGCTGCGACCACCTTAGTTCTGTCACCCTCCCGATCGGGGTCACCTCTATCGGTCAGTGCGCCTTTAGCGGTTGCGCCCTCACCTCTGTAGCCCTTCCGACCTGGGTCGTCTCCATCGGCCTTCACGCTTTCCAGAATTGCACCAGCCTCACCTCCGTCACCCTGCCGAGTACACTTACCACGATCGGCGCTGGCGCTTTCTACAACTGCTCGGGTCTTAGCTCCATTGCCATCCCGAGCAGTGTCACCTCCATCGACGCCAACCCATTCATGGGCTGCACCGCCTTGACGAGCATCACCGTTGACGCCGGCAACCCTGTCTACGACTCGCGCGGCAACTGCAATGCCCTCATCAAGACGGCCAACAACCAGCTGATTACGGGTTGTAATACCACCGTCATCCCGAGTGGTGTCGCCTCCATCGGCGCCTCTGCCTTCGACCATTGCATCGGCCTCACCTCCGTTACCCTGCCGAGCAGCCTCACCTTCATCGGTGGTAGCGCCTTCTACGGCTGCACTGGACTGTCCTCCATCACCGTCGAAGCCACCACGCCGCCTATCGTCAACGGCAGCACGGTCTTCTATGGTGTCGCCGACACCATCCCCGTCTATGTGCCTTGCGAATCGCTCTCTGTCTATCCCACCGATTATGGATGGAGCTACTTCAACAACTTCGTTGGCAGCTGCTTCATTATCTTCGCCGACGCCAGCGTGAAGGCTATCTGCGTGGCCAACTGGGACATCAACCACGACGGCGAGCTGAGCTACGACGAAGCCGCTGCTGTGACGGATCTCGAGAACCTCTTTGCTTCAGAAGAGTCCATCACCTCTTTTGATGAGTTGCAATACTTCACCGGGCTGTCCACGATAGGATCATCGGAATTCCTGGGGTGCGAGAGTCTTGTCTCCATCACACTCCCGAACAGCGTCACTTCCATTGGCGATTATGCTTTCGATGGTTGCGAGGCTTTGGCTTCCATCACCATCCCGAGTGGTGTCACTTCCATCGGCACGAGTCCGTTCTCGGGCTGCTCCGCACTGGCGAGCATCACCGTGGAGGCAGGCAACATCGTCTACGACTCGCGCGACAATTGCAACGCCATCATCAAGACGTCCAACAATCAGTTGGTTTCGGGTTGCAAGAACACCGACATCCCCACCAGTGTCACTTCCATCGCTCAATACGCTTTCGGCGGTTGCAACGCACTCGTCTCCCTTTTCATCCCGAGCAGCGTCGGCACTATCTACAACTACGCCTTCAACGATTGCATCGGCTTGGTCTCCCTCACTATGGAAGCCGATAATCCGCCCACGATTTCCGGCAACACTTTCCAGAACGTGCCCTCCTACATCCACATCAACGTGCCCTGCAACGCCAAGGCCACCTATCAAGCTGCCCCAGGCTGGAGCGCGTTCACCAACATCGTGGATCCGTGCGCTGTCATCGTCTTCGCCGACCCGGCAGTGGAGGCTATCTGTCTGGCCCATTGGGACACCGACCACGACGGCGAGCTAACCTATGGCGAGGCCGCCGCGGTGAGCTCGATAGACTTGTATTTTAGAAACCAGGCCTTCACTTCTTTCAACGAGCTACAGTACTTCACTAGTTTGAGACTCATTGAAACCTTTGCCTTCCAAGGTTGCTCGGCCATGACTTCCGTCACCCTTCCTTATGGTGTCACAACCATTGGTACTAATGCCTTCCAAAATTGCAGCAGCCTTACCGCGCTCACCCTACCGAGCAGTGTCACCACTTTCTCTGGTATTGGTAATCCTAGCCCATTTTTGAACTGCTCCGCTTTGGAGAGCATCACCGTGGCGCCGGGCAACCCCGTCTTCGACTCGCGCGACAACTGCAACGCCATCATTGAGACGGCCAACAACAAGCTGGTCTTGGGCTGCAAGAACACCGTCATCCCCAATAGCGTCACTTCCATTGGCCAATATGCCTATGCTGGCTGCACAAGCCTTACGGATTTCACCATCCCGAGTAGCATCACCTCCATCGGCGGCTTCGCCTTTAGCAACTGCACGGGCCTTACCTCACTCACCATTCCGGACGGTGTCACCTTCGTTAGCTTCTCCGCCTTCAGCCGCTGCAGCGGCCTCACTTCCCTTAACGTGGAGGCCATCACGCCGCCTTCGTTAGGCCAAAGCTCCACCTTCCAAAACGTCTCCCTCGACATCCCCGTCTATGTGCCTTGCGAGAGTCTGTCGTTATACCGTGACCCAGATTCACCCTGGGGCGGCTTCGCCAACATTCTCGGAGCCGACTGCGACATCGTCTTCGCCGATGACAACGTGAAAGCCATCTGCGTGGCCAACTGGGACACCAACGAGGACGGTGAACTGAGCTATGCCGAAGCCGTGGCCGTAACCGAAATAGGAACCGTCTTCCAGGGTAACACAGAAATTACTTCGTTCGACGAGCTGCAGTATTTCGTCGGGTTGTCTCATCTCGAGTCCTATGAATTTACGGACTGCGCCAACCTCACTTCCATTATCCTGCCGAGCAGGATCACCGTCATCGGCGAAGAGACCTTCTATGAGTGCGCCAGCCTCACTTCAGTCATCCTCCCGAGCGGGCTCACTATCATCGGTGACGAAGCCTTCTCTGTGTGTTCCAGCCTCACTTCCATCAATCTCCCGAACGGGCTCACCACCATTGGCAACGACGCCTTCTATGGTTGTTCAAGTCTGACTTCCGTCGATATCCCCAGCACGGTGACCCTCATTGGCTCAAACGCCTTCTACGGCTGCACGGGCCTCAGTTCCATTGCCTTCCCGGATGGACTCACCAATCTCGGCGGTGAGGCATTCGGCAACTGCACGGGCCTCACTTCCATCACCATCCCGAGCAGTGTCACCTCCATCGGCTTGAATCCATTCTCGAGCTGCACTTCCATGGAGAGCATTGTCGTGGAGGCGGGCAACACGGTCTATGACTCGCGCGACAACTGCAACGCCATCATCAAGACGTCCACCAACCAGTTGGTTTCGGGCTGCATGAATACCGTCATTCCCAGTACCGTTACTTTTATCGGTGCCAGCGCCTTCAAAAACTGCACGGGACTCACCTCTGTCACCCTTCCTGATGGGCTGACCACCATCGCTAATGCAGCCTTCATGGGATGCTCGGCATTGACATCCATCACTATCCCGAGCCAAGTGACATCCATTGTCAGTTATGCCTTCCGCGACTGCACCCACCTCGCTTCCATCACCGTGGAACGTGCCACGCCACCCACATTAGGAGTCAACGTCTTCCAAAACGTCCCCACCGACATCCCCGTCTTTGTGCCTTGTCATGCCAAGACAGCCTATCAAGCCGCTGCGGGCTGGAGTGCGTTCACCCTCTACGTGGATCCATGTGCTGCCATTGTCTTCGCCGATGAAAATGTGAAGGCCATCTGTGTGGCCAATTGGGACACCAACAACGACGGCGAGCTGGGCTACGATGAAGCTGCTGCGGTGACGAGTCTGAACGGGGCATTTTGGGATAATTACGAAATCACCTCGTTCAATGAACTGCAGTACTTCACTGGGCTGGAGATTATCGATGAAGAGGAGTTCTATTCCTGTGAGAGCCTCATCTCCATCATCCTGCCCAGCACCATCACCTCTATTGGTGATATAGCCTTCCAGGGCTGCACGAGCCTGCTTTCCATTGCCATCCCGAGTGGCGTCAACTCCATCTATGCCAATCCATTCATGGGATGCTCTGCCTTGGCGAGCATCATCGTGGAGGCAGGCAACACTGTCTACGACTCACGCGACAACTGCAACGCCATCATCGCGACGGCCAGCAACACGTTGCAGGTAGGCTGCAAGAATACCGTCATCCCCAGCACGGTCAGTGCAATCGGCAATTCCGCCTTCTTTGGCTGCACCGCCTTGACGTCGATCACCATTCCGAGCTTGGTCGAAACCATCGGCAACTTTGCCTTTGCTAATTCTGGGCTGACCTCCCTCAACATGGAGACCACCACGCCGCCAACGATTTACGGCAACACCTTCCAAAATGTCTCCACCGACATCCCGATCTATGTGCCATGCGGCTCCGAGGCAGACTACCAAGAAGCTGATTATTGGAGCGTGTTCACCAACTACGTGCCCATGCCCATAGATGGCATCATCTGCTTCGCCGATGAGAACGTGAAGTACCTCTGTGTGCACAACTCGTACAACTGGGACAGCAACCATGACGGTAAGTTGAGCTACGACGAAGCCGCCGCGGTGACGTATCTGGGTGGGGTATTCAATACTGAAAACATTACCTCATTCGATGAGCTGCAGTATTTCACGGGGCTTACCGCTATTTCCAACGGAGCCTTTGAATCCTGCACGAGTCTCACCTCCGTTATCATACCGAACGGTGTCCTCTTGATTGACGAGGTAGCCTTCTACAATTGCACCAGCCTCACTTCGGTTACCATCCCAAGCGGGGTCACCACAATTGGCGACTATGCCTTTGCTAATTCTGGGCTCACCTCCCTTACCGTGGAGGCCATCAATCCGCCCACGATTTACGGCAACACCTTCCAAGATGTCCCCACCGACATCCCGGTCTATGTGCCATGTGAGTCCATTGAAGCCTATCCGGACGCTACTAACTGGATGGAATTCACCAACTTCATAGGGGAGGGGTGCGGTCAGGAAAGCGCCCTCGTGAATGGCTGGAACTGGTGGGCACCTACCGTGGCGATGAGCTTGACCGAGCTGGAGATGGCGCTTAACGGCAACGCCATCCTCATCAACTCGCAGGACGGCGGCTTCGCCCGCTACGAGGTAGGCGAGGGGTGGAGCGGCACACTACCCGAGATCGAAGTGGGCAAGATGTACAAGATCATGACCAGCGCGCCTTGCACCTTGTCGGCGCAAGGCAACCGTCCTGCAGCGATCACCGTGACCCTCGTGCCCGGCTACACCTGGTTCGGCTACACGGGCGTCACGAACGTCGCCATCGACGAGGCCTTGGGCGACTTCGTCCCCGCTGAAGACGACACCATCGTCGACGAGGACGGCAACACTGCCACCTACACCGGCGGCGCATGGAACGGCACAACGCTCACGACGCTTACCCGCGGCAAGGGCTATGTGTACCATTCGAACGACACCGCGACGAAGACGATCACCTTCGTCTCACCGCTAGAATGATTCGACAGGCCGCCCCAGTCGGGGCGGCCTTTTTTTATGAGACGCCTTGCAATATGACTGTTTTTACCTATCTTTGGAGCCTAAAACCAAGTCATATCATGATGAACGCAAAACATAAAGGCTTCATTCTCCTGTTGGTCCTCATGCTCGTGTCGCAAGGCGTGTCATTCGCCCAACCCGTGAGCCGCGAGACCGCCCGCCAAGCGGCAAAGACCTTCCTGGATAACAACGGCGCCACCTCAACCGAGCTGGCCGACGTGTCGGCAACGGCAGGCTTCGACCACCTGTATGTCTTCACTACCGACAAGAGCTTCGTCCTGATGGCCGCCGATAGCCGCGTGCAGCCCGTGCTGGGCTACTCGCTGAACGGACCGTTCGAAACAGAGGACATGCCCGACAACAAGAGGGCCTGGATCCAAGAATACAGCGACGGCATCCAATATGCCATCGAACACCAAACGAGAGCCTCCGCCGAAACATCGCGACAATGGCGCGCCTTGCTCGACGGCGACCCCGACGCAGGCAGGGCAACAACCGCGGTCGGGCCCCTCATCACGACCCAATGGAACCAAGGCAGCCCTTACAACCTGTTGTGTCCGTCGGGCTCCGTGACGGGCTGCGTGGCCACGGCGATGGCACAGGTGATGAAGTATTGGAACTATCCCGAACATGGCATTGGGAGCCATTCCTATGTCCATTCCACCTATGGTGAGTTGTCGGCCGACTTCCAAAACACCACTTACGACTGGGCCAACATGAGCAACACCTATGGCAATTCCAGCACCCAAGCCCAAAAGATGGCCGTCGCCACCTTGATGTACCATTGCGGCGTGTCGGTCAACATGAACTATGGAACAGGAGCTAGCAGTGCTGCTACTGCTACGGTGGCAGATGCACTGAAAACATATTTCAACTATTCGAACGATGTGCAACATCTGGATCGTTCTTCTTATTCACTTGATGACTGGATCCCCATACTAAAGACTGAATTGGACCAAAATCGTCCCATCCAATACCACGGAACGGGTAGCGGTGGCGGACACTCCTTCGTATGCGACGGCTACAGGGACGATAATTATTTCCACTTCAACTGGGGATGGGGTGGCTATTGTGACGAGTATTATGTCATCACCAACCTGAACCCAGGACCTGGCGGTATCGGTTCAGGCAGCAATGGCATCTATAACGATAGCCAAGGTGCCGTCATTGGCATCCACCCGTCGGAATGCGCCGCCAACGCCCCGACCAATCTTGACTACACCCAAAGCGGACGCAGTGTCACCCTTACATGGGATGCCGCTAACGGTGCCGTCAGTTACAACGTCTATTGCAACAGCAACCTCGTCGACAACACCACGGCAACCACCTACACCCACAGCGCACCTTTTGGTAGCGCCGTCTATTATGTGAGAAGCGTGGATGCCAATGGAGTCTTGTCGCTGTCATCAAATGCGGTGGATGTCACAATCACTTATCAAGTCCCTTTGGTCACCGATCTGGTCGCGAGCACAACCGAAAACGACGTGCACCTCAATTGGACAGCACCCGAATGGTGTTATCCCGAGACTCCTTCGGCAATGGTGACCTATGGAGATGGTTCGGTATACTATGTTTGGAGCGTTACATATTATGGGCACAGATACCTAGCCTCTGACATGGCTCCTTATGCTAATAAGGCAGTTTATAAAGTCTCCACTTTCATTAAATACCCAGGAACCTATTCCCTTTACATTTACACTCGGACAAGCGGGAGTAGACCCGACCCGACGAGTCTTGCAGCCAGCAAAATCAATATCCCTGTTTCCTGCACCAACAGCTGGTACGAAATCATCTTGGATGCCCCCGTCCTCCTGACGGGCACCGACGACCTCTGGGTAGTGATAAAACAGGCAGACACAGGACAGGCCAATCCCACACCCAGCTTCAATCTTTCCAGCTATAATGCCAATGCTTGTTATGTAGGTAATTCACCTACCTATTTAAGCAGTGTCGGAACAGAGTATCCTGTTTCTTGGTTTATCCGCACCTACCTCACCGATGGCGTCTACACCTATAACCTCTACCGCGACGGAAGTGTTATTGCCGGCCCCATCGACGGCACCCAATACACCGACAGCGGATTGGAGGACGGCACCTACGCCTATTATGTGAAGACCAACTACTACGGCGGCGAGACGGAAGCCTCCAACACT
The DNA here is from genome assembly GCA_045132275.1 of Candidatus Limimorpha sp. GTDB lineage: Bacteria > Bacteroidota > Bacteroidia > Bacteroidales > F082 > Limimorpha. The sequence continues at coordinate 462,406 of JBGURY010000003.1, forward strand.
GTCACAGTGACCATACCAGGCCTCGCCACCCAGACCGTCACACTCAACGAGGGCTGGACCTGGTGGACGCCCACCGTGGCGACGACCTTGGCCCAATTGGAGGCCGCTCTTGGCGGCAACGGCATCCTCATCAACTCGCAGGACGACGGCTTCGCCCGCTACGAGAACGGCAGCTGGAGCGGCACGCTGCAGGGCTTTGTGCCAGGACAGATGTACAGGATCGAGACCCAAACCGCAGGCACGATCACTTTGACTGGCGAGACCGTACCATGCGATGGTTTTACCTTCATGCCCGGCTACAACTGGTTCGGCTACACGGGCGCGCAGGCCGCTGACATCGCCACGGCCCTCAACGGCATCACGCCTGCCAACGGCGACCAGATCATAGGCGAGAACGGCACTGCCACCTACACTGGCGGCACGTGGACAGGTAACCTCACGGAACTCGTGCCCGGCCACGGCTACGTGTACTTCTCCAATGCCAGCACTACGAAGACATTGAGTTTCTGATAGGGCAGGGGAGAAGTCCTAACAAAAGCGGGCGGATGAATCCGCCCGCTTTTGTTATGCGCCACATTGAAGCGTGTCAAAAGTCAATACAAAAACCCGAACATCCAAAGCGGAATGATGTTTTGGTAGGCGTATTCGATGTCATCCTTCACAACATAGCCTTCCGCGGCAGATTGGATTTGTTTCTTCCCCTTCTTTTTGCCGCCCACCTCGAAGGTCCTGCCCTCGATCTCGAAATCGGAGACGGATGACGCCGTCAGCTGGTAAAGGTCTTTCATCCAGGCGACGAAAACCGTTTCCCTCATGTTTCCCAAGTCGGGCTCGTTGTCGGATAGGGCATAGGCCAAATTGGGATTGTCCAGATAGATCTTGTCAATCTTACGCAACACCGCGTTGCCCGACGCCTTCTCCCTCAATGCCGACAGCAGTCGGGCTTTCTCGAGATATGCGATATAGTCGGGAAGGGAGTTGCGCGGAATGCCCAAATCGCGTTCAAGTTCGGAATAGTTGGGCTTGTAAGGGACACTTTGCGCCAGCACATACATTAGTTTTTTCAGTTGCTCCCTCGAGGAGATCGACATCTGCGCATAACGGGGGATGTCCTCTTCTACCGTGGTCATGATGACCTTCTTGAGTTTGGGCAGGTAGTCGGGCTCGTTGAAAAACGGATAGAATCCTTTCCTCATATAGGTCTTGAAATACATGAGCGGTCGGTGCGTACCATACGGGAAGTCGACCTTTCCTGCCAACACTTCGTCCAAAGTCGCCGTCTTCAGATCCCATCCCATCGATAGGTTGAGGTACTCGCGGAACGAGAGTCCTGGCATAGTGTATTCACGGGTGCGGCGGCTGAGATCGGCTCCACCGCGCTCCAGGTCAAGCAGGGAGCTTCCGGAATACACCACATGCAACAAGGGCAGCTGGTCATAGATCTGCTTGATTTCTGAAGACCAGTTCTTGTATTTATGAATCTCATCTATATAAATGTATTTGCCGCCATGGGCAAAGAAGTCGTATGCCAACTCGAAGAGCCGATGGGACGTGAAGTAGAAGTCATCGGCCTGAACATACAGAGCCTCTTCAAATGCATGTGTTTTTCGGATATGCTGAAGCAACAAGGTCGTCTTACCCACGCCTTTCGGGCCAAGCAGCCCGATCAGTCGGTTATTCCAATTGATGACCTCATGAAAAGGCCTAAAGAACGTCATTGGTGTGATTTCCAGTTGGATACGAAATGCATTAATTAAGTTTTGCATGGCTCATTTGTTGTTATTCGCCGCAAAAATAAAAAAATTGCACAATAAATCATGCAGTTTTTTAAAAAATTGCATATTTTTTTATGCAGTTTTATAATATTACTGCAGAATTCATCGTGCAATACGCCACCCCCACAAAAAAACGCGGCATGGTCATCCTCGATGATGTCCGTGAACGCTGTGCGGAGATTCGGTCGAAAGTGTATGGATGAAAGCCTTAAAAAACCAAAAACCGAGGAGAAAACTCCTCAATTTCACATTACCTTGCATTTTTTTCATTTTTTTAGAAAAAATTTCTTGCACGGAATGAATAAAACCCATATTTTTGCACGGAATAATAGTGGAAAATATCAAAACCATAACGATATGAATAAAAGACTACTTATTTTAATGGCTTCCCTGCTCCTTTGCGGAGCGGTGAGTGCACAGCACTTCGAGGCCGATGCGCATGCGCATGACAACAACATGCCGGTGGTGGCACAAGTCGTGCTCGACGGCGATGCCGTGACCACGGGAGGCTACGAGCTCGGCGCCTTCATTGGCGACGACGTCCGTGGCTCCGCCCAGATCCAACTGACGCTCGACAACACTTACTGGATCCAGGTGTATTACAGCACCGAAACCGAAGAAAACCCCGCTGCCACGGTGACCTTCAAGCTCTATGACGAGAACGGTGAAGACGAGTACACCGCCGAGACCACCCTCACCATCGACCCCGAAGGCTATGGCACCCCGGGAACGCCGCAGGTGATTGAGTTTGCAACGGTGCAGACGCAATCTGTACCGATGGCCTCAGGTTGGAGTTGGTGGTCGTCGTATATCGAGTTAGGTGATAATGCTTTGACTCAGTTGGAAAACGGTTTGGGTAGCAATGGCGACCAAATTTTATCTAGGACTGATGGTTACGCCAACAGGAATGAATACATGGGTTATATCTATTGGTCGGGAAACTTGACTAGCATTCATAATGAGCAAATGTATATGATTCAAACTAATGCGGCTTGTAATGTAGATTTTTCTGGTCAACGTGCTTCATTGGCTGATCATCCAATTACGATTTATAAAGATTGGAACTGGATTGGATTTCCAAGCTCACAATCCATGAGTATTACTGATGCATTACAGAGTTTTACACCTGAAGCTGGCGACCAAATAAAGGGAAGGTCTGGCTATGCTACTTATTCAACATACGGATCGTATGGTTGGTGGTCTGGTTCATTGAACACCATGAATCCAGGACAAGGTTATATGTATCTGTCAAATAGTGACGATCCCAAAACTCTTACTTATCAAGCTGCTAGTAAAACAGAAAACCTAACTGCTAATACAACAAACAGTAATTATTTCCAACCAAAGAGCGAACCTTACGCAAATAATATGACAATCACAGCGGTGATTGATTTGGATGGCAAAGAGCTTCGTTCAGAAGATTATGAAGTTGCAGCCTTTGTAGGAGACCAATGCCGCGGTAGCATCAAATTGATGTATATTGAACCCATTGACCGCTATGAAGCTTTCTTGCTGGTTTTTGGCGAAGTTGAAGAGGCGTTACGTTTTGTTCTTACTGATGGCACTGAGGTTAGTTGGTCAAACGACCACCTTATGTATAATATTGATGACGTTATAGGTTCTACAATCGAACCTATTGTACTACATTTTGGTCCTTTGGGTATCGAAGACAACTACCAAACAAAGGTCAATGTATATCCCAACCCATCCGATAATGTGTTTAACGTCGAAGGTAAAGGCATTCAAAAAATTGAGGTTATTGACAATTATGGTCAAATTATCCTTTCAAAGGAGATTAATAACGATTTCGTACAAATCAACTTAAGTGACAGAGCAAGTGGAGCCTATCTATTGCGTATCATCACAAACAACGGTATTACTACTAACAAATTAATAAAGAAATAAAGAAATAGAACAATGAAAAAGATTTTCTCATTATTGTTGGCATTCATGGTGAGTGGCATTATGTTTGCTCAAAACCATTGGACACCTAATTCTGGTCAATATACTGACTATTGGGCTTTAACAAGTGCCGTAAGAATTGATGGAGTTCAACAAACTTCTAATCAAATAGAGATTGGAGCATTTTGTGGTGAAGAATGTCGGGCTTCCGCCAGAATTGAACATTGGAGCCTGACTATTCCTAACGGTCCTACTTTTGAAAACGATATTGCGTACCTAATGGTTTTTGGCAATGATGGAGATTATATTACTTTCAAACTATTTGACCATAGTTTGGGGCAAGAACTAAACCTAGATGCTCCAGAACCAATTGCATGGAATAAGAACATTTCTTATGGTGAAATGAATCCGTATTACATTGACTTCACCACTCCCCAACCCACAGTCTACAAACTCCCCATCGCCGGCTATGGCACTGGCAACCCCGGAGGCTACTACCTCATCGCTTCGCCCGTCACTGTGGCTCCTGCCGATGTTGCAGGCGATCCCCAAGGTATGACCGAAGGTAACTTCGATCTCTATTATTTCGACAATTCCCAAGAACTTGAGTGGATTAACTACACTATGGACGAAAATGGCACAGTCAACCAAAACTTCGGCAACCTCGTTCCTGGCAAGGGTTTCCTCTATGCTCGCGAGGAGTCTACCGAGCTCCAATTCTCTGGCGACCTTTACGAAGGCGAGGGCCAATTTGATTTGGCCTATTCAACGGGCAACCCGAGCGCGGACATGCGTGGCTGGAACCTTGTGGGTAACCCATTTTTATATGGTGCCACCATTGACAAAGATGCTTTCTATATCATGAATGAAGAGGGCCGCAATGATATCATTGTGTCTGAGGAAAATACTATTGCCCCTATGCAAGGTATCTTCGTGTTGGCTACTGGAGAAGGCCAAACGGTGAAATTCACACAGGCACCTCCTCAACCGCTTGACGGTAGAGTCATCTTGAACCTCAATCGCAACCGTGGTACCGTTATCGACCGCGCCATCGTACGCCTCGGTGAAGGCAGCACCCTGCCCAAGTTCATGCTCAACCCCAACAACACCAAGATCTATATCGAACAAGACGGTGACGACTACGCCGTGGTGAGCAGCACCGCCAACGAGATGCCCATCAGCTTCAAGGCCTCCAGCAACGGCACTTACACCCTCAACGTGGCCGTGGAGAACACTGAGATGCAGTACCTCCACCTCATCGATAATATCGCCGGCATCGACACCGACCTGCTCGCCAACCCGAGCTACACCTTCGAAGCCAACACCAGCGACCACGCCAACCGCTTCACCCTGGTGATGAGCAGCACCGTGGGCGTCGAAGAGCACTTCGCCTTCTACAACGGCCACAACTGGACCGTCAGCAACAAGGGCGAAGCCACCCTGCAGGTGATCGACATGACCGGCCGCGTCGTCAGCACCAAGACCATCGACGGCACCTCGCAACTCGACGTCAACGCCGCCCCTGGTGTCTACATGTTCCGCCTCGTCAATGGCAACGACGTGAAAGTGCAAAAGGTGGTTGTCAGATAAACTGGCTACTGGCCATTGGCTACTGGCCTCTGGCAGCCTCCTCCCATGGTGTCATTGCGGACTCGATCCGCAATCTCCTGAAACAAGAGTGAAGCTGCCAGAAGCCAAAAGCCAGAAGCCAAAGGCCAAATAAACTGAAAAACGAAAGTAAAAGTTGAACAAAATATAAAACACAAAACACGATGAAGAAATTAGTTTTGACAACTGCAATTATCCTCGGACTGAGCATGACGACCTTCGCCGATGGTGGCGGCTTGTTCCAACGCGGCGCCAACCCCGAAGAGGAGAATGGCATGGGTAACCGCACTACCGGACAACCCACGCTGCCCGGCCACAACCTGAGCGGCAACCAAGACGGTGACGAAGTGCCCGTGGGCACCGGCATCGCCGTGCTGGCCGTCCTCGGCGGCGCCTATCTGATTGGCAAGAAGCGCAGAGAGGAATAAGATATTTCTGACACGTTTTGACGTGGCCGCAAGGCACGAAGCAGTCTGGATCACCAGCCGCGAGGCAGGAGGTTCGGGCTGCTTTGTTGTATTAATATAATAATGTGAAAGGGTAGGAGGTTCCCGCCTGGCGGCGGCCAATGAGGTCCAAAGAACCATGGGCTTCACCGGCCGCCGCCCTTACATTAATGCCCCTCAAAAGCCGCATTAATTCCAAAAAAGTCCAACAATTCAAAAAAAACAAGGCGTTTCTTTTGTTTTAACCAAAAGAATCCATAACTTTACGGCCAGAAATCAACAACTAAAACTATATGTCTATGAAAACTCAATCTTTACGTAGTTTAACAGAGAAGGGCAGGGGATACTTTGTCCTTCTGATGATGGCCATCCTGCTCGCGCCTGCGAGTGTTATGGGACAAGAAACGTTGACGGTGCATGATGGCACAACAACAAACGAGTTTGTTCCTATCTATGGCTATTGGTGTGATGCCTATCAAAAATGCGAAATGGTGTATCCCGCTGCCGAGCTTGCCGCCATGACAGGTGGTGAGATTAACCAACTCACGTTTTACACCAGTTCTAATCCTAATGATTGGAATGGATCCTTCCAAGTCTTTTTGAAGGAAGTGGATTTTACAACAATAAGCACTTTTCAAGGCTCTGACGGAGCTACCATTGTTTACGGAGGTACTCTTAATGAGTCAAGTCAACAAGTTATTGTGAACTTCACTGAGAACTATACTTACCAAGGAGGCAACCTGTTGATTGGTGTCTATCGTACGACAACAGGTTCGTATAGTTCATGCAATTTCTACGGAGAGACAGCTTCTAATGCTTCGGTGCAAGGATATAGCAGCAGTGGTCTAAGTTCGGTCTCTCCAACGCAACGTAACTTCCTTCCAAAGACCACTTTCACCTATGAAACTGAATATCCCCGGCCCAAAAACCTCGCCTCCAGCAACGTTACCGCCCATAGCGCCACCTTGTCGTGGACGGCGCCCAACGAGAACGTGACAGGTTATCAATACCAATACAAGCCTGCCGGAGGCGATTGGACTTCTTTGGTGAGTTTGGAGAATACCGTCACTTCGGTTACCCTCTCGGGCTTGACTTCCGACACCGACTACACCTTCCAAGTGAGAGCCCTTTATAACGATGGCGAAAGCAACTTCGCTACCACTACCTTCCACACTGAAATATCTTGCCCCGCACCCACCAACTTGCAGGTGTCTTCCTATCAAACCGGGGCCACAACGGTCACGTTGGGTTGGACGGAAAACGGCGAAGCCACCAACTGGGTGCTCGAGTACGGTACATCCGACGACTTTACAGGAGCCACTTCCGTGAACGTGAGTACGAACCCGTATAACCTCACGGGCCTTACACTCGAGACCCTGTATTACGCCCGCGTGAAGGCCGACTGCGGTGAAGGCGACCAGAGCCAGTGGAGCAACACGATAGATTTCAGACCCTCCAATTGCATCAATGTCGCCATTGGTACGCAAACGTCCAATACATACAATTATCCTGTCAATACATACTATAATTATTCTCTGACACAACAGATTTATACGGCAGATGAAATAGGAACAGAAGGCTTGATTTATTCCATTAGCTTCTACTACAATTACTCTGCGTCTTTAACTTTACCTAACATCAAGCTGTTTTTGAAGCATGTGACACGCGATTCGTTTGGCAGCACTAGCGACATAGAATCCTTGACCTCAGCCGACCTCGTGTGGACGGGCACTTTGTCGGCTACCGGCGTAGGTTGGGCGACCATCAATCTTCAAACCCCGTTTGCCTATGATGGTGTGAGCAACCTGCTGGTAGGCGTTTTAGACGACACGAACGGGTATTTAGGTTCCAGCTATGTCTTCTGTCGTTCCTCGTGCAGTGGAAACAAGTGTTACTATTGGTATCATAGCAGCTATATCCCTGACCCATATAATCCTAATAGTTTAAGCAGCGGCTATCAATATTGCAATACCTATCGCAACAACATCCAAATAAGCATTCAGCCTGCAACTTGCGCCAGACCTTCCAATCTGCAGGCTACACTTACCGAAGGTAACGGAACTGTGGCTACGCTGAGCTGGACGGGAAGAGGCTCGGCCACCAACTGGGTGCTTGAATACGGCACAGCGGCCGACTTTTCCAATGCCACTTCGGTGAACGTAAGCGGCACAGCTTCCCATAGCCTTTCAGGCCTCACGCCCGAGACCAAATACTACGCCCGCGTGAAAGCCGACTGTGGCGGTGGTGACCAAAGCCAATGGAGCAACACGGCCGAATTCAAGCCATCGGATTGTGTGACAGTCACAATCGGCCAAGAAACAAGCACCACCTATCTGTTTCCCGTAGTTATGAATGAAAAATATTCACTGACGCAGCAGATTTATACAGCATCCGAAATAGAAAATGAAGGCTTGATCTATTCCATCAGTTTTTATTACAATTACTCTGCGTCTTTTTCTTTGTCCAGTCTCAAGCTGTTTATGAAGAACGTGTCACGCAGCGTGTTTGTCTCTACCAACAGCTATAACACAGAAGCACTGACCGCCAACGATTTGGTCTGGGAAGGCAGCTTGTCGGTCACCGGAGCAGGTTGGGTAACCATCGACCTGACTACGCCATTTGCCTATGATGGCGTGAGTAACTTGCTGGTGGCCCTTTGTGACCAAGGTAGCGAGAAATATAGCAGTTCCAATGTGTTCCTCAGTACGTATTACGACGACTGCATGAGTGCTTATTGCTCCAGCTCTAGCCTCGTGGACCCGTACTCTGGCCAATATGCCTCAACCAATTATTACCGCAACAACATCAAGCTCAGCATTCTGCCTGCTTCTTATCCTCGACCCATGAACCTGCAAGCCACCCTCACCGAGGGCAACGCCACAACGGCATCGCTAAGCTGGACGGAGAAAGGCACGGCTACCAGTTGGGTGCTGCAATACGGCACTGATAAAGGGTTTGCCACTGGCACATATACTGAGAAGACCACTGGCTTTGTCACTAATGGTACTACCATCACAGCCAATCTCACCAATCTCACTCCCGAGCAAAGGCTTTACGCCCGCGTGAAGGCCAACTACGGCAACGGTAACGAAAGCGAGTGGAGTAAAACCATTGATTTCAAACCCACGAACTGCCATTATGTCACCATCGGAACGGAATCGTATAGTACTTACAATAGTTACTATTATCCGGTCGCAATGAACTATAATTATTCCTTGACGCAACAAATCTATAGGGCAAGCGAAATACAATCTGAAGGCCTCATCTATACCATTCGTTTCTACTATAACTACGTCAATGCTTTCTCCTTGCCCAACATTAAGCTGTTCTTGAAAAACGTATCACGTAATTCATTTGCCAGCAATTACGACATGGAGACCCTGACCGAAGATGACCTCGTGTGGACGGGCACGCTGTCGGCCACTGAAAAAGGTTGGGTCAACATCGACCTTCCGGCTCCCTTTGCCTACGATGGCCTAAGCAACCTGTTGGTCTGTGTTTGCGACCAGACGAACGGAAAACTGGATGCATCCTATGTTTTCCTTAGCACATCAAGCGGTGATTACACTTGTAGCTATTGGTATAATGACAGCAATGTTCCCAATCCTTACAACCCAAGCAGTTTAGCATGCACCAGAACTGCGTACCGCAATAACATCCAAATAGGCATTGAACCACTTGCATGCCCCAAACCCACCAACCTGCAGGCTACCCTCAGCGAGACAGATGCCACCGTGGCCACGTTGACCTGGACGGAAAACGGCTCGGCTACCGACTGGGTGTTGCAATATGCCACCAACAATAGCTTCACCGAAAACCTTGTGGAAACCAATGTCAGCGGTACAGCTACCGCGAACCTGTCGGGCCTCATTCCCGAGACCCGCTATTATGCCCGTGTGAAAACCAACTGCGGTAGCGGATGGAGCGGCACGATGGCTTTCAGGCCCACCAATTGCAATATTGTCAACACCACGCCCAGTGGGTCTTCATACAACAACACTTCCGCTTTACCCGTCAATTTTGGCTATAACTATTCCTTGACCCAGCAGATCTATACGACGGATGAAATAGGAGAGGAAGGCTGGATCTATACCATCAGCTTCTATTACAACTCTTCCTACTCATTCTCTATGCCAAACGTAAGGATGTATATGAAGAACGTGACACGCGATGTGTTTTCCAGCGGTAGCGATGCGGAGCCTTTGACCGAAGATGACCTTGTGTGGGAAGGCACCTTGTCGGCCACCGGGTCGGGTTGGGTGACCATCTACCTCGATGAGCCATTCTTGTATGACGGCGAGAGCAACCTGCTGGTAGGTTTCTGGGACGGTACATCCGGAAAGTATAATTCTTCTGATTACAAATTCTATAGTTACTTCTGCACCGGCAGTAAGTATAGAACTCTTTATTGGTACAGCGACAGCTATATTCCCGACCCATACAATACTAACAGCTATAGTGGCTCCAAATCTTACTGGTACTATCGCAACAACATCCAACTCAACATTCTTCCCTCCACAACCCCGAGGCCGAAGGAGCTTGCGGCAAGCATCCAAGCCCGCAGCGCCACGCTCTCGTGGACGGCTCCTGCCGAGAACGTAACGGGATACCAATGGCAATACAAGGCTGCCGGCGATGAAGAATGGTCCACTTTGACCTCCACCACCGACCTTTCGGTTACGCTCCCCGGATTGACTCCCGAGACCGACTATACCTTCCAAGTGAAGGCCATCTATGCCGACGGTGAAAGCGCCTTTAATGCCATCACCTTCACCACAAATCCTTCTTGTATGCCGGTCAATCAGCCCACTGCATACGACCTTACAGCCCATACCGTTACCATCACATGGACGCTGCAAGACGAGAATGAAGACAATTTTGACTTGTATTATACACACAACTCATCAGATCACCCCGACAATCCGACTACTTACGGCACTTTGATTGAGGGAATTACTACCACTTCTTATCAGTTGGGGCTTAATCCCGATGCACCATATTATGTGTTTGTGCGCGCCAACTGCGGAACTACTGATGGCTATAGCGCATGGAGCGAACGCTTGTACTTCTCTTCGCCAGTTGCATGTTACCCCCCTGGCAATCCCACGGCGAGCAACGTTACCACCTCTTCCGCCGACATCGCCTGGTCATTCAGTACCTATGCAGAAGAAACCGCTTGGCAGGTGAGCTACAACACCATATCTGGAGACCCTGAGAATGGAACCATTATCGATGTGGAAGACACGCCCGCGGTGACCTTACAAGGCCTCAACGACAACACGACCTATTACGTTTATGTGCGCGCCAACTGCGGCGGCGAGGATGGCGTGAGCAATTGGAGTTCCTATACACGCTTCACCACTACGCAAAACTCCCTTACCGTGGATATTGATCATCCCTTTGCCGATGGTTTTGAATTCGGCAACAATTGGGCTTTCGTCAACGATCAGTACGACTACTACAATATTTGGATGATCGGAAGCCTCACTGCCCATTTGAGTCCAAAATCAATGTATATCGGTTACACCGCCAATAATCAGTATTATCACAAATATACTGGCAGTAATAATTATTATGCCTATGCCACCAAACGCTTCCATTTGGCCCCTGGCACTTACGAGGTAAGTTATGATTGGAAATGCAACGGACAACTGAATTACGACTATTGCAGGGTAGCCTTGGTACCCGATGATGTTACCATTACAGCAAACACGGCGCTGTCTTATAACGGCACATCGTTTACCTACAGCTCTGTTCCTTCGGGATTCAACGTATTGGATAATGGCAATCAACTGCAAGGGCAAACCAGTTGGCAGAACCAATACAATGAAATCAACATTACCGAAGAAGCCGACTACAAGGTGGTCTTCTATTGGAGAAACAATTACTCCACTAACAACAATCCCCCGATTGCCATTGATAATTTCATTTTCAACCTGAAAGTAGGCGACGCTCCTACAGGTTTGGCAGTTTCGGACATCACGCCGCGCACCGCCAATTTGAGTTGGACAGAGAACGGCACGGCCACCGCATGGCAGGTGAAATATGCAAATTATATAGGCGAACCCTACGCAGAGAGCTACGGCACTGTGGTGGACGCTACAACCACAAGCCTCGCCTTGCAAGACTTAAGTCCAGAAACCTACTATTGTTTCTATGTGCGCGCTTGTTATACCATTGATGGCGAGACCCACTATACCCGTTGGAGCAATTATCAATCCTTCTGGACCGATATTTCCTGCTATCCCGTGGATGACCTTGCAGTCACCTCATTGGGCGCCACCACCGCTACGATAGGATGGGCCATTGATGATCAACAACCATCAGCCAACGCGCCAAGCTCTTGGGAAGTCCGTTATATGAAGGCCCCACAGACTCCTTTCGGCTTTGAAGACGGGATGCTGCCGGATGAATGCTATATGTATAACGATGGCGGATGGACCGTTATGAACGATGCCACAGAGGCGCATACGGGTTCCTATTACATGCAGTCTGTCTATGGCCAATATGATTATATCGACATCCCCGTTTACTTTGGCGGGACGGCCTCTTTCTGGGCGAAGAGCCTATATGAATACAGCCAAGATATATATGTGTTCGCCGTAACAGAGAATGGCAATTATTATCAAGTCGGATACTTCTCGGCTCCTTCCGGGCAGTATCAACAATGCTCTGTTGGTTTGAGTGATTATGAAGGTGAAGGCTATTTGCGGTTACAGGTTTATGGAACGGTTGCTTTCGACGACCTGATGCTCAATGTGCCTGCAGTCAATGTAACCCCTGTCACTTATGCATTCAATGAAAGTGGGGACATCGATGATTACGTGAATGGTTACCAAGGGTGGTCGCTTGACACCAATGAAGAGTATTTGGTTTCGGAGGCCAACTTCGAGAATGCCTGGGTAGAATTCCCCGTACAATTGGGAGGAACCATTTCCTTTGATGCCAAGTGCCTCGACATAGATGACGGGGAGACTGAAACCTATCAAATCTATCTTTGGTATGAAGTATCGGATGATTGGGAAGTAGTCGAATTCCCGATAACGGTCTCGAACCAGTATCAGACATTCTCCCAGAGCTTTAATGCGTATTCAGGTTATGGTTACTTTGGGTTCTCTGCCGACAGCCAGCCATCCTTGGTCATCGATAATCTTTCCTTCGACCTTCCCGGTTCGATTTGGAACTACGAGACCGTCAACACATCTTCGTTCACATTCACAGGCATGGAGAGCATGAGCATTTACTATGCCGAAGTGAGGGCCAATTGCGGCGAAGATGATTACAGCCAAGCGGAAAGCATTAGCTTCATGCCTGCCATGTGCGATGTGGAAGACCAGTGTGCCATCACCTATAACATGTATTCTCCCTATTCTGGGGCTTGGGAAGATTACGATGCTTATATCAAGATTGTCCACCACAATACAGGAATCACGGTGGGCTACCTTACCATGGATGGTCAAGGTTCGGAATCGGGTTCTTTAAGCCTGTGCGACGGTGAGACCTACGATCTTATCTTCCATTATATTATCCCAAAGAGTTCCAACATGATCGATTTTGCCATCTATGCCCCCGATGGCTATTTGATCGCAGACTTTGCGCATCTTTCCGGAATGTCGGAGTCAACCGTTCAATTCACCATAGACTGCACTGCCTGCCATCTGCCTGGCAACTTGGCGGTTTCTGACCTCATGCCTGAGTCCGCCTCAGTGACTTGGACGCAAGGCGATGCTGAAACGACCTATAATGTGCGGTATAGAAACGCAGGTCATGGAACGCCCTCGTTTGTGGAAGACTTTTCGACGCTCACCGAAGGCTTGCCGCAGGGTTGGCTCTATGCCGGCTGGGATGATGACGAGGAAGGCTATGTGGTGGGTAGCAACAACACTTGGTCACTTTATACAGAGGGAGAATATCATGCCTTGTATGGCGGTGGAGATGGTATCCTCCTGATTCCTGTGACAGGTGTCGCCAATGTGGAGCTTGATATTAATAGTTATAATGATTGGGGCGATAAGCAAAACCGTTCAGTGTATTTTTCCGCTGGTGTATATACGGGTGAGATTAGCACGGGCACGGTGCTGGATTCGGACTTTGCACATCCAATAGTGCAAACCAATGCCTATGGCGTTGCCAGTTATGATCTCAACCTTGAGGAATACGCGGACAATACAGGTGTTTTCAGCGGATATGTATTCGTCATCCCATCTGATGGTGATATGTATATTGATAAGGTTGCAGCCTACCTACCTGCCCAGTGGACAAGCTTCAACAATTATCAAAGTACTTCCTTGCCGTTGAACGACCTTGAAGCTGGCATCACTTACCAAGTGCAGGTGCAGTCCATCTGCGATGCGGACGATGTCAGCCGTTGGGCTACGACGGAATTCACCACGCCAATCTGTGATCCTGCAAACCAATGTCAAATCAGTTATTCGTTGACTGACACTTATGGAGACGGTTGGGAAAGCGCTTACATCAGTGTGGTTCATCATAATTCCAGCATTGAGATAGCCCGCCTTACCATTACTGATGGTAGTTCATCGGAAGGCACATTGGCATTGTGTGTTGGAGAAATGTATGATTTCATTTACACCCCTGGTACTTGCTGTGATGGTGAGAAGGTGTTTTCCTTCTATAACCACCTCAACGAACTCCTTTTCGGTTGTGACGAAGGAGAGGCTCCTTATACCCAAACCATCCTGTATACTTATGAAGTGAACTGCAGCAACTGCTACAGGCCTGCCGATATTGACTATGAGGCAGATGACACAGAAGCAACGATATATTGGTTGCCTGGTGAAGAAGAACAAACCGCATGGGAGATTCAATACTCAACCGACCAAACCAACTGGATTTCGGTGCCTGTCACCAGCCAGGAGCCTGTCGAGGTTATGTCATACACGTTGCAAAACCTGAGTGCAAGTACTTGCTACTATGTGAGGGTGCGTGCCAATTGCGGCGACGGAGAGTACAGCATGTGGACGAACATATATTTCCACACCGATTGTCCCGAATTCTATGCCGTGCCGTACTATGAAGACTTCCAGGCATACAGCTATCCTGAGTTGCCTCTGTGTTGGGATAAAATCAATACGGCTACTGATGACATGAATAGAAACAATCCATGCGTTAATGATTTCGATTACAATGGCAACATGGCTCTCAAATTCTCTTTCAACTACAGCGACGCAAGAGACGAAACAGCCATTTTGCCGAGGATGGAAAACATCAGTGGTTTGCAAATGAGTTTTGATGGACAACGTCGTGAGCCACTTAGCAGTTATCAAGGTGAGATGCACCCTGTTGTGATAGGTGTTTATGATGACAGCGACGTATTCCATACTATTGCTTCAATTGATTTTAGCATAGAGGAGTATACGCACTATTCCGTCACTTTTGAAGACTATGATGGCGCAGATGATATTGGACGCATTGCGATATTTGTGGATTGTGAAAGATATGGATGGTCTCAATATTGGCTTTGGGTCGACAACATCGCTGTTGAGCCTCTAGGTGCTGAACTCGTAGCTGGCTGGAACTGGTGGGCACCCACAGCGGAGACTACGGTAGCCGACCTTGCTACGGCTCTCGATGAAAACCTGCTGCACGTTATGGCAGAGACTGGTGAACTCACCAGCGGCAACCTCGTTCCCGGCCAGATGTATCGCCTCCAAGTTGAAGCGGATTGCACGTTGCCTGCCACCAGTACGCCTGCCTCTTCGGCTTCAGTGAGCCTCGCTCCTGGCGCCCATTGGTTCGGCTTCATTGGCAGCGAGACGTCGGTAACGGCCGCCTTCGCGGACTTCGAGCCTGTCGCAGGCGACAAGGTCATCTCGCAAAACGATGGCTTCGCCATCTTCAATGGCACGGAATGGGTGGGCACCCTCGCAACCCTCGTACCCGGCAAGGGCTACGTCTATGTCTCCAATGCCGAAGTGAGCAAGACGCTGAATCTGGGTGGACAATAAAGCCCAGGGAGGCCCTTTAAAAGAAAAGTCCCCACCTCGAAGGTGGGGACTTTTTCACTGTAAGTAAAGTGAGGTTTATTCAGCCTCGGCAGGGGCTTCCTCTTCGATGCCTAGGCCTTCCTTGATGCCATCAATGACACCTTCGATGACTTCCTTGCCTTCTTCGATGGCGTCCTGAATGCCGTCGACGGCTTCAGAGGCGCGCTTTTTGGCGATGGCAGCGGTCAGCTCGGCCTGTGCCTTGGCGAAGGCAACTTTCTGGTCAGCGTCGAATTGGCAGTTCTCGGCCATCTGATTGATGGCTTCAACCTCGCTGTTGATAGCGTTCCACTCCGCCTCGGTGAACGAGTCGGTCTTGTTCTCGATGCGCTCGGTAAGCGCGTTGATCTTGTTGATGACTTTGTTTTCCTTGGTCTGGCACGAAGCCATGAAGACCACGAGGAGGCATAATGCCAATGCTTTTAAAACTTTCTTCATGTTGTAATAGTTTTAGTTAGTAATAGGGTTAGGTTGTTGTTTCGAATAGGGTAGAGGTCAGCCTTTCACGGCCTCGGCCACGGTCTTGCCGAGGTTGTAGAGCTTGTCCCAGTCCTCCTCGCGGATGGGGGCGCCTTTCACCTCGACACTCTCGGCCACGAGGTTCCATTTGCCTTCCTCGGCGTATTTGGCGAGGGTCTTCACACCGCCGCCACTCCAACTCATGCCGCCGAAAGTGGCGTAGCACTTGTCCTTCGGCTTGAACTCGTTGATCTCGTGCACCAGCAACGTCATGTCGGGGAACATGCTGCCATAGTGGGCGCAAGCCCCAATGATGACGCCCTTGTATTTCCAGATGTCGCTCATGATGAACGACACCTCAGTCTTGGCGATGTCGTACACCTTCACCTCCTTGATGCCAGCCTCGGCGGCGCCACGCGCCACGATGTCGGCCATCACGCCCGTGTTGCCATGCAACGAGCCGTAGACGATGACCACGCCTTCTTCCGACTCCTGCTTGCTCCATTGCATGTATTTGCCAATGACCCAGTCGAGCTTGCTGCGCCAGACGAGGCCGTGCGACGGGGCAATCATCTTAATCTCCAAGGCGCCGAGTTTCTCTATGGCCTTCACGACCTGCATGGCCACCTTGCCGATGATGTTGGCGTAGTAGCGACGCATGTCGTCCTCATAGAAGGCAATGTTGACCTGGTCGTCGAAGATGCCGCCGTTCAAGGCGCCGAAGCCGCCAAAGGCGTCGTTGCTGAAGGCGATCTTGCTGCTCTGCTCGTAGGTCAGCATCGACTCGGGCCAGTGCACCATGGGCATCATGAAGAACTGGAGGGTGTGGCTGCCGAGGCTCAAGGTCTCGCCTTCGGCCACGACCTTTTTGTTCTCGATGGGACCGTAGAAAGCCTCAAGAGGAGGGAAGGTCTTGGCGTTGCCCACCACCAGCACCTCGGGCCATTCGCGTATCACGGCGGCGATGCTGCTGCTGTGGTCGGGCTCGTCGTGATTAATGACAAGATAGTCGACCTTGCGGCCCTGCAGCGCGCTCTTCACCTTGAAGAGGTATTCCTCGATGAATCCCGCCTCGACGGGGTCGATCAAGGCCACCTTGTCGTCCACGATGAGGTAGGAGTTATAGGACACGCCGTTGGGCAAGTCCATGTGGTTCTCAAAACGTTCGCTGCGGCGGTCGTTGACGCCGACGTAATAAATGTTTTCGGTTAATTGTATCTGTTGCATAGATGATGTGATTATTTCGTTTTGTAGAGACGGTGTGCACACCGTCTCTACAGCTAAAAAACCTCCTCAAAATCCTCCTTGCCGTGTTTGCACAATGGGCATTCGATGTCGTCGGGGAGGAAGTCGCCCTCGTAGACGTAGCCGCACACCTTGCACACCCAGCGGCGTTTGCCGTCCTTGGGTTTCTCGGCGGGCTGCGGCTTGGGTTTGATGTTTTTCTGGTAGTAGTCGTAGGTCACCGAGGGCTTGTCGGACAGCACCTGGGCGTCGAGCACATCGGCGATGAACATGGTGTGGGTGCCGAAGTCGATGCTCTTGGTGACACGGCATGCCAGATAGGCGTTGGTGTATTTCGGGATGTAGAGCACATGGTTGACGGCGCGGCGCTCGGTCTCGCAGTCGGCGAACTTGTTCACTTTGCGGCCCGACTGGAACCCGAAATGCTCGAAGACACGCATCGGCGTCTCCGTGGTCAGCATCGAGACGTTGAACACACACGAGTCCTTGATGAGGTCGTGGGTGTAGTTGCCCTTGTTGACCGTCACGGCCACCTGCAAGGGGTTGCTCGTCACCTGGATCACCGTGTTGACGATGCAGCCGTTGTCGATGTTGTCGTAGTTGGTGGTCAGCACATAGAGGCCGTAACCAATGTTGAATAATGCCTTGGTATCCATAATGTCATAAACTATGTAGAGACGGTGCATGCACCGTCTCTACAATTCGTTGATTATTCCATGACAGAGAAACTGTCCTTGCCGATGCCGCAAAGCGGGCAGGACCAGCTGTCGGGGATAGCCTCAAAGGGGGTGCCAGGGGCGATGCCGCTGTCGGGATCACCTTTTTCTGGGTCATAGATGTAACCACAGACGTCGCAAACGTACTTTTTCATAGTTGATAGTTATTAGTTGATAGTTGATAGTTAATAGTTTTCGGCTTTGATTTGGAAGAAGGCTTGAGGATGGTTGCACACAGGGCAGATCTGAGGAGCTTTCTTTCCGATCACAATATGGCCGCAGTTGGAGCACTGCCAAACCATATCGCCCTCACGAGAGAAGACGATACCGTCTTCAATGTTTTTCAGCAGTTTGAGATAACGCTCCTCGTGTTCCTTCTCGATTTTGGCGACCATCTCGAACAGGATGGCGATCTTGTTGAAGCCCTCCTCGCGGGCGGTCTTGGCCATACCCGCATACATGTCGGTCCACTCGTAGTTTTCGCCAGCGGCGGCATCCTTAAGGTTGGTTACTGTATCCGGCACGTCGCCGTCATGAAGAAGCTTGAACCAGATTTTGGCGTGTTCTTGCTCGTTGCGCGCCGTCTCCTCAAAGAGGTCGGCGATTTGATTATAGCCTTCCTTACGCGCCTTCGAGGCATAGTAAGTGTACTTGTTGCGGGCTTGTGATTCGCCAGCAAAGGCAGCCATCAGATTGGCTTCGGTTTTTGAACCTTTCAATTCCATAGCATATAATTTAATTGATTGATATTTAAATAGTTACAAATGCAATTACAGTTAAAAAGGGTAGGGGATTGACCCAAATCATGGCAAAGGTAGGATTATTTTTCGGAAAAGCAATACAAAAATCCGTAATTTTGCCCCCGTTATGTTGTGGAACCAAAACAAGCGAATGATAGGCGACTGGCCTGATGCCGAGCGGCCGTCCTACATACCCAAATACCATCTTACGGACTTTGCCGCCATTGACTTCGAAGGAGCTAACGGCGAGGTGACGAGTGCCTGCAGCATGGGTGTCGTCATCGTGAGGGACGAGGAGATTGTGGAGCGGTACTACAGCTTGATCAAGCCGGTGCCAAACCGGTATGACTTATGGACGACCAAGGTTCACGGCATCACCTATAAGGACACCAATCACGCGCCCTTGTTTCCCGAGGTGTGGGACCACGTCAAAGAAAAGGTGAGAGGTATGCCTATGGTGGCGCACGGCATCTCGTTTGACGAGCGCGTGCTGAAGGCCTTGCATGAATTGTATCACATACCGTATCCGAATTTCAAGTTTTATTGCACGCATTTAGGTTCGGAGTTGCTTGTGCCTGAATTGGAGAACCACAAGCTGCAGACCGTGGCCATGCATTTCGGTTACGACCTGGCAGGGAACCACCATAACGCCATTGCCGACGCTGAGGCTTGCGCGGTGATTGCGATGAATATTTTTTAGTTTAGAGTTGAGAGTTGAGAGTTGAGAGTTTTGGGGGATAGTTGGGATGGATGGTGGATGCAGGGATGAATGGATGAGGCGTAATGTTTAGGTTGCAAGCGATGAGTAGGATGGATTCCGCTATATGCTATTTAACATAATGTTGATTATTTCCAAAAAGTGCCAAAATAAGAAATAGGTCAAAAAAGCGCGCTTTTTCCACGAATTCCGCTTGATAAAACCAAAATGATGACTATCTTTGCAACATAGAAATCTAATAGCATTTCGAAATCTAATCAACACACTTATAACTAATTAAACCCACCCATTATGGAAATTACAGGCAAAGTGGTCAGACTCGGAGCTCTGACCGAAGGAACCAGCGCCCGCGGACCTTGGCGTAAACAAGACCTCATCATCGAGACCGAAGAACAATTCCCCAAGACGGTCTGCTTAACCTGCTGGACGAACCAAATCGACGAGATTCAGAAATTCGCGCCTGGACAGACTATCAAGGCACAGATTGATTTGTCGTCGCGCGAATTCAACGGCAAATGGTACACCGATGTACGCGTGTGGCGTTTCGAGCCCGTTGGCGCCTCAGCCCCCGCTGCCGCGCAACCCGCACCGCAGCCCACCATGCACCAGACACCACCGCCCGCAGCGGCGCCGGCCACAGACTATTTCCCGCCCACCGGTGACAGCGTGGACGACCTGCCCTTCTGACATTATGTTAAATCGGACTTTCGATAACGACACCATCTGCGCCCTTGCCACACCCCATGGCATGGGCGCTATTGCTGTTGCGCGTGTCTCCGGACCCCAGGCTTTCCCTATCGTGGCATCCTTGTTTCAACAACAAGGAAAACAATTGGAAATCAGCGATATAACTCCAAACAAAGTCCTACACGGATACCTTATTAATAAGGACGAGCTACTTGATGAGGCCGTGGTGACCTTCTTAAAGGCCCCCCACTCTTTCACGGGCGAAGACACCGCCGAAATCAGCGTGCATGGCTCGGTGTATGTCCAGCAAAAGCTGCTCCAGGTCCTCGTGGCACAAGGCTGCCGCATGGCCGAAGCCGGTGAGTTCACCCGCCGGGCCTTCGTCAACCGAAAGTTCGATCTGGCACAGGCTGAAGCCATCGCCGACCTCATCAGCTCTGAAAGCGAGGCATCCCACCGTGTGGCTATCAACCAGTTGAGAGGCGGATTCTCGAAAGAGCTTCAAGTGATGCGTTCCAAGTTATTAGAAATGACATCATTGATGGAGCTTGAGCTCGATTTCAGCGAGGAAGACGTGGAATTCGTCGACCGCAGTCAACTTAAAGCATTACTTGAAGAGACATTAGATAAAGTAAACAAACTCAAGGATTCGTTCCGTCTTGGAAACGCCATCAAAAACGGCATTCCCGTGGCTATCGTCGGTCAGACGAATACAGGCAAGAGCACCCTACTCAACGCCCTTCTTGGCGAGGACCGCGCCATCGTGAGCGACATCGCCGGCACCACACGCGACACCATTGAAGAGACATTGAACATCAACGGCATCCTGTATCGTTTCATCGACACGGCAGGCATCCGCGACACCGATGAGACCATCGAAAAGATCGGCATCGAGCGCTCCTATAAGAAAATCCAAGAAGCCGCCCTTGTCATCGGCATGTTGGACGCCACAAACGATTATGATTCAATGCTTTCTGCCGCCAATGACATCCGATCCAAGGTGGACCTGAACAACCAACAGCTGATCCTCTGCATCAACAAGGTGGACACCTTGGACGATCAAGGCGAAGCCCTGCTGGGTGAACTCAGATTAGACCTAGACAACGACGGCATCATGGTCATCTGTCTCTCCGCCAAACACGGATTCGGCCTCGGTGACCTTTACAACACCCTAAAACTCAGCCAGCCCCTCGCCTCTCCTGACGCCACTTTGGTCACTAATATACGGCATTACGAAGCCTTGCTGCATGCCTCTGACAGCCTGAATTCAGTTAAAGCAGGACTTGAAAACAACATTCCTACTGACTTGATTTCACAAGATTTACGTCAAGCACTATATTATCTTGGTAGCATCACTGGAGAGATCACTACCGACGAGGTGCTGGGCAACATCTTTTCCCGTTTTTGCATCGGGAAATAAAGCTTTACAAATATGAAAACACAATCGTTCCGAATCATCAAAGCGGCTTGTCTGATGGCCGTCTTTTGCCTTCCCTATGTCCTTCATGCCCAAGAAGCCGACAACACCTTCACCATCAATGCCAAGCACGTGTCGCGTGGTGAGTTGCGCTATGGCGGTTTCGCGGCCGACAGCCTCACCAACGAGCGGAAGGCCAACTTCGTTTTGGGCCAACTCCAACTCGATTTGAACTACAAGCGTTCCTGGCTGGAGCTGCAGGTCTCGCCCAAGCAGACCTTCATATGGGGAAATGGCACAGGCAGTCTCAGTCTCGCCGAGGCATGGGCCCAGATGAAGAGCGAGAAAGGCTTCTTCGTCAAGGTCGGTCGACAGAAACTCGCCTATGACGACGAGCGCATCTTGGGCTATGATGACTGGACGATGACGGCGCCCACCCACGATGTGTTGAAATTCGGCTACGAAGGCCACAACCACAAGGTTCACATGATTCTGGCCTACAACCAAAACGCCGACAATCCCGACTCGGGCATCACCTATTACGCCGATGGCCTGCAGCCGCACAAGTCGATGCAGACGCTGTGGTATCATTATGACACGCCCAAGTCGTTGTATGGCCTTTCGCTGCTCTTCATGAACATCGGAATGCAAAACGAAGACCCCGAGCATCCCATGGTTTATTACCAGCAACTCTTGGGCACTTATATGACCCTCAAACCCAAGCACTGGTCGTTGGAAGGAGCTTTCTACTATCAGACGGGCAAACAAGAAGACGGCATCCCCATTGATGCTTTCTTGGGTAGCGCCAAGGCAAAGTTCACGCCCAACGAAACCTATTCACTGTATGCGGGTTATGACTACCTCAGCGGTGACAAGTTTTTCGCCGCTCCCCATGGCGGCAATATTGGCATGGTGTATCATGACAAGATCAGGGGATTCAACGCCATCTACGGTTCGCACCACGACTTCTACGGTTCCATGGTCTTCTTCTATTTGAACAACTACGTGGGCAACTTCACTCCCGGCTTGCAGAATCTATATCTAGGCGGTACTGTGAACCCGGTGAAACCTTTGAGCATCGACGCCGCCTATCACTATTATGCCATAGCGACCGACTTGGACTATGTCGACACGAAAAGCCTGGGACATGCCTTTGACATCTCAGCGGCCTATGCCTTCACCAGCTTTGTCAAGCTTTCGGCGGGCTACACCTATATGCAAGGCACCGAGACCATGGGCTTCTTGCAAAACCTGTCAGAGAAGCCGAGAATGCATTGGGGCTGGCTCATGTTGACCGTCAACCCCACTTTGCTCTCCACCACTTGGCAAGACAAGAAACCGTAATCAGTTATCTTATCGGGAAAAACTTGTTGGTATAGGCGACAGGACGAATGCTGCCGTTGGCGTCCATCAGGAACAGCATCGCATCGTCGTCATAGCCGGTATACACCAAAGCGCCGTTGCTTAACCATTGGGGACGGGCCTCCATGACATCCGAGTTGGGCAGCGCGATCTGGAACTGACCATCAAGACTTGACACGGCGAAATAGCCCACCAATCCATCGCCCAGGTACGTGGAAGCGGCAAAAAGCAACTTCTTTCCCGAGGGGTCAATTTCAATGGGATCGTGCTCGTATTCCATTTCGAAATCCCCCATGTCCTCCATTTCCTTGAGTTGGTCATTCAGGCAAACACGCTGGCCGTTGCCGAGATAGCAAAAACAGTCCGCGTCCTCAAAGAGCGAAAAGTCGAAATTGGCCTCTGGCGCATAGGTCTTAAATGGGTTTTCATCATCCATAAAAACCACACCCTCCTCTTCATCAAATCGGTACAAAGTGATTTTATCAATTGTTTTTGAGGAGCAATCGTAGACAGCGATATTGTTGCAAGGTCCCGCGAACCACATGATATCCACCTCAAGACCTATCTGGGTTTGGTCCATATTGAGATACATCTTGCCGAAGGCCGGGAAAGGATTTCCTTCACGCGACTCAAAATCCAGATTCCAATCAGCTAAAGTCTCTGGTTGGGGATTGGCGGCTTTCATGTCCAGGCATTTGAGCAAAAGACGCTTGTTCGCCTTCACGTTGTAGTATACCTTCCCGTCGGTAGAGCAAACCGCATCAACGACGCTGTCCGCCTCTTGGGTATAGACCTCCGTTTCGCCCTTTTGGACATCATAGAACTTGAGTTGACCATTTTCTACGAAACCCAACTCGTGGCTGCTTTGGTCGTTTTGAGTTGTTTCTTCCATTTGAGCGGTGTCGTCGTTTTCGCTCACCGGACTAGCCGGTTTCTGATGGCAGCCCATCATTCCAAGAGCGAGGACGATGACAAGGCAAGAATAAATGTTTTTCATACTATGTTGCTTTTTAATTATTGATTTTCAATATTATAACTCATAATTATCCCATCCTTGCCTCCTGCAAAGGTTGATCCCACAGCACCTTCCCTCCTATCGTTTCGGCCAATTGGTCAATTTCCGATTCAAAGGTTTCCATGAGGGCTTGCTCTCTTTTCTTTGAGCGACGGCCCTTGGCCTCATACAGCACCTTGCTGAGATAGGCGTCATAGGACACGGCATAGTCTTCCTCGTCGTTGTGCGGAAAGAAAGACACAGCGGCTTCATAGCGGATATTGCCCGCCTCGGAGTCGGCCACAAGCATCACCAAGGCGCCGTGGCGCGGGACGCCGTTGAACTCGGCCTCGGCGGCATAATAGCGTTCGTATACGTTGATAGTCATAGTCGTTTGTTTTTAATTGTTACCGTTCTCTCCTATCAATGACTTCCTTCAGTTTGTATCGGTCGCCGGTTGACTTGCCGATGGCGTCGATGAACTGCTGGTCATAGCCAGGCGTGTCGTGACCCCAGCGCAGGAACTGTCCATTCTTGTCGGTGCGACGCACGATTTGGTCATTATACTTAACGATCAGATACTTCGCCAGCCTGTCCCATCGCTGCATCATACGCTCGGTGTAGGCGATACTCTTCTTGTTGAGGTAGCTCTGACGCTCGGCGGGCATCAAGCCTTTGATGGTCATTAACACGCTGTCCTGGTCAGCGAAATAGTAGTCCTCCAGTTCCTGCTGTGCCTGGCGCAGGTCGCCGATCATCATGGAGTAGCGCGGATATACCATATTAGCTACCCAGTTGTTCATCCAGAAGGCCGACTTTTCGCTGAACTCGGCGCGGGGATTGTTCTCGGGACGGAAGGCGTCGGGCACCTGCGTGATGCAGCAATAAAGCGGCACGTAGGCCACCATATTGGCGTCGTCGCAGTTGAACCAGGTAACGCCACCCACGTCGTCGGGCAGCCAAGAGCGCATCTGGCAGGTCATGGTGAAGCCAGACTGCTGCGTGGCGATGGGACGCTCACGGTAATATGGGATGCTGTCGCTGTCCTTGAAATGCATTGGCAGCGGACGGATAGGCATGCCCCAGGGACCCGCGGTCATGTCGGAGGTCATATCCAGGGCCGTGCCTTCAAAGTGGTCTCGCATGTCGTTCTGCAAGTCGCGCATGGAGAGCGGCTTGTCGGGCTTGATCCACAGCGGCAGGTGGTCGCATTGGTCGAAGTCGCCGTTAATGTACGGTAAGTATTTGTCCATCTCCTCGTGACTGTAGTGATGGCGGAAGAAACTCCACACACGGGCGTCGGCGTAGCGCACGTTCTCGAAGTCGATGGGACAATAGGCGTCACGGAACGAGAAGTCCTCGTCCTTGCCCTTGAAGAAGCCCCATTCTTTCGCGAAGCTGATGACGTCAGCGGCATAGACGCACTCCACCTCGGGACGGTTGATGTGCTTGAGGTTCTTGCTACTGATGCTGTTGTATTTGCCTTTCTTCTCCAGCGGAAACTGCCGTATGCGGCTCAAGTTGGCATGGGCGCAGATGCAGTCGTCAGGGATGCGCAATGCCACCCACACAGCTCCCTTGTTGCCTGGTCCCTTGCCGATGATTTCCATGATCCAAGCCTCGTTGGGGTCGCAGATGGTGAGGGTCTCGCCGCTGCTGTTGTAGCCGTACTCCTCCACCAACTCAACCATGCATTTGATGGCCTCACGGGCCGTTGCAGAACGCTGTAGCGCCAGTCGCATCAGGCTGAAGTAGTCGAGCAGGCCTTCGTTGTTGACCAAGATCAACCGTCCGTCGAAGGTGGTCTCCACGATGGTCACCTGCTTCTCGTTCATCAGGCCGACGACGTTATAGGTATATTCCACCTGCTTCACGTATTGCCCTTCGTGGGACGGTCCCCAACCGTGGATAGCGATGAGCTCGTCTTTGTCGTGTCGGCCTGCAGGGCTGTATGACAGCGAGCCCGAGAAGCCGAAGCCGTCGCAGTTATAGGAGCACATCACGCTGCCGTCAGTGGAGGCTTTCTTGCCTACGATGAGGTTGGTGCAAGCAAAGGCTGACTCGAAACCCAGGGCAAGGAACAAGGCTATGGCAAGGAACTTTTTCATATTGAGAAATTTACAGATTCAAAATGTTTTATTTGACGGGGGTCAGGCGGACCATCAGCACACCATGCGAAGGGATGTTGGAGACCACGTTCTTGGTGGTCGACTTGGCGATGGTCTTGTGCTGCCAGAGGTCATAGACGCTGTAGTTCTTTCCGCTGGTGCGCAGTTCCGGGATGTCGTTCCAGTTGAAGTTAAGGTTCCACTCGATGTCGCCGCGGTTGAAGAAACAGACCGCCCATTCGTCGTTAGAAAGTTGTTTCACCCATATCTGGCGGTCGCCCATGGCCACGGAGAGATGCGCCTGGATGCCAAGCGGGTCTTGGTCAATGGCGATGACGTCCTTATTGGTGAGGATACGCTTGGTGTCGGCGCTCATGTTGTTGAGGTCGTTGCCCGCCATCAGCGGTGCCGCCAGCATGCACCACATCGAGAAATGGCTCTGGTCCTCGATGGCGTTCATCCCGCCGTTGCCCACCTCAAGCATGTCGGGGTCGTTCCAGTGGCCGGGACCGTTATAGGGATACAGATCCTGCACTAGGTCGATGATGTTGACCATGCCGTGTCCGCCCCAGTCAGCCCTACCGTCCCAAGTGTTGATGATGTCGCCTGTGGCTCTCCAGAGGTGGCCGATGCCTTGGGCCCATTCCCAGGGCTTGGTGCTCCCCCACTCGCAGATGCTGAACACGATAGGCCTTCCTGCCGTTTTCAGCGCCTCGCGCATGATGGTGTAGGCGGTCTTGGAGTTGGCGCCGCAGTTGTTGCAGAAGTCGTATTTCAGGTAGTCCACGCCCGTGCGCGCATAGAACAACGCGTCCTGGTATTCATGGCCCATGCTACCGGGGCGTCCGGCGCAGGTATGGGTGCCCACACAGGAATAGATGCCGAACTTGAGGCCTTTGGAGTGGATATAGTCGGCCACGTATTTCATGCCATGGGGGAAACGCTCGGGGTCGCATACGATGTTGCCGTCGGCGTCACGGTCGATCTGCCAGCAGTCGTCCACTACGATGTATTCATAGCCAGCGTCTTTCATGCCCGAGGACACCAAGGCGTCGGCGGCCCCCATCAGCAGTTGTTCGCTGACGTTGCAACCGAACTTGTTCCAGCTGTTCCATCCCATGGGCGGTGTGGGGCATAATGCCTCGAAGTCTTCTTGGGTGATGGGTTTCGGTTTGTTGTTTTGTGCTGTAGCGGTAAGGGCCATCAGCACTATGGCCACAAGGGTAAAGAGTGTCTTTCTCATATCAAATAGGTTATCGTGTTGCAAAGATAATAGAATTCTTTTGGGGACAAGGTGTTATCTCCTCTTAATCCACTTCCCTATCCTACCCTTCCCGTTGAGTTCCATCACGACGAGGATACCGAAGGCGATGGCGACAGTGGCCTTAAGGGCGGCGAAACCCGTTTGGAAGGCGTCGGTAAGATGTTCGGAGACGATGTTGTAGCTCGTCCAAAAGATGCCCGCTCCTGGCACCAAGGGGAAGATACCGCTGATAAGGAACACCGTGATGGGACACTTGCGGCCTATCGACTGCAGCAAAGCCACAAGGGTAACCAGGGCCGTGGCGCAGAAGAGGACCTCGGCAGGTGTCATGGCAGTGTAACGGCTTAAGACGAGGTAGAGTGCCCATCCCATCGTGCCGCAGAAGCCTGCGTCGAGATAGAATTTACGGGGCACGCCGAAGAGGGCGGCAAAAGCGACCGTGCCCAAGAAGGCGGCAACAAGTTGGACGACAAAGCCAGCGGTCTGCGGGTCGTTGGCGAGGCCTTGCAAGGCATGCATCTCGCCAAAGATGTTGGCGTCTAACATAAAGGCCATGGCCACGCCCAAAGCAATGCAGAAGAAAGTCAGCATGGCGTCCAATAGGCGTGTGACGCCAGCGATATAGTCCTCGTTGGCCATGTCACGAATGCCGTTGGTAAAGGCCACACCGGGAATCAAAGGGATGATGGAGCCGATGATCATATTGCTCAGGTGGTCGCCGAGACCGAGACGGTACAACCCAAAGCAGATCATGGTGGACAAGAGCCCGCCTGCAACGTTTCCCACGATGCGCGACAGGCGCCGAGAGGCGACGAAAAGCATGAAGACCCACAACACCAAGCCTGCTATGAACGACGCCAGACAGTCCATGAAACCGCCACCGAAGATGATGCAGAAGGCCGCGCTGCCCAAGGCCGAGGCCAGGATCTGTTCCCAGGCGGGTTTGGCTTTCATGGCGCGGATGGCTTTAAGCCGTTGCTCCAGTTGCTCCAACGAGCATTGTCCTTGTGCCACCTCGCGCGACAGCTGGTTGACGGCCACCACCTTGTCGAGGCTCGCCCCTTTGATGGGGATGAACTTGGAGCGGGCGTAGCCTTTGTCCGTGGCAATGATACCGTTGCTGAGCACGAAGAAGTCTTCGTCCTCCACGCCATAATGGCTGGCGATGCGCCGCATGGTCTCCTCCACGCGCGAGATCTCGGCGCCATTCTCCAAGAGGATGGAGCCGGCTTCGTAGGCTAGGTCTAGGGGATTGTGAGAATTTAATGCTGTCATGAGATTAGGGTAAAAAAATTGCCGTTCTCGTAGAGACGCAAAATTTTGCGTCTCTACAAAGAACGGCATAATTCCGAGAATTACTTCTCCACTTCCTTCTTCAGTCTCTCCGTCAGCATGGGGACAATCTTGTGCAGATCTCCGACGATGCCGAGGTCGGCGACGCTGAAGATAGGCGCGAACTTGTCCTTGTTGATGGCGATGATGAAGTCGGACTCTTCCATGCCGGCGAGGTGCTGGATGGCACCGCTGATACCGCAAGCCATGTAGAGGTTCGGGCGGACGGTCTTACCCGTCTGACCGACCTGACGCTCGTGAGGCATCACGCCGTTGTCGACCATAGCACGGCTCGAGGAGACTTGTCCGCCAAGCACATCGGCCAAAGCCTGCAGCTTGTCGAAGCCTTCCTTGTTGTGGACGCCACGACCGCCGGAGACCAAAATCTTGGCATCGGCGATGTCGACCATAGCCTTGTCTTCCTTGATGGTCTGGATGAGTTTCACCTTGAACTTGCTGGTGTCGAAGGTCGGGACGAAGTCGGTGACCACGCCTTGGCGGCCTTCTTGGCGCTGACGCTTTTGCATCACGCCAGGACGCACCGTCGACATCTGCGGACGGGTGTTCGGGCAAATGATGGTGGCCATCAGGTTGCCGCCGAAAGCGGGACGGGTCATGCGGAACTGCGGCTCGCCGTTGCTCTTCTCGTCGCTGACGACTTCGAGCTTGGTGCAGTCGGCCGTCAGACCGGTCTTCAGACGCGAGGCGATACGCGGAGCCATGTCACGGCCAATGGTGGTGGCACCATAAAGCACGATGTTGGGATGGCGTTCCTTGACAATCTGGTCGACGACCTGCGAGTATTGCTCCGACAGGTAGTCCTTCAGCTCGGGCACATCGGCGACGATGACCTCATCGGCACCAAATTCGATCAGCTTCTGGGCTTGGTCTTTCACATTGTAACCCAGCAACATGGCGACGACTTTCTCACCGAGAGCGTCAGCAAGGTCGCGGGCCTTTCCTAAAAGTTCGAAAGCAACGGATTGGATGTTACCTTCACGCTGTTCTGCGAAAACGAATACGTTCTTATAATCTTTCAATTCCATGGCTGTAACTTTTAGATGATGTGTTTTTCTTTCAGTTTGTTGACGATCAGCTCAACGGCTTCTTCTTCGCTCACTTCGTGAACCTCGCCCGGGGCCTTCATGGCCTTCGGGAAGCTCTGGAACACCTTGGTGGGTGAACCGGAGAGACCCAGCTTCGTTTCGTCGTAGTCGATCTTATCGGCACCCCATACCTCAACCTCGCGGTTGTAGGCCTCGACGATGCCGCTGACGGTCATATAACGGGCCTCGAAAGCCGAAGCCAGCACGGTGAGCAGGCACTTACCTTCCACTTCGAGAACCTGGACGCTGTCCTCATTCTCTTTGTGGACTTGCAGGTTGCCGTTGGGCAACAGTTTGGCGTCGCAGACATAGGTGACCTGGGGCAGACCGAGGTGCTCGGCCATTTCAGGACCCACTTGTGCAGTGTCGCCATCGATGGCCTGACGGCCGGCGATGATCAAATCATAGTCCAACGAGCGGCAGAGACCGGCGATGGCATAAGAGGTAGCCAACGTGTCGGAGCCTGCGAACTTACGGTCGGAGAGCAGGATGGCGCGGTCGGCACCCATGGCGAAGGCTTCGCGCATGATGACATCGGCCTGCGGAGGTCCCATCGAGACGACGGTGACCTTGGCACCGAACTGGTCTTTCAGACGCAGAGCGAGTTCGAGGCCGCCCTTGTCGTCGGGGTTCATGATGCTCGGAACGCCTTCACGAATCAGCGTACCCTTTACCGGATCAATTTTGATTTCGGTGGTATCCGGAACTTGCTTGATACAAACGATAATATTCATACTGCTTCCCTCCTATTATTTGAACAAATGACCGGCAATGACCATGCGCTGGACTTCCGATGTACCTTCGTAAATCTCCGTAATCTTGGCGTCACGCATCATGCGTTCCACAGGATACTCGCGGGTGTAGCCGTAACCGCCGTGGAACTGCACGGCCTTGGTCGTGACTTCCATAGCCGTTTCAGCGGCAAAGAGCTTTGCCATGGCTGCATCGGCCGAATACGGGAGTCCCATGTCTTTCTTCCAAGCGGCGCTGCGCACCAGCAGGCGGGCAGCCTCGACCTTCGTCTTGAGGTCGGCCATCTGGAACTGGGTGTTCTGGAACTGGGCGATGGCTTTGCCAAACTGCTTGCGTTCCTTGGTGTACTTCACGGTCTCATCCATGGCACCTTGAGCGATACCCAAAGCCTGCGAGGCGATACCGATACGGCCACCGTCCAAGGTCTTCATAGCGATGCTGAAACCCTTGCCGAGAGGTCCGAGGAGGTTTTCCTTCGGCACTTCGCAGTTTTCGAAAATCAACTCGCAGGTCGCGCTGCCGCGGATACCCATCTTCAACTCTTTCTTGCCGATGCTGAAGCCGGGCATGCCCTTCTCGACGATGAAGGCCGAGATGCCCTTCGTGCCCTTCGACTTGTCCGTCATGGCCATGACGATGAACACATTGGCATAGGATGCGTTGGTGATGAAGATCTTCGTACCGTTCAGGATCCACTTGTCGCCAGCGTCCACTGCCATGGTCTGTTGCATGGCGGCGTCGGTGCCGGCGTTGGGCTCGGTGAGACCGAAAGCGCCAATCCATTCACCCGAGGCGAGTTTGGGCAGGTACTTCATCTTCTGTTCCTCAGTGCCGTTCTCCAGGATGGGAGCCATGCACAAGGAGGTGTGGGCCGAGAGGACGACGCCCGTGGTGGCGCATACTCTCGACAGCTCTTCGACGGCCATGATGTACATCTGGACCGTGCCGCCTGCGCCGCCGTATTCCTTCGGGATCGGGATACCCATCAACCCGAGTTTGCCCATCTTTTCGACGGTCTCCATCGGGAAGCGCTCCTGCTCATCGACTTCGGCAGCCAAAGGCTTTACTTCATTCTCCGCAAACGAACGGATCATCTGCAGGAATAACTGTTCTGTCTTTGAATAACTAAAATCCATTTTGTTCAGTTTAGAGTTTAGAGTTTAGAGTTTAGAGTTGGGGGTCAGACGCGTCGCGCTCAAAACTCTCAACTCTCAACTCTCAACTCTCAACTAATTAATACTTATAGAATCCTTCTCCAGTTTTACGGCCAAGCAGACCAGCTCTCACCATCTTGCGGAGCAAGGGATGAGGACGATACTTCGGGTCGCCGAACTCTTTGTACAACACTTCCATGATGGCGAGGTTGACATCGTTGCCGATAAGGTCGGCCAAGGCGAGCGGGCCCATCGGGTGGTTGGCGCCCAGCATCATGCACTTGTCGATGTCCTCTGCGCTGGCGATGCCGTCGGCGAGGATGCCGACTGCCTCGTTGATCATCGGGATGAGGATGCGGTTGACGACGAAGCCGGGGGCTTCCTTCACTTCCACGGGCTGTTTGCCGATGGACGTGGCCAGTTCAACGATGCACTTGGTGACCTCATCGCTGGTGAGCTGTCCCTTGATGACTTCGACAAGGGCCATACGGTCGGCGGGGTTAAAGAAGTGCATGCCGATGAATTGGGCGGGACGCGTCGTGCAGGCTGCGATTTCGGTGATCGACAGCGAGGACGAGTTAGTGGCGAAGATGGTCTCGGGCTTGCAGATCTTGTCAAGTTCCATGAACACATCTTTCTTCAGTTGCATCTCTTCGACGGCGGCTTCGATGACGAGGTCGGCGTCAGCAAAGGTGGCGTAGTCGGTAGTGGTGGTGATGTTCTTCAACAGGGCATCAACGGCCTCTTGGGTCATCTTGCCTTTTTCCACCAGTTTGCCATAACCTTTGGCGATGGAAGCCATAGCCTTATCAAGGCTGGCTTGGGTGCGGCTCTTCATGACGACGGGCATCTGGGCGGCGAAAGCCTTCACGATGCCTTTGGCCATGGTACCGGTTCCAATAACACAGATTTTCATGATTTGATTGTTTATTTGTTGATTTGATTGATTGTTATTTTCCTTTGAATGCAGCAGGCCTCTTTTCCAGAAACGCCGTCATGCCTTCCTTCTGGTCCTCGGTGGCGAAGCACTTGCCGAAGGCGGTGTTCTCCAACTCGATGGCATCGGCGGCACAGAGGTCGTAACTCTCGTTGATGCACTGCTTGGCGTGGGCAATGGCCAAAGGCGCATTGGCGACCATCTTTTGGGCGGTCTCCATCACCTTGTCCATCAGTTCCTCGGGCTCGCAAACGGCGTTCACCAAGCCGATACGCAGGGCTTCGTCGGCACGGATGGCCTTGCCCGTGTAGATCATCTCCTTGGCGTAGCCTTGTCCAACGAGCTTGGCCAGACGGTAGGTGCCGCTGAAGCCGGGCGTGATGCCCAGTCCCACTTCGGGCTGACCGAACTTGGCCTTCGAGGAGGCATAACGGAAGTCGCAAGCCATGGCCAACTCGCAGCCACCGCCGAGGCAGAAGCCGTTGACGGCAGCGATGACGGGTATCGGCAGCGTCTCGATCTTGCGGAACGCGATGGCGCCGAGTTTGCTGAACTCGTAGCCTTCCTTCTCATAGAGGTGCACCATCTCGGAGATGTCGGCGCCAGCCACGAAGGCCTTCTCGCCGTCGCCCGTGATGATGAGGACACGCGTCTGGGCAGTATCGAGGTGACTCACGAAGTCGTCGATCTCCTTCAGGACAGTCGAGTTGAGCGCGTTCAACGACTTGGGCGCCGACACTTTCATGACGGTGATCTGGTCGTGCTGCTCAATCTTCAAGAAACTGTAATCCATGTCCTCGGGGATTAGATGTCCATGGGTTTGCAATTGGGGTCAAGGATGAGCTTGGCCTCGGTGGCTTCCTGCATCTGTTCGAAGGTGAACTCGGGATGGATTTCGCGCACCACGATGCCTTCGGGGGTGATGTCCATGACGCCCATCTCGGTGATGATCATGTTCACCTGTCCGGCGGCGGTCAGGGGCAGCGTGCACTCCTTCAGGATCTTGGGAGCACCCTTCTGGGTGTGTTCCATGGTCAGGATGACGCGCTTGGCACCCACGACGAGGTCCATGGCGCCGCCCATGCCGGGAGCCATCTTGCCAGGGATGATCCAGTTGGCGAGGTTGCCCTTCTCATCCACTTGCAGGGCGCCGAGGAATGACACGTTCACATGGCCGCCACGGATGATGGCGAACGAAGTGGCCGAGTCGAAAGTGCAGGCACCGGGCAGCAGCGTGATGGCGCCACCGCCAGCGTTGATGAGGTTCTTGTCTTCCTTGCCTTCCTCGGGGGTCGGGCCCATGCCCATAGCACCGTTCTCGGTCTGGAGGGTCACGGTGACACCTTCAGGAAGGTAGTTGGGGATCAAAGTCGGAATGCCAATGCCAAGATTGACAACATCGCCGTCGTGCAACTCTTTGGCTGCGCGCTTGGCGATCACTTCTCTCATTTCATTTTTGTCCATAGTGTGTTGTTTTATAAGATTTAACTGTTATTGTTAAGTTGTTTCTTCTTATTTTTACCCTGACCACTGACCCAGACCCTGACCGTTTTCAAGATTGTTGAAGCGGTCATGGTCAGGGTCATAGGTCATGGTCATTTCATTCCTCTCTTAACCATTTCTTGAACGACAAACGAAGCCACATCGTCGGCGTAGGTGTTCATGCCGAAGCCGGCGTCGAAACCGAGTTCCTTGGCCAGTTCGTGCGTGATACGGGCGCCGCCACAGCAGCAGATCATCTTGTCGCGCAGGCCCTCGGCCTCCATCAACTCGATGAAGTTGGTCATGTTGTGGATGTGGACGTCCTTCTGGGTCACGGTCTGCGACACCAGCAAGGCGTCGGCGTGGAGTTCGATGCCCTTGGCGATGAACTCCTCGTTGGGCACCTGCGAGCCGAGGTTGTAGGCCTCGATCATCTCGTAGCGCTCCAGTCCGTAGTGGCCGGCATAGCCCTTCATGTTCATGATGGCGTCGATACCCACGGTGTGGGCGTCAGTGCCCGTCGAGGCGCCAACGATGACGATCTTGCGTCCGATGTTCTCCTTGATGTATTTGTCGGTCTCATACATGTCCATCGTGGTCGATTCCACCTTGGGCACGTAGATGGTCGAATAGTCCACCGTGTGGGTGCAGCTGCCGTAGCAGTTGACGAAGGTGAAACCGGGCGTCAGTTCTCTGTAATACACCACGCTGGGATTTTCCAGTCCCAACTTTTTCAGCAGCAGCTTGGCCGCTTCGATGGCTTCTGCGCCGCAAGGCACGGGCAAGGTGAAGCTCAACTGCATCTTGCCGTCGTTCATGGTGTCGCCGTAGGGCTTTATCTTGGTGAGGTCTAGGGTTTTGTCGTAATCCTTAGCCTCCATTGAATATAATCCTTCGCTCATTTTTTCTCTGTTTAATTGTTTAACTTCTCTCTTTCGCTGAATGCAGGTTTTTCGGCTTTTAGCTATTAGCCGTTAGCTTTTAGCAGCTTCAACTGGCTAACAGCTAATGGCTAAATGCTAATAGCCACACTGCATTCATCTCTTCCCTTTCATTAGTTCAACAAACGGATTCATATAATTCTCTGCTTTCAGCGTCACTCCGGCCAGACCCTTACCGCCGTTCTTCGGACGTTTCACGTCGCCGAAGATACCTTTCTCCAAAGCGGTGAACAGGCCTTCCTTCACGAGTTCTTCAAGTAGCTTGATGGTGTTGTCGAGCACCAGGTGGGCACGTTGACGGCAGATGCCACCTTCCTTGAACTCCATCTCCTCGCCGATGTCCTTCATATTGTTGAAGATGTAGCGGGCATTCTCGATAGAGAGGTAACGGTCGCTCATGAACGGCGTGTGGATGGCCTCGGTGGGCATACCCAGCAGTTGCAGGCCTTGGTGCGTCCAGATGCCGATGATGTTGAACAAGGCATCCTGGATGTGGCCACGGAAGATGTTGCCCGTCATGAACTTGGTGGGCGGCATGTATTTCAGCGGCGCGTTGGGGAAGATCTCGCGGGTCATCTGTGCCTGGGCGAGTTCCATGAGGAAGCCGTTCTCGAGCATCGGGTCCATCTCGAAGGCGTGACCCAAGCCCATCTGCTCTTCGGGCAGACCGGCGATCTTGGCCAGTTGCTCGTTGATGAGGTCGGAGGCCAACACGGTATGTGCGGCTTCCACAGCGTCGGCGGTGGTCAGGTAGTTGTCCTCACCCGTGTTGATGATGACGCCTGCAAAACCGTTGATGATACGGCTCATGTATTGGTCGATGAGGGTGCGCTGCATGTTGATGTCGCGGAACAGGATGCCGTAGAGGGCGTCGTTCAGCATGACGTCGAGGCCTTCGAAAGCGCCCATGATGGCGATTTCAGGCATGCAGAGACCCGAGCAGTAGTTGCAGAGGCGGATGTAGCGGCCTACCTCCTCGCCCACTTCGTCGAGGGCTTTGCGCATGATGCGGAAGTTCTCCTGCGTGGCAAAGGTGCCGCCGAAGCCTTCGGTGGTGGCGCCGTAAGGCACATAGTCCAAGAGGCTCTGACCCGTGGTGCGGATCACGGCGATGATGTCGGCTCCCTGACGGGCACCGGCCTGGGCTTGCACCACGTCCTCGTAGATGTTACCCGTGGCCACGATGATGTAAAGGTAAGGCTTGGGGCCTTC
Source organism: Candidatus Limimorpha sp. (assembly GCA_045132275.1). Lineage (GTDB taxonomy): Bacteria > Bacteroidota > Bacteroidia > Bacteroidales > F082 > Limimorpha. The sequence goes on from JBGURY010000003.1 coordinate 498,771, forward strand.
GCCGATGGTCTCGAGGTAATGCTCACGGCGGGCACGACGGGTGCGGATACGGTTGAGGCTCTCGTCGATGACGGGCTGCAGGGTGTCGGCAATCAGTTTCTGGTCGCGGGTGACCACCTTGGTGATGTCCAATTCACCCGTGGCGACCTTCTCGGCAATCTGCTGGGGATTGAGGCCCGTCTGGATCATGGCGTTGGCGATGAAGAACAGGATGCCTTCGCCCAGCACGCCTTTGTCCTTGATGGCGTCCACCACTACATTGGGCAGCGGCACATCGCTTTCGTCCACCCCGTCGATGCCCATCAGTCGGGCGAGGGTGCGCTCAACGGCCACCGTGGTGTATTGCTCGCAGAAGGCCTGCACATCGTCAGCGATGTTTTTCGCCAGCCCTCTGGCATACTCCACTTTTTTGAAATCTAGTCCTAATTTACTTTCCATATTTTTCGTTTATGTTGTTTAAATAATTGATTGTTATTCTTTTACAAACTTTCCTTTGATGAGTTCCCTATCCATATTATAAATACGATAGGCATATAGACCTGCTTTAAGTCCCGAAACGCCCAAAGTAAGCACATTCCCTTCGCCACGGATAATGCGGTCTAAACAAATGTGTCCCAAAGCATCAGTAATCTGGATGCGGTGTTCCATATTTTGCGGCAAATCCGAAATGTCGATGTTCAACTCATCTTTTGTGGGATTGGGATATGCCAATGCCTTTATCGTTTCTTGTGGCAATTCCTCTACACTGCTCGGAATAGGATTGAAATCTTCACGCCGCATTTTGATGAGTTTGCCGTAACTATAATCTCCAAGATAATATACTCCATGAACAGTACCTATTAAGCAACTCCCATCTGACATCGGCAAAACAAAATTGCAGGATGATATGTATTCGGCTTCGTCAAATTCTTTTCTACCTAATACCTCAAAATCAGTATCATATAGACTTACACTTGGATGGTTTTCTCCTCCTGCTGGTTGCTTGTAAAACCATGATCCTCCATAGATAGTGGTGTCGTTCACATACGCCATACATTGACGTGGTGCCTGAATGGCAGTATCCTGCTTGTGGCAGTAAATTCTATCCCAGCGGTCAAAAGTTCCGTCAAGGCTAACTTCAGCCATACCGACAGTCCAGTTTTCATAGTCGCCATGTGGCCACACCGTTCCCATCACAAGTAATTTGTCATCCGAAAGCCAGTGGTCGGAATAAGCATTATTAAAAAGTTCATGCACAACAGGTATCATTTGGAAACCATTTACATAATTGAAATCGTAGTCATATCTCAAAAGTGAACAATTACCATTTATTCCGCCGTCACATAACACAATAAAACCTTCGCCAGTAGGATTTTGCATCATTTGATGACATTCGTATCCCATTATCGTCGCTTCGGGTTGAGGTTGTGTCGCTTGGACAAAACGGCATGATAATGTGTCCGCGTTCTCGTCAAAACGATAGAAATAAGGCTTTTTTCTTACACCATATACATCTTGATACTGAAAACCACCCGAAGCCACAACTGTTCCGTCGTCATCAAGCATAAGCCGTCCTTCTCCCATAGTGAGTGCAAACTCTGGCTTCTCATAACTTTTCACATAAATAATGTTGAAATTCGAATCAAGAATCACAAAAACAACATCTTCTCCAAATCCATAAACATCCGCTTGAACTATTGCTGCGGCAAAATAATTACCGTTGTTCAGTTGCACGATATGGGTAAACCCCACATTCCCTTCAATGGTGTCGAAAACCCTAGAATTACTTTCACCGTCAACGGTGACACTCATAATTGCTGGATAATAATGATTTTTGTCAGGTCCACTAACCCCCACAAGTACATTTTCGCCATTACTATTGACAATGCCAGACTTCATAATCGTGTAACTGGTGGCATCACCGTAATCAATTTCCCATTGTTGGGCTTGCAATTTCACTCCTCCCACCATCAGCAGTACTGCAAGCAAAGCAAATAATCTAAAGTTCTTCATTTTATTGATTTTTAATTGTTTAATCATTTCAACATTCTCCTTTCCTCCACGCCCTCCAGCACCTTCATCTGCTGAATGGCAATCTTATTCAGTTCAATCAGTCTTTCGCGTTGCGGCATACCTTTATTAATAAAGACCGCATTAAGGTTTTCCATATTCGAGAGGCAAATCAGTTGGTTGATATTGGCATAATCACGGATGTTGCCCTTCAAGTCGGGGTTGGCATCGCGCCATTCCTTCGCTGTAACACCAAACAAGGCTACATTCAGCACATCGGCTTCGTTGGCGTAAATCAACGACGCATGATAATGGTCGAGTTCTTCTGGCACTAGATTTTCCTTAATCGCATCAGTATGAATATGATAGTTGATTTTCGCCAACTCTCGTTTCACCGACCAACCAAGTTGCTTTTGTTCTTCCTCTTTTAGGCGTTGGAATTCCTTGGCAACATACAACTCAAACTCAACCGAAATCCAACTGGCAAACTTGAAGGCAATGTCTTTGTGGGCAAATGTACCTCCATATCTTCCTGACTTACTTACTATTCCAATGGCTCCTGTCGCTTCTACCCATTTCTTTGGGGACATGGTAAAGGCATTTAACCCTGCTTCAATTCTAAACCTATCGAATTCGATAGGGTTAAAATTTGGATTGTATAAAGATTCCCAGATACCCAAATACTCGATGGTATTCCTATTACGCATCCAGTTACAAACGGCAATAAAAGTATCATCCGTCTTGAACTTTGCAATGTCAGTCAAAGAAATGTAATCCTTGCTGTCAATGGAAAGGATCGTAATGTTTGTATCTTGAACTAATATCTTTGCCATGTTTATTCTCCTCCATCTTTTTCATGGTGGTTCGTAACCCCCCTCGAATTCGAGGGGGGTTCTAATTGTACCGAATTCGGTATAATTAAAACCCGTTTATTATCTTGTGCCACAATCCTTCCCATCACTCATTTCCTCCTTTAATTAAGTTCCTCACTTCCTCCACTTCCTTCTTCAGTTGCTCCTCGCTTGGCAAATACAAGGTATATTGCGAGGCAAGTATCGTCGAATTGTTCTCCGGCAACGACATCTTCACAACCGTGTCGTTTTTGCTAGTGCAAAGCAGAATACCGATGGTCGGGTTCTCCTCCGGCAACTTCTCCACTCGGTCATAGTAATTGACATACATTTGCAGTTGCCCAATGTCCTGATGCGTCAATTTGCTGGTTTTCAGTTCAAACAACACAAAACAACGCAAAATCCGATTGTAAAACACCAAATCGACAAAAAACTCATCATCATCCATCAAAATCCGCTTTTGACGGGCAATGAAAGCAAAACCGTTGCCCATTTCAAGCATGAAGTTTTGCAGATGGCTTATCAACGAAGTTTCCAAATCGCTCTCATAATACGTCGGTTTCCGTTCCAATCCCAAAAACTCAAGCACCATCGGGTCTTTGATAATCTCTCTCGGGCTTTGTGGAATCCGCTGCTTGCGCGCCACCGCCAAAACACTTTCCTTGTCGTTGCTCAACAAAAGCCGCTCATAAAGCATCGAATTGATTTGACGCTCCATTTCGCGTTTTGTCCAACAATTGTTCACGGCTTCCAATTGATAATATTCTCGCTTATCAGCATCGGAAATGGCGATAAGTAGTTTATACTGAGACCAATTCAATTGCGAATACAGTGTATTCGCAATTGGGTAAGTACGATAAAACTGACGACTTAATTCAAGTTGCCTTTTGCTGAATCCACTACCATATTCTGGCTCCAAATTGTTGGCCAAATTCTTGATAATATATGCACCATACTCTGCCCTATCCTTTCCTTGTTGTTCTTCCTCAACAATGCGCTTTCCAATATTCCAATACATGTGCACACGGCAATAATCAACGCTACGCACCGCATTATTGCGAGCATCTTCGATGATACTCCTTATCTCCAAGAAAAAGGCCTCGGACTGCTGATGAACCACAATCTGATTATCCTTGTTTACTATGAGCTCTTTTTTAGCCATTGCACAATTTCTTCTTTTTTCTCAATTGCGAACACAGTGTATTCGCAATTATAACTCATTATTATTCAACTCTTTTCTTATTTCTCAATTAATATTATTTAATAAATTTTTCTCTTATAATATTCAAATCTTAATTTTCTATTTGTGTCGAATTCGCCATAATTAAAATCCTCCTCGCCTCGGAAATCCACTCCGAATCAATCCCCAAACTCTCGGCGATATTCAGCGCCTCGTGCGGCACTTCGCCGTCTTGGACTTCCACGAGTTCATAGTTCATTGCGCCGTTGTCGAAGCCCTTCACCCGCAGGCAATGGGCGTCGGTCGGCTCTATATCATAATGCGTGGTCATGACGAGGCTCACCGTCTCCCCTCTCAACACCTTCACCAGCGCCGACACCAAGGCCGTGCCCTCGGTGGGATTGGTGGTGCGCGCCGGCTCGTCAATCAACGCCACTATTTTCTTGTTTTCGCGCGATGCCTTGATGACGGCATCGATATTCTTCATCTCTGCGGCAAACGACGACAGCCCCTTCTCGATGGACTGCTCGTCGCCGATGCAGAAGTAAATCTCATCCTTGACCGCGATGTCGGCCTTCGCCGCCGGAATGCCAAACCCATATTGGAACAGGTACTGGCACAAGGTCAAGGTCTTCAGTACCACGGTCTTGCCGCCCATGTTGGCGCCCGTGATCAAAGTGGGCTTCTGCCCAAAGGTAAGGCTCACTGGCTGGAACGCGCGCTTGCGCATCTCCAAGGCATCCTTCACCTGCGGATGGAACATCGCCTCGTAATGGCTGGTGTCATCCTTCGAAATCGTCGGGAAACACAATCCCAACTGTTTCATCTGCAAGGCCTTGGCCAGGTTCATGTCAATCCTCGCCAAAGCCATCTGCGCCTCCTCCAACGGCTTCGCAAAACGATACAACTTCTTGCTCAAGTCGCGGCGCACGCCTTCCTCAATCTCGGCACACTCGGCCAGCAAGTCCTCTTGCTGCTCGGGATGCTGACGCATCTGGATACGCAAATCTTTCAACTCTTGGCAATAGGAGTCGTACACATAGAAACTCGCCATCTTCAAGCCGTCGGGGTCGAGGATAGTGATGACCTCGTTCAGGTCGGGAATCGCAACGGCCTGGTCCAAGCCGTGGGTCTTCATGCGCTCGGCCACATCCACGGCCAAGATGGCCAGATGTTTCACCTCGAAGAGTTCGATGTCGTCGAGCACTGCCTGATGGCCCAGGTTCTTGATGGTCGTGCGAATGTCCTTCAATCCCTGGAGGCGGAACTGTATCGTATTAATATAAGGTGTGTCCACCCGCTCGATGAAATCGGCGAACTGGCGCAGCACCGCATACGACTGGGCAATCTCCTCCCCTGTCCGCATCATCGGCATGTCGAGCATCCAACGACGGGTGTAGCCCGCTTGAAGTTCAAGTTGCTCGAACACGTAACGCAGTCCGCAGGGTGATTCTATGTGGTCTCTCAATTGCATTCTTTCATCAAATCATACACCGGCAAGTGAATGGCTTCCGTCAACTTGGCACAAAGCGTGTCGGAGTCGAGCACCACGCCCAAGGGCGAGGTCGGGTTGACGGTCACCGCTATCAACTTGCTCTTTTGTAGTACGCGGATCCTTCCGCCTAATTTCAAAAACAGCCGATACTGCTGGGGCGACACGAAGATCTTCGTGAAGTCGCGCACCACCAGTTCGGTGGTCTTCAATTTCGGATTCTTCCTCACCTTTTCGAGGAAGCCGTCCACCAACGCACCCGCCACATAAAGGGTCTTGCAGTCGTCCATGCCCTCGAAGTGGATCTCTTGCGACAGCGACGACACTGTCTTAATCTCATGCAGCGCGCCGTCCGAGTCCACGAACCACACGCCTTTCTCGATAGGCATCAGCAGTTTGAGTTGTTCCTCGTCGGTGAGCGGAATGTTAATTAACTCCACGATGAAGGCCGTCTGGTTGACCAAGGTGGTCATGTTGGTGGAATAGGCCGCGCCCGTGGCCAAAATCATGCTCTGACTCACGGCGGGCGAAGCCAGGCTCAACCGTGACAAGGCCCCATCAATAATCACGAGGTCGAGGCCCACACGATGCATGTCTTTCATCCAGCGTTTCAGTCCGCTGGCCGACGAAGGTCCTGACAGGAGGATCTTGCCTCCTGTCAGGGCTTTGGCCGTCACCACGCGACCCAGTGAGGTGTTCTCGTCGCTGACATCGATCAGTTCCGAGACGATGCGCTTCTGGCGGTAATGCATCTCGGACGTGCCGAAATACATGCCTTGGCGCAGATAGATCTCCGGCTTTTGCGTCCGGGTCACTTGGTCGGTGGTCTCTCCATCAATGCCAATTGAAGTCACGGCAATACGCTTCCGCTCGATAGGCAGGCGGTCGAGCACATAGTTCAGACTCACGGTCTTCCCTGTGTTCTTCTGCAGGCCCACGATGGACAGGCTGTCGTAGTTCAATATGTCATCGATGAAGGTCATTACTTCTGTGCGCGTTTCTTGTTGCGTTCGTGGCGCTTCAAGGCCTTCGGCTCAATGTTCATGCGCTCGCCTTCCAGCAAGGAGATGACACCGTCGACAGCCTTATTGGCAGCCACTTGCTTCTTACGACGCTCGGCTTGGCACTCGGGGCAGTTGCACTCGCTGTGGTACTCGGTCGGCTCGGTGTAGGTGGTGATGACGCCTTCGAAGTTGCGCAACACGACCTTGCCGGGGGCTTGAGAGATCACATACTGAGGCATCACCGGGGTCTTGCCGCCGCCACCGGGAGCATCGACGACGAAGGTCGGGATGCAGAAGCCCGAGGTGTGGCCACGGAGGCCTTCGATGATTTCGATACCCTTCGAGACGGGGGTGCGGAAGTGTTCCAGACCCATCGAGAGGTCGCACTGGTAGATGTAGTACGGGCGCACACGCATCTTGACGAGTTCATGGACGAGGTTCTTCATCACATGGACGCAGTCGTTGACGCCACGCAGCAGCACGCTCTGGTTGCCCAGCGGCACACCGGCATTGGCCAGCATCTCGCAAGCGCGCTTCGACTCGGCGGTCACCTCGTTCGGGTGGTTGAAGTGCGTGTTGATCCACACGGGGTGGTACTTCTTCAGCATGTCGCACAGCTCGGGGGTGATACGCTGCGGGCAGACCACGGGAGTGCGGGTGCCCAAGCGGACGATCTCCACATGCGGGATTTGACGCAGGCGCGAGATGATGTATTCCAGTTTCTTGTCGCTCACCATCAAAGCGTCGCCACCCGACAGCAGCACGTCGCGCACGCTCTCGGTCTTCTCGATGTACTCGAGGGCTTTCTCGATACGGTCTTTACCGCATTCGTTGTCGGTCTGACCGGCGAAACGACGGCGTGTGCAGTGACGGCAGTACATGGAGCACATGTCGGTGATGAGGAAGAGCACACGGTCCGGATAACGGTGCGTCAAGCCCGGGGTCGGCGAGTCTTCGTCCTCATGCAGCGGGTCAAGCAGGTCGGCGCTGGATTGGTGGGTTTCCAAAGCGGTGGGGATGCACTGACGACGGACGGGATCGTTAGGATCGTCGGGATCGATGAGGCTCAAGTAATAAGGAGTGATGGCCATGCGGAGGGTCGAAAGGGTCTTCTTGACGCCTTCTTCCTCTTCTTTGGTCAGCTTCACATATTTCTTGAGTTGATCAAGGGTCTCGATGCGGTTCTTCACCTGCCATTTCCAGTCGTTCCACTGGGCATCGGTAACTTTCGGAAACAATTGTTTTCTTCTTGATTCTGCCATGTTGTTCAGCTTTTAGCTTTTAGCCGTTAGCTATTAGCTGTTAGCTCATTGCCCGTTGGCATTGCTAACAGCTAATGGCTAATAGCTAACAGCCGATTTACGCATACAATTCCTCAAAGATCTTGCGGAGCTCGGGGCTTTCGCGGAGTTCCTGCAAGGTGAATTCGGCGTGGCCCTTGGTGTAGCCGTTGCCCATGATCATGTTCACGTCGCTGCCGATACCTTCAGCACCCAAGCTGGCCTTGGTGAAGCTGGTGGCCATCGAGAAGAAGTAAACGATGCCATCGTCCTTCGTGCAGAGCACAGCGGTCATTTCCTGATCCGGCACGTTGACGCAGTTGATGGTCACGTCAGCCATCTTGCCGTTAGTCAGTCTCTCGACGAGTTCATAGACCTGGACGGGCGTCATGCCAGCGGCGCTCTCGACGATGTCGCAGAAGCCGAGGTCCTTGATACGCTGGGTCGACTTGGGGCTGTTGGCGATACCGATCACCTTACCCGTGACGCCGACGCGCTTCTTGGCTTCGTAGGCGCAGAGCATGCCGCTCTTACCACCGGCACCGAGGATGACGACGGTCTGACCATACTGGCAGAGCTTGGCGGTCTGGGCGGGAGCACCAGCCACGTCGAGGGCGCTCAGAGCGAGCTTCTCGGGCATGTCGTTCGGGATCTTGGCATAGATGCCGCTTTCGAACAGGATAGCCTTACCCTTGATGTCGACTTGGTCAACATCGGGACGGATGGCGAGGATCTCGTCGATGCGGAGCGGGGTCAGTGACAGAGAGACCAAAGTGGCGATGCGGTCGCCTTCCTTCAGGTCAATCTTGCCTTTCAGGGCGTCACCGATCTTCTCGACCTTGCCGAGGAGCATACCGCCAGAGCCTGTACGACGGTTGCGGTGCTTGCCTTGCAGTTCCACGTTGAGGAACATCTCCTTCTTCACCTCTTCCATGATCTTCTCTTCGCTTGCGCCAGGACCAGCCTGTTGCTTGGCGTAGTTGTGGATGTCGGTGAACGAAGCGGAGTCGATATTCAGGGTCTGCACGTCGATGAGGATCTCGTTGTCCCAAATCTCATCCATGTTGTTGTTCAGTTTGTTAGCGGGTTGCGGCAGCACGCCGACGGGTTCGATTACACGGTGAGTACCGTATTTGTTACCATGTTTTTGCATTGATTTGTTGATTTAATTGTTTGATTGTTTAATTGTTATTTGTTTGACTCTTGATTTTTTTATTTAATGTTTTTGTAACGGTTTTATCTGCTTTCCAAAAACGGTCGTTCAACTTATTAGTTAGGAGATTGGCGTAATTGCCAATTGTTCCCATGATTTCGATATACTTTTTAAACAACTCATCTGGAATAACACCGTTCAACTTATAGGATTGTGAAATACCATCGGCCAATTCTTCAATTTGAACCACATAAGGTTCCATGATTTCATCGCATTTAGCGTTCTCAATCTCAATGTAGACCTTATTTCTTTCTATGATCCTATTCATCAATTCCTCGGCTTCAACTTCCTCTAAATCTTCAATGATACCATTTTCGTCTGCATATTTGTTGAAAACATTACTTATTATTTCCGAGGTCCCTTTCATAACTGTTACAAACTTAAGAAGGTCTTCAGGAGTAGCAATCGTTCTGATTTCAACTTCTTTTTGAGAAAAGAAAGCATCGATTTCTTGGAATATTTTATTTTGAATTTCACATCCCATAACCATCATTATTTTCTAGGTTTCAATCCCAAAATTTCGCGGGCCTCGTCGGAGGTGGCAATCGGGCGACCCAGTTCGTTGGCGATGCGAACGACCTTGGCGACCAGTTCGCCATTCGATTGAGCCAGCACGCCCTTCGAGAGGTAGAGGTTGTCCTCGAAGCCGACACGGACGTTACCGCCCATGGCGATGGCAGCGGCGGCCATCGGGAAAGCATGACGACCCACACCCGTGACGGTCCAAGTGGAACCGGCGGGGATGCCGTTCACTAACCAGCAGAGGTTGGCGACGGTGGCGGGAGTACAGCCAGGCACGCCCAACACGAAGTTGAACTGCATGGGAGCGCCAGGGGCCTGACCCTTCTTGGCCATGTTGAGGATAGTGTCGAGGTGACCCATCTCGAAGCACTCGTATTCGGGCTTGATGCCACGTTCCATCATGCGTTTGCCGAAGGCACGCATGGTCGGCATCGTGTTGTCGAAGATCTCGTCGCCGAAGTTGCAGGTACCGCAGTCGAGGGTAGCCATCTCGGGCAACGGGTTGGTGTCAGTCGATTGGAGACGCTCGTCGGGAGTCATACCCACGGCACCGCCAGTCGAAGGGATGAGGATGACATTGGGGCACACCTTCAAGATGGCCTCTTCGCACTCTTGGAAACGGCCACGGTCCTGGGTGGGCGTGCCGTCGTCCCAGCGGACGTGCAGATGCACGATGGCGGCACCGGCGTCGACGGCCGACTTGGCCTCGCGCACGATCTCCTCCACGGTATAAGGCACGTTGGGATTCTGTTCCTTGGTGACTTCCGCGCCGCAGATGGCGGCAGTGATGATCAGTTTATCCATTGATTTAGATTTCAAGATTTGTTATATCAAGATTTCATAATTGCTTTCAGCTTTCAGCAATCAGCCTTCAGCTCGGTTTGGTCAAGCTGATAGCTGATGGCTGACAGCTGACGGCTATTCATTTTCTCTGGCAGTCTTTCGGTGTCACGCAGGTACCCGAAGCACGGCAAACCAGGATGGGTTCATCCAGCTCGTCGGCAGCCGACGGGGAAATGTCGGGGCGGGCGACGGCCACCTTACGGGCCTCAAACATCATGTGGCGAGAGGTGTTGCCTTCGCGGTCGATCCAGCCTTCGGCTTCGATGAAGTCGCCTGCATAGACAGGGGCCTTGAATTCAATCATATCGTATGCGCAGAACAGGCCTTCGTCGCCGTCACGCATAATCAAAAGCTCGGTCGCCACGTCACCGAAGAGGTGCACCATGTGGGCGCCGTCAACCAAATTGCCACCGTAGTGGGCATCCTTCGCGCTCATGCGAAGTCTAATTTTTGTTCTGTATTCCATTTTGTTGAATTGTTGATCGTTTAATTGTTGAATTGTTTTGCTTTCAGCATTCAGCAATCAGCTTTCAGCTCAATTTGACCATGCTGATAGCTGACGGCTGATGGCTGACAGCTTTTTATTTTTCCACGTAAATAGCATCGACATAGATACCGGAGGCATGCACGCACTCGGGCTTGATCTCGCCGACCTTCACCAGCTTCTCGGCTTCGACGACGACATAGTCGGCGGCGGTAGCCATCAGCGGGTTGAAGTTGTTGGTCGTGCCGAGGAACACCATGTTGCCGAACTCATCGACGATGTTGGCGCGCAGGAAGGCGATATCGGCCTTCAAGGGCTTCTCCAACAGGTAGTCCTTGCCATCGACGTTGACCACTTGCTTGCCGTCGGCCATGATGGTGCCGAGACCTGTGGGGGTCAGCACGCCGCCGAGACCCGCACCGTAGGCGCGGATGCGCTCTGCGAGGGTGCCTTGCGGGACGTATTCCACGATGAGGGTGCCCTCGTTCTTCTGGATGGCCGTCTGCTTGTTGGTGCCGGTGTGCGACACGATGGCCTTCTTCACTTGGTGGTTGCTGACCAACTTGCCGTGGGCCACTTCGTCGTAGGCCGTGTCGTTGGCAATGATGGTGAGGTCCTTAACGCCTTTCGCAACGATGGCGTCAATGATTTGAGTGGCACTTCCCACGCCGAGGAAGCCGCCAAACATAATCGTCATGCCGTCGTGAACTCTCTCGACAGCTTGCTCTAATGTAATCTGCTTGTTCATAATGTGTTATGTTTTGAAATTTGAATTTGATGATTCGTTATAAAAGCCTGCAAATTTACTGCGTTTCCACGCACTTTCCAAATAATTAATTATTTATTTTTTAAAGAGGTATATAACCATAATAATGTCAAGCTATTATCCTGCAAGTTTCATGAAATCCAAAAATAGTTTTCAGACTCAAAATAACCATTGCATTTCTGCGTTGAAACTTGGAAGGCAATAGAAAATCATAGTGCGATGAAGAAAAACAAGACAGCAATTATCCTGACTATTGTCAGCATCATACTATGGGCGGTGTTCCTGATAATTCGATTTTCAATACTACCCAAAGAAGCGCATCTATCATACCAAATCGACAGCTGGTTGCTGCTGCTTTCCGCCATACTCACTTCTGTTAGCGCGGCATTTTGGTTGGCTGCTCTTGCTCGACAATGGAATAGCGCAAGTAAGATTATTGTTTGGTGTTTGTATGGTGTAACGAGCCTATTTTGGATGCTTGTTGTTGCTGCTTTTGGTTCATATTTTGGGTCATTGGTTGTGGATCGTTATGCTTGCGACAATGACAAAAACTATGTAATGTATAGTTATTTCGACGCTCCATTTTCTGCGGTCTCACTATATCAAAAGCAAGGTCTTGTAGAAACTGGTGTATGTTTTCTTGACTTTTACTATCCTTTCGACGACCCAAAACTACTTGTATACGAGAATGCCGATGCCATAGTGGTTCAACACAGCAAGAATGATTCTGTTTACACTGATGTATATCACTTCAATGGAGATATTTACGAAGGTCCCGCCAAAGATTCAATTTTGGATGTGGTGAAAGTGGTAGAATAAAAACGCTGCCAAAATACCAATAATGAAAAAAGCCGCTGAATACTCAGCGGCTTTTCTGTCCTTCTGTTCCGTTTCGGTCAGTTGTTCATGTATGAGACTTGACCCATCAGCCCAGTGTTCATCGACTCGTAGGCGGCGGCGTAGTCGAACAGGTAGCGCAATACGTTGCGGCTGGGTTGCTGTTGCTCGCTCTCCCTACGGAAAACCTCCTTGATTTGTGATACCAACACTGCGTCTTCAACGGATGAGGGGTAAGAGGTGTAACTATTTGTCATAGGCGTTTGTTAGGTTAGACTTTATCTCTTAAACGCCATCTTCTTGATATTATTATGTACCGAAGAAATATTTTTTTCTGTCTTTTAGGCTCGGCTGGCTATTAGCTTTTAGCTGTTAGCATTTAGCCAATCCATGGCTGGCTAACAGCTAATGGCTAATTGCTAACAGCCGCTTACCAGAGAACCAAAATCCAAAGCCTCAATAAGTCAGCGTCATGTTGTTGGCAACCATCATCTTACGCAAGTTGATCAAGGCGTAGCGCATGCGGCCCAGCGCCGTGTTGATGCTCACGTTGGTGATGTCCGCAATGTCCTTGAAGCTCATGTCGTCGAAGATGCGCATGCGGAGCACCTCGCGCTGCTCGTCGGGCAGGAAGGCGATCATCCTGTGGAGGTCGGAGTGCACCTGGTCCACGATCATGCCCTGCTCCACCGAGGCGTCGGTAATCGGCACGTTGTCGATGTAGTTGTAGTCCTCGCTTGACGACTCCACCGTGGGGATGCGGTTCTCCTTGCGGAAGTGGTCGATGACAAGGTTGTGCGCGATGCGCATGGCGAACTGCACGAAACGGCCGTCGTCCTTGTAGGCCTTCGACTTGACAGTCTGGATGACCTTGACAAAGGTGTCCTGAAAGACATCGTCAGCCAACTGCTTGTCTTTCACAAGCGTGAGTATGTAGGAATAAACTTGTTTCTGGTATCTACCAATCAATAATTCAAAACTGTGAACATCACCGTCCTGGTAGCGTTCAATCAGTTCTTTGTCGCTTTTCACTATGTTGGACATCGGGTCCCCCTTTCTTTGTGCACTCAACGTAAGTGCTTGTTAATAAAGGGTATAGATCTTTCGATAGCGTCTCTCCTATGGATTGGTTAGTGAATAATTACACCGCAAAGATACGGCTTTTTTGAAAAAAGCAAGAAAAAATGAGATTTTTTTTCATCTGAACGCAATATTTTTCGGGGTTTTGAGTAGCAAGAAGTTTGTTTCGGGTATCTAAATCGCATTTTTTTCCGTACCTTTGCCGATTCAATTTTTTTGAACCTTGAAAGAGCAAACAACCTCCTATATCACCATCCGAAACGCCAAGGTCAACAACCTGAAAGGCATTAGTTTACGGATCCCCAAGAACAAGCTGGTGGTCATCACAGGTCTATCGGGATCGGGTAAGTCGTCGCTGGCCTTCGACACGCTCTACGCCGAGGGACAACGCCGCTATGTGGAGAGCCTGAGCTCCTACGCGCGACAGTTCATGGGCCGCCTCAACAAGCCCGACGTGGAGAGCATCACCGGCCTCTCGCCCGCCATCGCCATCGAACAGAAGGTGAACTCGCACAACCCACGCTCCACCGTGGGCACCAGCACCGAGATCTACGAGTTCCTGAAACTCCTCTACGCCCGCATCGGCAAGACCTACTCCCCCGCCTCGGGCAAGCTGGTCAAGAAGCACCAGGTGATGGATGTGGTGAACTATATTCTGGGCCTCGCAACGGGCACTACGGCCTACATCGTCGCGCCACTCCACCTGCCCGAAGGCCGCAGCCTCGACGAGCACCTCAACATCCTCATGCAGCAAGGCTTCTACCGTATCCTGTTGAATGGCGAGATCGTCAAAATCGAGGATTTCCTCGACCAGAAGAAAAAGGTCAGCGAGAAGAAGGTGAAGCTGCTCATCGACCGCATCAAGGTCAACGAGAGCATGGACGACGCCGTGGGACGCATCTCCGACTCGGTGCAGACGGCCTTCTACGAAGGCAAGGAAAACTGTCAGGTCATCAGCGAGCTGAACGGCGAACGTCAGGAAGCCGACTTCTCATCACGCTTTGAGGCCGACGGCATCACCTTCGAGCCACCCACGGCCAACATGTTCGCCTTCAACAACCCCTATGGCGCCTGCCCTACCTGTCAGGGCTTCGGCAGCGTCATCGGCATCGACCCCGACCTGGTGGTGCCCAACAAAAGCCTGTCGATCTACGAGAACGCCATCGCCTGTTGGCGCGGCGACAAGATGAGCGAGTGGAAAGACGCCCTCGTCCGCGTGGCCGACAAGGTGGGCATCCCCATCTTCAAGCCGTTCTACGAGCTGACCGAGGAACAGAAGAGCCTGCTTTGGACGGGCAACCAATACTTCGAAGGCATCGTGGACTTCTTCAACTACGTTGAAAGCCAGTCCTATAAGATACAATACCGTGTGATGCTGTCACGCTATCGTGGCAAGACGGTCTGCCCCGAATGCCACGGCACACGCCTGCGCCGGGCGGCACAATATGTGAAGGTCGGCGGCAAGAGCATCACCGACTTGGTGATGATGCCCTTGGACGAGTTGAAGGTCTTCTTCGACCACCTGAAACTCGACGAGACCGATAGCAAAATCGCCTCGCGCCTGCTGGTGGAGATCAACAACCGCCTGGACTTCATCATTGAGGTGGGATTGGGTTACCTGACCTTGAACCGCCTCTCCAACACGCTCTCGGGCGGCGAGTCGCAACGTATCAACCTAGCGACCTCGTTGGGCAGCAGCCTGGTCGGCTCCACCTATATCTTGGACGAGCCCAGCATCGGCCTGCACTCTCGTGACACCGAGCGACTCATTGCCGTGCTGCGCCGTCTGCGCGACATCGGCAACACCGTCATCGTGGTGGAGCACGATGAGGAGATCATCCGCGCCGCCGACTACATCATCGACATCGGGCCCATGGCAGGTGTGTTTGGCGGTGAAGTCGTCTTCGAGGGCGACATCAAGAACCTGATCAACTGCGAGAAGAGTCTCACCACGCAATACCTCACGGGCAAGATGCACATCCCCGTGCCCACCCGTCGCCGCAAGAGTGCCAACGCCATAATAATAAAAGGTGCCTCGCAGAACAACCTCAAAAACCTCACCGTGCGCTTCCCGCTCAACACGATGACCGTCATCACGGGCGTGAGCGGCTCGGGCAAGTCCACCTTGGTGAAAGACGTGCTCTGGCCCGCCATGAAACGCCATCTCGGCGAGGCCGTGGAGCGCTGCGGCAGCTTCGGCGCCTTGGAAGGCGACCTCGGCCTCATCCAAGCCGTGGAGTTCATCGACCAGAACCCCATCGGCAAGTCATCACGCTCCAACCCAGCGACTTACATGAAGGCCTACGACGAGATCAGACAGTTGTTCTCGGAACAGAAGCTGGCCAAGCTGCGTGGCGTGAAGCCCGCCTTCTTCTCGTTCAACGTGCCGGGCGGCCGCTGCGAGGAATGCGAGGGCGAGGGCGTCGTGAAGATCGAGATGCAGTTCATGGCCGACGTATATCTGCCTTGCGAGGCCTGCCACGGCACACGCTTCAAGGAAGAGGTGTTGGAAATCAAATACGACGGCAAGAACGTCTCCGACATTCTCAACATGAGCATCGACGAGGCCATCGACTTCTTCGAAGGCTCTTCGGAGCGCGATACCGCCGTCGTGAAACGCATCCTCTCTCGGTTGAAGCCCTTGCGTGACGTCGGACTGGGCTACCTGATGCTCGGGCAGTCGGCGAGCTCGCTCTCCGGCGGCGAGGCTCAGCGTGTGAAGCTGGCCACCTTCCTCGTCAAAGGACAGGTCGAGAAGCCGACTTTGTTCATCTTTGACGAGCCGACTACAGGCCTGCATTTCCACGATGTAAACAAGCTGTTGGAGTCGTTCAACGCACTGATTGCCAACGGCCACAGCGTCATCATCATCGAGCACAACATGGAGGTCATCAAGTCAGCGGACTGGGTCATCGACCTCGGTCCCGAGAGCGGCAACAAGGGCGGCGAGATCGTCTTTGAAGGCACGCCCGAGGACCTGGTGAAGTGCAAGGCGTCGTACACGGGTAAAGCGTTAAAGAACAAGTTATAATATGGAATTGTTTTTCACTATGGCCAATGGCTTATGACTATGGCCACTTCAACAGTTGGGAAAGTGGCCATGGTCATCGGCCATAAGCCATAGTCAAAGAGAGCCTAAAACAGAAGAAGAAACTTAAAACGATATGAAGTCTAGCGAAATAGATCATCCCTTAAGTGAGCGTCAGCAGAAGGTCGTCGATACGCTGATTGGCCTCGGCATCGAGTTCGACATCAAGTTCCACCCGCCGTTGGGTTCCATCGAGGAGTCGCTGGCCTACTGGGGCAAGTTCGAAGCCACGCACTGCAAGAACCTGTTTTTCAGGAACCACAAGGGCAACAAGCATTACCTGGTCGTCTTCGAGTGCATGCACCAGATGGACATCCACGACTTGGAGCAGCGCCTGCACCAAGGCAAGCTGACCTTCGCCTCGGAGGCAAGGATGGAGAAGTACCTCGGCCTGAAACCAGGCAGCGTCTCCCCTTTCGGCCTCGTCAACGACACCGAGCATCACGTCCACCTCTTCATTGACAAGAACCTCCAAAACGCGCCCCGATTGAGTTTCCACCCCAATGACAACACTGGGACAATTATCATTAGTCAGGAGGACTTTATTAAGTTCCTTGATGCTATGGGGAATAGTTATGAGTTTATTGAACTGTATGATTGAAAGACATCACAGTTTGCATCATTTTATTTCATCCAGTTTTTCTTTGGCTTTTTGAATTAGAACCTTCAAGTTTTCCACATCTTTTTCAGCCATTGTAATAGTGGAATTTTGTTTTTTAAAATCGATACTTAATTCCATACCCCAAGGCTTGCCGCTTGTTGCACTTGCAAGAAACCGAATGTCATCTTTCGTAATATAGGCATATCTTTCTTCATGTTCAACTTCCCTATCTATATTTGAAAGAATTGTGTTTATTGCCTCGATGAAGTATGGGTATTCTTCATTCAATAGGTGAGCGTCCTCCCAGGAATAATAATACTCATTTCCACAATCTTTTCTGAAATTGATCCAAACAGAAGACTGTTCCCCAGCATTCAATTTATGTACACTTACAGAGATGTTTTTTAACTTGCCAATTTCATAAATGTCCAAGTGAACTAATCTACCACAGTTCATAATACTATCTATCTTATGCAGTGCAACGGCAAGAGAGTCAATTGTTACTTGCTCTGTTACGAATTGTTCTTGTGTAATTGGTGTATTGTCAGTTTTACTAACGCATGCAGTTATTCCAGTAATAGATAAAAATACCACAATTAGCATTGACAAGCAACAACCGCTCTTACTTGACCCAGATGACATTCGTTTGGGCCCATTTGGTCCAAATGTTGGATACCATGTAGTGCGTGCTATTTTCAGCACATGTTCATTGATGTTTTGATTTGACGTGTTCTGTTCCATAATGATTGTTTTAATTGATTAAATATGATTAGTTCTTTTGGGTTATTTTGCACAAATAAGGCGCAAATCCTTTCATTTTGTCCGCTTATTTCTTCGGAAGGTTGTCTGGAATACCTTTGGAGTAAATAAGGGTTGAAAGCAATTCACGCCTATGCGTGAACTTTTGCAACCTTATTCTCACTCCCGTATTTGTTTTCCAGACATTTTCCGAAGGAGAACAAGAGCGTCAAGCTCAATATGCTATGTTAGTTTTGTCTTTTTTATACCATAATTTTCGTTTTTATTGCGCTGTAAAAGTACGCATATTATTTCTTTCTTATGCAATTATTGTTCAACTTTTTTTAATCCTCTTCGCCCTCCAACAGCAATTCCTCCTCTCCCTGCGCAATCTGTTTGGCATTCAATGACGAAACCACCGACTGCCCTGTTTCTCTCTCCACAGCCTTGCGGGCATCGTTTGCCACGGCTCCGCCACGGCGGGCAATGCCTGCACTCTCGGCCATTCCCTTCGGGTTTTCGTTCCTTGAAATCTGTGTCGTGGTGGCCTCCGCAAGCATATTGATGGCAATCTCAAGGTCGGTCATGTTATCGCGCAGGTTCTCTTTCTTCAAACCCTTCAGTTGCCTGTATTCTTTGGCGGAAAGGCCGCTCCACTGGCGATAGATAATATCCGTCAGCGAGGCAAACTGCACACCTTCCTCCAATCCAGCGCGCTTCCATTCGTCGGTCAAGTGCTTCCTCACCTCAATCGACTTTATCCGTTGGTTGATCCATGCTTCCGAATAACCTAGTCTGCGGTAATCGGCCACAGCCTGTTCGATGGAGAGTTCGGGATCCTGCATCTGGTCGATGCGTTTTGCTGCCACCTGCGCCATCCACTGCTTGAAAGGCTCCGCCTTCGGAGATGGAATGGATTGGATGAGACGGAAAATGCCTTCTGTATCAGAAGCATCCACCAACCTCAACTTACCATCCGCAGCTCTCATTCGAACCGGGGTACAAATTGTACCCCAGTTGGCTTGAAGTCCAGGATCACGGCTTCGAATTTTCTTTAGATACTGCTTTGGATCCGTGCTATCCGTAAGTACAGCAATAATATCCACTATGGAAAAATACCATTGCTCCTTGTCAGTATCCCAAACGGTACGCACTTTTTTCTGTTCAAATAGTTGTATGGCTTGTTTTTGTGTCATGGTTTTTCTAGTTGCTCATTAACTTTGCAAATATACACACTTTCAAATTGTTTTACAAGCTTTTTTATAGAAAACACAAGACAAATTGGACAACACTATCCCTCATCCTCAAAGAACAGCGAAAACACCGCTCCATAATGCACAAAACCTTTCTTGGTAACAACTATTCTATCATTTTCGCCTTTGGATAAAAGGCCCTGTGAAAAGCAGAAACCAAGTCTTTCGTCCAAGAAATCCTTGTCTATCCCTAACTCCAATAGTTTACTGACTGAAAAAGAGCCATGGTACGCGGATATGGCCATATACTTGGCGACCAACTCTTTTGAAGGCAGCAAATAAGTGTACTCTTCTTGATAGCCATTGTCGTTCAAGGCTTGCATGGGATTCTTCGACAGCTTCCCAACGTTATACGAAACGCCGGCACGGCTCATGCTTTGTGCCGACAGGCCGAATCCTTTATAGGAGGCGCCGTTGATCATTCTTTCCCTGAGATAAGAAGAAACGCCCTCATCATCAGCGTCCATGGAGAAAGTGTTTTGGCCAAACCTCCCCTTGTAACCCATGCCTATTATGCCATCGTAATACTGTGAATATTGGTCATACAATTCCTCTTTCGAAAGAGAAGCATTTGACGCAAGCATGTTGGTCCGCAACTCATATAATGTGACTTGATGCGGATGCAGGTGGCCAATAAGTTCAAGGTCCCGGCCGATGGAAGCCTCGTTTTGCTCTTGAAAGCCATACATGAAATCAAGGTTTACCTTTTTGACGCCGATTCTTTCAGCCATGGCAAGCCAATCCGACATTTGTCTTTCATCACTGCCCAATCGACGATGCCGCTTCATGATAGCATCACAAGAAGATTGTACTCCCAATGACAGTCTGTGTATGCCAGCATCCACAATACCCTTCAATTTCGATTCCGTCAGGGTGTCGAAAGTGGCCTCGATACTTGGCTCGAATCCAGGAGACAGTTCCAGACCCATTAAGGCGTTCCCATAGACCTCCATCAGCAACAAAAAGTTCTTCTCCGACAAAGCGGTGGGCGTCCCTCCTCCTATATCACAACCAAGGAGCGTAAAGCCTTGGTTTTGTGCTTTGAAACGCATGATGTCATTGGCCACTGCCCGAAGATAACGCTCCTGCACGCCTTCATCAGGGCACAGCATTCTGGTGTATTCGCAAAACGAGCATAGCTGCTTGCAAAAAGGAATATGGATATAAAACGAGAGCTGTTTTTCATCGTCGAAAGGAAGCGGTCCTTCCACACGATATTTCGCCCAATCCTCTGGTTGCAGCGGATAGGAAGTGTTCAACCGGGAATCGTCCTTTCTCGACTCATATAGTTCAGCGATCGTCATACTTCAATAGATGATGTTGTTTTGGTGAAAGCCCTGACGCAGATATTCTCCATCATAGACCAACGACGATTCACAATACCGGGGATTGGCGTAATTCCGCATATAGATCTCCAATATCTTCAAGTCCTTGTTGTAAAGATAATTGGAACATTTACAGTCACTTCCTCTATCCATGGACTTGGTGAAATAGACATGCGGGATGGTGTCAAGCCGGATGTCTTCCAAATCCACAAAGTGATCCTGGCAAAAGACGTTCACCTTCATCAAAGCGACAAACCCGATTCTTGGAAGACCAAGCTCCAAAGCGAAGTCTAGCATTTTGGAGGCTTCCTCGGGCGAGTCGATATAGCCTTTGATCAAGTTGCAACTAGCATTAAGACGTTGCATGTCAATTCCTTCAAAGTCGAACGCCTTGTCTGGAATTTTACATCCATACAATTCAGAGAGCTTGGATAAGTCATAGTGATGCAGCGACATGGAAATGCTATTCCAACGCGGATGACGCATGAGCATCTGCGACTGGGGGAGCAATCCATTTGTGTTCAGATGCAGGTGTAAATCCGAAAAGCCCGAATCATCCATTTTTTGAAGGATCTCCTCCACCAATGCCGAAACCACCGATGGTTCTCCGCCCGTGATGTTCACTCGATTCACGCTGATCCCAGCGGACTTCAACCCCCTTATGATTTCAAGCAATTTGGGCACATCAAAAGGCACGCTCGGCATCGAGGTTTCAGCATTGCTACAAAACAGGCAACGGGCATTGCAGCTTTTGGTGACTTTTACGAAAAGGTTGACCGATGGCTCAACGAGTTGTCCTGGCTCATCCAAGCAGTTACAACCGAAACTCTTAATCTGTATTTCCTTGCCAAACGCCTCCATCAGCATTGTCCCGTGTTCTTGCGGATTCTTTGCAAAAAACGCTTTTTGTCAGCAAGAATGTCAAACTCCATTTTACCATGCCCTTGCTTGAAGATGGGCTTTGAATCATCGCCAACCGGAACATAATATTCCCCTATCTCTTCGTAATTGCCTTTTCTGCATTCGCCCCTAATAATGCCTTCAATAAGCTCCATTTCATACAAAGTGCGATGCGCGTATGGGCCTTTGCCATCTCCACACGACTTGACAAACATGGGTTTTCCCGAGCAATGATCCACAAAGTTTTCGTCCAGCAGATACACTGGCGCCGTACCTATCCTTTTCGGGAGATACACTTCCGGATGGTCGGGTCCCTCTGGCTCGAAATCGTTTCTGATGACTCGTTTCAGTCCGTATTCTTCCACGCTTTCTTCGTGTTCGGTGAACATCTTTTTCTCCAAAAGCGCATTGCTCATATATCCGTTATCTTGGATCTCTTCCCATAACAGCTCCAATCCTTGCTTGAAGAAGGCAAGCGGATAACGGAAAGGATCGTTCATAAAGCGGTTGTCGCCACAATTGAATCTACCATACGCAATCGAACTCAAATCATTCATCAAATCAGAAGCGGCGGTGTAATGCATCATGTCGTTGAGCAAAGCCGCAAGTCGTAACATTTTGGTTTTCTCCCTCCGACTGTAAATAACCTCCAAAGGATTGTCTTCGTCTGACGCGGATAGATGATCCACCATATCAATCAACCTGTCAAAATCCAGATAGCCGCTATTGGTAAACAATGTCGCCTCATTGTCTCGTAATAACCCTTCAACCGTCTTGCAAATCTCATAGCTAACGGTACCCCTTTCCCTATACGCTTTGATCACATCGTCGAAATCCCGCATAAAGCTTTCCAAATCAGAATAATGATGCTGATTGTTAAGCGTCATGGCGATGTCAGCCAAGGTTCGGACTTGTCCTTGTTGGTATAATCTGATACTAGTGGTGCGTGTGATTCTAGGGAATGGTTCATCAGACTTCCTTGGCAATAGTAGCTCGATAATTTTTACGAAAGATTCAGGCAAACACACATTCTCTATGTTCAACGCGTCAACGAACAAAGGAGCGATATCTTGGTCTTTGAAGCCAGCGATGCCGCATCCTATGCGTGTGACATAGAAAAACAGTTCCGTGTGTTCCTTGGCAAAGGCAACGAACTGGTCGACATAGGGTTGGATGGTTTCGGGACCGCCTTGCATGGTTGGGATGGCATAGCTTTGTCCTTGCAAGCCGACACCTTGTCCCCATATGGCTCCAAATTTCATCTGCGCGACGCGCGCCGCGCCACCGCCATGATGGCCTTGAAGGTTGCTGCCAAAAACGAACACTTCATCCGACTTCAATGAAGAGATGGCATCTGGCGTATTTAATGGGCGCTCAATGCCCTTGTAGACCCTTTGATTGTTTTGTGTTTGCATATTCTGATCTGAATCTTTCATTTACTTTGCAAATATACGAATTTTCATTGTTTCCAGCAACATTTTTTGTATAACTTTGCGCCAGAAAACCCATTAGCCCCAAACCGTCATTGCGGGCTTGACCCGCAAATCGCGATTCGACGATGCGGAGCGAGTCAATCTCCCGAGTGAAAGGGACTCGTCTTTGCGCTTGGGAGATGGCGTTCCGCTTTCGCGGAATGACGGTGCCTCCGCCATGACGCTAAAAGGCGTTAGCGTAGTGAACCCCTGTCTCGTGTCTCACGTCAACAAGAAACTAATCAATACAATACCAACATGAACAACGAAGAAAAAATCAAGCAAGCCGCTGAGATCCTGTCGAAGGCGAAGAACATCGTGGGCTTCACCGGCGCGGGCACTTCCGCCGAGAGCGGCATCCCGCCTTTCCGTGGCGAGGGCGGCATCTGGAACCAGTACGACCCCAACTCCCTCGACATCGACTTCTACTACAGCCACACCAAGGAGTCGTGGAAAATCATCCGTGAGGTGTTCTATAACTTTTTCAGCAACAAGGACATCAAGCCCAACCCCGGACATCTCGTCCTGGCCAAATGGGAGAAGGAAGGCCGCCTGAGCAGCGTCATCACTCAGAACATCGACGACCTGCACACCGTGGCGGGTAACAGCGTGGTGTATGAGTTCCATGGCAACATGTCGCGTTTCGTGTGCACGAAATGCGGCCACAAGGTCGACGCCAAGAGCCTGACGCTCACCGAGGAACCGCCCCGTTGCGCCCAATGTGGCGGACTGATGAAGCCCGACTTCATCTTCTTCGGCGAAGGCATCCCAGAGGACGCCTACTATGGCTCTGTAAGGGCTGCCGAGAACTGCGACGCCTTTGTCATCATCGGCACTTCGGGACAGGTCAGCCCGGCCAACATGATCCCCGGCATCGCCAAACGCAACGGCGCCAAGATCATAGAGATCAACATGGAGCCTTCGACCTACACAAACTACATCACGGACATCTACCTCGAGGGCAAGTCGGGTGAGATTCTTCCTGCGATTGATGCTTTGATGAGGTAAACAATTGGTTTTGAAGGCATGTCATACCGAGCGGAGCAGCCATAGATACGCCCCCTCCTTCGTCGGTCGGTATGACATGGCTGCGTAGCGAGTGTATCTATGCCTTCAAAACTCGCCAAACACCAACTCAAACATCCGTTTATAGGCTTCAACCTTTTTGTCAAATGACAAAGGATAGGCTCTTGAAGATGAGGGTAATCTATACAAGGTTAAACCATCTTCGAGAGCCACTTTCATGTTGGGCGAAGGGATCGTATCGACGTTGAAATAACCGCACACTTCCGTGGTGGCCTTTTCGCCCGTCGTGGCGATGGCATGGCATTGCGGCATCTGGGCGAGCAAGGACCGGATGTCGGTGTGCTCAACGATTTCCAAAAAGGCGTCCGAGGTGTTGTCTTTCAACCGTTTGACCGCCATGGCCGTGTCGAAGAAGGCAATGCCTTTCTCATTGAGGAAAGCTACAATTTCATCCTTTTTGAAGCATTTATGCTCTGTATCAACGAAATGGTTGCGGTCGCCAAACCAGATCTCGCCCTCGATGCGCCAGTGGTCGTTGATGAAATTGGGGTAGAAAAAGTCCATGCACCAACGCTTTTGCGGCGGTGGGAAACTGCCCAGGAACAAGATCCTTGCATTGGCAGGCAGGAAGGGTTTCAATGGATGGTATTCGATCATGATAATTGAGATTCTTTTAATACGACATAAGACCGATTACGACACTCTTTCCCTTTTGCCGTCATGGCGGACAAGGATCCGCCATCTCCCAAATGCGGAGACGAAACCCTCTCGCATTGGAGATTGCGGGTCAAGCCCGCAATGACGGTTAAGGTGCGATTTCTGTTGTTTCTGTTAAAAATGCGCCTACTCTATTAATACATAGAGTGCCCTTGAAGACCTTAAACCTTATTCTTAACTTATCGGCCTTAACGGTCTGGAAACGAAGAAGTCGCTTATAGCCGATGGTGGTCGTCGGTTCGTTCACTTCGACGGGCAACCATTTACCATTAAAGTAATAGTCTAAATAGAATGCGTCAACATTCTGTCCCAAAGGAATATACTCTTGCAAAAGTAAGCGGTTAAAAGCGGTGGTTTCCGGGAAATCGAAGATGAGTTCCGCCTGATGGATGCCGTCTTCCGTTGCCCAGTATTTTGTGTAGTCCTCATCCAGCACGTACTTCGGACCGAACCGCCAAGAACGGGTGTTGCTTGCCGTCACCTTGCAACCATTCAGCAGGTTGTCGGCAAATTCCTTTTGCAGCCTCTGATGCCATTGCACAGCATTGGCAGAGTCGACGCTCGGTATCCTACCCTCTTGATTCACAGGGAAATTGAGCAGAAGGTTGGCATTGTGTCCGACACTCTGGTAATACAAATCCATCAGTTGGTCCACGGTTTTCACCAGGCTGTCTTCGCTGGCATGGTAGAACCAACCCGGACGTATCGAGACATCCACCTCGGCAGGCAGCCAAGCCTCACCATCACGGTAGCCTTGCTTCAAAGCCTTGGTGTCGTTAAGCGATTCAAAATCAGTTTTATACATACACCACTGCGTGGCACCTGCTTTGCCTTCTTCATTGCCGATCCAACGCAAAGTCGGCACCGTGCCGCCGAAAATGCTCGCCTCAGGGCAATATTTCCACACGATATCTCTCGCCTTCTCGTAGTTGTAGTATTTCTCCGCCACGATGGAACGCATCTCGTCGGCACCACCATACCAGCCTGTACCCCCGTTAGCGCCATCGAACCAGAACTCAAACAGCGGACCGTAGTTGCTCACAAGTTCCTCAATCTGTTGATGATAGATGTCAACATAGCCCTGATAGCCATACTCAGGTTGGTTGCGGTCCCAAGGCGAGAGATACAGCCCAAACTTCAAACCGTGCTTCTTGCAGGCATCCGAAAGCTCGCGTACCAAGTCTCCCGCCCCATTCTTATAATAGGTGTTCCTGATGGAGTATTCCGTAGTTTCGGTCGGCCAAAGACAGAATCCGTCGTGGTGCTTCGCCGTAAGGATCACGCCTTTCATGCCTGCGGCTTTCAAGGTCAGAACCCACTGTTCGCAATCCAAATGGGTGGGGTTAAAGGTATGGGATGGCGTGTTGCCATAGCCCCATTCCATGTTATTAAATGTGTTTAAGCCAAAGTGAATAAACGCATAGTTTTCAAGTTGTTGCCACTCCAGTTGTTGTTGGCTTGGAATGGGATAGCTGGGCTCGGGACGATGGACGCAAGAGACCATCAGACAAGCTATAAGCAAGGCTGTCCATTTTGGCTTAAAAATCACCTTTATCAGGCTCATAACCGAGTTTTATTGTTTCACAAATTTCTTTGTCTCACCGTTCACACGAATGACATACACCCCATTGGGGAGTTCGCTGACGACTACCCTATTCACCTCGCTGTCGAGTTGGACGGTCATCACGGTTTTTCCGTTGATGTCGATAATCTCCGCTTGACCACCTTCCTGGTTTACAAAGACATCGATAAAATCAGTAGCTGGATTGGGGCACACACGAAGCGACGGTTTAGGCAACACATAATCAGCTTTAACCGAGACCGGATGATCGGAATGCGCTTCAATCATGTTTTCAAGCGTTCTGTTGCACACGGCACAGAAAGGCGCATAGTCGCGCATCATGCAGTTGCGTTGAGAACGATACATGCCTTGCGACAAATAGCCGCCACCCTCAAAAGCTCCAACTACATTGTTATATTGATTCGTGTTCGGCGTGGGAATAGGTGTGCCAGGGGCAACGAGGTCGGCCCATTTCGACTCAAAATCGACCAAGGTGGTAATATTGGGTTCCCAAGGCTCCACATCCAGATTGTAAAGCAAGGCCAAGGGGTTGTCTGGTTCCTCGTATTCGTCGGCTAAACCAGCAAAAGCATGACCAAACTCATGCACGATGACACTGGAAGACGACATGTTGCCCGCTGTGCTCATCGAGTAAAAGTTATAGAATCCACCGCCACCATACTGACTGCTGTTCACCAAAATGTAGATCTGGTCATAAGGTGCGTTCGCCGCTACATCCTTGACCGAGAAATAGTTGCGTGTGGTGCAATAGCGGTCAAGATAAAAGGTGTAGAAATGCGAATTGAGGATGGTGCGCTTCCAAATATGGGAGGCAGGAATGTCGACACCACTCTCTTCTGAAGGCGCCAGCACGGCGCGGAAATTGAATTCGTTGATATGGCTTGCAAACGGCTCCGCTTGGGCAAACACATTGGCCAAGTTCTGGCAATGCTGTATGAACTGCGGCATTTCTTCCGCAGTGTAACCTTCGGGAAGAATCACAATGTCAACCTTACTATCGGGGGCACCGTTGACCATAATATCCTGAACAGGAAACACATAGCGCTGCTCGGTAGTGTTGAACATCTCATCAGGTTCATAGAGTTTCGAGAACACTTCCTCAAACTCGCCATCGAAATTCCTGATTTCGAGAATGATATAGGCTTCATTGCGTGGTAACGGAACACTCACGGATTCTTCATAGCAGCGTTCCATCCTTGTGGCTTCCTCGGTGGTTTGCCATTCGCGGAACAAAGTGTTGTAACCTCTCGAAAAGATAAGCGTATTGGTTTGTGCATCAATCACTTTCACTCGGTTTGTCCCAAAATTGAAAGGGTCAATCAGGTTGACCTTGGATCCGCCAAAATACGGCTCAATGATGAAACGCTCAAACACATAGTGTGAACCTTCGGCATTGCCACACTGGAAGACATCCATTCGCAAGGATCCCTCATCATGATAATATTGCTCAAAACTGACATTTTGCGCTCTCGAAAGCAGCGAAAACGCAAGCGCGAATAGTAAAACAAAGGTCTTTTTCATCACTAAATGGTTATTTATTAGTTATATACAGATTTGATTCTGCAAAATTACAAAATTATCAATCAAATGCTATCGGTATGGATATTTTTCCTAACTTGCGCCCAATTCGTAATACGGTAACTATGAACACTGAAGAATTGAAATCCGTTTTCAAGCAACGCTTTGATAACGAGGGCGTTCTATATACATCGCCCGGACGCGTCAACCTGATTGGCGAGCATACCGACTACAACGGCGGCTATGTCTTCCCCGGCGCCATCGACAAGGGCATCTACGCCTGTATCCGCCTCAACGGCACCGACAAGGTACGCGCCTACTCCGCTGACTATGACGCCTATAGCGAGTTCGGCCTCAACGAAGAGGACAAACCCAACGAGCCTTGGGCACGCTATATCTTCGGCGTGTGCCGCGAGATCCAGAAACGCGGCTATAAGGTCGCGGGCTTCGACACGGCCTTCTTCGGCAACGTTCCGCTCGGCGCGGGAATGTCGTCGTCGGCCGCCGTGGAGAGCACCTTCGCCTTCGCCCTCAACGACTTGCTGAACCTCAACATCGACAAGTTCGAGTTGGCCCGCATCGGTCAGTCCACCGAGCACAACTACTGCGGCGTGAAATGCGGCATCATGGACCAGTTCGCTTCCCTCTTCGGCAAGGCGGGTCACCTGATGCGCCTCAACTGCGCCACGATGGAGTTCGAGTACTTCCCCTTCAACCCCAAGGGTTACAAGGTGGTGCTGCTCGACACCGTCGTGAAGCATGAACTGGCCTCCTCGGCCTACAACCGTCGTCGTGAGTCGTGTGAGAACGCCTGCGCCCACATCGCCAAAAAGCATCCCGAGGTGAAATACCTGAGCGACGCCTCCATGGCCATGCTCAATGAAATAGACGTGGAGATTCCCGCAGAGGATTACATGCGCGCGGAGTATGTCATCGGTGAGAAGCAGCGTGTCCTCGATGTGTGCGACGCCTTGGAAAGAGGCGACTATGAGACCGTCGGCGACCGCATGTACGGCACGCATTACGGCATGAGCAAGCTCTACGAAGTGAGCTGCGAAGAGCTGGACTACCTCAACGACATCGCCAAGGAATGTGGCGTGACGGGTTCCCGCGTGATGGGTGGCGGCTTCGGAGGTTGCACCATCAACCTGGTGAAGGAAGACCTTTATGACGCCTTCATCGCCACGGCAAAAGAGAAATTCAACGCCAAATTCGGTCACGAACCGAAGGTGTATGATGTCGTGATTTCGGATGGAGCGAGAAGGTTATAGTCATTAGTCAAATCTGTTTATGATGAAGATTAAAAAATGCTTACGGATTGGAATGGTAGCGGCAATTGTGGTGGCATCAGTCATTATTCTTACCCAATGTTTTTCCAATCATGAAAACGATAGTGGTACTTCGATAATGGTCGAGGTTTCGGCAACTGAAAATGAGTTTGACAAAATCATGGACCGTTGTTGTGAAGTTATGGAAAAGCGCATACAATTGTTCTGCGAAGATGAACCAGGTTTGGACAAAGCAAAGTTCAGCATAAAAAGAACAAACGACAACAAAAGAATCCGAATTGATTTCAAAAATGTGGAATTGGGCCATGATCAAGTCGCTCGTGTTTTGAATTTGTTGCAATCGCAAGGTTGCCTTCAGTTTTATGAGACATATACTTTCAACGAACTTTCTGATTGTTTTTACAAAGCCAATGTCAAGTTGGCCGAGAAGGACAACCCTAATCTAGAAGCCGATTTCAAGTTTTTATATGAGGGTCCCCTTTTCGACTTGCTGAAACATAGTTTCAATCAAATTGCACCAGGAAAATATGAGGCCGAACGGACAGCATGTGTGGGTAAAGCAAAAGCAATAGACACTTTAGCCATCAACCAGATGCTGATAGAAACAAGAGACTTGTTTCCGCATGACTTGAAACTTGCATGGACAGTGGAACCTGAAATTGTTGATGATAGCGAGGTTCTTGGCCTTATTGCTCTGAAGTTGTCACCTGACAACAAATGTGCTCTTAATGGTGAAGCAATTTCGGATGCTCGTCTAGAGTATTCAAGTTATAATGGTGAACCAGAGATTCTGATCATGATGAATAATGAGGGGGCAAAGTCTTGGCAACGCATCACTGGCAACAATATTGGCAGACAAATTGCTATCGTTTTTGACGGCTATGTGTACTTCTATCCTGTTGTCAACAATGAGATTCCTAATGGTAGAGCAACTATCTCTGGAGGCAATTTAACCACAGAAGGAGCTATAAATATAGTAAACATTTTAAAAGCGGGGATGTTGCCAGTTCCCGTAACTGTAGTAGAATAGATTACAAAACAACAAACAATTCAAACATAAATGAAACCAACCCTATTAGTATTAGCCGCAGGCATGGGCTCCCGTTATGGCGCCCTGAAACAGATGGACGGCGTCGGCCCCAACAACGAAGCCATCCTCGATTATTCCATTTTCGACGCCAAGCGCGCCGGCTTCGGCAAGGTGGTCTTCGTCATCCGTGAGGACTTCGCCGAGGCTTTCAAGAAAGTCAACAACACCGAGAAATTCGGTATCCCCGTAGAATACGTCTACCAGTCGCTTGACAAGCTGCCGGAAGGCTTCACTGTCCCCGAAGGGCGTGTCAAGCCTTGGGGCACCTGCCACGCCGTGCTGATGGCCAAGGACGTGATCCACGAACCTTTTGCCGCCATCAACGCCGACGACTTCTACGGCAAGGAAGCCTACGAGGTGCTGGCCAACTACCTCATGGAATGTGAAGGCAAGACAGGCGCCTACAGCATGGTGGCCTACAAGCTGCGCAACACCATGTCGGACTTCGGCACGGTCTCACGTGGCATCTGCACCGCCGACGAAGACGACAACCTGCTGACCATCGTGGAGCGCACGGCCATTGGCCATACCGAGGACGGCGGCGCGGCTTACACCGACGAGACTGGCAGCCATCCCTTGGACATGGACTCGCTCGTTTCCATGAACTTCTTCGGCTTCACGCCCGATTTCTTCGCGTATTCCGAGAAGGGTTTCGTCGAGTTCCTGAAAGGTCCCGCCCAAACCAACATCAAGGCCGAGTTCTTTATCCCGCTAATGGTCAACCAGGCCATCAACGACGGCACCGCCAAGCTGAGAGTGCTGTCAAGCAACGCCTCATGGTTTGGCGTCACCTATAAGGAAGACAAGCCCGACGTGATGCGCAAAATCAAGGAATTGATCGAAAAGGGCATTTATCCGAATAATTTATGGTAAGTATCATTGGACACGAGACTTCGAGACACGAGATGCGAGACAGTGGTTTTGTCCCCGTCCCGCAGTCCCGTGTCCCGTGTCAAAATAGAAAACAATGAACATAGAAGTAAAAACCTGGGGAAAGACCCCTGACAATAAAGACATCAAGCTCTACACCCTTACCAACGCCAACGGCGTCAAGGTGCAGTTGAGCGACATCGGAGCGGGCATCGTGAGCATCGTCACGCCCGACCGCGACGGCCACATGGACGACATCGTGCTGGGCTATCCCAACGCCACCGACTACTATGGCGACGGTCCCTGCGCGGGCAAGACGCCTGGTCGTTTCGCCAACCGTATTGCCAACGGCCGTTTCACGATGGACGACAAGGAATACCAGCTAGAGCTGAACACGGGCGACGGCAAGCATCATCTCCATGGCGGCAGCATCGGTTTCGCCAACCAGAAATGGGCCAGCCGCATCAACGGCGAGAACGTAGTGTTCACCTACCTCTCGGCCGACGGCGAGGCAGGTTATCCCGCCGAGCTGGTGACAAAGGTGTACTACACCCTCAACGACGAAAACGAGTTGAACATCCGTTTCTGCGCCTATTCGTCGGACAAGACCATCATCAACCTGACCAACCACACCTATTTCAACCTGAAAGGTGAAGGCAACGGCGACATCCTCGACCACAAGCTGCGGCTGAACGCCTCGCGTTTCCTGCCCGCCACCAACGAGCTGATTACCACCGGCGAGATGGCACCCGTGGTCGACACGCCCATGGACTTCACCCAGGCCAAGCCCATCGGCCGCGACATCAAAGAACCCTTCCCCGACCTCATCAACGGCAAGGGTTACGACAGCTGTTGGGTCATCGACGGCATAGAAAAAGACAAGCTATGCCTCGCCGCCGAGCTCTCACACGAGGGTGTGGGCCGCATGGTGAAGATCTACACCACCCAACCCGGCGTACAGGTCTACACCGGCAACTGGCTCTCGGGCTGCCCGAAAGGCAAGAACGGCCACGTCTACGAGGATTACTCTGGCGTCGCCTTGGAGTGCCAGGCCCTCCCCGACTCTCCCAACAAGCCCAACTTCCCCAGCACCTTCCTGCGCTCGGGCGAAGAGTACAACGAGACCATCATCTTCAAATTCTCAACAATATGACACGAGACTACGTGACAATATGACACGAGACTACGTGACTACGAGACTGCGAGACAGATAAACCCCGAAGTCTCGCGTCTCGAAGTCTCGAAGTCAAATAACAAATCTTGAAATTATAAATCTTTAAATCTCAAATATCTATGGAAACTACCGTTAAAAAACAGAACTACTTCATTCCGATCATCGTGATGATCCTGTTGTTCGGCATGATTTCGTTCGTCACCAACCTGGCCTCGCCGATGGGCGACATCCTGAAGAACCAGTTCAACATCCCCAACTGGCAAGGCACTTTGGGCGTGTTCGCCAACTTCATCGCCTATGCCGTGATGGGTATTCCTTCGGGCACCCTGTTGCAGAAGAAAGGCTACAAGAAGACGGCCCTCATCGCTGTCATCGTGGGCTTCATCGGCGTCGGCATCCAGACGTTGTCGGGTGTCTTCGGAAGCTTCGCCGTGTATCTCCTCGGCGCTTTCGTGGCCGGCTTCAGCATGTGCTTGCTCAACACCGTGGTCAACCCGATGCTAAATCGTCTGGGCGGCGGTGGCAACAAAGGCAACCAGCTCATCCAGATTGGAGGCTCCTTCAACTCGTTGTGCGGCACCGCCGTCATCATCATCACGGGCTTGCTCATCCCCAGCATCGTGGATGCCAAGATTAGCGACGTCTTCCCGCTGATGTACACGGCTCTCGGCATCTTCGCCTTCGCCTTCATCGTCATCCTGCTGACCAAGATCCCAGAGAACGAGCAGCAAAAGGTGGACACCGTGAAGACCGAAAAAGGCAAAGGCCCCATGGCCTTCCGTCACTTCGTACTCGGCGCCATCGCCATCTTCATCTATGTGGGTGTCGAAGTCGGCATTCCGAACGTCTTGAACAAATGGCTCCAGAACCCTGAGCTTAATGTGCTTGGCAGTGGCGTCAACGCCGAGGCCGTGGCAGGCTCAGTGGCAGCCACCTATTGGTTCCTGATGCTGATCGGACGTCTGGTCGGTGGCATCATCGGCAGCAAGGTGTCGGCAAAAGCGATGTTGACCTTTGTGTCGGCTGTGGGTATTATTCTCACCCTGTTGGCCATGTTCGGTCCCTCCACTATGGTCAAGTTCCCCGCTTTCAACGGCGCCAAGGGATTCGGCCTCGAAAACATCCCGCTCAACGCAGCCTTCCTGGTCTGCATCGGTCTCTGCACCTCGGTGATGTGGGGCGGCATCTTCAACCTGGCCGTCGAAGGCCTGGGCAAATACACCGAGAAGGCTTCTGGCATCTTCATGGCTTTGGTCTGCGGCGGCGGCATCCTGCCCCTGCTCCAAAACGCCATTGTCGACGGTCTGGGTGGCACCGGCTATCTCCAGAGCTACTGGGTGATTGTCGTGGGTCTCGCCTTCCTGCTCTTCTACGCCCTCTGGGGTTCAAAGAACGTCAACAAGGACATCCCTGTGGATTGATACAATCGCCAACCAAAATGAAAACAGCCCGTCGGATTTCCCGGCGGGCTGTTTCTTTTGTCCTCCTGTGAAGGTCAACTGACGCGTATCTTCCTTCCGATACGCAACTTGTCGGTCTTCTTCATGTTGTTGAGTTTGCACAAAATGGTGACCGTGGTGTGATGGTCGACCGCAATCTTACTCAACGTGTCGCCTTTCTTCACTGTGTAATAGACCTTGGGGCGAGCGGCTTCCTTGGCGCCCTTGCCGTTGACAATAGTCAGCTTGAAGTCCTTATTGAGGTTCGCATAGGCATCCTTCAGGATGGATGTGCTGATGCCGTAGCTCTTGTCGGCCAGTCGCGCCGAGTCGGCAAGCGAGTGTTCAAACAGCCAGTCGTAGGTCTGGTCGAGATAGAACACCCTCGCCAGCTGTGAATGGTTGACGCCTTTCATGCGGTCGTACATCAGTCGGCTCGTGTCGCCGCATTCACACATCGACGCCACCACCCTGTCGGAGCAACCGACGGACACAGCCTTGTCGGCAGTGCCGTGGATGATCCAAAGCGGCAGATCGTTGAGGCCGCACAACGACTTCGCCGTAGCACCGCCGCACATGGCGATGGCTGCCGCCACCTTGTCGGGATAGGTCGCCACGAAGTCGAGCGTGCCGTAGCCGCCGAGGCTCATGCCAAGCACATAAAAGCGATTGGTGTCGATAGGATATTTTTCCTGCACCCACTCGTAGATATTCATCAGCTTCTCGGGGTTCCAAGCGCCAGGCGACTGCGGGGCGATCACCACGGCGTCGATCTCGCGACCACGGCGCAGAGCGTCGATGCTGCCATATTGGAGGACTTTGTTCAAGTCGCGACCGCACAGACTCTTGCCATGTAAAAACATCACCAAGGGCTTGTCAGCCTTTGTCGCGTCGTAATCATCAGGAAGATAGAGCCAAAAATTATAGCTGTCCGGCACCGAATCTCGGCAGGCGTAGAGCTGCGCGAAAGAACACAATGGCAACAGACATATAAGAAATACCAGTATTTTTTTCATAGGTTATTGTAACGAGATTTTGTAGATTTTATTTCCCCTCGAGCCCATAATAATTTTGTCGTCGACCACGATAGGCGACGATTCAAAATTGCTGCCGATCTTCTCCGTGGCCACGATCTCGCCCGTCTTGGCTTTGATGAGATAGACATAGCCTCCCGTGTCGCCCGTGAAGATAAACATCTCATTCTTGTCGTTGTAGAAGGCCACCGGAGATGACCAGCAGTAGAACTTCGTCCTGGCGCGGCAAACGACACGACCGTCAGCCTTGTCAAAACCGATAAGCCATCCCGGCACTTTGGCCTTGTTGACGCAGAAATTGGCGAATATCATGCCTTCACAGTCGCCACCGCCCAACAACGGAGAGCCATACATGCCGCCGTCGAGGCTCTTCTCGCCGAAGTGGACGCGCTTGCAGGAGACGGTGTCATCCCAGACCACCTCGCCCGTCAGGCCGTTCAGCTTGATGAAATGGCAGGTACCCGAATTGCCTTGGCGGTCGACCTCGCAACCGGTGTAGACAAACGGCACGCCGTCTTCGACATCCACCAAAGGTGTGGCATCGGTATCGTCGTGGTTGAAATAATGCCATACAGGTTTCATGGTATTCAAATTGATACACAAGACGTTACCCGCATTGTCTGTCGTATAGCCATAGTTCTTGCACACCGCCATCGACGACTCGATGCCGGGCGAGCTCTTCGACTTGGTCAAAGAATAGCGCAGCGTCGACTGAAGCTTGTAGCCGCCATCGCCGACATAATACTTGTAGAGGGTGCCGTTTTCGCCCGGGCGGAACACGAAGCCGCCAATGACCACCGGCGAGGAGTCATAAGCGCCCCATCCGCGCCATGCCTTGGGGTCTTTGCCAAAGGCATGCTTCTCGCTATGCGAGAACAGGTCAAAGACAATGGTACCGAAAGGCGCATGCTTCTGCACGCCGTGACCCACATAAAGCTGACCGTTGAGGAAAGGATTCAACGAAGGCGTGCCTTTCAGCACGTTTTGGGTGTCGAAACTCTTACGGCTTTCCTTGCCAGTTTCGAAGTCAAGGAAATACAGCTTACCGCATAATGAGGCAAACATGATTTCCTTAGCTTTGAAGGCATCCGTCACCGTGTCTTTCATTCGGCTGAATCGGTCAACGAGGCTGTCGGGCCAATGGATGTAAATCGGTTGTCCCGTCCATCCCGTGCCGCCGCCCCATGTACCATGGGAGGTGTGGGACGAGTCCATGCTCGTGGTAAAGACCCAATCGAGGCTGATCTTGACGGTATCGCCATGCAGGTGTCCGCAGAAATTGGGGTTGCGTGACGGCGAGCCGCGAAACATAAAGATGCCAGGGGCGTCTTTGTAAAGGTCCTCGAAATCCGACAACTCGCAGGGCAGGGAGACGTCCATCGTGTCGATGACGAACATCACCTTCTCCGCCGAGGCGAACATGGTGTCGGGGAAGCCTGGATCGACAACGACAGGCGGTATGGTATCCGTGATTTCCGGTTCCGTTTCTTCAACAACGACTTGAGGCTGCCCTGTAGAACATGAAGGCGCGACCATGAGGATGCTGAAGAGGAAAAGAAAAGCTAACTGTTTCATAGTGGGTTATTTTGTAATCCAGCCATCGTCGGTGATGGTCGGCGGGTTGTCGTAAAAGTCTTCCGCACTCAGCGATTTGACAAGTCTCAGGGCTTGCTTATCCTTGTCGATATGCGGGCCAGTGTTGGGTGTGGACTGATAGGTCGAGATCAACTGGGCGTCGACGAAGTCGCCCGTCTTGGTGACACGGATCCTGAAGATAGGGGCAACGCCCAACTTGCCGGCGATCTTGATCTGGCTGTAGGTGGCAAAGTTGCCCATGCTATAGGCGATGAACTTGCCCTTGTAAATCTCCACGCCACGGGTGACATGCGGTCCGTGACCCAGCACCACATCGGCGCCGGCGTCGATAGCGAGATGCGCGAACTCATAGGCGTTGCCACGGTTTTGCTCGATGTAATAATCGTCCTTGCGGGTAACGTGTTCATAAGCCACGCCTTCGCCGCCGCAGTGCATCGAGACGATGACCACGTCGCAAGTGGCGGCCAGCTCGCCCACCAACTTCTTCATGTTGGCGTAATCATGGAGCGGCACGATGGCCGTGTTAGGCGAGAAAGCGCAAAAACCGTAGCGCACCCCGTTGATGACGAATTTCGCGGTAGGTTTTGTTTGAAAGCCCGCCCAGTTCAACTGGTTGGCGTTGAGCACTTTGGTGGTATTATCACGCCCATATTGACGGAAGTCATTGCTGTGGTTGTTGCCCACGCTAATCAGATTGAAGCCAGCGTCCTTGTAGTATTTGACATAACTCGACGGCATCCCGAAACAGAACATCTTACATTCCTCGACGAGACTGTCGGCCAACACGCCTTCCATGTTGCAGAACACGACGTCGCCTTTGAAATAAGGCTTCACCTCATCGAAGAAATGCTTCGAGGTCTCCTCATCGGCCAGATCCGAGCGTTGGGGGAAGATGGTTCCCAGCATCACGTCACCCACGGCCACGATGGTCACAGTTTCCTGCGCCACCAGTATTCCTGGTAAAAGCGACAAAAATAAAAGTGTCGCCTTCAGCAAATGTGAAAAGCGTTTCATAGTTTTTACATCTTTTCTAAAGTTTGCAAAGATAGGGAGTATTTTTGTATTTTTGCCAATTATTTCGAGTTCGGCTGAAAAATGTTCAAAAAAATCCTTGGAACGGGAGCGGCGCGCGCGGTCAATGTGCTGACGCAGTTGGCCACCCTCATCATGGGCACCAAATTCCTTGGAGCGGCCGAATGGGGCAAGGCATTCATCGCCCAGACGGACATCACCTTCTTATTAATAGGCATCGAGTTGGTGGCAGGCAGCGGATTGGTGTACTTCGCGCCTCGCAAGAAACTCGCCACGCTCATGAAGATCTCATACGGCTGGATCGCCATTGTGATGCTGGTTTATATGCTGTTATTCAGCGTCTTTTATTTATTCCCCAGTTTCTATCACACCATCGTCCCCGAAGGCTATGGCTGGCTCGTCCTGCTGATGACCTTCGTCTACAGCTTCCACGAGTTCAACCTCAACCATTACCTCGGCAAAGAGAAAGTGGCGACCTTCAACTGGCTGTTTCTCATACAGATACTCACCCAGGTCACAACGATGGCTGTGCTGATCTTCGTCATGGACGTCAGGACCGCCAAAGCCCTTCTCTATTCCCAGCTCTGCGGCTATGTGTTGGCCACCTTGGTCGGATGGATCCTTCTCTTCCCCACCCTGCGTCGCGAGGGCCGAGAACCGCTGAAAAGCACTTTCAAGGAGTTGTTCCATTACGGCGCGTTCATGCAGCTCTCCACCTTGGTCAGCACGCTCAACAAACGCCTGAGCCTCTATCTGTTGAAAGTGCATTGCAATGAGCAACAGATTGGCGTATATGCCTCGGGAACGCAAGTCACCGAAGGCGTCAACATCATCGGACAGAGCGTTGGTCTGGTCGAGTTCTCGACCTTGAGCAACACCGAACAGAAGCAACGCGCCTCACAGCTCACTCTGCGGTTCATAAAGCTCACCGTCTTGCTGACCTTCACGGCGTTGCTCATCATCTGCCTGCTCCCCACGGCCTTCTTCGAGTGGATCTTCTCGGGCGAGTTCAGCGACATCCGCACCGTCATTTTGCTCATGGCGCCGGGCATCGTGTTTTTCTCGGCCCACACCATCCTGGCCAACTATTTCTCCGGCACAGGCAAGCCGAAATACAACCTCTACGCCTCGCTTATCGGCCTCTCGGTAACGCTTGTATCCGCCTTCATTTTGATTCCCATGCTGGGCATTCGTGGCGCCGCCATTACCACCACGCTGACCTATACCGCCTTGTTTGTCTACCAATGGATTGTGTTCCACAAACAGACGGGGAGCAAGTTAAGTCAGCTGATTCCTAACCGCGAGGACTGGGAATGGGTGAAATCAACGGCGAAAGGTATTTTCTGACGAAAATTTTTGTACCTTTGCCACCAAATCGAGATTCGCTTTTTAATCGAAGATTGGCACCGACGAAAACGGGCATTTTAACGTAGTTAAATAGGCTTTTATGGAAAACGAGAGAATAGAAGACGACATTTTCACGCAAGACAGCGCCCCCACCCCTACTGTAGAAAACTATGACGACAGCAGCATCGTGCACCTCGAGGACATGGAGCACATCCGTCGTCGTCCGGGTATGTATATCGGCAAACTCGGCGACGGCGCCTCGCAGGACGATGGCATCTATGTGCTCATCAAAGAGGTGATCGACAACTCCATCGACGAGTTCACTTCGGGCTTCGGCAAGAAAATCGAGGTGACGGTGGACAAGGCCGCCAAGAAAGTCAGCATCCGCGACTACGGCCGTGGCATCCCGCTGGGCAAGCTGAAAGAGGCCGTCTCACAACTCAACACTGGCGCCAAATACGACAGCAAGGTGTTCCAGAAGTCTGTGGGTTTGAACGGCGTCGGTACCAAGGCCGTCAACGCGCTCTCGTCCTATTTTAAGGTGCAGTCAGTTCGTGAAGGGAA
Organism: Candidatus Limimorpha sp.; assembly: GCA_045132275.1. GTDB lineage: Bacteria > Bacteroidota > Bacteroidia > Bacteroidales > F082 > Limimorpha. The sequence goes on from JBGURY010000003.1 coordinate 537,967, forward strand.
AACGAGGATTGTTGAATTTGCACAAGGCAAGTTGGTTAGTGATACGGGTGTCATAGAAGTCGGCCCTTCGACAGGCTCAGGGACCTTAGATACTGGCACTTTAACCGAGTTCATCCCTGACTCCACTTTGTTCGGCAACTACCATTACGTCGACGAATACATCGAGAAGCGCGTCTGGAACTACGCTTACCTCAACCGCGGTCTGAGCCTCATCTACAACGACAAACGCTATTATTCCAAGAACGGCCTCCTCGACCTGTTGCAGAACAACATGGAAGGCGAAGGCCTCTACCCCATCATCCATATCAAGGACGGCGACTTCGAGGCCGCTTTCACACATGTCAACGGGCAGTCGAGCGACTACTTCTATTCCTTCGTCAACGGACAGCACACCACCGAAGGCGGCACACACCAGTCGGCTTTCCGCGAGGGCTACGCCCGCGTGGTGCGCGAGTTCTACCAAAAGGAATACGAGCCCGCCGATATCCGCCAAGGCCTGGTTTGCGCCCTGTGCGTGAGAATACAAGAGCCTGTCTTCGAGGCACAGACCAAGACCAAGCTAGGCTCCACCCACCTTGCACCCAACAACCCCGATGGTACCAACGACAGCCCCTTCCTGAAGACCTACGTCTTCGACATCCTGAAACGGCACTTGGACAACTACCTGCACAAGAACCCTGAAACCGTCAGTGTCTTGCAGGCAAAGATCCAAGCCAACGAGAAAGAACGCAAGGAGATTGCCGGCATCAAGAAGGCCGCCCGCGAGAGCGCCAAGAAGGTCAGCCTGAATAACCGCAAGCTCCGCGACTGCCGCATCCACCTCAACACGACCAACGAGAAACGTCTCGAGAGCACCATCTTCATCACCGAGGGCGACTCCGCATCGGGAAGCATCACCAAGAGCCGCGACGTGCAGACCCAGGCTGTCTTCAGCCTGCGTGGTAAGCCGCTCAACTGCTTGGGCATGACCAAGAAGGTGTGTTACGAGAACGAGGAGTTCAACCTGCTGCAAGCCGCCTTGAACATCGACGAGGACATCGAGAACCTGCGCTACAACAACATCGTCATCGCCACCGATGCTGATGTGGATGGCATGCACATCCGCCTGCTGATGCTCACCTTCTTCCTCCAGTTCTATCCCGACCTCGTGCGTAACGGCCATGTCTACATCTTGCAGACACCTTTGTTCCGCGTGCGTAACAAGAAGGATACCTATTATTGCTATAGCGACGAGGAGCGCATCACCGCCAAGGAGAAATGTGGCAAGCAGGCCGAGATCACCCGCTTCAAAGGCTTGGGCGAAATCTCCCCCGACGAGTTCCGCGGCTTCATCGGCCCCAATATGCGCCTCGAGCCGGTCATCCTGCGCTACGACTTCGGCATCAAGGAACTGCTGGAATACTACATGGGCAAGAACACCATGGAACGGCAGCGGTTCATCATCGAGAATCTTAGGATTGAGGATGATTCTGAAATGGATAAAATGTAAATTTATTTTGTGGGCAAGGTCTTGATGTTATCCAAGAAATCCTTTTCCACTTGGCTCAATGTGCGTTGCTGGTATTTCTTGTACTCGTTGGTGGCGTGCTCGATGGCTTGTTGATGTGACACTGTTCCTGCACCTTGAAGCAACTTTTCACCGCTCATGGTCAGAATTTGATCCAAGTGTGCCGCCCAGTCTTTCATGGTCATGGCTTGTTGCCGTTCCGCTTGTCGTTCAGCAAAGTCCAAATATCCAGAAACAATCTGTCCCATCGCCCGCAATTCCTTTTCATCCAAATAATTCTTAGCAATAACAGCATCTTTCAAATGCGGTCGGTCGCCTTCAAATGTCGTCAAACCCATAAACTCTTTTTCGGCATCAGCGCGACTGACAATGACTTCGGCGGCCGTCTGACCGTGAACCGCAAAATGTATCTTGTTTTGCACTCGCTTGAAAAACTCAATGGAAATATCGGCTTTGGGGTCATAGTCAATGCTTGTGGCATAAATGTCTAACACCTGTCTGTAAAACACCTTCTCCGATGAACGAATATCGCGGATACGCTCGATGAGTTCTTTCCAATAACCGCCACCGCCGAGGTTTTTTAGGCGGTTATCGTCGAGAGCGAAGCCTTTTCGAATAAACTCGTTAAGCACACCAGTTGCCCAAATGCGGAATTTGGTGGCTTTAGCCGAATTAACACGATAACCAACGGAGATAATCATGTCAAGATTATAAAAGTCGATTTGTTCTTCTATTTCACCTCTTATACCTCTATTCACGACAGTTGCAATTTTTGCAACCGTCGTCTCTTGCTTCAGTTCTCCGTCTTTAAAAATGTTGGCAACGTGGCGACTAATTCCGGATTTATCCACACCGAAAAGCGATGCCATAGCCTTCTGAGTTGCCCAAATTGTTTCGTCCTTGACAACTACTTGAATTACGCCTTCCTCATCAGGGAGTTGGTATAGTATAAATTGAGTTTCGTTGTTCATAGGTTATTTCTTCTCTTTGTATTGCAAAAGTAATCTATTAAGTCTCATCGATTCTTCATTTTTTAATCGATCTGAAAAGATTGATTTAATGATAATATCCTTTACATCCCTTTTCTCAATCAATTCTTCTATTTTCAAATCATCAAGTTTTAAAATCCAGTCAACTTTAATCTTATTTACATCATTGTATTCCAACGGATCCAAATAAAACACATATTGCTCATGTCGCATTCCGAAACCATCAATAATAGAAAAGACGTTTGAATATAGATTGTTGTTGCGCATTTTTGCAAGATACCAACATACGCTTGTTAATTGCTCTTCTTCTAGTCCCGAAGTATAGTTGGGTTTTTTCAATAATTCTTCAAAACGGCCAACATTGTCTATTTTAGCCTTTATTCGATCAATAATAATCAGATACATCAACAACTGATTTGAATGTTGCTGTACGTATTCACCAAATTGTTCTTGTAATGATTTAGGCAATACTTCATATAACGCAAGGCCTAAACGTCCGTCAGAACTTTGATGTAAAATAGACACTTCTTTTATTCTATCAAAAATCAAATTGTCTTTTATCAATCCTTCTTTAACCGTCCTTGCAAGATTTACAGAGTTTAGAGGATCTAACAAAATACTATCCTCCAATAAATTTATTGCCATTTTATTTGTTGGAGGACACTTTTTAACCATTTTATACAGTTCTTTTTCAATCGTTCTACCGAGTGAAATGCACCATAGATTATGGATGATGTGGTATAATTTCCCAGCCGATTCTTCTGGGATAATTGTTTTTGACTTGCCAATCAAAAACACCATATTTCCGATTATGTTATTTAGGATTTCAATATTGAAAGGAAGGCGTTTATATCTTCCGTTTTCAATTAGGGATTGATGTAGATTTGATATTAAAAACTCAAATTCACGAATGGCATCTTGATCAAAATCAATCTCTAAAACATCGTATTGCAAAAATAATTCCGATAATTCATTTGTGTTGATAAAAAACAACAATACTAAAAGATGAGATTTGTTTAAAGCATCAATTCTAGTAGCTTCATATCCAAATACAGCTATGTTATTTCGTGTCATATGGCTATTCAAAATCCCTGTAATAGTATCTTTCACCATATTTGGGAAATAGGGATTATTGAATTCTATACAATTTGACAAGCAAAAATTGACAGTTCGCAAATATTTAGAAAGTAAGCTATAAATGTTACTATTTAACGACGCACCCCCTCTATCAGCTAATTTTTTATGACGATGTATTTGACGTGAAAGTTCATCCGCATCTTTTGATTTTTCACTAAACAATCGGTATGAAACCAAGTCTTTAAGGGTATTTTTTAATGCATTATCAATAGGTAATTTTAAAAGGATCGTATCTAAATCAAACTGATTAATCTCATCCAAAATGTTAGTGGGGTCAATAGTAGGATTTCCCAATAACTCATTATAAACTCTGTTACGAATATGATACAGATTGTATAAACAAATGAAATATAAAACATATAATTCCTTGTCCCAAAACTCTGGCAGGAGTATTTTATATCTTTGATATGCATCATAGTATTTCCCAATTCGGCATAATAAATATGGCAAATACAAATCCTTGATATTGTAATTAACGCCCTGTTTCTCTATTAATCTAAACACATTAAACAACGCGTCAAAATCCAAATTATAAAAGAAATCCACTGGATGCTTTTCTTCCACCCTATTGACTATTTTCTCACAATAAACATCATTCAGCACTTCAAACCTATCAATTTCATATATTTGATTATTATATGCTTGGAGCAAAAGAAACATCCTATGATCCTTTGGATGCTTTTTTACAAATTCTCGTTTCCCTTGGTAAGTCTTTAGTTTTTCCTCTAAATCATTAAAATACAGAGAATTCAATTGCAACCCTGCCGAATAATAGTTCCAATATTCATACGAGCCTTTGGGGAATATATAACGCAACCCTTCGCCCATAACTGATAACTCGGTTTGAAATGACTTCAGTTTTTTGTACAAAACTGTCAACAAATCATCGGAACCATCATCGTTAATTTCATTGACAATTCTCAATTGCTTATATAGTATTTGACCTTTCGACGAATCAATTTTGTCTAGTTCACTAGTTTCAACACTGATTCTATATTTGGACAAGTAGTCATCCGGATTGGAGATATCAACTATATTTATTCCTTTGTTTTCATAGTATTTTGATAATTCTTTGTCAACACACTCATCCGTTAACAAGTACACTCGTTGCATATCTTGATCCAGAATCGTTTTTATATCATTTAATATTATCTTAAGATTCAGGTCTGAGAAAGAGAAACCGACAAACAAAACCACATTGGTTGTAAATAATGATGTTACAAAAGAACGGATTAAAGGAAAATTTGCGGCATAATTGTAATAATCTTCTTCTGAAAGAACAATGTTTCCGGTTTTAAAATCGCCATGCATTTTCACAACCTTACTAGGATAACGATAATACGGCAAATCAGAATCTTGGGTGATAATATCGTATTGTTTGTAATTTGATTGAACAGACTGTTCAATAAGATCATCATAATTCGTAGTGATAATATGAACAGGGTTTAATTCAAGAATGGCATTATGTATCGGATTATATGCTACACGGCCGTCTTTAAGGACATTACGCACTTTTTCAAAATATGCCTTACGTCCATAAGTATCTTTATAGATTTGTGCAACTTTCAAATCATCTGATTCTTTCTTAATCGTGTTGGGTAGATCTTCCTTAAAGGCATTTGTCAAACTGCTCCAAGTTGGAACTCCTGAGTTTGCAGAAACGCCAGCTCCCACAAAAACAACCAATTTGTTTTGAACACTTGCCTCGTGCAAATGCAACAAATGTGTAGTTTGAATGCCATTCATAATACTCTTTTTTCAAAGTTTTTGTTCATATTCTTCTTTCGTTATCTCTATATCCTTATCCACTACCAACACTTCATCATAACTTAACCCATACAATTTATAAACCAACAAATCTATTTGTTTCTCCAAAGCATCTGTGTCAGCCTTCGGGTCGGATGCCTTGACAGACACAATCTTGTCTAACAAAGTAATAATTTTCAAGATATTATCGGTTCTATCCGCAGAAAGCCTAGGAAGTGGAAGTGCATCTACTTCGTAACCGTTTACATTACTTGAAGTGCTCGTTGCTTTGAAAATGAAGTTAAGCAAATTAGAATTGAACAATGCAAGCAAAAGCTTTTGAGAATATTCGGTCTGATGCTTCAAAAAATTAGCTGAATTAGCGAGTATTACACCAGCAGGAACAAAAGCCCCCTTCAGCCTATACTTTTCATTGATACCTGAAAGGCCTTGCAAAACAATCCTTTCATATTTGATCTGTTCTTTTTTCTCAAATGAACAATCCGAAAAGAAGCTTTCTAAGTCAACATATTCAATTCGTCCTTGTGATATTTCTTCGTTTCTTGTCTTAAATACATAACGAGCAATCTGAACACCTTTTACGAGCATCGGCTTTGACATATCATTTGTAAGGTGTTTTTTGCCCAATGTCATGTCAAGCTCACCCGTCAAGCATGGTGACACATCTCTAAATTTGAGCAAATCAGTTCGCATCCTAAACTTCATAAGCAAATCAAAAGTTTCTCTGCTACACATTGGAATCTGCATCATTTTTGGGCTATATGCGGCAATGTCTTCATTCGTAAACAACGCTCGCTTATGGGGAATTGCCTTTTCGTAAGTAACACCAACACTTATACTACAATTATGTTTTGTATTGGAAGAAAGCAAAACTGCAGTGGACATCTTCGCATCCTCAAAAACACGTCGACTAGTAGAGTCCCTTTCCGGAAAAGCATCTATTCTCAAGAAAGAATGATTCTCAAGGATGTTCTTTCTTAGCTTAACAGAACTCGTATCAGCAAGTATTCCAAACGGAATAATCATACATAAATATCCATTTTTAGATAGCAAACGGAATCCATTTGCATAGAAAACTTTTGCGGCATTTATCATTCCTTCATCGGCTTCGGGAAAACGCTTACGAATTAATTCAATTAAATTGTCTGTTGCAGTAAGCGAAATTTTCTGATTCTGCTTTTTATTGAAAATACCATACGGCGGATTTCCAATCACTGCATCAAAGCCAACAAACTTTCCTTCATCGTCAAGCACTTCTGGAAATTCCAACATCCATTCAAGAGAATTATTGAAAACTCCCTCCGCTTCCGCTTTTTCATTCCATTCCACATCAAACAAATCAAGTTGCACTTCATTGCGAATCTTACTTTTTATGCTTTCTATCAGATGCTCTACTTTGCGCTTGTTTTCTTTGTTGTTTTCGTTCTTGTAGTCGACAACAGCTTTGCGATATTCTTTTATGCGCTTTCTGAAATCGGCAGTTTTCACCTCATTGTCAGCATCTTTTATTACCGATTGTCCAACATTTACTGGGAATTTACTCACAAGCGAATTGCCACACTTAATGTTAATGTCAATGTTCGGCAATGTTTCAAGTTGAGTATAGCCACTTGAAGTAGTATAATAAGCATTTTTCAATAGTTCAATCCACAGACGCAAACGGCAAATGTAAACACTTGCAGGGTTGATATCCACTCCGAAAAGGCAGTTTTCGATAATGGTACGTTTTTCATTAAATAGTGTTTCCTGCACCCTTTGACGTTCAACATTTGTGGTGTAAATGAATGGGTTGCCGTCCTCATCCAAAACAGAAATCTCGTCATTTTCGAGGCGAAGTTCCCAATCGCTGTTTTTGATACGCTTGCCTTCTTTGTCAAGAAGAATATTCAAATATGATTTGATGAAAAGCAAACGATTTAGAACGGAAACAAGGAAGTGGCCACTACCCACTGCGGGATCACAAATCCTTACAGAATTGATGATTTGGTTAGCTTCTACCCTATCATCAATCTCATTCGCAACATCATCAAGACTTTTGCATTTCCAGCCCTTCACATCGTTGAATTTCTGAATGACTGCGCGTTCTACGGATTCTTTTGCCATATACTCAGTAATGAATCCTGGTGTAAAGAAAGAACCATCTTTGTAGCCGTTGATTTTCTCGAAAATCAAGCCAAGTACCGAGGCGTTAATCAGTATTTTTGAACTTTGCGTAACGCCACCGGTTCCTTCACTTGAAAAATTGTATGCATCCAAGAACTTGAAGATATAGGCAAGGTTGTCCATTTCGCCATTAAGTCGCCTGCCTTTTTCGTCTTTCAGTATAGTTTTGTTGTAAAGAGCGAGCGACTTGTTTTGTATTCCATGGATTTGCAAAAGGTGTTCTTCTTCGCTTAATTCAAAAAGCGAGCTGTTTAAATAGGGCACATGGCTATATTTCTTTTGGGTTTCGCTGTCTCGTTCTTCCGCCTTTCTCCCAAGCACTTTGAAAAATAAAATGTTTAATTCATCAAAACTATCCACCTTTTCTATCGTCAAAAAACGATAGTCCGCATTCCCCTTCTGATATGAAAGTTGTTGACTCTCGACAAGTTTTAAAAACAAAAGACGATTAACCCAGGTAATGGTTAGATGCAATGCGGTTTCAAATAGTTTTTGTTCATCAGAAATCTGGTCTTCAAGTTGATAAATGGCGCTTTCCAATAGGCTTGCACGGTTGCGACCTTTCTCTTTGCGTTGAATCAGCTTCTTTCCTCCGTCCTTCACTTCTTCAAGCCCTATTATGTGAAGAAGTTCGGCGTAGAAATTCTTGTCTAGACTATTGGAATCATTAGCAAATGGCTTATTAAGCAAATGTTCAGGAGAAAGTATTTTATATAGCGGAACAAGTTCTTCGTCTTTCTTTCCTCCAAAGTCCTTAGGAGAAAAGTGCGTTATAGTTATGTTTTCATTTTCAATCCATTTCGCAATCGCAGGTTTGGCACAGTTCTCATAGAAGTAAGATGTCTTTGTATCGGAAAGTTGCTTGGCTTCAAACTTGTTGAACTGATTCACAATAGGGTTCGTCTTTGCCAAGAAAAAACGGCTGAAATCCTTTGCATCAAAAATGTAGAAATCGGTGTAATTGGTAATGACGACATGCTTCACTTCATTGTTTCCGTATTTAAGCGATTCCTGCATAAAGTAATAGACACACTCTTGCAATGCTTTACAATTCGGATTTTTCTCACTGAACATTTCAGAGGTATTCGACGGTGACTTGGCTTCGATGATAACCGCTGGTTTCGATTCCGTTCCCGTGCCATTGTACACAACCAAATCTTCACGACCATTGGTATTCACGGAATACTCGGGATCATACCAAGTCTTTGCAAGGAAGTCTTTAATAAGACCCTTATGATACTCCTCGCTCTCATTATCTTTTCCAGAATTAAGGTATGTATCAAGGTTTGTATAGAGTTTGTCGATTTCGGATTGAAGCACTGGCAATTTGTAAAATGTAGTACTAATTGCTTTCTTGAGTGTAATAATTGTGAACATTATCAAATATAGTATTTATGGCTGCAAAGATAGCAAAAATTGCATCAAAAAACAAGTACTATTACAATTTGAAAATCAAAGAAAAATGTCATCCATTTACTAAATTATCGTATTTTTGTCCCCATCATTTTAAAATCTTCATTCTTTGAATCTTAAGTCTTAAATCAACAAATAATGAAAAAACTGGCATTAATCATTATGGGCACCATCACCCTTTTCGGCTGCAACCAACAGCCGCAACGCTATTCCGTCAAGGCTTATCCCGAGACGCGAAAAGACACCACCGTCGTTGAAGACTACTTCGGCACGAAGGTCGCCGACCCGTACCGTTGGCTCGAAAACGACACTTGTGCCGAGACCGCTGACTGGGTCAAGGCACAGACCGAAGTCACGCAAGACTACCTCAGCCACATCCCCTTCCGCAGCGCCCTTAAGGACCGCCTGACGGAAATCGTCAACTACGAGCGCTACAGCACACCGTCGAAGAAACATGGCCGCTACATCTACTCGAAGAACGACGGCCTCCAGAACCAAAGCGTCATCTATATGCAGGAGACGCTCGACGGCGAGCCCACCGTGCTCTTGGATCCCAACAAACTCTCCGACGACGGCACCGTCTCGCTAGGCGGCATCAGTTTCTCCAACGACGGCAAATACATAGCCTACACCATCCAACGCAGCGGCTCCGACTGGGTCGAGATCTATGTGAAGGACATGGCCACCCTCGAACTCCTCCCCGACCACATCGAATGGGCCAAGTTCACGGGCGCCTCGTGGTACAAGGACGGCTTCTTCTATGCCGCCTACGACCGCCCCACCGAAGGCAAGGAGTTCAGCAACGTGAACGAGAACCACAAGATCTACTACCATAGGCTCGGCACGCCGCAGGAGCAAGACGAACTCTTCTACTCCAACCCCAAACAACCGCGCTATTTCCATCAAGTGGACCTGACCGAGGATGAACACTATATGTTCCTCTTCGAGAGCGGTCAAGGCGCTGGCAGCACGCTGTGGATCAGAGACATGCAAGACGTGATGGGCAAGTTCACGCAAATTGCCGATGACATGGACTACCAGTACATGCCTATCGATGTCATCAACGACACTTTGTACATCTTCACCAACTACGACGCTCCCAAGGGCCGCATCTGCCGTGTGTCGGCCAAGACCCCGCAGATGGAGAACTGGGTGGACGTGATTCCCGAAAGTGAGAACGTCATCGCCGGCATCAACCTCGCCGCTGGCAAGATGATCGTCACCTACGACCAGGATGCCGCCAACCACGCCTATGTCTACACCATGGATGGCGAACGACTCCACGAGATCGCCCTGCCCACCTACGGTTCGGTAGGCTTCAGCAGCAAATTTGAGGAACCCGAAGTGTTCTATGCCTTCACCTCTTTCACCTTCCCGACCACGATCTACCAATACAACATCGACGACAACACCTCCACGGTGTTCCGCGCTCCCGCCATCGACTTCAAGTCGGACGACTACGTCACCGAGCAGGTCTTCGTCACCTCGAAGGACGGTACACAAGTGCCCATGTTCCTGACCTACAAGAAAGGCTTGCAGAAAGACGGCACCAACCCCACCCTGCTTTATGGCTACGGTGGTTTCAACATCACGCTGAACCCCGGCTTCAGCACCTCGCGTCTGCCTTTCATCGAGAACGGTGGCATCTACGCCCAGATGAATCTGCGTGGCGGCAATGAATACGGTGAGGAATGGCATATCGCCGGCACCAAATTGCAAAAGCAGAATGTGTTCGACGACTGCATCGCCTGCGCCGAATACCTCATTAACAACAACTACACCTCACCGAAGTATCTGGCTTTGAACGGTGGCTCCAACGGCGGTCTGCTCGTCGGCGCTGTTGTCAACCAGCGTCCCGACCTCTTTGGAGTGGCCGTGCCGCAAGTCGGCGTGATGGATATGTTGCGTTACCACCTCTTCACCATTGGTTGGAACTGGGCCAGCGACTACGGCACCAGCGAGGACGACGAGGCCATGTTCAAGGCTCTGTACGCCTACTCGCCTTTACACACCATCCAGAGCGGTGAGAACGTGCACTATCCCGCCATCATGGTCACTACTGCTGACCACGACGACCGTGTGGTGCCAGCCCACAGCTTCAAATATGCTGCTGCCCTGCAGGCCGCCCAAACCGGACCGGAGCCCAAGATCATCCGCATCGACACCAAAGCCGGACACGGCGGCGGCAAGCCTATCTCCAAGGTTTTGGAGGAACAAGCTGATATTTACTCGTTCATCCTTTACAACATGGGATTGACTTATCCTACTGAGAAGAAATAAGGACATGCATTAATATGAAAAACGTCCGTCAGATGTTTCTGGCGGGCTTTTTTTCTTCCTTATTACGTACTCACCAACAGTACTTCACCGCATACCAAATAGCTACGAACTGTTCAATGGTGACGTTGTCGGAAAGGGTGAAATCGACGTCTCCTGTATAACTGGAGTTCTCCTTGTACACTTTGTTGCCTTTCCTGTTGGCGATAACATCCCCGGAATAACTTGAATTCTCTTTGTAAACCTTGCCGTCCCTGATGGTAAAGACCACGTCTCCGGAATAGGACGACGAGCCCTTATAAACCTTGCCGTCTCTGATGGTATAGAGGATGTCGCCGCTGTAGGACGAATTGCCATTATACACCTTGTTACCATCAACATGGCAGAGCACATCACCCGAATAGGAAGAGTTGCCTTTATACACCTTGTCGCCCTTCAGGTTGCAAATCACATCGCCGCTGTAGGACGAGTTGCCCTTATACACCTTCACTTGGGCGAAGCCGCTGACAAACGCCAGGCAGAAGAAGGCGGTCAACATCGATTTCTGATAGCGTGTTTTCATGGTATTCGCTTTTGAGTATACCCTGCAAAAATAGGCAATACTTTATTACTTCGCTACTTTTGGGAGGTTTTTCATTCCATCGCCAATTCCTCGTAGGCATACGTAACCTTCTCCCCCACATTGACCACCAGATAACTCGGCGTCACCTTGCCGTCGTTGAGGTTGTCGGTCATCACATACCGCACGCCGCCGAACTGACGCTGCTCACGCATATGGAAATGACCCATGAGGACCAACTCCACGTTGCTATTGCTCATCAGGTCCATGAAGGCATATTGCTCGTCCAAAGGCAGGTTGGCCGCGGGCGTGGTGGTGTAGTTGTAGGAAGTACGGAATAACCAGTTGTGGCTGATGACGAAGCAATGGCGGTAGTCATCACGATGCTCCAGTTGTTCCTCAAGCCATTCCAACTGTCGCTTGCCATGGGTGCCGTTACCCGAATCGAGGAAAACGAAAAGGTCTTGATAGCCACCCACAGTCTTCACTGTCACCGTGTAGGTCGAGGTGTGGAAATACTGTTTATAGAACGGAGCGCAATCGAAATAGACATCATGGTTGCCGATGACGGGGAAACAGGGATCGTTTTTGGCTTGGGTCTTATTGTTGAAACGCATGGCCTCTTCCGACATCCTGAAGCCGGCCTCGCCGCTCTCGTTGACCAAGTCGCCAGCATGGATAGCGAAGATGGCCTTGGGATCGTTGCGCTCGGCAGTGATGTATTTGTAAAGACGATCGTTCTCACCTTGCGGGATGATGCTGTCACGCTCGGAATAATGCGAGTCGGAACAGGAATAAACACGGTATTCATCGGGAACGTTCTCGATGACAGGCATCCCGTTCTGGTTGTTGTAGTCGAGCCAATCGGCGACGCGTTCCTCGGTATCGCTGCGGTTGACAACCATGCCAGCGACATCCAAACGGTTGCATCCTGTAGCAAAAAACATGGCAGCCGCCGCAAATAATATGTATAGCTTTTTCATAGTGTTCAGTTTTTAGGTTTCCAAATCAGTCCCACATTGCCGTACCAGCCGTTGTACTGCGACGACAGGTTAAGCACGCCGCAAGGATGCAAGCCGAACTCTGAGGTCAGGCGCAGTCCGTTGCCGAAATCGTAGTAGCCGTTCACGCTATAGAAGAACAAGGTGAAACGCTCGATGACAAAATCCCTGTAATTGGACACTCTCGCGCCTACATTCCATGGATGCTGTCGGTCGAAGAGGTTGCCTTCGACGCAGAAGGTGACATTCATCGGCTCGAAAACCACATCCATGCCTCCATTCTTACGCAGCGGGATGGGTGCGGAGAAACGGTTGGTTAAACCCAACTGGAAATTGAAATGACGGTTGCGCCAGCCCAAGTCAAGAACGCCATTGAATTCCTGCAAGTCATAGTTCGGATACAGGCGGCAGAGATAGCGGTTCTCCAGATAAAGTGTGCCGCAATTGGCCTGCAACAGCTTAGTCTGCCATTGTAAGTTGATGGCATGACGGTTGAAGGTCGTGACTTGATAACCCAGCCCTATGTTGAAATTATCGGCCAATTGGTAGTCGCCCAACACGGCCCAAGCGGCTGTACTGCCAGAAGTACGTGTGTAGTCATATTCGCCATAGGTTCGCAGCGTCCACTGAGCCTTGAGTGAAAGCGTCAGCAACAGCAACGCGAACGAGAAAAACAGTTTTTTCATGATTGAATAATTGAGGGCGCAAAGGTAGAAAAAAAAGGAGTTGAGTGATTTTTGCCTCTTCCCTTTGGATTATTTCTCTAATTTTGAACATAATTTTTTAATCTAAAGCCTTATGTGTAAGAACCTTAAAGTTTTTTCTATCTTATTCTTTCTCAGCTTTTTAAGCATAAGTGTATGGGGGCAATATGGCCCACAATTCGATAACCATGGCTTCGAGAACTGGACGACTCGTGTCAGCGAACCTGTGCATTGGCACTCAAGCGGCACAGCCACAGGCTCTTATGCGGGCTTTCTTCCCAGCGATCCTCAGATTGAGTCTTCCACGCATCTTCGCCCCGGTTCAACGGGCACCAAGAGTCTGCGTATCATCCCTCGCAGTGTGTTGGGCGTCACTGCCAACGGCACCGTCACCAACGGACGCATGAACGCCGGCAGCATGTCCGCTTCGGGTGCTAACAATTACAATTATACGCAACGCGCCCAGAACGCCTTCAACACGCCTATCACACAACTCCCCGACTCTCTCACCATTTGGGTGTGTTTCCGCAGTCAAAGCACCTCTCATAAGGCACAGGTGAAGGCCGTCGTCCATGGCGATGCCGATTATAAAATTAAAGCCAATGGCACCGAAGAACCCTCCAATATGCACGTGGCAACGGCTGACCAAAGATTCACCCGCACTGCCGCCAACGGTGGAGCCTACAACTGGATCAGATTAAGCATCCCCTTTGTCAACAACGGTCCCTGCACCGACGTGCGCTACATTCTCTTCATGGCCACCACCAACGAATCACCTGGAACAGGAAGCACCAATGACGACCTGTTTGTCGATGACGTTTTGCTCATCTACAATCCCAGTCTCAGCATGGGACAGTTGTCATCCACTTCCTTAATGCCCGGCGACGCCATCAACATTTCCTTCACGTTGACTGGAACCATGTCACCCGACAACCTGAACGCCTCGGCGAATCAAGTCATCGCCCAGCTCTCCGATGCCAACGGTAACTTCTCCTCTCCCACCGAGCTGGGGCGCGTGACCACCAACACCAGCGGTAGCATTTTGGCACAGATTCCCAATGTGCCCGACGGACAGCACTACAAAATCCGCGTGGTGTCCACCAACTATCCCATGATTGGACAGAATATGCAAGAGGTGACCATTAGCAGTCCCAGTTATACAATCGAGGTGTCGGCCAACCCGACCGACGGAGGCACTGTTTCTGGAGGAGGCTCGTATTCCGGCGGCCAAAGTTGCACCGTCCACGCCACCGCGGCCACGGGTTATACCTTTACCAACTGGACAGACAACGGCACACAAGTGTCAACACAGCCCGACTACACCTTCACCGTGAACGACAATCGTAGCCTTGTGGCCAACTTCACCCAACAGAGCTACACCATCACCGCCACGGCCGACCCGACCAACGGCGGCACGGTAAGCGGCGCTGGCACTTATAACCACGGCGCTTCCTGCACATTGACCGCTACGGCTGCCACGGGTTACACCTTCGTCAATTGGACGAAGAACAGCACACAGGTATCCACTAATGCCAGCTACACTTTCACTGTGACGGAGTCAGCGGCATATGTGGCGCATTTCCAATTGCAGTCCTACACTATTACGGCCACCGCCGACCCGAGTGATGGAGGTTCTGTCAACGGCGCCGGCACTTATAACCATGGCGCTTCTTGCACCTTGACGGCCACGGCCAACGAGGGTTATACTTTTGTCAACTGGACCAAGAACGGCACCCAAGTGTCGACCGACCCGAGCTATAGTTTCACCGTGACCGAAACGGCAGCCTACGTAGCACATTTCTCGATTAACAGTTACACGGTCAGCGTGACAGCCAACCCGACCAACGGCGGCACTGTCACAGGTGAAGGCACATACACCTATGGACAAAACTGCACCGTCCACGCCACGGCTGCCACGGGCTACACCTTCATCAACTGGACGGAGAATGGTAGCCAGGTGTCGTCACAAGCGGATTATACCTTTACCGTTGAAGGCGACCGCAACCTCGTGGCCAATTTCTCCTCGCAAAGTTACATTATTACCGCTACCGCTGACCCGACGGAAGGTGGTGTCGTCACAGGTAGTGGCGGCTATGATTACGGCGACGCTTGCACGCTGACCGCCACGGCCAACACTGGTTACACCTTCGTCAACTGGACCAAGGACGGTGTTCAGGTGTCAACCAACTCGACCTATAGTTTCACTGTGACCGAGTCGGCCACCTATATTGCACATTTCTCCATTAACAGTTACGAAATCAGCGTTACTGCCGACCCAATCGTCGGTGGCATGGTGAGCGGCGGTGGCACATACACCTACGGGCAGAGATGCACCATCACGGCCAGCGCCAACGAAAACTATGAATTCGTCAACTGGACGTTGAACGGCAACGCGGTCTCCACCGAAGCCACCTACACGTTCACGGTCAGAGAATCACAGGCCTATGTGGCAAACTTCCTCTTCATTGATAATATTGAGGAAAACATCGCGTCTTGCCAAATCTTCCCCAACCCGTTCACCACAGTCGTGAGCGTGACCACGGAGAAAGCGGCGAAAAACGTCAGCGTTTACGACCTCTACGGCCGTTTGATGATGAAGCAAGAGGTGTCCGACACGCATTTTGAACTTGACATGAGCGGATTAAGCACCGGAGCTTATCTATTACAAATCGACTACGGCGACAGCCGAAGCGTGCATCGCGTCATGAAAGCCAAATAAAAACAGAAATCGCGGCAAGGTCTTCCCTGCCGCGATTATCTTTTTCAAAGGTTGTGTAATTTACAGCCTCTCGTTCACCACGTCCCAGTTAATAATCTGCCACAAGGCGTTCAGATGGTCGGGACGACGGTTCTGATAGTCGATGTAATAGGCGTGTTCCCACACGTCGAAAGTCAGCAGAGGCCTGAAGCCACGCTGCACGGGGTTGTCGGCATTGGTCTCCTGCGTGATTTGCAGCTTGCCGTCTTTGTCGACGGAGAGCCACACCCATCCAGAGCCAAACAATGTGGCGCCTTTCTTCGTAAACTCTTCCTTGAAGGCCTCAAATGAGCCGAATTGTTCGTCTATCCACTGGGCGATCACACCCGTAGGCTTGTTGTCGGCCTTAGGAGCGCGGAACTGTGTGAAATACAGGTTGTGGTTCAGAATCTGGCCTGCGTTGTTAAACACGCCGCCGTCCGCTGTCTTCACAATCTCCTCCAAAGGCATCTCTTCGTATTTCGTGCCTTCAATGAGGCCGTTCAGATTGTTGACATAGGCGTTCAGGTGTTTGCCGTGATGGAAGCCCAAAGTCTCTTTGCTGATGACGGGTTCCAGTGCGTTTGCCTCATAGGGCAATGTGATGAGTTCGTATTTCATAGGTTGCTTTATTAAGTGTTCGTGACTGCAAAGATAGAAAAAAGTGGGACTTCGTTACCGAAATCCCACAATTTTCATTGGTTCATGTACATCTGGTAGAGCGGCGAGTTTGGTTCGCTCTTCAGTCGCTTCAGCGCCCGGTCGCGGATCTGGCGGGTGCGCTCGCGCGAGATGCCGAGCTTCATCGCGATCTCTTCTAAGGAATACTCACGTGAGGTGCCCAAGCCGAAGTACATGCAGAGGATGGTGCGTTCCTTCTCGTTGAGCATATCGAGCGAGTTGCGGATGGCGGTGCTGGCCGACTCCTGCTCCACGGCGTTGTCGGTCTGCACCTCGTCGTCGGCGACGTAAACATCCAAGAAGTTGGCGTCGTCTTCGTCGTCGAGAGGCGCGTCGGTAGAGACGGTATGAGCGTTGAGGCTCATCAGTTGTTCCACCTTGTTCTCCGGCATGTCGACGGCTTCAGCGATCTCCTTCACCGTAGGACGGCGCTGCAACTTTTGTTCAAGCAACGCAACGGCCTTCTTCACCTTGGCCAACGCGCCCACCTGGTTCATAGGCAGACGGATGACACGGGCCTGTTCGGCCACGGCCTGCAGAATACTCTGACGGATCCACCACACGGCATACGAGATAAACTTGAAGCCACGGGTCTCGTCGAAACGCTGCGCGGCCTTCACCAAGCCGAGGTTGCCCTCGTCGATGAGGTCTTGCAGGCTGAGGCCTTGGTTCTGATACTGTTTGGCCACCGAAACGACGAATCGCAAGTTGGCCCTGACCAATTTGTCCAACGCGGCCTGGTCGCCAGCCTTGATGCGTTGTGCCAGCGCGACTTCCTCGTCGGTGGTCAACAACGCCTCCTTCGCAATGTCGGCAAGGTACTTGTCCAAAGTCCCCGAGTTGCGGTTGGTGATCTGCTTTGAAATCTTTAGTTGTCTCATTTCTTCAAATCTTTATATTGTTTTATTACAGGTTAGATTCTCTCTCTTCATTCCATTCTCCTCCACGTGATTTTAGCATAATCTTTCGGTTTTGGGAGCGACGGCCAAGCGACCGTTTCTCCCAAACCCAAAAATAATTTTCTATCAAAAACTATACCGAAATTATTGTTTTTCAGTAAAAAAGCGGGGCAAATCGCACTTTAATAATAGAACGATCCCGGCATGCCGTTCGGGAAGACGCCCTCGATGGTCGTGCGACGCGTGCTCGATTTCAGCGCCTTCTCAAGTTCAGCCTTGCTGTTGACGGCGTAGCCGTTCACTTTGGTAATGACGAAGTCGACGGGGACGCCGGAGTTCATAAAGCGGCCCTGACGGATCTCCACGATCTTCAGGCCGTTCTTGATGTCGAGGCGGCTCTTCTCGTCCTTGCTGACAGGTTGCAGCATCAGGCCGAACTCCGAGTTGTAGAAGGCGTCACCGCTCTTGACCACGTCGACGTTGCCCGCCTCGTTAAGCAGGGTCAGCTCATAGTTGTGGTGACGACCGTTACGGTTCGCCTCCACGTTCACCTTGTCACCAGGACGGTATTGACGGATGTTTTCCATCAGCTGGGTGACAGTATTCACCTTCTTACCGTTGATAGCCGTGATCACGTCGCCTTTCTCGATGCCTGCCAATTTAGCAGCACCGCCGTCGGTCACTTCTGCCACATACACACCCTCGATATCTTGCAATCCTTCCTTTTGGGCAAGCTCTTGAGTGAGTTCCTGGGGGAAGATGCCGATATAGCCGCGTTGGGTCTCACCATAAAGCAGCAGGTCATCGACCACCTTCCGCACAATGTTCGAAGGGATGGCGAAGGAATAGCCCTCGTACGAGCCAGTATGCGAAGCAATAGCGGCATTGATACCCACCAGCTCGCCTTTGGTGTTCACCAAAGCGCCACCGCTGTTGCCGGGATTGACGGCCGCATCGGTCTGGATGAACGACTCCACGGAGGTGCCTTCGCCCAAGATGCTGAGGTTACGCGCCTTGGCGCTCACAATACCCGCTGTGACGGTAGAAGTCAGGTTGAAGGGGTTACCCACGGCCAGCACCCATTCGCCGATGCGGACGTTGTCGGAGTCGCCGAAAGTAAGAAAGTGCAGGTCGGTGGCCTCCACCTTGATGAGGGCCAAGTCCGTGGTGGGATCGGTACCGATGATGGTGGCGGTCTTCTTCACCTTGTTATTAAAAGTGACCTCCACCTCGTCGGCGCCCTCCACGACGTGGTTGTTGGTGACGATATAGCCGTCAGGGGTGAGCACCACGCCCGAGCCGTAAGCCACCATAGTGTTGCTGCGGGTCTGGCCCGGATAGCCGTAGATCTGTCCAAGCAAGGCACCGAAGAAATCCTCATAGGTGTTGCTCTGTTTCACCACTTTGGTCATGATATGCACCACGGCGTCGACACTGCGCTCGGCGGCGTCAACGAAATCAGGCGTATTCTCGGTAGGAATGAAGGCTGCGCGTTGCACTTTAGCCTGTTGGGCCTGTTCAACCTGCGAGACAGGTTGTTGCTGTTCTTCAGTCGGGGCCAAGGTCTCTTCCTCGGCGGGATTCGTTTTCTGGATCAAATTGTCACAGGATGTCGCCACCAGCATGGCAGCGAGCATCAACATCAAACTCACTTTTCTCATCTTATCTCGTTTTTATGGTTTCTTTTCCTTTTATAGTCTCATTAATGCGGTTTTTCAACCTTTATTGCGCTAAAAAGTGTAATTTTGTCGAAAATTTCCGTGGCAAAAGGCAATCAAATAATATGCCAGCACCCACGTGACACAAAGTTTTTCATTGACTTTGACAATATGTTCATAAAGAATGACACAATAACGCTTCGCCCTGCCGAGCCCGAAGACGCCGAGTTGATCTACCGATGGGAGAACGACCGTGACCACTGGCGTGTGAGCGGCACCCACGCCCCCTACTCCCGCTTTCAGATCGAGCAGTTCCTGTTGGGCAACAACGACCTGCAATCCCAGAAGCAACTCCGCTTGATGGTCGACCTAACGGCAAACGGACTGACCGTCGGCTGCATCGACATCTGCGACTATGACGCCCTCAACCAGCGGACGGAGCTGGGCATCCTCATCGACAAAGAGCACCGCCAAATGGGCTACGCCAAGGCGGCCTTGGCGTTGTGCATCGAGTATCTCTTCAACGACCTGCTACTCCATCAAGTGTATTGCTTCATCGACGAGACGAATACGGAGAGCAAGCAGTTGTTTGAAGGACAAGGTTTTGAACTATGTGGACGAAGAAAGGAATGGCTGAAAACGGCCGAGGGGTATTTGGATATTTTTGAATATCAGTTGATAAAACATCATTCTTATTAATACTCAATTAATAATAGTTCACCTGTCAGAACGGATTTGACCGTTAAAAGAAAAAAAACGCTTTTCAGCACATCTTCTCTTGTGTTTTTCTTTTTTCTTATTTATCTTTTTTATCTTTGCAAGCAATTGTATAAGACTAATCATAAACCTATGAAAAAGACGCTACTGTTATTTGGAATACTTACCGTTTCGGCATTAGGTACCGCCTTCGGCCAAGAGTTTTGGGAAAGGATTTACACCTTGCCGGATTCGTGCAACCGCACCTACGACATCGCCACAAACGCACAAGGCGATATTTTTGTGGCCACCAACAAAGGGCTTTACAAATCCTCCGACTATGCCGAAACATGGGTATCGGTATGGCAGGAAGGCGACCGATATTGCACGGCTTTAGACATCGCACCCAATGGAAGGATCTGCGTTGGGTCGAACACGGATCATCTTTGCTTCTCTGACGACAATGGCGACACCTGGGAAAGTGTCAATATCCCGCACGGAGGCGGAGGGTGTACGGCCTATAGGGTGAAGTATTTTGGAAACGACACCCTGTTTGCCTTGCCCACGTGTCTTGGAAGCGGTGCATACGTTGACTATTCGTTTGACGGGGGCGACACATGGAACTTTAGCAGAATCGGGAATTGGGCTTTGGACTATTCGACGGACATTACAATGACTGCTGACAGGACGTTTTTTGTTTGTTTGAGTTATATGGGTAATAAAGGAGTTGAAAACCGCACTGAAAAAGGAGGCGTGTTCAAATCGCACGATTGCACAAGATGGGAAGAGGTGGAGATTAGCAATTCCATCGAGAATTGTTATAGCGTCATCAGCAGTCACCCAAAATTAAAGCGGATTATTGTTGGTGACTGCGCTCCATTGTATAATGGAAATCCAAAGGAAGAAACAGACATTATTCAACTTATGTTTGTTTTTGGCTGTTTGTTTTTAAACGATAGCATTGTATTGACAACTGGTGCTTACGAAACCGGGATATCATTCGATGGAGGCGAGTATTTCTCTTATTGTTCCGATGACAAAGGCGGTAACAGGATCATCGCAGGTAAAGATGGACATCTCTATTCCACATTTTATTCCGCATATAGCATGAGTGCAAAATTGTGTAGAAGCATTAATTCGGTGGACGATCTATTAAAAGTGACAGAGGACCCTTCGCACGAAGACATCGCTGTATTTCCAAATCCCTCAACAGACGAGGTTCAAGTTTGTTCAGAGAATTGCAAAATCGAATTGAAAGTGTGTTCAAGTGATGGCTTTATGATAGATAGTCATGAAGGCTTTAATCGATTAGTTATTGATGTTTCAAGATACCATGCAGGCGTATACCTTTTTCAGATAACGAGTAATAATAGAACAATAACACGAAAAATATTAATCAAATGAAAAAACAAGTTTCCATTACACTATTGTTTTGTCTACTTAGCGTTAATGTGATGTCCCAAATCAATGCGAATCCTAATGCAGACGGACCTGTATGGATGACAGGTGATTGCAACCCTTTAATTGATTGTTCTTTTGATGATATTCCAGTGCTTCACCTTAGCGACACATCACAAAACACGAATCTTCCCCAACGAGTACGAAACGACACTCTGAAATACTTTCCACCTATTTATTATCAGGGAAATGTTTGCTGTTGCACCTTTGCATCAGAAGTAGGGTATATATTTACTTATGAGATGAATAGGATTAGAGATGTTTCATCTGGCCTTGCATGGTCTCTTGGCGAAGGAGTAGACACAATTGATTTACAAAACCTATATCACCCTCTGTTTGGATACAACTTTGTGAATGATGGTAATTACCAACGCTTCACATGTCAAGCCGACGGCTTCAGATTATTACAATCGATAGGTTGTCCTATGTACGATTATTATTATACTAGGTTGATGGAATCACCAGGACAAGATGCTTTGAAAGCGAAGTATTGGATGTCTTCATATAATGGTTATGCGGATGCCATTCGCCAAAAGGTTGACAGCATATATCAAATACAGTTTAACCCATATATCTATAGCACATTCGACACCTTAAAGCATTGGCTTTATGACCACAATGAGGGAGAGGGAAGCATCGGTGGTTTGGCTTCTATTGCAATATTGACTGGTGGTGATTCTATTGTCACTCTACAAAACGGAGATTCGATATATTACAGATTGGGTACCGATCAAGAAACTGGTCATGTCGTTACCATTGTTGGATACGATAATGAAATATGTTACGATTTGAACCATAATGGTCACATTGAACAAGACGAATACGGTGCATTTAGGGTGGCAAATTCTTGGGGAACTAATTGGGGCAGTGGAGGTTTTATTTGGCTTCCATATAAACTCATGCGCAATTTACAAGAAAATAGGCACATGGCATTTTGTTGTACAGTGAAGGAATGTGAGCCAACGGTATATGTCAAAGGGACATGGGTGCATCCGCATGAATATGCAAAAAGGAATCAGTTTCGCTTTGTTTTAGGTACAAGATCCCAGTCCAATTTGGGGATGACTGACGACGAGAGCCTTGACTATCCCATCTTTTATAAACAAGGAGGCCCCAATTCCTTACAAGGCATAAATAATGCTGATACCATCTGCATCGGCTTTGATTATGGCTGTTTGTTCCCAAATTTGGATAGCGTTGGGAAGGGAAAGTATTTCATCAAGACTCGCAATTTTTCGCATACTAGCGGAAACAAACTCAAGAATCTCACCTTGGTTGATTACAGATGGAATGAAATATTTGAATTGCCGTTTGATAGTACAGAATACACAATAGACGATGAAATGAAGATTATTAGTCTCAAGTATGAGTTGCTGCCTTTCTCTCAACCAATTGCCTCATCTATTGTTTACAACAGGGATTTGGTGGCAAGACGCACTGTGAACATTTCGGACTATACTACTGTTACTATGAATAAGCCAACAGTTGTAAATATGTACGGAACAGACTTGTTCGACAGCGAAATCATTGTGGACGAGGATGCCACCCTGCGACTTACAGACAGTGTTCGCATTATTGCAAAGCGCGGCGACTGCCGCATCATCGTTAGGGGTTCGATGACTTTAGGTGATGGCGTGGTTTTTGAGGCCTGCGATGGCGCAACCTTGGAACTGATCTTCGAGAACAACGCCGACCTCTCCGTCAGCAACGCCACCTTCATCAATTGCGACCTGATCTTGCCCGGTAAGAACCTGTCCTTTTCGAACTGCCATTTCATCGGCACGCCATTTTTGGCCGATCTCTCCATGTACAAACCACAAAACAACACGGCGACCTTGATGAACTGCGATTTCGTTCCCAATGGCAAAACCATTCCCGAGGCAATATACATAAAACACTATCCACATTATCTCGTGCATGGATGCTCCATAGATGCGACGGGGGTAGGCTCTTTCGTTAGCGGAATTGCCATTTTCAACAGTGGAAACAATATGGGTTCCCAAAACATTAGCAACAATTCCGTAAAAGGTTGCATGAGCGGCGGCGTCCTTATGTACGCGTCGTACGGCGACATAACTGAGAACGTCATTGAGGGTAACGGCCAGGGAGTGAAACTGTACAACAACTGCAACATTGGCCAGTTTATGGGGAACTGCCAAGCGACAACGGGAACTGAGACTCAGTATATTCATGACAATGGCACTTACGAGGTGTTCATGACTGCCAACTGCGTGCCTGAGACGTTTATGTACAATTACATTTCAGATGATGACAACGTGCCGTTTGTGTATCACGACATTACTGCCTACTACGTTGATCCCGGAATCACGCCGCGAAGCGACATTGATGTGTCGATGAACTATTGGGGCAGCAATTTCACGCCTTCAACCCATTTGTACACCAACCAAAACTTGACAGGATTTGTGTATCTGCCCTATTGGGTGATGGGAAATTGCGCCACCATTGAAAACAC
Source organism: Candidatus Limimorpha sp. (assembly GCA_045132275.1). Lineage (GTDB taxonomy): Bacteria > Bacteroidota > Bacteroidia > Bacteroidales > F082 > Limimorpha. The sequence continues at coordinate 562,086 of JBGURY010000003.1, forward strand.
GAATGCGTCGGCCATGGTTTCCGAGGCCGATTCGCTCAACGCCATCGGAGAATACGCTTCTGCCAAGTCCTTGTATTTGCAGGTAGTCGATGACTATCCAAACACGATAAGCGCAGAGACCGCGCTGAAGACACTCCTTGTGCTGGAAGAGCACACAGGAAATGACTACAATGCATTGAAAGCCTATTATCAGACGAATAGCGCCATAGCATCCGACGAGAACCTCAACCACCTTGCCTCGTCTTTGGCCAACAAATGCAATGAGAGGATGGAGAACTACAACGAAGCCATTGCTTGGTACGAAGAGGTCCTAACGAATCCCAACACAAGTTTCAACGACAGCATCTTTGCCGCAATCGACCTTGGCGATTTGTACCTCAAGATGGATGCAGGAGGGGAAAAAGGCATCGGGAAACTGGGACAGTACAGGCCTGAATCGGCAATAGAACATGAAAGGCAAACGGAGTACGCCTTGTCATTGCTTCCCAGGAGACCAATTGCAAATAAGGATTGTGCTGAAAATGATCCAAAACTAGACATATCGGTACCCGTTAGCATCTCCATTTCACCCAACCCCACCAACGACCTCGTCCGCATCGAAGGCGCAACGGTGGCCGAAGTGCAGGTCTACAACACTTTGGGCCAGCTGGTAAAGACCATCCGAAACTCCAATGAAGTCAACTTAAAGGATTTGCCGCAGGGAATCTACACCGTCCACGTCACAAATGAAGAAGGTAATAGCGTAATCAGGAAAGTATTGAAAGAATAAAAAAACTACCACTTGAATGAAAGCTCCAATCCGATCTTTGGGTTGGAGCTTTCATTGTATCTACGGCAATGATAGGAATTGCTATAATTGAAAAAATATGTACATTTGTAGCCTGAACAAAGAAAACACACATGGTCAAAATAGAGACAAAACTTCCTGACGAGAAAAAGAGAAAACCGAGCAAGAGCGGTGGTAAGAAAAACAGCAAACGCACCAAACGGACCATTTGGCTCGTGCTTGTCATCCTGTTGATTTTCGCCGTTGCCTTCGGCTATTGGGCATTCCGCACTGTCATGTCGCCCAATGTAAAGACCGCCGATGGAAAAGACGTCGAACTCTTCATCCCCACCGGATCGGACTACGACCAATTGAAAGACATTTTGGCCGAAGCCAATTGCATCGTCAACGAGAAGAGTTTCAACTGGGTGGCGCAAAAGAAGGAGCTGCCTTCCAATATCCATCCAGGTCATTACGTGCTGAGAGACGGCATGAACAACAACCAACTGGTGAACATGCTGCGTGGCGGCTTGCAGACCCCCGTGAAAGTCACCTTCAACAACATTCGCGACGTCGACCAGCTAGCGGGCCGTGTCGCCAAGCAAATCGAAGCCGACTCCTCCTCCATCGCGCAACGTCTTCACAACCAAGACTACATCGGTCAGTTGGGCTTCAACAGCCGCACCATCCCCGCAATGTTCCTGCCCGACACCTATGAGTTTTATTGGAACACCGACGACGAGGGCTTCGTCAACCGTATGTTCCAAGAATACAACAAGTTCTGGACCGAAGAACGCAAACAACAAGCCCAATCAAAAGGCCTGACACCCATCCAAGTCAGCACCCTGGCCTCCATCGTCAACAAGGAGACCAACATGAGCGACGAGATGCCTCGAGTGGCGGGGGTCTATCTTAACCGACTGAAAAACAACTGGCTGCTACAGGCCGATCCTACCCTCATATTCGCCTGGAACGACTACACCATCAAACGCGTGCTCGACCGCCACAAAGAGATCGAGTCACCATATAACACGTACAAATATCCCGGTCTGCCCCCCGGGCCCATCTGCATCCCTTCCATCACGGCAGTGAAGTCCGTGCTCAACGCCGAAGACCACCACTATTTCTTCTTCTGCGCCAAGGAGGACTTCTCGGGCTACCACAACTTCGCCAAGACCCTCAGCGAGCACAATCGCAACGCTGCCAAATACCAACAGGCCTTGAACCAACGTGGCATAAAGTAATAGTTTAGATAATAACACAAAACACATTGATATGAAAGCGTTTAAAGCATACGACATCCGTGGAGAATGGGGTCCCGACCTCAACGAGGATATCGCCTACCGCATCGGCTATTTCCTGCCCGACGTGCTCGACACCAACACCTATCTCGTGGGACGCGACATGCGTCTCTCGTCGCCCACGCTCTTCGACAACCTCACACGCGGCCTTACCGACCGTGGCAAAAACGTCGACTTCATCGGCCTCTCCACCACCCCGCTGGTTTACTGGGCCACGGCAAAATATGGCTATGGCGCCTCCATCCAAATCACGGCCTCGCACAACCCCAAGCACCACAACGGCCTCAAGATCTCGGCCAAGAACGCCCTCCCCGTGGGCTACGACACCGGCTTGAACCGTCTGGAGGCCCTAGTGGAGAGCGACAAAGCCACGACGCCTTGTGCTGTGAAAGGCCAAATCAAGGAAAAGAATGTCTATGCCGACTATCTGGCTTTCCAGAAGCAGTTCGTCGGGCCGCACGACAACCTCAATATCGCTGTGGACTGCAGCAATGGCATGTCATCCATCTTCGTCGACGAGCTAATTGGCAAGGCGCATTACATCAACGACAAGCTTGACGGCAACTTCCCGAACCACGAGCCCAACCCGCTGGAGGCCAACGCACAGGAACAAATCAAAGCCTTGGTACTGAAAGAGAAATGCGACATCGGCCTGCTCTTCGACGGCGACGCCGACCGCATCACTTTTATCGACGAGAAAGGCCGTTTCATCAGCCCCGACCTCATCATCGCCTTCTTAGGCGACTACTTCATTGGCGAGCAGAAGCAGAAAGGCATTGTCCTGCAGGACATCCGCAGCTCGCGAGCCATACAGGAATACCTCGACCGTTACCACGCAAAGGTGGAGACATGGCGCGTGGGTCGCGCCTATGCCGCGCTGAAGCTCCGCGAGTTGGACGGATGCTATGGCGGTGAGCTGGCGGGCCACTATTACTTCCGCGACTTCTACTACTCCGACTCCGCTCTGTTAGCCGCTTCCATTGTGCTTCGTCTATTGGCTGAGCGCAAAAAGGAAGGCAAGACTATGAGCCAGATTATCGATGAAATCACCCCGTATCATAATAGCGGTGAGATCAACTTCAAGATCGAACGCAAGCAGGAGGCCATGGACGCGGTAAAAGAACATTTCACCCAACTCGAGAAGCCGGAGCGTTTCCTCGACTTCGACGGCTACCGCCTCGACTATCCCGATTGGTGGCTCAACATACGACCTTCCAACACAGAGCCTTACCTCCGCTTTCTCTGCGAGGCGAAGAGCGAAGCCAAGCTGAAAGAAACCATCGAGACCGTGAAACGCATCGTGACGCAACACAGCTGAGCTATCGGTCATTCCATAGAAATGCCTATCTTTGCAAAAATTTGAGACGATGAAAAGACTGTTTCCTTTCCTTTTCGCATTGATGATGCTGGCAATGGCTTCATGCGAGAACCCCAACAAGTCGCGCGCCTTCATGGATGAAGGCTCCAAGCAGTTGCTCCGATACAGCAACTTCGACGAAGCCGAGAAATTGCTCACCAAAGCCATACGGTACGACAAGCAAAACTACGAAGCCTACTATTATCGTGGCTGCACCCGCATCAACGCGAAACAATACCCAGGCGCCATCGCCGATTTCGAGGCCGCCATCGCGCTGAAGCCCGACTATGCCGACGCCTATTTCAACCTCGGCAAGACCTACTACCTGATGCACGACGAGGATAAGGCTTGCGAATACTACAAACTGGCCGACCAATACGGCCGTCCCAACCTGGAGGATTACCTGAAAAGATGCGAGTGATTAACGGATCTCTTGAGGAGTAAACGACTCTTCAAGGATGACGTCGCCGTCTTCGTTGTAGGTCTTCCAAACCCCTGACTTCTCTCCTTTTGTGTATTGTCCCTCTTCCTTCAAGGCGGTGCTGGGATAATACGTCTTGACGGGTCCCTCAAGCAGTCCGTTGTGATATTGTCCTTCCATCATCAGCACACCCGTGTCGGAATACTTGCGGCAGGGACCTTCAGGCTTGCCGTCGACATATTGCATCTCCTCGGCCAGCACCCCGTTGTTGGGGTTATAAAGCTTCGACCAGCCATGGACTTTGCCGTCCTTGTTTTCTTCCACAAGCCTAACTTGCCCAGAACTGGCATCGAAGTATTTCCACTCGCCGTCTTTCTTCTGGTTCAAGTAATAGCCTGTTGCGATTACCCTTCCATTAGGAGCATAGGTCTTGTTTAGCGCCTTCTCTCCCGACTTGTCGAACTCGTTGGTGGCCTTCAGCCTGCCTTGCTCGTCGTAATAACGGAAGGTGCCCTTGCACTTGTCGTTCTTGAACTGGCCTTCATAGCGCATTTGGCCATTGGGATAAAAATCGCGCCACTGCCCCTGTCTACGGCCTTTCGAGTCGGTCTGGTTGAAGTCTTGAGCCACAGCTGCCACGGCAAACAACAGAGCGGCAAGGAGTATGCAATATCTTTTCATGATTATTTCGGTTTTGAGGCTGCAAATTTAAGGAAATAACTTATTTTTGCGCCAAATATTGTATGGCAGAATATTCATCTATATTGTTGGAGAACGCGGTTGAGTCGCTTTCGAAGTTGCCGGGCGTCGGAAAGAAAACGGCCCTGCGTTTGGCGTTGCATCTGCTCAACGAAGACACGCTGGAGACCGAGCAACTCGCCGACGCGCTGCTGAAAATGAAGCACAACATCATGCTGTGCGAGCGGTGCTACAACATCAGCGACACCAAGGTATGCTCCATCTGTGGCAATCCTCGGCGTGACGAGAACACGCTCTGTGTGGTGGCCGACATGCGCGACGTGCTGGCCATCGAGCGGACGGCGTCCTACAATGGACTTTACCACGTGCTGGGCGGCGTCATCAGCCCTATCGAAGGCATCTCGCCCAACGACCTGAAGATCACCCAATTGGTGCAACGCACACAACGTGAAGACATCAAGGAAATCATCTTGGCCCTGCCCGCCACCATCGAGGGCGACACGACCAATTTCTACATCTTCAGACAACTGAACGACTTCAAGGGGAAAATCTCGGTGATTTCGAAAGGCATCGCCGTGGGCGACGCTTTGGAATACGTGGACGAGGTGACGTTGGGACGGTCGATACAGAACAGGATCCCGTTCAACCAAAAATAGGGTTCCAGGAGGTTGCAAGGGTGCTTCGACAGGCTCAGCAACCCTCAAACACTACAAGGTGGTTTCCTCAAACAAATCCAATTGGTTCTCGGTGAGATACAACTCTTGCGGCACTTCATACTCGTAGGCCGTGATGAAACGCGCTATGTTCTTCTTGATCAATTTGATGGGCGTTGTCCTACGGGCTTTGCAATAGTTGCGCAACGAGCGATACTGGCCCTTCGACAACTTGAAGGTGATCGCGTGATACTGGTAGTTGCGACGCTTGCGTTTCTTGTTTTGTGCCATAACACATTGATTTGATGGCACGAAATAACGAAATAAAAACGTGAAATCCAAACAATCGCAAAAGAATTTTCTTTTTCCTTCACAAAACAGAGGGATCAACACAACATAAAAAGCGAAGCGCCGGTTCGACGCTTCGCTTTTCGTTTTTTTATGCTGTTAATACTTAGAATTTGAAACCAATGCGGCCGACAAGCATAAAAGGATGGGCATCGCCGTATTCAAAATCAACCGTGGGGGCTCCAACGCCTTCCACAATGCTGGTCAATTCACCCTTGACGGGAGCCTTGCCCAAGTCGTAGATGCTGCAGCTGATGACGAGGCTCTTGCTCACTTCGACACCCACGCCAGCCTGCCATGCGAGAGTAAAAGCATTCTCATAGTCATAAGTAGAGGTATTCTTCAATCCCAAGATTTTGGAAGTACCTTTCACGTTGTAGTCCGTGATAAAACGCATGTTGCCACCAATGCCGGCCTCGGCAAAGATGCCAAGTTGGTTGTTGATATCATAGGAGTAGTTCAAGCCCAACATCGCGGGAACATTGATGTACTTAGGGGAAGTCACAGAAACATTATCGCACCATGCTTCCATGTCACTCCTCATCTTTTTGTAATAGTCTTTCATGTCACCACTAGGACCGTTGTAGAAACCATCGACAGAAAGCAACACGTTGAGACCTTTCACGCCAACGCCAAAGTACCATTTCAGGCCTGCGTTGAAACCAATGCCGGCGCCGCCGTCATCGTAGTTACCACCTAAGGCAGTGTTAGTGAAGGTGGTTCCATCACCGAATTCGCTCATCGGGAAAGAAGCTCCCAAAGCCATGTAACCATGGGTCTGCGCCATGGCTTGACCGCCCACGACCATCAAGAAGGCCAAGGCGAACACTTTTGCTAATTTCTTCATGATATTGATAATTTAAAGTTAGATTCTTCGTTTGAACTAAAACGCTGCAAAATTACAAAAACTTTCGTATTTTTGCGTTTTAAATCAACATGATAATGTTTCAAAGAATTAGACTTTTTAAAGAACGTCATCCTTTCACCTCGCTGATGCTCATCGCCATCGCGGTGAGAATCTTCGTGGTTATCTTCGTTCCCGGCTTTGGCTCCAACCGTGAGTTGCAGCACCCCACCCTTTTCATAGGTTTCTTGGAAAAGATGAAATCGCTCTTCGGCATCGGTGAGTCGTCGGGACCGGGACTGATGATGTTGAGTCGCGCCTTATATGCCACTGTATCGCTGTTCACCGTCTCGATGGTCTATCGCCTCTGCGACCTGGCCTCCAACAAGCAGACCGCATGGCTTTTGGCCCTTATCCCAGCCTTTAGCATCGTGATGCCCTCGTTTGGCATCATCGAGAACGCCAGCGCTTTCTTGGGCCTGCCCCTGTTGCTTTATGGCGCCAATGTGGTGTTGAGACAAGAGGTGTTGAGACAAAACAACCTCAAGGAAAACGTCCACCGTACCTCGTTCCTGATCGCCGGCCTCATGCTAGGATTGGGCGTCTGCGTGTGGTACGAGAGTGCCTTTGTCGTATTGAGCATACTGATCATCCTCTTCATCCGCCGCAATCCCAAGGGGGCCCTGATGACCCTCATCGGAACCATCATTTCGATTGTAGCGGTGGGACTTCTGCTTTGGGTTCTTAACGTCAACCCGTTGAAATACATTCAATTATGAACAAAGAAGAAGCCCGTCAGCGTATTGCGGCGCTCAGCGAGGAGTTGGAGCAACACAACTACAACTACTACATCCTGGCTAAGCCGACCATCAGCGACTATGAGTTCGACATGAAACTCGAGGAGCTGGCGCGCCTGGAGAAGGAGTTCCCCGAGTACCTCTCCACAGCCTCTCCCACCCAACGCGTGGGCGGCGGCATCACCAAGGAGTTCCAAAGCGTGCAACACCGCTATCCCATGCTGTCGTTAGCCAACAGCTACAGCCGTGAGGAAATCGCCGACTTCATCAGCCGCATCAAGAAGACCATCGATGACGAGGTGGAGTTCTGCTGTGAGTTGAAATTCGACGGACTTTCCATCAGCCTGCAATACGAAAACGGCTTTCTCGTCCGAGCCGTGACCCGTGGCGACGGCGCTCAAGGTGATGACGTGACCACCAACGTACGCACCATACGCACCGTGCCACTCAAACTGCACGGCGACTTCCCAGATTTCTTTGAGATGCGAGGCGAGATTGTGATGCCTTTCGAAAGCTTCAACCGCCTCAACGAAAGCCGCGCCGAGGCTGGCGACGACCTGTTCGCCAACCCTCGCAACGCCGCCGCCGGTACGCTGAAACTGCAAGACTCCAAGGAGGTGGCGCGACGCCGCCTTGACAACTACTGCTACTATATGATGATGGACGGCCTCGAGAGCCGCTACCAGACCCATTACCAAAGCCTGCAGGCCGCCAAAAAATGGGGTTTCAACATCTCCAACTTCATGGCGCTTTGCAAGACCATCGACGAGATCTTCGAGTTCATCGACTATTGGGATGTGAAACGCCACGAACTGCCTTTCGCCATCGACGGCATCGTATTGAAAGTCAATAGTTATGCACAACAGCAGGTCTTGGGTTACACGGCCAAGTCGCCGAAATGGGCCATCGCCTACAAGTTCAAGGCCGAGGAAGTGGAGACCGAGCTGCAAAGCGTCGACTTCCAAGTGGGACGACATGGCACCATCACCCCTGTGGCTAATCTCGCACCCGTGCAGTTGGCGGGTACAACGGTGAAACGCGCCACCTTAAACAACGAGGACTTCATCCGCCAGTTCGACCTGCACTATGGCGACACCGTCACCGTGGTGAAAGGCGGTGAGATCATACCGAAAATCATCGGCGTGAACCTCAACAAGCGTCAGGCAGGCGCACAGCCTGTCGAGTTTGTCAAAACCTGCCCGATTTGCGGCAGCGCGCTCGTCCAAAACGAAGGCGAAGCGGCATGGTATTGCCCCAACAGCTCGGGCTGCTCGCCGCAGATCCGTGGTCGCATCGAGCATTTCATCGGACGTAAGGCCATGAACATCGAGAGCCTCGGCGAAGGCAAGGTGGAGCTGCTTTACGAGGAAGGTCTCGTGCGCAATGTCGCCGATCTGTACGACCTCACCTACGATAAACTCTTCGGCTTGGAAAAAGTCATCACCATAGAAGACGAGTTCAGCCTGCTGCCCATCGCTACACGCAAGGTCAGCTTCAAAGAGAAGACCGCCCAGAACATACTGGACGCCCTCGAGAAGTCAAAGTCGGTGCCCTTTGAGCGAGTGCTATTTGCCTTGGGCATCAAGTTCGTGGGCGAGTCGGTGGCCAAGGTGCTGGCCAAGGCCCTGCGCGACATCGACCATATTATCGGCGCCAGTGTCGAAGAGATGACCGAGATCAACGAAATCGGCGAGAAGATCGCCTTGTCCGTGAGGAACTTCTTCGATGACGAGCGTAATATCGACATCGTCAACCGGCTGAAGCAAGCGGGATTGCAGTTCGCCATGGCTGAGCAAGCCGCGTCCGACAAGGAACAGGTGCTGGCAGGCAAGTCATTTGTGGTGAGCGGCGTGTTCGCGCACTACTCCCGCGACGGCATCAAGGAGACCATCGAGGCCTATGGCGGCAAGAACGTAGGCAGCATCTCCGGCAAAACCGACTATGTGCTGGCAGGCGACAAGATGGGTCCCGAGAAACGCAAGAAAGCCGAATCGTTGGGTATCCCCATCATCACCGAGGCCGAATTTGAGGCGATGATTGGCGTACAACACGAAAATGCCGAAACGGGATTATTATTCTAATTAGTTTTTTACTACTTTTGCCACGAAAATAAAGCGGTCCCTGAGCATGTCGAAGGGCCGCACAAACAAACTGAATCTTTAAATCTTAAATATCTAAATATCATGAGAATAGAGAAAATCATCGCTCGCGAGATCCTGGATTCTCGCGGCAACCCCACGGTTGAAGTGGATGTGACATTGGAATGCGGCGTCATGGGTCGCGCCTCGGTGCCTTCGGGCGCCTCGACCGGCGAACACGAAGCCCTCGAGCTGCGTGACGGCGACAAGAAGCGCTACGGCGGCAAGGGAACCCTGAAAGCCGTTGAGAACGTCAACAAGATCATCGCCCCTATCATTGTCGGCATGTCGGCTCTTGACCAGCGCGCCATCGACCACAAGATGCTCGCTTTGGACGGCACCAAGACCAAGTCGAAGTTGGGCGCCAACGCCATCCTCGGCGTCTCGTTGGCCGTCGCCAAAGCCGCCGCCAACTATCTTGACATCCCGCTCTACCGTTACATCGGTGGCACGAACACCTTCACGCTGCCCGTCCCGATGATGAACATCATCAACGGCGGCTCACACAGCGACGCCCCCATCGCCTTCCAGGAGTTCATGATCCGTCCTGTGGGCGCTCCTTGCTTCCGCGAGGGTCTGCGCATGGGCGCCGAGGTGTTCCACACCCTTGCCAAGCTGCTGAAGAAACGCGGCCTCTCGACCGCCGTCGGCGACGAAGGCGGCTTCGCCCCTGCCCTCAACGATACTGAAGACGCTCTCACCATCATCTGCGACGCCATCAAGGAAGCCGGCTACGAGCCTGGCAAGGACGTCAAGATCGCCATGGACTGCGCCGCTTCTGAGTTCGCCTTCCTTGAAAACGGCCAATACTACTATGACTACAGCCAACTGAAGGACGGCAAGAAGAAAGACCCGAACGGCAAACGCTTGAGCTCCGACGAGCAGATCGACTATCTCGAGCACCTCATCAACAAGTTCCCCATCGACTCTATCGAGGACGGCCTTGACGAGAACGACTGGGACAGCTGGAAGAAGCTCACCGACCGCATCGGCGACCGCTGCCAGCTCGTCGGCGACGACCTCTTCGTCACCAACGTCGACTTCCTCTCGAAGGGCATCCAACTGGGTTGCGCCAACTCCATCCTGATTAAGGTGAACCAAATCGGTTCCTTGAGCGAGACCCTCGACGCCATCGAGATGGCCCACCGTCACGGTTACACCACCGTCACGAGCCACCGCTCGGGCGAGACCGAGGATGCCACCATCGCCGACATCGCCGTGGCCACCAACAGCGGCCAAATCAAGACCGGTTCGTTGAGCCGCTCCGACCGCATGGCCAAGTACAACCAACTTCTCCGCATCGAAGAAGAATTGGGCGATTTGGCAGTGTATGGCTATAAGAAATTGAAATAAAGAAGACTCAAACAATGATAAGGAAGCCCGCTTCGGCGGGCTTTTCTGTTTGTGCAACGAGAAAAAAGGCTATCTTTGCATCCAATTACAACCAATTAACTAAACATCATGACCTATCTGTTGGTTTTATTAGGCGTTTCGCTCCTCATCTCCGCCGTTGGGTGGTTTTATTTCATTTATTTCTTCAGCCTTGGTTACGGCTATGGTGTAGCCGCATTGGCTATCACAACAGCCATCCTTTTCCACGGTTTCATCACCCCTGCGACAGCGGTACTCTGTTTGCTGTTGCTTGTTTTTGGTTGTCGTCTCGGCACCTACCTGCTGATTCGGGAGCACAAAGCCGCCGCCTATCGCAAAATACTCTATGACCCATCCCTTCAGCAGAAAAAGCCTCTCGGCGTGGTTTTGATGGTTTGGTTTTTCTGTGCCATCCTCTATGTGGCGCAAGTAAGTCCATTGGCCTTCCGTTTGGCCAACACCGCTGAAGGCCAGGCCGTGAACGACCTATGGGCTTGGATCGGGGCGGTCGTCATACTGCTCGGCATCGCCTTGGAAGCCCTTAGCGACGCGCAGAAATCCGCTGCCAAGAAGAAAGACCCCAAGCGGTTTGTTTCCACGGGTCTTTACCGTATCGTTCGTTGCCCCAATTATTTAGGGGAAGTTGTCATCTGGACGGGCAGTCTCATCAGCGGCATCGGAGCAGGTCTCAATGTGTGGCAATGGGTCATCGCCGCCATCGGTTATTTAGGCATCCTCTATGTGATGTTCAGCGGGGCACGCCGACTCGAACTGCGACAAAACGAAGTCTACGGAGACAACCCGGAATATCAGGCCTACGTCAAAAAGACCCCAATCTTAATTCCGTTGTTACCGATTCATTCCTTGGCCAAGTACAAGTGGCTACAGGCATAAAGGAACTTGTTTTAACCAAACACGGCCACCAATCGTTTCATCGCCTCCTCCACCGTGGCCCTCGGACAGGCCAGATTGACGCGGAAGAAGCCACTGCCCGCCTCGCCGAAATCCTTGCCTCGGTTGAAGCCCAAGCTGGCCTCTTGCGTCATCTTGAGCCAAAGCTCCTCTTCCGAAAGGCCGTAGCCGTTGAAGTCGAGCCACATCATATAGGTGGCCTGCGGCTTGTGGAACTTTACCTTAGGCAGATTCTTTGTCAGGAATTCGGATACATAGTCGATATTGCCTTGTACATAGTCCAACAACTGTCCGAGCCACTCGTCGCCGTAGGTCATGGCCGCCTGTGTCGACACCTTCCCGAAGATGTTGCCGAGATGCGCTTCCATGTCTTCGACGTAGGCGACGTATATCTTGCGTAGGAATTCATTGGGAATGATGGCCGTAGAGGTGGCCAGACCCGCCAAATTGAACGTCTTGGAGGCGGCATGGAAGGTAATGCTGTTCATGGCATATTGATGGCCCAATGTGGCAAAGGGCGTGTGTTTGTAACCTGGCAAAACCAAGTCACAATGGATCTCGTCGGAGATGACCAAGACATGGTTCTTCAAGCAGATCTCGCCTAAAAGCAATAACTCGTCGCGTGTCCAGCAACGGCCCACGGGGTTGTGGGGATTGCAGAGTATAAGCATCTTTGCGGTCTTAGCCTGCTCGGCCAGTTGGTCGAAATTGATTTCATAGCCCTCGCCTCGATCCACCAAAGTGTTATACACTAACTTTCGGCCATGGCTGCCCACCGCATGATGGAAAGGCGGATAGACGGGCGGCTGAATGATGATTTCATCGCCAGGCTGCGTGAAAGCCATCACAGCCATATTGAAGCCGCACACCACACCAGGGGTGAACGACATCCATTCCGTCGGCACCTCCCACTGGTGCCGGCGTTTCAGCCATCCCGCGATGGACTCGAAATATGGCTTGTCTTTGAAATGGTAGCCGTATACAGGATGCTCCGCGCGTTGAATGACCGCCTCACGGACGAAGTCGGGCGTCTCGAAGTCCATATCGGCCACCCACATGGGCAGCACGTCGGCGTTGCCGAACACTTGCTTCCTCAAATCATACTTAACGCAGTTGGTATCAGCGCGATCGATAATCTTGTCGAAATCGTATCTCATGTTCTATTTGTATTCGTGCTGCAAAGGTGCGAAAAAATTCGTGGAGTTTTGCTGTAGGTACGGAAAAAAGATGTACTTTTGCCCCGTCAAACAAAGACACAACGTTCATTCATTTCATGGGGGAGTCGCATAGTGGCAATTGCAACAGACTGTAAATCTGTCCGGGAATCCGTTCGGTGGTTCGAGTCCACCCTCCCCCACAACTAAGGCGAAGCAAGGCTTCGCTTTTTTTGTTGTCAGAAATGGAAATATACGCCTCAAACAAAAAATTCTCCCATTATTTGTTACAACATTGAAATAATTGTATATCTTTGCGGTACATTAAATTGTAATGTTATGAAAATTTTTGTCGCCAAATTAGCCTTCAAGACCACCGCAGAGGATTTGAGGGCACTTTTTGAACAATTCGGCACGGTGGAGTCGTGCAAGGTCATTATGGACCACGAGACGGGTCGTTCGAAATGCTATGGATTTGTGGAGATGCCCAACGACGACGAGGCCTACAAAGCCATTGTGGAGACCGACGAGACAGTTTTTATGGGTAACGAGCTGCAAGTCAAGAAGTCACGTCCACAGCCTGCCGCCACGCCCAAACCCGAGAAACCCGCCAAGCCGAAACGCCCGCACCATCCTTACGTCCCCAAGGACGAGGAATAAGCCGATATTTTTCGGGATTTTTTTGCCGAAAACGACCCACGCAATAAAAAAAGTCGTACTTTTGCAGCCGCAAAAACGATGGCCTGGTAGCTCAGCTGGATAGAGCAACAGCCTTCTAAGCTGTGGGTCTTGGGTTCGAATCCCAACCGGGTCACGAAATAAAGGACTTCCTTCGAAGTCCTTATTTTTTTGTATTTTTGCAGCCAAATTGACATTGTATGATTCAAGCGACAGGCATCCATAAATCCTACGGCAGCCTTGAGGTGCTCAAAGGCATCGACCTCCATATCGCCAAACGCGAGATCGTCAGCATTGTTGGCGCCTCGGGCGCAGGCAAGTCGACGCTGCTCCACATCATCGGCACCTTGGACAAAGCTGACCGCGGACAGCTCGTCATCGACGGCACAGAAGTCAGCGAACTGAACGACACACAGCTCGCCGCCTTCCGCAATCAAAAGATCGGCTTCGTGTTCCAGTTCCATCACCTGCTGCCCGAGTTCACGGCGCTCGAGAACGTCTGCATCCCTGCCTATATCGGCGGCATGGGTAAGAAAGAAGCCACCGAGAAAGCCTTACAACTACTTGACTATCTGAATCTCACCGAGAGAAAGGACCACAAGCCGTCGCAACTGTCGGGCGGTGAGCAACAACGCGTGGCCGTGGCCCGCGCCCTCATCAACAATCCCGCCGTGGTGCTGGCCGACGAGCCTTCGGGCAACCTCGACTCGAAGTCGGCACAAGAGCTGCATCAACTCTTTTTCCGTCTCCGCAACGAGATGAATCAGACCTTCATCATCGTCACCCACAACCCCGAGCTGGCCGCCATGTCGGACCGCACCATCACCATCAAAGATGGAAGGATTTAATCCAGTCTTACAATAATAACAGGATTTGTCCGTTAAAAAGAGATTAAAAACAGAAAAATGAATAAAAAACTCATATTCTCCCTGTTGTTTGGCGCCGCGCTCGTGTTGGGTGCCACCACCACCCTCCAGGCTCAAAACGCCGAGTCGTACGAGTCGCTGATGAAGAAAGGCAACGACAAGTTCAACGCCAAGGACTACATCAGCGCGAAGACCTACTTCGAGATGGCGCTGAAGCAGAAAGCCAACGACCCCACCGCTAAGAAAAAACTGGAGGAATCGGTAAAGAAGATTCAAGAGGACGGCGCTCGACAAGAGGTGTTCTACGCCCATCTTGACGCCGGCGACCAATACTATGGCCAGCAGAAGTACGAAGAGGCCCTCTCGGAATACGAACAAGCCTTGAAAGTCTTCCCCAACGACAAATATGTGGGCGGACAGGCTGAAGCGGCGCGCGCCATCCTTCAGGAACGCCAAGACAAACAAGACGCCTACGACACCGCCATGAGCCTGGGCGAGAGCCTTTTGGCCGAGGACAACTTCGACGCCGCCATCATGCAATTCGAGACGGCCCTCGAGATCTTCCCAACTGACAAGCTGCCCAAGGAGAAACTAGCCGAAGCGCGACAGAAAAAGCAACTCTACAACGAAAAAGTCGCCCGCTTCGACAAGCTGATGGAAGAAAGCCGTCAGTTCGGGCTCCGCAAGAACTACGAGGCGGCTATCGAAAAGGTCAACCAAGCCCTGGAGCTCTTCCCCAACGACATGGAAGCCAACGCCAAGCGCAACGAATACCAAAACGCAAAAGGCATCGCCGACCAATACAACGGCATCATCGCTGTGGCCGACCAACTCTATGAGAGCAAGGCGTATAAAGAAGCCAAAACACAGTACCAAAGCGCGCTGGCGGTAGTGAAAGACGACGCCTATGCCACCGATATGATCGCCCGTCTCAACCCGCTCATCGCACAGCAAGACGCTGAAGAGGCTGCTCGTATCGCCGCAGAACAGGAGGCGGCGCGTCTGGCCGCCGAAGCCGAAGCAGCGCGTATCGCGGCGGAGCAAGAAGCCGCTCGTCTGGCTGCTGAGGCAGAGGCTGCCCGTTTGGCCGCAGAAGCTGAAGCCGCTCGCATAGCAGCGGAACAAGAGGCGGCGCGTCTGGCCGCTGAGCAGGAAGCCGCTCGTCTGGCCGCAGAAGAGGCCGCCCGTATCGCCGCTGAGGAAGAGGCAGCTCGTCTAGCAGCCGAAGCCGAGGCAGCACGCATCGCCGCCGAGGAAGAGGCAGCGCGCCAAGCTGCGCTGGCAGCCGCCGAAGCCGAGCGTCAAGCCACCATCAAGAGCATGCTGGAGGCCGCCGACGCCTTGTTCGGTCAAGAGGAATATGCCAACGCCAAGTTGAAGTACCAAGAGGTCGTGGCTTTCGACGAGGGCAACGCCATCGCCACCGCCAAAATCCGCGAGATCGACGGCATCTTCGCCCAAAGGGCAGCGGAAATCGAAGCCAACTACAACAATGCCATGAGCGCCGGCAACAGCGCCTTAAGCGCCGAGAATTTCGCCGAAGCCATCACGCACTACCAGACGGCTTTGGTATACAAACCTGAAGATCCGACAGCCGCCGCACAACTGGCCATTGCCCAGAAGTCGGAAAGCGACCGTATCGCCGCCCTGCGCAGCCAATATGAGAAATTCGTCAAGGAAGGCGACGCCAACTTCAAGACCAACACCTTCGACAAAGCCATCGAAGCCTACACCAAGGCCGAGGAACTTGGCTTGGATCCCTACCCCACACAGATGATCGCCCGCATCGGCGAGATCATCGAGCAGAACAAACTGTATGAGCTCAACAGCGAGCCCCTGTTGCTGGCCGCTGGTGAAGCCAAACGCTTCGATTTCAATAAGATCGAGGTGGCTGTGCGTCGCTCCAACTACATCATCATCAAGGTGCGCAACCCGCATCCCGAGAAGACCTTCCCGATGATTGTCTCGTTCGGCGGCGCCGGCGGAAAGAACGGTGGCTTCGTGCTGCCCATCGCGGCCACCGAAGAGGAGAAGACCTTCATCTTCCGCATCGGCTCGCAATACAAGTGGTTCAGCGAAGACAACACCTGGATCGAGATCATCTCCGAGAACAACGAAGTGGAAATTGGGAAACTGGAGGTTTCGAGAAGCAATTAAGCCTCTTTTTGTTTCTTTTGGAAATAGTCACAGAAAGCCGTGATGCCGCACTCAGCGCATTTCGGCTTTCTTGCTATACAGACATAGCGCCCATGCAGAATGAGCCAATGGTGGGCCTTGGAAACGACTTCCCTGGGCAGATGGGCCACCAAGGTCTTCTCCGTCTCCAACACATTTTTCGAGTTCTTAGTCAAGCCGATGCGGTTGGCCACACGGAACACATGGGTGTCGACAGGCATGGCAGGTTGGTTGAAGGCCACGGCCATCATCACATTGGCGGTCTTGCGACCCACGCCGGGCAACTTCTGTAAGTCCTCCAAATTGTCGGGAACGATGCCATTGAAATCGCTGACGAGAGTTTGGGCCATACCCGACAGATTCTTCGCCTTGTTGTTGGGATAGGAGATGCTTTTGATATAGGTGTAAATCTCGTCTACCGTGGCATCAGCCATGGCTTGTGCCGTGGGAAAACGTTGAAACAAAGCAGGTGTGGTCATGTTGACACGCTTGTCGGTACACTGCGCCGACAAGATCACCGCCACCAAGAGCTGATACGGGTTCTCATACCGCAGCTCCGATTCCGCCACGGGCATATGCTCTTCGAAATACGACACAAAAGCATCGTATTTCTGTTGTAGTTTACTTGACTTCATTAAATAATATCCCCTTGTTCGTCAACAAGAACACCCCAGCTGACGGCGGTCATCTTGTCATCCTCAAAGAAGAAGTCAACCAAGGCGTCCTCGAACGACACACGCAGCTCGCCGTCCTCGGTCTCCTCCTCCAGCTCCTTGTAGCCATTGTCTTTCATCAGCTTGACAACCTCGTCTTTCTTGAGGCCAAACACCTTCTTGCCATAAAGCGTCGCCGCCTCGTTCTCCGTCTCGAAGCAGGCCACCACCGATTTGGTGATGCCTTCGAAGTAGATATTCGTCTTGATGGCGTCGTATTCGTAAAAGACGGAGCGGTTGCCCGTCTCTTCCATATCGCTCAACTCCTCATAGAAGTCGGGCATACCGAGCAGTTTGACGGTCTCGTCAAGGGTCATCCCGAAAGGTATTTCACCGTAGCCTTTCAGCGGCACAATTGTAAAGTCTTTCATCATATTGTTGTTGATTCGGCGGCTAAAATAGGCAAATAAATGGAACGAAGGTCAAAAAACGTGATTTTTTCGCTTATTCAAATCGAATCGACTTAGTGGGACTAATACGGTTGATGACCGATGTGGGGATGAGTAGCATCAAGACCCAAAGCAAAAACGTTCCCAAGTTGATGAGGATCACCGTGCTGAGATGCATCTCAATGGGCACGGCAGAGAGATAATAGGTGGCAGCGTCGAGCTTGATGAGGCCAGTATATTGCTGGAAGAAGCAGAAGCCCAATCCTATGACGTTGCCAATGAGCATGCCGATGAGCAGGATACGCAGCGAACGGCGCAAGAACACTTCACGGACGAACTTGTTGCTCGCACCCATGGCCTTCAACAAACCGATGGTCGAGGTGCGCTCGATGATAATGATCAGCAGCATACTGACCACCGTGATGCCCGCCACAAGCAGCATCAACGCCATGATGAGCCACACGTTGGCGTCGAGCAGGTCGAGCCAGTCAAAGATTTGCGGATTGCTCTCGCGAGCGGTATAGCACGCCAGATTATATGGCAAGGAATAGCGCAGTGTCTCGTACACCTGGTCGGCGTCGGCGTCCTCGTCCAAGGCCACCTCTACCCTGCCCGCCTCGTTGTCTTCCCATCCGTTCAGCTTGCGGATTTGGTTGAGGTCGGCGAAGACATAACGTTCGTCAAACTCATAGAGCCCTGTCTCGAAAATGCCTTTCACCGTAAACTTGCGTCCACGCGCCTGCATGTCCTTGTCGATGAACCACACACGCGCATCGTCACCCACATTGAGCAGCATCTTGTCGGCAATCACTTTCGAGACCAGCACCTCCGTCGAGCGTTCGTCTGCCGTGTATTGGGGCACCTCGCCGCCAATAAGGCATTTGCCGAAATACGACCAGTCGTAATTCTCGTCCACGCCCTTCAAGATGACACCCTGTATCTCGTCGTCGGTCTTGATCATGCCCGCCTTATTGGCCACCATTTGGTAATGGACGATGCCATCCATAGAACCTAACCTGCTAGCCAACAGCGAATCCATAGCAAACGGCGTCTCCTCTACCGACTCGTTCACGTCCAAGGCCTGCACATGGATGGGCGCCACAAAGCCGATCACCTTGTCACGGATCTGGTTCTTGAAACCCACCACCACAGCCCAGGCAATAAGCATCACAATGATGGCCAAAGCCACGCTCGCAACGGCCAATCGCATCACCGTCGAGGAAAGATTTTCCTTCGAGAGCGAAAAAATTCGTTGCGCTATGAATTTTGGGCCCGACATTTGTAGGAATTTCAATAATTTTGCAAAAGTAAAAATAAAACCGACATGAAAAGACATTTCTTTGCAATCGCCCTCTTCTGCCTCGCTTTGATGGCACCCGTGTACGCCCAAGTCTCGCAACCCGACGACAAACCGACCCTGGCATTCGTCGACAAGGACCACTACGTTTCATCCGCTATGCAACTCGATGACTACCTACCGCTTCTTGAAGGGAAACGGGTCGGCGTCGTAGGCAACCAGACCAGCATCATCGGCGAGACGCATTTGGTGGACACTTTGCTTTCTTTGGGCATTGACGTGCGTAAGATCTATACCCCCGAGCACGGCTTCCGTGGCACCGCCGACGCCGGCGCCAAGGTGAACAGCGGCAAGGACGAGAAGACGGGCCTGCCCATCGTGTCGCTCTACGGAAAAAACAAGAAGCCCACGGCGGAGATGCTGCAAGGTGTCGACATTATTCTCTTTGATTTACAGGATGTTGGCGTACGCTTCTACACCTATATTTCCACGATGACCTACGTGATGGAAGCCACTGCCGAAAACAAGCTCCCCGTCATCGTCCTTGACCGTCCCAACCCCAATGGCTTTTATGTGGACGGCCCCGTGCTGAAGCCAGAAAACACCTCCTTTGTGGGGATGCATCAAGTGCCTGTTGTCTACGGCATGACCATCGGCGAATATGCCCTGATGGTGAACGGTGAAAGCTGGATGAAAGGAGGCGTCCGTTGCGACCTCACTGTGATACCGATGAAGGATTACAACCGCAACGCCATCTACGAGTTGCCCGTAAAACCTTCGCCCAACCTGCCCAACTGGGAGTCGGTCTACCTCTACCCCACCTTGTGTTTCTTCGAGGGCAGCACCATCAGCGTTGGACGCGGCACCGAGACGCCGTTCCAGATTTACGGACACCCCGACATGCGGGGCAGCTACACCTTCACGCCCACAAGCACCGCAGGCGCCTCCAAGCCTCTTTTGGAAGGCCAGCGCTGCCGTGGCGAGAATCTTGTCGAATTCGCCCATGACTTTGAGAACAACGACAATCAGTTGAATTTAGAATGGATCATTGACGCCTATCAGCAGATGAAGGACAAAGGCTTCTTTAAAGACTATTTCCGTCTGCTTTCGGGCAACAAGCAGATGCAAAAGGATATCGAAAACGGGAAAAGCGCCGACGAGATCCGAGCCTCGTGGAACAACGACCTGGCGGCCTTCAAGACCATCCGGGCAAAATACCTGATGTACTAACAACAACAAAAATGCCGCCGAGAACCTTCCCAGCGGCATTTTTCATATCAAGGGATATCCTTATTTCCTCGACCTTCCGGGATACACCCTCAAGGCCTCCTCAAGGCACTTGATGGCGGCCTTCAGATCATCGATGCAGAGGCAATAGGTGATACGGGCCTGATGACGTCCCTTCTCGGGATCGGCATAGAAGCCCGTGGCGGGAGCCAGCATCACAGTGGCGCCATTGTAGCTGAAATCGGTGAGCAGCCATTGGCAGAACTTGTCGCTGTCGTCGATGGGCAGATCTATGACCGTGTAGAAAGCGCCCTTCGGCATCGGGCAGAAGCAGCCCGGGATCTTGTTGATGCCCTCAACGATGACATTACGACGGGTGATGTATTCGTTATACACGGCATCAAAGTATGACTGCGGCGTGTCAACGGCAGCCTCGGCAAAAATCTGACCGAAGCTCGGCGGCGACAGACGGGCCTGAGCCAGACGCATGGCGGTGGCATAGACCTCGCTGTTGCGGGTCACCATGCAGCCCACACGGGCACCGCAGGCGCTGTAACGCTTCGAGACGGAGTCAAACAGGATGGTGTTGCGCTCCAGGCCCTCGAGCTGCATGACGCTGAAGTGCTTGTGGCCGTCGTAGCAAAACTCACGGTACACCTCGTCGGCGAAGAGGTACAGGTCGTACTTCTTGACCAAACCTGCCACCTTCAGCAGCTCCTCATGGGTGTAAAGATAACCCGTGGGGTTATTGGGGTTGCAGATCATGATGGCTCTGGTGCGCGGCGTGATAGCCTTCTCGAAGTCCTCAATGGGCGGCAGGGCAAAGCCGGTCTTGATGTCGCTAGGAATGGTGACGATCTTGGCGTCGCACAGTTTGGCGAAGGTGTTGTAGTTGGTGTAATAAGGTTCCGGAATGATGATTTCATCGCCAGGGTTCAGGCACACGGTGAAGGCCATCTGCAAGGCCTCGCTGCCGCCAGTGGTGACGAGGATTTGGTTAGGCGTCACATCGATGCCGTGGCGGTGATAATAGTTGCAGAGCGCACGACGATAGGACGGGATACCAGCCGAATGGCTGTACTCCAACACACCTTTACTACCCGGCAGTTCGCGGGCGATATCAGCCAAAGCGGCGAGGGCGCCCTTGGGGGTCTCGATGTCGGGCTGACCGATGTTGAGGTGATACACGTGGATGCCGCGCTCTTTGGCAGCATCGGCGAAAGGAACAAGTTTACGGATTGCCGACTGCGGCAATTCCATACCTTTATTGGAAATTTGTGGCATAGGTTGTTGTTTTAAGTATAAAAAGCCATCTAATGCTACATTAGACGGCTTTTATGACAATAGATTAAGTGCATTCAATCAGTTGTTGTTGACGGGCGAGCCGCTGCCGAAGTCATTCTTCTTCTCGGGCAGGGCCTCAGCCGACTGTTCGAGCACACGGCCTTTGATGCGCAACACCACGGTCGGATTGTCGACGGCGTTGGAGGTCACGGTAACGGTCTTGTTGATGTTGCCGGGACGGTTGGTCCTATAAGTCACCTTGATGACGTCCGACTCACCGGGAAGGATGGGCTCGTTGGGCCACGACGGGATGGTGCAGCCGCAGCTCGACTTGGGCTTCTGGACCAGCAGAGGCTCGGTGCCGGTGTTGGTGAAGCGGAACTCGCACTCGCCATTGCCGTTGTAAGGCACATCGCCATAATTGTGTTCAAGCTTTTCGAATTGAATCTTCGGCCCAAGTTGGTTTTTCGTGTCTTGTGCCTTGGCCACGCCAGCCATAAGGAGCATGATGCCAAGCAGGTAAATCACTTTCTTCATTTCGTTATGATTTTAAAATTGTTGCAAAATTAGTAATTATTGTTGTTCGTTGTTCAAATCTTACAATTTTTCAAACAATTTTTATTCTTGGCAAAAACCGTACCAAAATAAAAAAAACAATCCCCCAAGAAAGTCTTGAGGGATTGTTGATGCTTATCGCCAGCTTTTACAGCAGGTGGCAGGTGACCGTCAAACCGGCCATCACGATGCTCACCATGCTCATCAGCTTGATGAGGATGTTCAGCGAAGGACCGCTGGTGTCCTTGAACGGGTCACCGACGGTGTCGCCAACGACGGTGGCCTTATGGTTCTCAGAGCCCTTGCCGCCGAAGTTGCCTTCCTCAACATACTTCTTGGCGTTGTCCCAGGCACCGCCCGAGTTGGCCATGAAGACAGCCAGCACGAAACCTGTGGCCAGACCGCCAATCAACAGACCGAGGACACCGGGAACACCCAGGATGACACCCGTCAGGATCGGGACGAGGATAGCGAGGATAGAAGGCACCAGCATCTCGTGCTGAGCACCCTTCGTGGAGATGGCCACGCAGCGCTCGTAGTCAGGTTCGGCTTGACCCTCAAGGATGCCCTTGATGGTACTGAACTGACGGCGGACTTCCTCCACCATCTTCTGGGCGGCACGACCCACGGCGTTCATCGTCATACCGCAGAACACGAAGGCCATCATAGCGCCGATGAAGACACCGACAAGCACGACGGGGTTCATCAGGTTGACGTTATAGGCTTCCATAAAGTCGACCAAAGTGGCCTTAGCGGCTTCGACGCCGTTGGGCAGGTCTTGTCCGATACGGATCAAGGCGATCTTGATTTCCTCAACGTAGGAGGCCAACAGAGCCAGAGCCGTCAAAGCGGCGGAACCGATGGCGAAGCCCTTACCCGTGGCAGCGGTGGTGTTGCCGAGGGCGTCGAGAGCGTCGGTGCGCTTACGCACTTCGGGTTCGAGGCCGCTCATCTCGGCGTTACCGCCAGCATTGTCGGCGATGGGACCATAGGCGTCGGTAGCCAGGGTGATGCCCAGAGTGGACAGCATACCCACAGCGGCGATACCAATGCCGTAAAGACCTCTCGAGAGGTTCACAGCGGTGAATTCAATATTGAAGCCATTGGCGCAGAGGTAAGCCAGCACGATGGCGATACCCACAGTGACGACCGGGATAGCCGTGGAAAGCATACCGAGTCCGAGACCCGAGATGATGACCGTGGCGGGACCTGTCTTGGAGCTCTCGGCCACCTTTTGGGTGGGCTTGTAGCTTTGCGAGGTATAGTATTCAGTAGCCTTGCCGATGATGACGCCAGCCAGCAGACCGACCACCACGGAGAGTGAGGTCTGCCACCACATGTTGGCATATTCTCCCGTCTCTTTTCCGAAGAGGAGATACATGATGCCGAAAGTAGCGGCGGCGATCAAGATAGCGGCAGTGTTGGTGCCACGGCTCAAGGCGCCGAGGAGCTGCTTCATGCCAGCGTCTTCCTTGGTGCGGACCATGAAGATGCCGATCAGCGAGAGCAACACACCGACAGCCGCGATGAGCATAGGAGCCAGCACGGCTTTGAACTGCATTCCTTCGACGGCAGCCGTGGCGAAGGCGGAAGCGCCCAGAGCCATGGTAGCCAAGATGGAACCAGCGTAGGATTCATAAAGGTCAGCACCCATGCCGGCCACGTCACCCACATTGTCACCGACGTTATCGGCGATGGTGGCGGGGTTACGCGGGTCGTCCTCGGGGATGTTGTACTCGGTCTTACCGACGAGGTCGGCGCCGACGTCAGCGGCCTTGGTGTAGATACCGCCGCCCACACGAGCGAACAGAGCCTGCGTAGAGGCACCCATGCCGAAGGTCAGCATGGTGGTGGTGATGGTGATGAGGTCGTTCTCAGCTCCGACGGCCTTCAGCAGGCCCGTGCCGTTGAGCACGAGGAACCACACGGACACGTCCAAGAGGGCGAGGCCCACCACGACGAGACCCATGACAGCACCCGAACGGAAGGCGACCTTCAAGCCGCTGTTGAGCGACTTACGTGCGGCGTTAGCCGTACGCGCCGAGGCGTAGGTAGCCGTCTTCATGCCGAAGAAGCCAGCCAAACCCGAGAAGAAACCGCCCGTGAGGAAAGCGAACCACACGACGCCGTTCTGCAATTTGAAGTAAGCCATGATGCCGAAAATGGCCGCCAAGATGACGAACACAATGATCACCACCTTGTACTGCTGCTTCAGGTAAGCCATAGCTCCCTTACGCACGTGCGCGGCAATCTTCTTCATCAGGTCAGTACCTTCGTCTTGTTTCATCATCTGCTTGTAGAAGATGAAAGCAAATGTCAGCGCCAAGATAGAGGCAGCTAACACAACATAAACAATACTGTTGCTAATCATAAGATTGATATTTAGTTAGACATTATTTCGACTAAAAACAATATGCTTAGACGGGACAAAAATAAGGACAAAAAGCATTGGGTTGAACATTTTTTTCACAGATTTTTTCTCAAAGCCAACTTTTTTTGTGCAATTCCAAAAAAGTCCTTACTTTTGACGAATGAAGGAAGAAGGTCTCGCATCGAAATAGAGACTTAATAATCAGTTTTTTAGCGGAGCGACGCACCGCCTCCTTCCAAAAATGAGCAGCAATGAACAAGGTCAATTTGGAAATCATAGGCTTGACCTACAGCGAATCCTCCACGGGGGCGTACGTCTTGATCTTGGGCGACAAGAACTCGCAACGCCGACTGCCCATCGTCATCGGTAGCGCTGAGGCCGAGAGTATCGCCGTGGGCATCGATCACCAACGCAAGGGCCGTCCTCTCACCCACGACCTCTTCTTGAGGTTCGCCAAGGAATTCGGCATCGAGGTGATGGAAGTAGTCATCAACCGCTTCCGCGACGGCGTCTACTATGCCATGCTGGTGTGCAAGCAAGGCGACGACCTCACCATGGTCGACGCGCGGCCGTCCGACGCCATCGCTATCGCCGTACGCGCCGGATGCGAGATCTACGCCTATGAGACCGTCATGGACGAGGCCGGCATCATCATGGACGACATGGAGAAGCCTTCGGTCGACGACAGCGACGACGAACCTATTAATAAAGGAGTGGACAAGACCAACCTCGACCTGCTCGACACGGACACTTTGGAGGAGCTGCTTCAGGAAGCCATTGATAACGAGGACTACCAGAGAGCGGCGCGGATTCGGGATGAGATCAATGGGAGGAAATTATAAGCTGTTAGCCATTAGCCGTTAGCTATTAGCTTATTGGCTGCCAAGCTAAATGCTAACGGCTAAAAGCTAATAGCCAAACAAATCTATGATTACTAAATATTTAAATCAACAAATATGAAAGCCATCAAATTCAGACTGATTGTGATGAACTTCCTCATCTTCGCGGTGTGGGGAGCTTATCTTTGCTCGTTGGGCATCTATCTGGGCCGTATCGGCATGGGTGCCAACATCGGTAAATTCTTCGCCATTCAAGGCATTGTATCCCTCTTTATGCCCGCCTTGATGGGCATCGTGGCCGACCGCTGGATTCCCGCGCAGAAGCTGTTAGGCATCTGCCATTTCCTGGCCGCGGTCTTTATGGCCCTGGCTGGTTATATGGGCATGAAATATGGCGCTGACGTCACCTTTGGGCAACTGTTCCCGTACTACGCCATCAGCGTGGCCTTCTTCATGCCGACCATCGCCTTGGGCAACTCAGTGTCGTACAACGCCCTGACACAAGCCGGACTCGACACGGTGAAGGCCTTCCCTCCCATCCGCGTGTTCGGCACCATCGGTTTCATCCTGTCGATGTGGATCGTCAACTTCACGGGTTATAAGAACGGCTACGAGCAACTGTTCGTCTCCGCCGCCTGGGGTCTCATCCTGGCCATCTATTCCTTCACCCTGCCCAACTGCCCCGT
Source organism: Candidatus Limimorpha sp. (assembly GCA_045132275.1). Classification (GTDB taxonomy): domain Bacteria; phylum Bacteroidota; class Bacteroidia; order Bacteroidales; family F082; genus Limimorpha. The sequence continues at coordinate 587,927 of JBGURY010000003.1, forward strand.
CAACAAAAACGTGGAGAGCAAGTCATTCGTCGACACCTTCGGACTGCGCGCTTTCTCGCTGTTCAAAGACACCAGAATGTGCGTGTTCTTCATCTTCTCGTTCCTCCTGGGCATGTGCCTGCAAGTGACGAATGGTTTCGCCACGCCTTTCTTGGACGCCTTCGGCCAGTCGCCTGAATACGCCAACGCCTTCGCTGTGAAGAACAACGTATTCCTGTCGTCCATCTCGCAGGTGTCTGAGACGTTGTGCATCCTGCTCATCCCCTTCTTCCTCCGCAAGTTCGGCATCAAGAAGGTAATGCTCATCGCCTTCGGTGCCTGGGCCTTGCGTTTCTTCTTCCTCGGCGCGGGCAGCCCGACGGGCTTCGGTCTCGTCCTCTTCATCCTCTCGATGATCGTTTACGGCGTGGCCTTCGATTTCTTCAACATCAGCGGCTCGCTCTTCGTCGACCAAAACACCGACGAGAAGATTCGTAGCAGCGCGCAAGGCGTGTTCATGATGATGACCAACGGCCTCGGCGCCACCATCGGTTCGTTCTGCGCCCAAGCCGTCGTCAACCACTTCACCCTCGACAAGCCTGACTTCAACTCCTTGATGGCTGGATGGGCAAACGCCTGGTATGTGTTCGCCGCCTTCGCCCTCGTGGTGGGCATCCTGTTCGCCATCTTGTTCAAATACAAGCACGAGCCTGAAAAGAAATGAAACAATACCTAGACCTGCTCCAATATATCCTTGACTACGGCGTCCAGAAAGGCGACCGCACGGGCACGGGCACCATCAGCGTGTTCGGCTACCAGATGCGTTTCGACCTCTCCGAGGGTTTCCCTTTGGTAACGACAAAGAAGACGCACCTGAAGAGCATCATCCATGAGTTGCTGTGGCTGCTCAGCGGCGACACCAACATCAAGTATCTGCACGACAACAAGGTGAGCATCTGGGACGAGTGGGCCGACCCCAACGGCGACCTCGGTCCTGTCTATGGCGCACAGTGGCGCAATTGGAACAATGAGGGTATCGACCAAATCGCCGAGGTGGTAAAGAGCATCAAGGAGAATCCCAATAGCCGCCGACACATCGTCACGGCGTGGAACCCGAGCGTGCTTCCCGACGAGCATGAGAAGAACTTCGCCGCCAACGTGGCGGCAGGCAAAGCGGCACTCCCGCCCTGCCATGCCTTCTTCCAGTTCTATGTGGCTGACGGCAAGCTGTCATGTCAACTCTACCAACGCAGTGCCGACGTCTTCCTCGGCGTTCCGTTCAACATCGCCTCCTATGCCCTTCTCACCATGATGATGGCACAGGTGTGCGGCCTGCAGCCCGGCGAGTTCGTCCACACCTTCGGCGACGTGCATATCTACAACAATCTCATCGAGCAGGTGAAGCTGCAGCTGTCGCGCACACCGCGTCCGCTGCCCACGATGAAAATAAATTCTGAGGTGAAAGACATTTTTGGCTTCAAATTTGATGACTTCACCTTAGAGAACTACGACCCGTGGCCTGCCATTAAAGGAGACGTATCTATTTAATGCGGCCCTTCGACCCTTCGACAGGCTCAGGGCTCAGGGACCTTAACTATCAACTATTAACTGATAACTGACAACTGAAATGACAATATCGATTATCGTCGCCATGGCCGCCAACCGAGCCATCGGCATCAACAACCAGCTCATCTGGCATAACAGCAACGACCTGAAACACTTCAAGAAAGTGACCTCGGGCCATTGTGTCATCATGGGTCATAACACTTGGCTCTCATTGCCCGGTCAGAAGGCCCTGCCCAACCGCCGCAACATCGTCATCTCCGACCGTTTGGACGAGGCTCCCGAAGGCTACGAGTTGGCCACCTCCATCCCGCAAGCCATCGAGATGGCCTCCAACGAAGACGAGGTCTTCATCATGGGCGGCGGCAGCATCTACGAACAGTTCCTGCCCAAGGCCGACCGTCTCTACCTGACACGTCTCGATAAGGAATTTGAAGCTGACACTTTCTTCCCTTACATCAACTTCGAGGAATGGGAATTAGTCGACCTTGAGGTCATCGACGACGACCCGCAGGTGGACTACAGCTACCGATTCGAGGTTTGGGAGCGGTCGAAGTGTTGATAGTCCTTGCCCCGTAGCCAGTCGCCACCCCAACGGAACCCGTGCTGACGAAATAGACGATAGCACAGGTCTCCTCTCATGATTTTATAAGGGAAGTCTTTCCCCCTATCCAGATACACCTCGCTGCCTTGCGGCTGGACGATGTTGCGGTTGGTGCCTTGACGGAGATAGGGGTTATAACGCGGATTGATGTCGACAGCCATACCATAGCTATGTTTCGAGATCTTTCCTCCCGCCGTTCTTCTTTGGTTGAAACACGAAGTATTATTGTCATACATCGAGGCTTCGTCATCGCCTCCATAGCACTCTACCAGGCGCATCTTCTCAATGGGATATCCCGCGTCATACAACGCTTTCAGAATCGACAGCAAGTCGTCGGCGATGGCCTTGTTGCACACCATCTCACCCACCACGGCGTTGCCCTCGGCGTCGCAATGCAGTACACGCAGATAGCGCAGGTCGTCCCAGCCGACGCCTCCCATCGCCTTGTAGGAGCAGCCGTTCATCTGGGCCTTTAGCGATTCGGAGATGGGAACAGCGGTAAAGAAACCCAAGGTGCCATAAACCTTCAGGTATGGCTCAGGCACCACGTCGCCCGGACGGAAACGGTTTTGCGCCCAAGTGGTGGAACACAGTAAAAGAAAGACGATCCCTATGGCAAGCTTCGGTTTCATTGTGGCCGCGAAAATAAAGAAAAAACGGTTGCCTCGCGAAGAGGCAACCGTTTTGGGTTGGTGTCGTCAGAAGATTATCTGATGATAGTAATACGTTTGGTAACTTCGCCGTTGGCGGTGGCAACGCGCACCATGTAGATGCCTGTCTCGACGTTCAGATCGAGGTCGACCGATTCGGCTTGGCAATCCATCTCATACACCTTCTGGCCCATCATGTTGAAAACCGTCACATGGTTCAGACCTTGGGCTTCGATAGTGAAGCGGTTATTGGCAGGATTGGGGAACAGGGACACCTCTGCCTCATCCAACTCGTTGACACCATCTGCTGAATAATATACATGCAGATAGAACTGGTTATGATCATAAATCCAGTAGGCCGGAGCCGAGATGCAGTCAATGTCATTATATACAGCGTAGAGCTTGTAATAATAGTGGCCATCTTCGGCGGTGGTGTTGTCTGTATAGCTCGTGGCACCTTGACCGAGGAGTTTCACCCTTTCGTATTCGCCATCCTCACCGTATTTTCTGTAGACATAGTAGCCAGAAAGTCCTTCCGAGGGATTGGGACGTACCCACTTCAGTTTAATCTTGTAGTTGTTGGTATACTCGAAATCCAAGTCCGTTGGTGCATAGCAGACGCCCGAGGTGGCACACGACTCGTTGGAATACATGCCATTCTCTCCGCCGTAATACATAAAGCCGACACGGTAGCAATGACCGCCTTGAGGAGCGTTCTCGTCCACGAAGGATGTGCCTTCTGGAATGAGACGATGAAGCAGTCCATCACGATAAACCGTATATCCATAGCCATCGGGTCTGATGCCATCCCAAGAAACATTGATGTTGTTGAAATTCTCACCGTCGACAAGGGCAATCAAATTGGTAGGAACACCGTCACCGATGGAACCACCGCAGCTGTTGTTGGCCTCAAAGAAGATGCCTTCAGGCATGTTGGCGGAAGCACCATTATAGGTAAATACCGTAGCATTCTGCGAGTCCTTAATGTTGAAGTTCATAGTGAAGGAATCACCATAAGTCTGGGCCGACCAACCAAAGGAAACATGACCAACCGGGACGTCAATTGGGAAAGATTGCACGGACGAGTTGGTAGTCGTCACTTGGGCAATCTCGGTGCCAGAGGCATTGTACACATGAATCATAGCGCCGCGGAATCCGTTCATGGCAGCTTGGCTGATATTAATCGTCCAACCACAGGTGGGACCGAAGCTGATGTTTCTCCTGTAGGCACACTTGCCGTGTCTGTCGGAGCAGACAGCATAGACCATATAGTCGAAGGAATCAAAACGCGGGACGTTGTTGTCAACGATCGTCATCGAGGCGCCAGGGGTCACGTTGTTCTCCACATAGGCGACTTCGCCGCCACGCAGGACCACGATTTGGTCGATGCTGGTCAGGTTGGTATTGTTCATGGTCTTGGAGGGATTTGTCCAGGTCAACGTCGCTTTCAGTTCGTTGTTGGCGGCAGGCGTCACCGTAAAGTTAGTAGGAGCCTGAGGTGTGGCGTTATAAACCTCGGTAGGAACAAAGTTAAAGATAGCTCCGTCGCTCGAATTGTATTCAATCTGATCGAAATCGAAGAATCCGTCACCGCTGCCGCTCCAACCCCAGTTGAAGTAGAAGAAATCATCGTCGTTATAGCCGTCGCATACAAAGGCGTGACCGCCGTCCGTAGAATGACCAGAATAATAGACCGGCCATTCCATATCGAATGACTCCTTCAACATTTGTGCCCAGTCGGCATACGAATAACTATCCCTACTCTTCAGAACAGCTTGGTTGGAATAACCAAAGTATTGGCGGATTCTTTCAGGGACATCATTCGAATAGGCACCGCTACCATCTACGGCATAGTGCATGTCAACGGCGATACCGCAGTGGTACATAAGCAATGCGACAGCTTCGATCTCCACTTGGGGAGAGCTGTTTCTCAAACGAAGCGGCATGTTATCCCAATCGTAGGTGGTGGCTCCGAAGTTGGCCGACAAAGCACCGAAACCTGAATTGTAGTCGGTATGGCTACCCGTGCCTTGCAGCGGGTGATTCCAATACTTCATGACTTGGCTCATAGCGGTGGCAACGCAACCGGCATAGGTACGGCCGCCAGGACCGCCAGAGGCTTGAGGGCAATAATAGTTGTAAGGAGAGCCCTGGTCCCATTCGGTCTGAACAAGATGGAATTCCCTACGACCGCCATTACGCGAAATCATTTTTCCCGAGTTCATCACACTCTGCCATTCAGCAGCGACTTGAGGGACCGCATTGCCCGTGAGTCTTCCAGAACGATAGGCAATCAACTTGTTGAGCATATAGCCCAATTCGGGGTTGATCTCCGTGTCGAAATTACGCTCTTGAGAATAACCGATAATGGGACGGTAGAAGTCATCGGCCGAAACAATCACGAAGCCATGGTCGCCGACGTTGAAAACATAGAAGCAAGCCTCGCCACGGTTGGAGGAGCCGGTGTAGACCAAAGTAAGGTCTTGGCTCTGGCGCGACTGCTCAAAGTTAGCTTGGACATACATTTGTCCTACACTCTTGGCCTGGTCCACGCTGACGGGTTTGGCATGCGCCATCCCGATACCGAGAACCAAAGCGAGTAAAGTCATTAAATACTTCTTCATTTTTGTTGAGATTAAGATTAGATTCTGAATAGTTTTAAAGGTGCAAATATAGACAAATTCCCAATACCGTATGCGTCTTAGGGTGACATTATTGAAAAATACTCCATTAATGAATTACGGAAACACGACGCATCAGCTGCCCGTTAAGGGTCTTTACTTTCACAAGATACAGACCCTCCGTCCAATCCGACACGTTGATTGTCATCGCATTGTCTTTCACATCCTGACAATAGACCATCTGTCCGAGCAGATCATAGACTGCCACATGGGTCATCTCGTCGGCTTCGATGTTCAGGCTTTGTCTAACCGGATTGGGATAGAGCTTGAGAGCCGAGGCTTCGTTTTCATTCACATCGGTAGGCGAATAATACACCTTAAGATAGAACTTCGTGGGATCGTCCTTGAGTGATGCCGGAGCCGAGGTGCAGTCGATGGCGCCATAGTAAGCATATAAACGATAGTAGTAGTTGCCTTCGACGTTGGCCGTATTGTCAGTGTATGACGTAGTCGATGAGCCGAGTAGCCTAATCCTTTCGTAAGTACCGTCATCACCATCCTTCCTATAGAGGTAGTATCCTGAGAGTCCAGTGCTGACCTCAGGTCTGTCCCAGAAGAGCTTGATCTTGTATTGGTCGCCTACGTATTCAAAGCAGAAATTAGTGGCACCCATACAGTCGCCCGCCGAAGCACATGTCTCATTGGACGGTTCCGTCTCTCCACCAAGGCACAAGGCCGTGACAGTATAGCAATGGCCCGTAACCACATTCTCGTCGACGTACGTGCGTGCCTCACCGTCTCTGACCATAGCCAAGCGTTGCTCGTCACGATACACAATGTAGCCGTATTCAGGTTCTGCCCCCGTCATCTCCCAGGTAAGGATGGCATTGCCTTCTTCCACAACAGCTCTTAGGTTATAAGGAGCCTGCGCGTTCATCTCATTGCCGCAGCCGTTGTTGGCGACAAAGAAAACACCTTCATCCAATCCGGAACTATTGCCTTGATAAGTGTACACAGTATTGTTCTCCGCGTCCTTAATAAGGATAGTGAGGTTGTTCACATTGGATTGGGGTCTCGTCCAACCGAAGCTGACACTACCCACTGGCACTGCTATTTCAAGTGACTGGGGCGATGAGTTGGTGGTAGTCATGCGACGAATCTCCCTGCCCGTGCCACTGTACAACGATACATAACCTCCATTCCATCCTTGGAAGGCTGTCGACTGCATGATGACCTTCCAGTTGCAGGTGGGGCTGACAAGCACCTTCTCAGCCACTGCCGAGGCACCACGTTGTCCGTTGACAACAGCATAAACATGATAGTCAAAGACATCGTAATAAGGGATTGTCTCATCCACAATGCTCATTTCGGCGCCAGGTGTGACGTTGTCCTCAGCATAGACCACAACGCCGTTTCGTTCCACCACGATCTGGTCGATGGCGCTGAGGCTTTGGTTGATCAAAGTCAGCGTCGGATTCTTCCATGTGAGGGAAGCCGCAAGTGTGCCATCGGTGGCAGGAACCACATTCAAGTCGGTAGGTACATTGGGTGTGGCGGCATAGATTTCAGCAGGGACGTAATTGTAAATGACGCTCTCGCCATCGGTGTAGCCGTGTTCGTCAATGTTGAACCAGCCATCGCTGCTACCGCTCCAGCCCCAGTTGAAGTGCACCATGTCGTTGTCGTTGTAGCCGTCGAGCACATAGGCATGACCACCGCCGCGATGCACCATGGGCCAGTCCATGTCGATGGCATCCATCACCAGTCGCATATACTCCTCATGGGTGTATTCCTCACGATAGAGGTTAGCCATATGGTCGGTGTAGAAGAAGAAGGCGGGCATGCGTTCGCACAGCCTACCTGTGACGGCACCACTGCTCGAAGGACGGTAGTTCATGTCGACGCTGACGCCCACGTGATAGATAAGTTGGGCGACGGCCTCGATCTGCACCTGAGGCGAGCTGGCATTAATGGACACGGGCATATTCTCCCAATCGTAGGTGGCCTCGCCGAAATTGACGGTGATGGGGCCATATTCAGGATGGTCTTCCGGGGTGTAGGTATAGCTCCCCTGCCCTTGCAACGGGTGGTCCCAATACTTCATCAGCTGGGCGGCAGCGGTGGCCACACAGCCTGCATAGCAGTGGCCTCCTGGACCTCCATCACCCACAGGACAAAAATAGTTGTAAGGATAGTTCTGGTTCCATTTGGTCTCCACGAGGTATTCGTCTTCCCTGCCACCATGGCGTGACACCAAGCGGCCACATCTCTCAAGCATAGCCCAGTCGGCGGCCACCGATGGCGTGGCAGAAGAAGCTTGCGAGGCCTCCATCACACCTTGACGGACTCCTTCAAGATAGTCGACTAAAGCGGGTGCCATGTCATTGGGGTTAAAAGTGCCTTCATCGGAATAACCTATGACAGGACGATAATGGTCGTCTCCCGCGATGATGACGAAGCCCGTTTCGCCCACATTGAAGATATAATAACAGGCCTCTCCTCTTTCGGAAAAAGCGGTATAGGACAAACTCAAGTCAGAGCTTTGACGTGTGAAGTCGAAATTGGACGACACAAAAGACTGGCCTAAGCGCCGTGCGGTCTCTTGGCCGACTGGCCCTGCCTGCATGGCAACACTTGCTATTGCCACTAGAACCAAGGTAAAGATGTACTTTTTCATTTTCAGTTATTATTTGTATTAGGGCGCAAATATAAAAAAAAAGGAAACACCTCGTGTTTCCTTTTCTATTTCAACGATTCGTAAGGATCAATGGATCACGGAGAAGCGCTTGTTCATGGTGCCTTGGGTTGTCTTCACGCTAATGGTGTAGACGCCTGTGGCAAGGCTGGAGGTATTGATGACCACACCATCCTCGCTGCACTGTTGACGCATCACGACTTGACCCATCACATTGTGGATGGTCACCTGTTGCAATCCCTCGGCCTCAACACTCATCAAGGCATTGGCAGGATTGGGATATACATTGAGGCCTTTCTCGCCATTCTCATTGACGCTAGTCACTTCAATGTAAACGTAATCGTTGCCGTCAGCAGCCCAAGCGGGTGTCGACTCGCAATAGCTGCGGAAGGCAGTCACCTTATAATAATATGTGCCAGCTTCGCCCGTATTGTCGAAGTATTCGCGCAAGGTCTTGTCGACGGTGGCGACCACCTCGTAGTTGCTGCCATCTTCACTACGATAGACTTTAAACGACTGCGGATCGACGTCGTAGCTCCAAGTGAGCAGCGTACCGAAGCCTTCACTCGTCCATTGGTATTCGCCTGTGAGGCCGGTAGGTGGCTCGCAGCCGGCGCAGTCGTTGTTGCCCGTGTAAAGCGTAGCAGGCACCTGGTTGGAGTTGCCCGTGTAGCTATACACAGAGGTGTTCGACGAGTTCTTGATGTTGATGGTCAGGTTGCTGACAGCCGTGTTGGGAGCCACCCACGTGAAGCTGACATCGCCCTCGGGCATGGCAACGAGTTGGCTGACGGGAGTCGAGCTGGTCAAAGTGACTTCCTGCATGACCGTACCGAAGCTGTTCTTCACCTGGATCTTACCACCGTTCCAACCTTGGAAGTTGGAGGTTTGTCCGATGACCTTCCAAGTGCAGGTGGGACCATACTGGTATCTCACTTCAGCCGAGCGGCCTTTGGCGTTATTGGTAAGGTAATACACACGATAGGTGTAGCAGTCGAAGTTGGCTACTTCATCTTCGATACGCATGACCTCGCCAGGAGTCACATTGGCTTGAGTGAAAATCTGCTGGTCGTTGCGCAGCACCACCACCTGTTCAATGTTCGTCACTGCGGTGCCATCGAGGGAGTTGGTCGGGTTAACCCAGCTGATGAAGCCTCTCTTTGAGTTGGCATTTTCTGATTCCACTTGCAGTTCGTTGGGAGCAGGCATCAAGGCATTGTAGATATAGTCAGGGATAAAATCGAAGATGGCGGCCTGATTCTGGTTGAAAGTGCCCGAGTAAGTGTTCAAAGCATCAATAGCGAAGTAGTTGTTGTTGAAGCCGCTCCAGCCCCAGTTGAAGTAGAACTTGCGGTCGCTCTCACGATAGCCGCAGCACACGAAGGCATGGCCGCCGTCGGGGTCGCTGCCCGAATAATAGAGCGGGAAGCCTTCTACAAGACTCTCGATGAGCATCTCTTCCCAATCATATTTCGAGAAAAGATCACGCTCTTGACGGTTGGCGTGTTCCGTATAACGGAAATACTCGTTGATGGCGCCCGGAACATCCTGCGAATAGGCACCAGAGCCCTGTGGGCCGTACTGCATGTCGACGGCAACACCGCAGTGGTACATCAACAAGGCTACTGCCTGATAGTTGCTGCTGTTGACAGTAGCAGGCATGTTGTTCCACTGATAATAGGTGCTCTCAAAATCGACCGATTGCATAGGATAGCCTTGAGGCGTATAGCTGTGCGAACCTTTGCCGTGATCGGGCCAGTTCCAGTATTTCATCACCATCGACATGGCCGTAGCCACACAGCCAGCATAGGCACGGCCTCCAGGGCCGCCTTGTCCCGTAGGACAATAGGCATTGAATGGGCTGTCTTGGTTCCAATTTAAAGTCACCAAAGGGCTCACATCGCCACGGGTGCCACGGGTGTTGCTACCCTCGAAACCCGTTCTGGCAATGTTTTCCCACTGAGCTGTGACTTCAGCCTCAGGCTGGAGGTTGTTCTCCACGGCATAGCTGATCTGACGGGCATAATGGCGCAGATAATAAGCCAATCCATCTGAAATCTGAGTGGCATCGAAGCTGCCCTCTTCACCATAAGCCAAGATGGGTTGCGCCACATCGTCGGCAGCGACAATGATGTAACCGCCATCGAAATTGAAGACATAAAGGGCGTTGGCGCCACTTTCCATTGTCTCGGTGTAGGCAAGATTGAGTTCAGTGACATTTCTGGCAGAATGGCTCTGCACATACTTCATTGCCAGATGGCGTGCTTGCTCCACGTCGACGGGCGAAGCGATGAGCTGGCTCACAAAGAGAGCCATGGTCATCATCAGAAATAAAGTTTTCTTCATCGTTTGTTGATATTAATTTATGATTACTATTGATTTACATCTTAACCACACGCTGCATGACAGCGCCATTGCGGGTCTCCACCTTCACCATATAGACGCCGTTCAGCAGGGCGCCCATCTCGATAACAGCATGGTCGTTGTCGACCGACTGTCTCATCACGCATTGGCCCACGAGGTCGTACACGCTGACCTCAGTCATCTCCTCAGCCTCAATGGTCAGCTGGCCTGAAGTGGGATTGGGATAGATGACGGCTTTCGTCAGGCTTTCAGGCACCGACAGGTTGTTGACATTCACGAAATCGTCGCCGTTTTCAGTCAAGGCAAACTCCGACTCACACTCTTCGTAGACGGCCTTCACTTTGTAGGATTTGTCCATCTCCGTGACGGTGATTTCATCTTCATAGAACAACTCCGTGACACCTGAAATCATGATGGTTTCGTTAGTGATATTGTTGACGATCACCACAGTATAGCTGTCGGGAGTACGCTCTTCGGGAGCGTCCCAAGCGATGTGTGCCACATCCAACGGGGCTTCGCGGCGCAAACGGCTCGGCGCATTGCAAGGCAGGACGGGCGGCTCGGGAGCGTTGGGCATGGTGAGGCAGGTCTCATTGGAGCCGTTCTCAAAGCCGTCGCCTCTCGCCACGACCGTATAGCAATATGTAGCGCCCAACTCAAGATCCTCGTCAACAAAGGCAGGAGTTGTCACCTCGCCAATCTTCACGCCATCGCGCATCACGTCGTAGGCCTCTGCATGGTAGGCAGGCTTCCAACTCAAATTGACTTGTGTTGTGTCAGTGCTCAAGACAGCCCTCAGACTGGAGGGTATATTGCCCCAATCCACTTCGATGAAGAAGACATTCTCATCGAAAAGGTCGTTGGCATAGGCCGTGGTGCAATCGATATCTCTGTAATAAGCCGTCACCGCGTATTGATAGACAACGCCTTCCTCAGCGGTATTGTCCTTTACGGTAGGAGTTGTCGTCAATTTGATGCGCCTAAAGGGTGTGTCTTCCGTCTTACGGTAGATGTAATAACCAGTCACATTGGAATTGTCGGGAGCAGTCCAGTTCAGTTGCACCTTGTTATTGTTGGTATAACTATAATACAAGTCGGTAGGAGGTTCACAACCTGTGCCCGAAGTGACGCAATACTCATTGGAGTTGGCCGTCTCGCCGCCGTTGCAGAGAGCGGTAATGTAGTAACAATGGCCACCAATTTCGGTGTTCTCGTCAATATATTCCAACTCGTGCGACATGTTGAACAAGAAACCGTCGCGATAGATGCAATAGCCAAACTCAGGCGTGTGGTCCGAGTCCCAAGTAAGCTTGATGGTCCTGTCGTTGTCGGGGTCGACAGTAGCTCTCAGGTTATAGGGAGACTCACAGGTATTTTCGTTACCACAACCATTATTAAGCGTGCGCAAGATGCCCGCCTCCAATCCCGAAGAGGGGCCTGAATACTCGTACACCACCTGGTTGCTAGCGTCCTTGACCTTGAAAGAGAGGTTGTTGATGCTGGAGTTAGGCTCAGTCCAATAGAGGTTGCTATTGCCGAGTGGCATATCGAAACGTTGCATCGAGGCGGTGGCCTGCGTGGTAGTCAGGAAGTCGATATAAGAACCGGCAGCGTTCTGCACGGTGATGCCGCCGCCATCCCAGCCGTGGAAGTCGGACGAGGTCATGATGACCGTCCATTGACAATAAGGTCCGAATACCCCCTTGGTGTGCATTTGGCGACCATAGCTGCCTTCATTAACCGCCAGCACCGCATAGTCGTATTGGTCAAAGAAAGGCACCACATCGTCATAGGTCATGACCTGACCAGGCTGGGCGCCTTCCAGTTCGGCGACGATGAAGCCCTTACGCAAGACCAAAACTTTGTCAATTGAGGTCAACGCCTCACCATTTTCAGTCATTGTGGGATTGGTCCAAGTGAGGTGTCCAGTGAGACTCACGTCGCTGTCAATGCTCACGCTGAGGTCAGTGGGAGCCTGAGGCATCGCGTTATAGACATAGTCGGGAATAAAGTCGTAAACAATGGCTTGGCTACCCGTGTATTCGAAGTGCTCACCGTCGATGAGGAAGAAACCATTGCTTGAGCCACCCCAACCCCAGTTAAAATAGAAGAGGTCGTCGACATCGTAACCATCGCAAACGAAGGCATGCCCGCCTTGAGGACTCTGTCCCGAGTAGTAAAGCGGGATGCGTTGGTCGATATTAGATTTCAGTAGGGCAATCCATTCATCGTAGTTGCCGCCCTTGCTGATGTGGGTGGCATGCTCAGAATAAGAGAAGTAATTGTTGATGGCATCGGGCACGTCGGCAGAGTAGGCACCGCTACCATCAGGTTCGTATGTCATGTTGACCGACACGCCGCAGTGGTACATTAAAACGGCAACCGCCTCTTTCTGCTCCGGCGTAGGCGAGCCACTTCCATAAGTCTCGATCATGTTAGCCCAGTCATAGGTGGTCTCACCGAAGTTGGCGCATTGCTGTCCATAGAACGGTGCATTGTAGCAGTGCTCGCCCGTGCCTTGGGTAGGCCATTCCCAGTATTTCATGATCTGAGCCATAGCCGTGGCCACACAACCCGTTGGGCAGCCGCCAGGGGCATACATGTTATACGGAGCATCTTGGTTCCATCTCAGTTGGACCAAATGGTCGACGACGGGAGCGCCTTTGTCAGGATGCATGACACCAAAATCCTCGAGGTTCTGCCAACGGGCGACGATGTCGCTCGGAGCGGCATGTTTCTGTGCGACAAGGGTCTCGATGCCTCTCATGTGTTCGCTCATCATGAACAGCAGGCCATCAGGGGCGGTGTCATAGTCGAAGTTGCCCTGGTCGGAATAGCCGAGGATGGGCGACGACAGGTCGTTAGCGGCCACGATGACGAAACCTCCGTCGAAGTTGAAGACGTAGGCGCCCGTCATACCGCTTTCGGTGCGGAAGGTATGGGCCAGAGTGAGGCTTTGCACGTCGTTTTTGGCGAACATAGCCTTATGTTGAACGAAATTCAAGCCCAGACGTTGCGCCTTGGTGACGTCGACGGGCTTGGCTTGAAGGGTCGTGAGGCCCAGCAACAGGGCCAGGATAACGAGTAAATTTCTTCTCATTGTCTATGGTTTTATCGTTTTACTTCTTTTTTAATTTTTAAAGCGGCAAATATAAACATTTTCAGGTTTTCTGTTCCTTTTTCTTCGCGGCGGGGAACAAAATGTTGTTTAAAATAAGACGATAACCCGGCGAGTTGGGATGCATGTCAAGCTCAGTGGGCGGGTCGCCGACGAGGTGCTGGTAGTCCTCAGGGTCGTGACCGCCGAGGAAGGTCCAGAAGCCGTTACCGTAGTTACCATGGATATAACGGTCCTCGTTCAAAGCACCGTTGTCGCCCAAAACGACCACGGAGGGCTTGACCGTCGCTTTGTTGAAAGCGGTGGTCTGCCCCATGAAGCCTTTGATCAAGCGCTCGTGGCATTGGGTGAGCATAGTGGGCACGGGGTCCCATTTGGCCGAAAAGTCGAAGAGCAGGAAATAGTCGTTCTGCTCCGTCACGAGGCGCGAGCGGCCTTGGGTGACGTCAATGTTGGAGATCTCGTATTCTTGCGGGTTGATCGACACTTTGAAGTCAGTGAAGGCAAAGCAGTTGTCGTAGTTGAGACGTTGCGGGTCGCCGCTGCGGATGGGGTCGCCGTCGAACATATAGTCGCAGATGTCGAGACCGTCGGCAGCAAGAGCCACATCGAAACTGTCTGGAGCCGAGCACATGGAGAACATATAGCCGCCTCCTGCCACAAACTCACGAATCTTCTTCACCACGGCGAGTTTCAACTGCGAGACCTTGGTGAAACCCCAGCGTTGCGCCGTGGCCTCTTGAGTGCGTACATCCTCTTGATACCAGGGGTAGTTGCGGTAGCGCGCCCAGAACTTGCCGTACTGTCCCGTGAAGTCCTCGTGGTGCAGGTGGAGCCAGTCGTAGGTGGGCAGCACGCCTTGCAGCACCTCGTCGTCATAGACCACATCATATGGGATTTCGGCATAGGTCAACACCAAGGTGACGGCATCGTCCCACGGCAGGTTGTTCTTGGGAGCGTAGACGGCAATGCGGGGCACTTTTTGCAGTTTCATCTCATCCATGTTCACGCCCGGGTCGGCGATCTCGGCGAGGATGGCGTCTGCTTGCGCGTCGGCGATGACGTTATAGGAAACGTTGCGCATCTTGCACTCGCGCTCAAACATCTCGTGGTAAGGAATCAGGTAGCTCCCTCCCCTATAGTTCAGCAGCCAGCTGATCTCCACCTCTCGTTGCAGCACCCAATAGGCCACGCCGTAGGCTTTCAGGTGGTTCGTTTGGGTGTTGTCCATGGGGATAAGGAGGTAGGCGGCCCTTGAAGGCAACGCCAAGACCAATAAAATAAGGATGAGATATAGTTTGCGCATGGGAGAAACACCTAACATTAATTGTAAGGTGCAAAATTAAGAAAAAAGTGAAAATAAAGCCGAAAAATCAAAATTTTCAAATAATGTTGCAATATTTGAACAAAAAATTGTATTTTTGCGCAAAATTCTGAACATTATGAAGAGACCATTACTACCGAAACATGAGCGTATGATGCGCACGTTAGGCGAGAACTTGCATTTGGCGCGTTTGCGTCGCGACTTGTCGTCGGAACAGGTGGCTGAACGTGCTGGCATCTCGCGCAATACCTTGATAAAGATCGAACGCGGCGACGAAGGCGTAGCCATCGGAATGTATTTCCGCGTGCTCATCGTGCTCGGCCTTCAAGACGATTTACTCCTCATCGCCCGCGATGACGTGCTGGGACGAAAACTACAAGATGCAGGGTTGACCACGCCGCGCCGCAGCACGAAACGGCTACTCCTAAACGAATAATGCCATGGATAGGAAAATCTACATCTATTTCGATGACATCCATACAGCCGAACCCGTATTGATGGGATTGCTTACTGCCCAGCAAGTGCGAGGCCACGAAGTGTTTTCGTTTGAGTTTGCAGAAGATTGGCTTCACAACAGCCATTGTCGTCTGCTCGACCCTGATTTACAGTTTTTTGCAGGTCGGCAGTATCTCCCCGAGCCGAAAAACAACTTTGGCCTGTTTCTCGACTCATCGCCTGACCGTTGGGGGCGCGTCCTGCTGGATCGCCGTGAAAGTCAACGCGCCAAATCGGAGCAACGCCAACGTCAGAATCTGCAAGAGAGTGACTATCTGCTTGGCGTGTTTGACGAGAGCCGCATGGGTGCTTTACGCATGAAACTCTCGCTCGATGGTGAATTCCTCGACAACGACCCCAATTACAGCACACCTCCTTTTGCTTCCTTGCGCGACCTGGAAAACGCCGCATGGCAGTTGGAACAAGATGACAATCCTGACGTCAACCGTTGGTTGCAATTGCTGCTCGCACCGGGTTCTTCATTAGGCGGCGCGAGACCCAAGGCCAACGTTATGGATGCCAATGGGCATCTCTGGATTGCCAAATTCCCCAGCCGTCACGACCGTAAAAACGTGGGTGCTTGGGAAGCCGTTACCATGCTTATGGCCAAGCAATGCCACATTGAGGTGGCTCCTTTTGAGGCCCGAACATTGGCCAATGCCCATGCCACTTTCCTTACACGTCGTTTTGACCGCGACGACTTCGGCAAGCGCATCCATTTCACCTCGGCAATGACTATGCTAGGTTACACCGACGGCGACTCGACAGGATGCAGTTATTTGGAACCCTTTGAATGGATTGGCTGCCATTGTTGTCGTGTGGAAGAAAACCTCGTCCAAATGTGGCGGCGCATTGTCTTCAACATTGCCGTTTCCAACTGCGACGACCACCTGCGCAACCATGGTTTTCTGCTTACACCCCATGGTTGGACGCTCTCCCCTGCCTACGACCTAAACCCGCAAGAATACGGTGAAGGTTTGAGTCTGAACATCAACGAGCATGACAATGCGCTTGATTACCGCCTTGCCCTTGAGATTGCGCCTTTTGCCGGCATTTCAAAAACCGTTGGCGAGCAAATTATTCAGCACACCAAAGAAGTGGTGGCCCAATGGCGCAGTCTGGCATCAGCCCATCGGATCTCACGCGAAGAACAAGAATTGATGGCTTGGGCATTCCATACCTAAAAAAAACCGTCCCCACCCCGACCTCCAGCGCGTCGCCAAACGCTTGGAATGGGGATGGGGCGGCAGCATATTGTATATTCCTTCATCCTGTTTCCAATTATTTCACGACGAATTTCACCGTCGCTCCATCGATGGTAAGGAGATACATGCCCGCAGGCAAGGCCGACACGTCCAATTGTTGGCGGTCGCCCGTGAGGTTACCCGATTTCAGGGTTTGGCCCATGAGGTTGGTGATGCGGTAGGTTTGCCTTGGTAGAGACGGTGCATGCACCGTCTGTACAAACAAGATACCGTTGGTCGGGTTAGGATAG
>JBGURY010000004.1:0-239362 GCA_045132275.1 Candidatus Limimorpha sp.
GCCAAGTGGCGGCTATGGCGCGGGGGCGCACCTCTTCCCATTCCGAACAGAGAAGTTAAGCCCCGCCGCGACGATGATACTGCGGGAGACCGTGGGAAAGTAGTTCGCCGCCCACCCGTAACGGAAAGCCCGTACCAAATAAGGTGCGGGCTTCTCTGTTTTTATGCGTTTTTCGTAAAATCATTTTCTCTATCTGATTTATTGCTATCTTTGCCCGTCAATACCAAAACCATGAAAGAACTGTTGATCCGTTCGGTTTCCGGCTTGCTGATGGGCATTGTGCTCCTCGCCTGTGTGTTCATCTCACCATGGTCGTGGGCGGCCCTGCTGCTATTTGTCATCGCCGTGGGGACCTTCGAGATGTCACGCCTGTTGAAGATGGATACCACCGCGGGCATCATCATTGGCGAGGCATTGGCGATAGGATTCTTTGTCCTTCCCGCCCTCGTGGCATTAAGAGTCATGGCACCCCGCTGGCTTCTGCTCGAGATGCTGATAGTAATGGCGCCCTTCATGTATGCCCTGTTCTCAGTCAAACATGACGCAAAACCGATTTTCACCTATCTCTTTGCCTCACTCACTTTCCTGAGCCTGCCCTCGTCCTTGATGCTCTTCTTGTATAGCGAAGATCTCTTCGGCCAGTTGGCCGGTCCAAGACTTATCGTCATGGTGTTCTGCATCCTGTGGATCAACGATATCTTCGCCTATCTGACAGGTCGCCTTCTTGGAAAGCATAAACTCTTTGAACGCATTTCGCCCGGCAAGACCATCGAGGGTAGCATCGGAGGACTGCTGTTCACCCTCGTTTCGTTGGTTGTCTTCTGCCATTATACTGGCTGGTTCACCATCCCTCAGGCTATCGGCCTTGGCATAATCGCCGTCGTGTTCGGCACCTTGGGCGACCTGTGTGAGTCGATGCTCAAACGTCAGGCAGGAGTGAAGGACTCGGGTAAGCTCATCCCGGGCCATGGTGGCATCTTAGACCGCTTCGACTCGGTGATGTTCAGTATGCCGTTCATTTTCGTTTATTTGTATTTGCTGCTGCTATGAAGATCCATAAAAGGTTACACGAAGAAGGTACGAGAGCCATCCTCATCACCGTGGGCATTCTTGCCGTGACGGCATTCCTCGTCAATTGGTTCTGGCCTCATCAAACTGTGTGGCATTACCTGTTTTACGGGGTTGCTCTGGTGGCACTGACGCTGGTCGTACGTTTCTTCCGTGTGCCGATATGGCGTAAGACCACAATTGAGGATGATGCCGTGTTGGCCCCCGCTGACGGCGTAGTGGCAGCCAATGAGGTGGTGATGGAGGACGAGTATTTCCATGAAGAACGCCGTCAGATTTCCATTTTCATGTCCATCTATGATGTGCACATCAACTTTTTCCCTTTCGACGGTGAGGTGACCTACTACAAATATCATCCAGGTAAGTTCTTGGTGGCGTTCAACCCCAAGTCGTCAACCGACAATGAGCATAATACCATTGTCCTGAAAGACAAGAAAGGCCGTGAGATTTTGGTGCGTCAGATTGCCGGGTTCGTGGCACGACGCATCGTTTGCGATTTGCAGGCAGGCGACGAGGCGGTAGCAGGCGAGGAACTGGGTATGATTCGTTTTGGCTCCCGTGTCGACATCTTCCTTCCCCTGGACGCCGAAGTCAAGGTGAAGATGGACCAACGGACAGTGGGCAAGGAGACAGTCTTGGCTTGCCTGAAATGATCAAAGAATCCGCATTATCTCTTCCAAGCTACTCACCTCAAACGTTCGCTCTCCTTCGTCGTTTTCCCTGTTAGGATTAAAGAAAACCGTATCCATCCCCGCGGCTCTGGCCCCGTCGATGTCAACCGCCATCTCATCGCCAATCATGATACTCTCCTCGGCGATGGCATGGGCTTTACGTAAGGCATAATGGAAGATTTCAGGGTTGGGTTTCTTCACGCCGACTTCCTCCGAAACGGTCAATGTCTCAAAATAGGGCTCCAGCCCCGAGCCGTTCAGTTTGGTGTGCTGCACCTCTTGGAAACCGTTGGTGATCAAATGCAGGTGGTATTTCGGCTTCAAGTAGTCCAACAATTCCATGGTTCCAGGGACGAGTCTCACAATACGAGGCGACCAATAAACATAGTCTTCGCTCAGATGGTCGGCCAAGGCGGTGTCGTGGATGTCGTAATGCTCCAGCGGCTTCATGAAACGGGTGCGGTTCAGCTCGTCTTTGGTGATCTTGTCGGCGCGATAGAGCACCCAAAGCTGTTCGTTCAAGGGATGATACACTTCATGGAACTCATGGGCGCTGGGGATGCCGAGATCTTTCAGGTGGTATTGCTCGTAAATACGCTCAAAGGCCACATCGGCGGCGGCGTCGAAGTCCCACAGGGTGCGGTCAAGATCGAAGAAAATATGCTTGTATTTTAATTCGGAATGTGGAATGCGGAATGCTGAATGATTTTTACATTCCGAATTCAGCATGCTACATTCAGCATTTCTCATCTGTCGTTGCCACTCAAAAAGTGCCACCGCAGCGGCATGGCTCACGTTGAGCGAGCGTGTGGGACCGGGCACGGGGATATAGACTACCATGTCACATTGGGCGAGGATTTCGTTACTCAGGCCTTGCCGCTCGTTGCCTACGATGAAGGCCACGTCTTCGGGCAACTCGGTGTCGTAGATACAGGTGGCGTTGTCGGCAGTCTCGATGGCGACGATGGCCTTGCCTTCAGGCACAATTTTGCGCAAGTCGGACTCCTCGCTGAAATACCATCGTATGTTGTCGCGGCTTGATGCGGCGGCACGGCGCACCTTGCCCAGACGGTGTTCGTCCTCGTTGCCCAAGAAACAGACCTCGCTCGCCCCGATGTTGTCGGCCAAACGTATCATGGCGCCGATATTATCGGGCGTCAGCAAGTGGTCGGCGATGAGGATAGGGTGGGGCACCCGCTCGTATAGCTTCTCCGGTCCGATTTGGCCGAACAAGTCGTTGGATTTCAGGTAGGTCATAGGCCTTAAGGTTACTGTACGAGGACTTTCTTGACGATGACCTGTCCGTCGGTGACGAAGTGCAGGAGATAGACGCCTCTCGACAGGTTGCCCAAGTCGATGGGGGTGTCGCCCGAACCGTCGCCCTCAATCACTTTCTGTCCCATCTCGTTGAAGAGCGCATAATGGTATGACTGCTCGTAGCTGATGGTCAACCAGTTGCGTGTCGGGTTGGGGAAGACCTTCATCGTGTTCTCGATGCTGTCGACACCCAACACGGTGATTTCCACTGTAGCGAAGGCTGGGATGGACTGCTGTCCATCGCTGCTCACGGCGACGACACTATAGGTATAGGTGCCCAGGTTGACCCATTGATGGAAGGTGGTCTCGTGTTGCGTGGCCACGGGTGTGCCGTTGCGACGGATGACATAGCGTTCCGCCTCGTTGAGGCCATTCCAAGTCAGGGTGACTTCGTTTTCGTTGACAGTCGCTTCCAGCTCAAGTTCGGGCAGGAAGGTGACGGTGTAAGCCGCGGGGAACTGTACGTCGTCGATCCAGCAACAGTCGTCGCTGTAGCTGCCGCTGCCGTCTTTCATATAGATCCATTTGAACTTATGCGTGCCAGCGCTGACGGAGAACGACTCGCGACTCCATCCGACCTCGCCCGACCATTCACCCTTGGTGTTGCTGTCGATGTAGAAGGTGAGTTTGTCTTTGTTGGCTTCGGTGCAGATTCTCTTGAAGAAGCTGATGGTACCGTCTTCGATCACGTCGACAGTAATCTGTAGCGTGGTGACGTGGGAGTTGCCGATGGCGCCTGTGCGTGCGCTGTAGGTGCCGGTGTTGGCGTCACTGTTGGTGACGTACCAATGCGCTCCGCCAACCGTCTCCCAGTTGAAGGCGCTGAAATCACCCGTCTCAAAGGTCTCTTTGATAGGCCCGACGTTAAGCAGCTCGGTGCCGCCATAGGAGTAAGGTGCGGCGTCCATGCGGTAGTATACCTCGAAGCAGCTGCCGACAGGCACTGTCTGTGAGGTGCTGAACGACGCTGTCGCGGTGGCGGTGCCTCCAGCGGGGATGGTGCCGATGGTGTATTGTGTCGGGTTGAAGATCAGGTCGGTGGAGCTGCTGTAGAGCTGCACCTTGCCGCCTCGGGCCTCCGACGATCCGGTGTTTCTGAAGCCAATCAGGAGGGTGGCGTCGTCGCCCGGGTTGACGGCGCTCGTCGGACGGAAGTCGGACAAGACGAGGTTGGGAGCGTGCAACGTCATGCGGAACTGACTGCTCCAAGTGTCGATGCCGTCAGTGCAGGTAAGGTAGAGGATGGCTTGTGTGCCGTCGGTGATCCTCTCGTTGACGGCGATTTGGAAACTGTTGTCGATGTTATAGGTGCTCAGAGCCTCCACGTTGGGGATAGTGGCCGTGCCGCTTACGATGGTAATGTCGGGCGAGTTGGTGCTAAGTGTCACCTGCACGTTGCTGGCGGTCTCGTTGCCGATGTTTTTGACAGTCACGCTGATGCCGACGGTCTCGCCATAGTCGGCTTGGCCGTTGGCGTCGTCGACGCTGAAGCTGTCATATGTAAGGTAGGCGCCGTTGGCCGGGATGATGGCGATGTCGCGTACCTCGGTGACTCTGTTGAAACTGGTCACTACGAGGAGCGCCGTGCCAGTCTCAGTGGGACTCTCGAAGGTCATCGTTGCCTCGCCGCCGACGATAGGTGTGCAGGCGATGACGGTGCCGTCGATGGAGAGGGTGGCTATGGCATGGTCGACCTCGGCGGTGAGGCGCAGCTCGGTTTGTCCGAGGAAGAGAGCCTCAGGTTCGCAGGTGAGGTTCATCTCGGTGGGGTTGGCGGTGCGCATCGTCAGGCTCGGGTCGCCGAACAGGATCCAGGTATTATGTGTGTCGCCTTGGTCGGAGGGGTGTAGGTCAAGGATTCTCATATTGCCGTTGAGGGAAGCGCCTCCAAGGGTGTGGTGGTAACGGTCGGCACTGCGCCATTCACAGAGCACGTCGACCATCTCGTCCTGTCCCGTCATGGGCGGCTGCCAGGGTTGTGAAGTCCAGCTGAACATACCTCCTATGGCTCCAGTGGGCACGCCTGTGGTGTTGTTGGTGGCTCGCATCCATGCCTCGGCGAAGCAGGGTTGGCCGTAGTTGAACTGGCCGTTGAGGCAGGCTGTTGACCACACGACGGGCCATTTGTAGTCGTTGGTCAAGGCGTTGACTTGGCTGTTGGTGAAGCTGCCCACATACCAGCTTGTCTGTGTGCCGTGATTGCAGTAGTTGCAGAGGCTGGCGCCGTTGTTGAAATTCTCGCGTAGCATGGCCGCGTTGGTGCCCACGCCTACACCATGGTAATGCTGTGAGACCTCGCTATAGGTATAATGCAGCAGTGTGTCGCGGATGTATTCGATATGTTGGTAGTCCGACTCGCCGCCGTTGTGTCCACTACCAGCGCCTTCGCTCGATCCGATGCCGATGCCTTTGCTGAGCCAGTCGGCTTGAGCGGTGATGTCGCGCTCGTAATAGATGACCTTGGTGACCTGATGTTGCACGTCGGCGATGCTCTCGGCCGAGAAGCGTCCCACGAAGACTTCAGGGTAGTAGTCGTTTCCTTCGAGCTGTCCGAACCAGATGTCGGAGGCGCCACCGTTCATCGACTTGGGAGTGAGGTCGGCGTAGTCGCCCACAAGAAGCACATAGCATAGGTTCTCGTCGGGGTTGTTGTAGTGGCTGAGGATATACGACTTGATGAGGTCCGTGTTGTTGCCGCCGATGTCGGAGAGGCTCACCATGGTGGTGGGTCGGCCCGACTGGTTCTTCCAGTCCACGAGGGGCTGCATGGCGTCAAGGAAACGGTCGGGGCAGATGATCAACATCTCGCCCTCGTCGGCAATGAAGGGGTATTTTGCGGCCTTGTAGCGGTAGTTGACGAAGCGATGGGCATACATGGCGTCCGCCTCGGGCGAGAGCTTAGAGAGCCCCTTTTTGACGCTCAGCTTGGGGTTGCCGCCCTTGTCGCTGGTCTTGCGCATCGTCAGCACGAGATGGGTATAGACTCGCAGGGTCTTCGTGACAGGGTTGTAGGCGAAGGGGGAGACCAGGATATTCTGTCCGCGGAGGTCGCGGAGGATGTAAGGTTGATCCAGCAGGGCCTGAGTGGAGGGATAGAAAGCGTCGTTCGCATAGGCTTCACCATAGCGGTAAGGCACGTCATCGGGGTTGATTTGTCGGCTGAAGTTGCCTTTGGAGGGTGCGATCTCTATGTTTGCGAAGTCACGGTATTCGGCTTTCTCCACCGTGACGATCCTCTCGTCCCGTTCGCCGATAGCCACGGGGATGGCATACAGCGGCAGGTCAGGTGCGCCTTCTTCGAGCATCGAAGCCATCTTGGGCACGGTGATGATGTATTGGGTGCCATTGGGGGTGTTCACTGCTTCCTTAAAAAAGCCTCCCAAGGTGAACGACAACGTTGTGGACGATTCCGTGTCGGAGATCAGCTTGACCTCTGGCGCGGCGGGGGATGGCTGCGGACAACTCATCCATCCTTGCGCGAACATATTGATGGTTAGCATACAAGCTACCACTATTAGCAAACCTTTTTTCATCTTCCTGGTATTTGGCGCAAAAATAAAACTTTTTGACCAAATAATGCTCAAGTCATAGTGGCAGGAGAAAAAACCAACAGACGGACCTCAAGAGAAGCCCGTCTGTGGCGTCGGATTAAAAATAGTCTGTATCTTAATCTTAATATCAATCCACGTTGTCGTGGAGGAACGAGTTCTCGCTGCTGATGCCGCTTTGCGAGGTGGAGTAGTGCGACAGGTCGGCCTCTTCGCTGGGGCTGATCTCGACGTTGCGGCGCAGATAAGCGGGCTGGTTCTCCAGCTCCTCCAGGCCGCGTGCCGTCCTGAAGTTCATACTGAGGGCGCGCAGACGCTGCTTCTTCAGCTGTTCTTTCGGGTCGGTCTCCTTGGCTTTCTTGGCCTCGAGCACGGCGATCTCCTGCTCACTGCGGGCCTGCATCTCCTCATGGGTAATGATGCGCGAGGTGATCTCGAAACCTTCGTCGTCGGCGCCGTTTGTGCTGAACGGGTTGTCAAACACTCTCACCACAGGACGTTCTTCCTCGTGGGGCGCGGTAGTAGGAGCGTCGTAGACGGGTGCCTCAGGTGTGGGCTCGGCGAGTGGCTCGAAGAAAGGCTCTTCGTCGACGGGCTCGTTGACCTCTTCGTAGTTGGGCTTGGCATCGGCTTGCCACTCGAAGCTACGAATCGGTTCCGGCGTCTCGTCTTTTATAGTCGGCTCTTCGACTCCTTCGACAAACTCAGGAACCGAAGGCTTGGGAGCCTCGGGAACCGCAGACTCAGGGACCTCGGTGCTGAACAGGGAGTGCACGGTCTTCTCCTCGTGATGAGGTTCGACGTGGTCTTCCTTGGGGAGTGCCGTCTCCGCTTCGATGGCGGCCACGGTGCCCACGGCTTGGTTGATGGGTTGGGCGGGGCTTTCGACTCTTGGGCTCTGTTCGGGGGCCACGGGCTTCTCGTCTTTCACTTGGCCGCTCAGGTCGTACACCTTCTTGGGCTGGGTGGGGCTTGCGGGGGCTTGCTTCTCGGCGAGCACGCTGCTGTAGGGCTTGGCGTCGTGGTTGAAGCCAGTGGCGATGAGGGTGACGCTGATAGCCTCGCCGAGGCTCTCGTCGGTGCCGTTGCCCCAGATGACGTCACTGTTGTTGCCGCAGGCGTTCTGTGCGATCTCGAGGATCTCGTCGACTTCGTCGAGCGACACCTCATTGCTGCCCGAAGTGATATAGAGCAGGATGTTCTTCGCACCCTCGATGTTCGAGTCATTGAGCAGGGGCGAGTGGATGGCGTCTTTGATGGCCTTCTCGGCGCGGCCTTCGCCTTCGGCGGTGCCGGAGCCCATGATGGCCTTACCACTGTCTTTCATGACGGTTTTCACGTCCTCGAAGTCAACGTTGACGTAGCCGGGCACGGTGATGATCTCGGCGATGCCGCGCGCGGCGGTGGCCAGCACGTCGTCGGCCTTCTTGAAGGCCTCGGAGAGCTTCATATTGCCGTATTGGTCGCGTAGCTTGTCAGTGCTGATGAGGATGAGCGTGTCGACGCATTTCTTCAGCTCGTCGATACCCGCCATGGCCTGCAGCTTACGGCGACGGCCTTCGCGTTCCATGGGCATGGTGACGATGCCGACGGTGAGGATGCCTTTGTCCTTGGCGATCTTGGCCACGACAGGAGCGGCACCGGTGCCGGTGCCACCACCCATACCGGCGGTGACGAAGAGCATCTTGGTGTTGTCGTCCATGAGGGCCTCAAGTTCGTCGCGGCTCATCTCGGCGGCCTCGCGTCCGATGTTGGGGTCGTTGCCGGCACCCAACTCGCGCTTGCCGAGATGGACGGTCGTCTTCACCTTGCTCTTCAGCAGTGCCTGATGGTCGGTGTTGCACAGCACGAAGTCGACACCTTGGATACCTTCTTCCATCATGTGGTTGACGGCGTTGCCGCCGCCGCCGCCCACACCGACGACTTTGATATAGTTAGGTTTGTCAACATCAACGGGGGTGAACATCTCGTCGTGTTGCAGGTTGATCATGTAGTCTTCTGCCATAATGATTTGGTTTTTCAGGTTTAGTCAATGTCGTCGTCGGGGGTAAGGATATTCGTCATAGCGGCTACGACTTTCTTCAAATCGAAGCCTCTTTTCTTGCCTTTCTTTCCTTTGTTGTCGTCTTCTTCACTCGTGGTGTCGTCCGTTTGGTCGGGAGTGACCGTCTCGGCGCTCTTTTGCGTGCCGCGGACTCTTACTCTCTCCGCCTCTTCGATCTCACGAAGATGCTCGTCGTGCTCCATGCGGGCGATGGTCTCAATGACGATGCCGATACCGGTGGAGTACATCGGGCTCGACATCTCTTTCTCCGTGTTCTGGTTGAGGTGCTCGTTGGGATAGCCGATGCGTACCTCCAGACCAGTCTTGAACTCGGCCAGCTGTTGGATGTGTCTCATCAGGGCGCCGCCACCGGTGAGAACGATGCCGGCGATGAGGTTGTTCTCCGACTTGGCCTTCTGAATCTCGTAGTTGACCAGCTCGAAGATCTCCTCCAAACGGGCTTGGATGATGTGAGCCAGGTTCTTGAACGAGATCTCTTTGGCTTCGCGGCCGCGGATGCCGGGGATTGACACCACTTCGTCGTCGCGGTTTTCGCTGGCGAGGGCTGAGCCGAACTTCACCTTGACCTCTTCGGCATAGTGCTTGATGATGGAACAGCCGGTGCAGATGTCGTCGGTGATGATGTTGCCGCCGAAGGGGATGACGGCGGTGTGTTGTATCTTCTTGTCCTTGAAGATGGCGATGTCGGTGGTGCCACCGCCGATGTCGACGAGCACCACGCCAGCGTCCTTCTCTTCTTCGTCGAGGACGGCCTGTGCCGAGGCGATGGGCTCCAGAATCATGTAGTCCATCTCAAGGCCTGCGCTCTCGATGCATTTGACGATGTTCTTGGCAGCCGAGGTCTGGCCGATGATGACGTGGAAGTTGGCCTCGATCTTGTTGCCGAGCATACCGACGGGGTTGGTGGCCAGCTCGCCGTCGACGTAGGTGTCTTGGCGGATGACGTCGATGATTTCCTCACCCGGGGTCATGTTGATCTTGAAGGTGTCCTGACGCAGATGCTCCAGCTCGCCTTCGGTGATCTCGGTCTCATGGTTGTCGCGCATCAGCACGCCTCGGTGCTGCAGGCTCTTGATGTGCTGCCCGGCGATGCCGACGCTGACGCGGTTGATTTCAACCCCCGACTGTTCGGAGGCTTGCTTGACGGCGGTCTTGATGGCTTCGACAGTGTCGAAGATGTTGGTGACGACGCCGCGCCTTACTCCTGTGGAGACGGTCTTGCCGTATCCCAGGATCTCGATTTTGCCGTTCTCGGCTTTGCGGCCCACGATGCAGGCCACTTTCGTTGTGCCGATGTCTAATCCGACGATGATTTTCGTTTCGCTCATTGCTTTATCGTTTTGTACAGACTATTTGGTTTTTATAATTCAAGTTGATGCTTTTCATGATCTTGGTGTCGGGGCCGCTGGGGTGCTGCTTCATGAAGATCTCAAGACGGCGCAGCTTGTCGGCGGCGAGGCAGGTGTCGCCCACGATGACACGGGCGTCGATGTCTTTCACCGTGAGTTCGAACTCGTTGCGGGCGTTGCAGTAGAGCTGTCCCACACTGTTGCTGATGAACTCGTTGCTTTCGATAGCCTTGAGCCACGTCAGTGCGTTGATGAGGTTGCGGTGGCTCTCGACACTGTCGGTGAGTTGGTAAGAAGTTGTGTCGTTGTCGATGTAGAAGTTGCCGCTGGCCACCATGACATAGGGTGTGTAGAGGCGGCTGGAGGGGATGACGACGCCGTCGTCGGTCACATACACCGAACGGCCGTGGCGGCCGAACACCCTGAACTTCGGCTCGTATTCCTTGTAGTTGACGTTGAGCGTGCCGTCGAGGTCGATGTAGGAGGCGTTGGCGGCAATCCACGGGTTGTTGTCGAGATGTTTCTGTATCTTCACCATATCGACGGTGCCGATGTTCTTACGGCCGCACAGCTGCCACAGATTCTCGCGCACCTCCGCTTTCCTGACGAAGCCGGTGTCGGTCTCGGTGATGAGCTGGATCTTCTGTACGGGACGGTTCAGGTAGTCCTCTCGGGCGAAAACGAAGAGGACGACCAGCGCTGCCGCCGTGATGACCCATAATGCTATGCTAAGTATCTTCTTTACCATTTCTTGATCATGTTTTCCAAAGGTTCAACAAAACGGTCGATGTCGCCGGCGCCCATAGTGACGAGGAGCTCGGGCTTCTCGCTCTCGATCAGGCCGACGAGGTCCGACTTCTGGCAGAGACGTTTGTCGGCCATCTGTATCTTGTCTAATAGCGCCTGTGAGGTAATGCCTTCGATAGGCAGCTCGCGGGCGGGGTAGATGTCAAGGAGGATGAGTTCGTCGGCCAGGGCCAGCACCTCGGCGAAGCCGTCCATGAAGTCGCGGGTGCGGCTGTAAAGGTGGGGCTGAAAGACGAGGGAGAGTCGCTTGTCGGGGAAGGCGCCCTTGACGGCGGTGAGGCACGAGCGGATCTCCTCGGGATGGTGTGCGTAATCGTCGATGTAGCAGTGACGCTCGTTGTTGACGCGGATGTCGAAGCGGCGCTTCACGCCTTTGAAGGTGGCGAGAGCGTCGACGATGGCTTGGCATTCGAGGCCCACCTTGCGGGCGGCGATGTAGGCGGCCGTGGCGTTCAGCATATTGTGTCTGCCGGCCATGGGCAGCTGGATGGCGGTGTCGCAGCCTTCAGCGTTGATGCCGAAGACGGTGGTGCCGCGTCCCGAAGCGATTTCACTGATGTGGTAGTCGCAGTCGTCGTCGAAACCGAAGATGACCTTGTTCCAGGCTTCCACGTCGAGGCCTTCTTTGACGATGACGTTGCGCTCGGTGAGGGCGGCGAAGTCGTTGAAGCTTTGCACCACATGCTGGCGGTCGCCGTAGATGTCGAGATGGTCGGCGTCGATGGAGTTGATGATGCTGATGTCGGGGTGGAGCTGGAGGAAGGAGTGGTCGAACTCGTCGGCTTCCACCACGATGATGTAGTCTTTCTCTTTGCTGAGCAACAGGTTGCTGTCGAAGTTGTTGGCGATGCCGCCGATGAAGGCGGTGGTGCTCATCCCACATTGGTTGAGAATGTGGGCCACCATAGCGGTGGTGGTCGTCTTGCCGTGCGTGCCAGCCACCGCGATGGTGAAGTGCCCTTCCGTGACCTTCCCCAAGGCCTCGGCGCGTTTCATAATCTTTACATTGTTTTGTCTAAGGGTCTCGAACTCCTTCAGGTCTTTCGGAACTGCAGGCGTATATACCACAAAGTCGATGTGGGCGGGCAACAGGTCGGGTCTGTCCTCATAGTGGATGGCCATGCCCTCGTTTTCGAGCTGTCGTGTGAGCGGCGAAGGAGTACGGTCGTAGCCTGCCACGGTGTGGCCTTGGCTGTGGTAGTAGCGGGCGAGGGCGCTCATGCCGATGCCGCCGATGCCTAACATGTAAATCGTATGTCCTTCTCCGTTATTCATTTTATGCTTCTATTGCTTTGATAATCTGTTCAACGATGTCGTCAGCGGCGTTTGGGCGGGCGAATTTGCCGATGTTGGTGCTGAGTTTCTCTTGCAGCGCCTTGTCGGCGGCCAGACGCATCAAGGCGGGGATGAGCTCTTGCTCGGCGTCGGCGTTGTGCACCATGAGGGCGGCGTCGGCGTCGACGAGCTGTTGGGCGTTCTTGGTCTGGTGGTCTTCAGCGGCGGTGGGCAACGGCACGAAGATGACGGGACGTTGCACCAGGGCCAGCTCCGAGATTGACATGGCGCCGGCGCGTGAGATGACCACGTCGGCGAGGCCGTAGGCCAGATCCATGCGTTCGATGAACACGGTGGGCTTCACGCGCTCTTCGAGCCCCAAGGCTTTCACCTCTTCTTGGGCTTGGCCGATGTAGGTTTTACCCGTCTGCCAGATGAGTTGTAGGTCGCTGTCGCAGAAGGCTTTGAGTTGTGCGCTGATGCCTTTGTTGATGCCCAAGGCGCCTTGGCTGCCTCCCACCAACAATGCGACGGGCTTGGTCGGGTCGAGGTTGAAGAACGCGGCGGCCTCCTTACGGGTGCCGTTGAGGGTGATGTTGGCCCTCAAGGGGTTGCCGGTAAAGTGTATCTTTTCGGCGGGGAACCATTGGTCGAGGTGGTCGTAGGCCACGCAGATGGCCTTGGCTTTCTGGCCCACGTTGCGGTTGGTCTTGCCCGGGTAGGAGTTCTGCTCCTGGATGACGGTGGGGATGCCGAGCCAGTTGGCGGCCTTCAGGGTGGGACCGCTGGCGAATCCGCCCACGCCGATGACCACGTCGGGCTGGAAGCGCTTGAGGATGCGGCGCGCCTTGCTGAGGCTGCTGATGAGTTTGAAGGGCAGCAGCAGCGACTTGAGGTCTTTGGTCATGCCACTGATCCACAAGCCTTCGATGGGATAGCCCGCTTTGGGCACACGCTCCATCTCCATGCGGCCTTTGGCGCCGATGAAGAGGATGTCGGCTTCGGGGAATCGACGCTTCAGGGCGTCGGCGATGGCGATGGCGGGGAAGATGTGGCCGCCCGTGCCGCCGCCACTAATCACGACTTTCAGGTTCTGCTTCATGGCTTGTGTCTATTGGTTCAACAATGGCTTCTATTTCTTGTTCTTTGTTCACTGTCTCGTCCTCCATGCTACGGGTGACGCTGAGGATCATGCCTATGATGATGCCTGTGGCCATCAGCGAGGTGCCACCCATGCTGACGAAGGGCAGGGGTTGTCCCGTGACGGGCAACAGACCGATGCTGACGCCCATATTGATCATGGCCTGCAGGATGATGAGGAACCCCAACCCGAAGGCCATCAACGCGCCGAAGGTGAGGGTGCGTTTGCTTACGATGCGGATGACGCGGGTGAAGAGGATGACATAGAGCAGCAGCACAAGGATGCCGCCCACGATGCCATATTCCTCGATGATAATGGCGTAGATGAAGTCGGAGTAGGGGTGGGGCAGGAAGTTGCGTTGTTGGCTCTTGCCGGGGCCTTTGCCGAACACCGAGCCCGATGAAACGGCTATGTTGGCGTAGGTGCGCTGCATGTGGCTGTCGTCGAAGGGGTTGACTTTCTCCTTGTCTTCGCCCATCGACTTTAGACGGTTGGACCAGGTCTGGATGCGGTTTTGCTTTGCCTTGTATTCTTGTTCAGACTTTTGGCCTTGTGCCACGGCCGCTAAGTGTTCCTTCTTCTCGTTTTTGTTGTGGATACTGGTCTTGGCGGCGTCGAAGGCGAGATAGAGACCCATGCCCACCACACAGAGACCCACGAGAGAGAGGATGTGCAGCATCTTGACGCGTCCGATGAAGAGCAGTACCATGCACACCGTGATGAGGATGAGGGCGGTGGAGAGGTTCTCCGAGAAGATCAAGGCCACGGTGAGCAGGATGGGCGCCGCTATCTTAATGAGGAAGTCCTTGAAGCGGTATACCTTGCCTTCCATCATGATGAGCTGTCGGGCGAGGTAGGTGATGAGGATGATCTTGGCCATCTCACTGGGCTGGAACGAGAACCCGCCCACGTTGATGGAACGGCTTGCGTCGTTGATGTTGCGGCCGAAGACGAGGGTATAGAGCAGCAGCGCCAAAGTGGGGATCAGCAGTACCCAGGCGATCTTGGCGTAGTGCTTGTAGTTGACTTTGGAGGTGACGAACATCATCAGGAAACCGATGAGCAGCATGGTGAGATGCTTCATCAAGGCCTTGCCCGTGTCGCCCTCGTATTTGTTGACGGCCAGGGCACTCGTCGCGCTGTAGACCACAATCAACGAGATGACGGCCAACATCAGGGCAATGATCCAGATGACTTTGTCGCCTCTTAATATCTTATTGACGAAGCTCATTTTCCAGTTGTTTTACGGTTTCGGTGAATAGCTCGCCGCGCTCCGCGAAGGTCGTCCCGTTGGCTTTGGCGGCAGGCGAGAACAGCACGATGTCGTCATCCTTAGCCAGGAGCGAGGCCACTCTGACGGCCTTTTCGAGGCTGTCGGCTTCGAAGATGTCCTTCACTTCGCGTTGGAAGGACTTCTTCATCTTGGCTTTGCTGGTGCCGATGCACACCATCGCCTTCACTTTGTTGCGCGCCATGCGGCGCAGGTCCTTGAGGTCGGCCTCGCTGTCGTCGCCGCCGACGATCCAGATGACGGGCCGCACGATATTCTCGAAGGTGAACCAGGTGGCGTTGACGTTCTCGGCGCGCGCGTCGTCGTAGTACATCACCCCGTCGACGGTGGCGACGTAGTCCTGACGGTGGCCGATGGTGCCGATGTCACTCAGGCTCTGCTTGATGTTTTCTTTTCTGATTTGCAATATCTTTGACGATATGCTGGCTACCATGGAGTTGGGTTGTGGTTGTCTCGTGTTGGTCAGTTCTTCAATGTAAGTCATGGTAATTATCTGATTTTAAATGTAATCAATGTGAAAGCGGCCAGGAGGATGGTAACGATCCAGAAACGCAAGGTGATCTTCACCTCGTGATGGACGGTGTTGTGGCCTTCGCCGTAACCCTTGAAAGTGACGGTGGAGTTGGGCCACGCCTTCTTGAAATCGTCGTAGCTCGTTCTGAAGTGGTCATGCAAGGGGCCTTTCTTCCAGACACGGTGTTTTTTGCCCGTCTTGACGAAGCGTTTCACGTCGAGGTCGGAGAGGATCTCGAAGAGGAACACGCCGCAGAGCAAGGGCAGCAGCAGCTCCTTGTGCATGATGATGGCCGACACCGCTATGATGCCGCCGATGGTCAGGCTGCCTGTGTCGCCCATGAAGATCTGGGCGGGGAAGGAGTTGAACCACAGGAAGCCGATGAGGGCGCCGACGAAGGCGGCCATGAACACCACAAGTTCCTCGCTACCGGGGATATACATCAAGTTGAGGTAGCTCGCGGTCTTGGCGTTACTGGAGATGTAGGCTAATAGCAGCAACGTCAAGCCGATGATGGCGGAGTTGCCTGATGCCATGCCGTCCATGCCGTCGTTGAGGTTGGAGCCGTTGCTGACAGCGGCCACGACGAAGATGGTGAGGAGCACGAGGAACACCCATGCCAGGTTATACATCCATTTCTCGCCAGCCCATTTGAAGAGGTCGGCGTAGTTGAGGTCGTGGCTCTTCACGAAGGGGATGGTGGTACGTGTCGACTTCACGTCGGGACTCTTCTGCACCACCTCGGTGTTGTTTTCGATCTTCACCTCCACTTTCTCGTTGATCTGCACGGCGGGGCTGAAACGCAGCGTCAGTCCGACGATGAGACCCAAGAGGATCTGTCCGCCGAGTTTGACGGCAGGCTTCAGGCCGTCTTTTTTGTGCTTGAAGGTCTTGGTGTAGTCGTCGGCGAAGCCCAGGATGCCAAGGATGAGAGTAGTGGCGATCATCAGGATGGTGTAGACGCTGTGCAGCTTACAGACGAGCAGCACGGGGATCAGGATGGCCATGATGATGATGACGCCGCCCATGGTGGGCACGCCCACTTTCTTGGTGTTGTACGGGTCGATGGAGGCGTCGCGCTGGGTCTCCACGATGCTCTTGCGTTTCAGCATCTTGATGAACCAGTTGCCGAACCACACCGCCACAAGGAGGGCGATGATGATGGCCACGGCGGCGCGGAAGGTGACGTAGTTGAACACGCCCGCACCGGGGAAGTCGTGTTGGTCGAGGTAGTTGAAGAGATAGTACAACATTATTCAGCCTCCTTGAATGCTTGCGACAAGGCTTCCTTGTCGTCGAAATGGTTCTTTACTCCGTTGATTTCTTGGTAGTTCTCGTGGCCCTTGCCCGCCAAGAGGATGATGTCGTCCGGCTTGGCCAGCGCCACGGCGGTGCGGATGGCCTCGCCACGGTTGGTGATGCTCAGCACCTTGTGTTTGTCTTCCTCGGCGATACCTTCTCTCATCTGACGGATGATCTCGTCGGGGTCTTCGTTGCGCGGGTTGTCGCTGGTGAGGATGACTTTGTCGCTCAGCTTGACGGCCACTGCGGCCATCTCGGGACGTTTGGTGGCGTCGCGGTTGCCGCCGCAGCCGACGATGGTGATGAGGGTCTCCTTATGGCAGCGCACCTCGTTGATGGTGACGAGGACGTTCTCCAAGGCGTCGGGGGTATGGGCGTAGTCGACGATACCGACGATGCCTTGTGCCGAGTGCACCATGTCGAAGCGGCCATTGGCGCCATGCAGCTTACTGATCTCGATCAGCAGTTCGTCTTTGTTGAAGCCCAACGAGAGCGCCGCGCCGTAGATGGCCAGCAGGTTGCTCGCGTTGAAGCCGCCTACCAGCGGGGTGAACATCTCGGTGCCGTTCACCTTGAGCAGCATGCCGTCGAAGTGGCTCTCCATGACGATACCCTTGAAGTCGGCGTCGTGTTTCAAGGCGTAGCTCAGCTTCTTGGCTTTGGTGTTCTGCAGCATGAAGGCGCCGTTTTTGTCGTCGAGGTTGGTAAGGGCGAAGGCCGACTGGGGCAGGCTGTCGAAGAATTTCTTCTTGGCGTTGCGGTAGTTGGCCATGGTCTTATGGTAGTCGAGGTGGTCGTGGGTGAGGTTGGTGAAGATGCCGCCGGCGAAGTGCAGCCCTGCGATGCGTTCTTGCGCCACGCTGTGCGAGCTCACTTCCATGAAGGCGTATTCACAGCCTTTTTCCACCATCTTCTGCAAGAGGGTGTTCAGCTCAATCGGGTCGGGGGTGGTGTGGGTGGAGGCGACGACGTCGCGACCCACGATGTTCTCGATGGTGGAGAGCAACCCGCATCTGTAGCCCGCCTCGGTGAAGAGCCTGTATAACAAGGTGGCGATGGTGGTCTTGCCGTTGGTACCCGTCACACCCACCAGACGCAGCTTCTCCGACGGGTTGCCGAAGAAGTTGGATGCCGCCATGCCCAAGACATAGGCCGAGTTGTCGACTTTCACGAAGGTGACCTGCTCGTTTTTCTTGCGAGGCATCTTCTCGCACACGATGGCGATGGCGCCTTGTTCGATGGCCTTGTCGATGTAGTCATGGCCGTCGGTCTGGGTGCCTTTCACGGCGAAAAACAGGGTGCCGGACGTCACTTTACGCGAGTCGAAGGCGATGTCGAGGATGTCGATGTCCTTGTCGCCGACGATGTCGAGGAGGTTGCAGTTGACGAGTATCTCTTTGAGCTTCATTTCTTTTCCAGTTTAAGGTGAATGACACTATTGGCTTTGAGGGTGTCGCCGGGATGGAGCGACTGTTCGGTGATGGTGCCTTGTCCGGTGAAGTTGGTTCTAAGGCCCATGTTCTCGAGGAGGTAGACGGCGTCGGTGATGTCCATGCCGACGACATTGGGTACGACGTTGTCGGCCAGTTTCGCCTCGCGGATGCGGGTCTCGCCGTCGTCGGTGCGTTCCACCGTGACCCATTCCCCGTTGATGGCCAGGTCGGTGTACGACCTGTTGATGCCTTTCAGGTAGTTGGTCTCTTTGTCGTGGCGCACGATGACGGGGCCTTGCGGCTGTCGCGTCGTGGTGTAGGTTGAGTCGTCGTCTTGTGTGCCGATGCGCATGGCGTAGACTTTCTCGGCGATCTCCCTGAAGCCGGGGGCCGACACGCCGCCTGCGGCCCAGAAGCGGCCACGGGCGCGGCTCACCATGACGATGCAGCTATAACGCGGCTTCTCGGCAGGGAAGTAGCCCACGAAGGTGGTGTTGTACAGCTTGCGGCCGATGCCTGGCTCGTGGTAGGCGTAGCCTTGCACACGGTCGTAGTATTGCGCGGTGCCCGTCTTGCCGGCCACGTTGACGACGCAGCCTTGGAACTGACGCTTGGCGGTGCCTCTAATAGCCACGCCTTCCAGCATGGTCTGCAGCTTCTCGATGGCCTCGGGCGAGGCGATATGCTCGTTGACGACGATGGGGTCGAAACGCTCGATGGTCTGGCCGCCGCGACGCACCTCGCTGACGAACTGCGGCTTCATCATGCGGCCGCCGTTGGCGATGGCGTTATAGAGCATGATGAGTTGCATGGGCGTCACGTTGACTTCGTAGCCGATCGACATCCAAGGCAGGGTCACCTTCGACCATCCGCCAGGTTTGTCCTTGTCTTTCGGGTCTTTGATAACGGGTGCCGACTCGCCTTTGATGCCAGTTCCGATGGGCTTGTTCAGCCCCAGGTCATAAAGGCCGTTGACGTATTGCTCGGGGTGTGCCGCGAAGGCGCGGGTGACCAGCACGGCGGTGCCTTTGTTCGATGACTGCTCGATGACTTCCTGGACGGTGCAGATGCCGTTCTTGGCGAAGCTGTGGTCGTCTTTCATCACACGGTTCGAGAACTTGATGGGACCCGTGCCGATGTTGACCAGGTCATTGAGTTTGAGGTCTTTATGGTTGAGCAGGACGACCATCGAGGCGATTTTGAACACCGAGCCGGGCTCGTAGCGTTCGGTGAGAGCCACGTTGTACGACTCCTCGTAGACGCCTGTTTCGTGGTTGAGTCTCAGGTTAGCCAGGGCCCTCACGTAGCCGGTCTCCACGTCCATCAGGATGGCGCAGCCCTGTTCGGCTTTGTTCTCGGTGAGGGTGTGGTTGAGGGCGCTCTCCACGATGTCCTGCAGTTTGATGTCGAAGGTGGTGACGACGTCGTCGCCGTTGCGGGCGTCCGTGTTCTCCTCCGAGTCGATGGGTACATAGCCGCCGTTGTGGATTCTTCTCACCAGCTGTTGTCCGTTTTGGCCTTTGAGGTAGTCGTTGTAGGCGCCTTCGATGCCGAAGTAGTAGCCTTTTTCTTCGTTGGCCATGCCGAGCATGAGGCTGGCGAGTTCTTTGTAGGGACGCTCGCGGCGGGTCTTCTTCTCCACGATGATACCGCCTTTGTAGATGCCGCGGTTGAAGATGACGAAGCTCTGCATCTGTCGCAGCTCGGGCTGCGTGATGTTGAGCGCTATTTTATAGTGGCGGTTGCCCTTGGCCATGCCTTGCGCGAAGAAAGCCTTCCATTCGGCGGGGTTGCGCTTGGGCAGCAACTGGGCCATCTGGCGGCAGAGCGAGTCGATGTTGTCGGCGAGGAAGGCCGAGTCGACGGCTTTGTAGTCGAAGAAAACGTCGTAGAGTGGGATGGAAGTGGCCATCAGCTGGCCGTCGGTCGAGTAGATGTTGCCGCGCGAGGCCTCGATGGTCTGCATGCGGTATTCCTGCTTCTCGGCCAGTTCCTGCAACTCGCCCCTGTCTTTGGTCTGCACCAAGATGATCTTGACAATGATGGCGATGCCGAAGAGGAGGACGAGGAAGTATACCAGATAGGTCTTCCAGAGGGTGTCGGTTCTCGGGTCGATACTCATGGCTGTTCCTCCTCCTTTACGGGTTGTTCCACTTCGATGCGTTTCAGCGGCGTGATGGCTTCCTTAAGGCCGGTGCCTGCCAGTCTCTTGACCAGCACCGACTGCTTGGAGGCCTCCATTATCTCAGACTTTATCTGTACATATTCCACCTGCAGGTCGTTGAGGCGCTTCGAGGTTTTGGCGAGCTCGCGGGTGCGCTCCTCGGCGATGTAGGTGTTGGTGATGATGATCATGAGCAGCACGGTCACGTAGACCATGAACGGGAATTGTTTCGATATCTCTTCTCTCACGAGGAACTTGCCTCCCAAGATGGACATCACGCTCCTCTTTTTCTTCTTCTCTTTCTTGTCTTTCTGTTGTTCCATGTCTTAAACCCTTTCTGCTATTCTGAGTTTGGCGCTGCGTACCCTGCTGTTGCTTTCCATCTCTTCGTCGGAGGGTACGACGGGCTTGCGCGTGATGATACGATAGGGGGTGAGCAGGTTGCCGAAGAAGTCCTTCTCCTCTTTGCCCTCGGCGTTGCCGGTCTTCATGAAGTTCTTCACGATGCGGTCTTCGAGCGAGTGGTACGACATCACCACGAGGCGTCCGCCTTCTTTCAGCACGTCGGGGCACTGGGTGAGAAAGGCCGTCAGCGCGTCTAACTCTTGGTTGACTTCGATGCGCAGGGCTTGGAAGATCTGCGCCAGCACCTTGTTCTCCTTGCCACGTGGCAGACGGCGCTGCACGGCGGCTTTCAGCTGCTCTGTGGTCTCGATGGGTTCGCTTTCGCGCGCCATGACGATGTCGGAGGCGATGAGCTGGGGTTGCTGCAGCTCTCCGTAGAGGCGCAGGATACGGGTGAGGTCGGCGTGGTCGTAGGTGTTCACTACGGTGGCCGCGTCGTTGGGTGTCGTCTGGCTCATGCGCAT
Organism: Candidatus Limimorpha sp.; assembly: GCA_045132275.1. Taxonomy (GTDB): domain Bacteria; phylum Bacteroidota; class Bacteroidia; order Bacteroidales; family F082; genus Limimorpha. The sequence goes on from JBGURY010000004.1 coordinate 20,815, forward strand.
GTCCAAGGGGCCGTCGAAGCGGGTCGAGAAGCCTTTCTCGGGGGTGTCGAACTGATGCGACGACACGCCCAAATCGGCGATGACGCCGTCGATCTTGCCGCCATGGTAGAGCTGGATGAAGTTCTTGAAGTACTTAAAGTTTTGCGGGATGAAGGTGAAACGCTCGTCGTCGAAGGCGTTGGCGGCGGCGTCCTCGTCCTGGTCGAAGGCGTAGAGATGTCCGGTGGTGAGCTGGTCGAGGATGGCGCGGGCATGGCCGCCGCCACCAAAGGTAACGTCGGCATATACGCCCTCGGGGTTAATGTTCAAGCCCCCGATGCATTCTTTTAACATGACCGGATTGTGATACATCACACGTGCTCCTTCGTTTATTTTATGTTCTCGCTGAGTAAGTTGAAGAACTCCTCGTCGCTGAGTTCGTCGTTAATCGACTGCTCGTAAAGATCCTTGTCCCAAATCTCCATCTTCGTCGTCACCGAGGTGATGACGATGTCTTTGACCAGCGATGCCTTTTCGATGAGGTCCTTGGTGATGAGCAGACGCCCGCTGGCGTCAAGCTTCACGAACCGCGAACCGGCGTCATAGCGGCGCATCGCAGCTTCCTGTTTCTTGTTGAACTGGCTGAACTTGGCGCGCAGTTGGTCCTGCACCTCGTTCCAGTCCTGCTTCGTGTAAAGCTCCAGACAGTGGGCGTGCAGACCCGGGCGGAGCACGAAGCCTTCCTCCACCTGGTCGCCCAATTGCTCCTTGAACTCGCTAGGCACCAAAACACGGCCTTTCGCGTCCAGTTTGCAGTTGTAATGTCCCACTAAGTAACTCATAATGATTCCCTTTCGGTTTGTTGTTGCAAAGATATACACTTTTTCCCATTTCTTGACACTTCTTGACACAATATTTACTTAAAAGTTTTCAACATAAATTGTTCATAACTTTGTTGACAGGTTGTTAATAGGTTCTATGATAAGGGATTCCCTGCGGGAATGGAGAATGGATCGTTATGTTAACCGCGGCGGCATAGGTAGTTCGTTGTTTGTGAGTCTCGCTTGCCGCCGCCGATTATTATTTGGATTAACTCCATTCCCACAGGGAATCTCCTTTTTTTGTCCAAAACAAGGTTTTCGATTTCCTTTTTTACTATTTTTGCCGATTGTAGCGTAGTTTACTATTATGGAAACGGAACAGAGCAACCTCATCGACCTCAGGAAAATTTTCACCGCCAAGGTGCCCAAGCTGATGAAGCACATGCCCGACTGGTTGTTTCGCAAGATTCAGCGGTTGCTGCATGAGGACGACATCAACGAGATCCTGACGAAGTATGCCGACAAGCAAGGCATCGACTTCATCAACGCGGTGGTGGACGACTTCAACCTGAAAGTGGTCGTCGAAGGTGAGGAGAACCTGATGGCGAGCGACCGTGTTCTGGTGGCCTCCAACCATCCTTTGGGCGGCCTCGACGGCATCGCCCTCATCGGGGCGGTGGGTAACCGAAGAGGGGAGACCTTGACGCCTGTTAACGACTTCCTGATGTTCGTCCAGAACCTGCGTCCGATTTTCATCCCCGTCAGTAAGGTGGGCAGCGCCACGGCCAATAGGGAAGAGAGTCTGAGGCTCTTCAATGAGACCTTCGCCGGTGACGCCACCCTCTGCTACTTCCCCTTCGGCCTCTGCTCGCGCAAGACCAAGGGCGGCAAGATCATGGACCTCGATTGGAAAAAGACCTTCGTCACCAAGTCGAAGGCTTACCAGCGCGACATCGTTCCCGTCCACATCGAGGGCCGCAACTCCAACTTCTTCTACAACCTAGCCCGCTGGCGCAAACGCCTGGGTATCAAGGTGAACATCGAGATGGCTTTCCTCGTCGACGAGTTCTTCAAGCAGCGCAACAAGACGCTCACGATCAGCTTCGGCAAGCCCATCCCATACCAAACTTTCGACCGTCGCTTCAACGACGCGCAATGGGCCGAGAAGCTCCGCGCGTTCTCCTACCAGCTCGGCGACGACTGCAATTTAACGTTTGACCCTTCAAAGGAATACAAGATATGAACATTCAGAATATCATCGACCCCGTGCCCGTGGAGGCCATCATGGATGAGCTGACCCGCGAGAAGTTCTTCCGCAAGACCAACAACGGCGGCAACGAAATCTACATCCTCTCGGCTCACGATTCGCCCAATATCATGCGCGAGATTGGTCGCCTGCGCGAGATCAGTTTCCGCAATGCGGGGGGCGGCACAGGCTTGGACTGCGACGTCGACGACTTCGACACGCGCGACGAGAACTACTTCCTGCAACTGATTGTATGGAATCCCGTCGACCGCGTCATCGTGGGCGGCTACCGTTTCCTACTGTGCGACAAGCTGCCTTTGGACGAACACGGACAGGTGGACACGCCCACAAGCGAGTTGTTCCACTATTCAGAGCGCTTTGTGAAGGAGTTTCTGCCCGATACCATCGAGTTGGGCCGTTCTTTCGTGCAACCCGCCTACCAGCCCACGAAAAACCTCTCGAAGGGCCTTTATTCGCTCGATAACCTGTGGGATGGCCTGGGCTCGCTCGTCGACATCTATCCTGAGGCGAAATATTATTTCGGCAAGGTGACCATGTATCCGCAGCTTGACCGCACCGCGCGCGACATGATCCTTTATTTCATGAAGAAGCACTTCCCCGATAACGACAACCTGGTCTTCCCGAGGCCCGAGCTGAACCTGCCCATCCTGACCGACGAGGCGGAGCTGGCGGCCGTCTTCACGGGCGACAACTACCGCGATAACTATAAGATTTTGGTGCGCAGCGTGCGCGAACGCGGCGCCGCCGTGCCTCCTTTGGTCAATGCCTATATGAATCTGTCGTCGACCCTGCGGTCGTTCGGCACGGCCCTCAACCCGGGATTCGGAAAAGTGGAGGAGACGGGCATTTTGGTGACCATTAGCGACATCTATGAGGAGAAGGCCCAGCGCCATATGCAATACGACAAAAACGAGACACCGTCCCATCTCAGCTAAAACAAGAGAAAGCCATGAACATCACGAAAGCCGAATTTTTGATGAGCAACACCCGCTTCGACTTTTTGCCGAACGACAACATCCCTGAGTATGCCTTCATCGGCCGCTCCAACGTGGGCAAGTCGTCGCTTATCAACATGCTGGTGCAGCGCAAGGGCTTGGCCAAGACCTCGTCGGTGCCGGGCAAGACGGTGGCCATCAACCACTTCATCGTCAACGACGCTTGGTATCTCGTCGACCTGCCGGGCTATGGCTACGCCCAGCACTCGAAGAAGACGCGCGAGCAATGGCGTGTGATGATCAACAACTACATCACACGACGCCGCAATCTGGTGTCCACTTTCGTGCTTGTCGACTCGCGTTTAGAGCCGCAAAACAACGATTTGGGCTTTGTCGACTGGCTGGGTGAGAACCAGGTGCCGTTCTGCATCGTGTTCACCAAGGCCGACAAGGTGTCGAAGGCCGAGTTGGATCGTAATGTGTCGGCCTTCAAGGCGAAGTTGTTGGAGGACTGGGAGGAGTTGCCGCCCATCTTCATCACCTCGTCGGAGAAGCACACGGGCCGTGACGAGATTCTCGATTACATCGAGGCGCAGAATGCCGAGGTGGCTAACTTGATGAATAGGACCAATCCTTTAAATTCTTAATACTAACCTTTAAATCCAAATCATTATGGGTATTATCGTAGCAATACTAATCGGCGCGCTGGCAGGATTCATCGCCAGCCGCATCATGGGTAAAGGCATGGGCCTTTTGATCTGCATCCTCGTCGGTCTCGTCGGCGGTCTCTTGGGCAGCTGGATCTTCAGCAAGCTCGGCCTCTCGGTGAGCGACGCCTGGTGGGGACAACTCCTTGTGGGTGTCGCCGGCTCCGTGGTGCTGTTGCTCATCCTCTCCCTCTTCAGGAGAAAGTAAACGGCACGAACGACTAAAAACGAAAGAGGGTGGCCCAACGGGTCACCCTCTTTCGTTTTTGAGGAAACGTATTTCTTATTCCTCTTTGCGGCGTTTGCCGACGAGGTAGGCGCCAGCGAGACCGGCGAGCAGGAGGAAGCCTTCGCCCACGGGGACATAGGGCTGGAACTGGTCGTAGTTCACGTCTTGCTCGGGGATGATGGCACCAAGGTCGTTGACGCCTTCGCGGTTGTTGAGGTCGTCGTCATCGAGGAACACCTGGGCCATGGCCGGGGCCGTGGCCAGCGTCAAGACTGTTGTGATTGCAATTATCAGTTTTTTCATCGTATCTAGGTTTTATTGTTGTTTCTAATTCTAACTATCGTTTTTTAGTTCACAACTATGGCTGCTGGCTCATGGCCTATGGCTTTCCTCAACGTTGGGGCTGCCATAGGCCATTGGCCATAAGCCATCGTTATCTCACCACAATCTTTTGTACCATGGTGTTCTTGCCGTCGCTGACGCGCATCATGTAGACGCCGGGGGCGACGTTGTTGAGGCTGACGCGGTTCTGCTCGTTGGCGAGGCGCTTGCTGAACAGGACGCGGCCGGTCACGTCGACGATGTCGAGCTGACCCTTGCCGTTGACGATCCACTCGCTGCCGTCGAAGAAGGCGAAGGAGCCGTCGCCCTCGTTGTACTCGTCCACGCCGGTGCAGGCGTAGGTGAGGTAGAAGCGGGAGGCGTAGTCGCTCGTCGAGGCGTCGAAGGTGTAGTGGTCGGCCTGCAGCATGTCGGTGATGGCACCGGTCATGTTGTCGACGAGGAAGAGGCTGGTGAAGTCGCCGTTCTGCGTGTTCCAGGTCAGCGTGAAGGTGCCGTTCTCCTCGGTGACGAAGTGCACCGGGACCTTGTCGGTGTTCTCAGGCGTGAAGAGGATGCCGTAGCGCTTGCCTTGGAGGCTGGCAGAGATCTGGAAGTTGGAGTTGCGCAGGGCCTGCACCTTGGTGGCGCCTCCCAGCTCGGGACGGTTGAGCTCGACGACGGCCATGTCGCGGCTGCCGCTCTCGTTCTCGGCGAAGAGGTTGACCAAGGGGTAGTTGACCTGGTTCTCGCGTCCGCGGTAGTAGGAGCCGTCCTGCTTGGTCGCCGTGGCCCAGTCATAATCGAACTCGAACTGGGTGTCTTCTTCGGTGTGCATGAAGAAGGCCTGGTGCGGGTGGATGTACAGCGAGGGGATGCAGGGGTTCTCGGACTGTCCGGCGGTCACGGGGGCGTAGACCTTCTGGTCGGCGTCGAAGATGTAGAACGAGGCGCTGTTGACGATCTCGCCGAGGTTGAGGTAGGCCTGGTAGGGGTTACCCACGAGGTTCCATCCCTTGTTGTAGATGGAATCGGTGATTTGCTCCTGGAAGGTCAGCAGGATCTTCTCGCCGCCCTTGTTCAGGGTGCCGGTGCTGCTCATGTAGCTGTCCTCGCTGATGGCCATCATGTAGCCCTTGCCCTGGAGGAACTGGGCCTCGTTGTTGTAGGAGAGCGACTGTCCGTTTTGCTGGTAGAAGTGGTCGTTGCGCTTGAGGTTGATCCAGTGGTAGTCTCTCTCGCTGTAGCAGTAGAAGTCCCACTTCACTTCGCTCTGGCCGATGAGGCCGTTGGGGAAGTAGCAGTTGTCGTCCATGCCGGTGATGTTGACGGCGTTCATGAAGCCGTTCGGGGTGCCGAAAGTGGCGTTGATGGGGGCGTCCTGCAGCGGGCTCGACATGAAGTGCCAGTCGTAGTTCAACGTCTGATTCAGGTTGGTGGAGACGGCCTTCTTCGAGGAGTTGTCGAAGGTGATGCCCACGGTGGCGTTGATGAAGTCGTCGGCGTCGTCGGCCTGCAGCAGGATGGCGTCCTCGTTGATGAAGACGTTGACATCGGCGGTAGGCACGTTGGCCACGTTCTCAGCCACACCATAGAGGAAGAGGTTGGCAGCGGGCTCGGCATCGCCTTCATTGTCGTCGTTGAAGGCGGTCAGCAGGGCGTCGATACCGTTGAGGTTGACGTTGGAGCCGTAGCGCAGGAACTTGCCGTCGACGGTACCCATGCTGTTGTCCTTGGGGAATCCGAGCACTGGCAGGTCGCCGTTGATGTCGCCCGAGGTGGGACGGTACCAAGGCGTGTAGCCAGCATTCTTTGCTTTGACCCACTGGTTCAGGGTGCTGACCAGACCAGGCCATGTGGCGATCTGGCTGCCGTCGTAGGCGAGCTTGCTTCTCACATAGGTGGTGTCAGCCGTCAGAGCCGTCACGGCGTTGTCGTTATAGAGGTAGCCAATGGCCTTGCGTTCCTTCACGACATCGTAAGTGCCGTGGCCGTTAGGATCTTCGCTGTCAGCACCAACAAAATCGGTCGTGCCGTTGGCAGCGTAGCAGTAGTTGATCGTACCTTCGTTGGTGTAAGCGAAGGCAGGACCAATCGGGTTGATGACGTAGCAGTTCTCCACGGTGCAGTTCTCCTCATTGACACCCACCAGACCGCCTATCGTGGTGGCAGTGTTGTTGGTGCCCAATGTCACGTTGGCGTAGCTGTTGTAGAGGTCGCCGCCGTTGGTGCCCACGAGGCCGCCGACAACGGTGTTGGCGCCGCCCGACAGGGTGTTGACAGCGAAGGTGGAGTGGATGGTGGCGTCACCATTCACCTTACCGACCAAACCGCCCATGTTCTCGGTCATGTCGGTACCAGTCAGGGTACCGCTGGCTTCCACGTTGTTCAACGTGCCGTCGTTCATGGTGCCGATGACCGTACCCACGTTCTGCATGGTACCGCCGGAGAAGTTCGACTGGGCCACCAGGTCGCTGATGGTGGCGCCGTTGGTGATGCCGAACATACCCATGTGCTGTTGGTTCAAGGGGCTGCGGAGACCGGTCACCACGTGGCCGTTACCGTTGAAGGTGCCGGTGTAGGCGTTACCGTTCGATCCGATGGGCACCCAGATGTTGGCGTCCATATCTATATCGCCCGTCAGGGTGAACACGGTGCTGGGAGCTGCGGTTTGTCCGTTGTAGCCCGACGCCACGGAGATGGCCCAAGCCAGTTCCTCAGGCGTGTCGATAGCGCTGGCATTGTAGCCTGTAGGCTCGCTGGTGACAGCCGTAACCCATGTACCCACGAAGTAGACGTAGTCGGTGGGCGGGTTGAGGTGTGTGCTGTTCAGGCTGAGGATCTCATACTTGCTCTCGTCGTCCCACATGATGGCAGCATTCTCGGGGGCATTCTCAGTCAGCGTGTTGCTGAGGTAGCTCTGTCCGCCGTCGGAGTAGGCGACAGGAGCGTACCAGTAATCACCCCAATCGTGGTTCTTGGTGATACCAATTCTCGATTCAGGCAGCAACTTGGTGTAGGCGTCGTCGGTTTCGGTCGTGCCTATGTCAACCCAGCTGCTGTAGTCGGAGAGGTAGACGTTGTTCTCGACGTTTCCGTCGGCCTTGGCGCTCGGTAGGCCCTTGCAGTTGCCCGTGACGAAGACCAAGTCGGACAATTGTACCTTGGCGGTGGGGTTGACGTAGATGCCGCCGCCGTTCTTGGTGGGGGCCACGTAGTTGGTGTCGACCGCCGAACCGTTGTAGAGGTTGAGCACGCCGCCGTTGGCGATGTAGACGCCGCCGCCGTCGGTCTCGCTGTTGTAGTTGAATTCCGCGCGGCTGGCACCGTACATCGAGAGGGTGCCGCCGTTGAGGACCTGGATCAACGGAGCGTTGGGAAGTGGGTCGACATTATAGGTGTGGTAATAGTTGGTCGAGCCGGAGATGTCGCCGATGGCTTGGCCTTCGGGCTTTTTTGATTCCTTGTAGAAGCCGTTGAGCACGATACCCGTCATGTCCATGGCTTTCTCCACCTTTACGAGCGGGCCGCGATAACAGGCGTTGCCCTCAAGGTCGTAGCCGTCCCAGTGCGATTCGGCGCCCGTTTCGTTCGGGACGCATCTGTGTCCACCGGGATAGCGGTAGAGCGTCACCTCGTTGTAGGCCTTGCCGTTCCAGGTCAGCTTGTTGCTGCCGTCGGCGGTGACGGCGTCGACGACGAAGATGTTGTCGCCGGCCACATAGTCCGTACGGTTGAAGACACCGCTCAAGGTCTTCTTGGCGGCGTTGGGGTACTTGCCGCTGTAGAGGTTGTTGCCGTGCACGCCGTCGATGTAGTAGTTGTTGCCTTGTCCGAGGAACCACACCTCAATCTCGATGATAAGGTTGGCCGAATAAGGCTCCGACCCCGCGCCTTCGTAGTTGGTGAACTTCATCGTGAACTTGAGCGTGCCCACCATATAGTTGCCATCAGTCTTCTGACGGCCGTCGTACTGCAGGTTGAAGTCGAAGCCGATGGGGTCGCGGGCAGTGGTCTCGCCGAAGACGTAGGTCGGATCGTTCCAACCGTGCATGTCCTTGGGCACCGTTTCCCACGATTCCCAACCGGTGGTGTTGTCGAAGTTGAGGCCGGCCACCAGGGTCATGCCGAACTTGTCGTTGCAAGGATAAATGACGTTGTTCAGGTAACTTGTCCCTCCGACGAAGTTGTCCTGGCTGAAGCCAGCCTCGGGAATGAATTCCACATCCGTGCAGGTCCACTTCGAGATCTCGCCCACCGTGTTGACGTGCATCACGTATTGGGGAAGCACGACCTTGGCGGTGTAGGTGTCGGTGGCCGTGCCCGTGCCGCGCACGATGGCGTAGGCCTGGGTCTTGAAGGGCTGGTCGATGGTGGTGAGGGTGGTGACCGTCAGAGCCACGTCAACCGTAGCGGTGATATTGCCGCTGCAGTCCACCTGCTCGAAGGTGATGGTCATGGGATCCCACACCACGTTGTTGGTGAGGTTCTTGTTGTAGGTCAGGCGGAAGGTCACCTTGGGCATGATCTCGTTGTGCTTGTTGGTCCAGTGCATGGTGGCGATCTTCGGGTCGGAGGCCTCGCAGATGAGCATGTTCTCGTTGCCGGTGCCTTCCAAGCCGCCCGACGGGATGGCCACGAGACCGAAGTTGACGTTCGGGTTTGCTTTGAGGTATCTCAAGCCATTCTGTTTCAATGTGGCATCGGTGGTGTCCACTCCGGTTACGAAGCTGGAAGTGGCGTTGTCGCCGTCGATGTACATCCAGTCCGCCTCGTACACGTCTTCATAGCAAGCGCCGTTGACCAGCATCACGTCGGTGCCTTGGTCGATGGTGGTGTTGCCGTCGAAGCTCTTGATGCGGTAGAAGGCCGTGCCTTCGTCGCAGTTCTCGAAAGCGGGCAGGCTGACGACCACGTCGACCGTGCCGTAGTGGTCCTCGTTGCCGTCGCCCTGGGCCACAAACACGCCCTCGCGGTAGCTCTTCTGGCCGCCGGCGCGCCAGATGCGGAAGTACTGCTCGCCGTTCCTGGTGACCAGCGTATGGTTCTCGTAGGGCATCTGGATGCCGCTCTCCACCGTGCCGCCAGCGAGGTCATAGGTGTTAAGACTTGTGTCGTAACTGATGAAACCGCCGTCGTTGGGGTTGTCGTAGGCGGTGTTGATCTGGTTGCCCTCGTCGGTGCTCTGTTTCGGGCGGGCGTAGGCGCAGGTGTTGTTGGCGTCGTCGCTCATCATGTGTGCGAAGCCTTCCAGCTCGCCGTATTCCTCGGTGTTGTCGGCGTTGGTGTACTTGATTTGGATGTAGGCGCCGTTGCTCACGCGGATCTTGTTGTCGCTGCTGCCGCCTTGATCGCCGAGGCCGTCGTGATCCACCTTGGTGTATACCGGGCTGTCGGCATACACGTCGGGGCAGGTGTAGCTGCCGAACTTCTTGATCTGGTCGGCGGGGTAGTTGAGGAAGATGGAGCTTCCGTTGGCCAGTCGCACGAGCTGGAACTCGTGGATGGTGTACTTCTCGGTGGTGACCAGAGAGTTGATCTTGCCTTCGCCGAGCAGCACGACGTGTGCGTTGTCGATGGTGAGGTTTTTGGCGCGCTGGATGCTGTAGAGGGCGCGGGTGGCCGAGCTGTAAGGCATGGCTGCGGTAGGCTGGCTGGCGTTGATAACCAGGCCGTAGTTGCGCAGGATGATGTCGCTGCCTTGGATGCCGGCGTCGCAGGAAGTGCCGCTGCCGTAGATGGAGCCGCCGATGTACATGTAGTTCGTGTTGGTGGTGTTGTTGCTCTCGGTGTCGTAGCCCAAGCCGTCGATGTAGACGTGGGAATAGCCGGTGATGGTCGGGTCGCCGAATTTGGTGCCATCGTAGTTGCCGAAGTCGCCGCCGGCCCACACCGAGCCGCCGATGCGCAGGGCCTGGTGTTGGTTGTAGTAGGCCTCGTTGTAATCGCCGTCGGGAGCCACGTGGTTCGGGGCGTTGAGGATGGCGTTGGTGCCGATGAAGGCGTAGGTGGAGCCGAACACGTTGCCGAAGTAACCCGAGGCGAACACCTGGTAGTGGACGTAGCCGCCGCTCATGTTGACCACGGAGGCCGTGCGGGCTTCAGTGGTGGGGAAGGTGCCCGGGTTGAAGGAGAGGGCGTCGTCGGCGTTACGCGAGCCGCCGTAGACGTGCTTGTTGACGGTGCCGCCGCGCATGTTGACGGTGCGCTGGCCGGCCACGTACACCTTGCCATTGGTGCCGAAGGCGCCGCCGAAGACGGAGCCTTCCACGGTGCCGCCGCTCATGTTGACCACGGTGCCGCCGTTGGTGAAGCCCATGGAGCCGCCGCCGAAGACGTTGTGGGCGATGTTGCCGCCAGTGATCTCCACGACGCTGACAGCGGGGATGGCGCGAGGACCTTCCGGATCGCCCTTGGCGGGGTTGCTGGCTTGTTTCACGTTGCCGTTCTCGCCGCCGCCGTAGACGCTCTCGCTGATGGTGCCGCCGCTGACGGTGACAGCCGTGGTGCCGCCGATGTTGGCGGTGGTGCTGCCACCCTTGCCGGCGCCGAAGATGTTCTTCATCGTGCCGCCGCTGACGGTGACGTTGGTGTTGCCCGTAACAGTACCGAGTTCGCCGCCGCCGTACACATTGTTTTTAATGCTGCCGCCGCTGACGGTAACCTCGGTGTTGGCACCAATGACGGTGCTAGCGCCAAAGCCGCCACCATATACATTGGAGATACTATCGCAACTTGTCACAGTAACATGGCTGTTGGTGACCGTACCACTCGAGTTGGATCCGCCGTAGACGCTGCCGTCAACTTTGCCGCCTTTGACAACGACGTTGGAAGTGGGGATGGTTTTAGGAGTATTGTTAAAGCTGCCGCTATGGTTATAGCCACCGCCAAAAACACTTTGTTTCACATTGCCACCCAAAACGTACACATTAGAAGTGTTTTCGACGTAACCATTATAGCCGCCGCCATAAACATTCTGGTAAACAGTCGTGCTATCGGCAACCACCACATTGGAAATTGCAATGCTACACATTTGGTTCGTATTTCCACGGCCAGCGCCAAACACATTACCGCCAGGAGTATTATTAATGGTGAGATTTCCTCCACCAATTGTGGAATTACCTCCCACATAAACGTAAGAATTACCTACAGTTTGGGCGGAACTGCCTGAAACACTACCTGTACCATTGGCACCTGCAGCGACCCAACCAAGAATCTCGCCATTCGTAATGATAATCTCACGGCTACCGATTGATGGGTTGTCGGCTGCACCGCCAAAGATTGCGCCATGGAAAGTTCCACCCTTAATTCTTGCCCTGAACGTCACCACTTCAGGCGTCATGTAACTTGTGTTCTCATTACCGACGCCACGGCCTCCATTCAAGCAGCCCATCTCACCGCCTTCCACGGTGATATAACGCATACCTGGATAAGTATTTCCTGAAGAGTTAGGACCGGCATAGAAAGAACGTTGGTAGGCTCCGTCATTAGTTCCAGTGGTCCAAATGGTTCTTTGGAAACTACCGCTCTTCACCACGCAGTCAAACGTCTTCTCGTCTTTGTTGGTATTACTAGAGAAAGTAACATTCGTCGAGAAGAACAAAGAGCTATTGGCCGATACCGACAGTTTTGTATTATCCTTGTTATTCGCTCTATCGTAATCGCAGCCCAAGATGCTCTTCACATAGTATCTTCCGCTCACAGTAGCACTACTGCTGCGGACAAATGAGAATTGGGTGAAAGTACCGCTCTCAACGCGAAGCATGTAGTCCAATGCTGTTGCGTTTGCGTTGATGCCTTGTAAGGAGTTCACGGTACCACTGATGCCTCTACCGAAAATAAGGTCATGGTTGTTGGCGGTAACCGTAGTTCCGCTGATGTTCATGTACTCAAACTTGGTGTCGGCGTCGCAGGTGAATGTACCTAATGCATACGTGGTGGTTGAGCCACCGGTGCCGTCAGGATTATAACTGGAATAGGTTACAGGAACGCTCAAGGCACTCGGGGTGGCGCCTACAATGAAGTTACGCTCGTAGGAAACACCAGCATGCAACCCCGAGGCACTGTTGGAGGTATTCACGTAAGCTTGTGCCCACAAGGCCTCGAAGTCCACTTCGTTTTCGGTGGAGTTGGGCTCGGCCACAAACTCAATCTCATCCTCGGCGAAGATGATGCTGCCCACACCCAAAGTGGCGTTTCCACTCTTGATGCTGAGACCGCTGCTCAAACGCTTTACACGCCAGGCATAGAAGCCACGGTATTTGTCGGAAGATGATGACGAAGAACTTCCCCTTTCTACTGAAAACGTAGTATTGGGAAGGAATCTTTGTCTACTACCATTTGTGTAGTTGTTCGCATTATTGTTATTATAATAGCCATAATAACTTTGATAATTACCATTATTCGAACTTATACCCACCCAATTAAAGTTATTACTTGTTGCCGAACCATTATGTCCTGATGAAATCTGGATGACCAAATTACTACCTGTATATTCAAATGGTGTGCTAAACTCGAAAGTATGTGTTGATTGAGATCCGGAACTGTATGAAGATTGAGTATAGACAACGGTTCCATTGTTTGCTACAAACCCCGTATTATTACCATAATTACCTGTATTCGAATTCAATAATCTGATAGTGAGATCGGTTGCCGTCCAGGAACCAGTTGCGGCTTGATATAAAGTAATTGATCTTAACTTGTCTCCCTCATTAATACCAGCACTTGTAAAATATGAAGTCGGAATGATATACTCACTCTTAAATCCATAATCTGCATAATAAGTATACATTGGTGTATATTGACCATTTCCGGTACCATTTACTACTTGCAGGGTCTCAATAGTAGGTTCCGGGGGAGTACTTCCACCACCTTCACCTTCATAGGTCGGTCTCTTCGAGAACGGGTTAGGAATCAAGGTATAAGGGTAGTTGCCCGAACCGTCTTCTTCGGCGTTCTCAAGGGTCTTCAGATAGACGAACTGGTTGCCAGCGACATTGGGGCCCACGGCCACGTCGGCGGCAGCGACATTGCCATCGAAAGCACTTGCGCCAAGGCCGCTGTCGTCCGTATTGGTAGTGGTCATGGTGTTGTTGCCATAGCCAAAGTAGGTGATCTTCACGTCGGCAGGCTTCAAGCGGTGCACAGGCTGGTCGCCGTCGCTATAATAGCTCCAGCTGTGGTCCTCGCGGTCGTCCAAAAGGACCACGTCGCCAAACACGCCACCGCCACCTTGTGCGTTGTCGGGGAGGTAGACGAAGGAGGCCACAACCGAGTTCTGATAGCCTTCGGCTTCCATGTGGGCCATGGCCTTGATGGTCGTACCGGCCGGCACATTGCTCAACGCAATGGGGCTGGTGCCATAAGTCGTGGTTGCAGTAGTAGGCTCGGAGCCGTCCATGGTGTAATAGATGGTGGCATCAGTCAGCGAACAGGTGATGGTACCATTACCCGGGCCATCGGTGCCTGTCACGGTAATCACCGGTGTGGGCACGTAGATGGTGCTGATGGTCTCGGTAACCTCTGTCGAGAAGATGTTGGGGCAGGTGGTGCCGTGGGTGACGGCCCTGATTGTGCAGGGCTCCAACAGGTCGATGGTGTCGGCCTTCACGACATCATGTGAACTATAGCGAGGGTCGGAACCGTCAAGGCTATACTGCACATAGTAGGTGTCGTTTTGGTCGGCGGGCACTGCGGGTGCCTTGATGATCACGGTGTTGGTGCCGGCCACATGGGTGATGGTGGGCGGATTGGGAGGCGTGATCAGATGATTGAAGGTATAGGTAGCCACTGTCGACCAGATGCCGGTGCCTTCCGAAAGGATCACTTTCACCGTGGCAGGTGCTTCGGTCAACTGGAACGGGCCAGTGTACTCTTGGGTGCCGTGCAAAGTCTCGCCAGGGATGGGGTCGTTTTGGTTATTGATGTTGTAATACATCTTGGTCTCGCCATTGGTGCCGGCAGCTTTGCTGCCGGGGGTCAGCTGGATATAGCTGGCGCAAGCCTGCATGTTGGCAACAGGCGGCTGAGGAGCATAAGTCCAAAGATAAACCTTGGCAGCCCAGCCGGCGTCGCGCCAGTGGTAGTCGGATTCGAAGCGGATGGTCATGTTGCCATGCGACATCACGGTGAATCCAGCGTAATTGTTCGTGGAAAAGTCGTTGCAGGTAAGGTCGGCAATCAGATTCTCGGGGCTCTCCAGGTCACCTTCGTAGATTTTGAGGTGGTCGTTGTTGATGAGCAGGTAGTTGAAGTTAACCAAGATACCTTTGCCGTCGCTAGCTTTAGGGTTAATGAGGTGCAGCAGATACGACTCGTTGTGCTGGTACCAGGTCACCCAGTTGTAGTTGTTGCCGGGGTCCAGCGAGGGGTCCATGATGTAAGGACCGCCAGTGTCGTAGAAGTCGTATTCAACTTCGTCGGTAATCGTCTCCGTACCAGTCTTCATACGGATTTCATTGGCGCGGGTCTGGGCCTGCGCCGGGATGGCGAAGATCGCCATCATCAGCAACAGCAAGCTGGCTTTCAACTTGTTGAGCTTTCTTTTCTTGTTGTAATTTTGTTGCATTTTACTTCGAAGATTTTTTTATTAAACTTTTACTTTGCTTTCTTTTTTGTTGCGCACCTTATTAATATAGGCTCTCTCGGGACGGTGATGGGCACGGTCCTTTTGGGCAAATCACAAACTATCACCACCAACACCAACGGGCAAAAACGCCTGCAGGTCGTCAAGGTTTGGTTCGCAAAATGCCCAGCTATATCCTTATAAGATGCTGGTTTTGTTCATTTTAGGATCCTTTTTGTTTAGTTGGTTTTACTATAGTAATTACGTACGTTAACGAACCGGGGGTACCTTCCCGATTTCGGGCGCAAAAATAGTGTTTTTTTTCTTTACACGGGAGTATAAATGAACAAAAAATATGCAAAAATATTTATGAGGTTGGTTTTTAGGAGGTTAGAGCCTTGCATGAATCAAATCACACTGCTCCTTAACATAATCCGCCACTCTGTCGGCATCCTTGCGAACGTCGCCGTCTAACACCCTCACAATCTTCAATCCTATTGCCCTCATCTGCCTGTCACGCTCCGCGTCTTTCAATTGAGTTTCTTCGGAAAAATGAGAAACCCCGTCTACCTCCACAACAAGATTCAACTCCTTGCAGTAGAAATCCGCAATGTAGTTCAAAATGGGTTTTTGCCTGTTAAATGTGAATCCCAATTGTTTTGACTTTAAGCGTTTCCATAGCATGGCCTCTGCCTTTTCACCGTAATATCGCATGTCACGGCTGAACCCTTTTAGCCTGGGATTATAGGGAAGATGGTGGGGGCTAAAAAGGAGACCGTCCGGGCTGATGCCTTGTTCACGGAGAAAGTCAGGTGTTATGTGCTCAAAACTCATGAAATGGATGCTTGGAAGTACAAAGGTAGTGTTTTTTTTCTTGCTTGGGGTCTTTTGAATCCCCCCTGCCCCCCTTAAAAGGGGGACGCCTGCCGGACGCTGGCCTACCGGACGAAAAACTTCGTGGCTTTGCCCCAGCGTCGCTTTGCGTGTCCCCCTCTTGAGGGGGTGCCCGAAGGGCGGGGGAGTCAAAAACTCCTTACCTAAAATAAACCCTGGTAATCCCCGTGCCGCCCGTCTCGAGCGAGGCATCACAGAAGCGCTCCACCTCGCGCATGTGGCTGAGCTTCTCGCGGATGAGCTTCCGTAGGATGCCGTTGCCCTTGCCGTGGAGGATGCTCACTTCCTTGATGCTCAGGAGTTTGGCCTCGTCCAAATACTTATCGACGATATCCAATGCCTCCTCGGCGCGATGACCACGCACATCGAGGGTGAGGTCGAAGTGCTCGGCTTTCTCGCTGAGGTCGGCGGCGATGCCTTTCTGCCAGTTGCGCTGGGTCTTGCGGGCCTCGGCGCGGCTCACCTTGCGGAGCTTGTCGGGGCTGGTGCGCAAGCGTATGCTGTCGAAGAGGATGGTGGCGTCGGTGTCGCTGATGGCCAAAATCTCGCCCACCACCTGCATGTCGTCGATACAGACGGTGTCGCCCACCTTGAGCTCTGTCTCCTCTTTTTTCTTCTCTTCGGCAGCCTCCTTGGCCTTTTGCGCGATCTCCTCCTTGGTCTTCTCGAGGCCCTCGCGGATCTCTCTGGTCTTGGTCTTCTCGGCCTGCGCCTCCTTGATCTCACGGATGGTGCGCTCTATCTGGCTGTTGGCCCTCTGGATGAGTTCCTGAGCCTCGGCGGCGGCATCGCGGAGGTATTGCTTTTTCTTGCCCTCCAGCTCGGCGAGCAGGCCCTTGTATTTCTCCACCACCTCGGTAAGCAGCTGGTCGGCGATGCGCAGGTCCTGCTCTTTCTTTCGGATGGCTTTCTTGTCGACTTCGAGCTGCTGCAGCTGCTTCTCGAACTTAAGGTGCTGGTCGCCGGTGATGTTGGCGGCGTCGTCGAGGATATGCCTCGGGAAGCCGATCTTCTTGGCGATCTCGAAGGCGAACGACGAGCCGGGCTTGCCAGTCATCATGATGTACATGGGCTGCATGAACCTGGTGTCGAACAGCATGGCGCCGTTGACGATGCCCTCGTGGTTGTCGGCCAAGAGCTTCAGGTTGGCATAGTGCGTGGTGACCATGCCGAAGGCCTTTTTCTTGTTGAGCTCGAGGAGGATGGCCTCGGCGATGGCGCCGCCCAGTTGGGGCTCGGTGCCTGTGCCGAACTCGTCGATGAGGAAGAGGGTCTTGGCGTCGGCGTTCTCCAGCAGGGCCTTCATATTAATGAGGTGCGAGCTGTAAGTGGAGAGGTCGTCCATGATGGACTGCTCGTCGCCGATGTCGATGAAGAGGCTGTCGAAGAGGCCGCACCGCGAGTCGACGCGCATGGGGGGCATCAGGCCGCATTGCAGCATGTATTGCAATAGGCCGGTGGTTTTCAGACAGACGGATTTGCCGCCCGCATTGGGGCCGCTGATGACGAGGATGCGCTCGTTCTCGTCGAGCCTCAGGTCTAACGGAACGACTTGCTTGCCTTGGGCTTTCAGCTTGCGTTCGAGTAAGGGATGGCGCGCCTGTAGCCAGTTGATAGAGGGTGCGTCGGTGATCTCGGGCTTCACGCCGCCGATGTCGTTGGCCAGCAGGGCCTTGGCGCGGATGAAGTCGAGTTCGCCAAGCATGTCCCAAGCCTTGCGTAGCTCGGAGAGGTAGGGCCTCATGAGCCGTGTGAAGGCCAGCAGGATACGGTGGATCTCGCGGCGTTCGGCATACTCCAGCTCTTTGATTTCGTTGGAGGTGTCGAAGATCTCTGCGGGCTCGATGTAGACGGTCTGGCCCGTGGCCGACTCGTCGTGGATGAAGCCTCGGATGGCGCGTTTGTCGCCTGCCTTGACGGGGATGACTAAACGGCCGTCGCGCACGGTGAGCTCCGCTTTTGGGTCGACCCATCCCGCCGTCTTGGCGTCGCCCATGATCTGGCGGATGCGCTTCTCGATGCCGCCTTGCTTGCGGCGGATACTCTGGCGTATCTCCAGCAGCTCGGTGGAGGCGTTGTCGGGGATCTCGCCCTTGTCGTCGACGAGGCGGTTGACCTCGGTGAAGATACTACGCTCGATGTAGATGTTCTCAATCAGTGACTTGATCCGTGGTGTGGCGTCGGCGCTCTCGGAGTGGCCGTAGCGCAGGATGGCTTCCACGACGTTGAGCGAGGGCTTGAGGGCGAAGAGGTCCTCGACACTGAGACAGGTGCCTTCGATCTGGATGTTGTGGAAGGCCTCGCGCAGGTCGTGGTAGTCGCGCACGGGGAAGGGCACACCCGTCTGCAGCAAGCCGACGAACTCCTCGGTTTGCTCCAGGCTCTTGACGATAAGGGCCATGTCAGAGGAAAATGCCATGACCTCCACCCGCTCCAGACCCATCTGGCTGATGCAGTGGTCGGAGAGCATCTGGCGGATGCCGGCGAAGCCGATTTTCTGTTCGAAGTTGGTCGGGTAGATCACTGGTTGAGTGTATTACGGGGCGCAAAGGTACACAAAAAATTGAGATTCCCCTGCGGGGAATGGAGGGGTTGTTTTTAATATTTTGCGGCGGCAAGTAAAGTCTCATTGAAACATGGACTTCACAAGCCGCCGCTAAATTAACTTCACGTTATTACTCCATTCCCGCAGGGAATCTCACGTTACAGGCTCAGCTCATACATATAGCCGTGGTATTGCAGCCAGCCGTCGATGATGGGGAAGAAGAACTCGTTGTCGTGTTCGACGTTCTTCAACTTCAGGTCCTCCATGGTGACGGTCTTGGTGCCGTCGTCGTTGGTGGTCACCGTCAAGGTGCCGCTCTTGGCGATATAGCCCGTCTGCGGCTGGAAGGTCCAGAAGTCACCGTCGAGGGCGACGTGTACGCAGGGGAATCTGGGCACATAAGGTGTGCCGATGTAACCAAGATTGTACTCGCCGTCGACGATTTGGCCGCCCAGGTAGCTGACGATGAAGAAGCGCTTGCGGTCGGCCGACATGAAGAGCATCGACTTCACGTCAAGGCCCAATGAGCTCAATCCATCGAGAGAAGTGAGGCCCGCCAATCCGATGGGACTTTCAATGTTCTTGATCTTGAACTTGTTGTTGGCGTCGAAGGTGTAAGGCGGCAGTGTACCGTGGAAGTTGAGGGCCAGCTGGGCGGTTTGGCCGTTGTCATTGACACCCATGCTTTGTGACAAGATGACAGTATAGGTGCCATTCTCTTCGGTGACGGAGAGCAGGCCGTTCATCCAATAGTAGGTGTCGCCATAGAACAAGGTGTCGGCGCCCATGATGAAGGGCAGCTCGCCGAGGTTGAACTCGTGGAAGCCCACCACGGTGGGGACGGGGTCCTTCGTGTTGTCGCCAATCGTGTAGGTGCCGGGGACGATGTTGCCGTTGAAGATGATGGCGATGCCTTCGTTATCGGCGGCGGTCATCTCCTTTGAGGCGAGAACGATGGCGTTCTTTTGTCCGTACTTGACGGCTTTGGCGGTGACGATGTCGGATGTGTTGTCGCCGACGGTCATCTCACCTGTCGCCACCTCGGGGGTGACATTGCCGTTGTTGTTGTCTTTGCAACTGGTGCTGATCAGGGCCAGGCCACAGAGGAGCATCAAACTAAAAAATACTTTCTTCATGATAAAACTAGTTTTAAAAGTCTTTATTCCATAACGCAATTATACAGCAAAAATTGTACCGTTTTATGGTTTCTAAGCCTGAGGTCCCTGAGCCTGTCGAAGGGCCGAAGGGCCTTTTTTTAGATGTTTAGCCTCAACTGTATTTCCTCCACCTGCCGTTTCAGTTCCTGCACCGTCTGCATTAGCTCCGCCTCGCGGAAGTGGTTCTCGCGCTGCTCGGGCATCTCCGCACTGATGTAATGCACAAATTTCCACACTTCCTTGATGTCGGCGGCGGACAGGTCGTAGGGATGATAGAGCGGGTTGAGCGAACTGAGGGTGAGCTTGCCCTCGTGCTCGATCTTGTTGTCCACGATCTTGAAGACGATGCCGTCGTCTTGCGTGAGCACGATATAAGGCTGGCCGCTGCGGATGTAGGTCCAGTCGATGACGTACTCGCCTGTCACATACGAGCCGTCGGGGATGGGCAGCATTGAGTCGCCGCTGATCTGGAAGGTGCGGTACTTGCGGTCGTGCGAGAGGAAGGGCATGGTGAAGGTGGGCAGCACCTTGATGTATTCGGGGTCGGCGAAGCCTGTGGTGTAGCCCGCCTTGGCCTTCTCGGTGACGAGCTCTATGTTCTCGTCGTTGTCATTGTTGACGGTGGTGGCCAGCACGCGCAGGTTGCTGCCTTTCAGGTGCACGTCGTAGCCGCGCTCGAGTTGCGAGAGCTGGCTGGGACTGATGCCGCTCAGGTCCACTTTCACCAAGGTGTCGATGGCGATGCCGAAATACTTGGAGAAGGCGACCAAGGCCTCGAGGTTAGGTTCGGAAACGCCATTTTCATAGCCGCTCAGCGTGGAACGCTTCATGTTCAGCGCAAAGGCGACATCGTCTTGGGTGTGGTTGCGATGCTTGCGCAAAAATTTTATGTTGCTATTAAAGTACATGTTATTGAGGTGTTGAAAGTTTAACTATTTAATGGTTGAGGTTCCCTTCGGGAATGGAGGGTAGAGATGTCTTTATTATGCGGCGGCAGAAGGGTTTGTATGTCGTAAGTGCCATAAGCCGCCGCTGAATAACACAAGGAATAACCTCCATTCCCCGCAGGGGAATCTCATTTTGTGAGAAAAAATTGCTCTTGTTCTTGTCCAACATTGGAAATAATGATTAAATTTACGGCGGAGATTTTGATTAAAAACTCGTCAAAAGTACAACTTTTTTGGAATATGCAAGTATTTTAAGCAAAAAATAGGAGGAATTTTTATGGAAAGGACGATTTTGCACTTGGATTTGGACACCTTCTTCGTGTCGGTGGAGCGCCTGGTGAACCCCTCGCTTGACGGCAAACCCGTCATCGTGGGCGGTATGTCGGATAGGGGCGTGGTGTCCACCTGCAGTTACGAGGCAAGGCGCTTCGGGGTGCATTCGGCCATGCCCATGCGGATGGCGCGGCAGCTCTGCTCGCAGGCGGTGTTCATCCGTGGCGACATGGAACTCTATAGCCGTTATTCCCGCCTGGTGACCGACATCATCGCCGACAGCGCGCCTGTCTACGAGAAGATGTCCATCGACGAGCACTACCTCGACCTGACGGGCATGGACCGCTTCCACGACTGCCAGCTATGGTCGCACGAACTACGGCAGAAGATCATCAAGGAGACGGGTCTGCCAATCTCCTTCGGCTTGTCGGAGAACAAGACCGTCTCGAAGATCGCCACGGGGCAGGCCAAGCCCAACGGCGAGCTGCAGGTGCCCACACCTTATATTAATAGCTTCCTCGACCCGCTGTCGGTGCGGAAGATCCCGATGGTGGGGGAGAAGACCTATCATCTGCTCCGCTCCATGGGCGTGGAGAAAATCGGCACGCTGCGCCGCCTGCCGCCCTTGGCGATGGAACGCGCCATGGGCAAGCACGGCCTCGACATCTGGAAGAAGGCTAACGGACAGGACAGCACGCCCGTCTGTCCCTATCAGGAGCGGAAGTCCATCAGCAAGGAACGCACCTTCGAGCAGGACACCATCGACGTGACCACCCTGCGGCAATGCCTGGCGCGTATGGTGGAGAGCCTCGGCTTCGACCTGCGCATGCAGGGCAAGCTGACGGGCTGCGTGACGGTGAAGATACGCTACTCCAACTTCGACACGCACGACATGCAGCAGCGCATCCCTTACACCGCCTTTGACCACGTGCTGCGCGAGACGGTGAACGGCATCTTCGACCGCCTCTACAATCGAAGGATGATGATACGGCTGGTGGGGGTGCGCTTCAGCGAATTGGTCAGCGGGGCGCCGCAGCTGGCTTTGTTTGACGACAACGCCGAATTGACGGAATTGTATGCCGCCTTGGATAAGATCAAAATGCGGTTCGGGGAACAGATTATACATAGGGCGGCAGGGTGATGTTAAACGTTCATTCATATAACAGCCTGTGCTACGGCACGATGCCGATAGCGGATCTGGTCAGCAAGGCCGCTGCGCTCGGCTATGCCGTCTTGCCTTTGACCGACATCAACACGACGATGGGCGCCGCCGATTTCGTGGTGGAATGTCAGCGGAAAGGCATCCGGCCCGTCGTGGGCGTGGAGGTTCGCAACGGCAACGAGCTGCTGTATGTGGCTTTGGCCAAAAACAACATGGGCTTTGCCGAACTGAACCGTTTCTTGACGCAACATAACCTCACAAAACAACCCTATCCCGAACTTGCGCCCGACTGGGAACAGGTCTTCGTCATCTATCCCTTCGGAAAACGGAAGCCAGCACAACTGAAAGAGGACGAATACCTCGGTGTGCGTTTCTCCCAACTGACCCGACTGTACAACTGCGAGTCCTTCGAGAAGCTTGTCGCCATGCAGCCCGTGACCTTCGCCGAGGAAGGCGACTTCGAGCTGCACCAGTGCATGCGCGCCATCGACGAAAACGCGCTGATCTCTCGTTTGGATCCTTCGGCTTGTGCCGCTCCCGACGAGATTCTGTTGCCCGTCGAGCGGCTGAAGACCACCTATGCGCTCTATCCGCGACTCGTCGAAAATGCGGAATGGCTCTTGGAGCAATGCGACATCGCCATGGACGGCAGTGTGAAAAACAAGCGCACCTTCACGGGCAACGTCTACGACGACCGCGAGCTGCTGCGCAAGCTGGCCTTCGACGGCATGGCTTACCGCTATGGCACGACCAACAAGACCGCCTATCGTCGTGTCGAGAAGGAGCTCGACATCATCGAGCGGATGGGCTTCTGCGCCTATTTCCTCATCGCTTGGGATATCGTGCGCTATGCCATGCGGCAAGGCTTCTATCACGTGGGTCGCGGCAGCGGGGCCAACAGTGTGGTGGCCTATTGCCTGAAGATCACCGACGTGGACCCCATAGAGCTGGACCTGTACTTCGAGCGTTTCCTCAACCCCATGCGGAGCAGCCCGCCCGATTTCGACCTCGACTTCTCGTGGCGTGATAGAGACAAAGTCATCGCACATATCTTCGAGAAATACGGCGATGAGCATGTGGCTCTGCTCGGCGCGACGGTCACCTTCCAGTCCAACTCGCTCTGTCGCGAGCTGGGCAAGGTGTTCGGCCTGCCCAAGGGCGAGATTGACCAGATGGAGCGTGGCCCCGAGGCCTTCGCCCGCCAGAGCGAGATCGGACGCCATATCCTCACCCTGGCCGAGCGTCTCCATGACTTCCCGCGCCAACGCTCCATCCATGCTGGCGGCGTGCTGGTCACCGAGGCGCCCATCACCGACTTCGCCGCCCTCGACCTGCCGCCCAAAGGGTTCCCGACGACGCAATACGACATGTATTCCGCCGAGAAGGTGGGGCTCATCAAGATCGACGTCCTCAGCCAGCGCGGCATCGCCCATATCCGCGACGCGGTGGAGATGGTGGAACGCAGCCGAGGCGTCCATATCGACATCCACCAGATCAATGCGTTGAAGCAGGACGAACTGATACGACGTCAGTTGCTCAGGGGCGAGACTTGCGGGTGTTTTTACATCGAGAGCCCTGGGATGCGCGGTCTGCTACGCAAATTGCGTTGCGGCGACTACAAGACCCTGGTGGCTGCCAGTTCCATTATCCGCCCAGGCGTGGCCCACTCGGGGATGATGCGTGAGTATATCCACCGCTTCCATCATCCCGATACGGTGGACTATAAACATCCTATTTTAAAAGAGCTCTTGTCCGAGACCTATGGCGTGATGATCTACCAGGAGGACGTGCTCAAGGTGGGGCATTACTTCGCCGGCTTGGACCTGGCAGAGGCCGACGTGCTGCGCCGCATGATGGGCCACAAGATGCGCGACAAGTTTGAGTTTGAGCAGGTCACGAAGCGTTTCTTCGACAACTGCAAGGCCAAGGGCTATCCCGACGCCTTGGTGCGGGAGCTCTGGCGACAGATCGAGTCATTTTCGGGCTATTCCTTCTCGAAGGCGCATTCGGCCTCGTATGCCGTGGAGAGCTACCAGAGCCTCTATCTGAAGAGCCATTATCCGCTGGAGTTTCAGGTGGCCGTCATCAACAACTTCGGCGGGTTCTACCAGACTTGGTTCTACTTCAACGAGGCGCGACGCATGGGGGCGAAGGTGCACCTGCCGTGCGTCAACCGCAGCGACTACCTCACCACCTTGAACGGACGGACCATCTTCATGGGCTTTGTGCATCTGCAAGGCGTCGAACAGCAGTTTGTGGAGCGCTTTGTCGCCGAGCGTAGGGCGAGAGGGCCCTTTGCCAGCTTGGAGGATTTTGTTGCCAGGGTGCCATTTTCGTTGGAGCAGCTGGTCTTGCTCATCCGCGGCGGCGCCTTTGACTTCACGAGGAAGCCCAAGGCCGAGTTGTTGTGGCAGGCGCATCTCAACAAAAGCCAAGGCAGGAAAGAGCAACCCGAGACGCTCTTCCAACTCGAGAACCGGAGTTTCGAGTTCCCTGACTTTCAGGCCAACGCTTTGCAGAATGCCTATGACGAGATTGAACTTTACGGTTTTCCCGTCTCCTTGACGTGGTTCGACCTGCTGAAGACCAATTTCAGAGGCGAACTGATGGCTTGCCAAATGCTGAATTTCGTGGGAAAACGTTACAGGATGCTTGGCAAGTTGGTGACGGTAAAGAATTTCCGTACTTGCAAGGGCGATCCGATGGCACTCGCTACTTTCATCGATGCCACGGGCGAGGCCTTCGACACGGTGCATTTCCCGCAGGCGTTGAAGGAGTGGCCTTTCCAAGGCGACGGCGTGTATCTGCTCTTGGGTAAGGTCACGGAGGAGTTCGGCCAGCCCTCGCTGGAGGTGGAGAAGATGGACAGACTGGCCTATAAGACACTGGAATAATCGCGCTTTTGCGGGCTTTGTGTGAAAAACCAAACCTCAAATGCGTTTTGTTTTGTATCTTTGCCCAAATTTTACCATTATCAAGATGCATCGCAAAATAATTTTATCCATACTCTGTCTTTTCTTGCTGACATCCAGCGTATTGTCGCAACAAAAGGGTCGTGTCTCGGGTCAAATCAAGGACGCCGAGACCAGCGAGACCTTGATAGGCGTGTCGGTATATGTCGAAAAACTGCAGCAAGGCACCACCACCGACGAGAGGGGACGTTACGAACTGGATCTGCCTTTGGGCGAGCATACGTTGCGCGTCTCGTATGTGGGCTACACCACGCTTAACAAGAACGTGAACGTCACCGCCAAGCCGCAGACGCTCAACATGAAGCTGCAGCCTGAGTCGGAGAAACTGTCCGAGGTGCAAGTCACCAGCGAGCGTAAAGATCGCAACGTGACCGCCATGGAGATGAGCGTACAGACCCTTGACATGATTACCATCAAGAAGATTCCAGCGTTGATGGGCGAGGTCGACGTCATCAAGAGCATCACCTTGTTGCCGGGCGTGCAGTCGGCTTCCGAAGGCTCGTCGGGCTTCAGCGTGCGTGGCGGCGCCACCGACCACAACCTCATCCTTCTCGACGGCGCTCCCATCTACAACGCCTCGCATTTCCTCGGCTTCTTCTCCGTGTTCAACAACGACGTGGTGAAAGACGCTACCCTTTACAAAGGTGACATCCCCGCCAACTTCGGCGGACGTCTCTCGTCGGTGCTCGACGTGTCGGTCAAGGACGAGATGCCCAAACGCTTTGGCGTTCAAGGCGGCGTGGGTTTGGTGACGAGCCATGTGATGCTCGAGGCTCCGCTCTTCGACCATCAGACCTCGGTAATGCTGGCGGGCCGCAGGACCTATGCGGGCCTTGTCCTGCCCTTCTTGGGCGAGGACCTCAACAAGTCGAAGATCAACTTCTACGACGTGAACGCCAAGGTGACGCAGAGCCTCGGCAAGAACGACCGCCTGTTCCTTTCGCTTTACAACGGCCACGACCAATTCTCGATGCAGGAGATGATGGGCTTGGGCTATGGCAACAGTAGCGCCACGCTGCGTTGGAGCCATATCTTCTCCGACCGTCTGACGTCCAACCTCTCGCTGATAGGCTCACGTTACCGCTATAGCATCGACATCAATTACAGCCCATACGACTTCGCCATCAAGGCGGGCACCGACGCTGCCAGCCTCAACTACGATTTCGCCATGCATTGGAACGACGAAAACGTGTCGAAATTCGGCCTCACCACAGGAATCCAGTCCTATCTGCAAGGCGAGATCGACGACCGTGGAGGAGCGCTCTCGCAGTACCTCCAGGTGGACCAGTCAAAGGCGGTGGCGCGCAAGGCCTTGGAGCATGCCGCGTATTTCACCCACGACTACTCGCCTACGGCCCGTCTCACCTTCCGCGCGGGGGTGCGGCTGTCGTGTTTCCAGAACATTGGCGAAGAAGACTTGTATGTCTTTGATCCCGTGGCGCATATCACTACGGATACGCTTCACTATGGCCCGGGTGAGACGTTCAACACCGTCATCAACCCCGAACCGCGTGTTGCTGCTATGTTCCAACTTGACGAGCATTCGTCGATTAAGGCCTCGTATTCGCGCACGGTGCAATATGCGCAGGTGGCTTCCTCGGCCACGGGCGGCTTGCCCTTCGACGTGTGGTTCCCGACGAGTCCCAACGTGAAGCCCCAGAAGTGCGACCAGTATGCCATGGGCTATTTCCGCAACTTCAAGGATGACGCCATCGAGACCTCGGTGGAGGTGTACTACAAGAACATGCAGAACGTCATCGACTTCAAGGATAATGCCATCACCTATGGCTATCTTCTGATCGACGGTGAATTGCGCGTGGGCAAGGGCCGCAGCTATGGCGCAGAGTTCCTCGTCAGGAAGAATCTGGGCAAGTTTACGGGATGGGTCTCCTACACCTACTCACGCACCTTCCGTACCATTCCCGGGATTAGCCACGGCTTGGAATACCGTTCGCCTTACGACCGCCCGCACAACATCGTCATCGTGGGCAACTACGACGTGACACCGCGTATCACCTTGGCGGCCAACTGGATCTACAACACAGGCCAGCCGGTGACGTTCCCCTACGGACAATACACCATCAATGGTGTGACCTATGCGGTGTATAACGGCAAACGCAACGAGAGCCGTTATCCCGACTACCACCGCCTCGACCTCTCGTTCACCTGCAAGCTCGGCAAGCTCGACACCCAACGTCGCTGGCAGCACGAGCTCAACGTCTCGGTCTACAACGCCTATGCCCGCCACAACACCTGGGCCATTACCTTCGACCAAGGCCCCAACGGCAGCATCGTCACCAAGAACATGTATCTCTTCTCCGCCGTGCCTTCCATCTCTTACAACTTTAAATACTGAACGCCATGAAGAGTTTGCATAAGATATTGGTTTTTGCGACGATGGCTTTTCTGGCGGCCTGTACGGAAGACATCGTCATCGACGTGGAAGAGGGTGATCCGATGATTGGCGTGGAGGCCTCGTTCACCAACGAGATGAAACGTCATGAGGCCATTCTGAGCTATACGGCGGAGTTCTATAACCAGAACGAGATTCATATGATCAGTGGCGCCACGGTGTATGTGACCGATGGCGTGGACACCATGTATTACTATGAAGACGCCGATCAGGAAGGACATTATTTCACAGAGCCGGTGGCGGGAAGGAAAAACACCCTGTATCGTCTTTGCGTCGAGGTGCCCGAGCCCGATGGCGACGTGCAGCGGCTGTTCTCCGAGAGCTTGATTCCTGACAACGTGGAGAGTGTCGACAGCCTGGTCATCAAGCACTTCAACGGGGGCAACGATACCATTCCGACCGTGTTCATGAAAGACACCATCGAATGGCTGTATCCCTATTTCCAGAGCCTTCCTGACCCCAACATCATCTATATGCCCATGATAGCCAAGAACGACACCATGACGACGGACAGCCTGAAGATGCGCATGATGATCCCCCAAGGCGGATTTGCCGGTTATTATGTGAACGGCCCTGAGATGCTCGAGTCGAACAAAGAGATCCCGATCGCATATTTCCGCAGGTCGCAGCTGATGGATGGCGACAGAATACGGGCGGATTTGTATAGCATCACTCCAGACTATTATTTATATTTCTATAGCCTTCTCATGTCGACGGGCAGCAACCCCATGATGGGCGCGCCGGCCAACGTGAGCACCAACATCCAGCCCGAAGGCAAAGGCGTGGGGTGGTTCTTTACGGCCTCCGTGGTGTCAGACAGCATAGTTTTCAGAAAATAGCGTATGGCGAAGAGGAGTCAATATATGGGCTTTCTTTTGGGTCTTGTCCTGATGACCTCGTGCACCGAGGAAATTGTCATGGACCTGCCTCAGGGCAGGCGTGTGCCTGTCGTCGAAGGCTCCATTACGGATGAATTCAAACGCCACGAGGTGATCCTTAGCTATTCCTCCGCTTTGTATGACACGACAGGACGCGAGATGGTGTCTCATGCCGAGGTGTATGTGACTTCGGACGACGACACCATATGGTATTACGAGCAGGAGAACAACCCCGGGCATTATCTTTCCGACTCGGTGGCGGGTCGCAAGAACCGCTGGTACCATTTGGAGGTGAATGTCGGCGAAAATCCTTTATTCTCGCGGCCTCTCCGTATGTATGTCGACACCAAAATGTCGAATAACGCCAGAGGCATCGACTCGATTGGCCTATTGCCCAAATTGGATGAGAACAACATCCCCTTTGTCGATGACACGGCGGCCGTCTGCGTGTGTCCCTATTTCCAGACGCTGGCCGACTCGGCTATCGTCTATAACGTGGAGCTTTATCTGAACGGCCGTCTCTTCAAGAACCGCCCTTCGAAGCTGTTCAACCTTTTCCCGATGAAAGGCTACGCGGGTTATTATTTCAATGGCCCCGAGATGTTGCAAGACAATATCGAGGTCCCCGTGGGTATCATGAACAAGTCGTATCTGCGCGAGGGCGATGTGGTGAAGGTGAAACTGTACAGCATCTCAAAGGATTATATGTATTTCCTTGTGGGACAAAAGCTGGCCGTTGGCGTCAATCCGGTGATGGGAGCTTTCCCCGCCATGTTCTCTAATGTCTTCTCCAACTGTGACGCAATAGGATGGTTCAACGCCACGTCGGTCATCGAGTGCGAGGGGATTTACCATGAAGACATCTTCCAAGAGTGATATGATGTAATTCCAATAAGAAAGGCGGCCTCGAAACGGGGCCGCCTTTCTTGTGTTCGCGGTAGGGTGTTTTACTTCACCACGACCTTCTCGACGCGTACTTGAGCGCCAGTGGTGAGGTGCAGGAAGTAAACGCCTTGGGTCATGCCGTCGACGCTGATGTGCTCAGTGCCTTGGGCTTTGCCGCTGGCCACCACCTGTCCCATGCCGTTGTACAGCATATAGCTGTATTCAGCGTTGCCGCCGTCGATATACAGCGTGCCGCTGACGGGGTTGGGATAGATGGCGAATGTGCTGGCGTTCTCTTCGACGTCCAGCTCGGCCATCACGTCTATGCACTCCGGGATGGAGCTGCCTTGACGGTAGTTGGCGACGACGCAATAGGTGAAGTGGATCTCGGAGTACACTTCGTCGGTGTAAGTGGTCTCTGTGACCTCAGCGATTTCGACGCCGTTACGGAAGACGGTGTAGCTTATGGCGCCAATGGCGACATCCCAAGTGAGGTCGACGGTGCCAATGCCGATGGCGGCCTCGAGGTTCTGAACGGGGTTGAAAGCGTGTCCCGATGAGTCGCAGTTGCAGTCGAACTCATGCAACACGCCACTGCTGAAGTTGCTGCTCTGTTGGTAGATGACAGTGCCGTTTTGGTATTTCATCACGAAGGAGCACTCGTAGGAGTAGCTGCCCATGACCCAGGTCAGGGTGACGTGGACGCCTCTGCCGATTTCAAGCGTCTCGGTGGCCGAGTTGCCCGATGTAATGGTGAGCTCCACGGCGGGAGTGCCGTCGCTGAACGAGAGTCTCAGCTTGTTGCCGTTCCAGCCGTCGCCGTATGTGTCGCTCATCTCGACGATCACGACGCAGGTGTTCTTCATCGTGAGGCTGCCTTCGCTGATGAGTTCACCGTCAGCCTGCATTGTGAAGGTGACGGGGATTTGCTCGGTCGCGGGGCAGTTGGCGTCGATAGCCACATGGAACACGCAGTAAGCCGTGCCGTTGGGGTCGATGGTGCCATACTCAACGGTGGGGTTGAGGAGGGTGACGTAAGGACTGTCGCAGGCAATGGTGGCGAAAGCGTTGGTGGCCATGTAATGGCCCGTGTTCTTAAAGAGGGCGACGAGGGTCACCTCTTCGCCAGGTTCATAGCTGCCGTCCCATTCGGCGCCGTCGAAGTTGAGGAGGGCTTGTCCGGCGGTGATGAACACCTTGCCGCTCCACGTCTGACGGCCGTCGGCCATTTCAATGTCGATCTGGAATCTTGTGCCGTCTTCCACACCGTTGGCGACGATGAAGCTGAAAGCGTCTTGCAGGGTGATGGTCTCTTCGGGAGCCAATGACCCGAACTGAGCCGTGCTGCTGATGAGGGTCAAAAGCGGGTCGGCGCAGGAGAGAGTGACGGCGGTGTTGCCGTTGGTCGGGTCGACGCCGACGTTCTTGAAGCTCAAGGTGAGGCTCGTCTCCTGGTTGACGGGGGCGAAGTTAGGCGAGTAGCTGTTCACCGTGACATAGGGGCCTTCGGCGGGAAGGACATCGATGTTGATGACTTCGGTCACCTTGTTGTATCCCATCACGGTAAGGGTGGCTGTGCCGACATTGGCCAAGTTGGGGAAAGTAAGAGTGCAGGCGTCGTCATGGATGTATCCCATGCTGATGACTTCACCGTCCATCATCAAAGTGGCGATTCCGTAAGCGGTGTTCTCAGTAGCCACTTCCAATTCACTCATGCCGAGCATAAGGACGGAAGGATTGTAGGTGACTTTCATGTCGGTAGGATTGTCGGTGCGGACCAGCAAGCTCGGGTCACCGAAGAGAAGCCAGGTGTTGAAGGTCTCGCCGTTGTCGCTCGGGGCGGCGTCAAGGATATACATGCTGCCGTTCAATGAAGCGCCGCCAAGGGTGTGGTTGAACTGTTCGGTGCTTCTCCATTCGCAGAGGATGTCGACCATTTCGTCTTGACCGTACATGGGCGGAATCCAAGGCTGTGAGATCCAGCTGAACATACCGCCGATGGCACCTGTAGGAGCACCCGTGGTGTTATTGGTGGCGCGCAGCCATGTTTCTGCGAAGCAGGGTTGGTTGTAATTAAACTGGCCGTTCAGGCAGGCCACAGACCAAACGATGGGCAACATGTTGTCGTTCACCAAAGCGTTCACGTGGCTGTTGCTGTAGTTGGCCACACCCCAGCTGGTCTCCGAGCCGTGGTTGCAGTAGTTGATGATGCTGACACCTTCATTGATGGTGTTGCTGATGGAAGTGGCGCTTGCGCCACCACCTTGGTGAAGCTCGGTGACGTGCTCGTAGGTGTAATGCTCAAGCGTGTCACGGATATAGTCGATGTGCTGATAGTCGTCTTCGCCATAGTGACCGGAACCGGCGCCGATGGCACCGATGCCTAAACCTTTGTTGGCCCAAGTGAGGCCTTCCGGCATGTCGCGCTCGTAGTAAAGCACCTTGTTGATATGGGTCTCCAAATCAGTAATGCTCTGGACGGAGAAACGGCCTGTGAGCACTTCAAGGTAATAGTCGTTACCTTCCAGTTGACCGAACCAGTTGTCGGAACGGCCGCCACTCATCGAGTGGGGAGTGAGGTCGGCGTAGTCGCCGATGAGAAGGATGAACTCAAGGTTGTGCTCCGGGTCGTTGTAGAAGTTCTGGATGTAGGACTTAATCTGGTTGTCGTTGTTGCCGCCGGCCTCGGTCACGCTGACCAAAATGGTGGGACGGCCCGACTGGATCTTCCAATCCACGAAGGGTTGAATGGCTTCCATGTATTGGTCGGGGCAGATGACCAGCATCTCGCCGCGGTCCTCGACGAAGTTGTATTTTGCGGAGGACTGCTGGTAGTTGATGAAGCGGTCGGCATAGGCGGCTCTCATCTCGGCCGACACTTTGGCGTTGGCCTTGTGGGTCGTCTTCTGGTTGACGCCGTTGTCGCTCACCTTCTTCATTTCGATGGTCATGTGGTGATAGACGCGCAGGGTCTTCGTCACAGGGTTGTAGGCGAAGGGGCGCACCATGATGTTCTGGCCGCGGAAGTCGCGGATGATGTAAGGCGTCTCGAGATAAGCCTGGGCCGCCGGGTAGAAGGCGTTCTGGCTGTACATCGCGCCATAGGTGTAAGGCACGGTCTCAGGGTCGATCTGACGGCTGAAGTTGCCTTTTGAAGGGGCAACCTCGACGTTCTCATAGTCGGCGAAAACGCTCTTGATGACGTTAACCTGCATCTCGGCCATGTCGCCGATGATGGCGGGGACAGGGAACTGGGGAAGGTCGGGAGCGCCGGCTTCCAGCATCGAGGCCATCTTGGGCACCGACACGATCTGCTGGGTGCCGTTAGGGGTCTCGACTCGAGTCAGGTTGAAGCCGCCCAGCGAGAAGTCGACCACGACTTGCTGTTCGCTGCTCGAAACCAATGTGACCTCAGGGCTGGCAGGGGCGTTCTTGCCGATGCCGTTCCATTGTTGGGCGAATGTCATGGCTGACAGCGCCACAAAAACGAGGGTGAAGAATACTTTTTTCATGTGTGAAATGATTAATTTTGTAATTGTCAAATAAAAAGGCAAAAGTACGAATCTTTTTGATTGCCTGTTGGATTTTTGTCGGAATTATTTTCTGCTTCATCCTGTTTTTCCCGCTTTCGTGGAATGAAATTTGTTTACTTTTGCCGCCGAAACGATAATTGAACGCGATGGGATTCTTTTTGAGGCTTATTCTTACCGGTTTGGGCTGGTCGTTTGGCGGCCCCTTAGGGGGTATCATCGGCTATGCGTTAGGCAGCCTTTTCTCCAGTAACAGACCTCGGGTGATACGTTCCGAAGTGAACGAGACCTTTGGCAACACGGAGCAAAAGCGTGACTTTAACGTGACATTGCTCGTTCTCTCGGCCGCTGTGATGAAAGCCGACGGGACGGTGAAACGCTCGGAACTCGACTATGTGAAGCGCTTCTTTTTGCAGAACTTCGGGCAGGAACAGGCCGAGAAATACATCAAGATGCTCCGTGAGATTTTGGAGCAGGACTACAATATCTATGAGGTCAGCCAGCAGGTGGGCCGTTACATGGACTATTCCTCGCGTCTGCAGCTGCTTCACTACTTGTTTGGCATCGCCGACGCCGATGGCTTCATCTCCCCTGAGGAGTTGGGTGTCATCAACACGGTTTCCGACTACATGGGCATCACCAACAGTGACTTCCAGTCGGTGAAAGCCATGTTCATCAAGGAGACAGACAGCGCCTATAAGATTCTCGGTATTGAGCCGACGGCCACCGACGAGGAGGTAAAACGAGCCTATCGCGAGATGGCCAAGAAAAACCACCCCGACTTGGTCAGCAACCTTGGCGAGGAGGTGAGGACGGCCGCCGAGAAGAAGTTCCAGGAGATTAACGCTGCGTACGAGGCAATCAAGAAACAACGAGGTATGTAAATAAACGAAAAAAGGCAGCCAAGCGGCTGCCTTTTTTCGTTTCATAAGGTTGTCTTATTCCACGACCACCTTGTCGACGCGCACTTGCGTGCCCGTGGTGAGGCGGAGGAAGTAGACGCCCTTGGCCATGTCGCTGACGTTGACGCGCTCGACGCCTTGGGTCTTGCCGTTGGCGACGATCTGGCCCATGCCGTTGTACATGGTGTAGGTGTATTCGGCGTTGCCACCGTCGATGGTCAGCATGCTGTTGGCGGGGTTGGGATAGATGCTCACGTTCTCAAGCGTGTTCTCCTCCACGCCGACGATACCGACGCTGACGGCAACGTTTTCAGGAGCCGAGAAGCGGCCGTTGCCGTCGGTGGCGACGACGCTGTAGTTGTAAATACCGTCGCTGACGATGTCGGCGAAGGCGGTGCTGGCTTGGTTGCCCACCTCTTCACCGTTGCGGTAGATGATGTAGGCCGTGGCGCCCGTGGGAGCGTCCCAAGTCAGGTTGACCATATTGCCGTTGACGGCGGCCTCGAGGTTGAGGACGGGGTCAAGCGAGAGGACGACGCTGGTGGGCGGGAACTGGATGTCGTCGACCCAAGCGCAGTCGCTGCCGCTGCTCACGCTGTAATCTTTCTGGTAAGTCCACTTGAAGGTGTGGGTACCAGCGGTCACAGGATAGGACTCTTGGCTCCAAGCGACGTCGCCCGACCAGTTGCCCTTCTCTTGGTTGTCAATATAGAAGTAGAGCTTGTCGTAATTGTTCTCCGAAGAGACCTTCTTGAAGAAGCTGATTTCACCATTGGCGAGAACCTCGGTGGTGAGGACAAGGCTGGTCTGTTGGCTGTCGGAGATGGATCCCGACTTGGCGCAGTAGGTGCCGGTGTGAGCGTCGGTGTTCACGATGGTCCAGTCGGCATTGCCGGCGAAGGTCCAATCGAACATACTGAAGTCGCCCGTCTCAAAGCTTTCCACGATGTTGCCCACAGTGACGACATAGGTGCCAGAGGTCGAATAGTGACCGGCGGTCACGAGGTAGTTGATCTCGTAGGTCGAGCCTACCTCAACGCCGCTGTTGACGGTGACGCCAACGGGGACGTTGACCGAGGAACCGGCGGTGATGCTGTTGAGATTGAAGCTGTTGCCAGCGAGGGTGAGGTCGTTCGAGCTGGAGTACACCTCGAGGATGACATCCTCGGCGTCGGCGCCGCCGTTGTTGGCGATGTCGAAGGTGATGGTGCCGCTGGCGCCAGGAGCCAGTTCGGTGTTGCTGATGTTCGTCATGGCGAATTCAGGAGCGCCGAAAGTGAGGTCGAATCTGCCTTCCCATACGTCGCTGCCTGAGGTGCAGGTGACGAAGAAACGCGCCTTGGTGTTATTGGGGATGTTGACAGCGGTATTGAAGTCGAAGACGTTGGCAATCGGATAGACTTGGTCGGGAGCGATGGAAGGAATAGTGGTCGTGGTGTTGATGAGTTCGACATACTCCGACTCGGTGCTCAGCACGACGTTGACGTTGTTGGCGGTCTCGATACCGACATTCTTCAGAGAGACGGTAGGAGCCACGTAGGCACCAGGAACCAAGTGTTGTTCGCACTGCACGTTGTCGACGGCGATGTAGGCGCCTTCCATAGCGGCGGCGGGGATGGTGTTCACATAAGGGATACGCTGAGGATGGGTCACGCAGATAGTGACGTCGCCGCCGCTGGTGATGGGCTGGATGGCGATGTCGGCAGTACCGCTGTCACCGATGAGACCGGCACCATAGAGGACACCGTCTTTGGTGATGGCAGCGTACGAACCCGGGTCGGCGCTGATGGTGAAGAAGTCCATGCCGATGGGCAAGGTAGGCATGTGGCTCACATTGTTCTCGGTGGGTTGCACGCGGAAGGGCATGACGGAACCGTCGCCCAACACGTGGTAGGCCTGCCAGTAATAAAGGGTGGCGCTGTGCATCTGGTATCCCAGAGCTTGGGCGGCGTTACCGGCCAGGTTGCCGATGAACAGGTAGGAGCAGACGGTGTTGTAGGCATCGTCGAACCAAGCGGCGTCGTACATACCCATCGTGGTCTCTTCATAGGAAGGCATCGTGCCGTCGTAACGGTTGGTGGCACCCACGCCGAAGTAGTAGTCGTTATACCAAGTGGTGTTGGGGCAGGAGCCGATGTAGGCGTAAGCGCCTTTGTTCTCGGCGCGCACCATGGCTTCACCGAAGCAGGTGCCGTAACCCCAGTCGCCCGATTGGCAGCAGTTGCCGACGGCGAGGAAGTACTTGTGCTCGTTGGTCAGTTGGTTGACGTTGTTGACGTTGAACTCAGGACCGGCCCAGCTGGTCTGGCTGCCGTGGGCAGTGTAGTTGGCGAAGCCGACACCGGTGCTCAGGTAGCTGTAGCAGTTGGTGTAGGTGCCGTGGCTGAACTCATAGACGTTGTCGAAGCCATGCTCCTCATTGTAATAATAGTTACTGGCATACCAAATGGTGGGACGGCCCACGGTGACGCCATAACCGCTGTCTTCACCGGCGATAAGCAGCACGTTGTTCAGGTAACTCGGGTCGGGCATGGTGTATTGCTCATACTCCAAGGCCTTGTTGAGCATGGCGGTCAGCTGAGCGGCACTTGTGGCCGACAGACGGCTGTGGAACATGTCGGGGAACTCGTCACCGTCGATGCTCGAGTAGCTGAGGTCGGTGACACAGCTCGTCTGGCTGCCAGTGGCACTGGCGGGGACTTGATCCTTGTCGCCCACAATCACGAGGAAGGTGGGGGCGTCTTTGTCATACTCTTCTTGGATGAAAGTGCGGATGGAAGAGGCGTTGTTGCCGATTTCATCGGTGTAGTTCACGTTCAGGTAGAAGCCTTTCGTGGTCTTCCAAGCCAGCCATTCCTGCAAGGCGTCTTCGAACATGCGGTTGGCGACAACCAACATTTTCACGGGAGCCTGCCACAGGTCGGGGTGTTGGTCGTACACATCGTCGCGCCAGTTGAACATCTGGTTGTAGATACCGGCGAAATAGGGGCTGAAGGTACGAGCGAACTCGTTGTAGGCGGCCGACTTGTCGTATTGGCTGTAACGAACCTCGACGACGATGTCGTTATACACACGGATGCTGTTGGTGGCAGCGTCGTACTGCACGGGGTTGACCGTCAGGGCGCCGACTTGGATGCCACGCATCGTGCCTTGGATCTTCACCTCGGCGATAGGGCGCTCGGCAAAGCCTTTGTAGGCGTAAGCCTTCTCGCTGTAAGCGAAGGGCACGTCCTCGGGCTTCTGGTTCTTGAAGAGCAAAGGCTGTTGGGGATAGATGGCCTTGATGCCGTAGTCGGCAAGAGCGTAGACTTTGGTGTTGTAGCTCTTCACCTCGACGGTGACGTCGTTGGCACCGTAAGGGATGGCGATGAGCTTGTTGGCTGCGGGCAACGAGGGCTCGCCAATGTTGCCGGCAGGATAGGTGTTGTCCATGGTAATGTTGGAGAACACTCCTTTTTCAGTGGAAACTTCAGTGGCGTCGATGCTGCTGAAGGAGAAGGAGGCGGTGAAGCCTTCGTCAGTCACTTTGGCACAGGTCTGTGCCGACTTGGCAGCGCCGAGTTCGATGTGCTGAGCCATCACTTGCGTGCCAAACAGCATTCCCATCATCAGGAAAGCTGCTGCGAGTAAACCAAATTTCTTCATTTTTTGAGTTTAAGTTATTGATATTTAAATTGTTGCTTGATTTCTACGGGAAAGTAGATGTCTAAACGGCAAAAATAGGTATTTTTCTGATTACAGATGCTTTTTTTAGAGGAAAATCTATCATCTCTTCAGTATCTTCTTGTATTCCTTCTCGTTGCCAAGCACTTCCAAGGCTTTCTGGATGCCAGGGTCGGTTCCGGCCATCACCTGATAGTATTGCTGCGTCTCCCAAACGTTGCGGGCGATGAGGGCTTTTACCTGCAGGAGGAGGAACTTCTCGGAGCGGGCGAACTGAGTGTCGTCCCATTCCACCTTGGCTTCCTTGGCGGCCTTCTTCAGCCCGTCGATGAGGTCGTTGCCGACCACGAAGTCTTTGTTGAAGCGTTCAAAATCGCCATATTTCGCCTTGATCTCGTCGCGGTGCTTCAGGCCGTAGTCGGTGGTGAAGCGGTTCAAGGCTCCTTTGCGGACCAGGTTGGTGTAGAGCTTGCTGTTGTAAGCCGTGTCGACAGGGATGAAGAGGTCGGGCATGATGCCGCCACCGCCGTAGACGATGCGCCCGCCGTCGGTCTTGAACTTCAGCGAGTCGGGGAAGTGGATACTGTCGGCATGGTAGTATTCGCCGTGCTCGAGACGCTTGGTCATCTCCTTGGCGTAGTCCTCGGCACCCTTCTCATAGGGGCGTTGGATGCAACGCCCCGAAGGGGTATGGTAACGCGAGGTGGTGAGGCGCATCTGTGAACCATCTGGGAGGTTGAAAGGTCTCTGCACCAAGCCTTTGCCGAAAGAACGACGTCCGATGACGACGCCACGGTCGTGGTCCTGGATGGCGCCCGAAAGGATCTCACTGGCCGAGGCCGAGCCTTCGTCGATGAGGATGACGAGTTTGCCAAGGGTGTAAAGCCCTGCTTTCGTGCTGCGCCATTCCTGACGGGGCGAGTGGATGCCCTCGGTGAAGACGATGAGTTGGTTCTCGGTGAGGAACTGGTCGACAAGCTCGATGGCGGTGTTGAGATAGCCGCCCGTATTGCCGCGCAGGTCAAAGATGAGCGACTCCATGCCTTGGCTTTGCAGCTTGGCGAAGGCCTCCTTGAATTCCTTGGTCGACTCTTGGGCGAAGCGGTCGAGTTTGATGTAACCGACGTGGTTGTCGAGCATATAGGCTGCGTTGATGCTGTTCAACGGGATTTTGTCGCGGATGATCTCAAAGTCAATGAGCTCGGGGTCGTTGCCACGCTTCACGCTGACGGTGACTTTGGAGCCTTTCTTGCCGCGCAGGTGGTTCTGCACATATTCGTTGTCCACCTTCTTGCCGAAGGCGTCCTCGCCGTCGATCTTGATGAGCTGGTCGCCCGCCATGATGCCGACCTTCTCCGAAGGGCCGCCTGCCGTAGGACTGATGACGGTGATGGTGTCGCGGATGAGTTGGTAGGTCACGCCGATGCCCTCGAAGCTACCGACGAGAGGCTCGTTGGCTTTCTCCACATCCTTTTTCGAGATATAGGCCGAGTGAGGGTCGAGTTCTTTCAGCGCGGCGACGATGGCGTCTTCTGTCACCTTGTCCATGTTGGCGGTGTCGACGTAGAAGTTCTCGATAAGATAAAGCGTGGTGGCCAGTTTCTGGGCGTTCATCTGCCCTTTCGATTGGGGTTGGTTCTGGGCTGTAGCCGCCACGGCAAAGAGGCATCCGACAGCCAAGAAAAACATTTTCAGTGATTTCATTGGTAATGATGGGATTTTTTAGGGTCGCAAAGTTACATTTTTTTTCGGGATATTAGTCGTGGTTAAAATAGTTCTAACTAATATCAATGCTTATGCTTTTTTCGTAATTGCCATCTTCAAAGATCTCGAAGTCAATGGTATAGCGCTCATTGCCGATGCTATATTTGATTTGCCCTTTGCCGACAAATAGTCTGGAAGCGGTCACTCTGCTCGGGGAAACACCGTAACCCGTAGCAAAACAATACGACAAGAGAATCTTGGCACTCCTGTTTCCTTTCAGTGTGGCTTGTGTCAGGCAGTCAATACCTTCTTTGTTGAAAGTAGTTGTGTTGTTGCCGAACAACAGTTGAAAACCTCGTTGATACAGCGAGTCAGCCTCTGTCTTGATTTTGTCTTTGCCCAACGGTTCGATGATGGCAGGCTTTTTCGAAGCGGTTTCTGGCATTTGGATTTGGTTGAGTAGGCCGGCGTTGTCAACGAGACCGCGTTGCTCGTTGGCTTTGTCTTGCCAAAATCTGGCCATTTCGTGGTCTTGTTCGATTCCCAGGCCATAAAAATAACTTGTGCTCAACGCCATTTGAGCTTCCATCAGGCCTTGGTCAGCGGATTTCTTCAGCCATTGTATGGACAGGTTGTAATCGCGCGGTACAATGACACCTTCCCTGTATGCGAGGCCCAACATTAACTGGGCAGGGGCGTTCCCGTGGTAAGCGGCCTGTTGGAAATGTTGCATCGCCAATGATTCGTCATGCTCTACGATATCGCCTTGGTGGTATAGGTTCCCAATTTCAAAATCGGCTTGGGCAATATTATGTTTGGCGGCTTGCTCAAACCAATAGATTGACTTTTGCGAGTCGAAGCATTCAAGATTTTGATCCTTGTATAGATAACCTAAAGTGAGTGCGGCATTGCCATCGCCTTTTTCAGCTGCTTTGGTGTAGTTTTCAATGGCTTTTGCCACATCTTGTTTTGTGCCGATACCGTTAATATAACAAATTCCTAGGTTGTGGTACGCGTGAATGTAATCTTGTTCGGCAGACTTCTGAAACCATTCGAAGGCTTCATCATATTCTTGATTTTCGAAATAATAGCCACCCAAGTCGTTTTGCGCTTCCTTGTTTCCCGATTTGGCCTCCGCCATGAGAGAGGAAAGGTAATCATCTTGGTTTTGATGACAAGAGGATGAGAAACTCAACAAAACGAAACCAATAATCGCTAAAAAATATGTTTTCAGTGATTTCATTATTTGAAAATTAAGAGAGCAAAGATACGCTAATTTCTTGAATAGACCATTCTTATTGCAATCTGAAATTGACAGGCAAGGTATAAGTCACCCTGACTTTCTTTCCGAATGCCTCACCTGGAATCCAATTCGGCATCATTTTGACGACACGAACGGCTTCTTCGCTGCAACCTCCACCAACGCCTTTTGCGACCTCGATATTTGTTATTGAACCATCTGGCTCAACGACAAATCTGACGTAGACAGTTCCACTATAACCATCTATTCTGGCGCGTTGTGGATAACGCACATTCATGGCAAGGAATTCATACATCTTAAATTCCCCGCCAGGGAAAGACGGCATTTTTTCCACGGTGGTATAGATTGTTGTGTCGATGGGAGGCGCGACGATCTTGAAATTGATGGGCAGGACCATGGCTGTTCTGACCACAACACCGCTTTGTTTGCCTGGTTCCCAATTGGGCATCCCTTTCACGACCCTAACCGCTTCGGCATCACATTCCTCTCCAATGCCTCTTTTGATTTCGACATCTGAAACCGCCCCGTCTTTTTCGATAACGAAACCAACGATAACTTTGCCTTGAATGCCATTTTCTTTTTCTGTTGGCGGATAATGCAGATTATGGGTAAGGTAGGCCACCATGGCAGAGTCGCCGCCGGGGAAGGTGGGTGGTTCTTCAACGGTGATAAAGATGACGGTATCGCTGTCGTGTTGGGCTTGGACATAAGTAAAACATGCCACAAGCAATAATAGGCTCATTAATAATGACTTGATTTTCATTTATATCAAGGATTATGAGTTTGTTTGCTGCAAAAGTACGCATTCTTTTCGAATAAACATCTTACTGCCTCAAAATCTCAAAAGTGTTGTCCTCGTTGAGCTTGATGATGGTGGAGCACTTGGGCTTGGCGAAGCTGTCGTGGTAGAGCTGCACCACATAGTCGACCGAGTTTTTGATTTCCTCGCTGATGTCGCCGAAGGTCATGGCGGAGGGCTGACCCGAGAGGTTGGCCGAGGTGGAGGTGATGGGCTTGCCGAGGCGGCGGATGACCT
The DNA here is from genome assembly GCA_045132275.1 of Candidatus Limimorpha sp. GTDB lineage: Bacteria > Bacteroidota > Bacteroidia > Bacteroidales > F082 > Limimorpha. The sequence continues at coordinate 61,860 of JBGURY010000004.1, forward strand.
CTTTGCAGAACTCGTTGTCCACCACGCGGATGCACACCGAACGGTCAGAAGAGATGTTCTTTGCGAGGTTCTTGCTTTGGGCATAGACGACGCTCAACGGGTTGGTGGTGTGGGCGATCAGGTCGTAGGCGATGGCGGGCACGTTGACGACGTAGTCCTTCAATCGCTCTGCCGTGTCGACGAGCACGATGAGGCTCTTTGAGACGGGTCTTTGCTTCACTTCATAGACGCGTTCGCAGGCCTTGCTGTTGGTGGCGTCGCAGCCCACGCCCCAGATGGTGTCGGTGGGGTAGAGGATGGTCTTTCCAGCCTTCAGGACGGCCACTGTGCGTTCGACTTCTTCTTCAAACTGCTGTTCCATATTTCTTCTTTTTTTCTTTGGTCACAACTTCGCTCCTTGACCGTCATTGCGGGCTTGACCCGCAATCTCCTAAGTATTGAGATACTCCTTCGCAGTTGGGAGATGGCGGATGTTCCTCCGCCATGACGCTTAAAGGCTCTGTTGTCGTTTTCCCATTATGGTTTTCCTTTAATCTTTTCTCTTAAAAGGTTGTACTTGTGTCGGTTGGCTTGCGCCATCGTGCGGCAGATGTAGAGTCCCGTCTTGCCCTCGAGGAAGCCGCCTTTAATAATATAGGTGCGGATGAAGTTGATGCTCGGGCTGAACAGATAGGGCAGGAGTCCTGTCTTTTTGCCACGGTCGTAGTATGATTGTGCGCCGAGTTCTGCAAAGTGGAACTGCTGCTGGCGGAAGGCCTCGGGCGTGTCCCAAGAGTAGTGCAGCAGGTCGCCATGCAGCAGGGTCTTCTTCGGCTCGCTCTTGTAGTTGAGCCATTCGTGGATGATGCCTTCCCATTGGGCGAAGCCGCACCGCCAGATGCGGATCTTGGTCTCGGGATAGAGGCCGCAGCGCTTGATCCACTTTCCGCAGTAGTTGTTGAGACGGTTCATGGCAAACACCTCGTTGTCGGCGATCTCCTTTTCTTTGAGCTCGGCGATGGACCGCTTCAATTCATCGGAGAGGGCTTCGTCGGCGTCGATGGAGAAGATAAGGTCGCAAGTGGCGAGGTCGTCGGCGAGGTTTTTCTGATCGGAATAGCCGAGCCAGTCTTGCGAGAAGAACTTCACGCCGTAGCGGTCGCAGATGGCCTCGGTCGCATCGGTGGAATGGCTGTCCACGACGATGATCTCGTCGGCGATATCCTTCACGGAGTCAAGGCATTGGCCTATCTTCTGCTCTTCGTTGAAGGTGATGATGACGACTGAAAGCGTGTTCATGGCTCAATTTTTCCGCAAAAGTAGGCTTTTTTCTTGTTTTTTGGGGCCATTGTTTTCGAAAAAAACGTGAGTTGTTTTGTTTATAAAAAGGTTTTCCTATTTTTGTCCGTTGAATCATAACTTAATTAACTAAAACTCATCACTATGAAAACAGGTACCAAGATTTGGCTCGTTATTTCGGGCATCCTTCTCATTGTGTTGGGCGTGGTGTGCATTATCAAACCCGCCGAAACACTTTTCACCGCAGCGTGGCTCATCGGAATCTTCACGCTCCTTTCTGGTCTCTCCAAGTTGGTGTTTGCTATCAGGTCACGCCGTGTCTTGCCCAATACCGGCATGCGGATACTTTCGGCCTTGCTGCAAATCATGATTGGTTTCTTCTTCTTGGGCCACAAATTGTTCCTTGCGATGTCGCTGCCCATGGTCTTCTCCTTGTGGGTGATGACGGAAGGTGTGGTCATTGCCGTGCAGAGCTTCGACTATAAGAAAGCCGGTTTCGGTGGATGGTGGGCCCTGCTACTTTTAGGCATCGCCGTTGTCGTTCTCGGCATCTTCGGTCTGCGTCATATTGAAGTCGCGGGCAAGACTTTGACTTGGATGATTGGCATCGGTGTCATCGTCGTGGGTTTGGCCTATCTGATGGCTGTTGCCGGTATCAGTCGCTTCGAGAAAGCAGTGAAAGAAGCCATAGAAAAATGATGATATCCCCTTCGGGAAACGAAATCAAACGGCTGCCTTCGGGTGGCCGTTTTTCGTTATCTCTGAAAATACACTATCTTTGCACATTGAACAATAGTATTTCGTTTTATGCAAACGATAGTCAGTAGACCCAATCCCAACGAGGCATTCCCGAATCCGAAGATTCCGAGCCTTTGTTACATCAAAAACGTGGTCAAGAATCCGCGTATCATCATTGGAGACTATACCTATTACGATGATGTTGATGGCGCCGACCAGTTTGAGAAACACGTCACCCACTTCTATGATTTCATCGGTGATAGACTAATTATCGGCAAGTTCTGCGCTATTGCCAAAGGTGTGGAGTTTGTCATGAACGGCGCCAACCACAGGATGGACTGTGCGACCACTTATCCTTTTTACATCATGGGAGGAGATTGGGGAACAGCGATAGCTCCAGTGAAAGATGAACTGCCATTGAAAGGCGATACCATTGTCGGCAATGATGTTTGGATAGGCCAGCATGTGACCGTGATGCCTGGTGTGCATATCGGCGACGGAGCCATTATCGGGGCTAACTCGGTCGTAGCCAAGGACATTCCCCCGTACTCAGTTGCTGTTGGCAATCCATGCCGTGTTGTGAGGAAACGCTTTGATGACGAATTAATTGAATTATTGCTCAAATTCAGATGGTGGGATAAAAGCATTGAGGAGATAGAAAGCTTGATGCCCATCCTTTCATGTGACGATTTGGAAAAAGTCAAAAACGAGATAAAGGCAAGACTATGATTATACTGATAACGGGTGCATCCCATACTGGGAAAACGCTTCTTGCCCAGCGACTGCTTGAAAAGTACAGGTATCCTTATTTGTCCATCGACCATTTGAAGATGGGCTTGATTCGCAGTGGGAATACGAGTCTCACACCAGAAGATGATGATGCCCTTACCGATTATCTGTGGCCGATCGTTCGGGAGATGATCAAGACGGCGATTGAAAATCGACAGCATCTTATCGTGGAGGGTTGTTATATCCCTTTCGATTGGAGGAATGATTTTGATGAACGATATCTGCGTTCCATCCGATTCATTTGCCTTGCGATGACGGACAACTATATCGAGACGCATTTCGAGGAGATAAAGAGCCATTCCTCTGATATTGAATCAAGGCTGAATGATGATTGTACCATTGACAGCCTGAAAGAAGATAATCGCAAATATGTTGAAGGCTTTCGGCGGGTTGGAGAACGAGTTGTGTTAATTGATGGGGACTATGAGCGGACAATCGAGACGCTTGTGTGGTCGGATTTGTAATCTGCATCTTCGTTTTCTTTATTTATTAGGATCTGTTTCGCAAAGATTTTGTACTTTTGCAAAGTAAATAATCAGAATATGGAATCCTATATTATTAGTTTTATTAAAAAGCATTTCGGCTGCTATATAATAGATGGGAACTCTCGGGTGTTAAATAGCATAGGAACAATGAGTATAGTTCCTGTTGAAGAGATTAACAATGTTTTTCATGGTGATGCGGAAGCATATTTCACAATAAAGCCTTCGGAAAGCAATGGAGAGATTGTGCTATTCTTGAATAAAGACATAAAACTAATGATAGAAAAAGAACTAGGATTACAATAAAACAATAACATTATGTTTGACAATTTAATTGATGAGTATTGGGACAAATTCCAAACGCTAATTGTTCGTATTAAAGAACCTGAAAATGGTGTGTATGAAAAATCTATTCTTCAAATTTATGAAGAAAGAGCAGATCGTTTTAATTATCGTACTGATTATAATTATAGCGCAAAGTCTTTATTTGCAGAAGTATGTAAAGATATAATGATAAAGATTCTTGATGAGCAGTATGTATTAAAACATATTGTTATGAGAGAAGAGACATATCAACTCTATCACTATTATGAGGACAATTATCCACCTCAACTTTGCCCGTCTTTTGAAATCTTTAAGAAGGGTGCTATGTACCCAATTGCTAGTATAACATCATACGAATGGAGATGGTGGGTAGATGAAATGGGATATTAAACTGATATTGCGCATATATACGTGCAATCGATGAATATCGGAATCCCCATTTGGATGTTGGCTTTGGCGCTGCTGGCGGGTCTGGCGGCGGCTACGGTATTGTATGTCCGAAACAAGAAACAACACTACGGCAAAGCCTTGAATGCCATTCTGTTTGCACTTCGAACGTTGATTGTGGGTCTGGTGGTGTTGCTGCTCTTTAACCCGCTGATAAGGCAGAAGTTTAGCTCGGTGGAGACCCCGATCCTCATCCTTGCGCACGACAATTCTTCCTCCGTCGTCCTTTGCAAGGATTCGGCGTTCTACAAAAACGACTATCAGACGCAGTTTGAGGCCTTCCGAAAGGACTTGAACGCTGATTTTCAAGTTGATGAATACCTTTTCGGCGAGGAAGTCCGTGATTTCGAGCAACTCGATTTCTCCGACCAGCTCACTGACCTTTCCTCGCTGCTGAACACCCTCGACCGACGTTACTACAAGCGCAATGTCGGGGCGGTGCTGCTCTTCTCCGATGGCATCTATAACCGTGGTTTCGAGCCGGAACTGCTGGCCGAGAACTTCCCGTATCCCATCCATACTGTGGTCTTGGGCGACACGGTGGCGTATCCCGACCTTGCCGTCCGTGATGTGCATTACAATAAGGTGGTGTCGCTCGGCGCGACCTTCCCCGTCCGTGTGACGGTGGCTGCCCGTGACCTGGCCGGACACAAGGCCCAACTGACCCTCAAAGAAGGCGGCCGTGTCGTTGAGAAGCGAGACATCGAGATCCCGTCCAACCGCTTCTCCAAAGAAATCGACTTCATGCTCGACGCCACCAAGAAAGGCGTGATGGCCCTCAATATCGAGGTGAGCGGCATCGGCGATGAGGAGCAACTGCTGAATAACGTGCGGCATATCTATGTCGAGGTGCTTGACCAGAAGTACAAACTGTTGTGCGTGGCGGCCTCGCCGCATCCCGACTTGGCGGCGCTGCGCAGCGTGCTCAACGACAATTACGAGGTGGATTTCTGTTTCGGGAAAGAGACCTTGCCCGAGTTCAGTAACTACGACTTGGTTATCCTGCATCAAGTGCCCTCGGGTCGTACGGATTTCAACGCCTTGAAGTCGCAGCTGGACAAGAACGTGAAGTTGCCCGTCTTCTTCATCGTTGGCAACGACACTGACCGAGATTTGCTGTGCAAGTTGCAGAATGTCTTTGTCTTGCATTCTGGTGCGACCAACACCCAGTTGGATGTCAAGGCGCACCAAAACACGGCCTTCTCGACCTTCACCTTTGACTCGAAGTCGGAACAACTTATAGCGAAATATCCGCCTTTGGCCTTGCCCCACATGGAAATCAACGCCATGAAGTCGCACGATGACCTGCTTTTGCAGGAGGTGATGGGCGTCAAGTCGGGACTGCCGCTGTTGAGTTTCGCCCAAGATGGACGTAAGATGGCCTTCCTGTTCGGCACCAACGTGTGGCGTTGGCGTTTGTTCGAGTATTACCAGAACAAGAACCACGACGTGTTCGACGAGATGTTTTCCAAGTCGCTGAAATACCTGTTGTTGTCGGCCAACGACGGCTCGGCCATCTACGCCAAGGAGACCTACTACAGCAACGAGCCTGTTATCATCACTGGCGAGTTGCGTAACCCGAACAACGAGTTGGTCACCGACCCCGAGATGACGATTCAGATTGTCAACAAGTTGACCAACGAGGTTTACGACTATACCTTCTCGAAGCACGACCATGACTATGTGCTGAACGCGGGTTTGTTGCCCGAGGGACTGTACCAATACAAGGTGTCGGCGCAGATGGGTGAGCGCAAGATCAATGTGAATGGCACCTTCAGTGTGGTGGCCATCGGCATTGAAGAACAGCAGCTTACCGCCGACATCGACCGGATGCGCTCCATAGCCCGTCTGACCAACGGCAACTGTTATAACGCACATCAACTACCGCAACTTTTGGAAGACCTGAGCCATGACACACGCATCACCTCTGTGGAGCACCACGAGAGCCGCTTCGAGGACCTGATCCATTCCAAGTGGATCTTCTTCGTCCTTATTGGTTTGGCCACCATCGAATGGTTGTTACGCAAAATGTTTGGAAGTTATTAATCACTAAATACAAATACAATATGAAAATCCAAGATCAAGCTGTCGTCACTATGACCTACGTCTTGCGTGAGAACGACGAAAACGGTCCCATCTTGCAGGAGACCACGAAAGAGAATCCCTTTGTCGCCATCTTTGGCATGCACCAACTGTTGCCCAAGTTCGAGGAGAACCTCATGGGTAAAGAGCCTGGCGACAAGTACGCCTTCCACCTGACCCCCGAAGAGGGCTACGGCGAGCGCGACGAGGCCTATGTCATGGACCTCGACAAAAAGATGTTCATGCAAAACGATGTCCTGATGGATATGGTGAAAGTGGGTGCCCAACTGATGATGCAGACCTCTGACGGTCGTCCCATCATGGGTATTGTGCGCGAGATTGGCGACAACCACGTGAAGATGGACTTCAACCATGATATGGCTGGCAAGCACCTCCATTTCTCGGGTGAGATTCTCGACGTGCGCGAGTCCACCGACGAGGACTTCGCTCCTGGTGGTTGCAGTGGCTGTGGCGGTGACTGCGACGGCGGTTGCGATAGCTGCAAATAAAAAGAAAAAAGCCGGCAGATGTCGGCTTTTTTGTGGTTTGGTAGAGACGTAGCGCGCTACGTCTCTACATTTTTATTTCCGTAGTCCAGCCAATTGCTGCTCAATCACAGCAATCTTGGCCTCGGCGTCGGCTTTCTTCTTGCGTTCTTTCTCCACCACGGGGGCGGGAGCGCCGTTTACAAAGCGTTCGTTGGAGAGCTTGGCCTCCACGCTCTTCAGGAAGCCTTGGGCGTATTTCAGCTCTTCTTCGAGTTTCTTGATCTCGGCTTCCACGTCGACGCTGTCGGTGAGCGGCACGAAGAACTCGGTGCTGCCCACGATGAAGCCGAAGGCACCAGCGGGAGCCTCAGCCACATAGTCGATCTCGCTCACGTTGCAGAGCTTGGCGATGACGCAGTCGAAGTCCTTGTTGGCGCTGCCGTTCTTCTCCACGACCACCAGCTTGATGGCGTCGCGGAAGGCGATGTTCTTATCGGAACGCACCTTGCGGACGTTGTTGATGACCTCTTGCGTGAACTCCATCTGCTTGAGAACTTGCTCGTCCACGGCTTGTGTCTTGGGTTGTTGGGCAATGATGATGTCGTCGCCGTCCTTGCGCTCGGCGATGGCGTGCCAGATCTCCTCGGTGATGAACGGCATGAAAGGATGCAGCATCAGCATGAGGTGCTCGAAGAACTGGATGGTGGCGGCGTAGGTCACGGGGTCGATGCCTTGGCCTTGAGGAGCCTTCACCATCTCGAGGTACCAGGAGCAGAAGTCGTCCCAAGTGAGCTTGTAGATGGCCATCAAGGCATCGCTCAAGCGGTACTTGTCAATGTTGTCGTTGGTCTCGGCTAGCACTTGGTTGAAGCGCGCCTCAAACCACTTCACGGCCATCTTGGCGGCTTCGGGTTGGGCGGCGTTCTCGTCCACGTTCCAGCCTTTCACCAGACGGAGGGCGTTCCAAATCTTGTTGCAGAAGTTACGGCCTTGTTCGCAGAGCGACTCGTCGAAGAGGATGTCGTTGCCGGCAGGGGCGCTGAGCATCATGCCCATACGCACGCCATCGGCGCCGAACTTGTCAATCAGTTCGATCGGGTCGGGGGAATTGCCCAACGACTTGGACATCTTGCGGCCCAATTTATCACGAACGATGCCCGTGAAATACACGTTCTTGAACGGCACTTCGTTCTGATATTCCTCGCCAGCCATGATCATACGGGCAACCCAGAAGAAGATGATGTCAGGGGCGGTGATGAGGTCGTTGGTGGGGTAGTAGTACTTGAACTCGGCGTTGTCGGGGTCGAGGATGCCGTTGAAGAGCGACAGAGGCCACAGCCACGAGCTGAACCAAGTGTCCAAAGCGTCGTCATCTTGACGCAAGTCTTTCATCGTCAGGTTGCTGTTGCCAGTCTTCTCGATAGCGAGCTTCAGGGCCTCTTCGGGTGTCTCGGCCACCACGAAACCACCTTCGGGCAGGTAGTAGGCCGGAATCTGATGACCCCACCACAACTGGCGGCTGATGCACCAGTCTTTGATGTTCTCGAGCCAGTGGCGGTAGAGGTTGACATATTTGGCGGGATAGAACTTGATGTCGCCATCCAAAACAGGTTTCAAAGCGATGTCGGCGAGGTGCTCCATCTTGAGGAACCACTGCATCGAGAGCTTCGGCTCAATCGGCACGTTGGTGCGCTCTGAGTAACCCACCTTATTATTATAGTCCTCGATCTTCTCCAACAGTCCGTTTTCCTTCAGGTCGATGACGATCTGCTTGCGCACGTCCTCACGGGTCATGCCGATGTACATACCAGCGGCCTCGCTCAAGGTGGCATCGTCGTTGAAGATGTTGATGCTTTGCAGGTTGTGCTTCTCGCCCAGCATGTAGTCGTTCACGTCGTGGGCAGGGGTGACCTTCAAGCAGCCCGTACCAAACTCAATGTCGACATAGTCGTCCTCGATGACGGGGATGACGCGGTTGACCAGCGGCACCACGACTTTCTTGCCACGCAGCCATTGGTTCTTCGGGTCGGCGGGGTTGATGCACATGGCGGTATCACCCATGATGGTTTCGGGACGTGTGGTGGCCACCACGGCGTAGCGGCGACCTTTCTCGTCGGTGTGGATAATCTCACCTTCAGCACCCGTGGCGCCTGTGCCGTCGTCCTCATGGAGGTAGTAACGCAGGTAGAACAGATGGCTGTGCTCGTCTTTGAAAATCACTTCCTCGTCGCTCAAGGCGGTCAGGGCTTTGGGGTCCCAGTTGACCATACGCACGCCGCGGTAAATCAGACCCTTGTTGTAGAGGTCGACGAAGGCGCGGATGACGCTCTTCGAGCGGATGTCGTCCATGGTGAACGAGGTGCGTTCCCAGTCGCAGGAGCAGCCGAGGCGGCGCAACTGCTTGAGGATGATGCCACCATGCTCGTGGGTCCAGTCCCAAGCGTGCTTGAGGAACTCCTCGCGGCCGATGTCCGTCTTCTTGATGCCCTGTTGTGCCAGCTTGTTCACCACCTTGGCTTCGGTGGCGATGGAGGCGTGGTCGGTGCCGGGCACCCAGCAGGCGTTCTTGCCTTGCATGCGGGCGCGGCGGATGAGGATATCTTGAATCGTGTTGTTCATCATGTGGCCCATGTGAAGCACGCCGGTCACATTCGGCGGCGGGATCACGATGGTATAAGGTTCGCGTTCGTCGGGCGTGGAGTGGAAGTAATTCTTGTCCATCCAATGCTCGTACCATTTGCCTTCAACTTCCGAAGGGTTGTATTTGCTGCTGATTTCCATTATGCTGTTGGGTTGTTGACTGTTGAAGTTTGCGTTCAAAACAAGCTGCAAAAGTAGTTTTTTTTCGCGTAAGTCCGTACATATTTCCTATTTTTGCACCTGATTTTAGCAATAACACTTATGTTTGGTTTAAGAGCAGACGGCAAGCGAGTGAAAGGAATCGATCCCATCTCAAAGATTGTTCCCCATATCATGAACCACCGCTATGACGCCCAAAATATGTGCAAATACGGTTTCCGGTGCGAACCTTTGGATGATTTTATTAAAACGCAGAACGAGAAAGGATACAAGTTCACCTATATGCATATCCTGATGGCAGGCTTGGTGCGTATTACGGCGATGTATCCTTGGCTGAAGCGTTTCATCATGAACGGCCGGATTTTTGAGCGCAACAGTATCGGATTCTCTTTCGTGGTCAAGAAAGAGATGAAGCTTGATTCCCCAGAGTCGTTGGTGAAACTGGAATTCAACGGCAACGAGTCTATCTATGATGTGAAGGAACAAATCGACAACGCCGTGAAAGAGAACGCCAAGTCAGAGGCCAACAACGGCACGGAGCGCTTGGCCCGCCTGCTGACGGTGACGCCCAACTTCATGATCAAGCTCTTGGTTGGGATGATTAAACTCCTGGACAAGCACGGCATGTTGCCCAAGGCCATTCTGGACTTGAGCCCGTTCCACACCACGTATTTTGTCACCAATCTGAAGTCCATTAAGGGTCCTGCCATCTTCCATCACGCTTATGAGTTTGGCACAACGGGTATGTTTTTCGCTATGGGTAAGGAAAGTATGGAACCTGTTGTCAACCAAGGACAACTCGAAGTGGCAAAGATGTTGCCCATCGGTATTGTGATGGATGAAAGGTTTTGTGACGGCTTCTATCTTGTCAAGGCATTGGATGACATGAAGAAGATTCTTGAGCATCCGGAGATGCTTGTCGAGCCCTATGACAATCAACCTCAACCCGAGCCGGCAGAGTAAAGTTTTTTGCCGTTTTTGCGAGTGCAACACATTTTTACTTATCTTTGTCCGCTGTAGGAAAACGAGAAATCAATTTAAAATTCAATAATCATTAAAAATCACAATTATGGGTACATTAGCAACTCTATGGCAAGAACATAGGACGATGATGGTATTCTTCATTGTCTTGATTGTTGTCATTCCTTTCTTGGTGTTCTACTTGAACAAGGCCAAGAAAGAGCATCCTAAAGGCTTGATTGCCGCCGCCTTGAGTAACATGGGCGAGCGCTTCGGCTACTACATCATGAACGCCGTCTTGGTGCTGTTCATCTGCTCCAAGTTCGGTCTCTCCGACGGAACGTCGGGCCTCATTTTTGGTGTGTTTTATTTCTTGATTTATGTGCTGGCGCTTCCTGGTGGTATCATCGCCGACCGCTCGCAGAATTACAAGAAAACCATCATCACGGGTATCATTGTGATGGCCCTTGGTTATGGTCTGCTGTCTATCCCTGTGTTCAGTGATGGAGGCAACGCCATGTCGTGGCCCTTTATCATTGCGATGATTGCCTTGCTGCTCATCGCCTGCGGTAACGGTCTCTTCAAGGGCAACCTGCAAGCCATTGTGGGTCAGTTGTACGACGACTTCGAGGCCGAGGCGGCCAAGGAAGGCCCCGAGGCGCTTGCGGCAGCCAAGGAGAAGCGCGACAGCGGTTTCCAGATTTTCTACGTGTTCATCAACATCGGTGGTGTGATCGCCCCGTTTGTGGCTCCCCTCATCCGTGACTGGTACCTGAAGACCAAGGATTTGATCTATAACGCTGACCTCCCGCGTCTGTGCCACAAGTTCATCATGGGCACCATGGAAGGTAACGATATGGACAACCTCAACGCCCTTTCGCAAAGCTTCTCTGGCGCCACCGACAACCTCGCGGCTTTCTGCCAGAACTACCTGCATGTGTACAACACCGGCGTTCACTACTCCTTCATCGTTTCTGTGATCGCCATGCTGATCTCTTTGGCTATCTTCGTCGCCGTCCGTCACAAGCTGCCGAACCCGGTGAAGAAAGAAAAAGCCAGTGTGCAAGAGTATACGGAAGCCGAGCGTCAGGCCGACGCCAAGGAAATCAAGCAGCGTATGGCTGCCTTGTATGCCGTTCTTGGTATCGCAGTGTTCTTCTGGCTCTCGTTCCACCAGAACGCCCAGTCGCTCTCCATCTTTGCCCGTGACTTCGTTGTCACCGACCAAGCCAAGGGTGGTCTGCCGCCTGAAATTCTGCAATTCATCAACCCGTTCTTCGTCATCGTGTTGACACCTGTCATCATGTGGATTTTCGCCTCGTTGGCTCGCAAGGGCAAGGAAGTCTCTACACCTAAGAAGATCGCGCTTGGTATGTTCATTGCCGCTTGCGCTTACATCTTCTTGATCATCATTGCCGTGGCGCACAATTATCCGTCTGGCAATGAGTTCAAGGCCCTTTCCGAGGTTGAAAAGGATGCGATGAAGACGGGTCCGTGGGTGATGATTGTCACCTATTTCTTCCTCACAGTGGCCGAGCTGTTCATCTCGCCTCTGGGACTGTCGTTCGTCTCCAAGATCGCACCGCGCCATATGGTGGGTATGTGCCAAGGCTTGTGGCTGTCAGCCACCGCCATCGGTAACCTGCTTATCTTCCTCGGCGTGAGAATGCTGAACGCTTTCCCGCACCAGTGGATGACATGGGGCGTCTTCGCCTTGATCTGCCTCGTTTCGATGTCGATTATGCTCGGCATGCTAAAATGGCTTGAAAGAGTAGCGAAATAACCATGTTTAAAGGACATCCAAAAGGCCTCTATGCGCTCGCCCTCGCCAACACGGGCGAGCGCTTTGGCTATTATACCATGTTGGCCATCTTCGTGCTTTTCTTGCAGGCCAAGTTCGGCTACAACGAGGCACAAGCTGGTAACATCTACGGCATCTTCCTTGGTTGCGTCTATTTCATGCCTCTCATCGGCGGTATGCTGGCCGACCGCTTCGGCTATGGCAAGATGGTGAAGACTGGCATAGTGGTCATGTTCCTCGGTTACCTGCTGCTGGCGGTGCCGATGGCGACCACCACGGCCAAAGTCACCATGTTCTCCGCTTTGGCACTCATCGCCATCGGCACGGGCCTGTTTAAGGGCAACCTGCAGGTGATGGTGGGCAACCTATACGATGAGGCGAAATACAGTGCCTTCCGCGACAACGGCTTCAGCCTGTTCTATATGGCCATCAATATCGGCTCGATGTTCGCTCCTATGGCGGCGACCAAGGTGACGGATTTGTTCCTCGGCAAGGCGGGCTTCAGCTATGTGCCGCAGATACCTTCCTTGGCACACCAGTACCTTGACGGAACCATCACCGCTGATGCTTTGTTGAGTTTCGAGGCGTTGGCCGTGCAACAAGGCGGCAACATCAACGACTTGGCTGGCTTTGCCAACAGTTACATCGACGCCCTGTCGGGTGCCTACAACTATGGTTTCGGCGTGGCGTGCATTTCGCTGATCCTCTCCATGGCCATCTATCTGAGCTGCCGCAAGTGGTTCAAGCACGCCGATGTCAACACCAAGCAGGCCAAGACGATGGAGAGTACCACGGTGAATGTGGTGGAACTCTCGAAGGAACAGACCCGCGAACGCATCACGGCTTTGGCCTTGGTCTTCGTGGTGGTCATCTTCTTCTGGATGTCGTTCCAGCAGGCAGGCCTCTGCCTGACCTACTTCGCCCGAGACTACACGCAAAGCTCGGCGACGGGCTTTACCCGTATCGGTTTCAACATCTGGTCGCTGACATTGATAGCCATCTCGGTCTATACGCTGTTTGGAGTCTTCCAGTCTGAGACAAAACGCAACAAGTTGATTTGTGGCATTGTAACGGTACTACTATGGGCTGGCGCCATCGCTTTGTATCTTGGCATGGCCGACCCGATCAGCATTTTGCCGCAGCAGTTCCAGCAGTTCAACCCCTTCTTCGTCGTCGCCCTGACGCCCGTCTCGATGGCCGTCTTTGGAGCCTTGGCGAAGAAAGGCAAGGAGCCTTCCTCGCCGCGTAAAATCGGTATGGGTATGATTGTGGCCGCCCTCGGATTCCTTATCCTGGTGATTTGTTCCTTCTCCTTGGCGAGTCCCGCTGAGCTGAAGGCACAAGGTGGCGTGAGCAGCACACTGGTCTCACCCAATTGGCTCATCAGCACCTATTTCGTGCTGACCTTTGCCGAGCTACTGCTGAGTCCCATCGGCATCTCCTTTGTCACGAAGGTGGCTCCGCCCAAGTACAAAGGCATGATGATGGGCATGTGGTTCTGCGTCACTGCCATCGGCAACTATCTCACCAGCGTCATTGCCCGCATCTGGGGCACAGGTATGCCGCTCTGGATGGTCTGGGGCGTGCTCGTCGTGCTCTGCCTGCTCTCCGCCGTGTTCATCTTCTCGATCATGAAGCGGTTGGAAAAGGCTACGTCGGGCTGCTGATAATCAAAATAATAGGATTGTAGAGACGCACCATGGCGCGTCTCTATATTTTTTGTAATTTTGCCGCCAAATAATAAGCCCATGTCAAGAAACGAACAAGAACTGAAAGGTGTCACGCTGCTGGGCAACCAGAATACGCAATACAGCTATGACTATACGCCCGAGGTGCTGGAGACGTTTGAGAACAAACATCCCGAGAATGAGTACCTTGTGACCTTGGATTGTCCCGAGTTCACCTCGCTGTGCCCCAAGACCGGTCAACCCGATTTCGGTCACCTGATCATCAATTATATTCCTCGTACGCTGATGGTGGAGAGCAAGAGCCTCAAACTCTATCTCTTCAGCTTCCGCAACCATGGCGACTTCCATGAGGACTGTGTGAACATCATCATGAAAGACCTGGTCAAGCTGATGGATCCCAAGTATCTGGAGGTCATCGGTCTGTTCAATCCCCGTGGCGGCATCTCCATCAAGCCCTTCGCCAACTATGGCGACGCCGAGCATCAGGACGTGGTGAAACAACGTTTAATGTCAGCATTCCACAACTCATGAAAGACGCGGTAATCATCATTTCGGGCGGCATGGACTCCACGACGATGCTCTATGAGTTCAAGGACGAGATCGCCATGGCCATCACCTTCGACTACGGCTCGACGCAGAACGGCCGTGAGCGTGTCTGCGCCGTCACCCATTGCCAACGTCTGGGCATCAAACACATCATTGTCCCGCTGGAGTTTATGCACCGTTACTTCAAGAGTGCCTTGCTGATGACGGCTGATGACATCCCCGAGGGTAACTATGATGACGAAAACATGAAGTCGACCGTGGTACCCTTCCGCAATGGTATCATGCTGGCCATCGCCGCTGGTATCGCCGAGAGCAACGGACTGAAGCGCGTGATGATCGCCAACCACGCCGGCGACCACTCCATTTATCCCGACTGCCGTCCAGGTTTCGTCAACGCCATGTCGGAGGCCATGTCTGCGGGAACCTATGAGAACATCACGGTTTGGGCGCCCTATACCTATCTGAGCAAGAAAGAGATTGCCGAGCATGGCAAGGCGTTAGGCTTGGATTACACCGAGACCTATTCCTGCTATAAAGGTGGCGAGAAGCACTGCGGTAAATGCGGCACCTGCCGCGAACGTATCGAGGCCCTCCGCGCCGCTGGCATTGACGACAAAACCGAATATGAAAACCAACTCTAAACTCTCAACTCTAAACTCTCAACTCTCAACTGAAACATGTATTACGTCAGAAAAACCCTAGAAATATCAGCTTGCCACCAGCTCTACCTCGACTACGAGAGCAAGTGCGAGAACCTGCATGGCCACAATTGGAAAATCAATGTGTATTGCCGCTCTGCCCAACTCGACAGCAATGGCATGGTGTGTGATTTTACCGAGATCAAACGACTAATTCACGGCAAGATCGACCACACTAACATCAACGATGTGCTGGACTTCAATCCCACCGCCGAGAACCTGGCCAAGTGGATTGTCGACACCGTTCCGAATTGCTACCGCGCCGATGTGTGGGAGTCGCGCGACAACAAGGCTTCCTACATTAAGGATGATGCCCCGCAAAACTTTGATTAAGTGTATCGAATCAACGAAATATTCTACTCCCTTCAAGGCGAAGGTTTCCACAGCGGTACGCCTGCCGTCTTCGTGCGTTTCAGCGGATGTAACCTGCGTTGCTATTTTTGTGACACACGGCATCAAACGGGAGAGTTGATGTCGCCGCAAGAGATTGTTGAGGAAGTCAATAAATATCCCAATGCTCCTTTGCTCGTGTTGACAGGCGGCGAGCCTTCCTTGTTCATTAACGAGGCTTTTGTTGAGGAGTTGAAACAAAAGACAGGGAAGAGAATCGCCATTGAAACCAATGGAACACGCCCCATTCCCTCCAACCTCGACTGGGTGACCCTGTCTCCCAAGTCGGCTTTCCGGGGTGGTGAAGCCGAACCATGCATGCTGACACGGTGTGATGAGTTAAAGGTGGTTTATCTGGGTCAGGACTTGGCGCAATACGATGCTATAGAAGCTCAATATCGTTTTCTGCAACCTTGTTTCGTAGCAAATGAAGAACAGCGGAAAGCCAATATGCAAGCCTGTGTTGAGGCTGTGAAAGCCCACCCTAATTGGCGGCTTTCCTTGCAGATACATAGGGTTTTGAATATCCCGTGATTATTTGTGGGATCTGAAGTTTCTCCTCGGCTCGCTGTACACCAAGAACACAGCGGGCTTTTTGTTTAAGTCGCCTTTGTAACTCTTCCATTCCCCGATGCTTTGGCTGATGATGAGCTCGTCGTCGCATGTGAGGTTGCAGGCGACGCAGACACGTGTGGCAGGGTGGAGGTTCTTGCATAAGTCCAGCAACATGGCATTGTTTCTAAAAGGCGTCTCGATGAAGAGCTCTGTCTCGTTGTTGGCTGCCGACCTGCGTTCCAGGTCCTTGATGGCGTTTTGCCTTTCGGGACTCTTGATAGGCAGGTAACCGTGGAAGGCGAAGGCTTGTCCGTTAAAACCTGATGCCATCAAGGCCAGGATCATGGCGTTGGGGCCGACCAACGGAATCACTTGAATGCCTGCGGAGTGTGCCAGGTCCACGACTAAGGCGCCCGGGTCGGCGACGCAGGGTGTGCCGGCCTCCGACATCAGCCCCATGTCCTCACCTTGGAGGCAGGCGCCGAGGTGCTCCATCAGGTCGAGGTTACGGGCGTTATGCTTGTCGAGTTCGATGAACTCGATGTCGTCGATGGCGTTGTCCATGCCGATACGGCTCAGCACACGGCGCGAGGTGCGCGTGTTCTCCACGACGAAATGCTTCAGACGTCGCACGATTTCGAGCGTGCCGGCGGGGATGACTTGCTCGGGCTTCGTGGCGCCAAGCAGGTTGGGCACGAGATAGAGTTTTCCGAAGTTGTTGGTCATAGGAATTATTGCAAGGCGATTTTCTTCTCAATATCGGCGAACATCACCTTGAACTGCTTGTCGGTCTCCAGTTGGTTGGCGATGGTCTTGCAGGCATGGTGCACTGTGGCGTGGTCTTTCTTGCCGCATTGCTGGCCGATGGCGGCGAGGCTGGCGTTGGAGTATTTCTTGGCCAGGTACATAGCGATCTGACGGGCCTGCACCACCTGGCGCTTACGCGTCTTGAGGGCCATCTGCTCGGGCGAGATCTTGAAGTACTCGCAGACGATGTTGATGATGTATTCCACCGACACCTCTTTCACGGTGTTGCGCACGAAGCGGTCGATGATCTGTTGCGCCATCTCGAGGGTCACGGCCCGCTTGTTGAGCAGCGATTGTGCCATGAGCGAGTTCATCACGCCTTCCAACTCACGGATGTTGTTGCGCACGTTGCTGGCGATGTAATCCACCACCTCGTCGGGAAAGGTAATGCCGTTGTCGTAGAGTTTCTCGCGGATGATGGAGGTGCGTGTCGACAGGTCGGGCGCCTGAAGGTCGGCGGCGAGACCCCACTTGAACCTCGACAGCAGGCGGTCTTCCATGCCCTGCAGCTCCGACGGGAATTTGTCGCTGGTGATGACAATCTGCTTATTGTTTTGCTGCAGGTGGTTGAAGATGTGGAAGAAGACGTCCTGCGTGCCGGCTTTGCCCGCCAGGAACTGGATGTCGTCGATGATGAGCACGTCGATCATCTGGTAGAAGTTGATGAAGTCGGGACGGTTGTTGTTTTTGTTGGCCGTCACGTATTGCGTCGAGAGTTGTTCGGCTTGCACGTAAAGCACGGTCTTCTCGGGGTGCAGACGCTTGGTCTCCAGTCCGATGGCGTGGCAGAGGTGGGTCTTACCCAGACCTGTGCCGCTATAGATGACCAGGGGGTTGAAGGCAGTCTTGCCCGGCTCCTTGGCGATCTTCATGCCAGCCGAACGCGCCAGACGGTTGCAGTCGCCCTCGATGAAGTTGTCGAAGGTGTAGTTCTCGTTGAGCTGCGAGTCAATCTGAAGTTTCTTCAGGCCGGGAATGACGAAGGGGTTGATGGGTCCGTCGGAGAGCCGTTGCGGAGGCGGCTGCCCGATGGGGTTCTTCGGGACGCTGCGGTTCGAGCTCGGCACGGTCATGCTGCCGGCGCTGGTGCTGCTGTCGACGGGTAGCTTGTAGGCCAGCCTGACCTTCTCTCCCGCGAAGCGCTTGATGACAGGCTTGAGGAGGTTGAGGTGATGCTCGTCGAGAAACTCGGCGAAGAAAGGGCTGGGGACCTGCAAGATGAATAAGTTGTTCTCGAGTGATATGGGGACGATAGGAGCAAACCAGGTCTGGTATGCCTCCTCCGTGACGTTATCCTTGATCACGGAAAGACAATTGTTCCATATCTCCACATGGTTACCACTCATAGGAAAAGCTTATTCTGTTGTAATTCAACTTATTTTTGCTGTCAAAAAGGAGCTGAAGACTGTCTTTTCGGACCCTTTCATTGACCTTGCAAAGGTAAACCAATAATTGTTCATAAAAAAATCAAAAAGCTATTGATTTTCGATTTTCTTTTCTCTAAAATACGAAGTTTTGGACTGCGAGGAAGTTAAATTATTTTTAAAATATTGATTTACATTGTTTTAATATGCGTTATTTTTACCCCGAACAAATTATCGAATTTGTCGAAAATTCTTGAAGCGTCATTTTTCCTTGTTGAAAACTCTAGATAACAGTCTAATTCAAAGCGTGGGTTTTGCTGCTCCAAGTTCTCCTCTTTCATGATGCGCATCACTTCGTTCATCAAGGGGTATTCGAACTCCAAACTGTAAATTTCATTTATGGTTTTTTCGACTATCGTGCTGTTGTCCAGTGCGTCACGGGCCGCCGTTTTGTAGGCGTTGATGAGCCCCGAGGTGCCCAATTTGATGCCTCCGAAGTATCTTGTCACGACGATGCACACGTTGGTGACGTTTTTCGAGAGGATCTGGTTGAGGATGGGTTTGCCCGCCGTGCCCGAGGGCTCGCCGTCGTCGCTGGAACGGAAGGTCTTCTTGTCGGGACCGAGCATGTAGGCATAGCAATGGTGCCGCGCGTCGAAGTATTTCTTCTTGACCGAAGCCACGGCCGCCTTGGCCTCGTCCTCGTCCATCACGACAAAGGTCTCGGCGATGAACTTGCTGCCCTTCTCTTTGTAGAGGCCCTCGCCACAGGTGGCTATCATATAATATACGTCGTCGTTCATGGCTTGAGGGTGATGAGGATGACTGCGATGATGGCGATGGCCAGACCGAGATAGTTCTTCCACGTGAGTTTCTCCTTGAAGAAGAGCCAACCAGTGAGGGCGGTGACACTGACCACACCTATATTATATATGGGGAACAGCACAACGTTGTCGAAGCAACGCATGGCATGATAGACGCTATAGGTCGAGAAGAAGTTGATGACACCCAATCCGATGCCACCTAATGCGCTCTTCCACTGCCACTTGGATTTGCCTCGGATAAGATCGTAAGCCACGAGTATGATGCCAAAGAGCAAGGCAATAAAGTAGATGAAGGCGATCATGAAGCTCATGTCGTGGGCGGCGTTTTTCTGTTCGGTAAGCTTCATCAGAATGTCACCTGTGCCTGTCCCGAAAAAGATGAGGACGGGCAATAACCAGTTGATTTTGTTTGCCTTATTGGTTTCCCCTTTTCCGCCTACCACCAACACCAACGCCACCAAGGCCAACACGATGCCGGTTGTGGCGACCCAGTTCAGCTTTTCGTGAAGGAGTACCACGCCCGCCAAGGTGGGCAACACCACCGATAGCTTGCTCGACAGAGAGGTGACCGTCACACCCGAGCGTTGGGTGGAGGCCGTCATCAGCACGTAGGTGAAGATGAACCAGAAGCCTGTCAAGAGGGAGAGGCCAAACCAAGGTTCGCCGACCAGCTGCGCTGGGGTGTCGAAATGCTTGCACATCAGGAACCCCGTGACGGTGGCGAAGACATAGTTCCACATCAGCGCCTGGTGGTTGTCGAGATGGAAGCGCTCGAAGAGGCGCATCGCAACAAAGACACCGGTGGAGAATACTATGGCAAGAATCAGGTAAATCATTGTTGTTAGGTCCCTGAGGTCCCTGAGCTTGTCGAAGGGCCGAAGGGCCGGTTTTAGAATCGTCTGCAAAGGTACGGTTTTTTGCGTATCTTTGCCCCATGATAGGTTTTAATTTGCAGCAGACGAAACGCCATTTCACCGTGGTGCTGACCGAGAAATTCCCCCGATGCGAGGCGGAGCAGCTGATGCGTATTCTGCTCGAAGACCTCTTCGGCATCGACTGGAACCAACAGTTGATGAACCCAGACCTGCGCATCGACGAGCGGCAGCATTTTGAGTTGCGGGCAGCCGTGGAACGCCTATTGGCTGGCGAGCCGGTGCAGTATGTGACGGGCCTGGCGCGTTTCGGCGACTTGTTGCTAAAGGTGTCGCCGTCGGTGCTTATCCCGCGTCCCGAGACAGAGGAACTGGTGCAAAAGGTTTGCGCCACCCTCCCACAAGAAAAGCCTATCCGTATCTGGGACATCGGCACTGGCTCTGGCTGCATCGCCATTGCCCTGGCAAAGCATTTCGAAAACGACGAAGTCATCGCCTTTGATGTCTCTGAAGAGGCCCTGAAAATCGCCAAGGAGAACGCGGAAAACAATGGCGTACAAGTGACTTTTGTGCATGACGATGTATTGAATCCCCAATCCGACTTTTTCAACCAGCCCATGGATTTGGTGGTGAGTAACCCGCCTTATGTCTGCGATAGCGAGCGTGCCGCCATGGAGTCCAATGTCCTCGACTGGGAGCCTGACAACGCCTTGTTCGTCCCCGATGCCGACCCCTTGCTGTTTTATCGCCAAATACTGGAATTGGCCAAGAAACAATTAACCCCCAACGGACAAGTTTGGTTCGAGATCAACGAACGGATGGGGAACGAGATGCTGCTTTTATGTCTCGAAATGGGCCTCCCTGAGGCGGAAATCCTGCTTGATTTTGCCGAAAAACCAAGGTTCTGCCGTGCCGTAAAGTAAAATTTCTGTAATTTCGCGGTGCGATTCAGGCAGACTGTCGCGGGCCGGGAAAGCCGGCGCGAGGAAAGTCGGGACAGCACAGAGCACCATACTTCTTAACAGGAAGGTGTCCGAAAGGGCAACAGACAGTGCCACAGAAAAATATACCGCCTGAAAGGGTAAGGGTGAAAACGCGAGGTAAGAGCTCACGCGGCGGGTGGCGACACTCCGCCGAGGTAAACCTTATGGGCTGCAAGTCCAAGTATAGAGACAATGGGGCCTCGGCCTCGAACGGGCTGCTCGTCCGTCGTCTCAGGGTAGGGCGCTTGAGCCTGCGGGCGACCGCAGGTCTAGAGAAATGACAGTCGCCCCGCGAGGGGAACAGAATCCCGCTTATTCGCCTGTATCGCTCATACACAAAAGGGCTCCGCCAAGCGGAACCCTTTTTGTTTTTTTACTGACATTTCTCAATTGTAGGCATGTACCCCGCCCAAAAGCAGGTTCACACCGAAATAGGTGATGACCACGCTCAAGAAGGCGAGGATACCGTAGATATGGAAAAACAAGGGCTTGTCGAATGTCTTCCAGATCTTCCCATGCAATGGAGCGGCATAGATGAGGAGTGTGATGAGTGCCCACACCTCCTTCGGGTCCCACGACCAGTAGTTGCCCCACGAGACGTTGGCCCATATCGCGCCGATGAAGATGCCGGCGGCCAATAAGGCCACGGCAGGGTAGAGCATCGCCGTGCTGATGTCTTTCAACCGTTCCATGCGGGCCAAGTCTTTCGGTTTGACAAGGGCGATAATGCCGACCACTAAGATGCCAAACAACAAGGCGTAGGCCGTAACGATGGTAGAAATGTGGATGCTGAAGAAGGGCGAGCGTAGTACAGGAAGCAAAGGATGGGTGAGCATCCTAATGTAGAGCACTACGAGCAGGACAATAAACACTGCCAACCACGACCAAGTGACGGCACGGAAGGCCTTCCGCCGCTCGATGAGCATGGCAGCCAAAGCGACGAAGAGCAGGGCATAGCCAACATAGGTCACGCCGATGCCCCATGGGTCGCGGGCGACGTCAAGAATGGAGTTGCCCTGTTCATCGTAATCGCTTTGGTAGAAACGATAATGCTTGTGTTTCAGGATATGGTTCATGGAGATGACTACATCCCGATGTGTCTCGCCGTCGCTGAGTCGGAGATAACTCACGTAGTCCTTCGGCTTGCTGCTCTCGGGATAGGTCTCAATCTCGAAACGGTCCAAGGTAAGGCTGAAAGGCAGCGCCTCTTTCGTGATCTCGCCCTTCTCCTGTATGAAGAAATGGCTGTTGGGACGGTTGGACTCCAGCTTCATCTTGCCGTGTTGTCCCGTGAGCATGGTGAGCAGCGCGCCCAACAGAATGAACAGGATGGACAGGTGCAGGGCGCAGACGGTCATCCGTTTCCACATACGACATTTCACCGCCATACAGACCATGAGTAATGCCACCAAAGCCCATAAGCCCACGAACCACCATGTTGAATACACATGGGTCAAGGCGAATTCCGAGCCGTGCATCTTCTCGACAATGGTGCCTGTGGCCAGGACTGCGATAAGGATGATGACCAGAACAGATGTTATATGACGGATCGATTTCATGGTGCAAAGATATTAAATTGCGTCAATGAATTTCACGACGGCGTCACGGTCTTTCTTGGGCAGCTCGCGGAATTTCTCCACCGTGCGGCGGGCGTCGCTTTGGCGGTTGCCGTGCCACATGATGGCCTCGATGACGGTTTGGGCGCGGCAGTCGTGCAGACGGTCGCTGCGGCCTGTGCATCGGGCTGACAGACCACGTCCCCAAAGCGGGGTGGTGCGGCACCAGCCCGTGCGGATGTCGTTCTCCATGTGGAGTTTGTGCTGGATATAGTCGCTGTAAGGCCAAATCTTCTGGTTGGGATAGCGGGGCAGACGCGCGTCGCCGTCAGCGAAGAAGCCCGTCGGGTCGGTGAACATGTCGTCGCCGGTCTGCCAAGAGGGACGGTGGCAGTAGGCGCATCCCATCTCCTTGAACAGTTCTTTGCCGCGCTGCACCTCGGGGTCGTCCAAGTCACGGGCGGCGGGAACGGCTAAGCCACGGTGCCACACCATGAAGTTGACATAGTCCTCGTCGCTCATCTCAGGCTCTTTCAACTCGTCTGGGATGTCGTTCATCATCAGGTAGTTGTAAATATCGGTCTCCACATTACCAGTTAGGTTGTACTGCGGGAAGTAGTTGTAGAACTCGGCCTGCACGTCGGGGTCTTGCGAGGCTTTGGTGGCGTAGGCGGCGGTCATGTAGTGCCCCATCTTGGTATGGTGCGTCACGTTGGTGATGTTCCAGATGGCGTTGGCGCCAGGAGCATCCTGCAAAGGACCACGCGTAAGGGCATAGGTGTACTTCTTGGGATGGTTGGTGTTGCCATAGAGACCCGTGGGTGCCCAGTCGCCACCAGCCCACATGGCGGGGTTGATGCCGTTCTGCATGTAGCCGTCATTGTATTCTTTCTGGTACTGTGCCTTCAGCGAGTCATCGGGGATGGCGTCGATGAGGCCAGTGCCGTAGATTCCGATGGTCGACTCGAGACGGCAGACAAAGTCGCTGTAGGGGATGGGGTTGCCACCCACTTCGAGCGGCACGTAGAAGGCCTCCTCGGGGATATAGACCTCGGGATAGGTGAGGTTATAGGTCTCGCCGTCGGGGAACTGGTTGCCCCATTCGTCGGTGTAGCTCAGCCAATTGATTTGGATCTGCGTCTCGTCCAAGGGAGCCTTGAAAGGAGCGACGGCCTTGGTCTGAGGCATGCCCGTGTAGGAGCTGAGGTAGGTGTCGTTGCGGTCGGTGAAGACGAGCAGGTAGCCGTTGCCCCAGTCATCGGCGCGATATCGGTCCATGCGCATGCCATGGCCGTAGCCGGGATGGCAGGCGATGCAGGAGTTGCGGATGTAAAGCGGTCCCAAACCCTTGAAGGGCGGGTTGTTCTGCGTGTAGGTGCGCTCGAAGAAGTACTCACCATATTTGAAGGCGTTGCCCAGACCGGCCTGTTCGACGGCAGGGGTGGGGTCTTCGTAGGCGCTCTGTGAGCTGTTGAAGGTGGTGCCCAGTTCGCCACCCGCATAGGTCTCCTCGCTAACGACCGTCGGTTTGGGGTCGTCGGGATGACAGGAGGTGAAGGTCGCAGCCAAAAGACCTCCTGCCAAAAGAAGTGCTAATGTCTTTTTCATATCTAATTGGTTTTTACTTGTTGTCAATCTTTGCGAACTCGGCCTTCACTTCCGCCATCACGTCGGAGAGGTCTTGGCAGGCTTCCATGGCCTCGCCAGCGCTGGCGTCGGCGTAGAACTGGACGAAAGGCGCTTTCATGTTTTGGATCTTCGTCAAGGCGTTCTCGATGGCCATCAAGGCCTTGGCGTCAAGGTCAGCATTGTGGTCCTTGATGTAGGTGTGCAATGACATGCTCTCGTCTCTCTGGCCTTCCATGCCACCCATGTAGGCGTTCCTGATGCTGCTGATGTTGTCGTAGAAGTCGGTGATGGACTTCTGGCTGTAGGGCGACTCCACATAAGTAACGTCTTCGCCTGTATGGCATTTGCCGATCTTGGAGGTGCCCACCTCGTCGGCGATGTCGAGGCAGCCGTCGGCGATGGCCTCAAGAGCGTTGGTGAAGGTGGCGAAGGTGCTGCCGGCCTGACCGCTTTGGGTCATGTTGGCGCCATAGGTGTTGTCGCCGCCGTTGACGGTGGTGTTGAACTCCAGTTCCTCCATTAGGTCTTGGTGGGCCTGTGGAGCGTCGGCGTTCCAACTCACTTCCAGTTGGAAGCAGCGGTTGCGCAGGTCGCGCGACACGGCCACCACATAGGTCATCATGTCGTCGTTGATCTCGTCCACGTCACGAGGCCGTCCGTCACGGAAGAGGATATACTCGATGCCATGGAAGCCGAGCAGGGCGTTGCCGAGCTGTTCGCCGGCCACCATGCCGTCTTCATCAGTGGCGAGGGCGGCGATCATGTTGGGGCTGCCCATCAGGTTGTTGAAGGCGTCCTCGTCGAGTGGCCACGAGTCGATGTGCGGGTCGATGCCGAAGTCGGAGGCGGCGCCAAAGAGGAAGGCCTCGCTCATCTCCCACCAGTGGCGGGCTTCAAGGAAGGTCGCCGTAGCGGTGTTCACGTTGGCTTGGGTCATGTTTTCTTTCAAGGCTTCAAGGTTCTCGACGAGTTTGTCGGTCTCGTCGGCCAGGCTGGCGTAGGTCGGGTACACCGTGTGGTTGAGGTACTGTTTCACGATGGCCTCTTTTTTGGCCTTGTTGGCTTCCTCGGTGTTGTCTTGAGGGTCTTTGTTGCAGGAAGAGAAGTTCACTGCTAGCAGGGCTGATGCGGTAATCAGCATTACGTTTTGGAATAGCTTCTTCATTGGTTTATTGTTTGATTTGTTGATTGTTATTTCGTAAAGAACCCACTATACGCCACGCCCAGCGAAAACATCGGTTCGTCGTTGTATTGTTCCTTGAGGAAACGTTTGGCGTATTCCGCTTTGACTACGACCTGCGGGATAGGGTGGTAGTTCACGCCGAGGGTCATCACATGACGGTCGGTCCATTGGTAGTCGGTGAGGGCGTTGGATGTGGGGATATAGGTGTCGTAGTAGTCGTAACGGCCAAAGAGGTAGAACTGCTGGTCGCCCGTGTTCTTCATCGGTCGCATAATGTCGTATGCGATTTCGCCACCGTATGCTATGGCGGCCTCGCCGACCAAGGAGCGTGGATAGGGCGAGAAACTCTGGTGGTTTTGGTTCTTGTTCCATGACGAGATGAGGTTGGCGTCGCCGAGGTGACCATAGTCGAAGTTGCCGCGTACCACGAAGCCGTTGGCCTTGTAGTCGAACTCGGCTGTGCCGATGACGACGGTGCCTTTCACATCTTTATATTGGCTTGTCTCGGAGAACTCGTTGGTGACGATATCGTTATTAAAGGTGTTGCCCACATAGCCGCTCACGCCCCAGTGGAAGTTCTTGATGGAGTAGTTGTCGATTCGCAATGCGCCTGCCAAGTGGTTGGCCACACGGAACTCATAGCCCGAGGCGGAGCCGTTCTTCACCCAGTTGGCGTTATTGAACATGTTGGAGTTCAAGGCGGGCACCACTATGGCCTCGTAGCGCCAGTTGCCTAATTTGCCCCACAAGCTAATGCCCGTCTCATGCCAGGTGCAGGGTAGGATGTTGAACTCGCCTTCGGGACGGTAGCAGGTGAAGAACTGCGTGGGCAGGTGGGCGTTGTTGGTCTGTCCGACGGGCACGACGATATGTCCCACACGGATGTTGAAGCCTTTGCCGAACGACTTCTGTAACCAGAACTGTTCCAGTGCCACCTCGCCGCCGCGCTCGATCTCATGCTCGAACTCGCCGGTCTCTTCGGCCTCGATTTCCACGGCCACCTCGCTGCCGCCGTGTTCGAACTCGATTTCGCTGCCCATGCTCCAGCCTTTGCCAAAGTCGTAGCCAAGGTTGACGACCACATGGGGCAGGTCGACGCGGCCATGGCCTTTGGCGTCTTTGTAACGCTCGGCATGGGAATAACGGAACATGTTGTCACTGTAGAAATTGCGTGTATAGACAGCCTCTCCATAGCCGCCGATGGTCAGGCGCGGTTTCGTTGTGATGGAATCTTGAGCCTGCAAGGTGCCGGCACCCAGTGTCAAGCCCAATGCAACGCATTTTGCGATCGTAATTAGTTTCATATTGAATGCTTTTATTCAATTACGCTTGCAAAATTCCCGCTTTTGTCCTCGCAGTCCAATCCCCATAATTGGGTATTTTGGACTTTGAATCTCATCAATAATGAGGATAAAAAATCCGTGCGGAATGGGAGACCAATCCGCACGGAAAACTATTTCTGATTAGGGTCTAGAAGAACACTTACTTGCTCATGTCGAGCGTGCAATTGCCTTTGGCGTCGATGAAGCCGTGCTTTCCATCAAGCATCACGACGGCAAGGCCTTCGCTCAAGTCTTCTGCGTCGTCGAACAGGCAGGGAAACACCTCATTGCCCTCACGGTCGATGTAGCCGTATTTATCCGTGTTTTTGTCCCAAACGCGGGCAAGACCGTCATGGAAGTTGTAGCAAGGCTGTTGGTAGTACAACTCTGCCTCATCATCGTAGGCGGCCTCATAGCGGAAGGGGATAACGACTGTGCCCGTCTTGTCGATGTAGCCGAACTTGCCGTCCTTATTGCACACCCAAGCCAGTCCTTCGCTGAAGGTGGGATAGAGTGGGTAATTGCCGCATTCGATACCTTCGTCGAGGACAAGGGTTTTATAGTCGCCAGTCAGTTCAAACTTGCCTTCGCGGTTGATGAATCCACACGAATTATCGGTTTCGGCCCAGCAGAGACCGTCGACGAAATAGCCGGCATGTTTGAAAATGAAGGGGATGGCTTCGGAGCCTGTCTTGTCGACAAATCCGATGCAACACACGAAATCATCGTTATCTAATGTGCATCTACTGACCGCCGCCAAACCTTCGCTGAAGTCTTCTGCCTCGCCTTCGCATTCAAAGACTTTATTTCCGGTCTTGTCGATGAAGATGCTCTTTTGGGTGCTGTAGTCATACCATCTGCGGAGGCCATCGCTAAAGTTTGTGGATATAGGTCCGTTGCACATATCCATATCGAGTTCGGCAGGGATGACGATCTTACCTGTCTTGTCGATGTAACCTTCTTTCTCATAATCGGGGGAGATAACGGCCATCAGTCCATCGTTGAATCCGTCGTGGAAGCCTGGGCGGAACTGTCCATCGAACGAAGCTATTTCATTGCCTTTCTTGTCGATGAGACACCATTCTTCGCTAGATTTGTAAACAACGGCTATACCTTCTTTGAAGACAGTGGAGATGTCGTAATATTGACAGGGGATGACCTCGTTGCCTTTCTTGTCGATGAAGCCGTAGAGATCGGTTTCCTTGTCGCAGACGACAGCCAGACTTTCACTAAAACTAGAGACCGCATTGTATTTGGGCATCACCTTCGCCAATGCTTCGATGTCTGCCTGCGTCGCTTCAGTTTGTTCGGTGGTTTGTCCAGAGGCTTGTTTGCCATTCTTGTTTTGGTTGCAGGAGGTGCCTGTCGCAACGAACAGCAGTGCCACCGCCAGCAACATTGTCCAATTGAAAATGTTCTTTCTATTCATTGTGTTGGATTTTTTGGGGTTAAACAATGTGCAAAGATAGTTTTTTAGTGTTAACTATGCTATAAATGACAAAAATACATCTTCTTTCTAGAAACATTCCTGTCAATCCCTGGAAAAACACTATCTTTGCCGCCAGTTTGGTCAAGGGAATGCCGTGAGAATCGGCAACAGTGCCCGCTGCTGTAAGCCCGCGTAAGGTCTGTCAACCAAGCCACTGTACGGCTCATCCGTATGGGAAGGCGACAGACTCGGGCGAGTCAGAAGACCTGCCAGACAGAGAGTTCAATTGCAAGCCTTCGGGAACAAGGGCGACGCTAAGCGCGGCAATTAGCATGGCTTCTTGCGACGGTCTTGCATTATTCGTTTAATGCGTAATAATCATTGTTTTATGCGTAAAAGTCTACTTTTATCCTTTATGCTATTGGTGACCGCTTTTGCCTTTGCGCAGGACCCGGCCACTTTCGAAGACGTGCAACTTGGCGGCAGCGGTATCTGGGTTGCCCCAGAAGAGGGCGAAAACGAACTGCCCAGTGGCGGCTGGATTTTCACCAATTACAACTATACCAGTTGGGGCTACTGGGGTGGCTTCACGGCCTCTAATCGTACCGACTTGAACCAAAGCGGCCTAGATGCCCAATATACCGCCGCTGCAGGCTGTGGCTATGATGGCTCTTCCCAATATGCCGTGTCATATACCATGGGTGTGCAGACAGAGGTTTATGCCGCTGATGGGCAATCACATACCGTCACAGGCTGCTATGTCACCAACAATCTGTGGACTTATCAGGACATTCTTCAAGGCGGGTATGGCGAGCTACCCTACGGAGGAAATACAGGCAACGATCCCGACTGGTTCAAGGTGACAGCGACGGGTAAGAATGCCAGCGGACAGGTTGTCGGCACATTGGATTTCTATCTCGCCGACTACCGTTTTTCAAACAATGAGGAAGACTATGTCCTCAACACTTGGGAATGGTTCGACCTCAGCCCCTTGGGATCTGTGACCACCATTTCCTTTGACCTTTCGTCATCGAGAGGCAGTGGCTACAACATGATTACGCCGGCTTACTTTTGCATGGACAACTTCAACGGTGGTACGGCACCCGACCTGCCTCCTTATATCGCCAACCCCGTTCAAGACGTGGTCTTCAACGAATACCCGCAGACCATCCAAGTCAACCTTGACGGTGTGGCCACCGACCCGGATGATCCCGACGAGAATATCACCTACAACATCGTCAGCAACTCGAATCAGAGTGCTTTGACCGCCACGATGAGCGGCAAAATTCTGATCATGACGCGTCAAAACGCCAACCAAGCCACGGCTGACCTCACTATGAGCGCCACCAGCGACGGACAGTATGTCGACTTCAACGTTCATGTCATCATCAACGCCGTAATCGATGAACCGCCTGTCATCGTCAACCCCGTCTCGGACGTGGTCTTCGACGAATACCCGCAGACCATCCAGGTCAACCTCGACGGTGTGGCCACCGATCCCGATGACCCTGATGAGGACATCGTCTACAGTATCGTCAACAATTCAAATTCTACCGCTCTGACAGCCACGATGAACGACAAGATTCTGGTCATGACACGCCTTATTGAGGGCCATGCCATTGTCAACCTCACCGTGCGCGCCACTAGCGACGGACAGTATGTCGACTTCACGGTGCATGTCATTATCAACTCTGTAGTGCAGCAACTTTGTGGTACCTATATAATTGACGCCGATGTGTCGCAGCAACCTGACTATACCTCGTTCAGCGAGGCGGTCGAGGCGCTTGCGGCAGGTGTGTCGTGTGAGGTTGTCTTCGAAGTGGCTCCAGGCACTTACGAGGAGTTCGTCACCCTTGGCCCTGTCACGGGCGCCAGTGCCACAAACAGAGTCATCTTCCGCGGAATAGAATCCGACAAACGACAGGTGGTGCTGACCAGCAATGCGGGCTATTCGCAAAACAGCACGCTTACCCTCGATGGCGCTGATTACGTGAGCTTCGAGAACATGACGATAGCCTCTACTTCTGAAAACAATGCCGTTGTGGTCACCCTGCGCGGCGGTCTGGTGAGCGACCGTTTCGAGAACGTGCGCTTTGAGGGCTGCTATTCCGAGGCCACCAATACCGACAATGACAAGAACCTTGTTTACAGGGTCTCGGGCGGTTGGATGGACACCGACAACGCTTTCACCGACTGCGAGTTTGTCAACGGCTTTATCGGCCTGTATTACCAAGGCACGGATATGACCCAGTTCAACGACGGCCTGGTCGTTGAGAACTGCATCTTCACCGACCAGTGCAGCAAGGCGTTTTATGCCACTTTCACTGACCATGTGACTCTTCGAGGAAATGTGATTGAAAACACTAACGACTCGCACACTGACTTCAACGCCATTGACATGTTCCGTTGCCGTTACGGCTGCCTCGTCGAGAACAATGTGATGACGGTGAATCATCCCACAAAATACTCCACCGTGGTGAAGCTGCGCCCCTGTACGGGTACTGCCGCCGAGCCGGTGATAGTGCGCAACAACATCGTTGATCTGCAATGTGACGCCTCGTCAAGTTGGTGCTATTCCTTTGATAACGCCGACAGCGATCACATCTATTTCGCCCACAACACGGGTCGTTGCAGCGGCATGGGTGCGTCGGGCAACCTGATGGTGCAGAAGGAATGGTCGAATCTCTATGTCTATAACAACCTGTTCGTCAACGAGACGGACGGCTATGTGTTCCGCTTCAACAACGAGAGCGCTGGCCGCTATTGCGACTACAACCGTGTCTCATTTACGGGCAGCTTTGTCGGCGTCTATGCAGGCGCCGACTGCGGGTCTCTTGAAGAGTGGTCCGAAGTCTCGGGCTTTGATGCGCAATCTGCCGTATGCGAGCCTCAGTTTGTCGGTAACGGCGACCTGCACTTGACCAGCCCCGAAGGCCTCACCGTGGCGCATCCGCTGGATTACGTCACCACCGACTTCGAAGGCGAGACTCGTCCCGCTACGCCTTGTGCCGGCGCGGATGAATACAACGAGGCTTATGCCGTCGGTGAATGGGAGAGTGAGGGAAGCCTGGTGGTTTATCCCAACCCGAGCCAAGGTGTGGTCACGGTGTCTGTTGAGGGAGATCTCGGCTTCGAATACCAAGTGTTCGATATGACGGGAAGAATGATGTTGAGAGGACGTTGTGAAAACCAAGAGGCGTTGCTTGACATGAGCGGCGCGGGCAAGGGCGTCTATCTCATTTCGGTGACCTGCGACTCAAAGCATCTGATGCGGAAAGTGATTGTACAATAACTAAAATCATCATATAGAATTTTTGAGTGTGGAGGGGCGGCCCGTTGCGAGCCGCCCCTCTTATTTGCATAAAAAAGCCGGCGACAGTAAGAACTGCCACCGGCCAACAACATGAAATGAAAAATTATACTTCAATTCGTTACCACAAAACTTCTGGAAAAATGACGGAATGCCTAATATGAAGATGATTCCTTTGGCAGGTGTATCTTCTTGTTCTATAGAATCCCAGCCTCTATCCCGGAAGCCTTGTTTCGCGACTTGAGGCAGGTCTTCTGACTGAGGCCTCGCTTCTGCCGCCTTCCCGAAAGACAAGGCTTTCAGTGGCACAGTGGCAGGCGATTGACCATCACAGCAGCGGGAACTGTCCGGGATTCTCACCCGATTCCCTATTGAGTCCGCAAGGGGACACCACAAATCGGACACAAAAATACGGTTTTTTTTCTTTATGTCATTACGAAATCGTGAAATATTATTCCTTGCGGGTTTTCCTGTCCCCAAAATTTAAAAATCAAGCAGGATGAAGAGCCTCTTTCGAAAAATTACTACATTTGTCAGTCGTAATACTAATGAAAACCCCTAAAACATGTATGATATGAAAAGCATGAAAATGACTCTGGTCCTCGCGACCATGACGCTGGCCGCCGTCTCTTGCGGCCCAAGACCGGAAGTGCCTAAAGACGAGGCGCAAAAGGCACCTAAAATATTGGTGATTTATTACTCCCAGACCTCCAACACCAAAGCCGTGGCTACGGAAATCGCCACAAAACTCGGCGCCGACCTGGCCGAGATCGTCCCCGTGGAGCTCTACGACGGCGACTTCCAAGCGACCATTGAGCGCGGCAAGAAAGAACTGGATGAAGGCGCCTATCCCGAGATTCAGCCCCTTATTGTTGACGTCGCCAATTACGACGTGGTCTTCCTCGGTTACCCGATTTGGTTTGGTACCTATGCGCCGCCCGTTTTCACTTGGCTGGATCAAGTCGACCTGAGCGGCAAGAAGGTGGTTCCGTTCTGCACCTTCGGCAGCGGCGGTCTGGAGTCGAGCCTGGTAGATCTGGCCAAAGCGGAACCGAAGGCTGAAATACTTACTGGCTATGGCGTCCGCGCCGCCCGCCTCGAAGCCATGCCCAAGGAAATCGACCAGTTCTTGAAGGCTGGTGGCTTCATTGAGGGTGAATACACCAAACTGGAGGAGTTCCCTGAGCAGCATCCCGTGAGCGACGAGGAAGCCGCCATCTTTGACGCCGCCGTCGACGGATATCCCATGATTCATGCCAAAGCCGCTACCGTTTCCTCTCGCGTCATCCCCGAAGGCACGGAATACCTGTTCACGGCCGTCGACCTTCCACGTGAGGAAAGACCCGACATGCCACCCGCAGGTGAGATGAAAGTCTATGTGAGCGTGATAGGAGAGGAGGCTCCTGTGTTCACTAAGGTGATCAGATAATCTACACTGCCAGCAACACCAACAGCTGCGCCGTGAAGATGCGCAGGAACATGGTCAGCGGATACACGGTGGCGTAGCCCATATTGGGCAGCTTGCAGCCCTCGGGAGCCACGGTGTTGGCGAACGCCAAGGTGGGCGGGTCGGTGTGCGAGCCGCCGATGAAACCCATCAGCGTGTAATAGTTCATCTTCAGTACCAGACGTCCGAAGAGCCCGACCAAGAGGGGCGGCACCATGGTGATGATGACACCATAGACGACCCACATGTAATGCTCTTGCACCGTCAACACAAACTGTCCACCGGCACTCAGCCCCACGCCGGCGAGGAAGAGTGCTATGCCCACCTCACGCAGTGCGTGGACGCCTTGTCCCTCGGTGAAATCGGTGCCGAACCAGCCTTTCTTCACGCCAAGCCAGCCACCGATGATGGCCACCACCAAAGGTCCTCCGGCCAAGCCGAGTTTGATGGGCGCCTTCATGCCCACAGGGATGGGGATGGAGCCGAGGATGATACCCAAAGCGATGATGACGAAGACCGGGATCAATAGGAAACCGCCTTTGCCTTTCTTGCCGGTGGTAGTTGCGACAGCCGTTGTCTCTAAGGTGGTAGGTTCTTTTGCCAAGTCGATGCGGCAGAGCGGACGGAGCAGGATGCAGGTGATGATCATGCCCACCACAGCGAGGGGATAGGCCACGGCATAGCCCGCCGCCAGACGGTCGGCGCCGCCTTCGATGCCCAGGTCGGTGACAGCTTGTTGCGCCGCCGAGAGACCCGGTGTGTTGGTGATGGCGCCAGTGTAGACACCCGCCATGTCGGCGAGGTCTTGATGCGCCACCTTGGCGATGATGACGGTGATGAGCACGCCAAGGGCCACGTTGACCAAGGCCATCAGGTTCATGGCCAGGCCGCCTTTCTTGAAAGAACGGAAAAAGCCGGGACCCACCTGTAGACCCACGGCCACCACGAAGAGGATGAGACCGAACTCCTTGATGACATGCAGCATCTCGGCGTTGAGGCTGATGCCGCAAGCGCTGAAGGCGATGCCCACGAAGAGCACCCAAGTGATGCCCAACGAGATCTTGGCGATTTTGATCTTGCCCAACAGCAGTCCGAGGAAGATGGACAAGGCCAGATATAGGACGGTTGGGCCTACGCCCGAACCGGTGAAAAGATTCATCATAATGCTTCTCTTTTAGAGGTTGGTTTCGACAGCCAAAAGTAGGGATTATTTCGGCACACTGGCGATAATCGCGAGAATATTGTTCACGAACATGTTCACGGCGATGGCCAACAGGATGACGCCGAAGAACTTCCGCAGGATGAAGATGAGGTTATCGCCAAGCAGTTTTTGAATGCGATCCAGTTGGCTGATGACAATGTAGTCCAGCAGGATGTTGAGCAGCAGGGCGATGATGATGTTGATGACGGCGTAGTCGGCGCGCAGCGAGAGCAAGGCCGTCAGCGCGCCTGGACCTGCTATCAACGGGAAGGCGATAGGCACGATGCTGGCTCCGCTCTTGCCACCTTCGTTTTTGATGATCTCGCGACCGAGGATCATCTCAACGGCTAGAATGAAAAGTACGAAAGAACCAGCGACGGCGAACGAAGCCGCATCGATACCAAAGAGTTTCAACAAGGCGTCGCCCGCGAAGAAGAAGGCCAAAAACAAGCCCAAGGCCGTCAGGCAGGCCTGTCCCGCCTTGATGGTCTTGTTCTGCTCCTTCATGCTCATGAAGATCGGTATGGAGCCAAAGATGTCGATGATGGCGGCCATTACGATGAAAGCGCCGAATATCTCTACGAAGTTGATGCTTTTGAACATGGTTATCCTATATTATTCCAAAGGTAATGGAAATGCGGCCCGAAGCGCTTGAAAGCGGCCTCGTCGAGCATTTCTTGAAACTGAGGGTGCGCCACCGAAATGATGAGTTTGGCCCTCTCCTGCAACGAGCGCCCGTAGAGGTTCACCGCGCCATATTCCGTGATGAACCAATGGATGTGGTTGCGCGTGGTGACGGCACCTGAGCCGAGGTCTAAGGTGGGCACAATCTTGTTGATGCCCTTGCGTGTGGTCGAAGGCATAGCGATGATGGCTTTGCCTCCTTTGGAGCGCGAGGCGCCGTAGACGTAGTCGATTTGGCCGCCTACGCCGGAATAGATGCGCTCGCCCAACGAGTCGGCACACACCTGTCCCGACAGGTCGATCTGTATGCCCGAGTTGATGGAGGTCATCTTGGGCTGTTGCGCGATGACGAAGGGGTCGTTGGTGTATTCTACGTCCTTCAGCAGCACCTCGTGGTTTCCGTCGATGAAGTTGTAGATCTTCTGTGAGCCCATCACGAAAGTCGACACGATCTTGCCCTTGTCGAGTTTCTTGTTGTTGCCCGTGATGACACCTTTTTTGATCAAAGGAAGGATGCCGTCGGAGAACATCTCGGTATGGATGCCAATGTCCTTATGGTTGTGGAGGCACGACAGGATGGCGTTGGGGATGGAGCCAATGCCCATCTGGAGACA
Source organism: Candidatus Limimorpha sp. (assembly GCA_045132275.1). Classification (GTDB taxonomy): domain Bacteria; phylum Bacteroidota; class Bacteroidia; order Bacteroidales; family F082; genus Limimorpha. The sequence continues at coordinate 97,150 of JBGURY010000004.1, forward strand.
GGCGCCGTCTTCGATGAGCTCGGCACAATAGCGGCCGATGGTCTTCTCCACTTCGGAGGGTTCAGGCATATCTACAGTGAGTAGGGGAGCGTCGTCTTCGACAAAGATATTGATCCTGCTAATGTGGACCAATGCGTCGCCGAAGGTGCGGGGCACATGCTTGTTGACCACGGCGATGACAAACTCGGCACTCTCCATAGCCGCTAAGGTGGCGTCGACGGAAGAACCCAATGACACGTAGCCGAACTTGTCGGGCGGACACACCTGGATCATCGCCACGTTGCACTTAATGTAGCGCTCGCGATAGAGCTTCGAGGTCTCGCCAAGAAAGACGGGAATGTAGTCGGCCAGACCTTTTTGGACGCTTTCTCGTACATTGGCGCCCACGAAGAAGGCGTTGTGCTGGAAGATGCCCTCAAACTCCGGGTTGACATAAGGAGCGGCACCCTCGGTGTGCAAGTGATGGATGTAGACATTTTTGAGTTCGCCGGCGCGGCCCCTGTCGCATAAGGCTTTGACGAGGCATTGCGGCACGTTCGACACCGAGCTGATGTGGACGTGATCGCCCGACTTGATGACTTTGACGGCCTCCGCGGCCGTGACTGCTTGATACTGTTTCTTCATACGAACACAATATTGACTTGTTATACTTCAAAAACAGCAGCAAGAGGACAAAATGGAAAGGCAGGAAACTGTAGCGTTTCCCTTTGATTCCCAAGCTCTTGTTCCCGAAAGCTGCGAATATACGGAAACGGGCAGGTCTTCTGGCTCGTCCCAGTCCGCGGCGTCTTCCCGATAACGAATATCAGTGACTAAGGTGCCACGGACCTTGGCGGAACTTACAGCTACGGGCATAGCTCCTGACTCTCACAGGATTCCCTATTAATCTTCGGCTGAAAGAACCCGAATCCGGCGGCAAAGATACAGCTTTTTGGCTTCCCAACCGCCAAAAAAGGATAATAAAACCGCCGCATTTGCGTTTTCTTGTTGTCTTTCGGCACGAATTTTGACCTTTTCTGCCGAACATATAGGAGAATTGTGTAATTTCGTCCCAAATTTTGACTTATGAAATCACGACTCATACTTGGCTTGATGTTGGGAGTGCTGGTTTCTATAAACCTCTCCGCATCAGCGCAAAAGCATATCGAATCATACGACCCTGAGGCGCTCTTCAACGAGGGCGTGCTGCTCTTCCAGAACCAGGAGTACGGCGCGGCTCTTTCTACCTTCGCGCAATACCGCGCCCAAGCCGCCGAACCCAAGTCGCAACGCTTCGTCGACGCTCAATATTACGAAGCCGTCAGCGCCCTCTATCTCGGCCATGCCGACGGTCCCGCCAAGGTGATGCAATTCGTGAACGACAACCCGGGAAGCACCTGGGCGCGTCATGCCAACTTCCTTTATGCCAATCATTTGTTCCAAAACAAGAAATACAAGGAGGCTCTGGCCATCTATGAGAAGACCGACGCCTTCGCCCTCACCGCCGACGAGGCGCAGCAGATGCAGTTCAACATGGGTTATGCCAACTTCCAGTCGGGCGAGCTCGACAAAGCTATGCCGCTCTTCCACGGCCTGATGATGAACGAGGGCAAATACCAGGACCAAGCTCGGTATTATTATGCCCACATCCAGTACGTCAAGGAACGTTACAACGAGGCCTTGGATAACTTCCGCCGCCTGCGCTCCCATGGCGAGTATGCCAAGGTGGTGCCGTCCTACATTATGCAGATCGATTACCTGAGAGGCGACTACGAGTCGGTGATCGCAGAAGGTCCCGAATACATACGTAAAGCCGACAAGAAACGTAAGTCAGAGATGGCTCAGATCGTCGCCGACGCCTATTTCCAGCAGAAGGACTACGACAAGACGCTCGAGTATTACGAGATCTACAAGAAGAACCTGACCCGTGGCGTCTCGCGTGAGGCCTATTACCAGATGGGTGTCAGCAAGATGATGAAGGGCAACTACAAAGGCGCCGTCGCCGACCTGCAGAAAGTGGCGGGCAACAGCGACATCCTGGCACAATACGCCTCCTATTACCTGGGCTCGGGTTATGCCAAGACCGACGAGCCAAAATATGCCCGCAGCGCATTCTACAACGCCTATTCGGCAGGGTTCGACAAGCAACTCGCCGAAGAGTCGTTGTTCGACTATGCCCGTCTGAGCCTCATTCCCGGTGCCGATCCCTTCAACGAGGCCGTGGGGCTGCTCGACCAGTATGTCGCGGAGCATCCCAACTCGGAGCGCAGAGCCGAGGCCGAGGAGATGGCCATCTATCTGCTGCTCAACGCGAAAGAGAACGACGAGGCTCTCAGCCGCCTCGAGGCGATGAAGAAGAAAAGCGATGAGCTGCAGACCGTCTACAACGACCTTCTCTATGCCACGGGTATCGACAACTTCCAAAAAGGTTACTACGACAAGGCGCAGGTGTACTTCTCGAAAATCATGAACAGCAAGCAGTCGGCCACCAATAAGGCAGCGGCCTGCTTCTGGATGGGCGAGTCGGCCTACCAGATGGGCGACCACAACAAGGCGGGCAAATACCTCACCCAGTTCAAGGGTATGAGCGCTGCGTCGAAACTCCCCGAATACGGCCTCGCCGACTACGATTTGGGCTATATCTACTACCAAAAACCTGACTACAGCGCCGCAGCCGAGCGCTTCAGGAGCTTCATCCGCTTGGCTTCCGACGGACAAAATGACCTCAAGACCGACGCCTATGTGCGTCTCGGCGACTGTTACTTCATGGAGCGCAGCTACGACAACGCCATTAACTACTACGACCTCGCCACCCGTGTCGGCAAACGCAACGCCGATTACGCGCTCTACCAGCAAGGCCTGTGCTATGGCGCCAAAGGCAACGTGAACCAGAAGATAAACATGCTCAATGACTTGCTGCAGACCTATCCGAGCACGCCGTATTACGAGCAGGCTCTGTTTGAGATCGGCAACACCTACCTTGTGCATGGCGACAAGCGCTCGGCCATCGCCAACTTCAACCGCCTCATCAAAGACCGCCCGCGTTCCACCTACACGCGACAAGCCATGATGAAGGTCGGCATGATCTACTACAACAATAACCAATACGACCAGGCCCTCACCAACCTGAAGAACCTTGTGGCTTCCTATCCCAACACCGACGAGTCGCGCGAGGCCCTCAGTATCATCCGCAGCATATACATGGAGCAGAACAACCTGGACGAATACTTTGGCTATGTCAACGCCAACGGTGGCCAGGTGAAGGTCACGCAGCAGGATTCGCTGGCCTTTGCCAACGCGGAGAACTTCTACCTCGACGGTCAGTATCAGAAGGCCCAGACCGCCTTGCAATACTATTTCGACAATTTCCGCAACGGCGCCTATGCGTTGAAAGCCCACTACTACGCCTATGAGTGCGCGGAGAAGGTGGGCACCGAAGACCAGGTCGTCACGCACCTTAATTATATATTGTCGCAACCCGACAACGACTATACCGACAACGCCCTGCTCAAGATGGCCCGCATCCAATATGAGAAGAGCAACTACAGCAAGGCGGGCGACTACTATGAGCGTTTGTCACGTATCACAGAGGAGCCTCTCAAACGCCTCGAGGCCTTGGAAGGCAGCATGAAGAGCAACTTCTTCCTGGGCAAATACGACAAGGCTATCGAGATGGGGGAGAGCTTGCGTCAGTCGCGTGACCTCACCGACGAGCAGGTCAACCAGGTCAACCACATTGTGGGTAAGTCGTACTACGAGAAAGGCAACTACAACGCCGCCATCGAGCGCCTCGACAAGAGCGCTCGCAACGACAAGTCGGAATATGGCGCCGAGAGTGCCTACTACTCCGCCGTGGCCTCCATCAAGCTGAAGAGGTACGACGAGGCCGAGAACAAAGTGTTCGACATCTCCGACAACTTCTCCAAGTATGACTACTGGGTGGCCAAGTCGTTCATCGCGCTGGCCGATGTCTATGTGGCCAAGGACAACTACTTCCAGGCCAAAGAGACTCTCCGTAGCGTCATCGACAACTACAAAGGCAACGACCTGAAACAAGAGGCCCGTGCCAAACTCGCCGAGGTGGAACGCAAGGAGCCCAAGGTGAGCAACAGTAACGGCATCGAACCCTTAGAAATGGAATGACAATGAAGAAACACCTCCTAATATTAGCCATGGCCCTGCTAGCTATGCAGGCCTACGCCCAACACGATGAACAAGTCACCGTCGAAGGCAAATACCGTCCCAAGGTCAACAAGGTCAACAAGCTGCAACTGCAGCCTGAGACGCCTCAGCCTTCTTATGACTTCCCCAACTCGGAGGTCAACCCCAAGGAGACCACGCAGAAGTTCGCCCTCGACCTCGAGAAGATCGCCCCGACAGGTTACACGTCAAAGAACGACAAACTCGTCACTCCGACGCAGAACTTCATCATGGCGGGCATCGGGACAAGGTTGTCGCCGCTGTTCCTCTACAAGCACAACTCCATGCTGACCAAGACCCTCGGCCTCGGCGTGGGCATCAAGCACAACTCGTCGTGGCTCGACATCAAGGACTATGCGCCTTCGAGTTATATGAACAACGCTTTCGACATCAGCCTCAGCACGAGTAAATTCGACGGATTCCAAGTGGACGGCGGCGTGTATTACAAGAACGACATGTACCATTTCTATGGCATCAATTTGGCGGAAAACCCGCTGACGGAAGAGCAGCTGGCCGTCTATGCCCCGAAGGTCACCTATAACAAAGTGGGCGGACATGTGGGACTGGCTTCCACGGAGACACGCGTCGGCGGGATGAGCCACGACGCCCATATTGATTATTTCTATCTGTTCGACAGGGAACATTCTTTGGACCTCGGCTATACACTGGGTTATGTCGACAATTTCTGGGGCGACAAGGAACATCCACAGAAGATAGGTATGGACATGGGCTTCCAGTATGACTACTGCCTTGGACAAGTCAACCATCTGTTTGTCGTCGACCGCTTCTGGTTCAAGGCTGCGCCGTTTTTCGAGATGAGCGATGAGTTCTATCGCCTGCGTCTCGGCGCGCGTCTCGACGGTGCCACTAAAGAATCAGAAGACGACAAGTTCTTGTCCGTCCATCCCGATCTGAGTGGCAGCCTCTTCGTTTTGGATAAGAAACTGGAATTCTATGCGGGCCTGAACGGCGGACGCCGTTTGTTGCGTTTCAGCGATGTCGTCGACGACAACCCCTTCGTGTCGCCCGACCTCAATCCCTCGCTCTGTGTGCAAAAGGTGAAACTCGGCTTCGAGGGAGGCGTTCGCACCAATATCGTCGAGATTGTGGACCTGCATATGGGTGTGCGCTATCGCCAAACCGACAAAGACCCCTTGTATGTCTATCACATCCCCAGTTCCAACGAGGTGCCGCAAGGGTACGACCCGCTGCTGAATGCCTTCGACCTCGTTTATGACGAGACCCAGCTGGTGACCGTCATGGCCGATGTCCGTGTCAAGATGCGTAACAGCCTCACCGCCGATCTGGGCTTCGCCTACAACAGCTGCAAGCCCACTTTCGAGCAATACGCTTGGTATCGTCCCACGATGGAAGGCAAACTGAAGATGACCTACAGCCTTAATGACAACCTGTCCTTCAACACCACCTTCCTCTATCAAGGCGGCCGTTACGCCAAGGTGTGGGATGGCGTCGTCGACTGGCAAAACTTCAACTTCAAGGCCGAGAAGCTGAAAGACGTCTTCGACCTTAGCCTCGGCGCCGATTATAAGGTGAACGACCAGATTACGGCCTTCGCTTTGCTCGACAACGTGGCCTGCCAGAAGTACCAGCTTTACTACAACTATCCCGTCACGGGCATACAGTTCTTCGCTGGCGTGAAGCTGAGATTCTGAAAACGCCTTAAACGTCCTAAAAAGCCCCTTCTCGCCGGAGGGGCTTTTCATTACCTGCGTGCGCGAGATAATAAGGTGTTTTTGAAATTTGCCCATTTTTAGCCCCGTACAGCCGTTTTGGATGAAAAACAAATTTTTCAACTTTTTTGTGCGATGTGCCGAAAAAATCCGTATCTTTGCACCTTTAATTGAAATACCCTAAAAATCACAAAATGACTGAAGAAGAAAAAAGAGAATTGGCAAGCGAAGAATATGGTGCCAGTAAGATTCAGGTCCTCGAGGGCCTGGAGGCCGTGCGCAAACGCCCGGCTATGTATATCGGCGACGTCCATTTCCGTGGCTTGCATCACCTGGTATATGAAGTAGTTGACAACTCTATCGACGAGGCTATGGCGGGCTATTGCGACAAGATCGACGTGCGTATCCTGCCTGGCAACTCCATCAGCGTCCTCGACAACGGCCGTGGTATCCCGACGGGCATGCACCCCAAGGAGCATCGCTCGGCCCTTGAGGTCGTCTTGACGGTGCTGCATGCCGGTGGTAAGTTCGACAAAGGCTCCTATAAGGTCTCCGGCGGTCTGCATGGCGTCGGTGTCAGCTGCGTCAACGCCCTCTCTACCCACCTCACCGCCGAGGTCTATCGTGAAGGCCAGATTTTCAAACAGGAATACGAGTGTGGCAAACCGCTTTACGACGTGAAAGTGGTGGGCACGACCGACAAAAACGGCACCCGCATCACCTTTACGCCCGACGGATCGATTTTCCAAACCACCGAATACGACTATAACACCCTCGCCAACCGAATGCGCGAGTTGGCGTACCTCAACCACGGTATCACCATCATGTTGACCGATGAGCGCGAGAAGGACGAGAACGGCGAGTTCCGCAGCGAGACCTTCTATTCTGAGAACGGCCTCGTGGATTTCATCGCCTACCTCGACGATAACCGCACCAAACTCATCCCCGAGCCGATTTACATCTCCGGCGAACGCAACGACGTACCGGTGGAGATCGCCCTCGAATATAACGACGAGTACAAGGAAAACCTGCACTCTTATGTCAACAATATCAATACGATTGAGGGTGGCACCCACCTGCAGGGCTTCCGCTCTGGACTGACGCGCTCGTTCAATGCCTACGTCGAGAAGAGCGGTCTTTCGGAGAAACTCGAGAAGTCGAAAGTGAAGATTTCGCCAGACGACTTCCGCGAGGGCCTGACGGCCGTCATCTCGGTGAAGGTGCCGGAGCCGCAGTTCGAGGGACAGACTAAGACCAAGCTCGGCAACGACGAGGTGATGGGTATCGTCAACTCTATCGTGGGCCAACAACTCTCCGACTACCTCGAAGAGCATCCCAAGGAGGCCAAGACCATTTTCGACAAGATCGTCTTGGCCGCCCAAGCCCGTCAAGCGGCCCGAAAGGCCCGCGAGACGGTGCAGCGCAAAGGCGCCCTCTCGGGATTCAGCCTTCCTGGCAAGTTGGCCGACTGTTCCGACCGCGACCCCGCTAAAACAGAGCTTTACCTCGTCGAGGGTGACTCCGCAGGCGGTTCCGCCAAGCAAGGCCGTGACCGTAACTTCCAAGCTATCCTGCCTTTGCGCGGTAAGATCCTGAACGTCGAAAAAGCCATGCAACACCGCGTGTTCGACAGCGAGGAGATCAAGAATATCTACACCGCCCTTGGCGTGACCATCGGCACCGAAGAAGACAGCCAGGCGCTCAACCTTGAGAAGCTGCGTTACCACAAGGTCATCATTATGACCGATGCTGATGTCGACGGTAGCCATATCACCACGCTGATCCTGACCTTCTTCTTCCGCTATATGCGTGAGTTGATCGAGAACGGTTATGTCTATTGCGCCACACCGCCTTTGTACCTCATCAAGCGCGGCACCAAGCCCATCCGCTACTGCTGGACCGACGAGGAACGCTTCGCCAGCATGGCCGAGCTGACCAAGAACGGCACGGTGAGCGGCTACGACGTGCAACGCTACAAAGGTCTTGGTGAGATGAATCCCGAGCAGCTGTGGGAGACTACCATGGACCCGGCACACCGCACGTTGCGTCAGGTGACCATCGAGAATGCCATGGAAGCCGACCACATCTTCTCCATGCTGATGGGCGACGAAGTGGCGCCGCGCCGCGAGTTCATCGAGCAGAACGCCACCTATGCCAACATCGACGCATAATAGCGATTCCTAAGAGTTTGAAAAGGCCGCGGAAGCGGCCTTTTTTTGTAAAAAGCAATTTCCCTCTTGCACAAGTCAAATTATTTCGTGAACTTTGCCCCAACAATTTTTCGTCTATGGAAACATTCAAGAAAGGTGAGAAGATAGGCAAATATGTCATCAACTCGTTTATAAAGAAAGGCATTGTGGCTGAGTCGTATTCGGTGCTCGGTCCCGACGACATGATGTATTTCATGAAAGTGTATGACATAGGGAGCATACCGCATGAACAACTCTTCGAAGGCAAGGAGGTCTACGAGATCCAACTCTGCAAGGAACTCAACACTTCTGACAACGCCAACGTGGTTCGTTATGTCGACAACGGCGAGGTTCGCAAAGGCAACACCGTATATCATTATCTCGTGACGGAGTTCTATCGTGGCATGCTGCTTTTGGATGCCGTCAGACAAGATGGGCGCTTCGACTTGGAGGACGCGGTTCAGATTACCTTGTGTGTCTTGGGCGGTTTGGCGTTCATTCATTCCTGTGCGTTGATACATAATGACATACGTCCATCGAACATCATGCTTCAGGAGCTGGAGGATGGCATGCTGATGCCCACCATCATCGACTTGGGCCATATCTCCTACATGGTCAAAGGCCGCCCGACATTCGCCGACGAGGACTTGATGCCCTACTTCCGGGCACCAGAGACTTTCCGCGCGGTCTATACCGTGAAGAGCGACATCTTTTCCACAGGAGCGCTCCTTTATTTCCTCATCTTCGGCAAGTCGCCGTGGGAGGATATGGATCTGAGGGAGCTTGACGGCGACAAACAGAAGATCGCCGATGCGGTGAAGAAAGCGAGGAAGCAAGACCTTGTGTTGGAGACCGACGAGGTGAAGTTGCCCGACTATATGAAGGCCATCTTGCTGAAGGCTTTGGCCAAGAAACCTGAAGACCGTTTCGCGTCGGCGGGTGAGTTCGCCCAGGCCCTGTTCGAGCAGGTAATGCCGGAATTGGCAAAAAGGATCGAAGAAGAACAGACCAACGGCAATCCTCAAGGCGAACCGCAAGGTCAGGACAACAGCACCCCTGTCATTACGATCAAGAAAGGCTCGGGTAGTGGCTTCGACAACGTGACGGGTCGCAACGAACTGAAGGAGCAGCTGCGCAAGGAGGTGCTCTTTGCCTTGCAAAATCCCGAGAAGGCCAAGGCCTATAAACTGCCTACCATCAACGGTGTCCTGTTGTATGGTCCTCCTGGATGTGGCAAGAGTCTCGTGTTGAGTAGCTTCGCCGAGGAGCTGGGCTATAATTATACCATCATCAGAGGTCCCGAGATGGGCCATATCTATCAAGAGGGCGTGCTGGACAACCTGCAACGGGTGTTCGACGCCGCTGAGATTAAGGCCCCGTTTGTCATCTGTATAGATGAGTTGGAGTTTTTGGCTCCCAATCCCAATGCTGAAGGAGAAGAGAATGTCACTCCGCAGATTTCTGCTTTGTACGGCATGATGAACCATTGCTCCAAGAAGGGCATCCTAGTAGTGGCCACTACCAACCGCCCCGACCTCATCGACCAAAGCATCATGCGCATCGGCTGCTTCGATCGTGTGTTCTTTGTGCCACAGCCCGACTTCGAGGCGCGTAAGGACATCTTCATGGCGCATCTCAAAGACCGTCCTTGCGAGGACATCGACTTTGACGAGTTGGCTAGGATGTCGGACGACTTCAATGCTGGCGATATCACCGAGGCCGTCAACGAAGCCGCCATGACCGCCGCCTACAACGATGTGCCGATCTCGCAGAAGATCCTTGTCGACGTGCTGAAATACAAGAATCCGACGTACTCCACCAAGACACGCATCGGTTTCAACAAGTGCTGAGTGCCATGAATGCCAAGAATTGGGTGCTGAAATACTTGAAGTCGCACGGCATCGTGGCGACCAAGAACGAGGTGGGCCTGAATTTTATCTATGAAGGCTGGAACTTCCTGTTTTGGAACGATGTCGACGACCCCTTGTTTTTCCGCCTGACCCTGCCTGGCATCTTCGACGTGACTGACGACAACTTCGCCAAAGCCATCATGGCGTGCAACAACGTCAACTGGAACTACAAGGTGGTGAAGGCGGTGCTCTACGACTATGACGACGGCAACGAGAAAGGCGCCTCGGTATGGATGTGCTACGAGCAGGTCCTGGACGCCACGCCCGATATGGGTACCCTCATGCACTGCGCCGTGCAGAGCCTCATCGCCGCCGCCGAAGCGTTCAACAAGGAAGTGATGGAGGAATAGATTTCTTTCGATCAAGTAACTTACAATAATATGAAAATCAAATTCTTACTACTGTCGATGCTAATAGCTAACATCGCTTTCGCCCAATACGCCCCTGCGGGCGACAAGATCAAGACACGTTGGGCCGAGCAGGTGTCGCCCATGAATGCCCTGCCCGAATATCCTCGCCCGATGATGGTGCGTCCCGAATGGAAAAACCTCAACGGACTGTGGCAGTATGCCATCACCACGAAAGGGGAGAAGGCCCCGCAACGTTACGAAGGCGACATCCTTGTCCCGTTCTGCGTCGAGTCGTCGCTGTCGGGCGTGCAGAAGGAGGTAGGGCCGGATAAGGCCTTATGGTACCAGAAGGCCTTTGCCGTACCCAGCAACTGGAAAAACGGCCGTGTGTTGCTTCATTTCGGCGCCGTCGACTGGATGACGGACGTGTGGGTGAACGGCATCAAAGTGGGCTCGCACACCGGTGGCTACACGCCTTTCACTTTCGACATCACTCAAGCCCTGCAAGGCAAACAGAATGAGATGGTGGTGCGAGTATGGGACCCGACCAACGACAGCTACATCCCTCATGGCAAGCAGGTGCTCAAGCCGCGTGGCATCTTCTACACCGCTGTGACGGGCATATGGCAGACGGTGTGGCTGGAGTATGTGCCCGAGGACTATATCCAAAACCTCGTCACCACACCCGATTTCGACAAGGCCACGGTCAGCGTGGAAGTCAATTTCTCCAACCCGACCAAAGATGACCTCTATCAGGTGGAGGTGTCGTATGAAGGCCAGGCTGTGGCTTCGGGAAAAGCCATCAACGGACAAGCCGTCGAGGTGAACATGCCCGAGGACTTCCTGCGTTGGACGCCCGACCATCCTTTCCTCTATGACATGAAGGTGAAGGTGCTGCGCAAGGGCAAGGTGATCGACGAGGTCACCAGCTATTTCGCTATGCGCAGCTTCGGCACACAACGCGACGACAATGGCGTCGTGCGCCTCACTTTGAACGGACTCCCCATCTTCCATTTCGGTCCCTTGGACCAAGGATGGTGGCCCGACGGACTCTACACGGCACCCACCGACGAGGCGTTGGCCTATGATGTGCAAAAGACCAAGGATTTGGGCTTCAATATGATCCGTAAGCATGTCAAGGTGGAGCCGGCGCGTTGGTACTATCACTGCGACCGCATCGGCATCATCGTGTGGCAGGATATGCCCAGCGGAGGCCGTGGCCCCGAGTGGCAGACGACCCAATACTATCAAGGTCCCGAGAGTCTGCGCACGCTCGAGTCGGAGGAGTGCTATAAGAAGGAGTGGAGTGAGATTATCAACAGCCTGAAGTCGGTGCCTTGCATCGGCGTGTGGGTGCCCTTCAACGAGTCGTGGGGACAGTTCAAGACCCCTGAGATTGTGGAGATGACCAAGAAACTCGATCCGACACGATTGGTGAATCCCGCCTCGGGTGGCAATTTCTACCAGTGCGGCGACATCCTTGATTTGCACCACTATCCTGACCCGAAGATGGTGCTTTACGATCCGACACGTGCCACGGTGTTGGGCGAGTATGGCGGCATCGGACGCAAGGTGGAAGGCCACACTTGGGTGAAAGACCAAGGCTGGGGCTATGTGGAGTTCGACACGGAAGAGAAGGTGACAGACACTTATGTGGAATATGCGGAAAAGCTCTACAAGATGGCTTTCCAAGGCTTCTCCGCCGCGGTCTACACGCAGACCACCGATTGCGAGACCGAGCTCAACGGCCTGATGACCTACGACCGGGCGGTCGTCAAGTTAGACGAGAAACGGCTATTGCAAATCAATCGGAAAATCAGTCACGCCTTTGCGGAGTGAGACAAAAAAAGGTGCGCTGTTGCAGCGCACCTTTTTTGTTGAATAAGTGTTCTACTTATTTGGCTTCGCCAGTGATGTGGATGGGATAGCCAGCGGACTGATAGGCGTCGATGACGCACTTGGTCACGTGGATGAGATGCAAAGTACCATCTTCCATCTTGGTGCCGATGACATCGTCATAGGTAGCACCAGCGGTGGTGGAGACGTTGTTGTAAACGTCGATCTCGGTGGCGCCGTCAGCGAAGAGGGCGGCCTTGTCCAAATTGGTGGCGGTAGCATCCCAAACGTTGCTGTTGAAGGTGTACAGGGTCACACCATTCAGAGGCTTGATCTGGGCGTGGGTGTCCTTGATGTTTCTCTCCCAGAAGAGACCAAACTCTTCGAGGCCAGTCTGAGTGTTACCAAGGCGGTACCATTCGAAGGTGCGGGCGACCAGCTGCTGAGCGGGTTCGTTGACGCTCACTTTGATGCTGGCGGTGGCAGTCTTGCCATCGACATCGGTCACAACAGCGGTAATTTCATCTTCAAAGACGATTTCTCTCAGACCCCACATCACGGTGTCGATGTGAGTGTACTCTTTCATGCCGGTCAGGTCGACGTTGGCCCATTGGGTGTCACCAACTTTCACGACGAGAGAGGCAAGGTCCTTGTTGGTTTGGGGGTTGGAGGCCACCACGAAACCGAAAGCGTAAGGAACATCGAGGTCGACGACGTCATTGTCCTGGATGTACTCTTCACCTTGAAGGACTTGGATCGAGGGTTCCGGATTGGTAATGTCCGGGGTGCAGCTTGCAAAGAAAGCAACGCTGGCGAAGCACACGAGTGCCAAAGCTAATTTCTTCATTTTTACAATGATTTTAGTTAGTAATTAGGTTTATTGTTTGAAGTTTTCTTTCAAAGAACGATGCAAAAATAGCAAATAGTTTGCCAAAGTGCCAAAAACTGCCAAAAAAAATAAAAAAAGCCTGTTTTTGGCAGGCTTTTTCTCTTTTTAATGAGTTTTCATACTCTTATTAGTCCTCAACGATTGCTTCGTTCGGGCAAGCGCCGGCGCAAGTGCCGCAACCAACGCAGGTGTCAGGGTCGATGACATAGATGTCGCCTTCCGAGATGGCGCCCACAGGGCATTCGTCAATGCAAGTGCCGCAAGCAACGCAGGCATCAGTGATTTTGTAAGCCATAGTGTTTTTGTTTTTAAGTTAGTTTTCTTGTTAGATTGGTTTTTCAGACCGCAAAAATACTACAACTTTCATTCCAATACGTCCAAAACGGAAATTTTTATTCAGTCTAAATAACAATAGGGTTTAATGGCTTGATATTGAGCGTGGTGCGAAAAAGGTTCTAAAAAGGAAAATAAAACTTGTTTTTCTTTGGATTTGCACCTTTTTATTGCTTAAATTTGCAGCAATAATCTAGTGTCTTTACAAGACTACTCAAGTTGTTAATACTCAATATTATAAGTATAATAATAACCTAATACTATAAATTATGACAGCAAAAAGTAAGGTTGTAGCCCTTGAACATGTCGTTATCCGTTTTTCGGGCGACTCGGGCGATGGTATGCAACTTACCGGAAATCTATTTTCCGACTCCACAGCATTTGCCGGAAACGATTTCGCCACTTTCCCGGACTATCCGGCTGAAATCCGCCCGCCGCAAGGCACGGTGGCTGGCGTCTCTGGCTTCCAGGTGCATTTCGGACACAAACCGGTACACACCACGGGCGACCTCTGCGACGTCCTCGTGGCCATGAACCCCGCCTCCATCAAGGCGAACATGCGCTGGCTCCGTCCCGGCACGATCATCATCTTCGACTCCGACTCAATGACAGAGAAGGCTCTTGAGAAGGCTGGCTATGACGATGACCCGACCGTCGACGGCACCCTCGCCGACTATCAAGTCATCAAGGCCCCCATCTCGGAACTCACCAAAGAGGCCCTGAAGGACTTCGGCATGGACAACAAGTCGATGCTCAAGTCGAAGAACATGTTTGCCCTCGGTATCGTGATGTACCTGTTTAACCGCAAACTCGACACCGTTTACGCTTATTTCGAGACCAAGTTCAAAGGCAAGGATCAAGTGATCAAGGCCAACCGCACCGTCCTCGATGCCGGTTACCACTACGCCGACACTTGGGAGCTCTTCACGAACACCTATCGTGTGGAAGCCGCCGACCTTGAGAAGGGCAAGTACCGCAACATCACGGGTAACACCGCTGCCGCTTGGGGTCTGATGGCCGCTTCCGAGAAGTCGGGTCGCCCGATCTTCCTCGGTTCCTATCCCATCACGCCTGCCACCGACATCTTGGCCGAACTGACCAAATACAAGAACCTCAACGTCAAGGCCTATCAGGCTGAAGACGAAATCGCCGGCATCATGTCGTCGATCGGCGCCGCCTACACGGGCTGCCTCGCCGTGACGACGACCTCGGGCCCCGGTCTCTCGCTGAAGAGCGAAGCCATGGGTCTCGCCGTGATGACCGAGCTTCCGCTGGTCATCATCGACGTGCAGCGTGGCGGTCCCTCAACGGGTCTGCCCACCAAGATGGAACAGAGCGACCTCTTGCAAGCCCTTTACGGCCGCAATGGTGACGCTCCGCTCGTTGTCATCGCTGCCCGCAGCTCCGCCGGTTGCTTCTATACCGCTTACGAAGCCGCCCGTATCGCCATGGAGCACATGACGCCTGTCATCATGCTCAGCGATGGTTCATTGGGTAACGGCTCCGAGGTGTTCCGCATCCCGCGCATGGCTGACATGCCGAGCATCACGCCTCCTTTGGCCAAGGCCGACGACCCGAATTACATGCCTTATCGCCGCGACGAGAAATGGCTCCGCCGCGAATGGGCTATCCCGGGCACGCCTGGCTTGCGTCACCGCGTCGGTGGTCTGGAGAAGGAAAACGGCAAGGGCAACCTGTCCACCAATCCTGAAAACCACCAGCTGATGACCGAACTCCGTGAGGAGAAGATCAACCGTGTGGCCAACGACATCCCGCTGCAAGAGATCTACGGCGACAAGAACGCCGACCTGCTTGTGGTGAGCTGGGGTGGTACCTTCGGTACCGTCCGCACCGCCGTCGAGGGAATGATGGAGCAAGGCAAGAGCATCGCTCACGCCCACTTCGACTACATTATGCCGTTGCCGCGCAACACCGAGGAAGTGCTGCAAGGTCACAAGAAGATCGTGGTCTGCGAGATCAACCGCGGCCAGTTCGCCAAGTACCTGCGCATGAACTTCCCCGAGTACAAGTGCGAACAGTTCAATAAGGTGATGGGCCTGCCGTTCACCATCGGTGAGCTCGAGGCTAAGTTTAACGACCTTTTAAAATAACACGACTATGGAAAATCAGAATATCGAACAAGAGGTCATGCTGACCAAAGAAGATTTTGCAAGCGATCAGGTGGTGAAATGGTGCCCTGGTTGTGGTGACCACGCCATCTTGAAGGCCGTTCAGGACATTTTCCCGAAGTTGGGTAAGAAGAAGGAAGACATCGTTGTCGTCAGCGGCATCGGCTGCTCCTCGCGCTTTCCCTACTACATGAACACCTATGGTTTCCATAGCATCCACGGTCGTGCCGCCGCTGCCGCCACTGGCGTGAAGCTGGCCAACCCGAACCTCAGCGTGTGGATGATCACCGGCGACGGCGACTGCACCGCCATCGGTGGCAACCACTTCATCCACGCCTGCCGTCGTAACATCGACATCAACTTGATCCTGTTCAACAACCGTATCTACGGTATGACCAAGGGTCAGTTCTCGCCCTGCACCTTCCGTGGCACGAAGACCAAGACTTCGCCGCAGGGTACATACGAAGACCCGTTCAATCCCGGCGAACTCGCCATCGGTGCCAAGGCTACCTTCTTTGCCCGTGGCGTGGACATCAACCCCAAGGAACTGAGCGAGATCTTCATGGAGTCGTACAAACACGACGGCATCGCCGTGACCGAGGTCCTGCAAAACTGCATGATCTTCTCCAACGGTGTGCATGAGAACATCACCGGCAAGGATGTCCGCGACGACATGCAAGTGAAGTGCGTCCACGGTCAGCCGCTCATCTTCGGCAAGAACCGCGACAAAGGTATCCGCCTCAATGGCAACCAACTCGAAGTGGTTACCATCGGCGAGAACGGCATCACCGAGAAGGACATTCTCGTCCACGACAAGACCATCGAGGACACGGGTCTCCACATGATGCTGGCACACATGATGCCGCCTCATTTCCCCGTCGCCATCGGTGTCATCCGCGACGTGAAAGCCCCGACCTTCAACGACAGCCTTGACCAAGTCATCGCCAACGAGAAGGCCGCCTCGAAGATCAAGAACATGGACGACCTGCTGAACAGCGGTTCGACATGGACGATCGAATAAGGCTAAGGTCCCTGAGCCCGTCGAAGGGCCGACCTAAAATGAAGAAATCCCGTTCCTCGGAGCGGGATTTTTTTGTATATTTGCACTCGATAATACAAACAGCCATGAGCGAAGAAGAAAAGAAAACCAATGACAAGGGAAAGATCATCCCGAATCCAGAGGGATATACTATTGTGAAGTATTCTGAATTTGTATCATTTATGTTTTTCTTTTTTGGTATGATGGCGTTTTTACCATTTGCCCCATTCCTCAAAGAATTTGAATGTTTGCCTTACATTGTGATGTTGATTTGTGTCGGACTTTTTTGGCTGCTTGGCCGAAAAATCACAGAAGTAAAAGTAAACCTTCGGATTACGGAAAAAGGGCTTGAGCAAACGAGACTGTCAGGATCGAAATTCTACCCAGAATATAGAGTAATTGAATGGAAAGAGATGAAACGGTACTATCTATACGGGAGGAGCAAAGGAGTGGATTTTATTATTTGTATAGATGATGCTGTGAATTTCCGGATATCTATGCCATTGATAAAGGTGTTTGAGAAGCAAAAACACAATGACGATAACTTGGCGGATTTCCGCGAGGAATTTGAGAGAATTGCTACTGAACATGGTGTCAAACGATCGTTTTTCATAAGATAGCCATTTGAAAATGCTTTATCTTTGCACCCAAATCGAAAGCGCAATAGAGTCGCTTTTAACTCCTAACTGAACAACTGCTAACTGATAACTATCATGAAAGTCCCCTTCAAACCCGGCACATTGATTTATCCCCTGCCCGCCGTAATGGTCACCTGCGGCGACTGCGAGGAAAACTACAATATCATCACTATCGGCTGGACGGGCACCATCTGCTCCGACCCACCCATGTGCTATATCTCCGTGAGGAAAGAACGCCACTCGCATGAACTCATCATGAAAAACAAGGAGTTTGTCATCAACCTGACGACGGAGGAATTGGCCGCCGCCACAGACTGGTGCGGTGTGCGCTCGGGTCGCAACTACAACAAGTTCAAGGAAATGCATCTGCACACCGAGCCTGCTCAACTGGTGAAGGCCCCTTTGATTAAGGAGTCGCCGCTGAACATCGAGTGCAAGGTGGTGGAAGTGAAGGAACTGGGCTCGCACGACATGTTCATCGCCAATGTGGTGGCCATCGATGCGGAGGAAAGCCTCATCGACAAGGGCACGGGCGCTTTCCAACTCAACCATGCGAGGCCTTTGGCCTATTCCCACGGGAAATATTACGGCCTCGGCGAGAAGATCGGGGGCTTCGGCTTCTCCGTGAAGAAAAAGAAATGATTTATTTTGCGGATTGTGAGAGTTTTGTACTTTTGCATTCAGAGTAACCCTAAAATGCCTGATGATGAAAAAAGTGTTGTTCGTATGGATGTTCATGGCGCTGGCTTTGGGATTGAAGGCTGAATGCCCGCCCGAAGTTGAAGACTTTACTTTCACGGATTGTTATGGCGTTGAATACAACCTGTTTGAATTGCTTGACAATGGGCAGCATGTATTTGTGGAATTTCGCCCGGTCGCCCAACAGGATGCCACTCGAATCAAGGAAGTCTATCATCGGTATGGTTGCAATGGTCGTGAAATGTTTGTGATTTCGCTGTGGGCTTCGGTGGACGATGAATCTGGTCTTGCGTGGTTGACCAATAATGGCGTGGAGTGTCCGTTGGTGACCTCTGAAGGAGGTGCCCAGCAGTTTTTTGACCTGTATGAGGATTGTATGGAGATTCCTCGTTACCTTCTAATTTATTCTAATCATGAGATATGTAGGGAATCAATTACATACACGAACATGTTTGATGTTTTTGACAGTCTTGGTATTATGCCCGCCGATTGCAATTTTGGCGAATGCGAGGCTCCAACCAAATTGAGGGCCGAATTGCTTGATGCCGACCTTTTGTTGTCATGGGCGGGTGTTGAAAATGCACAACATTATCATGTATATAATCGGATAGGTGATGTTGATTTTTTGGAGCAGGATGTCTATGACACCGTCTGCTTGATAGATTTCAATCCCCGTTTGGGAGGCAACTATTTCGTTGTTTCGCATTGTGAAGATGGTTCGGAATGTGCCTCTGAAATATTGAGTGTACCTCCAACTGCCTTCGATTTTACGGCAACCGATTGTCACGGAAATGAAATCCATCTGTTTGATATTCTTGACAGAGGACAATATGTCTTGGTTGAGGCTTTCTATTACTCTTGCCCAGGTTGTCATCTTATTGCGCCGAATGTTGTGGATAGTTACTACCGCTATGGCTGCAATGAAGAAGACATCTTTTATATCGAGGTGGATGAGATTGATGACGTTGTAACATGTTTGCAATGGAGCGAGGAATATGACGTGAAGTTCCCAATTATAAGCAGGTATGGAGGCGGTACGGAGATATATGATTTGTATCATTTGGTGGGTGCGCCCGATTATTTTCTCATTGCCCCCGACCATTCCATAGTTTTCGCCCATACCGATTATCCGTTCGAGTATCATTTCAGTTTTAATGATATGCAGTCTGTTATGGATGCGTATGCAGCCATTGGCATTGAGGAGCATCCGTGTTTTAATGTGATAGATGATGCAAATGAGCGGAAATACAATCTTTTCCCTAATCCCGCTGATGATTTCGTGACGTTTACGGTCGAAAGTTCAAGTTTAGTGCGAATCTATAATGCATTAGGGCAAATGATGGATTCGTTTATTGCAGACTGTCAACAAATAAGAATAGAAACTGGTAGTTATCCAGAGGGCTTTTATTGTGTTCAAGTGGATGGTCAAAGTTTTGGAAAACTCTTGGTAAGGCATTGACAATGCTCGAACAGTTTCAGGCATATATTAATAGGTATCATCTGCTTGCCGAGGGCGACAAAACCATTCTTGCTCTCAGCGGCGGCATCGACTCCATGGTGCTCGCTGACTTGTTGCTGAAAACGAAAGCGGATTTTGTGGTGGCGCACTGCAATTTCCATTTACGTGGTGATGAGTCGGACGGTGACGATTGGTTTGTGCGCAAGTTTGCGGAAAAGCGTGGAATACAGTGTTTTGTGAAACATTTTGAGACCGAGAGATATGCCGCTAAACATGGCCTTTCTATTGAGATGGCAGCCCGAGATCTGCGCTACGGCTGGTTTGAGCAGTTGAGACAACAGTTAGGTTATGACAAAATCGCCGTGGCCCATCACGCCGACGATCAAGCCGAGACTTTCTTCATCAATTTGTTGCGCGGTGCGGGTTTGCGCGGCCTGAAAGGGATGCAGCCTCAAAACAGTGTCATCATTCGTCCTTTGCTTTGGGCTTCGCGGGAGCAAATCCGACAGTATGCAGTTGAAAACCATATCGTTTGGCGAGAAGACCATACCAATGCCGAAACCGTTTATCTTCGCAACAAAATCCGCAACCAATTGCTGCCCGTCTTCGATGAACTCCACCCCGAAGCACGACGAGGCCTTTATAAATCCTTGGAACATCTTTCCTCCGAGAATGAATTGTACAGAGAATTGCTGAAAGAGAAACTTTCCCAGATTGTCAAGCAAGAAGATGGCGTTCAAAAATTCGAGGTCCCTGAGCCCGTCGAAGGGCCGACCTCTTTTCAGTTGCTCTTTGAATGGCTCCGCCAATACAACTTCAACACCGACCAATGCCATTTCATTTTCGAAGCCATGGAAACAGGCATCGGCAACAAATATTATTCTCCCACCCATCAATTGGTTATCTGCAGAAACGAGTTGCAACTTTCTGAAATCAAGTCCGTAAAAGACGAAGAAATCCGAATCGAAGCAGGGCAGGAGGAACTCACATCGCCCATCCATCTTTGTTTCTCCCAATTCGAGAAAACGGGCGATTTCGTCATCGACAAGTCGCCCAATGTAGCTTTGCTCGATGCCAACAAGATCCAGTTTCCGCTGACTTTGCGCCATTGGCGGCATGGAGACCGTTTCCATCCTTTGGGTATGAGAGGATCCAAACTGTTGAGCGATTTCTTTGTGGATCAGAAGTTTACGGAAGCACAAAAAGAGAATGTGTTTTTGCTGGTCTCTGCCGACAATGAGATCCTTTGGGTAGTCGGATACCGCATTGACGACCGTTTCAAAGTGACCCCTGAAACAAAATCCATCCTGCTTTGCGAAACGAAAAGATAGATTTCGTATTTTTGCCTTTTCTATCTAGTCCGAAATCAAACAATTGTCTTATATGAAAAAACTGTTTCTCATCCTGCTGATGGCATTTGCCGTCATCCTACCTGCTGAGGTTAGGGCGCAAATCATCGATCCCGTCAAATGGTCGATTACCATCCAAGACCTCAACGAGACGGAGTTTGACGTGGTCGCCACGGCCACCATCGACCCCGAGTATCACATCTATTCCACGACGATGCCCGACTTGGCACCGTTGCCGACGGTTTTCGACATCAAGACCTCGGAGTTCTTCGAGGCGGTGGGCGAGGCCCGCGACCTTACGGATGTGCCGCTGTTTTATGACGACATTTTTGAAACAGAATACAAACAATTCGCCGGTACAGCGCAGTTTGCACAGACCTTCCGCAAGCTGAAGGACGGCGGTTTCCCCATCACAGGCGAGATCAGTTATCAGGCCTGCAAGGACGGGCAATGCGTCTCGCTGACCGAGGATGTCGACTTGACTTATGGCGTGATTGAAGCCGCCGAGCCAGAGACGGCCGGTGGAACGAAGTCCAATATCTGGGGCATGATTCTCGAGGCCATCCTTTGGGGCTTCGCCGCCCTGCTCACGCCTTGCGTCTTCCCGATGATTCCTATGACCGTGTCGTTTTTCATGCACGGCGAGGGCGAGAGCAAAGCACAAGGTCGTTTCAAGGCCTTTATGTATTTCGTCTTTATCGTGGCTCTGTACACCTTGCCCATCGCCATCATCATCTTTGTGACTTGGCTGGTGGGTGGTAACAGCGTCACCGCCGATATCTTCAATTGGCTGGCCACGCACTGGCTGCCGAACATCATCTTCTTCCTGGTGTTCATGATCTTCGCCGCCTCGTTCTTCGGCGCCTTCGAAATCACGCTGGGCAGCAATATGGTGAACAAGAGCGACAGCAAGCAAAGCACCAAGAACCTTGGCGGCATCTTCTTCATGGCCTTGACGTTGGTGCTGGTGTCGTTTGCCTGTACGGGTCCCATTGTGGGTACGGTACTTATCAAGTCGACCTCGGGTGAGTTCTGGGCACCTATTGTGACCATGTTCGCTTTCGCCGTGGCATTCGCCCTTCCGTTTGCCCTCTTCGCTTTCTTCCCGAACCTGTTGCAGCGTCTGCCCAAGAGCGGCGGCTGGCTCAACTCGGTGAAGGTGGTGCTGGGCTTCATAGAAGTGGCCCTCGGCTTCAAGTTTTTGAGCGTGGCCGACCAAACCTACCACTGGCACCTGCTCGACCGTGAGGTCTACCTCGGCATCTGGATCGTGTGCTTCACCCTGCTGGGCCTCTATCTCCTCGGCAAGCTTCGTTTCAAGGGCGAGAAGGAGGTCAAGGAACTCGGCGTGTTCCGCCTGGTGCTCATCATCATCGACTTCACCTTCGTCATCTATATGATTCCTGGTATGTGGGGCGCTCCTTTGAAGGCCCTCTCCGGCTATCTGCCGCCCAAACAGACTCTCGACTTCGACCTCAACCGTATTATCGAGGAGAACAGCGAGAAGGTCATCGACTATGTGGATGCCAAGTTTGCCAATATGTCTGTTTCGCAGCAAGGTGAAGCCCAACCCGTGGTAACCTTTGACGAAGAGGTGAAATATGCCGACCTGTTCCATCTGCCGCACAACTTGAAGGGCTATTTCGACTACGACCAGGCCTTGGCCGCCGCGAAAGCTACGAACAAGCCGATCTTCATTGACTTCACGGGCCACGGCTGCGTCAACTGTCGTGAGATGGAAGCCAACGTGTGGAGCGATCCCCGCGTGAAGGAGATGCTGCGCAACGACTTCGTCATCTGCGCCTTGTATGTTGACGACAAGACCTCGTTGCCGGAAAACGAATGGTACACCTCTACCTACGACGGCAAGGAGAAGAAGACCATCGGCCGCAAGTATGCCGACTTCCAGATCTCGAAGTTTGGCACCAACGCCCAGCCATATTACTGCTTGATGGACCACAACGGCAACTTGTTGATGAAGCCCCGCGCCTACGACCTCGACAAGGATGCTTTTGTGGCCTTCTTGAAAGACGCCCTCAAAAATTTCCAGGAAGGGACTAGTTATCAGCATGTAGTTGATTAAATAAAGGCCTGCCATGAAGAAGATTTGGATCTCCCTTGTGGTGTTGGCCGTCATGATGACCGAGGTGCAGCCTTTGATGGCCTGCACCTCGGTCATTGTTTCTGGCCGTGTCACCAAAGACGGCCGTCCCATGATTTTCAAGCACCGCGACTCGGGGAAGGTGCACAATATGATGATTGTCGTGCAAGGCCAGCGCTACCGTTATCTTGGCTTGGTGAATGCCGAAGACACGACGCCGGTCGATGTTTGGGGCGGCCACAATGAAGCCGGTTTCGGTATCATCAACACGGCGGCCTACAACCTCAATGGCGACGGCGGCGACACCGACGGCGATGGCATCTTCATCCGTAAGGCTTTGGGATTGTGTGCTACGTTGGAGGATTTTGAGCGTCTTTTGGATACCGTGAAGAAACCTCGTGACATCAACTCCAACTTCGCCGTGCTCGATGCCAAGGGAGGTTGCGCCTATTATGAAACAGGCAACTACGATTATGTGAAGTTCGATGTGAACGACCCCGAAATAGCGCCTGACGGTTATCTGATGCGCACCAACTTCGGCACCACAGGCAACCACAAGCTGGACCAAGGCGTGGAGCGTTATCAAGCCATCACCGATTTCATGGCTGAGGCTTGTAAGGCGGGCAACCTTGAACACGACTATCTCATCACGCACATCTCGCGTAACTTGAAGCATGGTGTGACCAAGTTGGACATGTACGACCTCATGCCCGAGTCGGAGAACGATGAGCGTTATGTCTCTTTCCACGACTACACTACGCGTTATTCATCGGCATCTGTGGTTTTGGTGCAAGGCGTCAGACCCGACGAGTCGCCCTTGAATACCATTAGCTGGACCATCATGGGCTGGCCTTTGACTACCATAGCCATGCCTTTGGCGTTATTGCCTTCGGGGAAGTTGCCGGCACTCGTGACGGATGACGGCACAGGCCACTCTCGGCTGAACGAGATGGGCTTGGAATTGAAGTCACGTGTCTTTACTCTGAAGAAAGGCAACAATACCGAGTTTTACGGCAACCTTGCGCCATTGATCAACAAACAAGGGACAGGAGTTTTGCAGCAATTGATGCCGCTTGAGGCAAAGGTGATGAGTCAGGGCGAGGAAGCCGTCGCTGCGTTGCGGACGAAGAAAGATACCAAAGCGATGGAGGCTTATTACGATTGGGTGGATGCCTATGTCACCGAGCAATATAAAAGTATGTTTGGAATCGAATAATTATAAAAACAAAACAAGATGAAAAAACTAACTATTCTGTTTTTCCTCATTCTGGGGATGACAGTGTCGTTCGCCCAAAGCGGAGACTTGAAGACCAAGACCATCCATTTGGACAATGGATTGAAGGTGGTGATGTGTGAGGATCACTCGCAACCCGAGATTTACGGTGCCGTTTATGTCCATGCAGGCAGCAAAAACGACCCCGTGGAGGCCACGGGTATGGCCCACTACTTTGAGCATATCATGTTTAAGGGAACGGACAAAATCGGCACGACTAACTGGGAAGCCGAGAAGGTGTTCCTCGACAGCATCGACTTGATGTATGACAAGTTGCATGAGACCGTGGATGTTGCTGAACGTCAAGCCATCCAACAGAAGATCAATACCTTGTCGCAGAAATCGGCCGACTATGCCATTCCCAACGAGGTGGATGTCATCCTCACCCAGATGGGCGGCAAGAGCCTGAACGCTGGCACGTCCTACGACATGACCATGTACTTCAACATCTTCCCCTCCAACCAGCTCTCGAAGTGGATGGATGTGTATGTGGAGCGTTTCCGTAACCCAGTGTTCCGCCTGTTCCAGTCGGAGCTGGAGACGGTGTACGAGGAAAAGAACATGTATGGCGACAGTCCCATCAATGCCTTCCAGGAATATCTTTTCCATGAGACTTTCGGTGAGCATCCTTACGGTCGCCCTGTCATCGGCTATACCGAACATCTGAAGAACCCGCAGACCAGCAAGATGCGTGAGTTCTACAACACTTATTATGTGGCCAACAACATGACCCTCATCCTCGTTGGTGACTTCGACATTGAAGCGGCAGAGCCTATGGTGGCCGAGAAATTCGGCACATGGCGTAGCGGCGAACTACCCAAGGAGCCGACCTATACCTTGCCCAAGTTCAATGGGCCTACCGTGAAGGAAGTCAGGATGACGCCTATCAAGATGGGCGCTTTGGTCTTCCCTGGTGTCAAGAACTCCGACCCCGATATGTTGCCGCTGAACCTTGCCAGCACGATCTTCGCGAATGGCGAAACAGGTCTGGCCGACAAGTTGATGCTTGACGGACAAATCATGGCTACCATGTTGCTGCCGCTCTCGTTGGAGGATCATGGCGCCAATGTGATGATCTATATCCCCAAGTTGCTGGGTCAGTCGCACGAGAAGGCGGAAGGTCTCATCTTCGATTGCCTTGACCGACTGAAGAAGGGTGATTTCAGCGACGACCTCTTTGAAGCCATGCGTATGAGCATGCTCACGTCCCGATTGAAAGAGACAGAGAACTTGCAGAACTTGTCAAATCTTTTCCTTGAATTGGAAATGAACGGACAGAGCCTGGAGGAATATCGGGCTGAAACTGAGCGCCTGAAGACCATCACCAAAGAAGAGGTGGTGGCGGTGGCCAACAAGTATTACGGCAACGACTACTTGGATGTGCGCTCCAAGATGGGCTTCCCGGACAAGGACAAGGTGGACAAACCCAGTTGGAAACCCATCGAGGCCAAGAACACCGAGGCGAAGTCGGATTTCGCCAAGGCCATCGAGGCGCAACAGGTGCCCGAGGTGGAGCCGCAAGTCGTGAAATTCGGTGAGGACGTGAAGATTATGGAGGCTAACAACAGCTTCAAGCTCTTCTCCACCGCCAATCCTCGCAACGACATCTTCGATTTGAAGGTGAACTACAATTATGGTATGGCCAACAATCCTGATTTGGACAAGGCTGTGCAATACCTGCAAATGCAGGGCACCAAGACGCAGAAGCCGGATGAGTTTGCCCTTCAACTGCAAAAACTGGGCGCTACCATCGATTTCTATACCTCTGAAAACCAGTTTACGGTGCACATGACCGGCTTCGAGAAAGACCTCAACGACATTGTGGCTCTGTGCAGCCGCAAGTTGCAGAACCCGTCCAACGAGGAGAAGTATATATCGACCTTGGTGGAAAACGAACAGACGAATATCAGTACGAGCAAGGACGACGCTTCCACATGGGCGCGTGCCGTTCGAGAGTATGCGCTTTATGGCGACCAGTCTTCTTTCCTCGACCACGCTTCCATAAAGGAATGGGGCAAGAAGAGCGGTGAAGCCCTTCTGGCAGAAGTCGCCGAGGCCTTGAAATACGACGGCTATGTGCTGTATAGCGGCAACACCCAGCCGGAGACGGTGGTTGCAATGCTGAAAGAGAACGGATTGGTGAAGGCGAATGCCATCAAGGGTCAGGAGAAGATCCGTGTGGAGAAGAAGTATACCGAACCTCAGGTGTTTATTGCTTCCAATAAGAAGTTCCGCCAGAGCAACATTTATTTCCATGTGCCGGGCGAAAAGTTGAGTGCCAAAGACGAAGCCATGTCCACTCTGTTCAGCAAGTATTTCGGAACGGATATGTACTCCATCGTCTTCCAAGAGATCAGGGAATTCCGTTCCTTGGGTTATACGGCCTATAGCTATTACACATACGACAATCTGGAGCGCAAGCCGGGTAATCTCTTCGGTTTCCTCGGCACGCAGTCCGACAAGACCCTGGACGGCATGACCGCCTTTAAGGACTTGATTGTCGATATGCCGGTGCGTATGGAGAAATTCAACGCTTCGAAGGAGGCTTTGCTAAAGTCGCGCTCAAGTGAGTATGTCAATTTCCGCGCTTTGCCTGGAACGGTCCAGAACTGGATGAAGAAGGGTTATGACCACGACCCGCGTGGCGAGGTGACAGAAATCATCCGCAACGCCTCGTTTGACGATGTTCAGAGCTTCTACAATCGTTTGATCAAAGACCGTCCCGTGGTCATCATGATGTCGGGCAACGAGAAGAAGATCGACAAGAAGGAGCTGGGCAAGTTCGGCGAAGTGACCAAACTGAAATACAAACAAATCATCAAGGAATGATGATACGAAAAAAGGAAGAGTCGTCAGGCTCTTCCTTTTTTCATTTCATATAGTTTTAGGTTTACGCTATCTCGCCGCCCTTGGCATAATGTTGATAGAAGGCGATGATGGTCTCGATGCCTTTGTAGAAGTGGTCGAGGCGGTAGTTCTCGTTGGGCGAGTGGATGGCGTCTTCGCCAAGGCCAAAGCCCATCAGGATGGCCTTGATGCCCAACACTTCCTCAAATCTCGCGATAATCGGGATAGAACCGCCCGAGCGCATCGGGATGGGCAGTTTGCCGTAGGTGTCCAAATAAGCGGCTTCTGCGGCTTTGTATTCCGGCACGTCGACGGGGCAGCCGTAGGCCTGTCCGCCATGCAGCGGCGTGACCTTCACAGTGACGTAGTCGGGAGCGTTCTTCTCAAAGTAGTCCTTCACCAAAACAGAGATCTTCTCGTTGTTTTGGTTGGGCACAAGACGGCAGGAGAGCTTGGCGTAGGCCTTCGAGGGCAGCACGGTCTTGGCGCCCTCGCCCGTGTAGCCACCCCACATACCGCAGAGGTCGAAGGTAGGACGGATGCCGACGCGCTCGATCTTGGTATAGCCTTCTTCGCCGCGCAGCGCCTTCACCCCGACGCTGTTCTTGTAGTTCTCCTCGTTGTATGGCGCCATGTTGAGTAGTTCACGCTCGCGGTCGGAGCATTCCACCACGTCGTCGTAGAAATGCGGGATGGTGATGTGGTTGTTCTCGTCCATGCACTTGGCGATCATCTCGCACAAGGTGTTGAGCGGGTTGGCCACGCTGCCGCCGAAAAGGCCGGAGTGCAGGTCGGCGTTGGGGCCGGTGACTTCAATCTCCCAGTAGGACAGACCGCGTAAGCCCGTAGTGATGCTCGGCACGTCGGGACCAATCATGGAAGTGTCGGAAACGAGGATGACGTCGGCTTTGACCAAGTCTTTGTATTCCTCAACCCACTTCGAGAGGCTGCCCGAGCCGATTTCCTCCTCGCCTTCGAGCATGAACTTCACGTTGCAGGGGAGGGTGCTGGTCTTCACCATGGTTTCGAAGGCCTTGGCGTGCATGAACGACTGGCCTTTGTCGTCGTCGGCGCCACGAGCCCAGATCTTGCCGTCCTTGATGACGGGCTCAAACGGATCGGTATGCCACAGGTCGATGGGGTCGACGGGCATCACGTCGTAGTGGCCGTAAACGAGTACGGTGGGCAGTTTCGGGTCGATGATCTTCTCGCCGTAGACGATGGGGTTGCCTTCGGTGGGCATCACCTCAGCCTTGTCGGCACCAGCTTTCAACAAGTGCTCGCGCCAACACTCGGCACAGCGGATCATATCGGGTTTGTGGGCCGATTCTGAACTGATGGAAGGGATTCTGATCAAGCCAAAGAGTTCCTCAAGGAAACGGTCTTTGTTGGCTTCAATGTAGTTTTTTGTGATTTGCATAATGGTAGTATTTGTTGTTATTGTTTCTCAAAGTATTTCAATTCAACGCTTTCTCCGTTAAACACCGCATAGGTAAAGTCATAAATCCAATTGCCGACCACGGTAGTCAGGGCATGGTTGCCGGTCTGGTATTGCATGGGCTTATGCTGGTGGCCGAAGACGAAGAAATCGACGCTCGGGTCAAGGGCGGCCTGCTCTTGGGCGTATTGGTAAAGGCGGGTGTTCGGGATGTCGTCGTAATAGCCGCGTTCCACCTCGTTTTTGAGTTTTTTCAGGCGGTGATTGTGTGACCAACGCAAGGCCAAACCAATACCCAAATCAGGATGTAAGTGTCTAAACAGCCATTGATTGACCTTGCATTCGAAGACCTTTTTCAGGAACTTGTAGCCTTTGTCGCCTGGGCCTTTGCCGTCGCCATGGACCAAAAAGAATTTCTTTCCCTTGATGGTCTTAACGACAGGCTCACGATGCAGTTCAAGGCCCAATTCGTCATGCAGGTAGCCAAAGCTCCACAAGTCGTGGTTGCCGATGAACATGTGCACGGGGATGCCCGCGTCGGTGAATTCGGCCAGCTTGCCTTGCAGTCTGACAAAGCCCTTGGGAATCACGGTCTTGTATTCGAACCAAAAGTCGAAGAGGTCGCCCATCAAGTAGAGCTCCTCGCAGTCGGGACGGATGCCTTCGAGGAAGCGCAACAGCTTTCGCTCACGCTCTTGGCTGTCTTCGAGCGAGGGGATGCCCAGGTGGAAGTCGGTGACGAAATAAACGGCCATCAGAATTGGATTTCGGACGAGCGGCGAATGAGTTCGGTGATGAGGGTGATGAGCATGGGCTCCACGGCATTCACGGCCTTGATGACCTCCTCATGGGTGATGTTGGTGATATGGTCCACCCCGAAGATATTGCCCATGTCGGAGACAATGCTCAAACCGAAGACGGGCAGTTTACCTTGACGCGCCACGATGACTTCGGGCGTGGTCGACATACCGATGGTGTCGGCGCCAATGATGCGGAAGTAGCGGCACTCGGCAGGAGTCTCGTAAGTCGGGCCCGTGGTGGAGCAATACACGCCGTGCTGTACCCAGATGCCTTTCTCCATAGCGATTTCGTCGGCCAACTTGATGAGGCGCTTGTCGTAAGGCTCGCTCATGTCGGGGAAGCGTTCGCCGAAACGCTCGTCATGCGGTCCGATCAACGGGTTGGGCATGGCATGAATCTGGTCGTTGATAATCATGATATCGCCCACTTTGAAATTGGGGTTGAGACCACCGGCGGCATTGCTGAGGATGAGGAATTGGATGCCCATTTGCATCATCACGCGGATGGGGAAGACCACCTCACTCATGGGGTAACCCTCATAAAAATGAAAACGTCCCTGCATGGCCATGACCCTGCGACCCGCGATGGTGCCAAACAGCAGCTGGCCTTGGTGTCCCTTCACCGTCGAGACGGGGAAGTTCGGGATGTCAGAGTAGGGGATGGCGTACTCCACGGTGATGCCGTTGGCCAAGCCACCCAAGCCGGAGCCGAGCACGACGCCGACTTCGGGACGGAAGTTATTGGTTTTCTTGTTGATGAACTCAACAGTGGTGAGAATCCTGTCGTACATAGGTCAATATTTCTTCATTAAAAATTTCTTCTTCGTGAAAACGCACTGTGACGGGCAAATCGTATAGCGGTACGCCTTCAAACTGACAAAGATAGGGAGAATTTGTCAATCGCGCCGTATCTTTTTCGGTGGTAACGATGATTTTCTTCTCGCCTGAAAGGCCGGCAATGTGTTTCATAATGTCACTTAAGTCTTTCTCCGTGTAGGCGTGGTGGTCGCCAAATGGCAGGAAAACAACGGTCTTGTAGCGTGATTTCAACTCTTCAACAAAGGGCTTCGGGTTGGCGATGCCGCAAAAAGCCAAAACGGAATCGGCATGTATGGAATCAGCGGTCTTGGCCGTTTCGTTCAATGGCCGCAAAGGCAAGTACTCCAAATAAGAGAAGTAAACTCTTTGATTTTCAATTGGTTTTAACTTGTCGATTATTTGCTGCTTTTCCGCCTCCTCCATTTCCTTTGGCGACTTGCTGACCACAATGATGTCGGCGCGTTTGGCGGCAGACTTCACGTCACGCAGGGTCCCCGTTGGCACGAGATAGTCGTCGCAATACAGCCGTTGGTGTTCGGTCAACAGGATGTTGAGCCCAGCGTGGATTCTCCGGTGCTGGAAGGCGTCGTCCAAAAGGATGACATCGGGTTTTTTGACCCCCTGCTCCCCAAGCAGGTGCTCCACGCCCTCGACGCGGTCTTCATCCACCGCGACTTGGATGTCGGGTTGTTTCTTGAAGTACTGCAGCGGCTCATCTCCCAAGTCCTCGTAAGTGCTTGAGGTATCGGCCATCACGAAGCCTCTCGACCGTCTCCCATATCCTCTGCTTAAGGTGGCCACCTTGTAATTGTCTTTCAGTAATTTGATCAGGTATTCCGTGTGCGGCGTTTTTCCCGTCCCGCCTAAGTTGAGATTGCCGACGCAGATGAGGGGATAATCGAAACACTTGGATCTCAGAATGTGCCAATCGTATAGTTTGTGCCTGATACAGAGCACGATGTGGTACAATAGCGATATGGGTAGCAGCAAAAATCTCATTGTAGGGGTCAAAATTAGACATTTTTTCCTAATTTTGAGCCTCAATTTTGAAAATATGACCGTAAAAGACATTCTGAACTGCATCACCGAGGTGGCACCGCTGCAATGGCAGGAGAGCTATGACAACGCGGGCCTTCAGGTGGGCGACCTTAATGCCGAGGCGCACAAAGCATTGATATGTTTGGACATAACTGAGGAGGTGGTGGATGAAGCGGTGGCCAAGAATTGTGATATGATTGTCAGTCACCATCCCTTGATTTTCAAGGGGTTGAAGCACCTTACCCCACAATCCTATATCGAGCGCGCCGTGATGAAAGCCATCAAGTGCGACATCGCCATGATTTCAATGCACACCAACCTCGACAACAGCTACTTGGGCGTGAGCCGCGTGTTGGCTGAGCGCATGGGACTCAAAAATCTGAGCATCCTGCAACCTTTGGAGGACCAGTTGAAGAAGGTCGTGGTGTATGCCCCGCTCTCTGCTGCCGACAAAGTCCGTCAGGCTATGTTTGAGGTGGGTGCGGGCTGCATCGGCAATTACGATTCATGCAGCTTTAACGCCCAAGGTCAAGGCTCGTTCCGCGCGGGTGCGACGGCACATCCTTATGTGGGTGAGATAGGGAAGATGCATTTTGAGGATGAAGTGCGCATCGAGACGGTAGTTCCGAAACACGCCTTGAATCAGGTGATTACCACCATGTTGAAGGTGCATCCCTACGAGGAGGTGGCCTACGACGTCTATGCTCTGGAGAATGAGTTCCAGCAAGCGGGTGCCGGCATGGTAGGAGAACTTGACGCACCCTTGTCGGAGACCGACTTCTTGACTCTCGTCGCTGATGTCATCGGATCGCCTTGTCTTCGCCATTCCGCTTTGACGGGACGGAAGATTCAGAGGGTGGCCCTGTGTGGTGGCTCCGGCAGCCCCTTCATGGGCGACGCCTTGCGGCATAGGGTCGACGCTTACCTTACCGCCGATATCAAATACCACGACTTTTTCGTTCCCGAAGGCCGTTTGCTGCTGATTGACGGTGGGCATTTTGAGACCGAACAATTCACGAAAGAATTAATATGTGAACTCATTCGGAAAAAATTTCCTACCTTTGCAGCCGAAATCGCTGAAACTAGGACGAATGCGGTTCATTATTTTGTTGGAAATAACTAATCATCAATATGGCTAAGAAAGAAAACAAAGAAGTTGCCGAAGTGACTGAAGTTGCTGAGGTTGAAGAAGTTAAGGAAACCAAAAAAGCTACTAAGAAAACTGCCAAGGCCAAAGCCGAACCCGAAGCCAAGGAAGAACCCGCTGAAGAGAAGAAGCCCAAGAAGGCGACCAAGAAAGCGGCAAAACCTGAAGTAGAAGTCGAGGCGGCAGCTCCCCAAGAGGAGGCTCCCGTAAAGGTCGAGGCCCCTAAGCCTGCTGAAGATTCCGTGGAAGTCACTGTTGAGCGGAAACTGGTGGCACTCTATACTTTGCAGCAAGTCGACTCGAAGATTGACGAGATCCGCGCCTATCGCGGCAACCTGCCCTTGGAGATCCAAGACATGGAAGATGAAATCGCCGGCCTTGAGACCCGTATCGCCAATTTCAAGGAGGAGAGCAAGAAACACCAGAAAGACATCACCGACTTCAAGATCAAAATCAAGGAGACCGAGGCTCTGATTAAGAAATATGAGGATCAGCAGAATAATGTCCGTAACAACCGTGAATACGACTCGCTGACTAAGGAGATCGAGTATCAACAACTCGACGTGCAACTCTCGGAGAAGCGTATCCGCGAGATTACCGCTAAGGACAACGAGGTGGCCGCCAAGGTGGCTGAGGCCCAGCTGCGCCTCAACGAGCTGAAAGCTTCGCTGAAGGAGAAGCAAGAGGAGCTTCAGTCGTTGGTGGAAGGCACTGAGAAGGAAGAGGAACAGCTGCTGCAGCGTTCGACCGAATGCGAGAAGCTGGTGGAAGACCGTCTGCTGGTGGCCTACAAGCGTATTCGCAAGAATGCCCGCAACGGTCTTGCCGTGGTCGGTATCTTCGACGAGGCTTGCGGTGGCTGCTTCAACCGCATCCCGCCCCAACACCAGTTGGACATCTGCACGCACAAGAAGATCATCGTTTGCGAGTATTGTGGCCGTATCCTTGTTGACAAGGGCATCATTGCGCAATACAACGCTTAATCAACGGTAATAGAAAAGTGAAAAGGCCGCCTCGTGCGGCCTTTTTTCGTTTAGAACCTCACCTTGAGGGTGGCGACGAGGTTGCTCTTAAACTGCTTCTGATTAATGGGCTCTATGCCTAACTCGCCTGCGTCGTAGAGGTACAAGTAGTTCTTCCCATAGGTCAGCTCGTAAGCGAAATCGAAGGAGGTGTCGTCGGCGACGGGTACGCTGATGCCACAAGAGGCTTTCTTAACGCTACCTGACGTTTCACCCAAGCCGAAGGGACTGCCATAGTATCCTGCGCCGAACCTGACGTAAGTGCCTCCGAGGTACCATTCGGAGCCCAGACGGAAGTTGAATGTACGCCCGTATTTTTCCTTGATTTGGTCGTTGGTGGGCGTATAGTCGTAGTCGTCGTCAGCGACGGCCTTGAAACGCGCGGTGGCAAAATTGGTGTATTCGGCGTCGAAGCTCACCATGCCTTGTTGCCCGATAACGAATGCCATGCTGCCCACCCATCTCAATGGCTTAATGAAGGTGTATTCGTAGGGTTCATTCTGGCTGAAGTACTTCCTTGTGATATAGCCAATCTCCGATTCCGTTTCGGTCTGCCATGTCTCGTCAAAGGCATAGATGGTAGGACTGTGGAAGGCACCTCCTATGCGCATCCAGGGCGTCGCGTGGAAGATGAAACCGACCTTGGCGTTGCAGCCCCATCCCGTTGAGCTGAGATCTTCGCTGTAGCTCCAATCGTTGAAACCGCTTTCAGGGTCGGCTCCGTCAGGATGTGCCTCATCGAAGACGCGGGTGCCCACACGCTTGATGTGAGCCACGTTGACGCTGGCGCCCAGAAACAGGCGGTCGCGGAAATTGGCGCTACCTGCGAAGGTCCATTCCTCCGAACGCCCTTTAAAGGTGCTCTTCTGTCCTTGCCATATGTTGCCTTGTGGAACGGGGCTGGTATAATATCCTTGTCCGTCGAGGTCGATGAGGTAGGTTTGCCAAGCGGGATAGATGTCGTACGGGAAATAGTCCACCAAGTCATCCTCCGAGTATCCGTCGATTTGCGCGAGATAGTTGTCGATTCTCGAGCTTGTCGGGTTGATGCCTCGGGCTAGGGTACGCATATTGTAGTCGTCGGTGCGTGTCAACCCGATGCCGAATTGTGTGGCCCTCAAAGGCTTGTAGTTGCTTCTTTCATTGTAGCCCACATAGCCGACATTGGGGATGGAGAGACGCATCTTGTTGCCCCCGTTTCTGCTATCGTAATAGGTGGAGCTGTGGTAGTTGTCGAGGAGGTTGAGCGTGGTGGTGAACTCGTTGCTGCGGTAGAGACCCATGCCCGCGGGGTTGATGCAGACGGAGGTCATGTCGCCGCCCACAGCGCCGAGGGCGTTGCCCAAGCCCATGGCTTTGGCCGTGCCTTGATAGTAGTTTTGCGAAAACAGGCAGGCGTCGTCGGCACCTTGTCCAAATAAGGGTGCAATGAATAACATGGCGATTGTCAGGGTCAGGATCCTCTTCATGGCTATCATAATAAAAAAACTACCTTGCGATTTTGACCGCAAAGGTAGTTCTTTATTCTTAATCTATTGTCTTGGCTCGAAAATTATCTTCTTCCGCCGCCACCTGAACGACCGCCACCGGAGCTGTGACTTCCGCCGCTGCTGTGACCACCGCCAGAGCTGTGGCTGCTTGAGCTTGAGCTACGGCTGCCACCGCTATAGCTGCTACCAGAGCTACGGCTTGAACTCGACGACGAGCTGCCGCGGTTATAGCTTCCGCTGCTAGAGCTGCTTCTCGAAGGCGAGCTGCTGCGGTTGTAGCTTCCGCTGTTGGAGCCGCTTCTCGAAGAAGAGCTGGGGCGGTTGTAGCTGCCACTCGACGAGGAACTGCTGTTTCTGTTGTAGCTTCCGCTGTTGGTTGAGGAGGGACGTGAGCTGGACGAGCTCTGCGGGCGTACGTATTCCGAGCTGGAACGCGACGGACGGCTGTTGCTGGGCGAGGTGTAGTTTTGGCTGCTACTCGAATTCCCGGGACGTGCCGAGGTGTTGCTCGACGGACGGCTTGCCGAAGCGCCGATACGTCCGCTGGTGCCTGCGGTAGGCCTGTTGCTCGAACTCGGACGGCTGGCACTGACGTTGCCGTTGACGCGACCTGTGCTGTTGCCGACGGTAGGACGGCTCGACATGCTTCCAGCATTTCTGTTGCTTGCTCCTGTGCCGATGCGACCTGACATGCTGCCTGCGGCGCCTTGGCCGTTACGGCCTTCGCCTTGCAGACGATGACTCATCGATCCCGCGGTGCTGCCACCGTGACGCACACTGGCCACATAGCTGCTCAAACCGCCACCGCCTTGACCACCAGGATGATGTCCGCCATCATGGCCATGCCAGTTGTGGTGGTGATAGTCGTGATGATGCCAGCTGTGGTGCCAGTGGCTGTGGTAGCCATAGCTCCAGTACGGATCCCAGCCCCAGTAGTAACTGTAATAGTAGGGATAACCCCAATACCATCTATAGCTCCAGTAGCTGCTCCAATAGGGACGATAGCCCCAGTCCCAATAGTAGTAGCTGGGATAGTAGTTCCAATAATAGGGGTCGTAACTATTCACGTAGACGTAGGTGTCGCCACCGCCGCCATAAGTGTAATAGTCGTCATAATAGTCTCTCGTCGAGGAGGCTTGCGTGCCGAAACGCTTGATGCGCATCGCATAGTCGGCATCAAAGTAAGTCTCGGTGGTGGTGTACACAACGCCGTTGGTGTCGGTCACCGTCTCGGTGGTCTGATACACGGGTTCGGCGTTACTGACGTAGTTCTTGCTGTCGGAATAATAGGTTTGGTAGTCGTATTCCGAGTTGCTGCTGACGCTGGGGCTGACGTAAGAGCCGTTGCCCGTGGTCATGTGTCCGCCTTTGTTGTAGGGCGAATAGTAGGTGTCGTCGTAGGCCGTCTGCCGGCTCGATGAGCAGCTGGCGAAGACCATCAAGGCGACGATAGGGATGAGTCTTAACGCTTTCATTTTATTGAGTATTTATTTGTTCTTGAAATCAATTTGCCAATCGCTCAAAAATATACAAATATCGTACCAAAATCGACCTTTCTGCAATTGGACTTCAAATTTATTCCAGCTTGAAGACATCGCCGTCGCTTGTGCACTCTTTTTCGATCCAGGGATGACCTTTGTAATACACGTTGCCGATGCTGTTGAGACGAGCCATCAAACGGCTTCGAGCCCAGACGTAGGTGTCATTGGTCGACTCCGAAATTACCTTAACGATGTTGGAGTTGAGCGCCTCGGCATGGATACATCCGTAGCTCTTCACATAATGCTCGGCATAGCCTGCGACGCCGCATAAGGTCACCTTCGAGGTACCGAAGCTGAAGACGGTCTTCAGTACGTCACAGTCGAAACACAGGTTGATATCGCCACTGCCTTCTTTGATCCTGAGCACGAAGCTTCGGTTCCAATAAGTCATGACGCTGTCGATGCCTATTTGCGTGGTGTCTATCCCTGTGGTATCGGCGCCAATGGTGATGGTGTCGGAGACCAACGCCCCATATCCTCTGATGGAGTCGATGCAGCGCAGGTCGCCGATGGAGGCGTAGGTGATCTCGCGCAGACTGTCGTAGTATACCGTCATGTCGATGCTGTAGTCATAGCTGCGTAGCCAGTTGTATTCGTTCTCGTTTTTGATGATTAACGAGTCTCCTTTCACTTCGGTGGTCACCTTCTCGATGAGGTTCTCAGGGCAGGTTAGGTCGATGCCTTGGTGGTCGCTGTTGACGAGCTTGACATTCACATTGTTGTAAATACAAATCGTCTCGAAGCGTTGCCCCAAGTTGCGGTGCTCGGTGACGGGCGCGCCGTTGGTGAACACCTTGCTGCATGAGGTGGCCGTCAAGCTAACGAGGAAAAACAGGACTGCGATGACGTTTCTTTTCATGGGTGGGTAGGTAGTATTTGTGTTGGATATGGTAGCCGACACCGACGCTGATGAAGTCGGCCTTGATGTCGTAGGTGGTGAAGGCGATGGTGGCAAACAGGTTGTCGGTGAAGTAATAACGGGCCGCCACCTTTTGGTAGAACAGCATTCCGAAAGTTTTCGAGTTGAGAGGCACATTGTTGCGCAGGCCCACGTTGAACATGAAGCTGGCATTGTTGAACAGCATCTCATAAGAGAATAGCAGTCCGGGCTTGAGATACATGTCCCAGTCGGGTTTCGTGATCTTGTCGGAGTTGTCGTAAACTAACTCCACGCCAACACCCAGCCGGTCGCGCTCGCTGATCTGGAACATGAAATTGGCGGCCAGGTCGTGCACAAAGAAATATTGGTGCGTGCCGTATTGTTGGCTCATGTCCTTGAAGCCCAAGGTGTATTGGTAGTCGGTGACGAAATGCCGTTTGCCGTCAAACTCGAAGAGGTAGTTTTGGGGACGCAGACGTTTATCCAGATGGGCTTTGGGCGGGGCCAGGTACCACGACAGTCCTGTGGCGGCGCTGAGGATGTTGATACCCATGTTAGGTGTGCGTGTGGCTCCGTTCGAGAAGTGGGTCAACCCCGCCGAGGTCACCCAATGCAGGCGGTCGACGATGCGCTGGCGGTATTCGAACGACAGGTTGACGGCGGCATTCACGTGTGAGCCGATGGCATAGTTGTGGTAGTTCTCTGTCGGGTCGAACTTGTTGGTGAGCCACGAAACGCCCACACCCAGCTTGAAGGTCAGCTTGCTTCTCTCGCCCGGCGTGATGGGGAAGTTAATGAAGGGGTAAAGGGCGAAAACCTTGCCCAGCTCGGCTGAGATGCTGTCGTTGCCGAAGCCCGAATAATAGAAAGTGAGTCCGATGGACGGATAGTTGTGCAGCACTTCCCAACGGTGCTCGCCATAGGTGTTACGATGGAGCGAGAACTCGTAGCCGGGGGTGTGCCGACTGTAACGTCCTAAGGCTGAATGGTATTGGTCGTTTTGAAAGTACATGTAGCCATAATGCACTCGAGCCTCCACCTCATAGTTGCGGTGACTCAGTTGCGCGCTCGCCTGGCTGCCTATTAATAATAAGGTAAACAAGACGAGAAGAATATGGCGTTTTTGTCTTTTCATTTGGGCTGCAAAAATACAAAATTCCTTATTTTTGCGCTTCAAAACGTACAACAATGGACGAAAGATTAGTCGCTTTCAAGCGTTTGCTGGACATTATGGACGCCGTGCGCGCGGGTTGCCCATGGGACAGCACCCAGACCATTCACAGCCTCCGTCACCTCACCATCGAGGAGACCTACGAACTCAGCCAAGCCATTCTCAACGACGACCTCAACGAGGTGAAGAAAGAGCTCGGCGACCTCATGCTGCATCTCGTCTTCTATGCCAAGATAGGGCAGGAGCAAGGCGCCTTCGACATCGCCGACGTGCTCAACGGCATATGTGACAAGATGATTGTGCGGCATCCGCATATCTTTGGTAATGAGCATGTTGAGAATGCTGAACAAGTGGAACAGAATTGGGAGAAAATCAAATTGGAGCGTGAGCATAACCGTAGCGTGTTGGGTGGCGTGCCTGAAGGATTGCCTTCGTTACTGAAAGCCTATCGCATGCACCAAAAGACCGCTGGCGTGGGCTTTCGCTGGCCCGATGCCGAACAGGCATGGCAGAAAGTGGAGGAGGAGAAGAAAGAGCTCTTCGCTGAGTTGCAAAAGCCCGACAACACACAAAACATAGAGGCGGAATATGGCGATCTGCTCTTCGCCTTGGCGGCCTATGGCATTTATATCGGCGTGAACCCCGACGATGCCCTGGAGAAAACCAACAAGAAATTCCGCGAGCGTTTTGCCCACGTGGAGCAGCGCGCCCGTGAGCAAGGCAAAGGTGTGCAACACCTCACTCTTGACGAGATGATTGCCTATTGGAAAGAAGCAAAACAGATTGTGGATTAATTTGAAAAAAAACCTTTATCCCCTTTGCAACATTAATTTTTTGGTTATATTTGCAGCGCAATTTATACTTTTTGTGAACTCAACACAAACAACTTAATACTAACTAAAATTCAAACAAAATGAAGAAAGTATCTTTACTCATTGCGATGATTGCCTTTGTTTGTGGCAATGCTTTCGCTCAGTTGAGCTTCGATTTCAACGACTGCCCCGCAGGCGCTAAGATCGCTCAGACCCTCGGTGATCCTTGGACCACTTGGAGCAACCAACCTGGTGGCAATGAAGACGGAGTCTTCGCAGAGGCCGGTGGCTCGATGGCTTGCCACTTCACCTACAACAACGACCAAGTCGTCATGCTCGGCGATCACTCGACGGGTGTTTATGACCTTGAGTTCGATGCCTACGTTCCGGATGGCAAGAATGGTTACTTCAACGTGCTGCACCACTTCGCTGGCTCCAACAGCACTTGGGCTATGCAGGTTTACATGCACATGACCAACGATGGTCAGAACTCGACCCAGGCTCCTGGCCACGGCACCGTGCACGCTGGTAGCAATGGTACCTGCGACCTGCCTTGCGTCTACGACCAATGGATGCACTTCCGCGTCCATGTCGATGCCGACAACGACGTTGCCCAACTTTACTTCAATGTGGTTGGCCAGCCCGAAGAACTTTATGCCGAATGGCAGTGGAGCTTGGACAGCTTTGGTGAAAACCAAACTGACCGCGTCCTCGGCGCTATGGACTTCTATCCGCCTGAGAATGCCGCTACCTCTGAGTACTATCTTGACAACCTCGCCGTCACGCTGCAAAGCAACGACGAAGTGCTGCTTTTCGAACCTTTCGAAGAGTACACTGTTGGCAACAAGATCGCTGCTGAAGCTGTTGCCGCTGGTCATGACTGGTGGACCACTTGGAGCAACCAACCTGGTGGCAATGAAGACGGCGTTGTTGCCGACTTCGACAACACCCAGTGCGGTCACCTTACCTATGGCAACGACCAGGTCCTCCTCCTCGGCGACGAAGAGAATGGTAACTATGACCTCGAGTTCGACATCCTCATCCCCGAAGGCAAGAACGGTTACTTCAACATCCTGCACCACTTCGCTGGTTCCAACAGCACCTGGGCTTTCCAGTGCTACCTCCACCTGACCAACGATGGTCAGAACTCGACCTCCGCTCCTGGTCAGGGTACCATCCACGCTGGTAGCAATGGTACTGCCACGATGACGGGCCTTGTGTATGACCAGTGGATGCACTTCCGCTTGAATGTCGACACCGACACTGACGTTGCTAACTACTACTACACCGCTCCTGGTGAGGACGAAGTTCTCGTCTGCACCTGGCAGTGGAGCTTGGACAGCTTCGGCAACAACGTGGTTGGCCGTACCCTCGCCGCTATGAACTTCTATCCGCCTGAGAATGCCGCCACTTCCGAGTACTACCTTGACAACTTCAGCTTCAAGAAGATCGGTGGCGAAAGCGCTCCCGAGCTTACCATCACTCCTGATGAAATCACCGTGGAACTCATGGAAGACGACATGACCACCGCTGAGGTTGTTATCGACAACAGTGGTAACTCCATCGGCGACTGGGCTGGCTGGCTTGACTTCGGTCAAGGTGGTGCCGGTTCTCAGACCGCTGACCTTTACTACCACAATGGTGAAGTCGCTTCTGGTATCGGTTCTTCCGACGCTTACACTCGTGAGATGGGTATCCGTCTGCCTGCCACCGCTTATGCCGGTGCTGCCATGGGTATGAGAATCGTCTCCGCCCAGTACTACATCTATGACGAGTATCAGAGCGCTGACCACAACTACATCTTCCGTATCTACGGTCAAGGCCTCCACAACCAACCCGGTGAACTCCTCGCTGAGAAGACCGTCAACTCGACGGCTGCCGGTACGTGGATCACTGCCACCTTCGACGAGCCCGTCTATATGACTGGTCAAGCCATGTGGGCTACTGTCCAGCTCGAACAAGTTGCTGGCGAGTATCCTCTGAGCATGGACGGCGGTGAATATGGTGAAGAACAAGATGGTAACTGGCTCAGCACCAACGGCAACAGCTTCAGCCACTGCTACAGCGCTGGCAGCTTCGGTGGTGCTTGGTTGATCACCGTCAACTGCGAAGGCGAACTCGTCCCCGCCACTTGGGCTACCATCGACAAGACTGAAGGCGCCATCATGGGCGGTCAGAGCGAGACCATCACTGTCACTCTGAACTCCATTGGCCTGCCTATGGGTTCGAACTACAGCGCCGAACTTATCATCAACACCAATGATGAAAACCTGCCTCAGGCTGTGATCCCCGTCACCCTCGCCGTCACCGATGGCGTTGTGGAGACTGCCACTCAACTGGCTAGCATCTATCCCAACCCCGCCACTTCGCAGGTCACCCTCGAAGGCGAGAACCTCAACAGCCTGGCCATCTACAATGTGGCCGGTCAGCTTGT
Source organism: Candidatus Limimorpha sp. (assembly GCA_045132275.1). Classification (GTDB taxonomy): domain Bacteria; phylum Bacteroidota; class Bacteroidia; order Bacteroidales; family F082; genus Limimorpha. The sequence continues at coordinate 138,653 of JBGURY010000004.1, forward strand.
CCGCTTTGTGAAGCTGAACGAAATGGTCAACACCATCGACATGAATGTTGAAGCTGGTGTGTACTTCTTCAGCGTCTACGACAACAATGGCAACAACAGCGTCCAGCGCGTTGTCATCGTCAAGTAAGAAGGTTCCTTAGGGACTAAAACAAAAGAACCGCCTCGTGAGGCGGTTCTTTTTATTTTGTCATCTCGGCCATGATGATGGCCCCGGCTACGGCTGCGTTCAAAGACTCGGTCACGCTGCCGTCCCCATGCGGGATGGTGATGGGATGCGTGACACAAGGCAACACATCTGTTCTAATGCCATGCGACTCGCTTCCGATGACGATGATGCCTTCGGGCTTCGCTTTCATTTGGAACAGGTTCTCTCCCTCCAACAAAGCCCCATAAATGGCTTTGCCCTCGCTTTTCATCTTTTGGAGATAAGACGTCAAGTCGGTCTCCCATACTTTTACCCTGAACAGCGAGCCCATGGTGGCTTGCACCACTTTGGGATTCCATAGCTCCACGCAATCATGGCTGCACACCACGTCTTTGATGCCGAACCACTCGGCCGTGCGGATAAGCGTGCCCATGTTGCCAGGGTTGGCGATGCCGTCAAGGGCAAGGACGAGTCGCGAGTTGGGCTTGATTTCATCCTGTTGTGGGATCCTGACCACGGCGAGGACGCCAGGCGGCGTGTCCTGACCGCTCATCTGCTCCATCTGCACCTCGCTGACGGGTTCGGCATCGGCGAAGGAAGGGTAGGAGCCGACGAAAGCTTCCGTGGCATAGAGCCCCACCGTCTCGAAGTCGGAATGAAGCAGTTCTTCCACCATCTTGCGTCCTTCTACGACGAAGAGACCGAGCTCCTTGCGGTATTTCTGCTGACGGAGCGAGGCGATTTGTTTTATGGTGTTCTTGGTAAGCATGGCGCAAAGGTATAAAAAAAGGCTGTCCCATAAAGGAGACAGCCCAAAAACATGAAAAAGTTTGTTTTTCTTATTCAGCGTAGACGTTGAAGTCAATGTCGACGGCCACTTCCTTGTGGAGTTTCAGTTTGGCCTTGTATTCGCCGACTTCCTTGATGGCGTCTTCGTTGAGGACGATTTGCTTGCGGTCCACTTCGATGCCGGTGGCTTCCTTGATGGCCTGGGCGATCATGATGTTGTTGACCGAGCCGAAGATCTTACCCGTGGCAGCAGCCTTGGCGGGGATTTGCAGCTTCAGGCCTTCCAGAGCCTTGGCCTTCTCCATAGCCTCGTCCTTGATCTTTTGTTCCTTGTGAGCCTGCTGGCGCATCTCTTCGGCCAAGATCTTGCGGTTGCGCTCGGTGGCGAGGATGGCGAGACCTTGCGGGATGAGGAAGTTGCGGCCGTAGCCGGGCTTCACGGTGACGATGTCGTTCTTATATCCTAAGTTGGCGATGTCTTGTTTCAGAATGATATCCATTGTGTTTCCTCCTTCAAATTATTTCAAACAATCTGCTACGAACGGCATCAGGGCGAGGTGGCGGGCACGCTTGATGGCTTGGGCGACCTTGCGCTGATACTTGCTGGAAGTGCCGGTGATGCGGCGAGGCAGGATCTTGCCCTGCTCGTTGACGAACTTCAGCAAGAAGTCGGCATCTTTGTAGTCGATGTACTTGATGCGGTTCTTCTTGAAGCGGCAGTATTTCTTTCTCTTGGTATCGACTGCGATGGGAGTCAGATATTTGATGTCGTTGTTGTTGTTCACTTGTGCCATTTTTCTTCAGTTTTAATTGTTCAACATTAGGCTTGTGCCTCTCCTGCGGCGGCTTCTTCGGCTTTCTTGCGCTTCTTCTCGTTGTAAGCGACGGCGTGTTTGTCGAGCTTCACGGTGAGGAAACGGAGAATGCGCTCGTCGCGCTTCAGTTCGGTTTCGACATCTGCAATCACGTTGCCCTCGGCCTTGTACTCAATGAGTTGGTAAAAGCCCGTGGACTTCTTCTGGATAGGATAGGCAAGCTTGCGCATGCCCCAGTTCTCTTCATGAACGATCTCTGCGCCATTTTTGGTCAGTTGATCTTCATACTTCTTTACCGCTTCCTTCATCTGTTCGTCAGACAAAACGGGAGTTAAAATGAAAACGGTTTCGTACTGATTCATAACTGTTTGATTATTAAATAATTAAATTGTTAATAAGGTTTGCTTCAATAGCGGGTGCAAAAGTACGAAAAAAATCCTTATGTCCAGCACCTGTTTTGAAAAAAGTTTGTTTTAGTGCTGAATCGCCACTTTTCGCACGCTTACAACATCATCTGCCTTCACTTTCACGAAGTAGATTCCTGACGGGAATATGTAAGTCGGAATCTCGTGTTTGTCGCCTTGCATGATGCTGTTATAGCAGACTTTCCCTTGAAGGTCTATAATGCTCAGCTCGGCATGACGCAGAGACTCGTTGCTCGTAATAGTGATGAATGCCGAGGCAGGGTTGGGCGCGACGGTCAGCGTGACTTCATGAGGCTCGGCAACGTAGTCAGGTATAGGGGGCAACTCGGTGTACCAAATGCCGCTGGCCATGGGAGAGGCGTAGATGCGATCTCCGTCGATATAAATGTCAAGGATGGGACCCTCTGTTGGGATGTCTCCCATTTGTTGCCATTCGTCGCTGTGGTCGTATTTCAGGTAGATGGTGCCGTCTTCGCAGCCCACGGCGATGATGGTGTCGGTGGTGGTGATGCGCCGGATGGTGGCGTCAGCAGGCAGTGCGTCGACAACCTGCCAAGTCTCACCCATATCGTTGGAGAAATGAAGGCCGTGTTCGCGGGTGCCGAGATACAAGCCGTTGTCATGGTAACGCAAAGTGGTGTAGTTGACGTCCTCGAACGGGGAGTTGAGGACTTGCCAGTTGGAGCCTTGCTCGCGACTGTGGCGCAACACGCCGTCGTAGGAGACGTGATACATGATGCTGCCGTCCCAGGTGAGGTCGACGACGTCAATGTCAAGAGGGAGGCAAGTGGGTACATACCATTGCTGGCCAAGGCCGAAGGAGACATACATCCTGTCCTTGCTGCCCGCAACGATTTGGGAGCCACAACGCAGTAGGCTTTGAAGCCATTGGGCTTCGGGCAACCCTGACCCTGCAGAGTTGAAAGAGGTGCCTTTGTTGGTGGAAAGAAAACTGCCCAACATGTCGGTGCCGATAAACACATTGTTGCCTTCCACCAGCATGCCACGTATCTCCACTGTGCCGATGTTGGTACCCTGCGTCCAAGTGCTGCCATTGTCGGTGTAAAAGAAGTCGGAGCCGTGGGTGGCGGCCAGCACGCGTCCACCGCTGATGCCGATGTTTCCTACGGAGGCGAGGAACGATGGGGTGTTGGTGCGGGTCCATCCGGTCCCGTCGCTATTGCCTCGGTAGATGCGGCCTTGGGTGTCGCCAACAAAGAGATACCCGTCGTGAGCTTCCATGCACCAGAGGCTCTTCGACGGGAGGTTGGAGTTGAAGTCCTGCCAAGTCACGCCGTTGTCGTAGGAGACAAAGACACCGTCGCTGAAGCAGGCGGCATAGAGTGTGTCGCCGAGGTGGGCGTAGCCTTTCGCCTGTTTGTTGAGGTTGGCACTCGTCCAGGTGTCGCCATTGTCGCTGGAGACCATGACGCCTTGCCCGAGGACGGTGGCAAAGACCTTGTCGTTGTGGCAGTAGATGCCGAGGACGTCACTACCCAAACCGTTGCTGCACGACTCCCAGGTAGCTCCGTCGTTGAAGGTGCGGTAGACGCCACGCCTATAGGTGGCGATGAAAACAGCGTCTTCGTTGTCGGCCATGTAATAGGGATAGCGCACGTCGCTGGGGAAAAGGTCTGTGAGGTATTCGCCTTGGGTGCCGTTGGTGGATTGGTAGACGCCTTGGACATAGGTGGAGGCGATAAGCCATCCGTTATGGACCAGTATGTGTTTGATGTAATGGTTGTGCAGGTAGGGATCGGGCGTCCAGTGGAGTCCGCCATCGGTGGTGCGGAAGATGTTCTCGTCGGTGGCGAGGAACACTGTGTCGTTATAGGTGGCGAGGCATTTGGTGTCGCACGAGGTGAGTCCGTTGTTGCGGAACTCCCAGTTGAGGCCTTGGTCGCTGCTCACCAGGACGCCACCGCCCGTAGCGGCATAATAGAGACTATCGGTGCAGAGGATGCTCCTGACGTAGCGCCCTTGGGGTCCGTTCATGGACTGCCATTGCGCCTCGGCCCCGTTAAAGAGGAGAGTGAAAGCAATGAGTAGTAATAGAGTCCTGTTTTTCATGTTATTTTGGTGCGTTGGTGCGTAACATCTTCTCAAGCATGAATTCGGCAGCGTGGCCGTCGCCGAAGATCTCGGGGAAGGCAGTGGGTGGATTGCCCTTGAAGTGTTCCCAGGCCTGCATGATGCGTGCTCCGTCGGCGTTGGCGAGGATGGCGTTGCCGGTCTCCACGATCTCCACCCATTCGGTCTCGGGACGCAGGATGATGCAGGGCTTTTGGAAGAAATAGGCTTCCTTCTGCACGCCGCCCGAGTCAGTCATCACCAGTTGGGCGTGACGTTCCAAAGCGATCATCTCCAAGAAGGATACGGGCGGGATGAGGCTGATGCTCGGGCTGTTGAAGATTTGCGTCTGCTTTTCACGGCCCAGGTTGGTCTTCAGCAGCTTGGCTGTCCTGGGATGCAATGGCAGCACGACTTGGGTCTCCTTGGAGAGCTGGATCAGTGCGTCAAAGATGGCGTTGAGCCGTTCGGGATGGTCGGTGTTGCTGTCGCGGTGGATGGTGGCCAGGATGAAAGGCTTGTCGGCCAATGCCAGACGCTGTATGATATCGGTCTTCTCCTCTGCGATGTCGGCGAAGTGCAGGCTGTTGTCATACATGATGTCGCCGCAGTGATAGACCTTGGGGTTGTCGATGGTGTAGGGCCCGTCGTTGTCCATGGGGAAGCCTTCGCATTTTAGGTTCTCGACGCCAGCGTGTGTGGGGGAGAACAGCAGGGTGGAACAGTGGTCGCACACGATGCGGTTGATCTCCTCAGGCATGCTCTTGTTGAACGAGCGCAGCCCTGCTTCAATGTGGACGATGGGCACATGGATTTTGGCGGCGGCCACAGCACCGGCGAGGGTTGAGTTGGTGTCGCCGTAGAGCACGATGAAGTCGGGTTGTTCCTTTATTAATAGTTCCTCTATGCCTTCGGTCATGCGGGCGGTCTGCACGCCGTGCGAGGCCGAACCGACGTGGAGGTTGTAGTCGGGATGGGGAATACCCAACTCGTTGAAGAACACCTGCGACATGTTGTCGTCGTAATGCTGCCCTGTGTGGACGATGATCTCCTGGATGCGGTCCGCGTAGTGTTCTCGAATGGTGCGGCTCAATGCTGCCGCCTTGATGATTTGGGGTCGTGCCCCGATGATAGTGACGAGTTTCATGGGATGTGCGTTTAGAAGGTCATGTCTCCGTGATCGCGGAAGCTATAGTAACGTTCGTTGCCGATGATGATGTGATCGATGACTTTGATGTCCAATAGTTTTCCGGCGGACACCAGTTTCTTGGTCAGTTGGCGGTCATCCTCGCTGGGACGTGGGTTGCCCGAAGGGTGGTTGTGCCCCAGGACAAGGCAGGTTGCATTAAGGTTGAGGGCGTTCTTGAAGATGATCTTGGGGTCGGCGATGACATGGGTGGTGCCGCCGTTGCTGATGCATTCAATCTTCAAGACGTGGTTGCTTTGGTTGAGGTACATGACCAGGAAGTGCTCCTGCTTCATGTCGTCGATATAGGGAAGGAATCGCTCGAAGGTGTCTTTGGAATCTTTCACTTCCTTGGGCAGGTTGGCCTCGGCGGCGCGGCGGCGTTTGCCGAGTTCCAAGGCGGCCATGAGGGTGATGGCCTTGGCTTCGCCGATGCCTTTGATGCCTTTCAGTTCTTTAAGAGAAAGCTCGGAAAGCTTGATGAGGTCGTTGCCGACGCTGTCCAAGATGGCGCGTGCCAGGTCCACCGCCGACTGTCCTTCCATACCCGTTCGCAGCAGGATGGCCAATAGTTCGGAGTCGCTGAGTGCGGCCTTGCCCTTGCTGATCATCTTCTCGCGTGGACGGTCGTCCTTGGCCCATTCCTTGATGGATTTCTTCTCGGTCATGATGGCGGATTTTGGAGCGGTAAAGATAGCGATTTTTGGTTTACCTCAAGCAAAAAAGCCTCTTCCACAGAGTAGAAGAGGCACCAACATGTATGAATAAAACTTCCAATTATGCCAATTTGTTCGTGAACTTCGTCAGCTTCGACTTCAGGTTGGCGGCTTTGTTCTTGTGGATGATACCGCGCTTGGCAACCTTGTCGATGATGGAGTACAACTTCGGGAGCTGGCTCTCAGCAGCCGACTTGTCGGTTAAAGCCCTGAACTTCTTCATCTCGTTACGCATGTTCTTCGCATAGTAACGGTTGTGCAAACGTCTCTTTTCGGTCTGACGGATTCTCTTGATTGCATCTTTGTGATTTGCCATATCTCTTATTCCTTATGCTAATATTTTCCTTTTATTTTGGGCTGCAAAATTACAACTTTTTCGTGAAACCCAACCCAAAAAGATGAAATTTTTTCTTTAAATTATCTAATTTATTGGTTTACAATCAAATGACATCTTTTCTTCGTTGTCGCGACGCAGGATTTCACCAAGCCTTATATTAATAAAGGTGTTCTTTTCGGTCTGGCAGTCGCCTAAGACGACGGGGATGTAGTTCTCGCCATAGCCTCTTGCAACACCTTTGCTGTCGATGCGCTCGATGAGCATCCGTTGCGTTTTGCCTTGCATCATCTCGAAATATTTGATCTTGTTCTCCAACGAGATTTGTCGCATCACCTCGCTGCGTTCGGTTTTCACCTTTTCTGGCACTTGGTCAGGCATCACAGCCGCTTTGGTGCCGGTGCGCACCGAGTATTTGAAGGTGTGGATGTGGCTGAAACCGATTTCCTTGGCGAAGTCGCAGCTTTCCTTGAAGGTCTGCTCGGTCTCACCCGGGAAGCCCACGATGATGTCGGTGGTGAGATTGAAGTCGGGGCGGAAGGTCTTGATGCGCTGACACATCTCCCTGAACTGGGCGACATTGTAGTGTCGGTTCATGCGCTTCAAGGTGTCGTCGGAGCCACTTTGCAGGCAGATGTGCATGTGAGGAGCGAGTTTCTCGTGTTGGAACAAGGCAAGGAAACGGTTGCTGAACTGGTCTGGCTCGATGGAGGAGACCCTGACGCGGAAGTCGCCGTCGATCTCCAAAATGTTTTCCACAAGTTGCTCGAAGTTGGTATCCTCATGTTGGTATCGACCCATGTTGACGCCCGTCAGCACGACTTCCTTGAAGCCGTGGGCGACGACCTCACGCACGTTGTTGTAAATATCCTCGGCGGGACGACTGGTGGCCCTTCCCCTGACCATCGGGATGATGCAGTAGGAGCAGAAGTTGTTGCAGCCATCGTGGATCTTGATGAGGCTGCGGGTGTGGAAGGTGTCGAAGGCGGGGTGGTAGCTGAACAGGTCACGGTCGTAGCCCTCGGGGTCGCTGTGACCCATGCGGAAATGTTCGTCGATGATGTCGAACAGGGCGGCCTTGCGCTCGTTGTCGATGACATAGTCGGCGATACCTGATTGCAACAGCTCCTCTTTCCTGTGGTTGACCATGCAGCCAGTGACGACGATGAGTGCCTCGGGGTGCTTGCGTCGGATTTGGTGGATGGCTTGGCGGCATTTCTGGTCGCTGGTGTTGGTGACGGTGCAGGTGTTCACGACAAAGACATCGGCGTCGGCATCACTGTCAGCGATGTCGTAGCCCGCCGCTTTGAAGCGCGATGCCAGAGCGTCGGTCTCATACAAGTTGACGCGGCAGCCTAATGTCTTGAACGCTATTTTTTTCATCCGACCAACTCTCCTTCGATCGACAGCGGCGAAGCCGAAGTCACCTTAACGTTTACAATTTTTCCAATAAGGCTCCTGTCTCTCGAAGCAAAGCGAATAACAATCTTTCCTTCAGTATGGCCGGTGAGGTAGCCGTTCTTGCGGTCCTGGCTCTCCACGAGCATTTTGACGGTCTGTCCGATGAGGCCTTGGTTGTAGACGAGGCTGTGTTTCATCAGCTCCTCGGTGAGGCGGTGGTAACGTTGGCGTTTCACTTCCTTCGGCACGTCGTCGTCCCATTCAGAGGCCACGGCGCCGGGACGCACGCTGTATTGTGCGATGAACGCCATGTTGTATTTGAACTCTTCCATGGCCTTGCGCGTGTTCTCGAACTCCTCTTCGGTTTCGTGGGTGAAGCCCACGATGATGTCGGTGAAGATGGTGGCCGTCGGCAGCTTCTCGCGGATGGTCTCGATGATATGCCTGTAGGTGGCCAGGTCGTGGTGGCGGTTCATGCGTTGTAGCATGTTGTCGTCGCCCGACTGGATGGGGATATGGATCTGCTTGCCGAGGCAGTCGTATTGCGCCATCACCTCGATGACGTCGTCTTTCATGTCGCGGGGATGCGGTGCGGTGAAATACACCCAAAACTCCTTGCCCGAAGCCTTGCCGAACTCGCCTACACGACGCAAAAGCTCGGCGAAGTCGATCTCTTCGCCTTTCTTGTCGAGGCCGTAGGAGTTGACGTTCTGCCCCAAGAGGGTGATGCTCTTGTAGCCTTTCTCGACAAGGTCTTTCAACTCGGCTAGGATCTCTTCCGAGGGACGTGAAACCTCACGGCCACGGGTGTAGGGCACAGCGCAGTAGGTGCAGAACTTGTTGCAGCCGTTTTGAATCGGGATGAAGGCTTCGAAAGTGGAGGTCTGCGTAGGCGTGATGGCCCAGAACTTGTCCATGTTGGCCGACGGGTTGATTTTGTCGTCCTTGTGGAACAGTGGTGCCAAGGGCTTGACAACAGGCTGGTATTCAATCTCTTCTCCAAAGCGCAACGACGCCGGAGTGACGATGCCGTATTGGCGAATCATGTCGGGGAAGTTGGGCAGCTCGTTCATGGCGAAGACCAGGTCGAAGAGCTTGAGGAAGCGCAGACGGTCGGCGGGCAGGATGCAGCCCGACACGAAGGTGATGACGTTCTGGCGGTTCTTCATGGCGTTCCATTTCTCGATGCGGCCATACACCTTGTCGATGCCTTTCTGGCGCACCGAGCAGGCGATGATGCCGAGGATGGTGGCCTCGTCTTCTTTGTCGGTCTCGACAAAGCCCATGCCGTTGAGCACCGTGCGCACGCGCTCCGTGTCGCTCAAGTTCATCTGGCAGCCTAAGGGGAGAAGAAAGTATTTCATTTAGTTATCTGTTGTTCAGTTAATGCAGGTTGCTGAGCCTGTCGAAGCACCGTCATTCTATCGGTCGGCCCTTCGACGGGCTCAGGGACCTTAACCTGTTAAATCGGCCTGCAAAAATACGGTTTTTTATTCAGCCGAAGATCAATCCTATGATGTCACGCAGGATTTCGTTGTCTTTGTCAAAGGAAGGCGTCGTTTTGGTGCTGCAGCCTTGTAGCAGTTGTTCGGCCTGACGGATGGTCTCGGGCTCAAGGCAGTCGGAGGCGATTTGCGCCTCTGTGATGACGGCCTTGGCCTCGTCGATATGCAAGGCGATGTCGACATTGCCCCAAGGGAATTGGGCTTTCTTTGTGGTCTTGAATTGTCTCCAGCGACCAAAGAGGAAATCGTCTGAAGCGATATGCTCGCGGATGGCTTGCACGGCCTCGTTCTTAGCCAAAGTGTCGAAATCCAATAGAGTGGCCTTGCCGCCATATACCTTTTCAAAAGAGTCGATGAGCGGCTGCTTGATGCTCTCGGAAGTCAAGTCGGGCACAAGCTCACTGAGGTTGATGACGCGACTGGCCACGCTCTTCACGCCGTTTTTCATCAGTTTGGCCTTGTTGACGATGAGGTAACGCTGCATCATGTCGCCGTCGGTCTTGATGAGGATGGTACCATGGTGCAGGTCGTTCTTTTTCCCCTTGCCGAAGGCATTGCCCGAGAACTTTCTTCCCTGGCAGGTGAGGTCGTTTCGCCCCGATATTTCGGCTTCCAATCCGTAGGCGAGGAGGGCGTCTTGGATGACGGAGAGTTGTTTGCGGACGTCGTACAGCGACTTGTCGGCAACAAACGAGAAGTTGATGTTGCCCAGGTCGTGGTAGACAGCGCCGCCGCCTGTACCGCGACGCATCAAGTGACCGCCTTCATCAAGCAAAAGTTGCACGTTGCATTCCGAATAGGGGTTTTGGTTATAGCCGATGACGACAGTCTGCTGATTTTTCCACAGGTACATAGTGACCGTACCTTCCTCTTGTTTGTCCGTGAGGTATTGCTCCACGGCGCGGTTGAGGAAGGGATCGTATTGGTTGCTGATGACGACTAGTAAGTTAGGCATTTTAGTGCACGATGTTAGAAGTCAGCAAAGATACGCCTTTTTTTGAATGAGATGAACAATAAGCGGCCAAACGATTCGTTTCATTTTCAACTATACGCTATTGTTTCATCTTAAACTATCAAACAAATGAAAAAGGTATTATTAACTTTAGTCCTTGCCTTTGCAGGCATCATTTCCGCCAATGCCCAATTATGGTTAGGCGGAAGCATGGCTTTCAACACTAACAAGTATGAAGGCAATCGTGGAACTTATCTCTACCTTGGCCCAGAGGTTGGATATAGTTTCGGTGATTGGTCTGTGGCCACTGCTCTTGGCTATTCTACTGGTATCAATTCGGCATTAGAAGGCCAAACGAATAAGTATATCGTCAATTGCTTCTATGTCATGCCCTATGTGCGTTACAATGTGTGCAACATTGAGAAGTTCAATTTCTTCCTTGACGGAGCCTTCGACTTTATCGGTTGGAGAGACAAGTATAACCATGATGGATTCATCACCTATGGAAGAGATTTGCAGACGACATGGCAAGCAGGCATTAAACCTGGCATCGCCTTCCATCCGACGAAAAAGTGGGCGGCGGTGTTCCATCTTGGTTTCATTGGCTACAGCAAAGGGAGTGTGGGCGGCATAGAGAATTTCCCGTTCCCCTATGACCCAGGCTTCAGCGTGGATTTCTCCGCATCGACAGCCACATTTGGTTTGTACTATAATTTCTGATACTTGTTCAGAGAGCATGAAAAAAGAAGAGGGTGACTAATTTTAGTCACCCTCTTCTGAATTATTGGTAGTCTCTCCGGGATTTGAACCCGAGTTACCAGGATGAAAACCTGACGTCCTGACCAGACTAGACGAAGAGACCACTTCGTGTCAAAATTTGACGCTGCAAAAGTAGACAAAATTTCGTTACCTACAACGGTTTTGCCGACAATTTTATCAATATTTTTGTAAATAACTGAAAATCAGTATTGTGAAATAATACGATCACTCCACAAGCAGCGAGACTTGGAACAGTTTGTTGCGCAATTGGTCGATGGGAGCGGTGTAAATGAAGGCCTCGTTCTTCACGATGTCAAGCAAACCGTAGCTCATCTTGACCTCGATGCCCAGCTTGAACCATTGGTTGTAGATGTCGAAACCAGCACCCAGTTCGCCTGCCACGTCGAAGCGTTTGGTGACCAAGTTGTTGATGAACTCATTGCCGTGTCCGTCGGTCTCTTTGTTATCTTTCTGCGAGGCGAGGTCGATCTTCGGGTTGACGCCGCCCATCAGGTAGGCGCCAATGTTGTTGTAACGTTTCGAACGGTATTTGATGTTGAGTGGGAACTCGACGAAGGTGGTGCCAATGGACTTGGTGAAGGTTTTCATGGTAATGTCGCCATCGAGGCTCTTGACGGCGATGTCATATTTCATGCGGCGCTCACTGAAACTCAACGAAGGGATGAGGCGCAGGTCGAAATAGCGGCCGAGGCGCTTGCTGCCGATGATACCCACGGTAAAACCGGGCGTCTGACGAGTCTCGATGTTGTAGACATAGAGGTTCTGCGTGCTCGGGATGTTGTAGTTGCCGTTGGGCCATGAGTCGGCGGGCTGGGCGATGTTCTGGTAGTCCTCGACGGTCTTGACGGTGTACATCATCTGGTTGTAGGCCAGCAAGAAACCGAAATGGTAAGGCTCCTGCTCGTATTTGGGCAGGTAGTGGATGACCCTTCTTTGGGCTTGGGTTGGGACGACCGCCGCGACGAGCAACAGCGCGATGGCCATTATTTTCAGTGCTTTTTTCAAGACGATTCGTTTTTGAACGTGAATTAAACGAGTGTGGCGCGTTTTTATTGCGCGAATGCAGCGGCAAAATTAGGAAAAAAAGGAATATGAATTACTTACTGGCGATGTAGAGCGTCGCAATGCCAAACGAAAATCGTCTGGCAGACCCGCTTTTCAGACCGTTGTTATCAAGGATGCGTAAAAATTCATCGGGTTTTGGGAAAGCTTCTACCGATTGAGGCAAGTAGGTGTAGGCACCAGGGTCTTTAGAGATGTGTTTCCCGATTTTTGGCAGGATGTGCTTGAAATAAAAACGGTATAGCTGCTTCATGGGAAATCTTTCCGGCATGGAGAACTCCAAGATGAACGCTTGACCGTCAGGCTTCAATACCCGTTGGATCTCGGCGAGGCCTTTGTCCCTGTTTTCAAAATTCCGAACCCCGAAGGCCACGGTGACGGCATCGAAGCTGTTGTCGTCGAAAGGCAACGAGGCGGCGTCACCCGGACGCAAGTCAATTTGGCTCTCAAGACCTTGTTTCCTGACCTTCTCTTTTCCGATGTCCAGCATTTTTTCTGAGATATCCATACCCATAATGTGGGCTTGAGGGTTGCGCTTCGCCAAAGCAATGGCCAGGTCGGCCGTGCCTGTGGCGAGGTCTAAAATGCTTGTGGGATGCTTTTTTGCCACGGCTCTGGCGGTCATCCTTCGCCATACCTTGTCTATGTTAAAGGAGAGCAGATGGTTGAGCCGGTCGTATTTGGGCGAGATGCGGTCGAACATCGCCGCGATGGGGGAGGCGCTCATGGCTGCACCAGTTTTTCGATGATCTGACTCGGCGTGATGCCGTTCATGCAAGCGTAGTCGCCGCGCAAGCAGGGTTTGTTGCCGTATACGGAACAGGGACGGCAGGGCATATCCAGTTGCGCACAATCCTCAGTTTTTTGGCTCCATCCCAGGAAGCCCGCATAAGGATGCGTGCCGCCCCAAACGGAGACCACCCTCGTTCCGACTAAAGAGGCCAAGTGCATGTTGGCGGAATCCATGCTGAGCATCACGTCCAACTGGCCCATCAAAGCAAGTTCTCCTTTCAAGCCTTGCGGGCTCTTTGCAGGTCGTACATGGCTGTATTTCGCGCAAAGCGTTTCGATTTGTTCGTTTTCAGCAGGACCTCCGCCGAAGAGAAACACGGTGGTGTTTTCCCTTTCATCCAAGGTCTTGATGACCTGCTCCATTTTCTCCATGGGATAGACCTTGGCCTCGTGCTTGGCGAAGGGTGCGATGCCAATCCAAATCTCGCCGGGCGATTTTTGCGTCTCGCAAAATGTAGAATAGTCCAGTTTTACGAATTCAGGCTTCGTCGGGAATCCCAATTGTTCCAGCACTTTGGCGTAGCGTTCAAACGAGGTGGCCTGCTGTGCGAATACCTTGTTTTTTTGACGTGTCAGCGCCTTTTTGCCTTTGCGCCCTTTGTCGATTTTGGCGACTTTCTTGCAATGCAGACGTCCCTCGGCGCGCAACCAATGGGTGCGCAGCACGTCGTGGAAATCAGCGATATAGTCGAAGTCGTTCATGTGGGCGTCTCTCCAGAGTCGGCAGAGCCCAAGCAGGCCTTTGTGCCGTCCTTTCAGGTCGGCGGAGAAGAAATGGACGTTGCTGGGCATGCGCTCAAACAAGGGCCTCGCCATCTCACGGCTGAGCATGGTGATGTCCAAATCGGGATACTGCGTGGCCAAATCATAGATCACGGGCACCGTCATGGCGATGTCGCCCAAGGCAGAGAACCTTATGATGAGGAGTTTCTTCATTTTTGCCCGTAAAGCACCGGATTCAACGCAGGGTCGTTGTACATCTTCATCTGCTTGTAGACCTTCATCACTTTCTCGCCCTTCTGGTAGCATTCCAACAGTTGGTCGATAGCGGTGCAGAGGTCTTTGTTTTGTTCCAGCAACACATCCAATTTGGCTTGGCATTTCGCCTTGTGTTCCTCGCTGACGTCGGTGCGTTCCACCTCGGCTTTCATGTGGTAGATTTTCAGCTGAAGGATGGAGAGACGGTCGACGGCCCAGGCGGGACTCTCCGTGTTGAGCGTGGCGTTTCCGGCAGGCTTCACCTCATGGAATTGTGCCCAGAAATAGCTGTCGATCAGCTCCACCAGGTCGGTGCGGTCCTGGTTCGACCTGTCGATGCGGCGTTTCAGCGCCAATGCCTCGACGGGGTCGATGTTCGGGTCGCGGATGAGGTCTTCGAGATGCCACTGCACCGTGTCGATCCATACCTTGTTGTAAAGATACCATTCGATGGTCTTTGTCTCATAGGGGTTTTGGCATGGATGGTCCACGTCGTCGAAACGATGGTAGTCGGTGATGGCTTGGTTGAAGATGCTGTTGGCCTGTTGGGTGAAAGTCATGTCGGAGTTGTTTAAAGGAAAACGCTCCGCTGGTGTTTTTATTGCCAACGGAGCGTTTCGTGTTGTATAATTAGTGCAGCTTCGTCAAGGCGGCCTTGATGCGCTTCACAGCCTCAACGAGTTTGTCCTCGGAGGTGGCATACGACAGACGGATGCAGTCGTCGTTGCCGAAGGCGTTGCCGGCCACGCAGGCCACGTGGGCGTTGTAGAGCAGCCACATGCAGAGGTCGTCGCTGCCTTTGATGACGGTCTCGCCGTCGGTCTTGCCATAGAACGACTTTACCTCAGGGAAGACATAGAAGGCGCCGGCGGGGGTGTTGCACTTCACGCCAGGAATCTCGTTCAGCAGCTTCACGAAGGTGTCGCGGCGGTGACGGAAGGCCTTCAGCATCTCTTGGATCTCGGTGGAGTTCTCGGGGCTGAGTTCCATGGCTTTGGCAGCGGCGGCTTGTGCGATGGTGCAGATGCCGGAGGTGATTTGGCCTTGGATCTTGTTGGTGGCCTTCACGATGGCTTGCGGAGCGGCGATGTAGCCGATGCGCCAACCCGTCATGGCATAGCCCTTGGCGACACCGTTGACGAGGACGAGACGGTCCTTCAGGAACTCGAACTGTCCCATGCTCTCGTGCTTCTGTTCGTATTGGATGAACTCATAGATCTCATCGGAGATGATAATGATGTTCGGGTATTTCCTCAGCACCTCGGCGATGGCGGTGAGCTCGGCCTTGGTGAACACGCTGCCGCTGGGGTTGCAGGGCGTGTTGAGCATGAAGACCTTGGTCTTGGGCGTGATGGCCTTCTCGAGTTGCTCGGCCGTGATCTTGAAGTCGTGGGCGATGTCGCTCTTGATGATGACGGGCACACCACCAGCCAGCTTCACCATCTCGGGGTAGGAGACCCAGAACGGGGCAGGGATGATAACCTCGTCGCCGTCGTTGACGACAGCCAGGAGCACGTTGTTGATGGCCTGCTTGGCACCGTTCGAGACAAGGATGTCGGTATCTTTGTAGTCGAGACCGTTGTCGCGTTTCAGCTTGATGGCGATGGCTTTGCGCAGCGCGGGCGTGCCTGGCACGGGCGGATAGTGCGTGTCGTTGCCGGTGATCGCGTCGATGCCGGCTTGCTTGGCCGAATCAGGTGTGTTGAAGTCGGGCTCGCCGATGCTCAGGCTGATGACGTCGATGCCTTGTGCTTTCAGCTCGCGGCTCTTGTTGGTCATGGCCAGCGTTGCCGACTCAGCCATGTTCAAGACTCTGTTGGAAAGGATGATTTCGCTCATGATTTATGTTTATGTGTTGATTATTTAATTGTTGTTTGACGCGAGACTTCGAGACACGTGACACGGGACTTTCTTCCGTCTCGTAGTCCCGAGTCCCGCAGTCCTTCGTCTAAGGAAGGGCAAAGGTAGGCCTTTTTTCGATAGGGTGAGCTGAAAATTTGATGATTGGATGAAAAACCTTACCTTTGCCGCGTTT
Source organism: Candidatus Limimorpha sp. (assembly GCA_045132275.1). GTDB lineage: Bacteria > Bacteroidota > Bacteroidia > Bacteroidales > F082 > Limimorpha. The sequence goes on from JBGURY010000004.1 coordinate 154,638, forward strand.
TTAACCTTAAAATCGATGAACAACTGGATGATAATCGCCCTCATGGCCGCCGGCCTCTTGTTGATGGTCGCGGCATTGATGATACTGCTTCGTCTCGCAAAGATGAAGGACGCCGAACTTCGCAACAAAGGCAAATATGAATTAAAGGTACAGGCCTTAAAGATCGTCATGCCTCTCAAGGTGCAGGCCTATGAGCGTTTTTTGCTTTATCTTGAGCGTGTGCAGCTGCCCCAGCTGGTGAAGCGTGTTTATACCCCCGGCATGGAGAAAGGAGCCTTCCATCTGATGCTCCTGCAGACGGTCCGTGAGGAGTTTGAACATAATCTGGCTCAACAGCTTTACGTTTCCAATTCCACTTGGAACGCCGTGGTCAACGCGAAGGAGGAGCTCGTCAACCAAATCAACGAGACTTTTGAACAGCTGAAGGACGAGGAGGATGTCTCCATCATCGCCCAAAGCCTTGTGGCGTTGCCAAACCCTGCGGTCGAGCAAGCCATCGCTGTCTTGAAACGCGATTTCGAACGGCTGCTGTAATAAAACAGCGTTTTCGCCGTTCTTTTTTAAACACTCAAAGGAATGAAATTTACCGCTACCCAAATCGCCGGAATCCTTGAAGGCAAGGTGGAAGGCAATCCCAATGCCGAAGTTTGGAACGTCGCCAAGATCGAGGAAGGCGCGCCTGGCATGATTAGTTTCCTGGCCAATCCGAAATATACACACTATATCTACGAAACCCAGTCGAGTATCGTCATCGTGAACGCCGACTTCGAGGCCACGGCGCCTATCAGCGCCACCTTGATCCGCGTGCCTGATGCCTACGCCTCTTTTGCCAAGCTGTTAGCCTTCTACGACCAGATGACGCAGAACAAACAGGGTAGTTCGTCTTTGGCTTTCGTTTCTTCCACGGCGCAATGCGGCGAGAATGTCTATCTTGGCGAGTTCGCTTTCGTGGGCGAGAATGCCAAGATCGGCAACAATGTGAAGCTCTATCCCCAAGTATATGTCGGCGACGGCTGTGTCATCGGCGACAACACGGTGCTGTATCCGGGTGTGAAGCTCTATCGCAATACCGTTATCGGCAAGAACTGTATCCTTCATGCGGGGGCGGTGCTGGGTGCCGACGGCTTCGGTTTCGCGCCTCAGGCCGATGGGCATTACGAGAAGATTCCGCAGGTGGGTAATGTGGTCATCGAGGACAATGTGGAAATCGGGGCCAACACCACCATCGACCGCTCCACGATGGGCTCGACACGTGTCCACAAGGGCGTGAAAATCGACAATCTGGTGCATCTCGCGCATAATGTGGAGATCGGTGAGAATACTGCCATGGCGGCCCAAGTGGGCGTGAGCGGCTCGACGCATCTCGGCAAGAACTGCGTGGTGGGTGGCCAGTCGGGCTTTGTCGGCCACATCAACATCGCCGACGGATCGAAGTTCGGCGGACAGAGCGGCATCATGGGCAGCATCAAGGAGGAGAACCAAGAGTTTATGGGCACGCCGATACAGCCCTTACGCAAGTATCTGGTTGCCAACGCCCGTTTCCGCCACATCGACGAGATGGCGCGCAAATTGGAACAGTTAGAGAAGGAATTGGCCGAATTGAAAAAGCAATCCTGATTCTGTAGAGACGTAGCGCGCTACGTCTATCCATGCGTTTAAATCCAACCTTTTATTTTGTAGTAGGCGAGGGCGCAGTATTCCCTTATACAGGTGATTTCCAGTTTCAGATAATTGAAAAACGTATAGCGCATTTTGATGCTCTCCACCGAGGGAATCGCTTCATTGCCTCCCAGTTTCTGTTTTTTCAGCGACAAGTCAAAGTCAACAGTGGCGGGATAGGCCGCTTTGCCGATGACGTTCGTGAATCCGACCTTGTTGAGACACTTCACTGTGCGCCTGACGTGCTCGGGAGAGGTGACCACCAACATGGGCTGGTCGACAAGCTGCGGGTATTTCTCCTTGAGTTCGACGCACTGTGAGCGGGTGTTGGCGCCGCCCGTCATGTATTCGATGTCCTCAATGCCGTCTTGTTTGAGCAGCCGAGTCATCTCGGACTGGCAAAGCGAGTCCTTGGGGTGGACCAAAATCACGGGGGCGTCGAAGTGCTGTGCCAAAGCCGCTGTATGGTATAACCGCATCAGGTTGTCCTCTGAAGGCATTCCCGCGCCGCCAAACATGACGACATGCCGCGGCTGCGTGATTTGCGCCTCTTTGACGGGGTTCTGCCCCAGGTTGAAGTACCAATAGAAAGGCGCCGATGTGAAGGCCAGTACCAACATCAGGAAAAAGAGGAATCCGAGGACAAAAAAAATGAATTTTATGATTTTCGCTAAAAGCTTCATTTTGTGTGTTTTCTGCTATTATTGCTTCGTAAAAGTGTGTAAAGATACGCTTTTTTTTGGCGCTTGTAGAATAATTTCCTATTTTTGCCCGTTTTTTGTGGAGAATCTGTATCCACGTATATACTTTTTTATGGAGAAACAATGTACGCTCAAAAATAGAGTCAGTGTCAGAGGAGCAGGTCTCCACACGCGTCAGTGCGGCACCCTCACCTTCAACCCGGCTCCCGTAAATTCTGGAATCCGTTTTCGTAGAATTGACTTAGAGAATCAACCTATCATTGAAGCCGATGTCGACAACGTCATCGATACTGCCCGTGGTACCACCCTCGGCAAAGGCGGTGTGAAGATTTACACTGTCGAGCATGTCTTGGCCTCGTTGCGCGGCATGGGTATCGATAACGTGCTGATTGACATTGACGTGGAAGAGACTCCTATTATGGACGGTAGCGGCAAGTTCTTCGTTGAGGCCATCCATAAGGCGGGTATCGTTGAGCAAAACGCACCCCGTAACTACCTTGTCATCGAGGAGCCTATTTCATATAAGAATGAGGTTTTGGGCATCGAGTTGACCATTGAGCCGGCCGATTCGTTCCAGATCGACGTGAAGGTGAAGTACAACACCCGTGTGCTCGACGAGCAACATGCCTCGTTGCACGACCTCAAGGAGTTCGAGAACGAGATCGCTCCCTGCCGTACGTTTGTGTTCCTCCATGAGTTGGAGACTCTCATCAGCCGTAACCTCATCAAGGGCGGCGACCTGACCAACGCCATTGTGTTCGTCAACCGTAACGTCTCCGCTGAAGAGCTCGACCATATCGCCGCTTTCTTCAAGAAGCCGAAAGTCACGGTGAAGGAATGTGGTATCCTGAACAATGTGGAGCTGTATTTTGACAACGAGCCCGCCCGTCATAAGCTGTTGGATGTCATCGGCGACCTCACGCTGGTCGGCCGTCCCATCAAGGGCAAGGTGACCGCCGTCAAGCCGGGTCACTTCTCCAACACTTCTTTCGCTAGAAAGATTAAGCATACCTTATTATATTAAGCATGAACCAGCCGTTAGCCTATATCCATCCTAATGCCCGCATCGCGGAAGACGTGAAGATCGAAGCGTTCGCATGGATTGGCGAAGATGTTGAAATTGGTTCCGGCACTTGGATTGGCCCCAATGCCACCATCATGGACGGCGCCCGCATTGGAAAGAACTGCAAAATTTTTCCAGGCGCGGTCATCTCGGCCATCCCCCAAGACTTGAAATACAAAGGCGAGACCACCTATTGCTATATTGGCGACGGCACCACAGTGCGCGAGTCGGCGACGGTCAACAAGGGCACGGCGGCCTCGGGCAAGACCGTGGTGGGCAAGGACTGCCTGCTGATGGCCTTCACCCATGTGGCCCACGACTGCTACCTTGGCGACCACGTCATCATGGCCAACGCCGCTACCTTGGCGGGACATATCACAGTTGACGACTGGGCCATCTTCGGCGGTCTTGCGGCGGTGAGCCAATTCAGCCGTATCGGTTCCCATGTGATGATCTGTGGCGGAGCTTTGGTCAACAAGGATATCCCGCCGTTTGTGAAGACGGGACCAGGCTATCCCGTGTGCTATGCTGGCGTCAACTCCATCGGACTGGTGCGTCGTGGCTTCACGCGTGAACGCATCAACGCCATTCAGGACGTGTATCGTGTCATCTACAGCGTTGGCATGAACATAAGCCAGTCGGTGCAATACATCCGCGAGAACCTTCCTGTTTCAGAGGATCGTGATTTTATCCTCGACTTCATTGAAAGCTCCAAAATCGGCATCATGAAGAATGCCGTCGGCCGCGAAGAATAAGCTTTTCCTTAGTTTTTCAAGAGCACCTCTGCCGCCCGGATGGCTTCGGGCGTGACTCGGTCATTACTGAGCATCTTGGCGATCTCGGTGACACGTTCTTCGGCGTCCAGCACACGGATGTGCGACTGCGTGCGCTCGCCTTCGTTGTCCTTGAAGATATAGTAGTGGTGCTCGGCTTGGCTGGCCACCTGGGGTAGGTGGGTGATGGAGATGAGTTGCAGAGACTGTCCCATCTGTCGCATGATGCCACCGATCTTGGCGGCTACCTCACCCGAGACGCCGGTGTCGATTTCGTCGAAGATAAGGGTGGGGATGTAGTTGTAGCTCGAGACGGCGCTCTTGATGGAGAGCATCAGGCGTGAGAGCTCGCCGCCAGAGGCCACACGACGCAGGTCGTCGACGTCAATGCCTTTATTGGCCGAGAAGAGGAATCGGATCTCGTCGCAGCCCTTGCTACCGAATGTGTCTTGACGCTCCACGTCGACCTTGAACTGGGCGAAGGGCATGGCCAGTTGCCGCACCAAAGTCTCGACCTTCTCGCCGAAGGCCGTGGCGGCGTGGCAGCGCTTGCCGTGCAGTATCGTGGCGCCCTTGTTGAGTCGTTGTTTATTCTCTTCCAGTGTTTTCTCGGCTTGGGCGATGGCCTCGTCGATGTTCTCGAAAGCGTTTACCTTCTCCTTTAAGCTGTCTCTTAACGTAATGAGCCCGTCAAACTCCTTGATGCGGTGTTTCATCATCAGGCGGCTGAGCAGGTCGTAACGTTCTTGAAGGTTCTGCAGCTGTTCTTCGTCGAAGAGGGTGTCGTCTTCCTTTCGGCGTAAGTCGTAGGCGATGTCTTTGAGCTCGACTTTCAAATTCTCAACACGTTCTCCCAGACTGTCGGTGTCGGGTAAGAGGTGTTTCAGCCGTGAAAGGGTAGAGGTCAATGCGTTGATTTGTCCCAAGATGGCGTTCTCCGAGTTGTCGAGCAAGCCGTTGGCGGTGACGAGCAGGGTCTTGATCTCCTCAGCATTTTCCATCACGCTGAGTGTCTGTTCGATGTCGGCATACTCGCCTTCCATGAGGTTGGCTTTGTCGAGTTCGTCCAGCTGGAACTTTAGGTAGTCGTTCTCAGCGGTGTTTTTCGTCGCCATCTCTTTCAGCTCGTTCAGCCTGCGCTTGAGGGCGTTGTAGTTGGCGTATTCCGTTTGGTACTCGGCCAATATCTCGTCGTTTTGAGCGATGTCGTCGAGAAGCCGTAGCTGGAAGTCGGCGTCAGTGAGCAGGAGGGAGTCGTGCTGCGAGTGTATGTCGACCAGCCGGCTACCCAGCTCTTTCATTGTCTGCAATGACACAGGGGTGTCGTTGACGAAAGCTCTGCTCTTTTTCTGCGGGTTGAGCTCGCGACGGAAGATGCACTCAGTCTCGAAGTCGAGGTCGTTTTCTTCAAATAGGTTTTTTAGAGAGTCATCATCCAGTTCGAATTGAGCCTCCACGACGCATTTCTTTTCAGGGTCGTAGAGCACGCCTGTGTCGGAGCGGTCGCCCAAGGCGAAGCCTAAAGCGCCGAGTAGGATGGACTTGCCAGCACCAGTCTCGCCCGTGATGACATGAAAACCTTTGCCGAAGCTGACTGTCAGTTCATCAATGAGGGCGTAATTGCTGATGTGCAATTGCTTGAGCATGGGCGGGATTACATTCCTTTGTTCTGGAGCATGGTATCGTAGCGCGACGACTGCGACGGGTCGATGGTCTTCATGATGTTGGAGGCCTCGGTTCTGAATTTCATATCGCCTTCCGAGAAGACTTGGATGATCTCGTCACGTTTGCTCTCTATGATGAGTTGCAGGAAGTAGCACATGGGGTTGCGCTCGTATACCGACTGGAGGTTGGAGATGGCGTTCAGGATGGCTTCGCGGCCTTGCTCGGGGTGCTCCGCCATCACGTCGAGGCCGTTGCGGTGGTAGTCGTAGAAGAACTGACGCAAAGCCTGGTACGACGGATTGTTGATGTCGCTGATGATGGCGTGGCGGTTCTGCCGTCCTGTCGAGCTCCATCCGTTGTCGCCGCCAGCCTCCTGCGGGGCCGCGTTGGCGATGGTCTCGGCGATTTCGTAGAAGTAGTCGCCGCCATTAAGCGAGAACGAATCGAAGTCAAGGCCGAGGAAGAGGTAGACGTAGAACCCTATCGTGCTGGTCAGGTTGGAGATGTAGGTGTTCGGGTTGAAGTCAAGGGTCTGGCCTTCGGTGTATTCGAAAGTGAACTTGCGGTCGATGTAGTTGAACATCGGGGTGCTGTAGTTCGACTTATAGACGGGACGGCGCAGGGCGAGGTTGATCTCCGCCGTGATGTATTCGCCTTCACGTCCGGTGACATCGATGAGCATCGAGCACTCTATCTTCTCCGCTTGCCTGAAGTTGATTTCTGTGAATTTGGTGTTGTTGATGAATTCGTAAAGGGAGGTCTGCAGGTTCTGGTAGATGGTCTTGTCGCTACCCTGCACCTTGTTGGAATTGACGCGCACGTCGCATTGCAGCTCTTGCGCCTGCAACGGGCTGATGCCCATCATGAAGGCGAAGACAGTGAGTAGTGTGGCAAATACTTTCTTCATGGCTCTCCCTTTCTTGTCACGATTTAGAAGGCCTCCTGAGTCTCCTTGGCGGGGTTGCGGAAATAAATCTGGTCGTGGAGGAACTCGTGGATGGCGATCAAGGTGGGCTTGGGCAAACGCTCGTAGAACTTGGCAATCTCAATCTGCTCCTTGTTTTCGAACACTTCTTCCAGGCTGTCGTTGGTGATGGAGGCAAACGACTCGATCTTCTCGTTGAGTTCGGCTTTCATCTCCGAGGCGATCTGATTGGCCCTGATGGACAGGATGGCTACAGTCTCGTAGATGTTGCCCGTGCCTTTGTAGAACTGGTCTTTCTGACGGGTGACAACCGTCGTTTCGGTCTTAATTTTCTTGAAATCCATGGTTTATTTTATGTTTTGTAATTTCTTTCTTGCTTTTTCGGCGATGCTGTTGGTCTCGGTGATGTATTTGCTCCCGGGATAGAGATAGGAGAGAGTGTTGCAGTGCTCGACGCACGACTCAAAACGCTCGCGCTGTTTCTCGGGGACGCTGTTCTCGGCATAGTCGTAGTAGGTCTTGGCCATGTCGTAGAGAATCTCCTCGCGGTGCGGCGTGTTGGGGTATTTCTTCAGCATGTTCTCAAACGAGGTGATGGCCGCGCTGTAGTTCTCCATGCGGTAGAACAGCCTGCATATGTTATAGTCTTTCTCCTCCAACTTGTTGTTGAGGTTGGTCATCAACTGGTTGACACGCTCCAAGCTGTCGCTGTTGGGATAGCGCTCCGCAAAGGATTTCAGCAGCTTGATGGCGCTGTGAGTGTTAGTCTGGTCGAGCCCCGACTCCGGCGAGAGCAGGTAGTTGCAGTAGGCGTTCATGTAGGCTGCCTTCTCGGCGTCTTTCGAGAAAGGATAGGTCTGCACGAAACGGTTGTAGTAATATGATGCAATCTCGTAGTCGTCCTGAAGGTAGTAGCATTGGGCGGTCTTGTAAGTGATCGACTCGCCGCGGGGCGTGTTACGGAACGAGGCTTGCAGCAGGTCGAACAACTGCAAGGCGTGGTTGTAGTCGCCACGCTCGTAATAGTCGACCGCGACCTCGTATTTCGCCTCGTTGTCGGTGCTCTTCACCAAACGGTTGAAGTCGTTGCATGAGCTGAAGACTACAAGGCCCAAAACTGCCAATATCAGGATGCTTTTTTTCATCGGGGCTGCAAAATTACTCATTTTTACGTTACTAACGAGTGGTTTTGGCTTTTATTTTTCGATGACCACTTTTTCGACACGGGTTCCGTCAGCTGTCAGTCGCAGGAAATAAACACCTTGGTTGAGGCTTGACGCGTCAACGACGGTCTTTCCTTCGCCTTCGCCCGACATGACTTGTTGGCCAATGCTGTTGAAGAGCCTATAGCTATATTTCCCCTTGACGTTGACGGTAAACGTGCCGTTGCTTGGGTTGGGGAAAATGCTAGGTGCGAAGCCGTCTTCGGATACCGACCAGTCTCTGATGGAGACGGTGACCTCACCCGATTCGCTGTTGCCTTGGCTGTCGGTCACGACGACTTTGTAGACGGTCTCAGGTTCAGTAGGTGTGGCTACGGGGTTGGCGATGTTCGGGTTGTCGAGGCTCTCAACGGGCTCCCAAATGTAGGTGTAAACGCCCGAGCCGCCAGTGGCAATCACGTTGAGTTGGCTGCTCTCGCCCTCGTTGACGATTTCAGGGTCGGCGGTGACGATGAGGCTCAGCGGCTCGTCGGAGACGCAGTAGACGAGTGCGGTCCAGCCGAAGGAGGAAGTCCAAGCGTCTGAGGTGAAACGGAAAGTGATAGTGCCTTCGCTGTTGGTGGCCACGACTTGGCCGGGGTTTTCACCGCCCGAGTACTTGCCGATTAAGGTGGCGCTGGTTGAACTGCCGTCATAGATGTAGAGGAAGTCATAACCCGTCTCGGTGCCAAACTCCGTGAAGGTGACGCCGATCATGCTGCCTTGGCTGGCAGGCATAAAGGTCATGGTGTAGTCCTTGTTGTTGCCATAGTTGTTGTTGGGACCGCCATTGTCGTAGAACAAGGCGTTACAAGTCTCGACAGTGCCGTTTTGCATGTTGTAGGCTTCCCTAACGAGGATATAGTTGTTGCGAGTCAAGGTCTCGCTGTTGCCTTGGGCATCGGTGATGGTCAAGCTGACGTCAAAATCGCCTGCCTCGTTGTAGACGATGCCATTCGGGTTCTGTTGTGTGGAGGTAGACGGAGTGCCGCCTTCGAAGGTCCATTCCCAAGAGACGATTTCGCCAAACGACCCGTCGGTGAAGTTGACACTGCCGCCAACAGCCACCTGTGTGGTAGAGGCGTTGAAGTTGGGCAACAGGCAACTGCCGGGGACGAGCTTCACGTCGAGGTTGACGGTCTCGTAGTCATCCACGGCCACATCGAACACCTTGGGGCAATAGCCGTCCTTGCTGACGATGACCGACCAACTACCTCCCTTGATGGGACGATGGAAGTCGCCGGCAGGCAGATGGCTCTCTACAATCGAGTACTGGTCGTCGTGTCCGCTGATGGTGATGGTGGCTTCCAGAGGCTCGCCCGTGATAGAGTCGGTCACGACGCCGTGGATGCCGTAGAGGCATTGGTTCATGAAGAGGAACAGTGATGACTTGTTGTAGTTCCAGAAGTTGGGCAGTTGGTTGCCGTTGGGCAGTTTGGTGTTCGAACACTCGATGGTGAGCTCGCGGCATTGGGCGTAACCGTTCATATAGTCTTGACGGCCGCCGCCAATCATGTACCACTGGGCACCGTTGGTGATGCCGTTGTTGTAGTCTCTCATATAGTTCGAGTTGACCGTATGGCATTCATCGGCATACTCGTGGCTGATCATTTGGTACCAGGCGTCGTCGGCATGGAGCGTATAGGTGTTGTCCCAAGGATAGTTCATCACTTCGGCGCCACCGTGGTAATTGGCGCCCATCACAAAGGGAATCTCAGCGGCAAAATCCATGAACCATTGGGTCTCGGTTTGGTATTCGTGTCCGTCGGGGTGAGGACCGCCGTGGGGATCGGCGTAGTTGCGGTTCATGTCGATACCGTTGGCGTTTTCGCGCGTGGCGCCGTTGACGTTGTTGTTGCCGCTATGGTAGGTGCCGTCAGGGTTGGTGTTGGGAGCGATGTAAAGGTCGATGTTCTTCATGACGTTATCCACCTCGGGTTCGTTGGGGTTCTCGAGGAGATAGTCGATGAGGCGGAGCATCATGATCCAGCCCGTGGTCTCGTCACCATGGATGGTGCTGGTGTAGAGGAATTTGGGTTTTCCGTCGGCAGCGCCGTCGCACAGGTGGGCCACCATGATCTTGCGTCCGCTGGGCAAGGTGCCGAGCGTGATGATCTCGCACTTGTCGGGGTGGTCAGTGGCGAATTGGAACATCATATTCTCATAGGCCGAGTAGGTCGGATAGCTGTCCCAATCGTATTGGGTGCGGTTGCTGCCGTCCCACATGGCGACTTCCTCCATTAGCGAAGGAGGCGTCTGAAGCTTGACTTCGTAGCCCAGTCTTTGGAAGTTGGCAAAGTCGTTATTGTTTGCGTAGGCCGTAACCACATTGCCGTCGACGCGGTCGACAGAGATGGTGCGGGCGATGGCGTTGAGGTCGTCGTTGCTGTTCAAGTTAAAGGTAAAATAATACTCGTTGCGTTGTTGCATGAGCTGGTTCAGCTCTTGCTGGCTCTTTTGAGCGAAAATGGTGCCGCAGATCACTGTGGCGCAGACGAGTAGGAGATAACGTAAACTTTTCATTTTATTTATCTTTTAATTGTTTCCATTCTTCAATGATGTCATTCTCGACTTTTTCATTCGCCGTCACCAACGGCAGGCGCAGTGCGTTTTGGCACAGGCCCATGTGGTTCATCAGGCATTTAATGCCGGCGGGGTTGCCATCGGCGAAGATGAGTTGGTTCATGCGGAGCATGGCGTAGTGCAGACGCAGGGCTTCGTTGGTTTGGCCTTCCTTCATGGCTTGCATCATGCGGCTGAAAGGCTTGGTGTAGGCGTTGGCGGCCACCGAGATGACGCCTGTGGCGCCAAGGGCCATCATGGGTTGGGTGATGGCATCGTCTCCTGAGATCACGTCGAAGTCGGTGGGCTTGTCGCGCAGAATCTCCATGATCTGCTGCAGGTTGCCCGAGGCCTCTTTCACGGCGATGATATTGGGATGCTTGGCCAAATCCACGCAGGTGGCGGCTTGCAGGTTGACGCCGACACGACCTGGCACGTTGTAGACCACGACGGGGACAGGGCTGGTGTCGGCGATGGCCTCGAAGTGGGCTCTCATGCCGCGCTGGTTGGGCTTGTTGTAATAAGGAACGACGCTCAAGATGCCTTGGATGCCGGTGAAGTCTTGCGCCTTGACGGCTTCGATGACGGCCTGTGTATTGTTGCCGCCCATGCCGAGCAGGATGGGCAGACGACCACCATTAGCCTTTAATATTGTGTTGATGACAAGTCTCTTTTCGTCAGCGGTAAGGGTAGGGGCCTCGGAGGTGGTGCCCAATACGACCAAAAAGTCGGCGCCATTGTCGATGACATGGTTGACGATGCGGGTCAGCGCCTCGAAGTCGACCGAAAAATCGTCTTTGAAAGGAGTGACTAATGCCACGCCCGTGCCTTTGAATATGTTGTTCTTCATGATGTTATTGATTAGCGGTTTGAGTCCCCATCAAGGCCTTCAGGTAGTTGTGGAGGACATGGATGTTGGAGACAGGGTCGGTGGCGCGCGGGTTCTCGATAATCAGGTCGTAGATGGCTTGGTTGTTGCTCTGGTGGAAGCAGATGCGGAAATCAGACTTCGGCAGGGTGCAGAGGTAGTCGCTGATTTCGGCGTTCTTGCCCGCCATATTGATGAGTATCGCACTGAAAGGCAGTTTTTTGAGGAACTCGTGCTTGTCGGGTTTCAAGACACTCATGAAGCCGAAGTCCTTGGGCGTGATCTCGGTGTAGAGGTCACTTTGCAGGATGGTGTCCGACATCTGGTTGCAGAGGAGGACGAAGCCGCAACGGTTGGCGCCAAACAGGCTCTTCACACTGCTCTCGATGTTCTTGACGATGCTCTTGTCGCCTTCGTCCAAGATAATCAAAATGGAGTTAACACGCTGAAGATTAGGCATTTTTGTTACCGGCTTTTCAGCGAGAAACTGCTCCAAGGCGCGTTTCAAGGCCCTGTTTCTGAGATAGGATGAAAAATTCATGCCGCAAATTTAGGTATTTTCCACGAGATAGCGTCTTTTTTTGGATAAAATCGCTAATTTTGCGCTTGATTTTTTTGAAGGCTTCCGTGGGATGCCGATAATAAGATAAAAGTATGATTGTCACTGTATTAGGTACTGGAACTTCGCAAGGTGTGCCCGTCATCGGCTGCACCTGTCCTGTATGCCAGTCCAACGATCCGCGCGACAAGCGTCTTCGCACCTCCATTTTGATCCAGACCGACAAGGTGACGGTGGTCGTGGATGCCGGCCCTGACTTCCGCCAACAGATGCTGCGCGAAAACGTTACCAAACTCGATGCTGTGCTCATTACGCATGAGCATAAGGACCACATAGGTGGCCTAGACGACCTTCGCCCTTATATCTTCAGGCAACAGAAACCCATGACATTGTATGTAGATGACACGGCGCTGCCTGAGATCAAGCGTGAGTATTCCTATGCCTTTGACGAACATCCCTATCCCGGCGCGCCTACCTACGACATCCACCGCCTCGACGAGACGCCTTTCGATATCGGCGACTTGCATTTCATCCCGATCAAACTGAAGCATTACACTTTGACTTGTTATGCCTTTCGCATCGGCAATTTCGCCTATGTCACCGACTTGAGCGAAATCTCGGAGGAGGCGATTGAAAAGTTGCAAGGCGTTGAATATCTGATTATTGAGGCGTTGCAAAAGAAGAAACACTACTCGCATCTCACTTTGGATGAGGCGATTGAGATCTCACGTAGGGTGGGGGCAAAGAAGACCTGGTTCACGCATTGTAGTCATAGCATGGGCTTGGCTGCCGACCTCAACCGCGAGTTGCCCGAGGGCATGATGCTCGCTTACGATGGACTGAAAATTGAAATAAACAATGGCCTATAGCCTATGGCCGATGGCTTGCTTCCCTGGTGGAGCAGCCATAGGCCATTAGCCATAAGCCATAGGCAACAGAACAACTGAATAACTGAATATGAAAGCAACCTATTCCCAAAGACTCATCAAACTCGCTGACCTCAACCACCACCAGACCTTCTTTGCGGGCCGTTGCTCAGAGTGGTTCTTGGAGAGTTCCTATTTCGCTGTGGCGCAGTATGTTGACACGAAGGACACGGTCCTGCTCGTGCTCCACGGCATCGACTTCAAGTTCCCGATTTTCGCGGGCGACATTGTCACTTTCGAGAGCAAGGTCATCTCGGTGGGACGCAGCACTTTGACCGTCTATACAAAGATGTATCGCAGTCGCGAGCCCGAAAAGATCGCCGCCGACGGCTTCGCCACCTTCTCCTATTTGGACGAAAACCACCATTCCAGACCGCATGGCATCACGCTGGAACCTGAAACGGATGAAGAGAGATTCCTGCAACAGCAGGCTTTGGAAGTGATGGAAGACTCGAAAAAGAGAGCCCAGGCGATGAATCAGCGGTTATAGTCTCCGATACCTTTGAATTGTACTTTTATTACTACACTACACCGCGAACCGTCATTGCGGACTTGATCCGCAATCTCATGTGCTTTAGAACAACCTTTATACGTTGTCGATTTGTTTTAGTGTGTCGTTTAGTGTCGGAGATTGCGGGTCTGTCGCCCGCAATGACTCTCTTTGGTGAGGGTGTGTCGTTTTTTTTTTATATTGATCAGAGTTCCAATTCCTTCGGATAGCAAATAAAATGCTTCACCACGGGCTGCTTCAGCACCGAGATGTTCAGTTGGTCGGAGGCCTCGCTGATGTCTTTTATCGTGCCGTCTTTGTATAGGATGTTGATGGCCGGCTTCTTGGGGTGGTAGGCGTGGTTCGAAGAGACGCCCTGCAACAGCATGAAATCGGCATCCTCCAACGACCAGCCATAGAGTTTCGCGATCTTATTTCTTATTTCCTCGATATAGTTCGGGTCGAACTCGCCATCACGCATCTCGATTCTGAACAAGTGTCTGTCAGTCAAGCGTCTGCATAGTTCGGAGAGGACGCGATCCTCGTCGTCACGCCAGGCTTTCACGGCGGTCATTACATCGTAATCATCCAACTGGCAGAATTTGTCGAGGACGAAATCGGGGTCGCCGTTCTCGAAAGGTTTCTGGTTCTTAAGGAAGAACGACAGGGCAGGGGTGGCGAACAAATCTCGCTCCCGGCTGAGCGTCTTGGCTCGTTTGAGGATATTGCGCAGCATATATTCGGCGCTCAACACCGCCTTGTGCATATACACTTGCCAGTACATGATGCGTCGGGCCACGATGAAACTCTCCACAGAATAGATGCCTTTGGCCTCGATGGCCAACTCGTTGTCGACCACTTCCACCATCTCCAACAGACGCTCGGCATTGACGCTTCCTTCGGCCACGCCGGTGAAGAAACTGTCGCGCTTCAGGTAGTCGATGCGGTCCACGTCCAACTGGCTGGAGATGAGTTTGGTAAGGAATCCTTTCTTGTATTCTCCCTTAAACATCTCGATGGCCATGTCGAGCTTTCCGCCGTGGATCTCGTTGAACTTCCGCATCACCATCAAAGAGAGCTCTTCGTGCGAGACGCCTTGCACGATGCTGTTCTCCAGGGTGTGCGAGAAGGGGCCATGGCCGCTGTCGTGGAGCAGGATGGCCAGCGAGGCGGCTTCCAGTTCTTCTTTGGTGATCTCGTAGCCCTTGTCTCGCAGCAGCTGTATGGCGCGCCGCATCAGATGCATGGTGCCGAGGCTGTGGGCGAAGCGCGTGTGGTTGGCGCCGGGATACACCAGATTGGTCATGCTGACCTGCTTGATGCGTCTAAGCCTTTGGAAATAAGGGTGCTCGATAATGTCGAAATGCAGCTCGTCGGGGATGCTGACGAAACCATAAATCGGGTCGTTGAAGATTTTCTTTTTGTTGGAACTAGCCATTGCCGCGAATTTTGCCGCAAAAATAGTGTTTTTGTCTCTCGTAATAAAACAATTTGTCTACTTTTGCGTTTCTTCCATACAAGCATTTGAATTATGGACAAAACGACAATCCTTTGGGCCGACGACGAGATTGATCTCCTGAAGCCCCATATCATGTTTTTGGAACAAAAAGGCTATGAGGTGGTGACGGCCAACAACGGCTCCGACGCCATCGACCTCGTGCGCCAACGCCATTTTGACATCGTCTTCTTAGACGAGCAGATGCCGGGCATCTCGGGCATCGAGGCCCTCGAGGTCATCAAGCGCGAATACCCCAATCTCCCCGTGGTGATGATCACCAAGAGCGAGGAGGAACGTATCATGGAAGACGCCATCGGCTCCAACATAGCGGACTACCTGATCAAGCCCGTCAACCCGAACCAGATCCTGCTGTCGCTGAAACGCAACCTCGAGAACCGCGCCTTGCGTGACGAGAAGTCGTCGATGCGCTACCAGCAGGAGTTCCGCCAGATTAGTATGGACCTGAACGACAACCTCAATTTCGACGAGTGGATCGCCTTATATAAAAAGTTGGTGCGCTGGGAATTGGAGTTGCAGAAGTCGACCGACGAAGGCATCAAGGGCATCCTCGCCGATCAGAAGCAGGAGGCCAACACGCAGTTCACTCGCTATATCGAGCGTAACTATGTGGACTGGATCCAGGGGAAGGCTGACAAGCCTGTGATGTCGCACACCGTTGTGCGCGACAAGGTGTTGCCACGCCTCGACGACAGTGACAAACCGCTGTTTCTCATCGTCATCGACAACCTACGATATGACCAGTGGAAGGCCATACAGCCCCTCGTCGAACACTACTTCCGAGTTGAGGCTGACGACATTTATTACAGCATCCTGCCTACCACCACGCAATATGCCCGCAACGCCCTCTTCGCTGGACTGATGCCGCTTGAGATCCGTCGCCGCTACCGCCAGTGGTGGGTCGACGAGGACGAGGAAGGCACCAAGAACCAATTCGAGGGCGAACTCCTCGGTGAGCAGCTGAAACGCTTTGGCAAGAACATCAAGTACTCATATAATAAAGTGTTGAATCTAGACGCAGGCAAGAAGCTGTACGAGCAGATGTCGAACCTGATGCACAACAAGCTGAATGTCATTGTCTACAACTTCGTTGACATGCTGTCGCACGCCCGCACCGAGATGGAAATCATCCGCGAGCTGGCCTCTGACGAAGAAGCCTATCGCTCGCTGATGTACTCGTGGTTCGAGCACTCCAGCCTCTTCGACATGATGCGCTTCATCGCCGAGAAGGGCTGCGACATGATCATCACCACCGACCACGGCTCGACCTATGTGAAGGAGCCTGTCAAGATTCTGGGCGACCGCGAGGTGAACACCAACCTGCGCTATAAGTACGGTAAGAACTTGAAATACAACCCGAAGGAAGTGTTTGAGGTGAAAGACCCCGAGAAGATATTCTTGCCCAAGGCCAACCTTAGCACGACCTTTGTCTTCGCCGGCGAGAGCGACTTCTTCGCCTACCCGAACAACTACAACTATTACGTCAGCTATTACCGCAACACCTTCCAGCATGGCGGCATCTCGATGAATGAAATGCTGATCCCGGTGACGCACCTCACGGCGAAATAAAGAGATTCCCTTCGGGAATGGAGTCATTTCACTGTTTTACAAGCGGCGGCTTGTGGTGTCTACGTATAGTAAACACTACTTGCCGCCGCGGTTTAATAACAGAACGTCTCTCCATTCCCGAAGGGAATCTACAAAGCTATAACTGACTGCTTCGTTCCTCGCAGTGACGTGGAGCGTATCAAAGAAAATACTATTTTTGCGGCATAAAACGAATGTGATGCAAGCAAAAGAGTTTCATATTAACAGCGTAGAAGCCCTTACGGAGGTCTCCGATTACTTGATTTCCATGCGTGACGAAGCCGACGTCATCGCCTTTTACGGCTCGATGGGCGCGGGCAAGACCACTCTGATTAAGAACCTGTGTCACCGCATGGGCGTCACCGACGAGGTGAACAGCCCCACTTTCGCCATTGTCAACGAATACGTGACGGAGGTGGGAGAGTCGGTGTATCATTTTGATTTCTACCGCATTAAGAAGTTGGAAGAGGCCTATGACATCGGTTACGAGAACTATTTCTACAGCGGCCACCTCTGTCTCATCGAGTGGCCCGAGATGATTGAACCTTTGTTGCCCGAAAAGTACATCCGGGTGGAGATACGCCACGGCGCGACTGATGACGAACGCGAGATCCGTTGTGAACTGATAGAAGCATGAATGATCCATTGAAAAATACCATTTCTGACGCCTCAAAAGTCTTCATCCTGACTGATGAGAACGTGGCTCCTTTTTGGTTGCCCGAAGTGGCTCACTGGTTGCGATGCGACACGGCGGTCGACATCATCATCAAGGCGGGCGAGCAGCGCAAAAACCTGCAGACCGTCCAACGCATTTGGAAGACCTTGATGAAACATCATGCCGATCGTAACGCATTGTTAGTCAACCTTGGAGGCGGAACTGTTACTGATTTGGGCGGTTTCGCCGCCTCCACTTATAAGCGCGGCATCAAGTTCATCAACATTCCCACGACTTTGCTTGGGATGGTCGACGCGGCGATAGGAGGGAAGACGGGCATTGACTTCGGCGGGGCCAAAAACCAAATCGGCACTTTCGCTGAGGCCGAAACGGTGTTGGTTGACCCTGTGTTTTTGTCGACCTTGCCCAGAAGAGAGGTTCTTTCGGGTCTCTCTGAGATGCTGAAGTATGGTTTTATCGCTGATTCCAAGTTATTGGAAATCAATTTAGAAAACTACCAAGACTATATCCTTCGCACAGGCGAAATCAAACGTGAGATTGTGGCAAAAGATCCTTTCGAGAAGGACTTGCGTAAAGTGTTGAACTTCGGCCATACCCTCGGTCATGCCATCGAAAGCCATTGTCTTACGACAGCGCATCCATTACTTCATGGAGAAGCCGTTGCTTTGGGTATGGGGACAGCATTGTGGATTTCCGTGAAACAATGCGGCCTTGACAAAAAGGTCTTGCATGGCTTTGAGAAGCGACTCCCCATGCTGCTCTCCGAAGCGGAAATGTACTTGACTGATGCCGACGTGGATCCCATTTTGTCTTATCTCGTATATGACAAGAAAAACAAAGGGGACCTTTCACAATTTGTTCTGCTTGAGGCGGTTGGGAGGCCCGTTTGGAATGTCGAAGTGGAGCCGTCGGCAGTGAGAACAGCATTGGAGTATGTGATTAGTAATGCGCCTTATCAATGAAACTGCATTGCAACATACACCTTCCTCCTAGCAAGAGCGAGAGCAACCGCGCCTTGATGATTGCGGCGTATGCCGGCTTCACCCCTGATTTTGATAATCTTTCAGGCTCTCATGACACGAGAATCCTAGCGGAGGCAATTGGTAAAACGCTGAATGGAGTGTCGGAAATCGACATCGCCGATTGCGGTGCGGCGGCGCGTTTTTTGACCACGTTTTTGGCCTGTCGCGAAGGCGAGTGGCTCCTGACGGGCACGGAACGGATGAAACAACGTCCGGTCAAACCTTTGGTGGATGCCTTGTTGAAATTAGGCGCTGATATTCAGTATGTTGAGAAGCAAGGTTTCTTGCCGTTGCTCATTCATGGCCGACCCCTCCAAGGCGGCAAAGTCGCTGTCGACATGACCCAAAGCAGCCAGTTCGCCTCGTCCCTGCTTTTGGCGGCTCCGACGTGGCCCCAAGGCCTTGAGTTGGAGCTTGTCGGCAACCCAAGTTCCTTGCCTTATCTTGATATGACCATCGCGATGATGCGCCATTTTTCTGCACAGGTTGAAAGGCATGATGGAGTGGTCGTTGTGAAGCCGCAACCTTATCAAAAACAGTTATTTACGATTGAACCAGATTGGAGCGCGGCCTCCTATTGGTACGAGATGGCTGCCTTCAGCGAGGAATATGAAATCAGGTTGCACGGCCTTTCGACAGGCTCAAGGACCGCGCAGGGCGACGCCATCATCGCTGAATGGATGGCCCAGTTGGGTGTCGGGACGTTCGTTGAAAACGACGCCGTCGTCTTAAGGAAAATCCCCTTCGAAAAGCGCCCTTTGAGTTTTGTTTTTTCCCAACATCCCGACCTCTATCCGACCCTGGTTGCCACCTGTGCCGGATTGAGTGTTGACGCCACTTTCACAGGCCTTGACAACCTCTCGCTCAAAGAGTCAGACAGGGTAGAGGCGATGCGAACTGAATTGGCGAAAATGGGCGACCGTCCCATCCGTTTTTGCGCCCATAACGACCATCGCGTCGTGATGGCGTTAGCTCCCCTTTCCTTGCTTGTCGGCCCCGTTGGCTTCGATCATCCCGAAGTGGTGGGAAAGTCCTATCCCGGCTTTTGGGAAGACGCCGCTTTTTTGCCTGTTCTAAGGTAAATTGAGCGTTTTTTCAATTATTATTATTATTTTATAAAGAAAAGTCGTAATTTTGCGCGTTTTTATAGCGTATTATGAAAGTCGAGCTGTTTGTGCCCTGCGTCATCGACCAGTTCTTCCCACGGGTCGCCGCCAATACCATGAAGGTGTTGCAGCGCACCGGCGTGGAGGTGGAATACAACCCGGAGCAGACCTGTTGCGGGCGCTTTGCCTATCATGCGGGCTTTCTTGAGGAAGCCAAGGAGTTGGGCGACAAGTTCCTCAACGATTTCGCGTATGATGGTCCTGTGGTGTCCCCGTCAGCGGCCTGCGTGCATTACATCAAGAAACACTATCCCGAACTCTTTTTCAATACCGCCAACCACTTGAACTTCAAGCGGATGGTGTCCAATGTCTATGAGCTGACTGACTTCTTGGTCAACAAGGTGCATTTCGACGACTTCGGCGCCGAGTTCCCCTATAAGGTGACCTTCCACGACAGCTGCAGCGCGCTCCGTGGATTGGGTCTCGGCAAGGAAGCCCGGCAGCTGCTCTCCAAAGTGAAGGGGTTGGAATTGGTGGAAATGAAGCAGACTGATTTGTGCTGTGGCGCCGATTTCTCTTTGAGGATGAACCACGAGACCCTATCGGAAGGCATGGCCAATCACAAGGTGAGGAATGCACTTAATACCGGCGCGGAATACATTGTCTCGGCCGACATGACCTGCCTGATGCACCAAAAGGCCTACATCGAGAAGGAAGACCTGCCCATCAAGGTGATCCACATCGCGGATGTGCTCGCCTCGGGTTGGGAATGATGATGAATGGGACCGGCCCTTCGACAGGCTCAGGGACCTCGTAACAATGAACTAAGAATCAAATGAACGACTACTACATACACGAAAGCAGCTACGTCGACGACAACGTGACCATCGGCAAGGGCACGAAGGTATGGCATTTTTGCCATATCCAGAAAGGTGCCGTGATTGGCGAGAACTGCTCTTTGGGACAGAACGTCAATGTGGGTAACAATGTCCGCATCGGCAACGGCGTCCGTATCCAAAACAACGTCTCCATCTATGAAGGCGTAGAGATTGAGGACAATGTGTTCTGCGGTCCGAGCTGCGTGTTCACCAACGTGACGACGCCGCGCGCCCATTTTCCCGTGCATGGCGTCTACGCCAAGACGCGCATCTGCGAAGGCGCCTCTTTGGGTGCCAACTGCACTGTGGTTTGCGGCCACACGGTGGGCAAGAGCGCCCTCATCGCCGCCGGCGCTGTAGTGACCAAGGACGTGAAACCCTATGCCTTGATGGCCGGTGTGCCTGCCCGACAGATCGGCTGGGTGTGCGAATGCGGCAAGCGCCTTGGCCCTACGTTGCAATGCGATTGTGGCCGTTGCTATGAAGAAAAAGACGGATGTTTAAATAAAAAAATGTAGGGCGGCCATGTGGGTCTGCCCCGACGACTCTACACTCTCAACTCTCAACTCTCAACTAACCAAATGCAATTCAGAGATTTAAAAACACAATATAACGTCCTGAAGGACGAAATGGACCAGGCCATCCTAGACGTGGTCGCCTCGTCGGCCTACGTCATGGGCCCGAAGATCAAAGAGATGGAGACGGCTTTCGCCGACTATGTCGGTGTGAAACACTGCATCGCTTGTAACAGCGGCACCGACGCGTTGCTGCTGGCACTCAAAGCATGGGATGTAAAGCCTGGTGACGCCGTGTTCGTCCCCAGTTTCACCTTCTTCGCCTCTGCCGAGGTCATCGCCATGCAGGGCGCGACGCCCGTCTTCGTCGATGTCGACAAGGACACCTTCAACATGGATGTTGCCGACCTCGAGCGCAAGATCGAGCAGACTTTGAAGAAAGGACAACTCAAGCCTTGTGTCGTCATCGCCGTGGATCTGTTTGGTCTCCCTGCCGACTTCAAGGCCATCCGTAAGGTAGCCGACAAATACGGCCTTTATGTGCTTGAAGACGGAGCCCAGGGCTTCGGTGGTCGCATTGGCGAATGTAAAGCCTGCGCTTTTGGTGACATCTCAACCACCTCGTTCTTCCCCGCCAAGCCGGTGGGTTGCTATGGCGATGGCGGTGCGGTGTTCACCGACAACGACGAGTGGGCGGCCTTGATGGACTCCTACCACATCCATGGCAAGGGCAGCGACCGTTACGACAACATCCGTATCGGCATGAACTCGCGCTTGGACAGCATCCAGGCAGCCATCTTGATTGTCAAGTTGAAGGCCTTCAAGGAATATGAGTTGGTCGACGTCAATAAGGTGTCGGCCCGTTATACCGAGAAGCTGAAGGACGTGGCGAAGACGCCTATCGTCCCAGAGGGCTTCTATTCGAGTTGGGCGCAATATACGTTGCAGGTGGAGAACAAGGAAGTGAGGGCGGGATTGCAAGCCGCGCTGAAGGCCTTGGATATCCCGACGGCCGTCTACTATCCTATCCCGATGCACCGTCAGACGGCATTCAGTTATTTGCGCCTCGACGACAACCGTTGTCCTGTCGCCGACCAGTTGGCCGACACTGTCATCTCTTTGCCCGTCCATCCTTATCTCTCGGAGGCGGACCAGGACATGATTTGCGACGCCGTGCGTAGTTATCTGAAGAAATAAAACACCATCATCATGGGGGTTAAGTCGATTTTCAACGATATGGTCGCTCGCGACAATTACGACGAGGTAATGGAATACCTTGCCGTGACTGAGACCCAGCATGCCCCCAGGTTCGAGTTTGACAACGCCCCCGAACAGCTTCAAGAGCTCATCGCTGTGGCCGAGACCCCTCGTGGCCCTGAGCGCTCGCAGTGGCTCAACGACTATGCCAAGAAGTCGTGGGAGATACCCGACGGTGAAGCCGAGGTTTTGTTGGCCGAGGACCATCTCAACGCCATTCGTTATGTAAACCGTTACCTCCGCAAGGCCAACGCTAAGTTGAAACAAGACGGTTATTTTGTGTGTGGTTTTGATACGGCCCAGAAGCACAGGGCGCAGATTTACAGCAAATACCCCAGGTTTATCGCCCGTATCGTTTATTTCTTTGATTTTCTTTGGCATAGGGTATGTCCCAAGTTGGCTTTGACGCGTCGTTTCTATTATCTCTGCACCAAGAAGGTGAGAAAGGTGTTTCCGAGGCCAGAGGTTTTGGGCAGATTGTATTATTGTGGTTTTGAAGTCGTCAGCGAGAAATATATCCACGACCGTTATTGCGTCATCAGCCAAAAGAAGCGTCCGCCGCATGACGAGCCGCACACCTATGGCCCTTTGGTGAGGTTGCGGCGTGTGGGCAAGGACGGCAAGATCTTCAACGTCTACAAGTTCCGCACGATGTATGCCTATTCCGAGTATCTGCAGACCTACATATACGAGAACAATGACTTGGATGTGGGTGGCAAGTTCAGTAATGACTATCGCGTCACGGAGTGGGGTCGTTTTTTGCGCAAGACCTGGCTCGACGAGTTGCCCATGTTTATCAATGTCCTTAAGGGGCAGATGAAGTTGGTGGGTGTGCGTCCCTTGAGCCAGCAATATTTCAATCTCTACACCGAGGATTTGCAGCAGTTGAGAATCAAGACCAAGCCTGGATTGTTGCCCCCCTTCTATGTCGACATGCCCGAGACTTTGGAAGAGATCCAGGACAGTGAGCGTCGTTATTTGGAGGCTTATTTGAAGCATCCTTTGCGCACTGACTGGAGGTATTTTTGGAAGATTGTCGGCAATATTGTTTTCAGGGGAAAACGCTCCAAATAATAACAAAGAAAAATGTCGCATTTTTTTTCTTGTTTTATTTGAAAAATAATCCTTACTTTTGCAGATTGTAAATTTGGGTTTACTATAGCCTGAACGAAACAATATAACGCCACTCTCATATGTTTGAGGCAAGTGGTTTATTTACAAACTTTTATACTTTCTTGATGTGAGTCAAGGAGCGGAGCTTTACACTTTCTTGAAATGAGTCAAACAACTGAAAACGAAAATTGGACCACTGTCATCAAGCCTCGCAATGGGCTTTTTGAGGTGAATTTGAAAGAAATATGGGATTACCGTGACTTGTTATCCTTGTTTGTGAAGCGTACCATCACGGTGCAGTACAAGCAAACCATCTTGGGTCCCTTGTGGTGGATCATCCAACCTGCCTTGACGGTCATCATGTACATGGTGGTGTTTGGCGGCATTGCCGGCATCCCCACGGACGGCATCCCGCAGCCCTTGTTCTATTTGGGTGGCATCTGTATGTGGCAGTATTTTTCGGACTGTTTGACAAGAACATCTAATACTTTTGTGTCAAATGCCGGTATTTTCGGCAAAGTGTATTTTCCGAGACTCATCATGCCACTTTCGAGTGTCATTAGCAATCTGGTACGTTTTGGAATCCAGTTGGGGCTGTTTGTCATCGTGTATGTCTATTATGCCATCATAGGTCAGGCGCCCACGCCCAACTTGTATTTGCTGTTGTTCCCGGTGCTGGTGGTCATGATGGCAGGTTTGGCCTTGGGCTTTGGTATCATCATATCATCGATGACGACCAAGTACCGTGACCTGCAGATCCTGTTTTCTTTCTTTGTGCAGTTATGGATGTACGCCACGCCTATTGTATATCCTTTGAGTCAGGTGGCTGGCAAGAAAGTCTTGGGTTTCAATTTAGAGACCCTGATGTGTCTCAACCCCGTGACGCCTGTCATTGAAACCTTCAAGCACGGTGCTTTGAGTGCAGGTCAGTTTGTGGGTTGGGGATGGCTGGCTTATAGTTTTGTGTTTATGCTTGTATTCCTCTCCATCGGCATCTTGATTTTCAACAAGGTGCAGAAGAGTTTTATGGATACGGTCTAGTTTAGTTGAGAGTGTAGAGTTTAGAGTTGAGAGTAGTTGCTTCAAAAGCAAAAACAATATGAACGAAAAACAGATAACGGTTACTTCTCCTTTGCTTCCTGACCTGGATGAGTTCCATAGCCTTTTGAAGGAGATTTGGGACAGTAAATGGGTGACCAATAACGGCAGTTTCCACAAAAGGTTGGAGGCAGCCTTGTGTGAGTACCTTAAAGTACCCTATATTAGTTTGTTCACCAATGGCACACTGCCTTTGTTGACGGCTTTGCAGGCCCTTCGCATTACGGGCGAGGTCATCACCACTCCATATAGCTTTGTGGCCACTACGCATAGCATCTGGTGGAATGGTTGCAAGCCTGTGTTTGTGGATATTGATCCCTCCAATTGCGGTATTGATCCTGACAAGATAGAGGCCGCCATTACTCCACGCACAACAGCCATCATGCCCGTGCATTGCTATGGTAAGCCTTGCGATATGGAACGGATTCAGGCCATTGCGGACAAGTATAATTTGAAAGTCATCTATGATGCCGCACATGCTTTTGGTGTAGAGGTGAACGGCGAGTCGGTTTTGAAACAAGGTGATATGGCAACGTTAAGTTTCCATGCCACCAAGGTGTACAACACCCTTGAGGGCGGTGCCTTGGTGATGCATGATGCCGAGACCAAGAAACGTGTGGACTATTTAAAAAACTTCGGTTTTGCAGGCGAGACGGAGGTGGTCGCCCCTGGCATCAACAGCAAGATGGACGAGGTGAGGTCTGCTTACGGCCTGCTTAACCTTAAGCAAGTGGACGATGCCATCGAGAAACGTCATCAAGTGGCTATTCGATATCGGGAAGCCTTGCGTGATGTGAAAGGCATTCGGTTCTTTGATGATATGCCAGGTGTGCGTCATAACTATAGTTATTTTCCGATATTTGTTGATGCTGAGGAATATGGCATGACGCGCGATGAATTATATTTCAAGATGAAGGAGCAAGGTGTTTTAGGCAGAAGATATTTCTATCCACTTATTAGCAACTTCAGTGCTTATAAAGGATTGCCTTCTGCAGATTCTAATAACCTTCCTGTGGCGACAAGGATTGCCAACGAGGTGATTTGTTTGCCAATGCATCATGAATTATTTAGTGAGGATTTAATACGTGTATTAAGCATTCTTAAGAAATAGACGGGAATAGAAGATGAAAGCAGATAACAAAAGGAAAATCCTATTATTAGGAGGCTCTGCGGCTCAATTGATCGCTATCGAAACCGCTAAGCGTTTGGGTTATTATACCGTTTTGTGTGATTATTTGCCAGATAACCCTGGTCAGTTTATTGCCGATTCGTTCTATCTAGTTAGTACAACAGACAAGGATGCCGTTCTTTCGGTTGCTAAGGAAGAAAAAATACAGGGTATTGTTGCATATAGTTCAGATCCTGCTGCACCGACAGCAGCATATGTTGCTAATGCTTTAAATCTTCCAGGAATGGATTATGACATAGTACGTCATTTTTGTGAGAAGCAATTGTTTAGAGAGTTTCTTGTTGAAAATGGTTTTAATGTCCCCAAATCCATTGAAGTAAAAGTTCCTTTTGCCCCATGCTCAATAGATGTATCTAGCCTTAATTTCCCGTTAATAGTAAAGCCAACTGATTCGTCTGGAAGTAAAGGTGTTACTGTGATTGAAAAGGAGGAAGAATTAAAAGAGGCTTTAGTTTATGCACAAAAGTATTCCCGTAATGGAGTTTTAATTGTTGAGGAATTCATACTGCGAGACCATCCTTTTGTTATTGAAGCTGAAATATTTGCAATCGGTGGTCAGGTTGTTACTTGGGGCCTAATCAATAGTATTAGAGATGCCGCATCAAATCCGTTATTGCCAGCAGCTTATAGCTATCCATTAGAGATTTCGAATGAACGGAAAGAATTGGTAAAAAAAGAAGTTTCTCGCCTTGTAAAGGCAACCGGAAAAACATCTGGTGCTTTTAATATTGAGATGATTATTGATGAGCATAACCACTTGTATTTTTTGGATGCGGGTCCCCGTAATGGTGGTAACATGCTTCCTGAGTTTATTTCGATGATTGCACGAAAAGATATTGTAGAAGCCACAATTAAGACCGCTATGGGAGACAATAGAGATATCGATGTGACTCTGGATGGTGAAGAGGGCGGCTATTGGGGGTTGGGCGTTTTGCATACATCCCAAAGTGGAGTATTTGATGGAGTAGAGTATTCGCCTTTAGCAAAGCAAGCTCTTGTTAGGGAAGAAGTCCAAAAGCAAAAAGGTGAGGTGGTACAGCCATTTGAGCGATGCAACGATTTGGTTGGCTTGAATTTCCTTCATTTCAACACGCAAAAGGATATGGATGATGTTATGTGCAACACTAATGATACCATGAAGGTTTTGTTAAAATGAAGGCAATAGGAGGATATTTCGAGTTGGAACTACGAGAGGGTGGGCATTACCATAAGGAGGCCATCCGACTGAATACGGCACGTAATTGTTTCGAGTATGTGTTGCGTACAAGAAGCTATTCCAAGGTGTTTATTCCTTACTATACATGTGAGGTCATGTTGGAACCGATACAAAAGCTTGGCGTTAATTATGAGTATTATCATATCAACAAAATGCTATATCCAGTATTGTTGCCAAAACTACAAAAAGATGAGGCCTTTCTGTATACAAATTATTTTGGTTTGAAACAAGATTGCGTGAAAAGATTGGCGTTGGAATATGGTGAACAATTGATCGTGGACAATGCACAAGCCTTTTATGCTGAACCATTAGAAGGAATTGATACGTTTTATTCTGCGAGAAAGTTTTTTGGCGTGTCGGACGGCGCTTATCTTTATACGGACAAGCCTTTGCAACAAGAGTTTGAACAGGATTGCTCTTATGAAAGGATGTCGCATCTTTTAAAAAGGATTGATTTGGGCGCCGAGGCAGGATATCTGGATTTTAGAAGAAATGATGATTCGCTTTGCAATCAAGAAATCAAGAAAATGTCGAAATTGACAGAAACGGTTTTGGTCGGAATTGATTATGAAGATGCAAAAAACAAAAGAAGGGAGAATTACCAATTGTTAGATGATGCATTAAGAGATACAAATCGAATACATTTGGAAATGGATTGTGTGCCTATGGTTTACCCGTATCTGACGGATGATGGTTCACTGAAGCAACGATTGATTGAAAACAAAGTGTTTGTGGCCACTTATTGGCCGAATGTAAAGGGTTGGACTACAAATGAAATGTTGGAAAGAGAGCTGATGAATAATTTGATTCCTATTCCTTGCGACCAAAGATATGGCAAAACGGAGGTTAAACGCATAATAGATACAATAAAGAATGTATCAAGAACTTAAAGGGAAGCGATTGCTCATATTGGGCGGGATGCGTATCTCTTGCGAGATTGTAAAAAAAGCACAAGAGATGGGTGTCTATACCCTTGTGGCTGACTATAACAGAATAGAGGACTCGCCCGGAAAGCAGATGGCGGACGAGGCAGTGGATCTTAGTGTGGTTGACGTGGAAACAGTGGTGGCGTATGTTAAGAGCCATGCTATAGATGGTGTGTTTGTGGGCTTCAACGACATGTTATTGCCTTACTATGCAGAAATATGTGAAAAAAGCGGCATGCCATGCTATGGCAATAAAGAACTGTTCGAAACACTAATAGCTAAGGATAAGTATAAAGACCTGTGTCGCCAGTTTGGAGTGCCAACCATTCCAGAATACGACCTCAATGATAATAACATCAAATATCCTGTATTAGTTAAGCCTGTGGATAATAGCGGCTCGCGTGGCATCACCATTTGCCATAATCGACAGGAGTTAGAGACTGCTGTAGGTGTGGGGATAAAGGCTTCTAAAACTGGCAAGGTTTTGATAGAGAGGTACATGAATGGCCGTGAAGTGACAGTGTTCTGGACGTTTCAAAATGGCAATTATTACCTGTCTGCTCTTGCCAATAGACATGTGAAGCAAAATCAAGGGTTGGATGTTATTCCATTGCCAGTGGGCTACACCTTTCCTTCGGTGTATTTGTCTAAATACCAACGCGAGGTTGAGGAAAAGTGCAAGAAGATGTTCCGCCATTTGGGAATTAAGGACGGCATGATGTTTATGCAGTGTAAGGTGGAGGATGACACCTGCTATGTCTATGACCTGGGCTTCCGTCCTACTGGTTCATTGGAGTATAAGATACTAAGTCGTGTTTGCGGCTATGATCCGTTGAAAATGATGATCTACCATTCCCTAACGGGTGTTATGGGCGATGAAGATATTGCATCAAAAGTGAATCCTGCATTTACGTATCCCGCTTTCAACGTGTCGTGTCTTTGCGCTCCAGGAATTATCAAGGAGATTATTGGTGTTGATGATGTGAGACAAATGCCTGAGGTTTTAGATGTTGTGATCGAACATTTTCCTGGAGAAATTATCACCGAACAGATGAGGGGCCTTTTGGCGCAAATTACAGTTCGCGTGTTGGGTTTCGTGCCTAATAAAAGAGATTTGATGCCTATTATTCAACATATAGTCAACTCTATCCATATAATTGGTGAGAATGGAGAAGATCTAATGTTGCCAGGCATGGTTTATAGTGATATAGAAGGGTGTGTAAAATAAATCCATCACAATTATGAAGACAATACTTGTTACTGGAGCTACTGGCTTTCTAGGGCAGTCCGTTATTTATGAATTGCTCAAAAATGAGGATTATCAAATTGTTGCAATTGGGGGAAGGCCAGAGGATAAGGTTAACCCTCTTCCCAAAAATGAGCGGGTAAAGTTCTATATTTTAGAGGATTTGTTTTCGCAATGTTTTCATGATGTCGATACGGTGATTAATTGTGCGTTTGCTCGTAGCAACGATGCGGGGTTATTGGCTCAGGCGTTAGAGTTCACCGAAAGGCTTATTAATCGATTGGAAGAGCTCAAGGTGAAGTCGGTGATTAATCTTTCTTCTCAAGGTGTGTATGAACGGTTGCCAATAGGAGAATTGTCAAAGGAAGAATCTCCAATAGCACCAATGGATTTATATAGTATGGCAAAATATGCAACGGAAAAAATGTTTGCTTTGTCTACTGTTTCATTTGTAACGAATGTTCGTTTGGCAAGCCTTATGATGCCTCAACGTTTTTTGTATTTCTTTGTCCAGAAAGCTAAAAGACACGAGATGTTTACTGTAACCTCGCCTAGACAAGGAACCGCATTGTTAGATGTTTCTGATGCGGCGGCTGGATTGGCTGCTATCGTATCATTGCCGCCTGAATCAAGATCAAAAGTATACAATTTGGGTATTGGAAAACAGTATTCTGTCCTTGAATATGCGAATGATGTCAAAGCTATTGGTGGTGAACTTGGTTTTAATGTGGATTTTGATGTGGTTGACAATGGCTCGGGTTCGAATTCGGGAATGGATTGTTCCCTCATTATGAGCGAAACGGGTTGGAAACCTAGAGTAATGAAAGAAGCCATGATTAAGCACTTGTTTTCTGAAGGTGATAATTTATGAGCTGAGTTGAAATCGGAATATCGTGTCCAATGAAAGATGGGAAAAGAGTTATATTGCATGTCACTTTTGATGGTGTGTTTTTTGATATCCTTTCGGCAGAGTTTGAAAGGTTGAAAGGGTATTCAAATATCTACCTTGTATTACGTAATCCAGAGTGTAATAATGGATTTAAGTGTATCAGTAATCAGGAATTGATAACTGTCGTACATGATGAAAAGGAAATGGATTTTTACTTTTCAAATCCGGATATTGATATTGTTTTCTTTCATGGCTTGTGGCCATGGTTTTATAAGTATTTTAGTCTTATTAGGGATGATGTTATTACAATTTGGTTTTGTTATGGGCAGGAGTTGTATGAAGCCGTTCCTGGTTACCCCTGTTTGATAAGACAAAAACTATTTAAACCCCGTTCTTTTTGGTTTTATTATAAAGATTATATTAAAAGATTTCATTTTATCAGAGCGATAATAGGATATGTATTGCCTTTTTATGATTTATTGAGAGGGAATACCGATCGAAGGCATTTGATTTCGAGGATGAATTATATTCAGACGCCATTGAGAATCGAATATGAGATGCTAAATAAACTTTCATATTTTAAAGCAAAGCCGTTTAAAATGGAAGGCAGGGGTGTTGAACCTGAAGAACGGCGAATTGTTTTTCACGATAAAGGTGGTGGTATACTCATTAATCATAGTGCCGCGTTTACCAATAATGTTTTAGATGTTATGAAAGTATTGTCTCGTAATAATATTAGCGGTAGGGAATTGCTGTTCCCGATAGTCTATGGTTATGAGGAGGTGAAAGAAAAGGTAAAACAATACGAGGGTTTTAATGGAAATAGAACGGTCTTTATAGAGAATAAACTTCCCCTTCATGAATATGAAAAGCTGATGGCATCATGCACGCATGCGATTTATGGTACATTGAGGCAACAAGCATTGGGCAACATTTTCAACTGTTTTAGAACCGGTGTAAAGGTTTTCTTATACAAAGATAGTATGAATTATCGTCAGCTTAAGCAAGATGGTTTTGCGGTGTTTTCAATAGAAGACATTAACGAAAGAGAGCTCTCGGTTCCACTTACAAAAGAAGAAGCCATTCACAATAATAGGCTTTATTATTCTAAATACGGGATTCATTCTGATTATCTTGAAAAACAATTGGATTTATTGTTTGTTCATAGAAACTAATTGATGATCTAGGGTAAAAGCTTTTCTTTTGTGCCATGTTTGATTTGAACTCTTTTATTGCAAATAGTATTACATTTCGAGCGACTAGTTTGTTTGAACAGGACATTTGTGACAATAACGATATTCTCTCTCATGAAATTGAGGGCAAGTCTATATGCGTTATTGGTGGCGCGGGCAGTATTGGTTCATCATTTATCAAGTCTGTGTTACGGTTTCGGCCCGGAAAGTTGGTTGTCATTGATCTGAATGAAAACGGCTTGGTCGAATTAACCCGTGATCTTCGCTCTACACATGGTCTGAATGTGCCTGAGGAATATCGTGCTTATACGTTGAATTTTGCAGACCCAATCTTTGCTCGTATTTTCCGTGAAGAGAATGGCTTCGACATCGTGGCCAACTTTTCAGCCCATAAACATGTTCGCAGTGAGAAAGACAAGTACTCTGTTCAAGCACTCATAGAAAACAACGACATCAAGGCCAAAAAACTGATGGATTTGCTTTGTGAGTATCCGCCCAAGCATTTCTTCTGTGTAAGCACCGACAAGGCAGCCAATCCAGTGAATATCATGGGTGCCAGCAAGCGCATCATGGAGGATTTGGTGATGGCCTATAATGATAAGTTTAAGGTGACCACGGCGCGTTTTGCCAATGTGGCTTTCAGTAATGGCTCCTTGCCTGATGGTTGGTTGCATCGTTTGCAGAAAAAACAGCCGTTGGCAGCACCAAGTGATGTAAAACGTTACTTTGTGAGTCCTGAGGAGAGCGGCCAGATTTGTATGCTGGCTTGTATTCTTGGTAATGGCGGTGAGGTCTTTTTCCCGAAATTGGGCGAGGATCAAATGCTGACTTTCAGCTCCGTCTGTGATGAGTTTCTGAAGTCGGAAGGTTATGTCAAGAAGGAATGTGCCAACGACGAGGAAGCCAAGCGATATGCTAGCCAGATGTCATACGACAGTGACACTTATCCTGTGGTGTACTTCAAAAGTGACACTACTGGCGAGAAGGCTTACGAAGAATTCTATGTCTCTGGTGAGAAAATCAATATGGAACGCTTCAAGGCCTTGGGTGTGGTGGAGGAAACCACGCGTCGTCCGATGAATGAGGTGAATGCTTTCTTTGATAGTTTGGAACGTCTTTTTGCTGGCGACTTTACCAAGGAAGATGTGGTGAAAGCAATAAAAGAGTTTATTCCGAACTTCGAACACGAAGAGAAAGGGAAGAACTTGGATCAGAAGATGTAAACAAAAAACAAGCAATGGCTTACAATATACCTTTGTTTAATCTGAACTTTGACGAGCGCGAGGCTCGTGCTGCATACGAAACCATAGAATCGGGTTGGATTTCTACAGGCCCGAAAAACGAGCAACTGGAGCAGATGTTTGTCGAAATGTGGCATGTGGGTTATGCGGTAAGCATGACCAATTGCACGGCTGCCCTGCATGTGTGTTGCAAGGTGTGTGGTCTTGGCCCTGGCGATGAAGTGCTAGTGCCATCACTGACCTTTGCAGCTTCGGTCAATTGTATCCGTTATGTGGGTGCAACGCCCGTGTTTTGTGATATTTTAGGTCCAAAGCATATCAACATTGCTCCAAAAGAAATAGAGAAGAAAATCACACCTAAAACCAAGGCTGTCGTGGTGGTTCATATGGCTGGTTTCCCTGCCCACATGGATGAAATCATGGCGATTGCCAGTAAGCACAACCTCAAAGTGATTGAAGATGCTTGTCACGGGCCGCTCTCTGAATACAAAGGCAAGAAACTTGGCACGCTCGGCGATTGCGCTGCGTTCAGTTTCTTCTCCAACAAAAACATCTCCACTGGTGAAGGCGGTATGTTCGTCACCAACAACGAAGAGATGGCGAAGAAAGCTCGCCTGTTGCGCTCCCATGGCATGACTACCATGTCATACCAACGTGCCAGCGGCCATGCCACTACTTATGACATTCTTGAATTAGGTTACAACTATCGCATGGACGACATCCGCGCTGCTATCGCCATTGAGCAGTTGAAGAAATTGTCTGTAGACCTTGAGACTCGTATCAAGGTACGTCAGCGTTATGTGGAGCGGTTGACCAATGTGAAAGGCGTTGTAGTGCCATTTGCCGACAACAAGGAGTTTGTCAGCAACTACATCATGCCGATAGTTCTCACGGAAGGTGATGCTGCCTATCGCGATGCCATTAGGGAAAAGATTCATGCCGCCGGCATTCAAACCAGCGTTCACTATCCTGCCGTACATCGCTTCTCGATTTATAAGGATTATCCTGCTGTGTTACCACAGACTGATTATGTAACCGACCACGAGATCACGTTGCCAATGTATGCTGCGTTGACCGACGAGCAAGTGGATTTGATTGTCAAGACCGTTGACGAAGCCCTTCATGGATAAGAAAAGTGTCCTTATATTTGGTGTTGGCGAGCTGCAACGCTCCATCATCCAGAGAGCCAAGTTGAAAGGCCTATTCACCATTGGCATCGATCCTTGTGCCGATGCGGTGTGCAAGGATGAAGTGGATGCTTTTGAGATTGTGGGTGGACAGGATTTTGAGGGTACTTGTGCCGTGGTGGAAAAGTATGGTGTCAATGCCGTTGTGACTGCGGCGACCGACAAACCTTTGGTGATGATGGCAAGAGTGGCAGAGAAGTATGGCTTTCCGTTCTTTTCTGTGGAGACGGCGCAATGGTCTACGGACAAGTATCAGATGAAACAAAGATTTTTGGAAGGTGGTGTACCCTGCGCTCGTGGTCGACTGATTTCTAAAGTGGGAGATGTTGATGACTTATATTATCCGCTGATTGTGAAGCCTCGTGACAACTCTGGTAGCCGGGGTGTGAAACTCTGTCGTAGCAAAGAAGAGTTAGAAGCATCCATGTGCGAAGCCTTTGAGGTTTCAAAGCTCGATACAGTCCTTGTTGAGGAATATATCGACGGGCCCGAATATAGCATTGAGGGCCTGCACTACGACGGCAAATCTGAAGTGATACAATTCACTGAGAAGAAAACTACGGAATTCCCTTACAATGTAGAATTGGGTCACAAGCAGCCTGCCAACCTGACTGACGAACAGAAGGAATCTATCCGAAAGATTGTTTCTAAAATTAGCAAGGTATTAAAGTATGAGAAATGCCCGTCGCATACTGAGTTAAAGATTAATAAAAGAGGGGTTTTTATTATAGAAACCAGCCCAAGACTCGGTGGCGATTATATCACTTCAACCCTAGTTCCGCTATCCATTGGTATCAATATGGAAGATCAATTGTTGCACATTGCCCTTGGTGAAAAGGTTGACACTGCTACAGGTCGTTTTGATAAAGCCTCTGGGGTGTGCTTCTTAAATCTGCCTTGTGGAAAAGTGACTGCGATAGATGATGCGATCAAAGAAGTTGTTACTTGGCCTAATGTGATGGGGTTCTCAACCAATCTTAAAGTGGGCGATGAGATCCATCCAATCACTAGCAGCCTTAACCGTTATGGGCAAATTATAGTTCAAGTAGATAAATTGGACGAATTGGATTTCCTTATAAAAGGTTATGAGAAAAAAATAGATAACTACTTTAATATAGAAATACAATGAGAACAGTAGTGGTTTTTGGAGCAACTGGTAAAGTTGGATGCTATTCAGCGATACACCTCAAAGAAGTTGGTTTTAATGTAATAGCCGTTGGGCATCGTCCAAGCGATAATGGTTTTTTTGCTGATTATGGAATTCCATATATTTCGATGGATATTCGGAAACAAGAGACATATGATAAGCTACCCCAAACGGATGTTTATAGTGTGATTCATTTTGCAGCAACGTTGCCCGCAACGATGGATGGCTATCATCCTCGAGTTTTTGTCGAGTCAAACATCTATGGAACAATGAACGTGCTCGATTATGCTGTCAAAGTTGGGACACAGCGCTTTGTGTTTGCACGCACCGTTGCCGATGTTTATTATCTATATGGTTCACAGACTCCTATTTCCGCTGATGCTCCTAGCCGATTCCCGTTAAACACAGACCACTCCATGTATTGTATTACAAAAAACGCTGCCTGCGACATTGTCACTCATTATGCGGCAAAATATGGGTTCAGATATTATATCCTTCGTTTTGCCAATGTGTTTTGCTATCATCCCAATCCGACGTTTTTTAAAGATGGAAAAAAACGTTGGACGGGACAGCGAGCTATTATTGAACAGGCTAAAAATGGAGAGGACATTGAGCTTTGGGGTGATCCAGCGTGCAAGCGTGATGTGTTCTATGTGAAAGACTGCACTCAGATAGTTGAGAAGATGCTGACAGGCAACGGAAAAAGCGGCACTTATAACATTGGTAATAATATGCCGGTAACTCGAATGGAGCAAATTCAAGGTATTATAGATGTTTTTGGCCGTAAAGACAAACCATCTCGAATCATTGTAAATCGTGACAAACCAGACTCACCCAATTTTTGTTTAGACATTTCAAAAACCATAGATCAACTGGGTTATGAGCCCCAATATGATTACATTACCTATCTCAAAGACTTAAAGCATGAAATGGAAATCAACCGTTTTGAGAAGCTTTGGGGCAAAGAGAGCGACTATACACAGGGTTTAGTATGATAGAAAGAATCAAATCAAGGATTATTTCATCGTCCGCATCCTTACTAGATGCTATAAAAATGATGGATGAAATAAAGGTTAAAACCCTTTTTGTGCTTTTTGAGGGAACCTTTAAAGGCATAATTACTTTAGGCGACATTCAAAGGGCAATAATCAAGAATATTGCCTTGACAGAACCTATAAGCAGTGTTTTGAACAAAGACAAGGTATACGGCTATGTCACAGAAGATGAAGCCTCAATCAAAAACAAAATGCGTCGAATGCGCGCCGAGGTGATGCCCATTCTTGATGAAAAGGGCGAATTGGTGGATGTGTGGTTTTGGAGCGATTTGTTCACGACCTCTGAAGTTGTCTCACAGCGCGAAAAGATAAACCTTCCTGTGGTCATTATGGCAGGTGGTAAGGGAACGCGGTTGAAGCCAATCACCAATGTTATTCCCAAGCCGTTGGTGCCTATAGGCGACAAGACTATCCTTGAGGAAATCATGGACCAATTCGAGGCAGTTGGCTGCCAAAAGTTTTATATGTCGGTCAACTACAAGAGCAATATGATGCGCTTTTATCTAGACCAACTTGAACACAAGTACGATATTGATTTCTTTGAGGAAACCAAGCCCTTGGGGACCATTGGAAGTGTGTCGTTACTCAATGGAAAGATTAGTTCTCCGTTTTTTGTGAGTAACTGTGACATTGTCATTGACCAGGATATGCGTGACGTTTATGACTATCATCGCGATAATTACAATGACTTGACAATTGTCACCGCCGTGAAGAGTTTTCGCATCCCATATGGTGTGATTGAAACGGGCGAGGACGGTTTGATGATCGCATTGAAGGAAAAGCCGGAGTTGACTTATATGATTAACACAGGCGTCTATATCCTGAACCCGGAGTGCATAGCCGAAATTCCTAAAGGTGAATTCTTCCATATCACACAGCTTATGGAGAAGATCAAGAATCGAGGTGGTCGTGTGGGTTGCTTCCCTGTGAGCGAACATGCTTGGAAGGATATGGGTGAATGGAGTGAGTATTTGAAAATGATAAATGTGTTGTAACAAATGTCATAATTGAACATGAAAGCGTATAGTTTATTAATTATTGCTTGGTATGCAAATATTCATCATGTTTCTG
This sequence comes from Candidatus Limimorpha sp., assembly GCA_045132275.1. GTDB lineage: Bacteria > Bacteroidota > Bacteroidia > Bacteroidales > F082 > Limimorpha. Next base: position 191,159 of record JBGURY010000004.1, read on the forward strand.
AGTTTATTCGAAATTTGAAAAAGTCAAACTCAAACATAGATATTTGTTTGTTAAGTAGTCGGCCTGGGTTGAGCGCGATTCCTAGTGATGTAATCGAGAACACTTCGGAAATAGTGTGTTTTAAGTATTGCTCAAGGAGAATAAAAAGCAGGGCTGTTGTTGATTTGGTGGATAGATTGTATTTTTTGAGTGCTTTTATTCGTATTTCGAGAAGAAGATTTGATATTGTTCAAATACAGTATCCAAGGCCGAGACTATTCTTTGTTCTGAGATGGATAAAAAGGTGCTCAGATAATCTAGTAATAACTCCGTGGGGAAGTGATGTACTTCGAGTTGATGGGAAAAAAGCAATTCGGCATTTGAAAAAAGTATATGAACAAGCTAGATTTATAACAGTCAGCAAAGACTCGCAGATTGGACAGCAAGTTATTGAGAAGTTTAATGTTAATCCCGATAAAATGGTGAAATTGGGGTGGGGCGGAGAGTTTTTTGATTATATCCAGGAGAATCCAAGTCATGTTTCCGTAGAAGAGGCTAAGGCGAGATTTGGAGTGAATGGTAGATATGTTATCACATGTGGGTATAATATGCAAACAAAACAAAGGCACTTGGACATTATTGATGCTATTTTCAATGTTAGGGATCAATTACCGAAGAATTTGACATTGTTATTTCCTTTTACATATGGAAGAACACAGTTAAGCATTAATTATACTGAAAAAGTTAAAGAAAAAGCTAAAGAGCTCGGGTTTGATCAAGTTGTGGTTGAAGAGAGCTTGAATATGCCAGACTTATTGAGACTTCGTATGGCTACGGATATTTTTGTTCATGTTCAATCCACCGATGCTGGTTCAAGGTGCGTGATGGAATACATTGCGTGTAATAGGAAAGTTGTACATGGTGAATGGATGAAATACGACTACTTGGAGAATTATAAACCATCCTGTTATTTTCCTGTGGATCAGATGGAGAATCTGGGTTTGTGTATAGTAAAAGCATATAATTCCCAAGTTGGCAATCTTCCAGAAGAGGTAAAAACTGTTATTGCGGAGAGAGGCTGGAAACAAAAAATGGTTCTTTGGAATGGTTTTTTTGAATCGTTAATTTAATATGGTTTTGCTTGAAGGATAATAATGGTATGGTAGACGTAAATGAGTTTTTGGTTCGTGTTGTATGTATTACATATAACAATGCGATATACATTTCTGATGCCATGAATGGCTTCGTAATGCAGCAGACCACGTTTCCATACATATGCGCTATTATAGATGATGCTTCGACAGATGGGGGGCAAGAGGTGATTATAAACTATTTAAAGGATCACTTTGATTTTGATGAGGCGTTCGCTTATGATAGGGATACTGATTTTGGACACGTGTTTTTTGCACGTCATAAAAACAATAAAAAATGCTGTTTTTTTGTGGTGCTCCTGAAAGAGAATCATCACAACATGAAAAAAGATAAATATTCATATATTAGGGAATGGGATAATGTGAAATACACAGCCCTTTGCGAGGGTGATGATTATTGGACGGATTCTCATAAATTGCAACGTCAAGTCGAATATTTAGAAGAGCATCCCGGTTGTTGTATGTGTAGTCATGCTGTCTATTGGGAGACAGACGGAAAACTATATAAAGGTGGATGTCAGCATAAGCAATCTTGTAATCTTTCTACTGAAGAAGTTATTAGAAATGGAGGATTGTATCTCGCTACGAACTCACTGGTATATAGAGGGACGTTGGATTCTGATCAGCCAGAATGGAGGAAGGAATCTATGGTGGGGGACTTTCCGTTACAGATTCTTGGTACATTAAGGGGTGAACTACATTTTATTCCTGATGTCATGAGTGTGTATCGGTTTATGGGGTCGGATTCGTGGACGGGTTCTCAATATGGCTCGAACTCGACAAACTTGGAAGAAAGCGTGAAATATGCAACGAATAAAGTGTTATGGTTGGGTGAGTTGGACAAAGATACTAATAGTAAGTATACAAAAGTGATTCATAGTTATCTTTTCATGTCATATAACCTCCTCTATAATGCGAATCAAATCAGTTTCTGGACTTATTTCCAGAAAGCCATGAGAGCTGATGAATGGCATGGTGCGCGATTGTTTAAGGATTTTCTTATTCTTTGCTTTAAGCCAAAACATGTTTTGTGGAAGAGTGAAAAGAAGAGGTTTAATGTTAATAATTGAAACCAACCATTCGGTAGTCAGTGAGATAGAGGTGGGCTTGGGATGGTGTTTTTAGTAATTGCAATATATGAATCTTGAAGAAGAAGTCATTTGTGGATACGAGGTTTCGGCCAAGATGAAGCGGGTTTGGGCCATGGAATTGGACATGGTTAAAGAGTTCACTCGTATTTGCGCGCAGTATGGCTTGACCTATTATATCATGGGAGGAACACTTCTTGGCGCTGTTCGCCACAAAGGTTTTATCCCATGGGACAACGACATTGATTTGGCCATGCCTCGCAAGGATTTTGATAAATTGTTGAAGATTGGCCCAATGGCTTTCCAAAAGCCCCTGTTTTTTCAAACCCCTGTTACTGAACAATCCCGCTTTTTCTGCACCTACGTGAAGATTAGGGATGAACGGGGTACGGCTGGGCATCAGGATGATTACAATCTGGGTATTAACTGCGGCATGTTCATCGACGTGTTCTGCTTGGACGAGATCCCTGATGGTTTCCTGAGTAGAAAGTTGTTCTATAGGCGATTGAATGAATTGGTCAAGATGCAGCGCTTTGCATTGGGTAAGCAACTGTCGGGCGGTTTTATGAATGCCATTAAACATGGTGCGCAACGTTTTGTGTATCGGTTTGTTTATGGCGCCCCCGATGCCTCAAAATTGTTTGAAGTATACCAAAAGGCAGCAGGCAAGTACGCTGGGAAAGGCACGAATCATGTCGAACACCTGGCTTTCGGTCATTTTGAGAATTTTGTATGGAACAGAAGCGATTGGAGCGAGACGATTGAACTTGACTTTGAGGATTTGAAACTCTGTGCGCCCAAAGGCTGGGATGCCGTTTTAAAACGTCAGTATGGCAATTATATGCTTATACCTGACGATAAGTCCACGCACGACTATTTCAAGTTTGATCCCGACGTTCCGTATGAGGCGTTTTTTAATGGGGATTAGTGTGAATTAAAAAATCTACTTAATATGTCAACGGCAATAGAATTTAATAACATTAGCAAGCTATATCGCTTGGGTTTGGTCTCAAGTGGTACGATTAGCAACGACTTGAAACGGTGGTGGCAGATGTCCATCTTAGGTAAGGAGGATCCCTTCCTGAAGGTGGGCTCGGTGAACGACCGCTCCAAGGCCGCCGACAGTGAATACGTGTGGGCGTTGAAAGACATCGATTTCAAGGTGGAACAAGGCGATGTGGTGGGCATCATTGGTAAGAATGGTGCAGGAAAAAGCACCTTGCTGAAACTGCTCTCGCGTGTGACTGGCCCTACTTCTGGTACCATCAAGGCGCATGGCCGAATAGGCTCCCTGCTGGAGGTGGGAACAGGTTTTCATCCTGAGTTGACAGGAAAAGAGAATATATATATGAACGGGGCTATTTTGGGTATGTCGAAACAAGAGATAACGAAAAAGCTTGATGAAATTGTCTCGTTTAGTGGCTGTGAGCGTTATATTGACACACCTGTGAAACGCTATTCTAGCGGAATGAAGGTGCGTCTCGGCTTCGCCGTGGCCGCACATTTGGATCCCGAGATTCTTGTGGTGGACGAAGTGCTTGCCGTGGGCGATGCCGAATTCCAGAAAAAAGCCATAGGAAAAATGCAGGATGTGAGTAAGGGCGAAGGGAGAACGGTGCTGTTCGTTAGCCATAACATGACCAGTATCAAGGCACTGTGCAAGAGAGGCATTATACTGAAAAATGGAATGTTGGTGGATGACGGGGAAATCGACCCTATTGTGACGCATTATCTTCGCGGAGACAATCCCGTGGACAATTATAAGGTTTGGAATGAGCCTGAGATTAAAAGAGGAGGTTTTGAATTGTTGGAAATCGGGGTGCGGAAAAAAGGAGGGAATTATATGGATGTAATGCGCATGGACCAGGACATTGAGATTGTCATTCGATATCGGCTGACCAAAGCGATAGATTCTTTTTGGATTACCATGCATATGAAAAATGAGCAGGGAAATAAGATTTTTTCTTTTTGTGGTGAAGGGCGTTGCTATGACAAGCATCACGAAGCGGGAGAATATTTGCAGGTTTGTTCAATCCCTGCCAATTTCCTTAATTGGGGCAATTATGCCATTGATTTCATGGCGTTTAGAATGGCAAACAAAACGGTTCGTATGGTAGATGAGCCCGATTTGGTTTCGTTTACAGTTGGAAATAGACAAGTTGCCCTTGGTGTGGTAGCGGGGAAAGAACCTGGAGACGTGACGCCGCGATTTGATTTTGTTGAAGAAAAACTGAAATAAGGTTCAACAGTAACGTTGCTGATAATTTGTAAAGATGCAAAAATTAAAGCGATTCGCAGGTTTTGTTTTGAGCTATGGCATCCTTGCATGGATGGCTGCCGCTTTGGTATGGTACCTTATTGTAAGCACCTTGCACCTTGGAGTTTCCTGCGACGAAGGCTATTATTTGATGGGGTATCTGAGAGGCCAAAGTATTGGGGGGCAAGCAAGTGACTTCCATGCTCTCGTAAGGGTCTTGTGCTGTCCTTTTCCTGACGATGATATCATGGTGTTCCGATATGTGCGCCTGGTGTTGAGTATGGTGGCACTTGTGGCGTTTGCTTTATCTTCATTCAATTGGCTGTCAAAGAAAAAAGGAATGACCGTTTCGTGTTGGGCTTATTATCCTCTTGTGGCTTTGGCTGGGGCTATGTCGTTCACGTTCGCTACACCAACAATTTCGTACGATAGTCTCGAATTCATCCTTGCCCTTTTGATTTCTTCATTGCTGTTTGTGCAACTGTCGGCCAAAAGAAAATGGTTGAAATCTCTTTGCGGATTTGGTACGGGCTTCTTGACATGGTTTGCGTTCGTCAATTATCCTCCTGCAGGTATATGTCTAACGGTTTTGTTTATTGTTGTCTATTGGTGCGAAAACGAGGAAGGAAAGTGGGAAGGTGTTTTGTTCGCTTTGGTGGGTGCAGTCGCCGCAGTAATGGTCCAGCAGTTCTTTGTGCATGATTTGAGGATGTGGTTCTCAGATATGACTAAAGTAATCGTGTCCACTTTCACGGAAAAATCCAAATCAGGACATGATTCTGGTAGCTTGGTTTCGACCATGCTGTTAACGATAGGTAAGCTGCTTCTGTTATTTGTGCCGCTTGTGATGCTGGTCACGTTGTTGCTGAAGAAAGTTGCATTGCCTAAATGGTTGCGGATTGCCATCGTGCTTTTGGTTTGTGCGGTGTTGCTTGTTGTCAGGGGCATCTATCATCTTTATGGAACATTACTGCTATTTCCGGTGGCGCTGATGTTGGCCAAGGTTTTGTCCCAATCAGGTTCCAAGATCGGTGAGTCATTATTCAACAAGGATATGGTGGTTATTTTGGCCTTTGTTGCTGTTCCATTAGCAGGCGTTTTCGGTACCAATCAGGAAGTCATGAACAAAGCCATCATTTTCGCTCCATTTTGGTTGTTGGCTTACTTTTTGCTTTCAACCAAGATAGATGAGAGAAAAACCGTCGGATTGAATCTGGTTTTAATGGTCATGCTGTTTGCGGGTTATGTGTATTTGGGGAATTTCCAACGTTATCATTATTATTACACCCCGCGTTCGTCGAAGTGTGAATTGGTTGGTGCCCTTCGTCCTCAAAAGGTGTTGGTCAGTAAGTATCAGCAGGACTATTTTCATGATGTACTGGATAGCTTGCAAATGGCGGGGTGCAAGGCGGGAGATCGATATATGGCGTTTGGCGAGAACCAAATGGCAGTGTATTTGGCCGGTGGCTTCATTGACGGACGGCTTCCCTATCATTGGTGGCAGTATAAAGAGTTTGAGAAAGAAGCGCCCAAGGCATTTGTTTTCTTTAAGAACGAAGAAAACGATATCTTGCAGTATTTCAAGCAGGCAGAATGGGGCTTCCCCGAGGACTATCGTAGGATGGAACTGCGAAAGATGTCAGAAAATATGGGCGATGAGCTGAGAACGGTGATTTATGTGAAATAATCGGATGGTAATATGAATAATAACCCTCATGTTTCGGTGGTTTCTCCTGTCTATCGCGGAGAAAAAATGGTTGCCGAGTTGGTGCGCCGCAATGTGGAAAACGTTAGCACCATCACTGACGACTACGAAATCATTCTTGTTAACGATGCTTCGCCAGACAATTCATGGGAGGAGATTGTGAAGCAATGCGAAAACAATCCCAGGGTAAAAGGCATCGACCTTTCACGTAACTTTGGTCAACATTATGCCATTACGGCAGGGTTGCGCTATGCAAAAGGCGATTGGGTGGTGGTGATGGACTGCGATTTGCAGGATCGACCGGAAGAGATACCCAATTTATACAAAAAGGCACAGGAAGGTTATGATATGGTTTTTGCACGACGTGCAAAGCGTAAAGATGGGTTTTTCAAGCGCTTGTCATCATCTCTTTTTCATGCAGGTTACAATTGGTTAAGTGGTTTGGACACTGATAAAGCAATCGCAAACTTTGGTATCTATAGGCGCTGTGTTGTTGAAGAGTTTAATAAATTGCCAGAAAGGGCACGATCTTTTCCATCACTGGTAAGGTCTCTGGGGTTTAGGAATACTTCTATTGACGTGGTCCATGACGAGAGGGCGGAAGGGAGTAGCTCGTATAGTTTGCGTAAATTGCTCAAGTTAAGTTTCGATGTGATTATTTCGAATAGTAACAAGCCGTTGCGGCTTGCTGTGGGGCTTGGTTTTGGAATGGCAGCTTTGTCTTTTTTGTTGGCCGTATATAATCTTATAGCTAAATGGGCAGGGATCATTAGAGTACAAGGTTTTACCACAACCGTATTTTCCATTTGGTTCGTAGGTGGGTTGCTTCTCTTTGTGGTTGGTGTTCTTGGGCTCTATATAGGCAAGATTTTTGACCAGGTAAAAGGACGGCAATTGTATATCGTTAGGGATTTGATAAATATAGATAACCAAAGCGTATGAGCCTAGAGTATTCTGAAATTGAAAGTAAGAGGTTCGGATATAGAATGTATCGAGCCCAATACGAGGCGTTTGACACCAAGGAAATTGAAAGTATTGTTTCGAGTGACGACTTCGATGTTATTATTGTTAGGTTCCCTACACCTTCTATATATGAGCATTATAGACTTGCAGGTTTTGATAATTGTATAACCATTCATGCCGACAGCCTCTTGTATTATTCTGCTCCATTGGATCAAATTGATTTAAAACCAATTAGCAACAATTTGCAGTTTGAGATAGTTACGCCCGAAGTAGAGGAGCTTGACGATGTTGTAGATGCTATTTTTTCCGGATACAAAAACCACTATTTTGCAAACCCTTGTCTTAGAAAAAAAGCGATAGTGGAAGGATATAGCGAATGGGCAAAATCTTTTGCGAGGAATCAGGATAACGGCGTGACATGGCTGATAAAAGAAAAATCAGGTAATAATAATGTGGCGTTTCAAGCATGCTATTTTGATAAAAATAGTTCGATCTGTGATTTAAAGTTAGGAGGGGTTGTCCCTGGTTATGCTAAACGCGGGATTTACGCCGATATTCTAAGGTATTCTCAATACTATTTTAAAACGATGGGAATACGTACTATGGTGACTTCTACACAGTTGCAAAATGCGGCTGTCAGAAGAGTGTGGGAAAAGCATGGATTTGTATTTGATAAGTCATATGAGACATATCATATTATCAATAAAAGAATTTGGAAGGATGGTTTTTGAGGTTTAATCGTGGAGAATTCTTTTGTCATTTGTTATAATGTTGTTGCCATAGGTTAGTAGTGTTTAACACATTGAACAAGTCAATCCTTAATTGCATTTCCCTTTTAGGCGTGAATCTCATTTATGCCTGTACAAGCATTTTCACAAAAATGGCTTCGAGACAGGAGGCACTGACACGACCTTATTTGCTTTGGATGGCAGGTGCTGTGGCGGTATTAGGTATATATGCTCTGTTGTGGCAGCAAATTATAAAACGAATGGCGCTGTCTACTGCATTCATGTTTAAGGGAACGAGTCTGATTTTTGTTTTGTTGATTTCAGTCTTGTTGTTTGGCGAGACTATAACTTTAAATAATTGCATTGGATCTGCCGTCATCATTGCGGGAATCGTTATGTTTGCCAAGGCTTAATGTATTATTTGCTTGTCATATTGTCTGTCATGGCGGCAGCAGGTGCTCAGATGCTGCTAAAGCAAGGTGCGGGGAAGCAGTATTCGACTTTCCTTCGCCAATATCTCAACCCATGGGTGGTTGGTGGTTACTTTATCATGGGAGCGTCTTTGGTACTCAATATCTTTTGTTTGAGCCGTGGAGTGCAAGTGAAGGAAGTGAGTATCATTGAGTCGTTGAGCTATTTGTTTGTTCCTTTGTTATCTTGGTGTTTCTTTAAAGAAAAGATTTCTTGGCGAAAAGCAGGTGCTATCGCGGTAATTATGATTGGAGTTATAGTGTTTTTCATATAAAATGGACATGATACCATTCAATAAACCTCATCTCACGGGCAAGGAAGCCCATTACATGTATCAGGCCGTTTACAACGGCAAACTGAGTGGCAATGGTGAGTTCACCAAGCGGTGCCAGCAGTTTTTTGAAGAGAAATATGGTTTCAAGAAGTGTTTGCTTACCACAAGCTGCACGGATGCACTTGAAATGGCCGCCATTTTGTGCGATGTTCAGCCTGGTGACGAGGTCATCGTGCCGAGCTATACCTTCGTTTCGTCAGCCTTGGCTTTCGTGCGACAGGGCGCTAGGATTGTTTTCGCCGACAGTATGAAGCGTAATCCTAATATTGATGCGGAGCAAATTGAGGCTTTGATTACGCCGAAGACCAAGGTTATTGTTCCCGTGCATTATGCGGGTGTGGCTTGCGATATGGACCGCATCATGGAAATTGCCGAAAAGCACCATCTTTTGGTGGTGGAGGATGCCGCCCAGGCCATTGATTCCTATTACAAAGGTCGGCCTTTGGGCACAATAGGACATCTGTCTGCATTCTCCTTCCACGAGACGAAGAACATCATTTCAGGAGAAGGCGGTATGCTAGGTATTAACGATGAGCGTTTCATCCGCCGAGCTGAAATCATTTGGGAAAAAGGTACTAACCGCGCTGAATTCTTCCGTGGCGAAGTGAACAAATACGGTTGGTGCGACATCGGTTCCTCCTTCCTTCCAAGCGAAGTGGTGGCGGCTTTTTTATGGGCGCAGTTGGAGCATTTGGATGTTATTCAAAACAAACGTAAATTACTTTGGAACAAATACTATGAATTGTTGAAACCTTTAGCCGCCCATGGCCAGTTCGGTTTGCCCGACATTCCCGACTATGCCACCAATAACGCCCATATGTTCTATTTGGTGTGCAACAGCTTGTCTGAACGCAGTGCTTTGATCAAGAAGTTGAAGGAGAACGACATTTTGGCCGTGTTTCATTATTTGAGTTTGCATAGCAGCGAGTTCTACAAGGACAAACACGATGGACGTTCGCTGCCCGAATGTGATAGGTATGCAGATTGCCTTGTGCGGTTGCCGATGTATTATGATTTGGGCACTGAGGATGTTGAAAAGGTTTGTGAATCCATAGGATTTTAAAGATCGTTTTGAAGCTGTAGTGAAAGACTATTGGCTATGAAAGAACGGGACGTTACCTTTGATATTATGAAAGGCATCGGCATCTTGCTGGTGATTGTATGCCATATTGTGGGGTGGAATCATCCGCGCATGCAGCAGTTCATATTATCGTTTCACATGCCCTTGTTTTTTCTTGTGGCGGGATATTTCTCTAAATCCTACATTGACAGAGCAACTGCAAAGCGAAGCGTAAAGAATTATTTTATGCGTTTGATTCCGCCGATGGCAGTTACTCAACTGATGATTGTGGCTTGGGCCATGTTGATGGCGGTGGCGAAACACGAAGGCTGGGATCCGCCGATTCGTGAGGCGTTCTCTTTGTTATGGGCTGATGTGAACGGCCCCATGACACTATGGGGAAGACTTAGTTTAGGCGTGATATGGTTCTTGTTGGCTTTGTTTTGGGCTAAAACTTTGCTGATCCCGTTGTCACGACTAAAGCAATGGGCCATTCCTGTTTCGTTGGTGGTGGCATTTGCCGCTTTGCTGTTGCATAGAGTGTTTCCCTATTCAATTTGGTGCCTTTCGTTGGGTTTGATGGCGCTTCCTTTTGTAACGATTGGTTGGTGGGCGAAAGAACATCCGATTCCGTTGTGGCTGAAGATAGTCGCGGTGGTCTGTTGGGTGATCGCCATCTGTTTCTCGAGACTGGAGATGTACACCTTTACATGGAAATGTTATCCCTTGGATGTGATAGGGGCCTGCGGCGGGACCTATTGCGTGTATTTGTTGAGTGTGGGGATTAAGAAATACTTGAAGATCACAACCAGAGCTTTGTCTGCATTGGGTGTTTGGTCTTTGGCCATTATGTGTGTGCATTGTTTCGAAATGTATGCCCATTTAGGCAATCGCTTGAAGGTGATGACGGGTATTGAGCTAGGGCAGTGGTCTATGTTTACTTGGCGTCTGGTTCTGACATTGGGGCTTGCTATCTTGTTGGTGCATATCCCAAAAGTCAAGAATTTGTTTGTTTGAGATGAAAAAAGTTTCTGATAGAATACTGCGCTTTCTTTGTACGAAGCACTTTACGCCTAATAAGCTTAAAGTGTTTAAACCAACCATGTATTATGTGCATTCCAAGGCCGTCGTTGAGGTGGGAAAATACTTGAATTTCAACCGGCAATGGGATAACGAACGAATGCTTCGCAACAAGAAGGCAGGTTCTCTTTACGTCGCTGCAAATGCAACGTTGAAGGTGGATGCCTTTGATGTGTACGCGGGAAGTAGGATTACGGTGAATCAAGGAGCCGTTTTGTCATTAGGCATCGGCTACATGAACTATGATTGCGTGATCGAGTGTTTTAATTCGATCTCGATAGGTAATAATGTGGTGATTTCTGAACGTGTGGTTTTGAGAGATTCCGACAATCATTCGATTAAGGATGTAGGAGACAGGATGTCGGACAAGTCTGCCGTGACTGCCCCCATAGTAATTGGAGACCATGTATGGATGGGAATGAATGTGACGGTGCTGAAGGGTGTTACGATAGGCGAGGGAGCTATAGTGGCTGCAGGGAGCGTAGTGAATAAGGATGTGCCGTCACATTGTTTGGTTGGCGGTGTGCCTGCAAGGGTGATTAAGGCTAATGTTTCATGGAACTAAGTAAGACAGATACTACTGCTATCAAAGGATTTGCCATTTGCCTTTTGCTTTGGCATCATGTGTTTCAAGACACAGTCGACTATGGGCATTTGGGAATAGCGTTGGGTGCTGTTGACTTGTTTCTGTTCCTTTCTGGTTTTGGCTTGACAAAACAGTATAATCAATTGGAGAAACCCTGTTTTAGAAACACGGTCAAGTTTTTGGCAAAACGCTATCTTAAGTTTTTCTTGTCGTATTGGTTTTGTTTTGTCGTCATCGTGGCGGTGGGGAATTTGTTTGGCTATGGTTTTACAGACGCTTATCCGCATTCGCGTAACACCTTGAAGTGCGTCATTTTGGATATTTTTGGACAGATGGGTTACAGCTCTTATCTTCGCCCATGGTGGTTTAACAAGATGATATTGCAGTTATATCTAATTTTCCCATTACTTTATTTAATAGTGCGAAACAAATATTCTGCTGTTACTGGAATTGTTGTTATATTATTATTGCAATTGTTCGCTAATAGTATTCCTGGCAATGTCTTCTTTGTAGTGGAAGGTGGAACGCCGGCTTTCTTCTTGGGGATGATCTTTGCAAAGCACAGCATCGTTCCTGATTTTGATAGTGGGAAACATAGGATTGTCGCTGCTATAGTTGCGGCCTTGTTATATTCTGGACTGATGATACTTTATTTGATGGGAAAGATGGAGCCTTATGAGAACGTTGTTGTCAAGGCGTTCATGGCAGCGTCAATGGTTTGTTTTTATAGTTATGCTTTCAGAGGTAATAAGGTGTTGGAGTTTATTGGTAAGTATTCCACGATATTGTATTTGGTTCATACTTTATTCCTGGTCTTGATTCCTGGTGTGGTCTATGCGCCTAAATTCCCGATCCTGGTGTTCCTTCTGTTTATGGCGTTGTCTTTGGCGGCAGCGATTCTTATCTCTTATTTGCAGAAATTGGTTCGATACGACAAGTTGCAATCGTATGTAATAAAGAAAGTGGATAAACTGTTATGATTCCCCCTAGAGTCTCAATACTGATGCCCGTTTACAAAACGGCGCCTTTTCTTCGTGAAGCGATGGACAGCATGCTGTCGCAGACCTTCTCGGATTTTGAGTTGATTGTGCTTGACGACTGCTCACCCGACGATGCCGAGGCGATTCTGGATACCTATACGGATCCTCGTATTGTCAGGTATAGAGGAGAAAAAAACGTGGGACTATCAAATGTGCTCAATGTTGGCATAGGACTGGCTCGGGGCAAATACATTGCCCGCATGGACAGTGACGACATCTCCTTACCTGAACGCCTGCAAATACAAGTGGATTATTTGGAAACCCATCCTGAAATTGATTTGGTCTCGGTGGGGATGCAGCTGTTTGGAGCGAAAGAAGCCGTTTGGATTCGAGAGCGGAATCCGGAGAAGGTGAAAAGCGAGGCTATGTTCCATTCACCGGTGCTCCATGCGTCAAGTGTGTGGCGCAAAGATTCTTTTGAGATGCACGGCTTACGCTTTAGGCAAGAAATGGTGCCGTCTGAGGATTATGACTTGTGGACAAGGGCGTTGTTAAATGGCTTGAAGTTGGTTAATTTGTCTGAGGTGCTCTACAAATATCGAATGCATAATGCACAAGCGACATTGCAAACCGAAAAGACAAGAGAAAAGGATAGGGAGGTCCAGAAAAACTATCTGCATCTGGCTTTGCCGTCATTGTCCGAGAAAAACATAGAAGCTTTTCCAAAGAAGCTTTGGCCAGTTTTCTTTGCCAACCTTCGTGATGGTTTCTTTGACCGGAAACTGCTGGCAAATCGCTTGTATAAAATGAGCAAAAACAGAAAATGAAGTTTTCTATCATCATACCTGTTTACAACGTGGAGCTATATCTCCGTGAGTGTTTGGACAGCGTCATCAATCAGACTTTTGTTGATTGGGAGGCTATTTGTGTCAACGACGGCTCGATGGATGGATCGGCATCAATCTTGGATGAGTATGCTTTAAAAGACGAACGGATTGTGGTCGTTGCGCAACCCAATTCAGGGACTGCTGCTGCGCGCAATAGGGGCTTGAAAGTTGCAAGTGGAGATTATATCTTTTTCTTGGATAGCGATGACTGGTTGGAAAGCAATGCATTACAATCGATAGCCGACCAATTGGATGGAGAGGATGTGTTGTGTTTTAGCGGTAGGCGTTATTTTGAGGAACTTAACGATTTTCATCAGGCAGATCAATTGTCTGAAAGGCAGTATAAAAGCGGAATGGAGTATTACAACGACAATGCTTTGCGGCCCAGAGATTTTGCTTTCGTTTGCGTGGTGTTGCGTGTGTATAAAAGAAGCTTTATCAACAAGCATCAGTTGTATTTTTATGACGACGTGTCATATGAGGATAACTTATGGGTTCCCATCGCGCTTTATTACGCAGGCCCTGTAAAGGTGATTTCGGATGTGTTGTATGTGTACCGCGTACGTGCTGGAAGTAAAATGAGCGAGGTTTCCTTGGCGAGAAAAAAGGATTTGTTAGAGGTGGCCAATCGCCTTGCAAGCTTCTTCATCCCGAAGCAAGGTTTTGAGAAGAATGTGGTGTATCGAGCCATTACGCATCATTATCAATCGGTTTTCGCCTATGCTTCTAAAGAGGAGAAAACTGTGATTAGATGGTTGTGTGACTGGCATTCGTATCGCGTTGTAAGTCGGACCAAGTTGAGACATCGCTTGAATTATTGGAAAAATAAACTGAATTGATCATGAACGATAGACCAACCATCGTAGTCATTACGCCGGTTCGTAACGAGGCATGGGTGCTGGACGCTTTCCTGACTTGTACATCGTCATGGGCGGATTACATCATTCTTGCCGACCAACACAGCGATGACGGGACTAGAGAAATCGCTCGAAAGTACGAGAAGGTGATTCTGATTGATAATCCTACCCAAGAATGGTATGAATATCTGTGCAGAACAAAACTTCTTGAAGAAGCGGCGAAAATACCCGGTGATAAAATCATATTTGGTTTGGACGCAGACGAATTCCTTTCCGAAGGATTTGAAAAAACAGAGAGTTGGCATAACATTATGAATGCCCAAGGCAATCAGATTTTCTGTTTCAATTGGTTGAATTTGTTTGATAATTATTCAACGGCTGAATACACCAATATGCATTTTGAATGGGCTGCCCATTTCGATCCGGCGCTTGATTTTGTGGAAGAGTATAGGACTCGTGAAAAGCACGCTGTACATTGTTCGAGAGTGCCATGTTTGGAAACGGAGCGATGCCAGTACATAAATGTGGATGATTTCTGGGTGGTTCATCTAGCAAAACTGAACCATGAGAAGATGCGTCAAAAATTTGATTTTTATCAGGTGACATGGGTGGATAAGAATAAAGAAAAAGACGACCCTATTGGTATGTATCGTGGTTACAATAAATATTATCCAGACAAATTGTCCTTCCTTGACGTACCGGTAAGGTTGTGTCGTATGGGCGATCCAAAAGACTATTCCTTTTTGGTAAAGTCTTCGGATTATGGGAAGCATTATGTGGATGAGATGCTGAAGGTTTTTGAGAGAGAAGGAACCAGAAAGTTTTTGAAACTGTGCATTTGGGACAACCCCTATCTGCAAGCGGCGGGTATTAATCCTAGAATCCCTTTGAAATACCGTTTGCTGCACTCCTATTTGAGGAAAACACAGTCTAAATCAGACAATCGTCTAGTTGTATTTTTGGATAAGATTTTGAAGCGGTTTTATTGATACAATGTTGTTCTCCGTTATTATACCTCTGTTTAACAAAGCGCCATATGTAGCCAAAGCCATCCAAAGCGTATTGGCTCAGTCTTTTACTAATTATGAGTTGATTGTGGTGGATGATGGTAGCAAGGATGAATCGGCATCTGTTGCCGCCGAGGCTATTGAGGGTCGTGCGAATTGTCGATTGGTTCGACAGGAGAATGCCGGGGTGAGTACGGCACGTAACAACGGGGTGGCATCCTCAAATGGGGAGTATATCTGCTTTCTCGATGCTGATGATTGGTGGGAGCCTGCTTTTTTGGAGGAGATGTCGAAACAGATAAATGAATATCCCGAAGCAGGCATTTATGGTACCAGTTACACCATCGTGAATGAGACTAGGCATAAGACTAGGGTTGCCCCAATAGGCGTGGAACCTGGTTTTGAGAGGGGATATATCAACTATTTCCAAGTGTATGCTAAAACGCTTGCCATGCCTTTGTGGACGGGGGCGGTGTGCGTTCCCCGACGCGTGTTTGATGAGATGCAAGGTTTCCCCAAAGGTATCAAGTTGGGTGAGGATTTCCTATTGTGGATGAAAATCGCATTAAAGTATAAAGTGGCTTTGCTGAATAAGCCGTTAGCTTTTTATAATCAGGATGTTGAGGTGGCTGCACGAGGGGTGAAGTCATCTGGTTATGATCCGGATTCGTTCATGACCTTCCATTTTGACCAATTCGCCGACGATGAGATGGCCAATAAGGATGTGAAGGTGCTTTTGGACCGGTTGAGGGTGTATTCCTTGTTGAGATTCAGGTTGACGAACGCCCATGCCGGCAGGGTTAGGGAGGAAATCGTCAAGGTTGACTTCGCGAATGTGGACAAAAAGTATCGGTTTTATTATAAATCGCCCTATCCGATCGTATGGATTGTAACAAAGACTCAGGCGCTGGCGTCGTGGCTAAAACAAAAAGTGTGATGAAGAAAATACTCAAGCGTTTCCTTTCACGGATGAGAGGCGAACAGAATTTGGAAAAACTGGTGGACCGTGGTTTGACTATCGGTAAGAATTTTACCAGGATGGAAGACGTTATCATTGACCCTTCTCATTGTTGGCACATCACCATTGGCGACAATGTTGTTTTGGCGCCGCGGGTACATGTTTTGGCGCATGACACCAGCACAAAGGTGTTCTTGAATTATACTCGTGTCGCAAATACCAAGATAGGGAACAATGTATTTGTGGGAGCAGGAACTATCATCTTGCCGGGAGTCACTATTGGCAACAATGTGGTTGTTGGCGCCGGGAGTGTGGTGGTCAACGACATCCCAGACGATTCTGTGGCGGTGGGGAATCCCGCCTGTGTTGTGAAGCCTTTAAATGTCTTTTTGGAAGAGAACAAACAAAAGATGCGTTCTGATAATGTGTTTGATGAGCAATACACGCTTCGAAATGCCGCTTTTGGAGAAAGGGAAAGAAAAGCTTTGCTTGAGGCGTGCACGAAGTATGGTGTGGTATATGTTGAATAACCTAATTTGCCATGATTCCGAAGATTATCCATTATTGCTGGTTTGGTCGAGGCGAGATGCCTCTTGAGGCCAAGAATTGTATCGCTTCATGGCATGAGCATATGCCCGATTGGGAATACAAACTATGGAACGAGGACAACTTCGATGTGAGCCAAACGCCCTATACAAGAGAGGCCTATGAAGCCCAAAAGTACGCTTTTGTGAGTGACTATGTCAGGCTTTGGGCTTTGTATAACGAAGGCGGGTTGTACTTGGATGTTGACTTTCAGGTATATAAGCCATTTGATGATTTGCTGCAGTGGAAAGCCTTTGCAGGGTTCGAGGGAAGTAAGTATTCACCAGTGATGATGGGAGTAATTGCTAGCGAACCTCATGGCCTTTGGGTGAATGAACAACTTGATGCCTATCAGGGTCGACATTTCATCGATTCAGACGGGACTTTGGATATGACTACCAACGTGAAGTTTGTGACCGAAGCCATGAAGTCGAATGGCTTTGTCACCAATGGACAAGAACAGGATTACAAAGACCTGCATGTGTTACCTGTCGACTATTTCTGTCCAAGGCAGACCACGGGCGAATATTGCCGAACACAAAACACTTATTGCGAATCTGTTGGTGTCAGTTCTTGGGCGAAACAAGGTGGGTGGAAGGCCAAAATTGGGGAGATGGTCGGCCCGGAAACAATGATTCGTCTGATAAAACTTAAAAGAAAACTGTTTGGATAATCAAAGAAAACTATGCTGAACTATTTTCCCAAGTTTTTTTCATCTAGGGCAATTTATTGCTATTTGATTACATTGGCATTGGTGAGCATTGTCTTTATGAGGTATGCCTTGCCTTTTCAGTTTATGCTATTTGGCTTGGTACCCGTGTTGGTCTTTTTTGCATATGCCAATAGGCTGACAATGGATTGGTACCGTATGTCACCTAAACAATTCAGTAAAAAAGTCTTTATCACGGCCCTCATCATTCGTCTCGTCTATGTTGTTTTTATCTATTTTTACTACATTCAGATGACGGGTGAGCCACATGCGTTCCATAAGGCGGATGAGGGCGCGTATCAGACATTAGGGGAAATGTGGAGGAATTATGGTTTTGAAAGGATGAAGTTTGAAATGAAATGGATGCCTCTGTCCGACTCGGGTTATCCGTGGTGGCTTAGTTTTGAATACTTATTGTTGGGAACAAATGTACTTCCGGCGCGTATGCTGAAGTGTTTCATTGACGCTTTTTCTTGTTTGCTAATATACAATTTGGCCAAAAGAAACTTTGGTGAATCTGTAGGGCGTATGGCCGCTATCTTTTGTGTATTGATGCCCAATATGTGGTATTATTGCGGTGTGACCTTAAAAGAAACCGAGATGGCCTTTCTGACCATCTTGTTTGCCGAAAGGGCTGATTTGGTGTTGCGATCGCCTAAAATCAAGGTGGTGGGTATCATCATCCCTGCATTATGTATATTAATAATGTTCACATTCCGAACAGCACTCGCTGCGGTATTGTTCGCTGCCTTGGCGGCAGGCTTGATTTTCAGCTCTTCAAAGCAATTGGTGCTTTGGAAGAAGATCTTGTACAGCTCTATTTTTGCCATTTGGATGTTTTTGACGGTTGGTGTGGAGATTGTGCAGGAAACGCAGCAACTTTGGGAGAGCCGTGCTACTAACCAAGCTGAAGGTATGGAATGGCGCAGTAGACGCGCTGGTGGCAACGAGTTCGCCAAATACGCTTCCGCTGCAGTATTTGCCCCTGCCATTTTCACCATACCCATTTCTTCCATGGTAGCCATTGAAAACCAGGAAGTCCAGATGATGATGAATGGAGCCAATTTTATTAAGAACGTTTTATCGGGTTTTGTGATTTTCGCCATGTTTTTCCTGCTGCTGAAAGGAGAATGGCGAAAACACGTGCTGCCCATCGCTCTAACGGTTGGCTATTTGGTCGTACTGGTGTTTAGTAATTTTGCTCAATCAGAGCGGTTCCATTTCCCCATATTGGCATTTGAATTGATGTTTGCCGCATACGGTATTTCGTTGATGCAGAACAAGCACAAGCGATGGTATACCATTTGGCTAGTGGCGGTTTGCGTCGCAGTCATTGGATGGGCATGGATTAAACTGGCAGGTAGAGGCTTGGCATAATGAAAGTTCTTATTGTCGCTTCATATAACAAGAATCGTTTTGCCCCCTTTATCGTGGAGCAGGCCGAGGCGCTCAAGACGCAGCATTGCGAAATAGCGTGGTTCGGCTTGCAAGGGAAGGGTTTGATGGGCTATTTGAAGAACTTGTCGGCCCTGAAGAAAAAGATTCGGGAGGTACATCCCGATGTGGTTCACGCGCATTATGGCCTGTCGGGATTGTTGGCCAATCTGCAAAGGCAAGTGCCTGTGGTGACCACTTATCATGGCTCCGACATCAACGACACGAAAGCTTTGCCTTTTTCAAAGATGGCCATGCACCTTTCGGCTTGGAACATTTTCGTGTCACGAAAGACATTGGAAATAGCGAATCCGAGAAAGAAGTATGTATTGCTGCCGTGTGGCGTCGACATGACCGATTTGCAGTTGACGGGAAGGAATGAGGCGAGGCAAAAACTGAATTTGTCCGAGGCTAAGAAATATGTCCTTTTTGCTGGCGCTTTTGACAATGCGGTAAAAAACGCGCCATTGGCCAAGGAGGCTGTTTCGCTTTTACAGGACGATAAGGTGGATTTGCTGGAATTGAAAGGCTATTCCCGAGAGGAGGTGACTTTTCTGATGTGTGCCGCCGACGCTTTTTTGATGACTTCGTTAACAGAAGGTTCGCCTCAAGTAATTAAAGAGGCCATGGCATGTGGTTGCCCCATTGTCAGTGTGGATGTAGGAGATGTGACAGAGAGGGTGGAAGGTGTAGACGGCTGCTATGTGGCAGCTACACGGGAACCGCAAGAGCTGTCGGAATTATTGACAAAGGCACTGTCTTTTGAAGGCAAGACGAAGGGGAGAGAGAAGATACTCGCTGAGGGTCTTGATAACAGGCAGGTGGCAGAGGAAATGATGACTGTCTATGAAAGAATTCTATAACGTATGAAAGCATATCTTGAACTAAAAAAACAACCCGTTCCCAATTATGAGGCCAATGGTCTTTGGAAGACCATGCGACTGTCGGCGAGGGAACATGGCTATAGGTCGGCTTTGGTGTTTGGCTTTGTCCGGTGGAAAGACCATATGCTCAATGTTTGGGCGCAGACTTTCCCGTGGAACAAGGCGCGCATCAAGATGCAACGCTGGCGCGGAGTGAACATCGGAAAGAATGTCCATGTGGGCACCTATGTCAATATGGATTTGCCCTATCCCTATTTCATCACGGTGGAAGATGGGGTCTCTTTGGCGGGTAGCATCACCATTCTGACCCATAACAAGCCGTTGGAGTACCATAGAAATTGCAGCGAGTCTTATATCGCACCTGTTACGGTGCATAAAAACGCATGGGTGGCGGTCAATGTGACCATCCTCCCAGGCGTGGAGATTGGTGAAGGCGCTATCGTAGCCTCCAACAGTCTGGTGAACAAGGACGTGCCGCCACTGACGTTTTGCGGAGGCATTCCCGCCAAAGTCATCAAGGATATGTCGGATAAACTGAAAGACAACTATACGCCTGAGGAATTCGAACGCATTCTGAGGGAACGGAAAGAAAAATACGGAATCTAAATGAACATACTCATACAACTGAGCCATCCGGCTCATTTTCATCTTTATAGGAACGTCGCCAAGAATTTGATGGATGACGGTCACAAGGTGTTCATTCTTATCAAAACCAAGGATATCCTTGAGGATTTGTTGAAACAATCGGGTTTGCCTTATTACAACATCTTGAAGGAAGCCCATCGCAAGAGCAAGCTAGGCATTCTTATGGATATGTTGGTGCGCGATTGGCGCATCTTGCGCTTTGTTCGGAAGAACAAAATCGACTTGTTGACGGGTTCGACGGTGGAGGTAGCGCAAGTGGGTTGGCTGACGCGCAAGTATCGTGTGAATACGGGTGAGGACGACATGAATGTGGTACCGCTTTTCCCCAAAATGGCAGGGCCGTTTATGGGGACGATCCTCTCGCCTCGGGTGTGCAACAACTATAGTTTGGAACCTTATTCCGTGAAGTACGAGTCATATCATGAGTTAGCCTATCTGCATCCCAATCATTTTGCTGCGGACAAGCGGGTAGTGGAGAAGTATTTTGAAGCGGATAGCCCTTATTTTATTCTGCGCTTCTCCAGCCTGAACGCCTATCACGATGGCGGTATCAAGGGCATCAATACTGAGATTGCCCAAAGGCTGATAGACATATTAAAGCCTTATGGCCGTATTTACATCACTTCCGAAAGGGAGTTGGAACCCCAGTTTGAGCCTTATCGAATCCCGATCAAGACGCTTGACATGCACCATGTGATGGCCTTTTCGACCCTGTATATCGGCGATAGCCAAACCATGGCGGCTGAGGCGGGCGTGTTGGGCGTGCCATTCGTGAGGTATAATGACTTTGTGGGCCGTATTGGATATCTTAATGAATTGGAGAACGAGTATCATCTGGGTTATGGCATCAAGGCCTCGGAAGAGGGCTCGGCGGAAAAAATGTATGGGGTGGTTCAGGAACTTCTTGCCATGCCGGATTTGAAAGAGGAATGGCAGCGTAGACGTCAAAGGATGCTCTCGGAAAAGATCGATTATGCCCAGTTCCTCACTTGGTTTATCGAGAAGTATCCCGAAAGCCTGGCCATCATGAAAGACAATCCCGAATACCAGTGGCGGTTCAAATAATTCAAACGATGGAATCAGTATGATAGACCTGAAAACCATAAAACTTGTCGTTTGGGACTTGGATGAGACTTTTTGGAAGGGTACACTTTCCGAAGGAAGCGTGGTCGTGCCTGAAGAGAATGTCCAATTGGTCAAGGATTTGACGAATTGCGGAATCATCAATTCCATCAGTTCAAAAAACGATTTCGAACCGACCCGAAACCAATTGCAGGACATGGGCTTGTGGGATTATTTTGTGTTTCCCTCAATCAATTGGGAAAGCAAAGGCCCTCAGCTTCAAGATAAGATTGACAAAATGGCGCTTCGAGCCGTCAATGTGTTGTTTTTGGACGACAACCCATCGAATTTGGGAGAAGCCAGACATTTCTTGCCCGATATCCAGACCGGAGGACCCGAGTGTATTGGCGAACTTGTGGAGCAAGTCGCCGGTATGGAGAAAAAAGACCTGAAGCACAAGCGTCTCAATCAATACAAGATTTTGGAAGAAAAAGATACCGCTTCCAAGACATACGCCAGCAGCGAGGATTTCTTGTATGACAGCAATATCCAAGTCACCATCCATCATGATTGCATGGCTCAAATCCAGCGTATTCATGAGTTGCTGATGAGGAGCAATCAGTTGAACTATACCAAGAATCGAGTGGGCGTTGAAGAGCTAGAGGCGGTGATGAAGAACCCAGACTATGCTTGTGGCTATGTGACCGTCACCGACCGTTTTGGTGATTATGGAATAGTGGGATTCTACGCCATAACGAACGAACGTTTGGAGCACTTCTTCTTCTCGTGTCGAACTATGGGACAGAAAATCGAGCAATGGGTTTATGCCCAACTGGGATTTCCTGAGCTTGAAGTTGTCGGAGAAGTGCGCACGCGACTCAACAAAACAGAATGTCCTGGCTGGATCAACCATGCCGCTGGCTCTCAAGCCGAAATTCTGGAGTTCTCCAACGAAATCCCGACATGTAGCATTTTGATGAAGGGACCCTGCGATTTGTCGCATTCACAAATGTACATCAAGAGTGGAGGACTTTTCGACACGGAGTTTACCTATGTCAGCAATGCCGAAGGACAAACCATCGATGCCTACAACCATTCTGTCCATATCGAAGGACTGCATGCTTACTCGGAGGAGGAGAAACGACAGATTGTCGAGGATTGCATTTTTGTAGACCCGGCCATGCTTTCGGGCGGTTTCTTCACCAAGGGATATGATGTGATCTTCCTAAGTACCTTGATAGAATCGAGTTACTACATCTACCAGAAGAAAGGAACACGGATTCGAGTTGTGTTCGGTAGTGAGGATCTGACGAATCCCGACAATTGGAAGGGCTATTGCGATGGCACCATTTATTCGGGTGGAAATAAGTTTACGGAGGAATATTTGCGTGGCTTTTCTGAAAAATACGAGTGTGTCGGCCGGACCACGCCTATGATGTATGTCGATTTCTTGGAGAAGTGTATGCAATGGCTTCCTGAGAAGTCGCATCTGTGTCTGATTTTGGGAGCGACAAAAATCTACGATGGCGACGAAGCGGCCAGATTGTCGCACCAGCAACTTAACGAGGCGGTCAAAGCCTATGCACAAGACCATCCAAGGGTCTGTTATGTTGAGATTGACGATTGCGTTCATGACAAATCGGATTTCGCTGGCGAAATCAACCACTTTTCTACTCGTGTATACTATGAGTTGGCGCAAAAGATGATAGCTGTTATCCAAGCAGTGACAGGGAAAGAGATCCAATCCTATTCTTCTTCAATGGCTCGCTTCGATGATGCCGTATTGAAGGTTCGCGGCGGTTTGAAGAAATTGGTCAAGCCAGAGGGAAGGCTGTATGGCTTATTCAAGAAAGTGTATAATAAAGTCTATAAAGAAAGAAAATGACAGTCACACTGATTGCGGGCGCTCGCCCCAATTTCATGAAGATCGCTCCTTTGATTCATGCTATACAAAAGGCGGAGCAAGAGGGGAGAGATATCCATTATCGTCTCGTGCATACGGGTCAGCACTACGACCGACAGATGAGCGAGACTTTCTTTGAGGAGCTCAACATTCCCCAGCCTGATGTCAATCTGGGTTGTGGAGGCGGTACTCAAGCCGAGCAAACGGCCGCCATCATGGTGGCCTTCGAGAAGGATTTGATGGAACACCCCGCCGACTTGGTGTTGGTGGTGGGTGATGTGACCAGTACGATGGCCTGTTCCATAGTGGCCAAGAAGCTGTGCACCAAAGTGGCCCATGTGGAGGCGGGTATCCGCTCTTGGGACCTGACCATGCCTGAGGAAATCAACCGCATGGTGACTGACAGCCTGGCGGACTATTTCTTCACGACCTCGGAGGTGGCCAATGCCAACCTGCGACGTTTCGGGGTGGAGGAGAAAAACCTGTTCTTTGTTGGCAACGTGATGATTGACACTTTGTTGGCCAACCGTTCCCGCTTTGTCAAACCTGCCGTTTATGATGAATTACAACTTCAGCCCCAACAGTATATCGCCTTGACCATGCATCGGCCCGCCAATGTGGATGAGGCTGAAAAGTTGAAGCGACTGATGAACGAGATCGTCAATAATGTGCATGGTTTGCCGATTGTCTTCCCGATACATCCGCGCACGGCGAAGATTTTCAAGGAGTTGGGTATCGAAGCGCCCAACTTGCACATTGTGGAGCCGATGGGCTATCTGGAGTTCAACTATCTGGTGGAACGTGCTAAGGTAGTCATTACCGACAGTGGCGGCATTACAGAAGAGACCACGGTGATGGGCGTGCCTTGCATCACGCTACGCGACAACACGGAACGCCCCGAGACGTGTACTATCGGCACCAATGAACTGATAGGCACCAATCCCGACAACATCAAGCCGGCATTGGATCTGCTCTTTGCAGGCCAATGGAAAAAAGGCGGCATCCCACCGCTTTGGGATGGGCATGCCGCTGAAAGGATTGTGGAAATACTGGCAAAACTCTAGTTCGTATGTCAAAAGAAAGAATATGCCTTATCACCAACGATGTGGAGACCACATCGATCTTGAATCACAAATTGCGTGACAAGACGGGTGAGTATGTCCTTAATCAAGGTATGCCTCGGTTGCTTGACTTGTATGACAAATATGGCGTGAAGGCCACTTTCTTTTATACGGGTCATATAGCAAAGTTGTTTCCTGAAATTGTCAAGATGGCTTATGAACGGGGACACGAAGTGGGCTCGCATGGCCTGACCCATGAGGTAAGCAAAGCCTTCGATGTGATGCCAACAGAGGAACAGTTGTCGCATCTGAAGCAATCAAAGCAGATCTTGGAGGATATCATTGGCGAGGAGGTGGTTTCGTTCCGCGCTCCTGCGGCCCGAGTGGACAAAGCTTTCCCAAAAGTGCTTGCCGAGGCAGGCTTTAAGGTCGACAGCTCGGTTTCATCGCAACGCTTGGACATGATGTTTTCTTTTGGCGCTTTGAAGAAACTCCATTGGTTGACCGCACCCCGGAAAGCCTATTTCACGCAAACCGACAACATTTTCCGTAAAGGTGAATCAGAAGTCATGGAGGCTCCTATTTCGGCGATGGGTTTTCCCTACATTGGAACGTTCATGCGCATTGCGCCTACCATAAATCGTTGTACGAGGAATGTGTTGTATTGGGAAACCCTATGCAGCGGCCGTCAATTTGTGTTCCTGACCCATCCCAACGAGTTTATTGACGAGGACCAAGAGACAACAGAGATAGAACGACGTGGCAGCAATTACATTTCTTATCTGTTGGGAGATGTGATTCGCCATAAACTGAAGGTTAAGAATTTGGGAGAGAAAGCCTTGCCCGTCTATGAACGGGAGCTGGCGTTCTTCCAAAGGAAAGACTTCGAATTTGTAACATGTAAGGAATTTTATAACAGGAAAAGATCATGAAAGATTATTGGCCTTTAGAAAAGCGGCCCTTGCCCAATCACAAGGAACGAGGCTTCTTTCAGGCATGTAAGCTGTCTGCCAAAGAACACGGATACACCGGGTTCATGGCAAGCGCCCGTTTCCTTTACCGCCGTTATATGGATTATTTTTGGCAGGTGTTGGCATTCAGGGTGATTCCGTATAGCAAGATGCGGGTGAAGTTGCACAAATGGAGAGGCGTGAAGATAGGGAAGAACGTGATGATTGGTCCGCAGGTGGTCATCGATGACGTGTATCCCAATTTTGTCGTCATTGAGGATGGCGTTTCGTTGGCCGCCAACGATTATATTTTGACCCACAGCAAGCCTTTGGAATATCATCAGTATCTCACTGAGTCGTATGTGGCCCCCGTCATCATCAAGAAAAACGCCTGGATCGCTATTAGTGTGACCATTCTTCCTGGAGTGACTGTGGGAGAAGGTTCCATCGTCGCCGCAGGATCGGTGGTGACGAAAGATGTGCCGCCTTTCTGCATGGTGGCCGGCGCGCCTGCGAAGGTGATTCGCGAGTTCGAGATGAAGGACGGCGTTCCTGTAGGATTTAAACCAAAACAAACCCATGAGAATTGATGATTTTTATATTGGCCAGACGGCTTCGTTGAAAAAAGTGTTTCGCACTGAGGATGTGGAGGCTTTCGCCAGCATTTCCATGGACCGCAACCCGATTCATCTCGACCCGGTCTATGCTGAGCAATCCATGTTCGGAAAGAGAATTGTTCACGGTTTTTTGGTGGGTTCGTTGATCAGTGCTGTGTTTGGGACCCAATTGCCGGGCGAGGGAGCTATTTATTTGCATCAGGAGATGAATTTCCGCAAGCCCGTGTTTCATGGCGAGGAAATCACCGCCACTGTGGTGGTGACCAATATCAGGAGAGACAAGTCCATCCTCTATTTCGACACAACATGCGTGAATGAGAGAGGAGAGGTTGTCATTGATGGAAAGGCCATATTGAAAGTTTAGATGCTTATGCGTGATTTCACCCTTAAATCTTATCGCTCGTTACTTGAGGCATTTCAACAAGCTGGTTATCAGTTCCGGACGTTTGAGGAGATGCAGACGACTCCGGCAGAGGGCAAAGTCGTAGTCATGCGGCATGATGTGGATGAGCTAGCCAGGAATGCTTTGAAGATGTCGCGACTAGAACATGAGTTGGGTGTTCGCGCGACTTATTATTTTCGTGTTGTCAAGCAGAGCAATGTACCGGAGGTGATTGAGGAGATAGCGCGATTGGGGCATGAGATAGGCTACCATTACGAGGACTTGGTGTTGGCAGAAGGTGATGAACAAAAGGCAATACAACTGTTCGAAGAACATTTGGCCTATTTCCGTCAATACTATCCCGTGCGGACCATCAGTATGCACGGCAGTTCATCGTCGAAGTTCGATAACCGGTTGTTATGGAAAAACCGCCAGTTGTCGGATTACGGCTTGCTTGGCGAGCCTTATTTGTCCCTTGATTTTCATAAAGTTTTTTATATGACTGATACGGGCTTTGCTTGGGATGGCGGGAAGTATGCCACCCGCGATGTCGTGGAGAGCGGCTTCGACTTGAAGTTCCACACCACGCAACAGGTGGTGGCCTGTATTCGGCAAGGTGATTATCCGACGCAAGCCATGATTTTGGCCCATACTTTGTGGACCGATAACACGCTTCAATGGTATGGGCTTCATTTGCGGGAGTTTTTCCGAAACAATGTGAAACTGATGGCCAAAAACAACCGTTGGATTGGGTATTTGTATGGAAAGCTGGTGAAATTGTATTGGAAATGATACGATAAACCATTTTTTCTTTGTACTTTTGCAAATTGGAAAAAGAAAATCCTTCATAGTTATGAGAAAAACCACAATCTTTTTGTTTTTGATGATGGCCGTTTTTGCCACAACGACAACTTCTTGTGTCACGTCCAAGAAGGTACGTTATCTGCGTGACATGCCTATAGAGGGGGTGCCTTTGAATGATCGTTTTGAGGCTACGATTGCGCCTTACGACGAGCTTCGTATTTTTGTCATGCAAGGCAAGGATGAAGAATTGGTAAAGCCTTTTAATGTGTTGGGTACTGCCGGGACAACGAATGGCCAAAACCGTATGGGTTATTTGGTGGATGTCAATGGCAATATAGAGTTCCCTGTGTTGGGTGAGTTGCATGTGGCGGGTCTTACGCGTCTTCAGCTACAGGACACTATCGCGTCGCGTGTGGTGGCCAATGGTTATTTGAGCGATCCTACTGTGATGGTGCGTTTCCTGAACTTCAAGGTGTTCTATCTTGGTACGGAAACGGGTAAAGTCCTGAACATCACGGAGGAGCGTTGCACCTTCCTTGAAGCCTTGGCCATGGCTGGAGGATTGAGCCTCTATACCAGACGTGACCGTATCGGCGTGATGCGCGAGGTGGATGGCCGTATGGTCATCCATTATATGGATCCCCGCTCCACGGAGATATTTAATGATGAGTTCTTCTTATTGCAGCAAAACGACATCATCTTTACGGAAGTGGGTACCCGCCGTTTCCTCAAGGAGAGCTATTCCAACTGGACTTGGCTCTTGTCGGCCGTCTCCTCTGTGGGGACGGTGTTGACTTTGTATTTGACATTAAAGGGTAAGATAGGCGATTTGAGCAATCAATAAACTGTAATCATCTCATTGGATTGATATGGATAATAATAAAATAGATAACAAAACCAACGAAACGGCTTTCTTTGACGAAGATTCCAACAGCGGTTTTAAGTTTAAGGACATTATCTTTCTTGTTTTGCGCAATCTGCATTGGTTTGTGCTGTGCGCGGCCATAGGCGGTTTGTATTCCTATTACAAGGTTCGGAACGAAGAAAGGATATATGCCAGCTCGGCTACTGTGATGGTCAAGAATGGTGCCAGTGCAGGTTCGGAAAGCATGCGCGGTTCGGCGACCATCAATGCTATTCTGGGTCAGGGCGTGGTGGTCAGTTCGGTCAACAACGAGATGATGGTGCTGAAGTCGCAGACCAATATGGAGAACATGGTGAGAAAACTGAACCTGAACACCATGTATTCCTATAAGACCAAGGTGGCCAAACGCAATAAGAACCTATATAAGGAATCTCCTATTGAGGTGGCATTCCCAGAAATGGACGAGCAGACCAGTGCCTCGTTCACCATTCGGCCGGTGGATGATAAGTATGTGATGATAGAGGATTTGGGCGGCAACGCTTCTGCCATTAAGGTGAAGCTGAATGATACAGTGAATATTCCTCAGGGACGTATTGTGGTATCACCCACGTGGATTTATAATGACTATAGGAATGTGCCGATTATTGTTAGTCACAAACCGGTTGCCTCGGTGGCTGCTTCATACCGTTCGCGGATCAACGTAAGGCGTGATAGCGATAAAAACACAATCTTAAGATTGTCGTTGCGTGACACTTCTCCGCTTCGTGCCGCTGACGTCTTGAATACATTGATTGACGTGTATAACCAGGAATCCATTGACGACCAGAAGCGTGTGTTGGAGTATTCTGAAGAGTTCATCAACGACCGCATCAATTATCTGATGACGGATATCAAGGATTATGAGCAGGTCTTTGTTGACTTCAAGCGTTCCCACAATCTGATTGATACCAAGTCTTTCGGTCAGACCTATGTGGCCAGTAGTGCGGCTTCCACCGAAGAAGCGAAGAAATTGCGTGGCCAAGCCGAAAACGTTCGTTTCCTTATCAGGTTCATGGAAGAAAACGAAGGTCAGATTGTGCCAATCGGTGCCACGAGTGTAGGCGGTGAAGCAGCGGAAATTATCAAGAAATACAATGCCAACCAGACCCGCCTTGACGGCTATAAGGCTGATGGCACATTGAACAACCCTGTGGCTGTCAATTTGCAGGAGTCGCAAAACACCTTGCGTTCTTCGATTTTGGCCATGCTGGAGAGCAATCTGCAAGGCCTGCAGACGCGGATCGATGCCGCGGATCGCGAGCGTAGCATCGCCAATGCCCAGATCCAGTCGGTGCCTACGGCGCAATTGGAATTGAACGAGGTCGGGCGTATGCAGAATATCAAGGAGAAGCTTTATCTGCAGCTGCTGACCAAACGTGAGGAGATGCTGCTGACGACGCCTCAATTGGAGACGGCCTCCCGTGTGATTGACTACGCACACCCCAACAGCAAGCCCGTTGCTCCGGATGAGAAGAAGTCCATCATGATGGGCTTGTTGATCGGTCTTGCAGTGCCGGTGGCCATCTTGTTGTTGCGCAAGTTGCTAGATACTTCCATCCACGATAGGACGGATGTGCAGAAATGCACCAACACGCCTTTTCTTGGAGATGTTCCCTTCGAGAAAAACGTCCCAGCACATTCCGTTGTGGTGCGTGAGAACGGCCGCGATTCGCTTTCCGAGTCCTTCCGTCTGATACGCTCGAACCTTGAATACATGAAAGACCGTAAGGAAGGGGCGCATGTTATCATGTTCACTTCCTTCATGGTGTCGTCGGGAAAAACCTTCGTGTCTTCGAATCTGTCCGCGAGCTTCGCTATGGCCTCGCGTAAGACGGTGCTCGTTGACTTGGACATCCGTAAAGGTACCTTGAATAAGGTGTTCGACTCCAGCGTCAGACTGGGCGTGTCGAACTACCTGTCAGGGAAGACGGATACGATTGACGATTTGATCCATGCCTCCACCTCTGTGCCCAACCTTGATATTATCTTCTCGGGTCCCATCCCGCCCAACCCTGCCGAGTTGCTCATGAGCCCCCGTCTCGACGAGCTGGTCGCCGAGTTGCGCAAACGTTATGACTACATCTTCTTGGACAACGTGCCCGTGGGTATGGTGGCCGACGCCGACATCGTCAAACGTGTGGCCGACTCAACTATCTTTGTACTTCGCGCCGGTAAGACCGACAAACGTTTGCTCTTCGATGTCGACAAGTTCTATAAAGACGGCAAGTTCCCGAACCTCTGCGTCATCCTTAACTCCGTCAACAAGAAGAAGCGTGGCTATGGCTATTACGGCTATGGATACGGCTATGGATACGGCTATGGATACGGCTATGGTTATGGATACGGCTACGGCTACGGTTATGGCAACGAGGAAGAGGAGAAAAAGAAGAAGAAATGGTGGCAGAAGATTTTCAAGAAGCGTCATAAACACCATCACCATCATCATTCACATTCCACACCCAAGTCCGACGACGGGAAGGAATAACATAGAAAGATTATGCTTTCTTTTTTCAAGCACCATCTGCCCGATGATTTCTTTGAGGGCGCCTATGATGTGCACTGTCACTTGTTGCCTGGTGTCGACGATGGCTTTGCCACTGCGGAGAAGTCGTTGAGCGCCTTGGAGAAGCTGGAGGCGCGTGGCGTCAAGAAAATGATGCTGACGCCGCATTTCATGAAGGACTATCCCGATAACGACAGGGCCAGCATCACAGCCAAGTTCGAGACCTTCAAGACGGAGGCGGCGAAAGTCAGCAAGATCGAGTTACGTCTGGCGGCCGAGTATATGCTGGACGCCCGTTTCATGGACCATTTCAAGGATGGCTTCCTGTTTTTGGACAAGGACAACACCCATGTGCTTTGCGAGACCTCCTATTTGATGTATGAGCATGGTATCACCGGCATGCTGTACGACATCATGTGCGAAGGCCTGCAGCCCGTTATAGCCCATCCTGAGCGCTACCAGTATGCCAATAAGGACAATTATTACCGTTGGAAGGACAAGAATTACAAGTTCCAGCTTAACCTGCTCTCGTTGGCGGGCGCCTACGGCGACCCGGCCTACGTCAAGTCGCACTACCTCTTGAAAGAAGGCTTCTATGACTATGTGGGCTCCGACATGCACGGGCTAAGCAACTTCAAGCGTTTCATCCCGGAAATCAAGCTGAAAGACAAGGAGATCGACGAGTTGCTGAAGCTGATGGAGAATAATAAGAAGCTGTTCGGCTGAGATTCTGGAAATAGACATAGAAAAAGGCCATCCCGCAGGATGGCCTTTTTTTGTTGGGGGATTCCCTTCGGGAATGGAGGGAAGGGTTCTTTTTATCATCGGCGGCTTGAGACAATTACAGAAGGGTAATTGCTGCTAGCCGCCGTTTTTCACGTACTACACCTCTCCATTCCCGCAGGGAATCTCATTTCAGCCCGCGGGCCTTCAAGTAAGGCTCGTATTCCGGCTCTTGGCCGCGGAACTTACGGTATTGCACCATGCCCTCGTCGTTGCCGCATTCCTGCAGGCAGTTCTTGCGGAACGAGGCCGCCAGCTCGGGGTTGAAGAGGTCGCCGGAGGTCTTGAAGTAGTTGAAGGCGTCCTTGTCTAAAACCTCGGCCCAGGTGTAGGCGTAGTAGCCTGCGCTGTAGCCGCCGTTGAAGATGTGGGCGAAGTTGGTGCTGCGGTAGCGGGGCAGGATCTCGGACATCAGGCCGATGGCGTCCATCTGCTGCTTCTCGAAGGCGTCGACGTCGAGATCTTGGGGCTCGGTCAGCTCGTGGTATTTCATGTCGAGGATGGAGGCGGCGATGAGCTCGGTGGTCATGAAGCCTTGGTTGAAGAGGGCACTGTTCTCGATCTTGTTGATGAGGCTGTCGGGCATGACTTCGCCGGTCTGGTAATGCTTGGCGTACATGCGGATGACCTCGGGCTCGGCGACCCAGTTCTCCATGATCTGCGAGGGCAGCTCCACATAGTCGTGAGGCACGTTGCCGCAGGTGCGGCTGTAGAGGCCGTCGGAGAAGAAGGCGTGCAGCGAGTGGCCGAACTCATGCCACATGGTCTCGGTCTCGTCCCAGGTGAGCAGGGCAGGGGTGTTGCCCGAGGCGGGGGTGAAGTTCATCACTAATGAGATGACGGGATAGATCTTGTTGCCTTCGATGTCGTGACCGCTCTCACGGAAGCTGGTGCACCAGGCGCCGCCGCTCTTCGACTCGCGTGGATAGTAGTCGAGATAGAGGATGCCGAGGAAGTCGCCGTTGGCTTCCTTCACCTCGTAGGTCTCCACGCCGGGATAGTAGATGGTCAGGGTCTCGTTCTTTGTGAAGGTGACGCCATAGAGCTTGTTGGCGGCGTCGAACATGCCGTTGCGCACATTGTCGACGGTGAGATAAGGCTTGATTTGGTTCTCGTCGAAGGCGTATTTGGCCTTGCGGAGCTTCTCGGCATAGTACCACCAGTCCCAGCCTTCGAGCTTGAAGTTGGCGCCTTCGGCGTCGGCGATGGCCTGCATCTCGGCGAGTTCTTTCTTGGCCAGCTGTTGGGCGGGGTTGAAGATGTCGATGAGGAACTTGTCGACGGTCTTGGAGTCTTGCGCCATGTTGACGGCGAGGACGTAGTCGGCGTAGTTGTCGTAGCCAAAGAGCTTGGCCTTCTGCACACGCAGCTTGCACATCTCGTTGACGAGTTTCTTGTTGTCGTACTCGTTGTTGTTGTCGCCGCGGTTGTAGTAGGCCTTGTACATCTGCTCGCGCAGGTTTCGGTTGTCGGCGAACTGCAGGAAGGGGATGAGGCTGGGCTTGCTGAGGGTGAACACCCACTTGCCTTCCATGCCTTCGCTCTTGGCTTGCTCGGCGGCGGCGTCGATGCTGGTTTGGGGCAGACCCGCGAGGTCGGCCTCGTTCTCGATGACGAGCTTGTAGCCGGCGTTCTCCTTCAGCAGGTTGTTGCCAAACTGCAGGCTCAAGGTCGAGAGTTGCTCGTTGATTTGGCTGAGCTCGGCTTGCTTTTCGGCGGGCAGAGCGGCGCCGTTACGCACGAAGTCTTGCTCGTATTTCTCCACCACTCGGATCTGTTGGTCGTCGAGACCCATCTCGGCGCGGTGCTGGTAGACGTAGTCGATGCGCTCGAAGAGCTTCGGGTTCATCATGATGCTGTCGCTATGCTTCGAGAGCATGGGCAGCACCTGCTCGGCGATGGCGATCATCTCGTCGTCGGTGAGGCATTCGTTGAGGTTGAAGAACACATTGCTGACACGGCTCAGGATCTTGCCCGACTTGTCGAAAGGCAGGATGGTGTTCTCGAAAGTGGGTGTCTCCTCGTTGTTGACGATGGCTTCCACTTCGGCCAGTTGTTCTTTCATACCGGCCTCAAAAGCGGGCAGATAATGTTCGTTCTTGATCTGGTCGAACGGCGGCACCTGGAAAGGCGTCGTGTATTCGGTCAGGAAGGGGTTCGGGGTTTCGGCCTCGGGTTTCGGCTCGTTAGTCGAGGTGCACGCGGCCAAGGTGATTACGCTCAATGCGATCATTTTGATAAGTTTTTTTGCCATATTGATTGAATATTGGATGTCGTTTTTGCGCCTGCAAAGATAAAAAATGTTGTTTTTTTGCTTGCGAAAAACAAAAACATTATCTTTGTAGTCTGTTTTTTATGCAAATTTTTTGAATCAACATAGTATGAGTTACATTTCCTGGGATAAAAAGAAACTGGTCAATCTGGAGTTTACGCTCAACCGTGAGGTGTTGCGTTCCAACGCTTTAGGTGCGTTCCTCGCCACCACGGTGATTGGCTGCAATACACGAAAATATCATGGACTCTTGGTGGTGCCGCAGCCGCAACTGGACAACAACAACCACGTGCTGCTGTCGAGTCTCGACGAGACCATCATCGAGAACAAGGAGGAGTTCCATCTGGGCGTACATATGTACCCCAACGGTGTGTTTGCGCCGCGCGGCCACAAGTACATCCGCGACTTCACCGCCGACCCCATGCCGAAGCTGACCTATCGCATCGGCAACGTGGTTCTCGACAAGGAGTTGATTTTCTCCTCCACCGAGGCGCGTCTCTTTGTGCGCTACACCTTGCAGGACGCCGCCGTGCCGATCACGCTGCGCGTGCTGCCTTTCCTGGCCTTCCGTAACGTCCACATGCTGACGCACGAGAACCATGAGGCGAGCCGCAAGGTGGACTTAGTGAAGAACGGCGCTTCATGGCAGCTCTACAAAGACTATTCGAGACTGTTCTTGCAGTTCTCGAAGGCAGCGCAATACACCCATGTGCCGCATTGGTACTACAATATGCTCTACATCCGTGAGCAGGAGCGTGGCTATGAGGCCGTCGAGGACCAGTTTGTCCCGGGATTCTTCGAGTTGCAGATGAAGAAGGGTGACACGGTCATCCTCTCCGTCAGCCTTGAGGAGCAGAATCCTGCCGCCATCAAGCGGCAGTGCGAGGCCGAGGTGAAGAAGCTGCTGCCGCAGCATGATTATGAGGAATGCCTTTTGAAGGCCGCCGATCAGTTCATCATCCGCGACGACAAAGGCACCCGCCTCTGGGCGGGTTTCCCGTGGTTCGGCTCGTGCAGCCGCGACACCTTCCTGTCGTTGCCCGGCATCACTTTGGCGCAAGGCGACGAGAAGACATTCACAGCGGCGCTCGATTACCTCGTCTCGAGGATGCAAGGCCCGTTCTTCCCGCACCGTTATTACCAGAAGAGTTTATATTTCACGGCGGTTGACTCGCCGTTGTGGTTCTTCTACGTGCTGCAGCTCTACGAAAAAATGCTCGGCAAGGAGAAGAAGGACATTTGGAAGAAATACAAGAAGCCGATGACGACCATCTTGGAGAGCTTCATCGCGGGCACGGAGTTCAATGTGCATACGTTGGACAACGGCCTGCTTTATGCCGGCAACCGTGATTTGGCCCTCACTTGGATGAACGTCTTCGCCCAAGGCAAGCCATGGACACCGCGCACGGGTCTGGCCATCGAGGTGAACGCCCTTTGGTACAACGCCCTGTGCTATGCTGTCGAGCTGCTGAAGGTCGCGGAGCCGAAGAGCCCGCTGCTTAAGAAATGGCAGGCCTTGGCCGACAAGGTGAAAACTTCGTTTGCCGATACATTTATCAATAAAGAGGCCAACGGTTTCTACGACTTCGTAAACAGCAACGAGAAGAACACGCAGGTGCGTCCCAACATGATGTTGGCCGCCGCATTGCCCTTCACCCCGATGAGCGACGAGCAGCAGAAACGCGCTTTCGATATCGCCCATTCTGAGTTGCTGACGGTCAGGGGCATCCGCTCCCTGTCGCCCAACGACGAAGCCTATAAGGGAACGACCATCGGTAGCCACAGTGAGCGCGAGCGCGCCTACCACAACGGCTCGTCCTTCCCTTGGTTGATTATGTTCTACGCCGACTTGTCGGTGAAGCTGTTCGGTAAGACCTCGCTGCCTTATCTGGAGGACTTGTACAATGGCTTCGAGGAAGCCATCAAGGACAACGGTATCGGCACAATCTCGGAAATCTACGACGGCAATCCACCGCACGAGGCTCGAGGCTGCATCTCGCAGTCGACGAGCGTGGGCGCCTTGCTCTACCTGCATTACCTGATTGACGAACTAAATAAGAAAGGAGGCTCAAAATGAGAGTCCTGATGTTTGGCTGGGAGTTTCCGCCCCATATCACCGGTGGCCTTGGAACGGCCTGTTTCGGAATGACCAAAGGCTTGGCCAAGAACGACGTGGAGGTGCTGTTTGTGGTGCCTCGCGCCTATGGCGATGAGGATCAGACGAACCTGCGTCTGCTCAACGCCAGCGACGTGACCATCGACATCGACCATGAGAAAGACCGTCGCTATTGGGAGCGTGTGCAGTATATGGAGATCGGCTCCAACATCATCCCGTATGTTGGGCCGGAGGAGTTCGCGAAGTTCATGGAAGACCGCCATGTGGTGGAGAACTTCAACCGCACCAGCTCGGTGTTCGCCCGCAACTACCAGTTCTCGGGCAAATATGGCATGAACCTGATGGAGGAAGTGGCTCGCTATGCCTTGATTGGCTCGTCGATTGCCACGAAATACGACTTCGACGTCATCCACGCCCACGACTGGCTGACCTATTCGGCTGGCATCGCGGCCAAGGAGACCACGGGCAAGCCGTTGGTGGTGCATATGCACGCCACCGAGTTCGACCGCTCGGGCGAGAACATCAACACGGATGTGTACGCCATCGAGCGCAGAGGCATGGAGGCTGCCGACCGTGTCATCACGGTGAGTAACCTGACACGCAATATCGTCATCGAGAAATACGGCATCGACCCTGCCAAGGTCGTCACGGTGCACAACGCCGTGGAGCCCAACGACAAGCCCAAGTCGGAATACGAGCGCAGCGGATTGGACGCCAAGGTGGTGACCTTCCTCGGAAGAATCACTTACCAGAAAGGCCCTGAATACTTCATCGAGGCGGCCTATAAGGTCCATCAGGTCGACCCGAGCATCCATTTCGTGATGGCGGGTACGGGCGACATGCTGGAAAGGATGATCCGCCGTGTGGCGCAACTCGGCATGGGCAGCCACTTCCATTTCACGGGTTTCCTAAAGGGAGAGGCCGTCGACCAGATGTTCGCCATGACCGACGTGTTCGTCATGCCGTCCATCTCGGAGCCGTTCGGCATTGTGCCGTTGGAGGCCATGCGCCTGAACGTGCCGGTGGTCATCAGCAAGCAGTCGGGTGTCTCGGAGGTCGTCAAGCACGCCTTGAAGGTCGACTTCTGGGACATCAACGGCCTGGCCGACGCCATCTACGGTCTCTGTCACTATGAGACCTTGGCCAACTGCTTCAAGGACCAGGGCAAGGACGAAGTGGACAGCCTCAAATGGGAAGCCGCCGCGAAAAAGATCAAGGCGGTTTACGAATCGGTAGCACATTAACCCCAAAAAAATAAATAATCATGAAACGAAACATTTTAATTTTAGTACTGTTGTTTGCGTCGGCTTTCCCAGCCTTCGCACAGATTGAGGATGAAATCCAACAGTCGAAGACGGAGAAAATCTCCAAGGGTAGGGCCTATCTCCTTGAGAAGTTCCTTGACCGCGACTACGACAAGGTGAAGGAAATCAAGGACTATCTGATGACGTTGGAGGACGATTATTATGTAGCACTTTGGCCGAGCGAGTTGTATCATATCCTTCAATGGACAAAGGAATACGACGCATTGACTTCATTGTTGCGTGGTATGGATTCTGCCTATTTTAGCGCACCAGACCACATTAAATACAACAATAAAGTGGTCCCTGAATATGATGACCTTTATAAACAACTTTATTTGCGTGGTTTGGAGGATAAACATCTGCTTCAATTTGGTTTGCAGGAAGCAGACTTGACCCCAGAGGACAAGGCCTGCCTTGCTATGTTCCTGGATTGGCTGTTTGTGGAAAAGCATTATTTGGTCAGGGATATTCAAAAAGATGAAAACCAGACGAGAGTGAATGAAATGGCGACCCAGTTCCTGTCAGATTATCCCAACAGCGACTACGAATGGTTTGTGAGGCATATGATTCGCAAGCAATATGTAGAGAATGATTGGGGCTGGGGAATGGGTCTGGATATTTGTGGAGGTTTTCTGACAGGTTCATTGAAAGATAAATTCAAGCCGATTATTGGCTTCGGAATCAGTTTCGATGTGCTATACAAAAAGTTCCTGCTCAATTTGGGATATGATATTATCATTAGTGATACAAAGATAGACCAACCCTATTCGGGAGGCATTTATCCTGCCGGAAGTCGTGACAATGTGATGAACTTCTATGCGAATCTTGGCTATCGTGTTGTTGACAATCGTGCCATTAGCATCGCCCCGTTTGTGGGAATAGGTGGTGCTTGGGATACGTACGGGTATGGACAATACGACAAGCCTAACTTGTCTGAATTAGACAAGTTTTACACGACTTATCAGGCGGGTTTAATATTTGACATTAAGACTCACGGCGCTTTTGAGGATGGAGTAATCAGAATCAAATACAATTGTGGATTGGCCCCGATCAATGGCAGTATTTCCACAGTCCAGGTGATCTCGGTCGGAGGTACTGGTATCATCCGAAAGAATAAACGTGTATATTGAATTGAAAAATAAAAACTTAACAATATGAGCAAATCAGTTTGTTTCTATTTCCAAGTGCACCAGCCCTATAGGCTCCGCACTTATCGTTTCTTCGAAATCGGCAAGAAACACTACTATTATGATGACTACAGCAACCGCATGGTGATGCGGCGCGTGGCGGAAAAATGCTACCTGCCCATGAACGACCTGCTGATGAAGCAAATCGAGAAGTTCGGCGACAAGTTCAAGGTGGCCTTCTCCTTCTCGGGTATCGCCATCGAGCAGATGGAGCAATATGCCCCCGATGTGCTGGAGAGCTTCCAGAAGTTGGTCGCCACGGGTAGGGTGGAGGTACTCTCCGAGACCTATGCCCACTCCTTGGCTTCGCTCAACAACCCCGACGAGTTCAAGAAGCAGGTGACGGCCCACAAGCACAAGATGAAAGAGGTGTTTGGTGTCACGCCGAAGACCTTCCGCAACACCGAGTTGATCTACAGCGACGAAATCGGCGCGGCGGTGGCCGACATGGGCTACAACGTCATACTCACCGAGGGTGCCAAGCACATCCTGGGTTGGAAGAGCCCCAACTACATGTATGCCAACGCCATCAATCCCAAGCTGAAGGTTCTGCTGCGCAACTTCAAGTTCAGCGACGAGATCGCCTTCCGCTTCGTGCAGGACGGCTTCCGCGCCGAGGACTTCGTGAACTGGCTGAATGCCTTGCCCGAGGAGGAAGAGGTGGTCAACATCTTCATGGACTATGAGACCTTTGGCGAGCACCAGTCGGCGGAGACGGGCGTCTTCAATTTCATGGAGCGTCTGCCCGAGGCCATCCTGAAAGGCAGCAAGTTCAAGTTTGCCACGCCACAGGAGCTGGCGAAGAAGCTGCAGCCGGTGAGCGCGGTCCATGTGCCCAACGTGCTGTCGTGGAGCGACGAGGAGCGCGACCTCACGGCTTGGCTCGGCAACCCCTTGCAGGACGATGCCTACCGTGCCTTGTACGACCTCTCGGCCAAGGTGCGTCGCATCAAGGACGAGGAGCTGCAGCAGGATTGGCTTGAGCTCCAGACCTCCGACCACTTCTACTACATGTGCACGAAGTGGCTCTCCGACGGTGTGGTGCATAAGTATTTCAGCCCTTACGCCTCGCCGTATGACGCCTACATCAATTATATGAATGTGTTGACTGATTTCGCAGACCGAGTGGAGAAGTTGTCAAAGCGGAAAAAAGAATTACATGATGTTGGAAAATGAATGGCAGATGGCCTATAGCCAATAGCCAATGGCCTGCTTTTTCTCGTGTTGAAGCAGGCCATGAGCCATAGGCTATCTGCCATAGGCAAATAAATAATGAAATCTTAATCTTGTATTTTAAATCATAAATGAAAAACCCGGAATACCTTTTTGAAACCAGTTGGGAAGTGTGTAACATGGTGGGTGGCATCTACACGGTGCTGTCCACTAAGTCGAACGTGATGCGCGGGTTGCTTGGCGACCATTATATCACCGTTGGTCCCGACGTGGTGAAAGAAGCGCACGAGACGCTTTATTTTGTTGAGGACAACGAGCTCTTCCCCGAATGGCGCGAGCGGGCTTTGGCCCAGGGCCTGAAGTTCCGTATCGGCCGTTGGAAGATAGAGAGCAGCCCCATCGCCATCCTCGTGGACTACACCCCTTTGTATCAGACCAAGAATGAGATCTTAGGACACCTTTGGGAGCAATATGAGCTGGACAGCATCCGCGGCCAGTGGGACTACATCGAGCCGGTGTTGTTCGGCTATGCCGCCGGTCAGGTGATCGAGAATTTCTGCAACTTCAATCTGCCGCAAGCCAGCAATATCGTGGCGCATTTCCATGAGTGGATGACGGGCTCGGGCGTGCTGTATCTGAAAGAGCATTGCCCGCAGATCGCCACCGTGTTCACCACCCATGCCACTTATCTCGGCCGCGCCATCTCGGGCAACGGATTGCCGCTCTATGACAACCTGAAGACCTACCTGCCTTCGGTGATGGCCATGCAGTTCAACGTCGTCTCGCAGCAGTCGATGGAACAGAAGGCCGCCAAGAACGCCGATGCCTTCACGACGGTGAGCGACATCACGGCGCAGGAGTGCGAGCAGTTCCTCTACCGCAAACCCGACGTGGTGACGAAAAACGGCATCGACCATACCTTCAGACAAGACGAAGCCGCCTTCGAGGAAAAGCGCAAAGCGACACGAGCCCAGATTCTGAAGATCGCCGAGACCCTGTGCGGAGAGGCCATCGACCCCAACTGCCTGATGGTGCTCAACAGCGGTCGTTATGAGTTCAAAAACAAGGGCATCGACCTCTTTATAGAGGCTTTGCGCCGCCTCAACGAGGACAAGAACCTGAAACGCACGGTGGTCGCCGTGATTGCCGTTCCGGGCAACATCGCCGGTCCGTCGAAGGACTTGCAGCACCGTCTCGACGGCACCAACGCCATCATGGGGCATACCGACTTCCCCGCTACCCACCATATCTTCGAGTATGAGAACGACGCGATATTGAATACCTTGCGCGAATCGGGTCTGCAAAACGACGCCAACGACAAGGTGAAGGTGATGTTTGTGCCTGCTTACCTCAACGGCAGCGATGGCATCTTCAACCTGACCTATTCCGAGTTCCTCGCCGCTTTCGACTTCTCGGTGTTCCCGTCGTATTACGAGCCTTGGGGCTACACGCCGCTTGAGAGCGTGGCCTTGGGCATCCCGACTTTGACCTCCGACGTCTCAGGCTTCGGTAAGTTCGTGCAACAAGAATGCGTGGGTAACGAGGCTGTCACCGTGGTGCCTCGTCAGGTGGGCGATAACGACAAGGTGATTGACGAAATCGTCTCCGCTTTGCGCCGTTTCC
Organism: Candidatus Limimorpha sp.; assembly: GCA_045132275.1. Classification (GTDB taxonomy): domain Bacteria; phylum Bacteroidota; class Bacteroidia; order Bacteroidales; family F082; genus Limimorpha. The sequence goes on from JBGURY010000004.1 coordinate 232,151, forward strand.
TGTCGCTGACGGAAAAGGGCTCGGAACAGATCGCGGAGTCGGCTTTGAAGGTGGCGAACAAGTTGCTTTGGAAGGATTTGATCGTCAGCTATCAAAAGGCGTGGGATGTGGCACTCGAGAAATCAGGCGGCCGCCATTATATGATGGAGCCGGTGCCTTATGCCGAGTTGTTGCATGAGGTGGTCTACCAGAAGAACGACGCCCCGAGTTGGAAGAAGGTGCTGGTGAAGCCTGTGTACTCGGTGGAGATGAAGAAGCTGGAAGAGCTGTCGCGCAACATCTGGTGGTGCTGGAACGTTGACGCCCTCGAGCTGTTTGAGAGTATCGACGCCGAGGCGTGGAAAGCCACAGAGCAGAACCCCGTCGCGCTGATGGGCGGTCTGTCGGTGGAACAAATCAAGGCCTTGGAGAACAACAAGGACTTCATTGAACGGTTGAACAAGGTGTATGACCAGTTCACCGCTTACATGTCGCAGCCCACCCAACAGAAAGATCTCATCGCCTATTTCAGCATGGAATACGGCCTGATGAAGAGCCTCAAGATCTATTCCGGGGGTCTCGGCATCCTCGCTGGCGACTATATGAAACAGGCTTCCGACTCGAACGCCAATATGGTGGGCATCGGCCTGTTATACCGTTATGGCTATTTTGCCCAAGAAATCACCGTCTCGGGCGAGCAACGCGCTGAATATATCCCGCAGAAGTTCTCGCAGCTGCCGCTGCAGCCCGTGTTTAACGACAAGGGCGAGTGGATTACGGTGAGCATCGCCTTCCCGGGCCGTTCGGTCTATGCCAAGGCGTGGCGAGTCAACGTGGGTAGGATAGGCCTGTATCTGCTCGACACCGACATCGAGGAGAACTCGCCCGAGGATCGTGGCATCACCAGCCGACTTTATGGCGGCGATAGCGAGATGCGTATCAAGCAGGAGATGTTCCTCGGTGTGGGCGGTATCCGCCTCTTGGAAGCCATGGGCATGAAGCCGACCATCTATCACTGCAACGAGGGCCACGCCGCTTTCAGCGGTTTGGAGCGCTTGCGTGTCTACATCAACAAGCACAATCTCGACTTCGACGTTGCGCTTGAGTTGGTCAGGGCTTCTACCTTGTTCACGACGCACACACCGGTACCCGCAGGTCACGATGCCTTTGAGGAGCATCTCATCCGCACCTATATGCCGCACTACGCCAATCGTATGAACATCAGCTGGGAGCGCTTCATGGGCCTGGGCCGTTTCAACCCGAATAACCCGAACGAGAAGTTCTCGATGAGCGTGCTGGCCACCAACCTCAGCCAAGAAGTAAACGGCGTGAGTAAGATCCACGGCCGCGTGTCGCGGGAGATGTTCCAATCGCTGTGGCCGGGCTATTTCGCCGAGGAGAACCACATCGGCTACGTCACCAACGGCGTGCATCTGCCCACTTGGGGTCACCGCCTGTGGCAGCGTCTCTACAAGGAGACCTTCGGTCCCGAATACATCGACCACCAGTCGGATGTGAAGATGTGGGAACAGATCAACGAGGTGCCGGACGACAAGATCTGGAACATCCGCAAGCAACTGAAACACGAGCTGATCGCCTATCTATCGGAGAAGATCAAGGAAGACATGCGACAACGCCAAGAGAGCCCGAAGCTCATCATGCAGACGGTCAACAGCCTGGACGAGAACGCTTTGATTGTCGGCTTCGCCCGTCGTTTCGCCACCTACAAACGCGCTCACTTGTTGTTTGGCAACTTGGAGCGTCTGTCGCAACTGGTCAACGACCCGAAGCGACCTGTCATCTTCCTCTTTGCCGGTAAGGCGCACCCCAACGACAAGGCCGGTCAGGACCTCATTAAGATGATCATCGACATCTCGCGCCGTTCCGAGTTCATCGGTAAGATACTGTTTATCAGCAACTACGATATGGAGCTCGGCAGCCGTCTGACCAGCGGCGTGGATGTGTGGCTCAACACGCCGACGCGTCCGCTCGAGGCCTCGGGCACCAGTGGTGAGAAGGCCGTGATGAATGGTGTGCTCAACTTCTCCGTCCTTGACGGTTGGTGGGCTGAGGGCTATCGTCCCGATGCAGGATGGGCCATTCAGGAGAAGCGCACCTATCAAGACCAGCGCTATCAGGACGAAATGGACGCCGAGACGATCTACAACACCCTTGAGAATGAGATTGTCCCGCTCTACTACGCCCGCAACGTGCACGAAGTGCCCACGGGCTGGGTGGCGGCCATGAAGAAGTGCCTCAACGAGATCTCGCCGTGCTTCACCATGAAACGCATGATGGACGACTACTTCGAGCGCTACTACAACAAACTGATCAAGCGGACCAACTGGATGCGGGCCAACCGTTACCAGAAGGCCTTCGAGATCAACGCGTGGAAGACGCGTGTGCGCAACAACTGGGACAAGGTGGAGGTGAAATCGCTCATTCTGCCCGACACCAACGTGCGTCCCTTGACTTTCGGCGAGCAATTTATCGCCGAGATTACCCTGCTCACGCCTGACCTTGAGCCTGGCGATCTCGCCATCGAGCTGCTGTTTGGCGACAAGAACAACGGCGTGATCGACGACATCACGGAGGTCAACAAGATGAAACTCGTCGACTCGGGCGACGGATGGGTGAAGTATTATATTAAGGTGCCGATTACGCGCGCGGGTGTCTACAACTACACCTTCCGCGTCTATCCCACCAATGCGATGCTACCCCACAGACAGGACTTCCCGTTGGTCAAGTGGATTTAAAATCGAAAAAGAAAGGTTGCAAGGTTGCAACCTTTTTTCGTATGGAGAAAAAGTGGTAAATTTGCCTAATCAAATTTAGTTGTTATGGAATACTATTATTGGCTTATCGCTGCCATCGTACTGGTGATTCTCGAAATCATGACCGCCGGCTTCGGCGTCATCTGTTTTGCTATCGGCGCCGCTTTCGCGGCTTTGGTGTCGGGTCTGGGCGGAACGCTCACCTGGCAAGTAGTGGTCTTCGTCGTCGTGTCGATGTTGGCCTTCATCTTCCTGAGGCCTGTCGTCATTCGTTTTTTGGATAAGAAGTCGAAAAACGTCAAGACCAACGCTGACGCCCTCATCGGGCGAAAGGGCGTAGTCTCTGAACGCATTGACGGCGAACAGCACACGGGTCGTGTGGCCATTGACGGCGACGATTGGAAGGCCGTCTCCGTGGACGGTTCTGTGATTGAAAAGGGCGTTGATGTCGAGATTGTCAAGCTTGACAGTATCATCGTCACGGTTAAACAATGTCAATAATCATCATTTAATTATACCATTATGAACTTAAGTGTTTTAAACATCGTCTTAATCGTATTGGGTGTCCTCGTCGTGATATACATTCTCCGGGGCATCAAGATTGTTTCGCAGTCGGAGACTATGATTGTGGAACGTTTGGGTAAGTACAACCGTACTTTGAACGCGGGCATCAATATTGTGTTGCCTATCATCGAGCAGGCCAAGGAGGTCATCGTCCGCCAGCAGAATGGCAGACTTTATCGCGCGAATCGTATTGATATGCGTGAACAGGTATATGACTTCGACAAACAGAGCGTGATCACCAAGGATAATGTGATGACCGAGATCAACGCCTTGCTTTACTTCCAGATTGTGGACCCTATGAAGGCCACTTATGAGATCCAGAACCTTCCCGTGGCTATCGAGAAGCTGACGCAGACCACCTTGCGTAACGTGGTGGGTGAGATGGAGCTTGATGAGACCTTGACCTCGCGCGACACCATCAACTCGAAGTTGCGCAACGTGCTCGACGACGCCACCAACAAATGGGGCGTGAAAGTGAACCGTGTTGAACTGCAAGATATCACGCCTCCCGAGAGCATCCGCCGCACCATGGAGCTCCAGATGCAGGCTGAGCGTAACCGTCGTGCCGAGATTCTGAAGGCTGAGGGTGAGAAACAGGCGCAAATCTTGAACTCGGAAGGTGAGAAGCAGGCCGAGATCAACGCCGCTGAGGCTGACAAGCAGGCCAACATCCTGAAGGCGGAAGGTGAGGCGCGCGCCAAGGTGTTGCAAGCTGAGGCTGAAGCCGCCGCCATCCGCAACATTGCCGATGCTGTTTCCGACCGTGGCGCCGACCCGGTGAACTACTTGCTTGCCGTGAAGTATATCGAGACTTTGAAAGAAGTGGCTGGTGGTCAGCAAAATAAGACCGTCTATCTGCCCTACGAAGCCTCCAATCTGCTCGGCTCGCTGGGTGGCATCAAAGAGCTGCTCGGGAAATAACACGAGGCGTAAGCCCTTGTTTCCGACAGGCCCAAAAGTGGAATATTATTCCACTTTTGGGCCTTTTTTCATTTGGTATGTTTTTCTTTTCCTATTTTTGTAGCCAACGATTTGATTCTGTGTTATGAAGAGAGTGTTTCTTTTATTCTCTTTGATTGCGTTATTGGCCGCTGGATGTAAAAAGAGCGCCGATTACGAGACTTTGAGTGCCCGTTGGCCCGTGTTTGGCGAGGTGTATGCGCTCAAGGACGCTATGCCGGATAGCGCTTTCCAAATTTTCCTTTCCGTTGCTGATACTTTGGATCAGGAAGCCTTGGGGCGTCGGTCGAAGTATTTGCTGTCGGAATATCAAATCCTGGATGCCGAGCTGCGCTATAAGAACTATAGGTTGTCTGAATATGAAGATGGTGTCATGGAAGCATTCCGTTTCTATGACTCCCTTATTCCGAATCGTGAGTACTCGTGGCGCGACCCATGGTTGAGTTTCCAGAAGGCTAGGGCCTATTATTTCAAGGCTGTGGTCGAGGAGATCAAGTTGAAAGAACCGATAGTGGCTTTCAACGACTACCTTAACGCGCTTTGGATCGTGGAAGGCCTGAAAGGGGAAAGGACGGTCTTTTTTCATCATAAGAAAAATGTTGATTACGAGCATTTCACGGCTTTGACATTTGACCGTTTGGCTTGGTTCCTCTATACCTTTGACGCCTGGGATACCTCGTTGGCGTGTCTGGAGCGATCCAGTGAATGCTTTGAACGCGAGGACTTTACTCGAGGCATAGCTTCTAATTACGAGCTGATGGGTGATGTGATGTTGGCTCAGGGTGACCGCATACGGTCGTTGGCCTATTACCAAAAGTCAGACAGCATCTATGCGAAGCTGAAGATGGATCAAGTCTATGATAATTACAGCAGCATCTTCCATCGCGCCCTCGACTTGTATAACGCTGACGAAAAGGCGGCTTCGTTGGCGCTGTTGCATCATGCCTTGGAAGAGTCCAAAAGTGAGCGGTTGAAGCGGCAAGTGCGTTTTTCGCTCGGCTATTTTTATTATCAGAATCAGGAATACGACTCTGCCTTGTATAACTACGAGCGTAGCTATCCTTTGCTGCCGAGGCAAACGCTCAAGTCGTATTGCAGTATTGTGCAGATTTCCAATATCTTGGGTGATTCAACGAAAGCGGCTTATTATGGCAATTTGTTGGCGGAGGCCTATCTCCAGCAGTTTGCCCGAAGCGGCGATCGCACCAAAATGATTATGTCTGTTGATGCCTACAAATCGGACAGCGCGGATGTGATGCAAAAAAACATCCTCTCCTTTACTTTCTGCCTCATTGTACTTCTTACTGGCATTCTGGGTATCGTGAGTATTATGTTTGAGAAGCGCAGACGTCGCCACCTACGCGAGATTGAGGCGCGTGAGCAAATCAGGGCCGCGCTTGAAGGAGAGATAGAGGAGGCCAAGAGCGATTCGCAACAGAAAGCCGAGCAAATCAAGGCGTTGGAATCGAAGTTGAAGAAGGTGATCTCCAACCCCGACTTCCAGACGCTGCCCTTCGACAAGAAATTGGAGACACTGTATGAGATGCCTGTTTGCAAACGCATCCTGCAGGTGAAGCAGGCAAATGTAAAGGCTTTCAACGACTATCCCGAGTTGAAGTTGTCCGACAACCAACTGACTATGCTGGTCAATGCGGTGGATGCCGTTTTCCCGAAGTTTTCCATGCGCATCATCGAGATGTTCCCTCGTCTCAAACGTGATGACGTGATCTATTGCAGCCTCTATATCTTGGGCGTCACCGAGGTTCAGGCGGCGGCTTTGACTGGCAAAACCTATCAGGCAGTGTGGACCCGCTCCTTAAAACTGCATGAAATCTTCAACAACAAGTCGAGTTTACAGATTGTCTTACATGGTTATCTAAAAGACTGGTAACCAAATTATTACTATATTATCTTAAATTCTTAATCAAAATTCCCGTGAGGATTTTGATTGGCATTGATAAAACTATTAAAAAATTGTTAATCAAGTAGTTGTTTATAAACTATCTTGATATTATTTGATTGTCTTTTTTATGTGATTTCTGTCCGCTTTTTTCCGCGTCTATAATTTTGCGCAAATTTTAAAACCTACCGTTATGAAATTTGTAATGAAAGACGTGCACATTGGCAACATGATCAAGGAAGAACTGAACTATCAGGGCCGAACGGTCAATTGGTTCGCCAAGGGTATTTATTGCGAGAAGTCGAACGTCTATAAGATGTTCAAACGCAAAAGCATCGATTTGGAACAACTCATGAAGATTTCCGAAGTGCTTGATCATAACTTTCTCAAAGATTGCTATGAAGAGCAGTAATGGTTGATCTATGAGCGAATTTATAGGTTCTATTTTATGGGTCGTGGTTTCATGAATCACGACCTTTTTCTTTGCATTTTCATGCAGTGTCCTCAAAGTCCTAAATTGTTGTATTACAAGGATAAAAAGTGGATAAGGGTATACGCGCGCGTATTCGTCTTAATGATGTAGACAACAAATTTGTTTCTTTTTTCAATGATTATAATCAATCTCTTTTTAATTCACTTAATTATTAACCAAACTCATTCATTATGAAAAAGAAAGTATTTTCTTTGATGATGATGCTTTTGCTCGCATTTATTGGCGTGGCAAAGGCAGATGTAGTTACCATCGGCGATGGTACGGGCACTACTTATTATGCTCCGTACAACAGCCTTTGGGGCTACTCGTTCGTTGAGCAGATTTACACTGCCAGCGAGATTGGGACTGCTGGAACGATCAATTCCATCAGTTTCAACATGTCGAGCACTGACGCCCAGACTAATCAGGTGGACGTGTTCATGAAGAACGTCACGAGAACCAGTTTCTCGGACGGTACGGACTGGGAGACCGTTACGGCCTCCGACATGGTGTTTAGCGGCACCGTGACTTTCAGCAATGGCTGGACGACCATCACGCTTGAC
>JBGURY010000005.1:0-165481 GCA_045132275.1 Candidatus Limimorpha sp.
CTATCCTAACCCGACCAACGGTATCTTGTTTGTACAGACGGTGCATGCACCGTCTCTACCAAGGCAAACCTACCGCATCACCAACCTGATGGGTCAAACCGTCCTTTCTGGAAACATCACCTCTGAAACCAAACAAATTGATGTCTCCAATTTGCCCGATGGAATGTATTTCATTATCTTTGCAGGCGAAACACGGAAATTCGTGGTGAGGTAACAATTGAATAATGAAATACCTGAAACTAATTGCCCTTCTGGCACTCCTGATGCTGGCTTCGAGACTTTTCGCTTTTGATTTTGAGGCGGTGTGTTCTACGGGTCAAACGCTTTACTATAACATCAATGCCGATGGCATTTCCGTAACGGTTACTTATCCGTGCTATGACGGGCAATACAGCTATTATTTCGGTTATGAAATGCCTCAAGGTGATTTGACGATACCTGATAGCGTTGCATACCAAAATAACATGTACGCTATTACAGTAATAGGCCCTAATGCGTTTAAAAATTGCTACACTTTAGGGGCGGTCACTCTACCGAACACCCTGATTGAAATAGGCGCAAATGCATTCGATAGCACAAACACGAACGGATATGGACATCATCTCGTAATTCCCGATGCTGTGGTTTCTGTAGGTGCTCAGGCTTTTAATTGTGTTTCCGTGCACGAGCTTACCATCGGGGAATCTGTACAAAACTTGGGATATCATGCATTTGATTGTACTAATTTGAGGATTATACATTACAACGCAACCAATTGCAATGATGTGGTCTCACCACCTTTCGGTTTGTCAAGGAAAAGGAATAGGAATATCAATACGCTCACTATTGGTGAAAATGTGGAGTATATTCCAGCAAAGTTGTTTTATTGTTTTGACGATCTTGCTTGCGATGTCGTCATTCCGAACTCTGTGGTTAGCATTGGAGAACAAGCTTTTTTTGATACCAATATTACGTCGGTGGTAATAGGAGATGGCGTCGTTGACATTGGAGAGTGGGCGTTTTTCAACGCACATTATCTGACAAGTCTTGAATTGGGGACAGGTCTGAAGACCATACAAGAAAGCGCGTTTTTCGATTGTAGTATTGAAGGCAAGTTGACGCTTCCCGATTCCCTTGAGGTTGTCGGCTATGCTGCTTTCTATGGTAACAAATTCACATCGGTACATGTTGGACCTTGTGTCCGTTTTTTAGATTCACAGGCATTAATGAGTTATAATTTACAATCGGTTTTCATTGAAGCGACTGTGCCCCCACTTATCGGCGGGCATACCTTTGGCTATTATACAACAACTATTAATGTGCCTTGTGCCTCGCTCTGCGATTATCTCGCCATTCAATCGACCAATCAATATTGGGCTAATTATACAAACATCACGGCCGTTTTTCCATATCAGATAACAGTAGAGAGTGCCAATGAGCAGATGGGGTACGCCTATGTCACCCAAGAGCCAGATTGTTGTGACATTAGGGCATTTGCCAGAGCATATCCCAGACAAGGTTTTGAGTTTGATTGCTGGAAGTTGGACGGAGTTGTTGTTTCGACCGAGGAAATTTTGGGCATCGATGTGGTTGAGGATATGCATCTCGTAGCATATTTCAAGGTTTATGATGGAATTGAAGAGGATTACAAGAATAATTCCATAGTCAATGTTTATCCTAATCCAACAAATGGTAGAGTGAAGATAGATGGTGTGGAAGTTGCCGAGGTGCAGGTTTACAATGCTCTTGGAAAACTTGTAAAGACGGTGCAGGGGAAAAATGAGATTGATTTGAGTGGCTTGGTGAATGGGGTTTATCTGGTGAGGATTACGGATGCGGAAGGAAAAGTTTGCACGAATAAAATCACGATTCGATGAAACATTTGAAGATTTACACTTTGCTTGCGCTCCTGCTGATGGCGGGAGGGGTGACGAAGGCCCAAACCGACCTCGAAGCGCTGATGGCCGCCCGTGGGGAATACTTCTTCTCCCTTCAAATCCAGCAGCCCGAAGAAGCCGCCATGCTCACCCGCCTCTGCTCTATCGAAAAGATGGAAAGCCAAAACCTGGTTGGCTATGCCAACGCCGAGCAATACCAACAACTCTTGGCCAAGGGCTATCGCCCGACGTTGCTCACGCCGCCCTCGATGCAAGAGGTGTATGCCATGTGGGATGGCACGAACCGCGAGGTTTACGATTGGGATGCTTATCCTACATATGAGGCCTATCAGGACATGATGAAGCGGTACGCCGAGGATTATCCCGAACGGTGCGCATACTTCGATCTGGGCACGCTGGCGAGCGGCCGTAAGCTGATGTTCTGCCGCTTCAACAACGGCGAGCCCGACGGCAAGCCGAAATTTCTCTATACATCCACCATTCATGGCGACGAGTTGACGGGTATGATGCTGATGCTTCGCCTCATCGACGAACTATGCACAAGCAACGACCCAAGGATTCTGAATTTGATCGATCAGCTCGACATTTTCATCTCACCCTGCACCAATCCCGACGGCACTTATTACGGGGGCAACAACAGCGTCTATGGCGCCCGACGTAACAACGCCAACAACGCAGACCTGAACCGTAACTATCCCGACTTCGACAATGGTCCCCACCCCGATGGCAAGGAATACCAGCCCGAGACCCTATGGATGATGGAACTCGCCGAGCAATATCCCTTTACCATGGCGGCGAACTACCACGGCGGCTCCGAGGTGCTGAACTATCCATGGGACACCTACCAACCGCTGCACCCCGACGACGACTGGTGGCGGCTGGTGTGCCACGAATACGCCGACCTGACGCACGAACACGACACCATGTATATGAGCAGCTTCGATGATGGCATTGTCAACGGCTACGTGTGGTATCCCATCTATGGCAGTCGGCAGGACTACATGAACTATTACGGCCAGTGCCGTGAGGTGACTATTGAGTGTTCCATTCCCTATACGCCGAATCCGTCGACGATGCCCATGTATTGGACCTATAACCACGAGAGCATGTTGCGTTACATGGAGCAATGCCTCTATGGGATTCACGGCACGGTGACGGACTCGGTCACTGGTGCGCCCTTGCAGGCGGAGGTCACCATTCTCACCCATGACCATCATGGTTCTGCCGTCAGCAGCCACCTCCCGGCAGGCGACTACCACCGTCCCATCAAAGGTGGCACCTACGAGGTGACGTATTCTTGCGAAGACTATTACCCCAAGACTCTCACCTTGACGGTGGCCGACTGGGAGACTTTGATACAGGATGTCCAATTGGTACCAAAGGGGTATGGGATTGGGGAGGACGGTCCTTCGACCCCTTCGACAGGCTCAGGGGCCTTGACGGTTTATCCCAATCCAACAGACGGGGTGTTGTTCGTAGAGACGCGCCATGGCACGTCTCTACCAGATCAGACCTACCGCATCACCAACCTCATGGGTCAAACCTTATTGACAGGCAATATCACTACTGAAACCCAACAAATTGATCTCTCCAATTTGCCCGATGGAATGTATTTCATTACCTTTGCAGGCGAAACACGGAAATTCGTGGTGCCATAATTGTGGTCTCAATAAGATAGGATATGAAAAGCCAGAAATCATACATATTGCTTGTACTCTTACTGCTGGCGGGAGGGCTGACGATGCAAGCGCAAAACGACAAGTCCAACCACGTACTGCCTGAACGATATTGGGTTGACATTGTGACTGAGCAACCCGAAGGTTATGTGGTGGACGATAACGGCGACGTGCATCTTTATTCTGCCGAGGCCTTGGCGTGGCTTATATCTGTGACCAACGGCCTTAATGGACAGGAAACAGACGATTTCGATGATAAAACTATCTACCTTGAAGAAAATATTGACCTTTCTGCAGCGCTTTGGATTCCCATTGCGGGAAAAAACACAATCATAGACGGGTTCAAAGGCTGCTTCGACGGCAAAGAGCATGTGATAGATGGGCTGACTATGACCAACGGCATCTCGAATTATTGGGCCATGGGGCTGTTTGGTAAAACGTCAGAAGCTACATTATCAAACATCATCTTGAAGAATAGTTATTACGAAGCCCAATCTCAATCCAATAGTGAAGGAGGTTTCTTGGCAAATAAAGTTCACAAGAGTACAATTGAACACTGCTTTGTTGAGTGTGAATTGCACATCCATGAAGGCATGTCACCATTCGTTTATCTTTGCGACAGCTCGGTCATTTACAACTGCTTGGTACACGTTCCACTATATCGTTCATCCGGTTGGGTTACCGCTATTCCAGGTATTTTTGCCGCCATGTCCTCTCCCACATCGCATATTTACAATTGTGCATCGATTATCGAGCAAATGGATTGGTCAGAATACTGTGGTTTGGTTGGCATGTTCAATGCAGGGATAATAGAAAACTGCTATGCCTATATTCACGAAATCCTAAATTTCCCGGGCTATGGTGGCGGTTCTGGTCTTGGACCACGAAATGGTATAACAGGGAGCAACATGGGTGAAGTGTACAATTGTTATTACAATCGTATCCGCAACTTCGACCCTGCGTTCAGCGGTTATTATATGCAATTGGATGACTCACCTGGCGAAGGCGACAACTTTTACAACACCAGTCCGTTTGTCGAGGAAGGTCGCGGGCATTGGAAACTCACCGAGGAAATCACCTTTGAGTTTGAAAATGGGGCGGTCTCGACCAACGACCTGCTTGACGCGCTCAATTTCGAAGTCCAACTATTGGATGATGAGGCGCTTTTGGATTGGTGTGACACAGGAATGGGGTTCGACAACCGCCAGTTGCCCGTCTTTTGCAACTTTGATATTACTGAAATAGGCGAAAACATAGCAAATAACAACCCAATTGCAGTTTATCCTAATCCAACAGACGGGGTGTTGTTTGTACAGACGTTGTGCGCGACGTCTCTACCAGACCAGACCTACCGTATCACCAACCTCATGGGTCAAACTTTATTGACGGGCCAAATCATGGCCGAAACCCAGCAGATAGATGTGGCGGCATTGCCCGAGGGCGTATATTTCATTACCGTGGGTGAAACGACTCGGAAATTTGTGGTGAGATAAATATCCCCAAAAATTTCTTATTTTTGCACCCAAATAATCAATGACACGAGACTTCGTGACACGAGACACGGGACGACCGAAAATCTCGTGTCTCGCAGTCCCGCGTCCCGAGTCAAATACTACATTATGGCAAAAGACATCGTTTTGAGCGGTATCCGCCCTACCGGAAACCTCCACCTTGGAAATTATTACGGCGCCGTGCGCAGCTTCGTGAAGATGCAGGAAGACTACAACTGCTATTTCTTTATCGCCGACTGGCATTCCTTGACCACGCACCCCACGCCCGAAAACATACAGCGTTCGGCCCGCACCATCCTGGCTGAATACCTCGCCTGCGGCATCGACCCCGAAAAGGCCACCATCTACATCCAAAGTGATGTGCCGGAGACCATCGAATTGTACCTCTATTTCAACATGAATGCCTATATCGGCGAGTTGGGTCGCGTGACGACCTTCAAGGAAAAGGCACGCCAGCAACCCGACAACGTCAATGCCGGCTTGTTCACCTATCCGACCCTCATGGCCGCCGATATCCTGCAACACCGCGCCAAATGGGTGCCCGTGGGCAAGGACCAGGAACAGAACATGGAGATGGCCCGCAAGTGCGCCCGCCGCTTCAACAACATCTACAAGGTCGAGTTTTTCCCCGAGCCGCAGAACTACTACTTCGGCGGCGACGCCATCAAGGTACCGGGATTGGACGGCAGCGGCAAGATGGGCAAGAGCGACGGCAACTGCATCTATCTCTTCGAGGATGAGAAGACCATGCGCAAGAAAGTGATGCGTGCCGTCACCGACAGCGGCCCGACGGAGCCCAACAGCCCCAAGCCCGAGGTCATCCAGAACCTCTTCACGATGATGAACATTGTCAGCGAACCCGAGACGGTGAAGTATTTCGACGAGAAGTGGAACGACTGCTCCATCCGCTATGGCGATATGAAGAAACAGTTGGCCGACGATTTGGAGAAGGCTGTTGCGCCTATCCGTGAGCGCATCAAGGAGTTCTCGTCTGACGAGGAAAGACTCAACCGCATCGCTCGCATGGGCGCCGAGAAGGCGCGCGAGAGCGCTGCGAAGACGCTGAATGAGGTGAGGAAGATTATTGGATTTAGGCAATATTGATTTAATTCGGAATGCTGAATGCTGAATTCGGAATGAGGGCGAAGCTCAGCGTCGCATAGCGATCTTTCCGCATTCCACATTCATAATTCATAGAAATGGGCGACTTTATAACCTACGAAAAAATACCAGAACGTGCGGTCCTCATCGCCGTGGCCTCAAAACAACAAGGTCGCGAGCGCACCGAGGAATACCTCGACGAGTTGGCTTTCCTGTTGGAGACGGCTGGCGGCATCCCAGTGGCGCGTTTCGTGCAGGCTATGGACCACCCGAGCAGCGTCACCTATCTCGGTTCGGGCAAGTTGGAGGAGATTCACCAGTACATCAAGGCGGAGAACATCGAGATTGCCGTCATCGATGACGAGTTGAGCGCCACGCAGGCCCGTAACATGGAGCAGGCACTCGAGTGCCGTGTTCTTGACCGTACGAGTCTTATACTTGACATCTTCGCTTCCAATGCCCACACCGCACACGCCAAGGCGCAGGTGGAACTGGCACAGTATCAATATCTGTTGCCTCGCCTGACCCGTATGTGGACCCACCTGGAAAGACAAAGAGGTGGTATCGGTATGCGTGGTCCTGGTGAGACCCAAATCGAGACTGACCGCCGCTTGATCACAGAGCGCATCGCTTTGCTGAAGGAGAAGCTGAAAGACATCGACATGCAGAAGACCGTGCAGCGCAAGAACCGTGGCAAGTTGGTGCGTGTGGCCCTTGTTGGTTATACCAATGTGGGCAAGTCGACCATCATGAATTTGCTGAGCAAGTCGGAGGTGTATACTGAGAATAAACTTTTCGCCACGCTTGACACCACGGTGCGCAAGGTGGTGGTGGAGAACCTGCCGTTCTTGCTGTCCGACACTGTCGGTTTCATCCGCAAGTTGCCGCACCATCTTGTGGAATCGTTTAAGTCCACCTTGGACGAGGTGCGCGAGTCGGACATCCTTTTGCATGTGGTCGACATCTCGCATCCCGACTTCGAGGCCCAGATGGAGGTGGTGAACCAGACCTTGGCCGAGTTGGGCTGCGCCGACAAGAAGACCATCGTCGTCTTCAACAAGACCGACACCTATACTTGGGAGGAGAAAGACCCCAACGACCTGACACCGCCCACCAAGCGCAACGTCTCCTATGAGGAACTGAAACAGACCTGGATGGCCAAGATGAACGAAAACTGCATCTTCATCTCCGCCAAGAACCGCGACAACTACCAGGAATTCAGGGATTTGCTCTACAAGGAGATTCGTGATATGCACGCCATTCGTTATCCTTATGATAACTTTCTGTATTGACCATGTACCTTGTCGATACCCATACCCACGTTTACGACCACCAGTTCAGCCTTGACCGCAACGAGGCCATGCAACGAGCTTTGGATGCTGGTGTGAAGATGATGCTCTTGCCCAATGTGGATGCCTCTACCATCGCCCCGATGCTCGAATTACATGAGCAATACCCCGATTGTACCCGTGTGATGATGGGTCTTCAACCCGAGGAGGTCAAGGAAGACTATAAGCAGGTGCTGTCCACTATGGAAAAGGAACTTGAAAAAGGCATTTATGCTGGAGTAGGCGAGGTCGGCCTCGATTTCTATTGGGATTCAACCTACGAGAAACAGCAACTCGATGCCTTCGAGACCCAACTGGACTGGTCCAAGCAACTCCATTTACCCCTCTCCATCCACTGTCGCAACGCTTTCGACAAGATGGTACGCATCCTTGAACACAAGCAAGATGGTGGTCTGCGCGGCATCATGCACTGCTTCACGGGGACTGAGGAAGAAGCCAAGGTCTACCTTGAATTAGGTTTCCACCTTGGTTTGGGTGGCGTGACCACCTATAAAAACTGCGGCGTGAAGGATTATCTGCCCAATCTGCCTTTGGACAGAATTGTTTTGGAAACCGATGCGCCTTATCTTGCGCCTGTGCCTTGTCGAGGCAAGCGCAACGAGCCGGCGTTTTTGGTTCATACGGCACAGAAGATTGCGGATATCCTCCAGATCTCCGTTGATGAATTGGCGTCGGCGACGACGGCTAACGCGTCGGCCTTGTTCAAGATTTAGATTACCCGCATTTAGAATACCCGCAATTCTTGCAGTGCTTGCAGCCGTCTTCGAAGACGAGCTTCTCGCCGCAGTTGGGGCATTTCTCTTTCTCGTCGACCATGCCGTCGGGCACGTATTTCTTCAAAGCGCGGGCGATGCCGTTCTTCCACGTGTTGATGCTCTCTTCCTCCACGTTGAGGTTTTGCACCAATTCGATCACATACTGGATGGGCATGCCATGACGCAGGATACCGGAAATGAGCTTGGCGTAGTTCCAGTATTCCTTGTCGAACGAACGCGAGAGGCCTTGCATGAGCACGTCATAGCCGTCCTTGTCGGTGTAGCGGAAGTCGTAGCGCGTATTCTCGCCTTTGATCTTTTCCCTGATAATCACGCCCTTTTCGACATACGGAGGCAGGAAGAAACCTTCGGCCTTGCCTAGGAAGATCTCATAGGGTTTGCCGTGAAGGATGCCCACAAAGGCAATCCATTTCTCATAGTTGTTCTGGAAGCGCACCACATCGCATTCCAGTTCCTTCGGACGTTGCGGGGCGGCCGTTTCGCGGATGTCGTTAGGACGGTCGCTGCTGTCGGCTTTCGGGGCCTCTTTTTTCTCGTCTTTCGAGACCAACACGCCGTCGCGCGAGCCGTCGCGGTAGATGGTCATGCCCTTGCAGCCGCTCTCCCAGGCGGTCATGTAGATCTGGCTGACGAGTTCTTCCGTCGTCTCCTTCGGCACGTTCACGGTGACGCTGATGCTGTGGTCGACCCATTTCTGCATCGAGCCCTGCATCTTCACCTTGTTCACCCAGTCGATGTCGTTGGCGGTGGCCTTATAGTAAGGTGACTGTGCGATGACGGCGTTCAGCTTCTCATCGTCATAGTGCAGCACTTCATCGACGTTGTAACCGTTCACCTCGAGCCAGGTGATGAACTTGTGGTGGAACACGTTGTATTCTTCAAACGAGTTGCCCGTCACGTCGGTGAAGGTCACGTGGACGTCTTTGTCGTTGGGGTTCACCTTGCGGCGGCGTTTGTAGGCCACCATAAAGACGGGCTCGATGCCCGAGGTGGTCTGGGTGCAGATGCTAACGGTGCCCGTGGGGGCGATGGTCAGCATGGCGACGTTGCGGCGTCCCACTCGCGTCATCTTTTGGTAGAGGTCTTCGTCCAAGGCGCGCAAGCGCTTGATGAACGGGTTGTTTTCCTCGCGTTTGGCGTCGTACATGGGGAATTTGCCGCGTTCCTCGGCCAGGTTGACCGATGATTTATAGGCGTTGTAGGCCAGCAGCTTCTGGATTTCGGTCGAGAAGGCGATGGCCTCGTCGGTGGCATAGCGCTTGCCCAGGGCCGCCAGCATGTCGCCCTCGGCGGTGATGCCGATGCCCGTACGGCGACCTTGCAGGCATTTCGCCCTGATGTTCTTCCACAGGTTGATCTCGGTGCGCTTGATCTCCTCGTCTTCGGGGTCGGCAGTGATCTTGGCCAAAATAGCGTCCACCTTCTCAATTTCCAGGTCGATGATGTCGTCCATCATGCGTTGGGCGATGGCCACATGCTTCGAGAACAGTTGGTGGTTGAAGCGGGCCTCGGGCGTGAAGGGATGGTCGACATAGCTGTAGAGGTTGATGGCGATAAGTCGGCAGCTGTCGTAGGCACAGAGCGGGATCTCGCCGCAAGGATTGGTGCTCAAGGTCTTGAATCCGAGGTCGGCGTAGCAGTCGGGGATGGACTCTCGGATGATGGTGTCCCAAAACATCACACCAGGCTCGGCCGACTTCCATGCGTTGTGGATGATTTTATTCCACAAGGCGCGGGCATCCACTTCCTTGGTGTATTTCGGGTTGGGCGAGTCGATAGGGTACTGCTGGATGAAGGGCTTGTTTTCCTTCACGCACTGCATGAACTCGTCCGTGAGACGCACCGAGACGTTGGCGTTGGTGATGCGGCCTTCGGTCATCTTGGCATCAATGAAAGCCTCCGAGTCAGGATGTTTGATGCTGATGGTCATCATCAAGGCGCCGCGGCGACCGTCCTGGGCCACCTCCTTGGTCGAGTTGGAGAAGCGCTCCATAAAAGGCACCACGCCGGTTGAGGTAAGGGCACAGTTCTTCACGGGGCTGCCGGTGGGGCGGAGGTGCGACAGGTCGTGGCCCACGCCACCACGACGTTTCATCAGCTGCACCTGTTCCTGGTCGGTCTTCATGATGCCGCCGTAGGAGTCGGACTCGCCGTTGTTGCCGATGACGAAGCAGTTCGACAGCGACGAAATCTGGAAGTCGTTGCCGATGCCCGTCATGGGGCTGCCTTGGGGCACGATGTAACGGAAGTCTTTGAGCACGGCGAAGATCTCTTCCTCGGTCATCGGGTTGGGATAACGGCGTTCGATGCGGGCGATCTCGCGGGCGATGCGGTGGTGCATGTCGTCGGGCGTGAGCTCGTAGATGTTGCCGTCGCTGTCCTTGAGGGCGTATTTGTTGGCCCATACGTCACCCGCCAGAGAGTCGCCGTGGAAGTATTCCTTGGCGGCGGCCTTTACCTCCTCAATCGGGTAGGCGTGATGTACCACCTGCACCTCGTCTTGACTTTCGATCTGTTCTGCCGCGAAGGTGGTGTTTTTCCGTGATTCTATGATTTTGTCATAAGGGGTTGCTTCAGTCTGTGGCTGCGGGTTCTCCTCAAGGCCGCTAAAAAGGTCTCCATCCATTTCTGTATGAGTATGGGTTGATTTCATTCTTCTGATATTTAACACGTTAAATGCAAAGCAAAGGCGTTTTTCCGAACGCTCGTTCAGTGTGCTAAATTAGCAAAGATGGATAATATAAGCCCCGAAATAAATATCTTTTCGGG
This sequence comes from Candidatus Limimorpha sp., assembly GCA_045132275.1. Taxonomy (GTDB): domain Bacteria; phylum Bacteroidota; class Bacteroidia; order Bacteroidales; family F082; genus Limimorpha. The sequence continues at coordinate 11,060 of JBGURY010000005.1, forward strand.
GCTTAATTTTTCAACATTAAGTGTTGATATCGCTATTTCTTCAGTTGCTCCATGGCGAAGGCATAGGCTCCGATGGCCACTGCCGACGAGGTGCCGAGTTTGGTGACGCCGACGCCGACGCGTTTGCTTGCGTCGTACCATACCTCTTGCTCGCTGAACGGCACTTTGACCATCTTGCCCGTTTTCTCGGTGAAGCGTTTGGCGTCGTCCGGGTCCATGAGGTTGTAGGCTTCGGTCTCCATTCGTGGAATGGTGTTGCCATTCACATTGTAAGGCTCGTTCATCTTGCGGATGAGCATGGGCATGAACACGGGCCAGGCGCCCGACAGTCCGCCGCCGATGACCACAAGGCCGTCGGCGAAGCGCATCCCGTTGCAGAGCACGTCGGCCAACACGGTGGTCAGCTCGTCCCAGGCTTTCAAGGCGGCTTCCTTGTCACCTTCTTGCTCGCCTTGCGCGATGCGGAAGATGTCATAAGGCTGTGGTGCCTCGTCGAAGGCGATGCCTGCCTCGCGGGAGTAGACACGGCGCACGGCGCGGATGCTGACGCTGTCCTCGGCGATGGTGTCGGGATAGAGGCAGTTGCGCGAGCACCAGATCTCGCCGCCAGCCGAGTTGTCGCCGTTGAGCAACACCTTATTAATGACAATGCCGCCGCCAAAGCCCGTGCCGAGCGTCACACCGAAGAGGTTCTTGTAGCGCTTGGGGTTGCCTTGCCGCTCGAGGAGTTGGTTGACCTCGGGCAGCAGGCCGCCCAGGGCCTCGCCGTAGGCGAAGAGGTCGCCGTCGTTGTTGATGAAGACGGGCACGTGGAACTCGTTCTCAAGCACCTGTTTCAAAGGCACGCCGCCGCGGAAAGTGGGCAGGTTGGGCAGGTCGCCGATGATGCCGTTGGGGTAGTCGGCGGGACCAGGGAAGCAGAAGCTGATGGCTACGGCCTTGCTGCCGCAACGCTTCTCGCACTCGTGGAAGCCGGTGATGAGTTTCTGCAGCACCTCTTCGAGGGTGGGCGCTGCCGACGGGATGGTGAAGGGCTCGATGATCTCTTTTGCGTCTTTCACGGCCGAGAATTTGAATCCCGTGCCGCCTGCGTCGAGTATGAAGATGATGGGTTGTTCGTTCATGGTGTTTGTGTTTTTTCTTTTGTTTTCAATGACTTATTGTAGAACACCTCCACCCACAGCACCCACATGAGGAAGATGACGAGGTAGAAGAAGATTTTGAAGACATAATCATGGGCGAGTTGGAAGGTGTTGATGTCGTTGCCGAAAAGATGGATGTGGATGTTGGGCCACCAGACCTGCATCAGCAGCACGCCACAAATGCGTATCACGTTGGTCCACTCGATGACGACCAATCCTGCTGGGATGTACCATGCTTTGTGCTTCCATGGACCGGGGAAGAGGAGCATGAGGAAGAGCCAATGCATCCATTGTTTCAGGCTGGCGCATTCGGGCGCGATGATGACACACGCCCAGCCACCGTCACGGTTGATGGCTGCGATGAGCCGCTTCTCGTTGATGGTGGTGATGTCTATGTTCAACACACGGTCGAGTACCCAGCAGGCTTGGCTGTAGACCATGTCGACGGACCAGACCATGAGGCTGTGGATCCACTTCCCGATGGGCCAATAACCCAAGGCCTGCCACCCTAGATAAAGGAAATGAAAGCTGATTATCAATAAGATAAAAAGCCCCACGTTGACCGTGTTGCGGTTTTTCGGGTCCTTGCAATATGCCTTGATGCCTTTGAAGTCCATAAAAAGTTTTGGGCTGCTAAATTAAGAATAATCGAAATATCATTACCTTTGCACCTCAAAATAATTGGAAAAATGGGAAACGACAGCATTGTAGCAGAGGCCTCGGAGGTCGTGCAGGACACCTCCGCACTCTCCCAGATGAACGAGAGCTTGAAGTATTTCACCACCACGCCTCTCTCGGAGTGGGTGCCTGAGTTGGTGCGTACCTACGTCGTGCCGTTGGCGCTTAAGATTATCGCCGCCATCCTCGTGTTCCTCATCGGCCGCTGGGTTATCAAGCTCATTAAGAACAGCTTGGCCACCGGCCTGTTGAGTCGCCATGCCGACGCCACTTTGCACGGCTTCTTTTCGAACCTGATCTCGGTGGCGCTCTATTTCTTCCTCATTATGGCCGTCATCGGCATCCTGGGCATTAATACGAGCTCGCTGGTGGCCCTGCTGGCCTCGGCCGGTCTGGCAGTCGGCATGTCGTTGGGTGGCACCTTGCAGAACTTCGCGGGTGGCGTGCTCATCATCATGTTCAGGCCTTTCAAGGTGGGCGACTTCATCGCTTCACAGGGTATGGAGGGTAAGGTAAGTGAGATACAGATCTTCAACACCCACCTGCTTACCACCGACAACAAGGAGGTCATCCTGCCCAATGGAGCCCTCGCCACGGGGGTAATGACCAACTTCTCGAAGCAAGGGACACGTCGTGTCGATTGGACGTTCTCCATCGCCTATGGCGAGGACTATGACAAGGCCAAGAAGGTGTTGCTTCTCCTGTGCAAAGAGGATCCTCTCATTTTGGCGGACCCCAAGCCTTTCATTGAGATCGGCAAGCTCAACAACAGCTCCGTCGACATCACCGTGAGAGCATGGGCCAAGGCTGACGACTATTGGACCGTGTTTTTCAGCATGAACGAGAAGGTGTACAAAACCTTCGCGGAGGAAGGTCTCAACATACCTTTCCCGCAGGTGGATGTGCACATGAAATGATTTTTTTGGGACATTTTTTAAGGAAAAGAGTAGGGAAAAGAAAAAATTTGTATTTTTGCAGCCCCAAAATAAGGACAAAATAGAGTTATAAATCAATAAAGGATAAAGAGTCATGTCAAAAGTTTGTCAAATTACAGGTAAGAAGGTCATGCACGGCAACAATGTTTCTCACTCCAACAAGAAGACGAAGAGAACGTTTGAGCCGAATCTGAAAATCAAGAAGTTCTATGTTCCGGAATGGGATGAGTGGATCGTGCTGAAGGTTTCGGCTGCCGGTTTGCGCACCATCAACAAGAAGGGCGTGTATGCCGCTATTCTGGAAGCCTCTGAGAAGGGTAATCTGGAGCGTTGGTAATTCGTTTTACAATGTAAAAGATATCTGAGCTGCTGTGCCTAGCGCGGCAGCTTTTTTGTTTGAATATAGCACCAAACAGATAATAATTTCGGGCTTTTTCAGTTATTTCTACATGCGCGCAAAGTTCGTCCTCATAGCATTAATGTTTCTCTCGTTGATGGCTTCTGCCCAGCAGCTGCCCACAGCCACAGTCTACGGCAAGGTGACCGACGAGCAGGGGCATCCCATCGAGATGGCCAATGTGGTCGTGCTCGATCTGCTGGTGGGCTACACGACCAACTCGAGAGGCTATTATGAACTGTCGCTGATGTCGGACACCACCCTTACCATTCATTATTCGTTTATCGGCTATGAGCCAAGTAAGGTCTCGGTGCGCCTGAAGAAAGGCGAGAAGCGCAAAATCGATATGGTGTTGCATTCCACCGCCACGGTGCTTCCCGACGCTGTCATCAGCGACCGCGCCGTTGACGCCTCCAGCCTGACACGCCTCAACGCCCGCCAGGCCACCATGCTACCCACCATGGGCGGCGGAGTGGAGACACTCATCAAGACGCTGCCGGGCGTGGTGTCGAACAACGAGCTGAGCTCGCAATACCGTGTTCGTGGCGGCAACTTCGACGAGAACCTGATCTATGTGAACGGCATCGAGATCTACCGCCCGTTCCTCGTAGGGTCGGGCCAACAGGAGGGGTTGAGCTTCGTCAACTCACAACTGGTCAACAACATCGAGTTTTCGGCAGGAGGATTTGCTGCCGAGTATGGCGACAAGATGTCGTCGGTGCTTGATGTGACCTACAAAACACCTAAGGAGACTGCCGGTTCATTGTCATTGAGTCTTTTGGGTGCTGAGGCCCACGTGGAGGGAACCACCAAAAGTGAGAAGTTCAGTTATCTGGTGGGCGCGCGCTACAAAAACACTGCGCTGGCACTCGGCATGATGGACACCAAGGGCGACTATCGCCCCAATTTCACTGATGTACAAGCGTTGTTCGGCTACAAGTTCAACGACAAATGGGACCTCTCCGTTTTGGGTTACTATTCCAAGAACCGCTACATGCTGATTCCCCAAAACGCCAAAATCAATGGCGGTACAATCGACTTTCCCTTCCAGGTCAATGTCTACTTTGATGGGCAGGAGGTCGACGACTATACTACTGGGCTAGGTGCGATGACATTGACTTACAAGCCTCATAAGAATATGAGCATGAAGTGGATTGCCTCGGCCTATTCAGCCTATGAGGCCGAGACCTATGACATGCAGGAACAGTATTTCTTCGGACTACGCAACACCTCCTTCGGTTCCGAAGAGTTTGGCGAGGTGATTGAGAACTATAATGTCGGGACGCTCACCGAACATGCCCGTAACGGTTTCTATGCGCAAGTCTACAACCTTGACCATAAAGGTCTCTATGCTTTTGACAATAACCTGCTGAAATGGGGCCTCCGCTTCCAACATCAGGACATTGACGATGTCGTTGACGAATGGCAGATGATGGACTCTGCTGGCTATAGTCTGCCTCATGTGCCTGACGTGATAGGCGGGTATCCTATCGAACTGCCTGAAATCGGGATGGACTTTGTGCATAAGTCGCACAACGTGCTCTCTGTCAACAACCTTGATGGTTTCGTGCAGAATTCTTGGACGATTCCTTACCAAGACAAAGGCGAGTTTGTTGTTACGGGTGGTATTCGTGCCAACTATTGGGGTTATAATAAAAAGGTGTATGTCAGCCCCAGGGCGGGCATCGCCTACAAGCCAGTAGACGAGAAGCGCGAGGTGGTGTATCGTCTTTCGGGTGGCGTCTACAACCAGACGCCGTTCTATCGGGAGATACGCAACCGGGACGGCAGTCTGTATAAAAATGCCGAGCCCCAGCGTTCCTACCAGATTGTGGCGGGCAACGACTTCAAGTTCCGTGCTTGGAACCGTCCTTTCATCCTGACCTCCGAGTTGTATTTCAAGTGGTTCACCCATGTCATCCCATATGATGTCGACAATGTGCGCATCCGCTATTATGCTGACCAGTCGGCAAGGGCCTATGCCACGGGTCTCGATTTCAAGGTGAATGGCGAGTTCGTGAAGGGCATCGACAGTTGGGCGAGTCTTTCCATCATGAATACGCAAGAGGATATTAGAGGCGACTATTATTTGGTGGATGCCGAAGGCAAGCGTCTGCCTTTCTATAACCATTCCGACAGCCAGGTGGCCGACACCGTCGCTCTTGGGTGGCACTCGCGCCCTTCCAATCAACTGGTCAATTTTTCGCTGTTCTTCCAGGACTATCTCCCCAATTTTCCGACCTGGCGCGTTAATATGACGCTGAACTTCGGTGTGGGATTGCCTTACAACAGCGACAATTCCGACTTCTACGAGCCAGCGGGCCGTTATCGTCCCTACCGCCGTGTTGACATTGGTTTCAGCAAACAGCTTATCAGCGAGGCCAGCAGTTTCAGCAAAGGCAACCCGCTGCGCTATGTGCGCAATATGTTTGTGAGCGTTGATGTGTTTAATCTTTTGGACATCCCTAACACGATTTCCTTTACCTGGGTGAAATACGTCGACAATAACTATTATGGCGTGAACAATTACTTGACGCCGCGCTATGTCAACGTGAAACTGGTCATGGAGTTCTAAAAAAGAAAAAGCGAGGTTTTGCCTCGCTTTTTTCTTCATTAGTACATCGCTGTCATCTTGATCCATTCTCGCCCTTGGGCGCACATGTCCTCGACCTCTTCGACGGTCTTGGGGATGGGCCTGCCGAGGATGCGGCAGCCGTCTTCGGTGATGAGCAGGTCGTCCTCGATGCGGATGCCGCCGAAGTCCTTGTAGGTCTCCAACTTATCGTAGTTGATGAACTCCTTGAACTTGCCTTCGGCCTTCCACATGTCGATGAGGGTGGGGATGAAGTAGATGCCAGGCTCGTCGGTGACCACGAAGCCTGGTTTCAGTGTCTTGCCGCAGCGCAGTCCGCTGAAGCCCAATTTGGTGCTGCGCGGTGTGACGTCGTCGTAGCCTACATAGGTCTCGCCGAGGCCTTCCATATCGTGCACGTCCATGCCGAGCATGTGGCCGAGGCCGTGAGGCATGAAGAGCCAGTGGGCGCCGTTCATCAGGGCCTCTTCGGTGTCGCCCTGCATCAGGCCGACGCCTTTCAAGCCTTCAATCAAGGTGCGGCATGCGAGGGTATGCATCTCTATATAAGGCATATAGGGGCGCGTGTTGGCGGCCACGGCTTGGTTGGCGGCGAGCACGGTTTCATAAATCTCGCGCTGGCGTTGATTGAAGACGCCGCCCACAGGGGTGGTGCGGGTGAAGTCGGAGGCGTAGTAGTTCTCCGTCTCGGCACCGGCGTCACAGACCATCATGCGGCCTTCCTTCAGCACATTGTGGTGGCCGTGGTTGTGCAGGGTCTGACCGTCGACGCTCAAAATGACGGGGAACGACACGGGGCCGCCGCCCGACAGCGAGAGGCCTTCCACGACGCCGGCGATCTCTTGCTCGACCATGCCGGGCTTACACATCTTCATGGCCGTGGTGTGCATGTAATAGGCCGTGTTGGCGGCGCGCTCCATCTCGGCGATCTCCAGTTCGCTCTTCACCTCACGCATGGCGATGACAGCCTTGATGAGTTCGAGGCTGACGTGTTCCTTTACCTGGCAGACATGGCAGTTCAGCCAATCGGCGCATTGGATCTGGGTGTCGCCACGATAGGTGGGCAGCATGTGGATCTGACGGCCTTGGGCCATGGCCTTTTGAAGGTATTCTCCGAATTTATTGAAGTCACGGCAGTCGGTGATGCCGATCTTGTCGCCTTGTTCCTTCAAAGAGGGGAGGGGACCGCACCAGATCACGTCGTCGATGGTGACCTCCACGCCGAAGAGGATCTCTTCGCCGCTTTCAAAGTCGATGACGCCGACCAAGTCGGGATGGTTGAGACCGAAGAAATAGGAGAAATTGCTGTCCTGACGGTAGATGTAGGTGTTGTCGGGATAATTGAAGGGCGCCTCGTTGTTGGCTGGGAAGAAGGCGATGCCCTTCGAGATCATTTTTTTCAAAGTGGCGCGACGGCCACTGTAAACGTCTTTATTGAACATATTGGTTTGTTTTTGTTGTTGATTTGCAAAAATAATCATTTTTTCATCGCCGCCTCAATCTCTTCGATTTCGGTGGGCAGTCCCTCAAACAGATTGATAGGTTCGCCCTCGGTGATGAGCAGGTCGTTCTCGATGCGGATGCCGATACCTTCCTCGCGGATGTAGATGCCAGGCTCGCAGGTGAGGATCATGCCGGGTTCAAAGGGTTTGAACTTGTCGATGCTATCGTGCACGTCGAGGCCGATGTGGTGCGACATGCCGTGCATCAGATATTTGCGCTCCAAGGGTTTGTTGGGGTCTTGACGTTTCACGTCCTCGGCAGTGAAGAGGCCGAGTTTGATCATCTCTTGTTCCATCAGGCGATGCGTGGTCTCATTAATGAGGTTGATGGTGCCGCCGGGCCTGTAGAGTTTTGTGATTTCCTTCATTACACGGAGCACGGCGTTGTAGCAGTCGGCCTGACGTGGGGTGAACTTGCCATTAATAGGTATGGTGCGGCTGAGGTCGGAGGAGTAGTTCTTCAATTCGCAGCCGATGTCGAAGAGCAGCAGATCGCCGTCGTTGAGAAGGCTTTGGTTCTTGGAGTAGTGCAGGCAGCAGCCGTTCTTGCCTCCCGCGATGATAGGGGCATAGGCGTGTCCCGAGGCGTTGTTTCGCTTGAAGATGTATTCGATCTCGGCCTGCACCTCGTATTCGTACATGCCGGGCTTCACGGTCTCCAGGCAGCGGCGGAAGGCCTTCGCGGTGATATTGCAGGCTTGTTGAGTGACGGCAATCTCCTCTTCCGACTTCACCCAGCGCAAGGCGTTCAAGATCGGGGCGGTACGGCCATAGTTATGCATCGGGAACCGCTCTTTGACCTGTTTCACGAAACGCTGTTGGATGGTCTCCACGGCGCATTCGTATTTGGGGTATTCATAGCTGTTGAGGAAGAGGGTGTCGCCATAGCTCGAGAATGCGATGTCGTTCAACGTCATCCAGAAGGCGTCGCTTCCTTTGACGGTCTTGATGCCTGACAGCTCGGCGGCTTGTTGGGCATCCAGCATCTCGCCCTGCCATGTTGCCTTCACCTCGTCGTATGGCTCGATGAAGAGAACCTCTCGCATCGTCTCATCGGGATAGTCCGGCGCGATGATCAGGTAGGCGTTCTCCTCGTTGATGCCGGTAAGGTAGAAGAAGTCGGACTGTTGCCGGAAGGGATAGAACTCGTCGCCGTTGCGAGGCATGGGCTCGTTGGCGGTGAAGACGGCCACCGACTTGGACGGCAACTGGGCGGCGAGGTTGGCTCTATTTCTTTTGAAAAGGCTGTTGGGGATGGTGTTATTCATAATGATATTAGGATTCCTATTTGTTTTACAAAGGTAGAAATTTTCCATGATTTATTGCCACTAAGAAAAAAAAGACTACTTTTGTACCCAAATCAAATATTTATCGAATTAAAAAACTAACCTAAATCTATAATCACATGAAGAAAAACTTACTTTTCATTGGCCTTCTGTTGGCCATGTCGCTGACTGCTTCAGCACAGAACAATGGTTTTGCCTTTGGTTTCAAGTTGGGTCCTGGCTTTGACTGGACTGGTTCCACGACAGGTGCCGCTGTCAATGAAGGCATGAGAACTGGCTTTGGTGTCGGTGTCGTCGCGGAGTATTATTTCGCTGACAACTATGCCATCGTCACTGGCGTCAATGTGAACATGAATCGTGGTCATTACAGCTTTGAGAATGCTCGTAATGCGATGGGAGCCGACTCGGTTGCTTTTGTCGAGAAGTATAACGTTGACAGAATGTACAAATCAACTGTGTACGAGATTCCGTTGATGCTGAAGATGATGACCAATGAGCTTGGCAATCTTCCGCTCCGCGCCTATGCTCAGGTCGGTGCTGGTATCGGCTACGCCCAGAGAGTGAAGGTTATGGATGACAATTCTGGCAATTATGCTGCTAGTAACAAGGAATACAGCAACCTCCGCGCTTCCTTGAAGATTGGCGCCGGCGCCCAGTATGCTCTTGATGAGAGCACTCGCCTCTTTGCTGGTGTGTATTTCTCGCACGACTTCCTCAACAACATCAACTCTATCACTCCTAACCATTACAAGTTCTACTTTGATGGTGATGACAAGGTCGGTGAGCGTGAGACCAAGTTGAACATGCTTCAGAACCGTATTGGTATCGAAGTGGGCGTCCTCTTCTAAACCAAATCTCAACCAAACACAAAGAGAGCGACTCATCGAGTCGCTCTCTTTTTTTCTGTATGTCAGTGACAGGGATCAAAGGAACTTGACGCCCAGAGTCACGATGAACATGTTTTGTCTCTTGGTGTCGAGGTTGTTGAAGTCGAAGGTCTCGCCGAGCGGAGTCTCGTTCAGTTTGTCGAACATCTTGCTCAAGCCGAAGTTGTAGTTGACGTCGAGGGTGATGCGGTTCAGCACATCGACACCCAGACCGGCTTGCACGCCCCAAGCGATGGATTTAGTATCGAAATCCTTGTCGGTGGTGGCGTCGTGTTGGTCCAGTTCGCACTGTTGGCCATCAATGGTATAGATCTGATCGTACACGGTCTGCGACTTCAAAACGAAGTTGGCGGTGGGACCTGCTTGTGCGCGCAGCTTGATGATGTCGAGGTCGATGATGTTGAAGCCGACCATGACGGGCACCTGCAGGTTCATCTGGTTCAGCGTAAGGTTCAGATGGGCTCCGGTGGGGAGGTTGAACAGGTTGTCACTTTCAACGCCGGTAACGCTTCCGTCAAAAACATTAGAGGTCTTGAAATAGAGCACTTCGGGCTGTACGTATACACGACCGAAGGTGACACGGCCAAAGACACCAGCGGTGAAGTGATTGGAGAAACCGGCTTTGATGTCGGCTTTGTCGTACGACAGCGTGGCGGTTTGGTAACCGATCTTGGGACCGATGGCGATGTCGAAGCCGCCGCCGGCGAATGCAGTGCTACCCATCATGAGCAGGACGGCAATGAATAAAAACGTCTTTTTCATTTTGCTGTGTTTTAGTGAGTGATTCAATTGATTAGGCGACAAAATTAAGAATGATTTTTCAATTTTCGGGAGATGTCGGAAAAATAAATTACCTTTGTATGTTCAAATTATCATTATTATGAGAAAATTTTTGTTGATTATCAGCTTGGTAGCTGTGTTTTCTTTGAGCGGTAACGCTCAGTTTAAGCCTGTCAGGTTCGGCCTTAAGGTGGGCCCCACTCTTGATTGGGCCAGTTCCGGTTCAACGTCGGCCTCTAAAATTGGCATGTGGCCGGGAGGCAACATCGGGTTGGTTTGCGACCATTATTTTACCCACAATATCGCCCTCTCCTCTGGCTTGACTTTGAACTATCTTAATATGAAGTACACCTTCATCGACCATCGCTTTGTGGACGATTTTCTGGAGGAGACCAACGTCGAGGTGGAGCGTAGGCTGAAGACTATCAATTTGGAGATTCCGCTTAAGGCCAAACTCAAGTTTGATCTTTTTGACTCGTTCAGTGCTTATGTCGAGGCGGGTGCCGGTGTTGGTTTTAATCTCAAAGACCAGGCCAAGGACATCTACAGTTTCTATTGGGTCTCGTCAGAGGATGAAACGTACAAGGACTGCACCAACCAATATCGTTTGATGCAGCTGTCGATGATTTTCGGCTTGGGCGCCGAATACGAGATTAATGGTGACTTGAGCGCTTTCGCCCAGTTGACATTCGACCATAGCTTCTCTAATGCTTTGGTCAAATCGCTGGAGCAGCAGACGGGTAGCATCTTGCGTAACAATTACATCGGTGTCGAGGTTGGTTTCATGTATTGAGCCTCGATTCTAAAGCATGAAAAAAGCCTGGCGGAACTCCGTCAGGCTTTTTTGTTTTGTGTCAGCCTCGATTATTTCTCGGCTTCCTTGACCAGCTGGATGAGCACGCGGCGGTCGTATTCCGTCGGGTCGAGGATCTTCACACCACCAATGGGCTCGATGATGATCTGGCTCTCGGGAACACCCAATTCAAGGAGTTCAACCTTAATCTTGTTGCAGCGGTTCTCCGAAAGGGTCTGGTTGTAGGACGGCGTAGCGGTGGCGCTGTCAGCCGAACCCGTCAGGCGGAGCTTGTAACCGTTTTCCTTGGCCACGTTGGCAATCTCTCTCAGGTTGATGATGTCTCTTCTCGACATCAGCTGATAAGAGTCGCGGTTGAAGAAGATGGAGAAGGGATAGCTCAGGATGTCTTCGGACTGCACGTTGACGAACTTCACAATAGTGTCGTGAACGGTCTCGAAGACCTTGATGATGCTGTCGTTTCTCTCCATCACCTCAGGACAATCCTTCGGCAGGTCGTACTCTCTGCTGAAATAGTAGGTGAGGCCCAGGCCAACACTGAGGTTCTGGTCGATTCTGTGACGGCCGTAGTAGGTGGGCATCTCACCGGCTTCGTTGGAGACGTTACCAGAAGCAGGGGTGCCGTCGGGATAAACCCAACCGCCCTGTTGGTTGCCAGGCTCATTGAACCAAGTGTCGATATTCCAGCGTTGGGCCGACCACTTGAGGTCCAAATGGAGGTCGAGGTGGTTGCTTAATCTGAAGTTGTTGATCAAACCGGCAGCGGCGGAGAGCTCGTAGTTAACGCCTTTTTCATCGGCGACTTTTCTGCCGTTAATGGTGATGGTTTCACCAGCGTGTTTCCAATTGTACCACTGGTCGGGATTGATCAGGATGCCTTCGGAAACAGTGGCCACACCCATACCGACATAGATCACGGGCGTCCAGATTCTTTCAGGGTTGTAATAACCTTGGAAGAAATCGATGGGGCTGAACATCACATCGCCGTGCAGGTTGTGGTAAACAAACGAGGTGTTGTAGTAGCCGTTTTCATCCGGAGCCGAACCGTCATACGAGATGAAGTTGCCGTTTTCGTCGAAGTTGAATTCGCCGTCATAGAGGAAGTGATACATAGGACGACCCACGTGTAAGCCGTCGATGTAGCTCTTTCCACCGTTCACGTCGTAAGAGAGGCGCAGACCCAAGCTGTGGTTGAGCCACTTACCGACATTGATGCTACCACCAAAAGAGGGCTTGCCCCACTGGATAGCGGTGTAGTTACCGGCCGGATTCTTGTCAGAACCTTTCCACCAATCGATGTTACCGTCAGCGGAGATAAACCAGTTTTTCCAAGCCTTGGTGGCCAGATAACGAGTCGTGTCGTTTTGCCCGTCGGCAAAGGCTGACACAGTCAATGCGAGAAATGCAATAATCGCGATAAATGTTTTCTTCATTGCTTTTAGTTGTGCTTATTTTATTAATACTCTATTTGTTATTCGATCGGGATGCTTTTTTTCGAGCCGCAAAAATAGGCATTTTTTTCTTACCTTTTATAGGAAACTAGAAAAAAAGTGAGTTTTTCTTATTTTTTATTTTGTCGAGAGCCTTTGCAAAGTGTTTTCCACGAGTTTTTTCACATACGGATGATAGTCGGTGGCGAATTTCTCGGTCACGCGGTTGGCGATAGCAACGCAGATGGTGAGGCAGTTGTGCCCCATCATCTTGCCGAGGCCGTAGAGCGCCGACGACTCCATCTCGAAGTTGCACACACGCCAGCCTTGGTAGTTGAAGGCCTCGATCTTGCGGTTGTTTTCGGGATAGGCCAATTGCATCCTCAAGGTGCGTCCTTGGGGTCCGTAGAATCCTGGCGCCGTGGCGGTTACGCCTTGGTAATAGCCCTCGGCCAACTTGTCGAAGAGTGCCTTGGAGCTTTCCACGACATAGGGCAGAGGCAGGTCTTTCGGATAGTCCATCTGCTCGATGAAAGCATCGCGCATGGCGATTTCGTTCACCTCGCGGTGTTTTTCATAGAAATACAGCAAGCCGTCCAGACCGATGGCATAACGGGTGGCCACATAACTGTCCTCCACTTCGATTTCGGGCTGCAGTGCGCCACAGGTGCCAAGGCGGATGAGGTTCAGCGAGCGATGCTCTTCCTTGGGCATGCGGGTCTTCAGGTCGATGTTGGCCAAAGCGTCTAGCTCGTTCATGACGATGTCGAGATTGTCGGTGCCCATGCCAGTTGACAATGCCGTAATACGCTTTCCGTTGAAGTAACCTGTGCAGGTGACCATTTCGCGATTCTGGCGTCTCACCTCGATCTTGTCAAAGAATGTGGCGATTTCTCCGACTCGGGCAGGGTCGCCGACAAGAATGACGTCGTCGGCCAGCTGGTCGGGATGCAGGTTCAAGTGGTATATCGCGCCCTCGCTGTTGAGGACAAGTTGCGATGCGGGGATAGGTTGGCTCATATCTGTTTCATTTTGAGACCGCAAAGATACGAAATAATTTGAATTGCCGTTTTTTTTCAGAGTGGCTCGAAAAAGGCCTATCTTTGCACAAATTTGAGTAAAATGAAGGATTTGATCATAAAAAACATCTCAATTGGCGACGAATTGCTTATCGGTCAGGTGATTAATACCAATGCCGCCTGGCTCGGCGAGCGTTTGTCGGATGCCGGTTTTCAGCTGGATTCCACTATGACCATCGGCGATTCCGAAAAAGCCATTTTGGATGCCTTCAACGCATGTCTGGATGCCGACCTTGTGTTGGTCACAGGAGGTCTTGGCCCCACGGCCGACGATATCACCAAGCCTACGGTGTGCAAGTTCTTCGACACAGAGTTGGAGTTTTGTCAAGAGGCCTACGATAACATCATTTCTCTCTTCAAGCGCCGTGGCTTCGAGATGAGCGAGCGCAACCGTGGGCAAGCCATGCTGCCCAAAGCCTGCCGGTATATTCCAAACACTTATGGCACAGCGCCATGTATGTGGCTGGAGAAGCAAGGCACCGTGTTCGCCTTCATGCCGGGTGTGCCTTTCGAGATGAAGGGCATTTTCACCGACGAGTTGCTGCCGCGTGTCAAAGAGCGTTTCCATGCCGTGCCCTACGAGAAGCGTGTCATCATGACCACGGGCATCGGCGAGTCGTTTTTGGCGGACAAGATCAAGGACTGGGAAGACAACCTTCCCGAATTCCTTTCGCTGGCTTACCTGCCTCAATATGGTATGGTGCGTCTCCGCCTGAGTGGAAGGCATGAAAACGCTGAGACGCTTCATTCCGCGTTGGATGAAGAGGTGGGGAAACTCACCCGCCTGATCTCCGAATACATTTTCTCGATGGAAGACCAGCCTATTGAGCGCGCGGTTTTTGACCTCCTAATTAATAAAGGTATGACCTTCGCCTCGGCGGAGAGCTGCACGGGTGGCAATATCGCCCATGTCATCACCCTGATTCCAGGTAGCTCGGAAGTATTCAAAGGCACTGCGGTCACTTACGCTACGCCGATGAAAACCAAGGTGTTGGGCGTGCCAGCTGAGACCATCGAAGCTCATGGCGTCGTCAGCCAGCAGGTGGTGGAAGACATGGCGAAAGGTGTTCGCGACCTGATGGAAGCCGACTTTGGTGTGGCCACCACGGGTGTGGCAGGTCCTAGTGGCGGCAGCGAAGAGAACCCTGTCGGCACGGTGTGGATCGGCGTGGCCTCGCAAAAGGGTGTTGTGTCGAAGCGCTTCAACTTCGGCAGAGACAGAGAGAATGTGATTAACCGCGCCACGATTGCGGCGTATGAGATGCTTAGACAACAGATAATACTATGAAAATGAAAATAATAACAAAAATTCTACCCCTGCTCCTCCTGCTCGTCATGGCCTCTTGCCAAGAACAAGAGTCTGCCTACAAAGCCAAACTCGATATTAAGGCCGAGCCATACGACGTTGAGTTCGACCGTTATGAGGAGGTGCTTTTCAACCTGGACACCGCTGACTTCCAAGCGGAGCTGATGAAAGTTCAGGACCATTACCATGTGTTTCTCAGCGGTGACCTCAACAACCCTGACGCGGTGCGCTATCTTAAGGACTTCGCCACCGATCCGTTTAGTGTCAGCCTTTATCATAAGGTAAAAGCCGCTTTTCCCGATTTGAAGCAAGTGGAGCCGATAGTGGAGGAGGTGAT
Organism: Candidatus Limimorpha sp.; assembly: GCA_045132275.1. Classification (GTDB taxonomy): domain Bacteria; phylum Bacteroidota; class Bacteroidia; order Bacteroidales; family F082; genus Limimorpha. Next base: position 26,226 of record JBGURY010000005.1, read on the forward strand.
GGCGCATTTCCATTATTATTATCCTGACATTCCTCTACCCCCAAAAGCCTTCACCTGTGTGTCGGGCATTTTGGCCGATGTGCCGCCTGTACAGATTATCGACGACCAGTTTGTGATCTCCTTGGACTGGTATCTCAACGGTGACGAGGTGTATGACCAGGTCGGCATGCCGAGATACATGTCACTGCGTCGGAATGTGCCGACGTTGGCCAAGGATGTGGCTGAGTGCCTGTATATGTATTACCTATACGAATGGCGCAAACAAGGACAAATCGTGGGGGAGATGGTGTTTTATGGCCGGCGTGATTTCTTTATCGAGGCGATGTGTCCTGAGTTGCCCGACAGCGTTCTGCTCGGCTATTCGTCCGACCAATGGCGATGGGCGGTGGAGAATGAAGGCCAAGTGTGGGCTGACGTCGTGGGCAGTCGAAGACTGTATGATGCTGGCTTGGATGCCAATATGATGTTCTTCGGTGACGGCCCATTTACCCAAGCCTACAGCAACGACGCGCCTTCGCGTCTGGGCGAGTTCTTCGGCCTGAACATCATACGCTCTTATGCCTCCAATCACGAGTTTAGGCTTCAGGATTTGATGGAACGCAAGGATTTGCAGGAAATCTTCCAAGACTCTGGTTATAAGCCCAAGAAATAGTTGAGAGTTGAGAGTTGAGAGTTTAGAGTAGGGGTTGGCCTTTGTGTCAACACTTGTTTTTATATTGTTGATTATTAAGAAAATATCCGACAACAAACGACAACAAACGCTTACTGTCGACTACAAACGTTTGTTCAACGGCTTTTTCTTGACAGGGTTCGCATCTTTGCGGCATGAAACTTTAAAAACGAAAAGTCATGCTAGTAAAAACATTTGGATGTGCCCTATTCGGCATCGAAGCGATTACGGTCACCATTGAGGTGAATATCGACAGAGGTATCAATTTCTATCTGGTCGGCCTGCCCGACAACGCCGTCAAGGAGAGCCAGCAGCGCATAGGGGCGGCTATCGTCAATCTGGGCTATCATTTCCCTCACAAGAAAATCGTCATCAACATGGCGCCCGCCGACATCCGCAAGGAAGGCTCGGCCTATGACCTGCCTATCGCTATGGGTATCTTGGCTGCCTCGGAGCAGGTCAACACCGACCGTTTGGAGCAGTTTGTCATCATGGGTGAGCTCTCCTTAGACGGCACGCTCAAACCCATCAAAGGGGCTTTGCCTATCGCCATCAAAGCCAAACAAGACGGTTTCAAGGGACTCATCGTCCCCAAGGTCAATGCGAGCGAGGCGGCCGTGGTGGAGGGCCTGGATGTGTATGGCGTGGAGAACATACACGATGTAGTATCCGTGTTAAACGGAGAACTCCTCATCCAGCCCATTACCGTCGACATGGCGGAATCGTGGCAGGACGTCAGCGCCGAAATCGATTTTAGCGACGTGAAAGGGCAGGAGAACATCAAGCGCGCCTTGGAGATCGCCGCTGGGGGCGGGCATAATGTCATTCTCATCGGTCCGCCCGGAAGCGGCAAGACCATGCTCGCCAAACGGATGCCCACTATATTGCCGCCTCTGACGATGGCCGAAGCGTTGGAGACCACCAAGATCCATTCTGTGGCGGGTCTGATAGGACGTAACGCCTCGTTGGTGCGCACGCGTCCGTTCCGTAGTCCCCACCATACCATCAGCGACGCCGGCTTGGTAGGTGGCGGTACCTACCCGCAGCCTGGTGAGATCTCGCTTGCCCATAATGGAGTGCTCTTTCTCGACGAACTGCCCGAGTTCAAACGCACCGTACTTGAGGTAATGCGTCAGCCAATGGAGGATAGGTACGTGACTATTTCGAGAGCCAAGATGACCGTCGACTTCCCCGCCAATTTCATGATGGTGGCGGCGATGAATCCGTGTCCGTGCGGGTATTACAACCACCCTGACAAAGAGTGCACCTGTAAGCCGGGTATGGTGCAGCAGTACTTGAATCGCATCAGTGGCCCCTTGATGGACCGCATCGACTTGCACGTCGAGGTCGTGCCTGTGGCCTACAGGGACTTGTCGTCGAAGAGTGGTGGCGAGTCGAGTGCGGCGGTGCGTGAACGTGTCATCAAGGCAAGGAAGATACAGGAGGAACGTTATGCGGAATATCCCAACATCCATGCCAATGCCCAGATGACGTCACAACTGATTCAGAAATATTGCGAATTGGACGAGGAGTGTCGCACCATCCTAAAAAATGCCATGAACCGATTTGGATTGTCGGCGCGCGCATACGATAGAATATTAAAGGTCTCCCGTACTATCGCCGACCTTGATGCAAGTGAGAATATCAAGCCGGAGCATTTAGCGGAGGCAATCAACTACCGTAGCCTTGATCGTGATAATTGGGGTAACTGATTTAGTCTTTCCTGTCCCGCCCCAGCAACGAGCCAATCCAATGCCTGTTAAGCCGCGCGATGTTCTGCCGCTTGATGAGTTTGGGACACTCGGCCTCGCAGGCATAGGTGTTGGTGCAGTTGCCGAAGCCTAGTTCGTCCATCTTGGCGACCATCTTCTGCGCTCGTTCGGCGGCCTCAATTTGGCCTTGTGGCAACAGAGCCAAATGACTGACTTTGGCGCCTACGAACAACATGGCGCTGGCGTTCTTGCAGGCTGCCACGCAGGCGCCGCAGCCGATGCACGATGCCGCGTCCATGGCCATGTCCGCTATGTGTTTCGGAATCGGAATGGTATTAGCGTCGGGGACGCCGCCTGTGGTGGTGCTAATATAACCTCCTGCCTGGATGATCTTGTCGAAAGCGGAACGGTCCACCACGAGGTCGCGTATGACAGGGAAGGCCTTGGCGCGCCATGGCTCGATCCAGATATCGTCGCCATCCTTGAACTTCCGCATATGGAGTTGGCAGGTGGTGATGCCGTCATCGTTGCCGTGGGGACGACCGTTGATGTAGAGTCCGCACATGCCGCAGATTCCCTCGCGGCAGTCGTTGTCGAAACAGACCGGGTGTGCGACGCGGTCGTTGATAAGGCCCTCGTTCAGTATGTCGAGCATCTCAAGGAAGGAACAATCCGCCGAGATGTTGTCGATGGGGTAGGTCTCGAAATGTCCCTTGGAGCGGGCGTTCTCCTGACGCCAAATATGTAGTGTGAATCTCATGGTTGTCTTTTTTTTGACTCGGGACACGGGACTTTGGGACGCGGGACAACAACTCGTGTCTCGCAGTCTCGCGTCTCGTGTCTATTTATAGTTTCGCGTAGCAATTTGAATATGTTCATAATTGAGCGGTTCTTTCTCCATGGTCTCGGGCTGTCCGTGGCCTTGGTATTCCCATGCGGCAACGTACATGAAATGTTCGTCGTCGCGGAGGGTCTCGCCATCGGCGGTTTGGTGCTCGGTGCGGAAATGGCCGCCGCATGACTCCTCGCGATGCAAAGCATCGGCGATGACCAATTGCGCCAGTTCGAAATAGTCCTCCAAGCGGCATGCCTTCTCCAACTCGGGGTTGAACTCATTGGCTGCGCCAGGAACGAAGACGCTTCTCCAAAACTCTTCTTCCAGTTCGGCAACCAATTGCTTTGCTTTTGATAGGCTCTCGGTATTGCGTGCCATGCCGCAGTATTCCCACATAATCTTGCCTAATCGTTTGTGGAAATAATCGACGGTTTTGTTGCCACCGATCCCCATCAAACGGTTGATGCGTTGGCGAACAGCCTCTTCCACTGCGTCAAATTCTGGAGCGGTAGAGGAGATTTTGCCCACATTGATTTGATCGGCGAGATAGTTTTGCAAGGTGTAAGGCAGCACGAAATAACCATCAGCGAGTCCTTGCATCAGGGCGGAGGCACCGAGGCGGTTGGCTCCGTGGTCGCTGAAGTTCGCCTCGCCGGCGGCGAAGAGTCCGGGTATGGTGGTCTGCAGCTCGTAGTCGACCCAAAGACCACCCATGGTGTAGTGGATGGCGGGATAGATCATCATCGGGGTCTCGTATGGGTTCTCGTCTGTGATTTTCTGGTACATTTGGAAGAGGTTACCATATTTCTCTTCGATGGTGTCACGCCCCAGACGTCGGATGGCATCGGCGAAGTCAAGGTAGACGGCGTAGCCTGTGCCCACGCCATAGCCCGCGTCGCAGCGTTCTTTGGCGGCACGGCTGGCCACGTCGCGAGGGACGAGGTTGCCGAAGGCGGGATAGCGGCGTTCCAAATAGTAGTCGCGGTCTTCCTCAGGGATGTCGTTGGCTCTTAACTTGCCCGCACGGATGGCTTCGGCGTCTTCCTTTTTCTTGGGCACCCAGATGCGTCCGTCGTTACGGAGGCTCTCGCTCATCAAGGTGAGTTTCGACTGGTAGTCGCCGTGGACGGGGATACAAGTGGGGTGGATCTGCACATAGCAAGGGTTGGCGAAGGCGGCACCTTTGCGGTGGCACACCCATGCCGCGCTGCCGTTGCTGTTCATGGCGTTGGTGGAGAGGTAGTATAGGTTGCCGTAGCCGCCGGTGGCCAGCACCACGGCATGGGCCGCATAGCGTTCCAAGTCGCCAGTGACGAGGTTGCGGACGATGATGCCTCGGGCTCTCCCCTCAACCATCACTAAGTCCATCATCTCGCGACGTTCGTGAAAGCGCACCGTGCCACGGGCAATCTCACGACTCAAAGCGCCATAGGCGCCGAGTAGCAGTTGCTGCCCTGTTTGGCCTTTGGCGTAGAAGGTGCGGCTGACTTGGGCGCCGCCAAAGGAACGGTTGTCGAGCAGCCCGCCGTAGTCACGGGCGAAGGGCACGCCTTGGGCCACACATTGGTCGATGATGGCGCCGCTGACCTCGGCCAGACGATACACGTTGGCCTCACGGGCGCGGTAGTCGCCGCCTTTGATGGTGTCGCGGAAGAGGCGTTCCACGCTGTCGCCGTCGTTTTGGTAGTTCTTGGCCGCGTTGATGCCGCCTTGGGCGGCGATGCTATGGGCGCGGCGCGGTGAGTCTTGGATGCAGAAGATGTCGACGTTGAAGCCCATGGCGCCGAGCGATGCGGCTGCCGAGGCTCCTGCCAGGCCAGTGCCGACCACGATGATGTCGAGTTTGCGCTTGTTGGCCGGGTTGACCAGTTTCTGCGAGGCTTTATAGTTGGTCCATTTCTCGGCGAGCGGACCAGCGGGTATTTTGGAGTCTAATTTCATATTCATTGTTTTTGACGCGGGACGCGGGACTGCGGGACACGGGACTTTTGTCTCGCGTCTCGTGTCTCGAAGTCTCGTGTCATAGAATAATATTTCATGGTTAACATCCAATATAAACACCAATGACTACTGCGGCGAACATCAGGCAGACCACCGTGGCATAGATGAAGGCGATGATCTCGAGGGCTTTGCCGTATCTATAGTTGTTAAGGCCGAGGGTTTGGAACATGGCCGCGAAGCCGTGGCGCATGTGGAACCACACGACAACGAAGAAAATCAGGTAGGCGATGGCGATGTGGGGAATTTGGAACTTCGCCCTGGCTTGTTGGTAGAAATCCAGGTTGCCGTCAACCCAGCCGAGTTTGACGAAGTAGAAATCCGTGAAATGCGCGATAAGGCCTACCAAGAGCAGGACGCCTGTCCAGACTTGCAGTTTCGAGCCCGTGTGCGTCTTCGAGCGTTGCGGTTTGTGGTAGCCTTTTGGTCTCGCCATCTTGTTGGTGATGGCCAGCCAGATGGTCAGGACGATGTGGAGCAGCAAGGCGCCGAGCAGCACGATCTCAAAGGCTTTCACGATATAGTTGGTGCCCATGAAGTCGCAGAAGGCGTTGTACCATGCACCACCATCGTTGCGGAGAATAAGCAGGTTGGCGGCGGCATGGAAAAGCAGGAAAATACTCAAAAAGACGCCCAATAGCGCGACGAGGACTTTCTTGCTGATGGAGTGTATTTTAGGGAGATTCATTATGGATAAAATTTCTTGGTTAAAACGAACACTACCAAGGTTGATGCTGATTTAAATAGTCATTTTTTGCTTCATTGCCCCATGATTGAGGCCCGATGGCTCCTCCCATGAACTCAAAAGTGCAGTATTCATTATAAGGAATAAATTCAGGGTATTTCATTGCAGTGTGCTTTTCTTCATCGGTCATGGGGCGTGAGTAGATGTTGTAATTGTAAAGCGCAAACCCTACATAACGGAACATAATGCTCATGCTTTCGGGGGTGGTTTGAGAGTAACTGATGCCTATGCAATCCATTGATTTTAGCCTTTGGCGGATTCCATTAATCTTCTCATCGGTTAATCCTGTCACGGTTATTAAAGAGTCTTTGAGTTGGAGCGCATCCTTTTTCCACCATGAAGCACACTTGTCATTCAAAACATCGTTGACTTGAAACCTATTAAGTTTGTTTCCGTCAAATTCCAACATGACACCACAACTGTCTGCAACAGAGGCTTTAACATAACGATGAAGTTCTTCCATCTCTGTGTGGCGCTTCTCATAATGTTTTCCCATAGTGTCGGCATCGCAATGCTGCTTTGGCCACTGCACAAGAAGAAAGATGATGAACAATAACAAATTGGCAATGCCCAAAATGACTGCTGCGCGTTCCCAGTTATCACGTCGACGCAATCCCATGAAGAAAAACACGATGGATAGGATGATGGCTGGTATCGTCAGCCACCATAAAGCCGCCGCAATCATCGCACCAAAAAGGACATCTTTCCATATCAGGATGATTATCGCCGTAACGATTGGAAATGGAACCAATTTCAATATTTGAAGTAGTGTCTTCATCAGTATTCGGACTCAGACTGATTGCTTTTGCCTGCAAAAGTACTCTTTTTTTCGGCAGGCTTGACAATAGTTTCAAGAAACTCCTATTTTTGCAATTCATTGACAAAACTATTTGAAAGCCATGAAAAAGTTTTTCCTTGTTGGTCTAATGATTTGTGTCGTAGGATTCTTTATCTCATGCAAAACCAGTCGTCTCACGACGACAGGCGGCGCAGTCAAGCCAATTAGAATAACGGGAATGTCCTTGCATGAGCATTATCCAAGACATTACAAATCCCACATTGACAGCATCGAATATTCAAGTTTTTCAATCGACACGCTCACAATGTTCTATCGATGTGTTTCCGATACCATGCTGGTAGGCTATGCGCTCGTTCCGACAAGAATTGACACCCTTCTGCAAGTCATTTGGGTCGGCGATGTTAGTTTCGTAAACTTCAAAAAGACGGTCACGATTGAGGATGTGCAACTTGCAGAGAACGCATTGGCCGAATGTGTATGCAATGAAGAAGTTGAAAGCCGGTTTTTTCACATCAACAAGCGATATGCTGATTATGGAAGACAATATCTCTTTTACTATAACAAGGATGGTGATTTGTGCGTGAATGTGAATTGCAGTTGCGAAAAATACGACCAATTGTTTTCCGAGAGATACAATGTTGTTTTGGACGGCGGTGATTGTTATTGGAACATGAACATTAATTTGAAGAAGAACAGAATCATTAGTTGGTACGTGAATGGGAAAGCCTAAATAATACTTTTTTGGAGTATTACCTATTTGCTATATAATTAACGAATAAACAATCAAAAAATGGAAGCAAAAGAACAAGTATTAAAAGCCATGCGTGAGGCTGGACAGCCCGTGAACGCTGGCAAAGTGGCCGAAATGACTGGCCTCGACCGCAAAATCGTTGACAAGGCTTTTGATGCCTTGAAGAAGGAAGGCGCCATCGTGTCGCCCGTCCGCTGCAAGTGGGAGCCGGCAAAATAAACCATGCCATCTCTTTTCGAATTTGATGCCGTCATCCTCCAAAATGAGGATATGGACGCTGCCTATGTGGAGGTGCCTTTCGACATCAAGGCGCTGTTCGGCAAAGGGCGGCTGCTGGTCCATGCCACCTTTGACGGGGTGCCTTATGACGGACAGATTGTGAAGATGGGAACACCGTGTCATATCATCGGGGTGCGGAAGGATATCCGAAAGAAGATAGGGAAGACCTTCGGAGACACGGTGCACGTGACTTTTTGCGAGAGGAGTTGAAACGAAATCATGTCAGAACTAAAGAACATATTGTCCGGTCGGATCAGCGGAGGCGACGCCAGAGCTTTGGCCGGCGCCGACTTCAAAGAGGAGCTTTTTCAGTTGCTCTTCGATGAAGACAAACGCACCTCCGACAATGCTGCTTGGGTGATGACACACCTTCCCAAGACGGCAGATGCCTGGTTGGCCGAACGGCAAGACACCCTCATCGACGAGGCCATGCGCACTGAGAGCACCACCAAGCGCCGCCTCATCATGAACCTCTTGGAGAGAACTCCCTTTGAGGCCGACCGCATCCGCACTGACTTCCTCGATTTCTGCTTCAACGCCATGCTCTCCGACGAGCCCATCGGCGTGAAGTCTTTGGCTATCAAGTTGACGTACGCGCAGAGCGTCCATTATCCCGAACTGCTCGAAGAGTTCAACACCGCCCTCCAGATGATGGAACCCGAGGTGTTGCCTGCCGCGCTGAAGCATCTGCGTGGAAAGATGCTGAAAAGTGGTTAGTTGTGTATATAAAAGAAACACTTGTTGGAATCAATAGTATACTATTATGGAATTTGTATTGAACGAATATCATCGAAATACTCCAGATGAAGAATTGATAGAGGATGTGAAACGAGTGGCAGATTTGCTCAAAAAGGAGACCTTATCATGTAAAGACTATTCTTTGCATGGTCGTTTTAGTTATAATACTGTGAGAAACCGGTTTGGCTCATGGAACGAAGTATTAAGACGCGCAGGGCTATCTGTTGAAAAAGGACGTCTAAAGTTTCATGATTATTGTGAATCGGATGAGGAGTTTTTCGCTGATTTACAACGTGTTGCGAAGCTAATGGGACGTGGTTACGTGACGAGAACGGAATACGAAAAACATGGAAGGTTTAATTATGGGGAGAGGGCAAAAAAATACGGAGGATGGAAATCATTGCTAAAAGCTGCTGGATTAGAACAGACACCTTTCAGGACTGGTCCTAAACAAATGTATTCTGAAAAAGAATTGTTTGAAGAAATGGAACGTATGTGGATAAAACTGGGGCGCCAGCCTAGATATGAGGAGTTTAGCGTTGAGAAAGGGGCTGAGATTAGTGCCGGAACATATCGCCGACGTTTTGGAAGTTGGCGTAAAGCTTTAGAGGCCTTTGTGTCATATGTCAATTCGGATGATGATGAGGAAAAGAATGAGATTGTTTCTGAAGAAGTAGCTCTGGATAAAGTCTTGATAGAGGAGCAACCATTCAAACATAAAACGAAACGCGATATCAACCTTCGTTTACGTTTTAAGGTGATGGTTCGTGACCATTTTAAATGCTGTAAATGTGGCAAATCGCCCGCAACAGACCCTTCTGTGGTCTTGCATATTGACCATATCTACCCATATTCAAAAGGTGGTGAGACAATAATGGAAAACCTGCAAACTCTATGCTCCGACTGCAATTTGGGCAAAAGCGACCTTGTGATTCTTTAAAAGAAAGATAGTTTATAGTGTTACAAATGGAACCAATCATGAATTCTTCATTTTCAATCCGTCCCGCGAAGCCCGAAGAGGCAGGCCTCGTCCTCGAATTCATCAAGAAACTCGCCGTTTACGAGAAATGCGCCGATGAGGTCGTGGCCGACGAAGCCACCATCTACCATTCCCTGGTTGTGGAGCATTCAGCCGAGGTGGTTTTTGCCGAGGAAGACGGCGAGGTTATTGGCTTCGCCTTGTTTTTCCATAACTTCTCCACCTTTGTCGGGCGCAAGGGTCTGTATCTTGAGGACTTGTTCATCCTTCCTGAGAAACGTGGTCGTGGCTATGGCAAGGCCCTGCTGAAATACTTAGCCAAAATTGCCGTGGAGCGAAACTGTGGCCGCATGGAGTGGATCTGTCTCGACTGGAACAAACCCGCCCTGACGGTGTATCGTAGCATCGGTGCCGTGCCCATGGACGAATGGACCGTGCAGCGTCTGGACGAAACGGCATTGAAAAAGTTTGCGTCGGAGGATTGACGATGGATGTGTTTCGCTATCAGACACCCGAGGGCTTCGATAACATGCTGATGAGCGCCGACGGCGAGGCGCTGACGGGACTTTGGTTTGAAGGATCGCATAATGAAAACAAACATTCATCGAATGTCGTAGAGACGCGACGCGCCACGTCTCTACCACCTATCATCCATGATACCTGCCGTTGGTTGGACGTCTATTTCTTAGGCCGTCAGCCCGATTTCACACCTGCCTATTGTATGTGCGACTTAACGCCATTCCGCAAGGCAGTGCTGGATATTGTTGGCGAGATACCCTTCGGGCAAACCATGACCTATGGGGAAATATCTAAACGGTTGAAAATCAACTCTGCGCAGGCGGTAGGTGGCGCAGTGGGTTGGAACCCCGTCTGCCTCATCGTGCCCTGCCATCGAGTGATGGGTGCCAAAGGTAAAATCACGGGCTATGGTGGTGGTTTGCACAACAAGATAGCTTTGCTGAAGCACGAAGGATTGTGCCTTATTTGAAGCCGAAGAATTCCTTCAGCCTTTCTTTTTTTAATTCCTCGAGCGTAAAGCCATAATGAGTCGCTGCCGAGAGCGTGGCCACGTTGTTATTTCTTTGTCTCCCCTCCGAAGTCGTCATAAAGGATGTTCTCGGGAGCGACACCGAGATTGTCGAGCATATCGACCACGGCGGCGCTCATCGGGCCGGGACCGCACATGTAGTATTCGATATCCTCGGGGGCGGGATGGTCTTTCAGATAAGTGTCGAGCATCACTTGGTGCACAAAGCCCGCTGTGTAGGGCACGCCAGCCGCGTCGGCGGCGGGGTCGGGACGGTCCAAGGCGAGGTGGAAATGGAAGTTGGGGAAGTCCCGCTCCAACTGGCGGAAGTCGTCAAGATAGAACACCTCGTTCAAAGCGCGGGCGCCATAGAAGAAATGCATCTCGCGGTCTCTGACATTCAAGGTGCGGGTCAGGTGCATGATTTGAGCTCGAAGCGGTGCCATACCAGCGCCGCCACCAACCCATATCATCTCAGGGAGTTGAGAGTTTAGAGTTGAGAGTTTAGAGTTGTCGTGCTCCTTGATATGGAATTCGCCGAAAGGACCAGACATATATACCTTGTCTCCGGGTTTCAGCGAGAAGATGTATGACGAAGCCACGCCAGGGTTGACGTTCATGAAACCCGAGCGGTCGGGTTTGAAGGGTGGTGTGGCGATGCGCACCGTCAGCATGAAGACGTCGCCCTCGGCGGGATAGTTGGCCATGGAATAGGCGCGGATGGTCGGCTCGGTGTTGACACAGCGCAGGTCGAACATCTTGAACTTCTCCCACGAAGGAAGATATTCAGCGCCAATGAGTTCCTTGTCAAAGTCGGCATAACTGAGGCTGAACTTCGGGATGCGGATTTGGGCGTAGGAGCCAGGGATGAAGTCCATGTGCGCGCCTTCGGGCAACTGCACCTTGAACTCTTTGATGAAGGTGGCCACATTGCGGTTCGACACCACTGTGCATTCATATTCCTTGACGTCGAGCACCGACTGCGGCACCACGATCTTCAAATCCTCTTTGACCTTTACTTGACAGCCCAAGCGCCAATGCTCTTGGATTTGCTTACGCGAGAAAAAGCCGACCTCGGTGGGCAGGATGCTGCCTCCGCCTTCCACCACACGGCATTTGCACTGGCCGCAGTTGCCTTTGCCGCCGCAGGCCGAGGGCAGAAACACCTTCTCGTCGGCCAATGTGGCCATCAGCGAGTTGCCGGGCTGCACTTCCAATTCCTTGTCCCCGTTGATGGTGATCTTCACCTTGCCTTTGGGCATCAGTTTGTTGCGCACAATGAGCAGCAGGGCGACGAGCAACAGCACGATGCTCAGGAAAACGGCGATACTCAAAATCAAAGTGGTCGAGAGATTCATCAAAAGTTGAATTTGAGCGCAAAAATAGGCTTTTTTTCGTCAAATCTCTTGCACTTTCCGATTTTTCCTTGCATAGAGAGTTTTTGATTGAGTTTGATGGATTTTGATTAATTTTGCAGCGTGAAACGTTGGTTTTACATAGGAATCCTGTTGTTGGCGTTAACGGTAGCCTGCGACCACCCTACCAAGGTCGTTGAATCTATTGAAACGCCGTCGTCTCCTGTATTGGCGGAGATTGACAGCCTAATGAGGGAACAACCCGATAGTGCTTTTGCGATGCTTCAGGAGTTTGCTTCAAGTACGGCAGCAGATAGTCTGGATGAGTTTAACGGGCATTACTGCCAGGTGCTGATTGCGGAGCTGCTGTATAAGAATTATTATAGGCAGAGTAACCGAAAGGATCTGCTGAAGGCGGTGGGGTATTTTGATTCCATTGATGACGGTTTTTTGGCGGCACGGGCGCATTATATTAATGGTGTGGGATATGCTGAAAAGGACAGTGTGGTTGAGGCGTGTGGGGAATACCTCTTTGCCTTGCGGACGATGGAGAGCCATTATCACGAGAACGAACTGTTGGGCACGAAGGCGTGTTTCATGGTTTGCACATACAACCGCCTTGCGGAGTTGTTTTCTGGCCAGTTTATGCAGGAGCCAGCCATCGTCTGTGGCAAAAAAGCCCTCGTTTTCAATAATATAGAACCAATTTCCCCTTTCAACCATTCCAAATTTTTGATGTTTATGGGGAAACAGTATAGCAAATTGAACCAATACGACAGCGCAGCCTATTATTACGATGAGGCACTGAAACAATTGCCCGATACGAACAATTTGGTTTTCAGGGACTTGATTTCGGCCAGGGCTTTTCTGTATTATCAAATGGGTAAAGGGGTTGAGCCTTCGGTGAATGATCTGAGGCGTATGGCAATTCAAACCACAGATGAAACAGAGAAATTGAATCGCTATTTGACTATTGGCAGTATTTATAGTGAGGAGGTACAATATGATTCAGCGTTAGTTTATTTAACGCCTGTGTTTGAGAATATGGAGGATGCTGCCAGACAAAGGATTGCGGCGCGATATCTTTACGAGATATTCCAAAATCAGGGAGACACATTGAAAGCCGCCCAGTTTTCGATGTATATTGCGGGAAACACCGTATCGGAAGGGGAAAGCAATGCACAGGTCTCGCAACTTAACGAGTTGTTTCAGCAGCATCTACAATGGGAACAGGAACGGGCCGATGCCGAAAGGCAGGGGAAAGTCCGTGTCCAAAGAAACAGGATGATAATGGCAACAGGCATCCTTGTGGTGTTGGCCGCTCTTACGGCTTGGCTGCTCCACAGGCGCAAGATGAAAGAGCAACGTGAAGAAGCCAACCAGCAGATAGAGGTTGAGCGTGAAGCACACCGGTTGGAGAGCCAAAAATTGGAAGCCGAAAGGGAAGCCCATCGTTTGGAAAAAGCGTCGATGTCGGGGCGGTTGAAAAAGAGCAACCAGGAAGTGAGGGAGCTAAAGGACCAAATCAAACGGCAAGAGGAGGTGAACGCGAAGCCCCAACAGGCTGAATCGTTCACCGATGAGCCTATCTGCCGCCTCATCATGGAACGGGTGCATGAAGGACAGTTCAAGGCGCAGATGGACTGCAAACTTTATAAGGACGCCGCCTTAAGCAAGGAACAGGTGACGGCGTTGCGCGATGCCGCCGACCGCCATTTCAATCTGTTCACCGTTAGGTTAGCCAAAGCCTATCCCAACCTTACCAAGAACGACCTCGACTATTGCTGCCTCTATCTGCTTGGCCTTTCTGACGCCGACATCTCTGCCCTGATGCAGCGGGCTTACACCACCGTGAACGACCGAGGCCGCAAAATGAAATCCATTTTCGGTGCTGAAGAGCCTCTTTCGGTCACTCTCCGAGGCTTCGCGGAGGAATCTACATCTAATTGATTATCGGTACGATAGCGAAAAACCCGTACAAACCCGTACATGGTTTTGCTTGCCATGCGCTGGGGCTTGGTGTAGTTTTGCCGAAAAATTCTAAAAGCTAACGAATATGAAAACGACAAGATTTTACACCCTGCTTGCGCTCCTGCTGATGGCGGGAGGGGTGACGATGCAAGCACAAACAGTAGATGACTTTTGGATGGATATTGACCCACCAACAACAGGTATTTTCTCGCTCATAGAGGATGCCGAAGGGAACATTATTGTAGGCGCAACGGGCGTGTACAGTTCTTCCGACGGTGGAGCAACATGGAGCCTCATTGGATTGGAAAACAGCGGAATACTGCGCCTATATGAGCATACGGACGGCACTTTGCTGGCTGGAACAAATTATGGCGGACATCCTTTGCAAAAAAGTGAAGCCGGAAGTACGGAATGGACGGCGTTGCCCGTTCCTACCACTACGAACGGTGTCTCAATAGGTGTGACTTCCGACAACTCCTTGCTTTTAGGCACATGGGAAGGTATCTACAAATCAACGGATTGGGATTCGACCTGGACCAATGTCTATGTGGACCATAGCCTAATTTGTGAGGTGACAGACCTGCTTAAACTTAACAACGGCACTATACTGGCTTCCGTTTTCGACCATCTTGCCATGGGCGAAGGGGGCTTACTCCAATCGACCGACAATGGCGAAACGTGGGAAAACATAGGATTGATCGATGAGAGCATGGTTTGTTTGGCCAATAATTCAAAAGATGTGATTTATGTGGGCTGCATAACCAATCCGGAATTGCAAACACCAGGTCTTTTTCGGTCAAGTGATTTCGGGGTGACATGGCAATCGTTTTTGCCATCCCAATGCGTTCAGTCGATAGCCGTTGACAATAACGATATATTGTATGCCAATTTGTATTGCGATTCTTGGGGAATGCCTTGGGGCGTTTTCCGCTCTGCGGATGATGGCGAAACATGGGATTGTCTCGAGTTGGGGATGCCAAACAAATTGATAAGCAAGTTGCATCTTTCCAATGATGGTTATTTGTATGCTTTTGGACAATACGACAATCAAATCTACCGCAGCCGCAAGTCGGTGTATGAGGAGTTTGAAATAGATGTTGTTGCTTGTCCCGAAAACGGTGGCACGGTTGTAGGTTCAGGGATCTATAATTTTGGTGAGTTTGCCCATCTTTCTGCTTCAGCAAATGCAAACTACCAGTTTGTCGGCTGGACTAACCTGGACGGCGATACCATTTCAACAGAACAAGAATGTGTTCACATGATAGCAAGAGGCGGACAGCTAACGGCGAATTTTGTCAGCATTGACGCTGTGGACGAAACGGAAGGGAAATCCTTTACACTATGGCCAAACCCTGCTTCCCAAACTGTTTACATCGACGGCGTTGAAGCTGATGAGGTGCAGGTTTATAATACGCTTGGGCAAGTGGTGAAGACTATGCGAGGCACGAATGAAATAACTGTGGCGGAGTTGCCGCAGGGCGTTTATTTGGTGCGGATTAGAGACGAGGAAGGAAGAATCTTCATGGAGAAGATAATGGTGAAGTAGTAGTTTTTAACAACAAAAGGAAAAGAATAATCGCTATGAAAACAACTATGAAATTAATGCTGATGCTGCTGGTAGCTACAGACATGTTATTATGTGTGACTGCTTGCTCACAGAATGTTCAAAACCAAATGGAAAGAGAATGTGAATCTGCCTTGAAACAATTCAAAACCGTTTGTGATGCTGACGGCGGAGCATTATGGGGGCAGCACCTATTTGGCCCGACGATATTTGTTGACCCTAACACAAGGTCGGTTGTGGCAAACAAACAAAATAAGGCTAATTCCTTTGTTCAAAAGGGTGATTTGTTTTGTGGTCAACTTCCAGAAGAAATCAACCTTGCCAACACTTCATTGGATTATTGCGGAGAGCGCTGGACTTGCGTGATGTGGGATAAGGGAAGAGACGCGATTTCAACTACGCACTTGCTTATCCACGAGAGTTGGCATCGCATTCAGAATGAAATAGGGATTCCGCCCATCACCTCGCAAAATCAACACCTTGATGTAATGGAAGGCGCATTGCTTATGAAACTGGAGTTGATGATTTTGGAGGATTTGCTGATAGAAAAAGGTAGTATAGACCAGCATCTGCATGATGCTTTGATGGTAAGGAAATATCGTCAGACAAAGTTTCCTGATGGGAACGAAAAACACTTTGAATGTCATGAAGGGTTAGCAGAATACACAGCCTATAAGCTGCTGCCCATCGATGAAAAATATAAGAAAGGCGTTATAGCCGCTGCCATAAAGAAAGGTCTGGATGCTGACGGCTACTGCAATTCGTTTGCTTACTTGACAGGACCAGCATACGGTTTTGTCCTTGATGACATGATGCCGAATTGGAGAGACAGCATCCGCATAGGGATGACGATGCAGGATTTGTTGATGTCACGCATTAACCTGCCAGAGAGCGTTGATGAGGAGGATGTTATCAGTTTGGCTGAAACCTATCAAGCCACGGAGTTCCTTCAGAGTGAAGGGAATCGGCTTGAAGCCCAAATACTAATAGATGCAGCAATAAAAGACCGTTTTACAACTTCAAAATGGCTGATGATTCCCAATAATGGAATCAATTTCACCTTTAACCCCAACGAGCATCTTGTAAAGTACGACAGCATCGGCACGATTTATCAGAAGATGCGCCTTAGTGGAGATTTCGGCACCATAGAAACCGACAACGGCATTATGATAACGTCTGATTGGTCTTGTTTCATCCTTCCCTATTCGGAAGATGATCAAAACGCACAGATACGCTTGGAGACTGGTTATGCCATTGAAAAGGTTGATGATAAGGTATATCAGATCAAACTGAAATAATTCAAAAGCTGATGGTTATGAAAGCAATTAGAATCTATGCCCAGCTTGCACTCCTGATGTTGGTGGGAGGAATGACCATGCAAGCACAGAACATTAGCGGTAAAGTCGTTGACGAAACCAACCAATCTGTTCCCTACGCCAATGTAGTGCAGTTGAGCCAAGACTCGACCTTTTTAGGCGGCTGTGTCACTGATGAAAATGGGGCTTTCCAAATGGCAAAGGTACAAAACGCGGCCTTGCTGAAGGTGTCCTTCGTTGGCTACAAAGACAAATGGTTGCCTCTTTCGGGAACACAAACCAATTTGGGCACCATCCAGCTTGAACTTGATGCCGTCAGCCTCAAAGAAGTGACCGTCAGCGCAGGGCTGCCTGACGTATATTTTAAAGGTGACGCGCAAGTGACCACCGTCGAGAACAGCATCCTTGCCGAGGTGGGTGCAGCCGACGATGTGTTGGGCAAGATTCCAGGGATTGTCAAGAACAACGACAAACTGACGGTGTTCGGCAAAGGCGAACCTTTAGTTTTCATCAATGGGCGGCAAGTACGCGACCATAGTGAACTGGAGCAACTCAACGCCAAGGACATACAGCGCGTGGAACTGGTCACTAATCCGGGAGCGAAGTATGATGCCACAGTCGGGGCAGTAGTGCGCATTGTCACCAAGAAGAATCCCAACGAGGGCTTGGGCGTGGATGTGCGTTCATCAGTTTATCAGTCGGCGGCCAACACCGACTTGCGCGACATCGTGAGCCTCAACTATCGTAAGAAAGGCTGGCAACTGTTGGCCACCGTCGATTATAGGGATGTGACGTATTTGCAGCATTCCAGCTTCATTCAGGAAAACAAGGTGGAAAACGACTGGATACAGCAATACACCGTAAAGGAGAACATGAGAGAAGCCCGCGTCAACAGCGTGTTTGAGGCCAACTATTCCTTCGGTAATGAAAACATCGTTGGCATACGTTACTGCCCGACTTTCTGGGCTTTGATGGACGATTCCATTCACATCAACAGTGTTGTCAAGATGGACGGTGCCTATTATGACCAGTTGGAAAGCCGTCAACAGTTGCGGTACGATTACGACATGGGGCATCGTGTCAATGCCTTCTATCTCGGTAAATTGGGAAACACTTCGATTGACTTCAATGCCGATTTCCTCAGCAACGGCCAAACCAACCATAGTAACGGTATTGAGCATAGCAGCGAATGGGACGACCGCGTCATTCAATGGGAAAACCCCGTGAAAAACAGTTTTTTGGCTGGCAAACTGACCTTCAGCACACCTCTTTTCGGCGGTGAGATTTCGTATGGCGGTCAGGCTTCGTTCACCTCTCGCCGTGACGATTACATCAGCCATTCCGAGTATGCCGAAACTTCGTTCACACAGATTAAGGACAGAAATCTTGCCGCCTTTGTGGAATACAGCCGCATGGTGCCTTTCAGTGAGACGGTCATCGGATCGTTTGCCGTAGGTTGCCGCTATGAACACGCTGCCTACGACTATTACGAACAAGACCAACCTATTGACGGCCAAAGCCGCAAGTTCGACCATGTTTTCCCCAGCGCCTCATTGTCGATGCAAATCGATAAGGTGCAACTCATGGCGAGTTACTCCGCGAAGACCAGTCGCCCGTCTTACCGCGACCTGCGAAACTCGGTGGAATACATCAACCGCTTCACATTGCAGACTGGAAACTCGCTATTAGAGCCTTGGCTGATTCATGATTACTCGCTCATGGCCTCGTGGAAGTTCATGCAGTTCTCCGCAGGTTTTCAGGATGCCCGCAATGCCATCATTGAATGGGCCGAACCTGTAGAAGGCTCGTCGTATGTCTCGCTGCTGAAGCCTCGTAACTTCGACCGCATTCCGCAGATGTGGACGATGGTGTCGGTCGGTCCGACGATTGGCGTTTGGAACCCCAAACTGTCGGTTGGTTTCAGCAAACAATGGTTCTCAGTTGAAAGCCAGGACGAAATCGTTCATTTCGACAAGATAACGCCCTTTGGCTCTTTCACCAATATTTTCGTTTTGCCCAAGGATTGGACAATCAACGCCGACCTGTACTATTCGGGAAAAGGACATTCTGGGATTAGTTACCGTTTCAAGGATGCTTGGGTGTGCAACCTCTCCGTCCAAAAAGCCTTCTTCGACAAGTCATTAACGGTGACTTTAGGCATTAGTGACCTGTTCAACCAAACGAGCTATTGTTACGAGAACTATTATTCGAGGCTACGCATTACCAAGAACGGCACTGACGATTCACGCGAAATCTACCTGACCGTGCGGTACCGTCTGAAGGCCAAGACCAGCAAGTACCGTGGAAGTTTGGCGGGAGAGGAAGAAAGACAAAGGTTGTGATTTATGAAAACGACAAGGATATTCGCCCTGATGGCAGTTCTGATTTTGGCTGGATGCCGGGAAGGAAGAGACAAGGAATTGCCGCAAAAGCCTGCCAGTGTTGACACCTCGGAATTCGATGGGGCTTATTATGAACGGATGCGGATGTTTGAGAGGTTGTGTCCGGATGTGGAACTGGATAAGTGAAGGGGGATTGGATTTTTTTTCGATATTTGTGCTATCGTACTATCGTGCTAACGAAGTGGGGCAATAAACTATTTCCGTTGAGCGTTGAAAGGAGTAGTAATTAAAGTGTAAACAACCAAATAATAACCATAATGAGAGTTTGCAGATTTGTTTTGTTTTTCTTGGCTGCGATGTTTTTTGCTTCCTGCAGCCGAATCGATGAAGTTGACATTAACAGTTTCGACCAGCCGGATGGCGAGGTCTTGAACGGCACCGTCGCCGTGTTTGGCAATGTGACCACCGAGACGCGCCAGCACCGCGTCACCATTTCGCCTGTGCATCAATGGGGCGACAACCAGAATGATTTGCCCGAAATTAACCGCGTTTTCGTGCTTTGCGGCAACGACACGATTCCTTATATTGAAAAGGAAGCTGACCGCAGCAGTATGGTTTTCGTTTCGGAGCAACCTTTCAAGGGCGAAGCGGGTAAAACCTACAAACTCGTCATTGAGACACCCACAGGCGACATCACCGCTGAGGACTATCTGACGCCTTTGGGCAACACGGATTACTTCCAAATCATCCAGGACCACACAAAAGTGAGGAGTTATCAGATGCAATCGGGCAAGATGGCACATGAATTCCAGTTTGACAAACACATATATACCGTTGGGGAACAGCCTGTCATCTGCGGCCTGACCTTTTATCAGTCGGAGGATTTCCCCATTGATAGCCTCGAAAGCGTTTCTTTCATCCATAACGACATGTCGCTCTCGGCACTGTTCACCGCCAGGCTGTTCTGGTATTCCTATCATGTCACGGAAGACGCCCTCGATCGCAACGAGACTTTCATCACTTGTTCGGTCTCGCCCGAGTTCTACACCTTCCTGTTGGATGTCTTCAACGAAGACGACTGGAGCCTGGGCCTGTTCGCCACCATTTCGGGCAACGTGCGAGGCAATGTCAAGAACGGCTATGGCTATTTCTTTGCCTCCGATGTGCGACGCCAACCCTTTACTTACCACGATATCTACAACTCCCTCACCCCCGAAAACCAATAAGCCATGAAACGTATCCTCATCACCATATTATTCTTTGCCTCTTTTGTTTGTCTTCAGGCACAGACCTATACTTTAAGCGGCCACATCACCGATGCCGCCACGGGCGAAACGCTTATCGGTGCCACATTATATGAGGCCTCCTCACAAACAGGCACTTCGGCCAATGGCTACGGCTTCTATTCGCTGCGTTTGCCCGCTGGAAAACACAAGTTACAATGCGCCTATTTGGGCTATAACACCAAGGAAATAGAAATTCAACTCAATGCGGACCAAACCTTGGAAATCAAGTTGGAGGAAAACTCCGTGGGATTGGGCGAAGTCACCGTTGAAGCAGCATCGGTGGAGCGCCCGCAGAAGCAGAACGAATTCCATGCAGAGATGCTGACCATCAACTCGATACGGAAACTGCCGAGTGTGTTTGGCGAGGCCGACATCCTCAAGGCGGTGCAGATGCAGTCGGGCGTGAAGACCATCGGCGACGCCTCGTCGGGACTGCTCGTGCGCGGCGGCACCAACGACCAGAACCTCATCCTCATCGACGAGGCTCCCATCTACAACCCCTCGCACCTCTTCGGCATGATCTCCATCTTCAATCCCGAGGCGGTGAACCAGGTGACGCTCTACAAGAGCAACATGCCTGCGCAATATGGCGGGCGCGTCTCGGCCGTCCTCGACTGCAAGATGAAGGAAGGCAACATGAACCACCACGATTTTTCGGCGTCGTTAAGTCCCTTTGCCGCCACTTTGACCGCCAACGGCCCCATCGTCAAGGAGAAAGCTTCTTACCTGATTTCAGCGCGAAGGAGTTTCATCGACTTTTTCGTTAGCCCCAATGAGGATATGCCGCTTGTGCCGAGGTTTTACGACT
Organism: Candidatus Limimorpha sp.; assembly: GCA_045132275.1. Lineage (GTDB taxonomy): Bacteria > Bacteroidota > Bacteroidia > Bacteroidales > F082 > Limimorpha. The sequence continues at coordinate 47,401 of JBGURY010000005.1, forward strand.
TGAACGCAAAAATCAATACCAAAATCGGGCAGAACGACCGCATCTATCTCTCGTTCTATCGAGGCCACGATGTCATTGAGTCCATGGGCGGCATCGACCATTCCAACGGGCTCTACAACACTTGGGGCAACACCTCGGGCACCTTGCGTTGGACGCACAACTTCGGCAGCCGTTGGTTCCTCAATACAGCCTTCATCGTCAGCGATTACAGCAACGACATTGATTATCAATACAAAAGACGAAAATACAATTGGCGCACTGGCATTTCCGACCTTAACCTGAAGGCCGCATTGAGTTATTATATCGCTCCTGACTGCGAACTCCGCATTGGCGCAGGAGCCATCCGCCATGCCTTCATGCCAGGAGAGTCCGACAGCATCGGCATGAGTCTGCCGCATTATCAGGCGATGGAGTATTCCGTCTATGCGCTGAACGACTGGAAACCCTTGTCGTGGTTGGGCTTCAACTACGGCTTGCACCTGTCGGCTTTCCACCCCTTGAACAGCGACGAGAAACTAATGTTTTATCCCGAGCCTCGCGCGAGCATGAATGTCATGCTGAACGAAAACACCTCGCTGAAAGCCGGATACGCAAGGAATGTGCAATATATCCAAGTCCTGCAAAACACCGCTTTGGACTATCAGTCATTAGAGACTTGGTTCCCGGCTGTCAATGGATTGAAACCCGTCATCGCCGACGTGGTTTCGGGTGGGTGTTTCCTTGATTTTGGTGACCAGTATTCCGCTTCTGCCGAACTCTATTACAAGCAAGGCCAGAACCAAATCGACTTCATCGACCATGCGCAGCTCATCAGCAACCCGAATGTCATCAACCAAGTGAGAAGCGGCAATTCGAAGGCCTACGGCATAGAGTTGAACCTCTCGAAGAACGCCGGAAAGTTCACGGGAGCGATGAGTTACACCTATTCGCGTGTGATTTATACCATCGACGACATCAACGATGGCAATCCATATTCGGCCTTGTCTGACATTCCGCATGACTTCCGCATCAATGGTTGTTATCAGTTCACACCTCGTTGGAGTGCAAGTGCGGCATGGCAGTATTCGAGCGGGCATCCTGTCACTTTGCCTGTGGGCTTCTACGAATACATGGGGCAGACCGTCCCGGTTTACACCGAGCGCAACGCCAGCCGCACACCTGCCTATCACCGTCTCGACCTTTCGTGCGCCTATCATTCGCCGAAGTATAAGAATGGCTTCAATTGGAGCGCAAGTTTTGGCCTGTTCAACGCTTACAACCGCCTGAATCCGTTGGGGTATCAGTTTGAAACTGATATAGAATCAGGAGAGATGCGGGCTTACGCCTATTCGATGTTTGGGATTTTGCCTAATGTTTCGCTGCGGGCGGGGTGGTAAAAGGTGGGTATTACAACTTGATCCCCATAAATGCCATAAAGGCAATACCCATTAAGCCGGTGATAATAAACGAAATGCCCACGCCTTGTAGACCTTTGGGAATCTTGGAATAACGCAGTTTCTCACGGATGGCGGCAATGGCGGTGATGGCCAACAGCCAGCCGATGCCAGAGCCTAATCCGAACACGGCCGCCTCGCCTACGTTGCCGAAGCCACGTTCCTGCATGAAGAGCGAGCAACCCAAAATGGCGCAGTTGACCGCTATCAAGGGCAGGAAGATGCCCAATGCGGAATACAACGACGGAGTGAAGGTCTCGATCACCATTTCCAACAATTGAACGATAGCGGCGATGATGGCGATGAATATGATGTAGGTCAGGAAACTCAAATCGACGGTGGCCAGCTTCGGGCTGATCCAAGCCAAAGCCCCGGGTGCCAGCAGGTATTTATTGACCAAGTAGTTGATAGGAACAGTCACCACCAATACAAACGTCACGGCCAACCCCAAGCCCGCGCTGGTCTTGACGGTCTTAGAGACGGCAAGATACGAGCACATACCCAAAAAGTATGCGAAGATCATGTTGTCCACGAAGACCGATTTAACGAAGAGGTTGAAGAGTTCCATGGCCGCTTATTTTTGGTTGTTTTCCTGCATCTCGGGGTGACGTGTCCGTTGTATCCAGATGATGACACCGACCACGATGAGTGCCATGGGCGGCAAAATCATCAAGCCGTTGTTCATATAGCCGGCTTCATAGAACGACTGCGGGATGACTTGATAACCCAACAGCGTTCCCGAGCCGAACAGTTCGCGGAAGAAAGCCACGATGACGAGTATCAAACTGTAACCCAGTCCGTTGCCGAGTCCGTCAAGGAACGACTCCCATGGTCCATGCGACAAGGCAAATGCCTCCAAACGACCCATGATGATACAATTGGTTATGATAAGGCCAACGTAGACAGAGAGTTGTTTGCTGACATCGTAGGCGAAGGCCTTCAGGAACTGATCAATCATAATGACCAAGGTGGCCACGACTACCAGTTGCACGATGATACGGATACGGTTGGGGATGCCTTTGCGTAACAGCGAGATGATGAGGTTGGAAAGGGCCGTCACCACTGTCACGGAGGCACCCATCACCAAGGCGGGCTTCAACTGGGCCGTCACGGCAAGGCATGAGCAGATGCCCAGCACCAGCACAGTGACGGGGTTGGTCTTACGCAGGGGTTCTATGACGAGTTTCTTTAGGTTGGACATGACTTATTCTCCTCTTTCAGCAAATCTCTTCAAATACGCTGAATACTTCTCCAAGGTGCTGTCAATCATTTCTTTAACACCGTTTGAGGTTTTTGTGGCGCCTGTGATGGCGTCGAATTCAACAGGAACCAAGTCGCCATTGTCCATGATTTGTTTTCCGGCGAACTGGCCTTGGAATTTCTCCGTGGTGATCTCGCCACCCAAGCCAGGGGTCTCCGATTTGTGGCCGAACGTGGCGCCCACCACGGTCTTGCCGTCAGCGGCGATGGCGAGGTAGCCCCAGATGGGACCCCAGAGTCCGTTGCCCTGCATGGGGATGACGCTGGTCTGGCGGTCGATGACAAAGACGGGAAGGCCTTCGCTGTCTTCCGTCGGGTTGCCGTTCTCGTCCAAGAGGAACTCTGACGTGCAGTGTTTCTCGAAGAGCAGCGCCGCGTTCTTGGCGTTGACATCGGGGATGCCTGCGGCGGTAAGGATATTAATGCGCTTCTCGTTCTTCGCGTTGCGGTTCTGGAAAGGCTGGAGCCATATGGCCGTCACCGTGAGCAGGATGGCGACAATCACTATCAAGATAGTGGCATACAGGAAGATATGACGGTTGCTGTTGATGTCTTTTTTCATTGGGCGGTGGTTTTAGATGATATGATGGCGCGTTTTTTACGCTTGGCGATATTCCTTGAAATCACGCAATGGTCGATGAGCGGCGCGAAGCAATTCATCAGCAGGATGGCGAGCATCATGCCCTCGGGATAGGCGGGGTTGATGACACGCAGCATTACGGCGAAGATGCCGATGAGCAGGCCGTAGATCCATTTGCCCACGTTGGTCTGTGCCGCCGTGACGGGGTCGGTGGCCATGAAGACGGCGCCGAACATGAAGCCGCCCATCAGGTAATGGTAGTAGAACGGCAGTTGCATGTATGCGTTGGCGCCGATGGCGTTGAATAGCAGTCCCATGAGGCCGCCTCCAAGGATGACGGAGAACATGATGCGCCAACTGGCAATGCCCGTAATCAGTAGGATGATCGCACCGAGTGCGACCGCTATCACCGATGTCTCGCAGGTGGAGCCAGGGGTGGTGCCGATAAGCATATCCAAAGCGGAGGCCGAGGGCTGCAGTCCGGCGGCCAGCTCACCCAAGGGTGTGGCGCCTGTGATGGCATCGGCGCCCCAGAGGTCGTTGGCAATCCAGACAGTGTCGCCCGACATACGGGTGGGGTAGGCGAAGAACAAGAAGGCGCGCGCCACCAAGGCTGGGTTGAGGAAGTTCATCCCTGTGCCACCGAAGACCTCCTTACCGATGACGACGGCAAAGGCGGTGGCGAGGGCCAGTTGCCATAATGGCGTGGTGACAGGCACAATCATCGGGATGAGGAATCCCGTGACCAAAAAGCCTTCGTTCACCTCGTGATGGCGTATCTGCGCGAAGGTAAATTCGATGCCCAAACCAACGATATAGGAAACTGCCAGCATGGGCAGCATGCGCAAGAATCCGAACCAAAGACAATACCACCAACTGGCGAAAGAGCCAAGCTCGTAGGGCCAATCCGTCGCATGGAGAGAGGTCTGGTAGCCGATGTTCCACATGCCGAAGAGCATGGCGGGCATCAAGGCGATGACGACGACGATCATGGCGCGTTTCAAGTCGATGGCATCGCGCACGTGGCAACCGCGCTTGGTCACCCGATTGGGCGTGAAGGCGAAGGTCTCGAAAGCCTCGAAGGTGCTATGAAGCCAAGCGAGCTTGCCGCCTTCGCTGAACGTAGGCTTGATCCTGTCGATAGTATGGCGTAATTTGCTGAACATCATCCGACCTCCTTTCTCAATTGCTCCAATGCCTCGCGGATGATGGCTTGGATGTCGGTTTTGGAGGTGTCGATGAACTCGCAAAGGGCGAAGTCTTCGGGCTCTACCTCATAGATACCCAAATTCTCCATCAGGTCGATGTCGCCGATGATGCAGGCCTTGATGAGTTGGGTGGGGTAGATGTCGAAGGGGAAGACCCGCTCGAAGTTGCCCGTGAAGACCAAAGGCCGCTCGTCGCCGTGGGTGTTGGTGTCGAATTTCCAAAGGCTCTCGAAGCGAGGCAGTTCTATACCCATGGGCTTGAAGGTACTCTTGGGCATGAAGCCGCTGAAGAAGGTACGCGAGAAGCTGAACTTCCTGACGCCCGGCATCAGCCAGCCCATAAAGTCGTAATAGTCGCCCTCGGGGAGGATGCTCACCAAGTCGTCGTAAGCGCCCATGAATCCGTCAACGGCAACCTGAGCGCCGCTCAAAATGTCGCCTGAGATGACACGGTTTTTCTTGGCGTCATCATTGGCGTCCATCTTGGGATAAGTGCTGTTAAGCAACTGGTTCTTAATGATTTCTGACAAGCAAGCGCCGGACTTGATGCGATAATAGTGCGGGTTCTTGATGTTAGGTCCCGCCACAGCGATAACCTTCTCGGGGCGGTAAACGCCCGTCGTGACCAGTTCGCCCAACACGGCGACATCCTGCGCATTCATGGTCCAGACCACCTCACCTTTATTAATAGGGTCGATATGGGCGATCTGCGTGCCGATGTTGCCCGCCGGGTGAGGTCCTTTTACAAAATGAGTTGAGAGTTGAGAGTTGAGAGTTGAGAAATGCGAAGCATTCGACGAAGTCAATTGCTCCGCTAGTTTTTGGTTAGGGCGGAAGCAAATGTGAACTTTTCCATCCGTCAGTGTGGATAAGGCCTCAATGCCTTTGGCGAAGAGTGTTTCCTTGCCTTGCAAGGCGAAATCATAGTCGGGCGCCAGCGGCGCGCTGTCGAAGGTGCTGACGAAGATGGCCTTGGGTTGGTCGTCAGGATGGGCGATAGTGCCGAAAGGCCGCTGGCGCAGCAGGGTCCAAAGGCCGCATCGCAGCATGGCCGCCTTGATGTCATCGGCGGTTTGTGGGATTGGAGAGGATTTGCAATCCGAGTTGGCGGGTTTGCAATCCGCTTCCACGACCACCTCCAACAGCTTCCGTTTCTCACCCCTCACGATGGCTTTCACGTGCCCGTCGACAGGCGAGGTGAAGCGGACGCGCTCGTCGTGTTTGTCCACAAACAAGGCGTCGCCTACGTGCACCATGTCCCCTTCCTCAACCACCAAACGTGGCGTAAGACCTACAAAATCAGTAGGTTTCACGGCATAGGTCGTGATACTCCTCGCATCGGTGAGGAGCAACTCAGGCGTTCCGTTGATGGGGATGTCAAGCCCTTTTCGTATGGTGATGGTGTCGGACATAATTCGCGAGGCAAAAATAGGAAAAAGTTGTGTGTGTTTCGAAGATTTGTTAGTTTTGTCGCCAATATAACATTAACATTTGCTGCCATGAAGAGAATCCTAACCCTTATTGTCTTGCTGTCGGCTATGACGACCGCTTTCGCGCAACCTAGCCATTACATCACTTTCAACGGCACCGACCAGTATATGCGCATTCCGCATCACGAAGATTTCAACATCGCCGCCAGCCAAAGCTTCACCCTTACGGGATGGGTGCGCAACGAGACCTATACCAGTTACCCTCGTTATGTGTGCAAGCGAGATATGTCGGTGACAGGTGCAGGCAGCGAACGCACGGGTTATGAGTTCTTCGGCACGGGCAGCGCTGGCCAGTCGTTGGGCCTCAACACGCCCACTGCGACTTCGGGACATGCCTTGTCGATTTATACGGGCGTCACGGTGCCAGCAGGGGAGTGGATGCACTTCGCTTTGGTCGTGGACCGTACCAACAACGAGATTCGGATTTACCACAATGGAGAGACGCAGAGTTCATGGGCGGCGGCAGTGAACGATTGGGCTGTGACCAACACGCACGACTTGTTTATAGGGGCAGGCAACAGCGGCGGACAGCCGACCAATTTCTGCAATGGCTCGTTTGGCAATGTGAGGTTTTATGACATGGCATTGAACGCTAATGAAATAAGCATTGACTTGACTAATAGCGAGTTGGCTGGTCTTTCCCAAACCATGCAGGACAACCTGCTGGCCGCTTACGACTTCTCCGCATCTAATATCAACGACAACCAATTAGCCGATTTATCAGGCCATGGTCATAACGGACAAATGGTGAATTTCAACTTCGGTGGCGCCGAAATCCTGAACGTCACCTTGGCTCAAGACACCCGCAAGACAGGTCGTGGAAACGCTAACGATGTGCTATTGAAAGCGGCGGTTTCGTTTGGCGGCGATAATGCCGTGGTTGCTTTGCAATCCTTAACGCTGAACCTTGAAGGGACAACGGATTTGAATAATGTTAGGGAGATAAAGGTGTATTCGACGGGCACGTTCAACGCTTTCGACGAACGCCATCCTCAAAACGCCACTTTGCTGGGTAGCGTCGAGCCAGTCTTGGGCGACTTGACTTGCAACTTGGAGGGCAACCTCTTTACTGGTACCAACTACCTGTGGGTTGTGGCGCATGTGGCCGACAACGCTACTGAGGGCAACATGATTGACGCTTCGTTGAAGTCGATTACGACGGCGGAAGAAACATACGAACTCACCAATCCCTCGCCTTCGGGCAGTCGAGAAATCATCCTTGCACACACTCTGTTGTTGCAGCCAGGTGACTATAACTCAACCAATTACCGCATCCCTGCCGTCATAACAGCGAAGGACGGTAGCATCGTGGCGGTCACCGACAAGCGCAAATACAACGAGGGTGACCTGCCCGAGGACATCGATATTGTCTGCAACCGCAGCACCGACGGCGGCCATACTTGGAGCGAGCCTTACACGATTGCTTTGGGCACGGGTGTCAACCATGGCTTCGGTGACTGTGCCTTGGCATGGAGCAATGATGACAATGGCCTTATTGCAGGCTTTGTGGGTGGTCCCGGTTTGTGGTATTCCACCCCGTCGAATCCCATTCGTACCTTTATCTGTAAGAGTTACGACAACGGCCAGACTTGGACGGAGCCCGAGGACATCACCAACTTCATCTTTGGCGATAACTGCATCATTCCCGAGCAACGCACCTGGCGCGCCTCATTCTTCGGTTCGGGCAATGGCTTGCGTACCTCCACGGGGCGCATCATCTTCGTTGCCGCCATCCGCGAGAACACGCAGCAGGTGCTTTACAATCATGCCGTCTATTCCGACGACAACGGCCAGACATGGCATGTGTCGGGTCGCGCCTCCACCTCAGGTGACGAGGCCAAGGTCACGGAACTGGTCGACGGCCGCATCCTGATGAGCATTCGTCATGCGGGCAACCGATGGTACAACATCTCCGAGGACGGCGGCGAGACTTGGCAGCCGACTACTTCCACTTGGTACGACATCACCGCGCCTGCCTGCAACGGCGATATGATCCGTTACACCTCCGTGAACCAAGGCCACGACAGAAACCGTCTGCTCCATTCCGTTCCTTATGGCAACTCACGCACCGACGTGACGGTCTACGTGAGTTATGACGAAGGCGAGTCCTGGCCCGTGAAGAAGTGCATTGTGCCTTATAGCTCGGCCTATTCTTCGCTCTGCATCCTGCCTGACGGCACCATCGGACTCTATGTCGAGGAAGCCTATGCGGGCTCCTCGGGTTATTCGACGGTGTTCTATAACTTCAGCCTTGAATGGCTCACCGACGGCAATGATAGTTTTGACCCAACAGAAGTCGCTGAAAACCCAATCCAAGCAGAATCGTTGAAAATCTATCCCAATCCTGCCTCATCATTTGTAACGATTGAGATCGAAAGGACGCAAACCGTAAACATTTACAGCATGATGGGGCAACTCGTCAAGTCAGTTATGACCAACGGGACTTCGAAAGTTCGTTTGGATGTCTCCGAGTGGGCTTCGGGAGCGTATTTGGTTGAGGGAGTGGATGATAATGGTTTCAGAAGAATCGGTCGATTTGTAAAATAAGGTCTTGAATCGCCATTCCAAAATTTTTCCGTACTTTTGCCGCTCAAATCGGAGCGCCGATTTAGAATTGTAAAGAATTGAAAATCAACATACAATAATGAGCTTAAACACTTCAAAATTGAGAAACATCGGTATCGCCGCTCATATCGATGCTGGAAAGACTACGGTTTCGGAACGTATCCTGTTCTTCACGGGCGTCAACCGTAAGGTGGGCGAGACCCACGACGGCCAGGCCACCATGGACTTCATGAAACAAGAGCAGGAGCGCGGCATCACCATCGCTTCGGCGGCCATCACCGCACATTGGAACGGCTATCAAATCAACCTTATCGATACTCCCGGTCACGTCGACTTCACCGTCGAGGTGGAACGCTCGCTGCGTGTCATCGACGGCATGGTGGCGGTGTTCTGCGCCGTGGGTGGCGTGGAGCCCCAGTCGGAGACGGTGTGGAACCAAGCCGACAAATACCGCGTGCCCCGCATCGCTTTCGTCAACAAGATGGATCGCACGGGTGCCGACTTCCAAGAGGTCGTCAACCAGATGCATAAGTATTTGGGCGCCAATGCCGTGCCGTTGCATCTGCCCATCGGAGCGGAGTCTGATTTCGAGGGCATGGTCGACCTGGTGCAGATGAACTCGGTGCGCTTTATCGAAAAAGAACGCATCGTGGGTCCCATCCCGGAACACATGATGGAACAGGCCCAGGAAGCCCGCCGCAACCTCATCGAGAAAGTCGCTGACCTCGACGACGAGATCGCCGAGCTTTATCTCGACGACCAAGAGATCCCCACCGACAAACTGATGGCCGCCATCCGCAAGGCCACCATCAAACTGATGATGGTGCCGGTGCTCTGTGGCGCCGCCTATAAGAATAAAGGTATCCAACTCCTTCTGGATGCCGTCGTCGACTACCTGCCTTCGCCTAACGACCTGGGCGCCGTCATCGCTCACGACCCCGCCAACGAGGAGAAGACCTACCAGCGTAACCCGTCTGAAAATGAACCCTTTGCGGCTTTGGCCTTCAAGCTCATCAACGACCCGTATGTGGGCCAGCAGACCTTCATCCGTATCTTCAGCGGCAAGCTGACCAACGGCATGAGCGTCTACAACACCAACAAGATGAAGAGTGAGCGTGTGGGCCGCATCTTCCGCATCAAGGCGAAGGAACGTGAGGAGATCACTGAGGCTGGTGCGGGCGAGATCGTCGCCCTCGTAGGTATGAAGTACACCAAGACGGGCGATACCCTCTGTCAGGAGGATAAGCAGCCTATCCTGCTGGAATCCATCAATATACCACCAGCGGTTATCGAGATGAAGGTCAACCTCGACGACAAGAAGAACCGCAGCAAGTTGAGCGAGGCCTTGGCCAAGCTCTGCAACGAGGACCCGTCATTCCACGCCCACTTCGACGAGGAGACTGAAGAGACCATCATCGCGGGCATGGGTGAGTTGCACCTGGAGATCGTCGTCGACCGCCTGAAGGAAGAGTTCAAGGTGCCGGTCACGGTGGGTGCGCCTTCGGTGTCATTCCGCGAGACCATCACCACGCCGTTCGAATGCAACTACAAGTACGCCAAGCAGACCGGTGGCAAGGGCCAGTTCGCCCACACCGTCATCCGCTTCGAGCCTAACCCGGGCGGCGGCTTCGAGTTCGTCGACATCACCAAGGGCGGCGTCATCCCGAAGGAATACATACCCTCGGTGCAGAAAGGTCTGGCCGCGGCCATGAACAAAGGTCCTTTCGCGGGTTATCCCGTGGTGGATGTGAAGTGTGTCCTCGTGGATGGTAGTTCACACCCCGTCGACTCCAGCGACATGGCCTTCCAACTCTGTGCTCAGATGTGCTTCAAGCAAGCCTTCATGAAAGCTAATCCCGTGCTGCTTGAACCTGTGATGAAGGTGGAGATCAACACGCCTGACGATTACATCGGCAATGTGACGGGTGATGTCAACAAGCGTCGTGGCCGCATCGAGGCGATGCGTCGTTTCCGCAAGGGCTCGCAGAAGTTGGATGCCTTCGTCCCGCTGATGGAGATGTTCGGCTATGCCACCGCCTTGCGCAACCTCACCTCGGGCCGCGCCAACTACTCGATGGAGTTCCATCAGTACATGCCGACGCCGAAGGACAAGCAGGAGGAGATTGTGAAGGAGAGAAATCAGAAGGATTGAACAGATTATTTCTTCACCTTAATATCATGCTCTTCAATGTATTGTTTGATGAAGTTAGCAATGTCAGTTGTCGAGACATCGTATTTTGGCTCAAGAAGAGAGAATTCGGTGGGCTTGTGGAAATAATTATCGTTCAATAAGATACTGTAAATAAACTTGGAGTGGATGGTGTGGCGCGAGAAACGTCCCGCATAATCCACTCCTTTTGCTAAATCATAGCCCTCTTTAAGCAATGCATAGATGTCATAATAGTCGCGGAATGCACTGCGTACGGCGATGGTGAACAATTTCATTCCCAACAATTCCTGCAAAGAAGGGGCGACAATGTTGTTGTAAATGAAGCCTTTGCTTAATTCTGGAACTGAGTTTTCAGGCCTGAAAAACGACAGTTTTACATTCCCATTCACAAAGACTTGTAACTGATTTTTACCAAGAAATTCTTTTCTGCAATCAGGGAAAACGCTTGACATTTCATTCGAAATGGCTGAAAAGTCAAGCATAGGACGGTCTTTTCGCGTACCAAGCAATTCAAAATCAAGGTCTTCACTTTTCCTGTGCCTCATTTGAAGAGACTGTGCCGTGCCGCCGCACAAATACAAGTCTTTGACCGCTTCCATTTGCGAAACGGCTTCAAAAACGGGTATTGTTTCAGCTCTAAGCCCTAATTTCCAATCTTGGTTTTCCATACTGCTTCAAATATCTGTCTGGTTTCTTAATGTCGAAGAACATCACAGCCAAAAGCCAGTTGATGATGCCGTAATACTCGCCTTGCGTGACCAAACGCTGTCGCCATACATTTTGGATGCGCCGCATCGGATATAACGCACTTAATTTGTGCAAGTCCTCAAACTCAAGGTACAACAAGGCTTTTTCGATAAGCAGGTCATCGTCGAGCTTTGCGTCTTTGGCATACGACCACAAGCAGCCCATCTGTTCCAGTTGCTGCCAAAGCACTTGTTTCTTGTGCTCAATTCGTTCGTTTTCACCTTGTATTTTGTGCATCATGGCGCAAAGTTACAAACGATTCTCCATTTCGCAAGTGTTTTTGTGAAGAATAGTGGCATTTTTATCCTTGATTTTCCAAAAATCATAGGGACAAAATTTTGTCCATGTCCAATTTACATTATTGATTTTCAATGAAATAAATTTGGACAATCCAAAAAAGCATGGACAAAACCGAGAGGCTCCCCAAAAACCTCTTGACAAACGTTTTTTCTGTATATTTTTGCATCGACGGACATGGGACCGGGGGGTAATACCCTTACCCCTTTACCGTCATGGCGGAGGGACATCCGCCATCTCCTGAACGCGAAAACGGATCCATTTCGTTAAGGAGATTGCGGGTCAAGCCCGCAATGACGGCAAGGGGTGAAAGTCCTGAAGTCCTGAGTCAAAAATACACAGCCTATGAAAGCAAAACTGAAAACCCTGATGCTAATTACCCTGGCCCTGTCGCTCACGATGTTCTCTTGCGACACCCCGGAAAAACGCTATGAGCGTGCGCGTACCTTATATGAGGAAGGCACCGAACTGCGCAGCCAACGCCTCTCGGAAGAAGCTGCTGAGCGATTCCTGCTAGCCTTGAATATCCTTGGCACTGGTGGGACGGATGAAAAAGCCGTCCTCCTTGAAGGCCAACTCAAGGACAACCTCGGCGCGATGTACAACAAGCACGGCCTCTTCGACGATGCCCTCGCGATGCATTGCGAGGCGATCGACTGCTTCCGTCAGGTGGACGACTCCGTGGCGGTGATGACAGCCATGCGCAACTGCGGCCGTGTGGCGAAATCGATGGAGCAGTTCAACCAGGCCAAGCGCTACTACGACACGGCTTTCAGCATCGCCACCTTGTTGGATGACAAGGCGATGCAGAGCGACATCTACCTCGAGATGGGGCGCGACTACTACCTGCCCGTGGGCAACTACCCCGAAGCCATGGCCTGCATCCGCCATGCCATGGAGGGCGAACTCGACGACAACAACACCGACATCGCCAACATGACGATGGGTGTGCTTCACTATTACACAAATAATTATGCGGAGGCCAAGCCTTGCCTCGAAGCCGCCTTGCGCAGCGAGAGGGCAGGGGTGAGGATGTCGGTGTACCAAACGCTGTATGCCATCGCCTATAACGAAGGTGATCTGGAGAGCGCCCTTGAATACCACGACCTCTTCATGCAAAGCATGATGCAGAGCGACCAGGAGCACGCCTCCGAGAACCTGCAGCGCCTCAAGGCCGAGTACGAACTGAAGGCCCAGAAGAGCGAGATGGAGAGTCTGCTTCGCAACCGCAGCCTTAAGTTGTGGCTTATCATCGCGGCGGCGGTGATTGCCCTGCTTGTCATCGCATTGATTGTGAGGAAGAAAGTGAGCGACCACAAGTTGGCCATGGAGCAGTTCCGCGGCCAGATGGAGCGTGACCAAAACCGCATCCATGAGTTGGTGAGCGACATGGAAACCCTCATCCGCACCAACGACGACCTGCGCCGCGACCGGCAGACGCTCTCCCAGAAAGATCTGCTGATGACGAGCAAGATCATGGGGCGCAACAAGGTCTACGCCACGGCGCAGGCACTCGGCGAGCAGGTGACCGCCGACTCGATGAGTTTCGACCTCACCGACGCCGACTGGGCCGACTTCATCAGCCTCACCGACTTGGTCTACGATGGCTTCTCACAGCGCCTCCTCGAGCTTTATCCCAAACTCGGCAAGTGGGACGTGCGCATCTGTTGCCTCTCCAAGAACGGTTTCTCCAACCAGGTGATTTCCATCCTCTTGGACACCCAGACCGAGTCCTACTACAAACGCAAGACCCGCATCAAGCAAATGAAGATGAACCTCGGCGAGGACACACGTACTTTTGAGGAAATCGTCAATGCTGTATGAGCTATTAGCCTTTAGCTGTTAGCTATTAGCAGCTTTGACGCTGCTAAAGGCTAAAAGCTAATAGCTAACAGCCAAATATAGAAATCAAATAATTAACAATCAAAAACATACGACAATGAAAAAACTAGTATCAATCATCATCCTTTGTCTCGCCTGCTTGGGCTGCCTTGAGGCACAAAACTATTGGAAACCTATCGGAATGCAAGGCATTTTCTTGGGTGCCGGTCCCGACGGAAGCCTTTATTGTTATGGCAGTTCTGACAATGGCATTGCCATTACCCGTTCGCAGGACGAAGGCGAAACCTGGCAAGTAGTATTGGGTTACGAAACGGGATTCAATTGTAATTTGAACTGGAATTGTTTTAGCGTTAGTCCGGAAGGAAGAATCTTTCTTTTTGAAGGTTATCCCTATAGGGCATTCTATTCTGACGACAACGGCGATAGCTGGCAGTTGACCTCGGGAGCTGCCCCGTTGACAGCTGGAGATGAGGCTCAACGTATATGCGCTGTAAATAATGACACATTGGTAGGCTCGGCTAGTTCCCATTTTGTCTTTTGGACTACTGACGGCGGCGCCACTTGGGACACGATTCGCCCGGCTTTTGTCGAGGATGACCAATACATCGGAAATCTTTTGGCCAACGGCAATGGCGATGTGTTTTTCAGTCTTAATCTCAATGATGGCGGTGATAGCGGCCAGAACATCGGTGTCTATCATGCCACCCTTTCCGATATGGACAATTGGGAGCTTGTGGCCTTTCAGGGTGTTGCCATCAACGATATGGAATTCGACCCCGAGGGCAATGTGGTTTGCAATGCTTTGGTTAGCGATAATTTCGACGGCTTCGAGCATGTGCCAGGTTTCTACGCCTTTGGATCCTATAATACCTTCGGCATTGCCGACAACGGCATCGTGTACAAAAGCATCGAGACCGAGAACAACACCGCGGTGCTGGCCTACTCGATGGACCATGGCGAGACCTTTACCGAAATTGGCGAAGAACTTGAACTGTACCCTCCCGTTCCGGGTAGTTCGGATGGTTTCCTTTGCAAAGGATATGACAACTTCCTGTATTTTAAATGCCGTGGACTATATTCGAAGAGCAGGTGTGATGCCGACAACATTCCTACATTCAACCCTTGGATTGGAGTTAAGTTTCAGGACGAGGCAACTGGGATTTATTTCATCATTACAGGTAACAACACGGTGAAAGTAACATACCATGATACCGATTACAATACTTATACTGGAACTGTGACAATTCCTTCATCCGTAGAGTATGAAGGTAGAACCTATACGGTAAACGAAATAGGCGATATGGCTTTCGTGAATTGTCCCAATCTGACCTCGGTTACCATACCCAATACCGTCACTTCCATTGGAGTCGGTGCGTTTAGCAATACTGGACTGGTCTCAATCACCATTCCCGATTCTGTGGAAAGCATTGGAGAAGGATTGTTTGTGCATTGCCCTGATATGGTCTCGGTAACACTTTCGGATGCAATTACCGGCATTCCTGACCAAACTTTCAGACTGTGCTCGTCTCTTGCTTCTGTCACCCTTTCGAGTCATTTGACAACGATCGGGAATCGGGCGTTTGAAGGTTGTGGGTCTTTGGCTTCGATAACATTGCCCGATGGCCTTCAAGCCATTGAAAGCAGCGCATTTTATAATTCTGGTTTAACCTCTATTGATATTCCCAATTCCGTGACGACGCTTGGGGGATCGGCCTTTGGCCTGTGCGACAGTCTTGCTGAAGTGCACCTTTCGGAGTCGATGACCATCATTGAGGACCATCTGTTTTATAATTGTGGCAACATGAGGTCCGTATCAATCCCTTCCCAACTGGTCAAGATAGGGAATAGCGCCTTTTATCAATGCTATAATTTGGAAGAAGTGTCGATTCCGGCAACAGTTACCACTATTGGCGGTGCGGCTTTTCAAAGTTGTTATAAATTGAATTCTGTTTCCATTCCCGCTACATTGACTTATTTAGGCGATGCCGCTTTTTCCGAATGCACTTCTTTAACTTCGGCAACATTGCCCGAGGGGCTTGATACCATCCCGCAATATTTGTTCTCTTCTTGTCATAGTCTCGCTTCCATAACTATTCCAGAGTCGGTTGTCGCAATCGAGGAGTCTGCTTTCTATGGGTGTGATAGTCTTCAAACTGTTTATATCCCTCAAAATGTTGAAATGATTGGTGATGGTGCTTTCTCCTATTGCCATGGTTTGGAAACCATCGAATTGGATCCTAATAACGATCGGTTCAAGATAGTGGATGGAGTACTGTTCAATCCTTCCAAAACCATATTGATGCTATATCCTGCAGGAAGAAGAGCGAACTCCTATGCCATTCCAAGTTCTGTAGATACAATTGCGAATCAATCATTTGCAGGAGCAAACTATCTGACGGAGGTTGTGATTCCCAATTCCGTGTCATTGATAGGCGTATCGGCATTTAATCGCTGTAACGGTTTGCACTCGGTTACTATACCTACGGGAAACATAGGTTGGAATGCGTTTTATGGATGCGAAAGTTTGGAAACCGTGTATGTTGGTCATGCTGTTGATAGGATAAACTATCGTGCTTTTATGGCGTGTGACAATCTTAGATTGGTCATCTTGGGTAACCCAAATGTCTTCATCGATGGAGAGGCCTTCCAACAAGCCTATCCTACTGGTGAGATGGCACTGGCTTGTTTAGGGAATACACCAAGTAGTAATGTTGCCGCGAATGTTTTCCCGTACAACACGGAAGCGGTAATGACCGTTCCATGTGGAATGACAGAGGCTTATAATAATGTTTGGGGATATCAGGTGTGGTTCGGCCATTTTGAAGACGATTGCAACCAATATAATATCAGTGTCGTCGGCAACGAAAATGGCAACCAAGTCGCACCCTCTGTTTCTTCGGTCATGATGGGCGACGAGGTCACTTTTGATGTCACGCTTGAGCCAAGTTATGTACTTAATTCGATTGTGGCATATAAGACAGATGACGAGACCCTCAAGGTGCCTGTGGTAGACAACCGGTTTGTCATGCCTAATTTCGATGTGACTGTTGTCGCGGATTTTGAATATCTGCCTATCGGAGAAGGCAATCCTGAATGGTACTACGAGATCCAGAATGAAAACGGCAGCGTCACCTACCAGCATCTGGAATATGCCGCCGACACTACTGTCAATCACAAGGATGTGACGATCATTATCCGCACCAATACGCTCTACGACAAGGATGGGCATAGCGAAGTGACTCGCGAATATGTCTATGAAGAGGATGATGTTGTGTATTGGTGGAACAAAGACTTGGAAGAGTTTACCGTGCTATATGACTTTGGCGCCCAAGAAGGCGACAGTTGGGTCATCAAGGTCGGCACGGAAACTCTCACCATGCATGTTGACGCGGTGGAACTGTATGAATATAAAGGGAAACTATTCAGGATGTTGCAGGTGAGCGATGATGAAGACCTCTTCAGTGGCACCATTGTGGGTGGCATAGGACATCTCACCAGTTTCTTCCCGGAAAAACTGATGACTCGTGGCAAGAATTTCCGTGTGGAAGGCATCCGCTGCTATTGGCGCGAAGGCGAACTGGTGTTCAAATACGGAGAGGAAGACTGCGATGCCATGTATGAGAAATACCACCATGGAATTGGGGAAGACGGTCCTTCGACAGGTTCAGGAATCTTAACCGTTTATCCCAACCCGACCCATAGCGTCCTCGTTGTAGAGACGCAATGCCTTGCGTCTCCATCTACCCCAACCTACCGCATCATCAACCTGATGGGCCAAACCCTAATGAGAGGCATCATCACCGCCGAAACCCAGCAGATTGATGTGTCCAACCTGCCCCAAGGTATGTATTTCATCAGCGTGGGCGACGTGACAAGGAAATTTATTGTGAATAAATAACAATCAAAAACATACGACAATGAAAAAGTTTATCACACTCATTGCTATCTGTCTCGGTTGCTGCATGGCGCTGCCGGCACAGAATCTTTGGAAACCTATCGGTGCTCCAGGCCATATCCTGGCAGTCGGTGCCAACGGCTATCTCTATTCGACCTCTTTTGAGGAAGGCTTTTTGTGGCGGTCGACGGACGAAGGCCTGAATTGGGAACTTGTGTATTATGGTTCAACCATTCATAGTGGTTCGGAGATGACAGTCAGCGAACAAGGCCGACTCTTCTTGGTGCCCAATTACAGCGATTATGTCTACTATTCGGATGATGATGGCGACACTTGGCACTCTTCGGCGAGATTTCCCACCTGTTTGGTGGAAGGGATGTACGCCGTTTCGAACGACACCCTGTTGATTTGGGGTGCCAGCGATTACGGCTACGAAAGCCTTCATTTCACATTGGATGGCGGTGCCACTTGGAACAGCGCCGACATCAACCCTATGGGACAGACGCATAATATTGGCGATGTGATCGCCAACGAGGCTGGCGACGTGTTTGTCAGTTTCTGGTCGACCAATGGTGTGGAAGACGGCATCTATCGCTCCGATTTTACGGATTTGGTGCATTGGGATTGGGAACTGGCCGCTTTCCCCAACGTCGGCATCAAGGATATGGATTTTGACCCCGAAGGTAACGTGGTAGCAACCGCCTTTAGGGGCGAATACAATGGCTATCAGCATATTCCGGGTTATACGCTGGCAGGTTCCATGTCAGCGTCGCTGGGCATTGCCGACAACGGCGTTGTCTATATCTGCCGTCGCCACGACAACTATTCGGTGTTGGCCTATTCCAATGACCAAGGCGCGCATTTCCATGAGATAGGCGAACACCTTGCGGGAAATGACGGCAGCGTTTTTAGGGGGCGCGACAACTATCTGTACCTCTACAGCGGCAGTTATTATTGGAAGAGCATGGACGAAGCCGGTGAAATCGACACCAACTACAGCACTTTCGCCCCTCAAGGCGCGGAGTGGTACTTCAACCTTCCCTCCTTCATGGGCAGCGATATATCGTTTTACCACATGGAGGTGCTTGGCGACACTTTGATACAAGGGCACCAGTGCAGCGTGATTTCAAGTCAGTTTCTGGGTGGTGCCGACAACCATTACGTCTACGAAGACAACCGCAAGGTGTATTGGTACAACCCGACGATAGACGCCTTTACCACGCTTTATGACTTCGATGCCGAAGTGGGTGAGTCGTGGATTTGTGAGGTGGATGATTGCTCGTATGAAATCAGGGTGAATTCCATCGAAGATCTTGTCTATGATGGACATACCTATCGAGTGCAGAACGTCGCCCCGGTTGATGGCGAATTCTTTTATTATCGTGAGGGCCACATCATCGAAGGCTTGGGCAGTATGGAGGGTTTGTTCCCCTATCCTTCAGCTTGCGACGGGATCGTTTATGACGGGCCTTATCCCGATTTCGTGCGCTGCTATCTCGTTGACGGCGAGATGATCTATCACCAGGGAAACTATGCTTGCGACGCGGTTTATCCTTATAACACTACTTGCTGGGACGGCACGGTTGCCGAGTCGTATGAAGGCGGCGACGGAACCGAAGAAGATCCCTATCAGATTGCCACACCCCAGCAGCTGGCCCTGTTGGCACAGCAGACCGTCGACGGCACGGGGAGCGAGCATTATTACATCCTCACAGACGACATCTGCCTCAACGACGAGGGCGGCACACTGGAATGGCCGATGATTGGAGGAGAAGTACCACAGGGCAATCCACGTTACTTCAAAGGTGTCTTTGATGGCAATGGACATACCATTAAAGGAATGTATATCAGTCAATATCACATTCTTAGCGGATTGTTTGCCGGAGCCGAAGGGGCGGTCATCAAGAATCTCACCATCGACGATTCAAGGATTTTGGATGGCAACGGGATAGGCATTCTTGCAGGACATGCATCAAACTCGGTTATTGAGAACTGCTGCGTCACCAATTGTGAACTGGTCAACTCGGTTGCCTCGGGAGGACAAGGTGGACTTTTGGCCTCTTTCGTTGCCTATCACACGTCCGATACCGCCTATCTCCGCAATTGCGAGAGCATCAATGTCAGGTTGGGCGAGGGCGCCGTCTTTGATATGGGAGGAGGCGTGGTGGGCTATGCCCATAGCACGCTCGGTGTGGTGGTCATTGAGAATTGTGTGAATTACTCTGACATGGTAGCGCGCGATTATGCCGGTGGTGTTGTCGGAGGCGGCGGCGACCATTTAATCATAAGGGGCTGCAAGAATTACGGCATGATCAGTGGCGAAAACAATGTTGGAGGCATCGTGGGCCGTTGCTGGGATGTTGAGGTCTCCAGGTGTTTCAACTGGGGTGACATCATCTCAGAGTTCAGGGCGGGCGGTATCGCCGGCGAGGTCAGCGGATGCACCATGATGGAATGTGCCAACATGGGTTCCGTGAAGTCCGTTTCTGTGACTGGCTCCGAGGTGGGTGGCCTTGTGGGTTGGCATGGGAGTGAGGGCGTGATAGCCAACTCGTATAACCGTGGCGAGGTGTCGGCCGTTTATGGCAATCCCGGCAGGGCGACCGAGGCCCTCGGTGGCATTGTGGGACGTACAACTGGAAGCATCTATAATGTCTACAACGCAGGTGCGATCATCGGTCCCGAACTGCCTTCGGGCTTCGGTTCGGAATATTATGGTGCCATCATTGGCCACACTGAGGTGGAAGACCAGTATCTGAACTGCTATTGGTTGGAGCAAGACGACCTGCCTGCTTGTGGCAACCCCGACTTGCCAGAGTTACAAGCCTCGTCAGCCTTTAACGAGGGTAATTACAACTATGACTGGGTGTTGAACCAACCGCAATACGGCACCGATGACCTCTTGGAAGCCCTGAACCTTGGCGCTCAAGTTGTTCTCGACTCTGTGCCGGATTACCCCTATCTGTGTGCATGGCAGAGGGATGAGTATGGCACCAATGGCGGTTTGCCTATGTTCGGCTTCCAGGACGCTCCGCTTCTTCCGTTCTTTGGATCGGAGTGGTACTACGAGATTCTGAACGAAAATGGCAGCATCACCTATCAGCATCTGGAGTGTGCGGGCGACACCACCGTCAACCACAAGGATGTGCAAATCATCATCCGCACCAACACGCTTTACGACAAGAGCGGAAACACTGAGGTGACGCGCGAGTATGTGTACGAGGAAGAAGGCGTCGTTTATTGGTGGAACCGTGACCTGCACCAGTTCACCACGCTATACGATTTCATGGCCGAGGTGGGCGACAGCTGGCAGATTAGAGTCGGCACGCAGAGCCTCACCATGCATGTGGACGCCATCGACAGCCTGCAATACGACGATAGGACGTTCCGAGTGTTGCATGTGAGTGATGCCCATGACCTATTCAGTGGCGACATCGTGTGCGGTATCGGTCACCTGACGAGTTTCTTCCCCGAACGTCTGATGCGCGACGATGAAGGCATGCGAGTGGAAGGCCTTCGCTGTTATTGGTTAAGGGATAAACTCGTCTTCAAAATTGGCGACGATGACTGCGACGCCATCTATTCTCAAATCCATGGCATTGAAGAACCGACATCGGAACCCGTTGCTGCACAATTAACCATCTATCCCAACCCGACCCACGGTATCTTGTTTGTACAGACGGTGCATGCACCGTCTCTACCAAGGCAAACCTACCGCATCATCAACCTGATGGGCCAAACCCTCATGACGGGCACCCTTACCGCCGAAACCCAGCAGATTGATGTGACCAGTCTGCCCGAGGGCATGTATTTCATCAGTATTGCTGGTTCGACAAAGAAATTCATTGTAAAGTAACCCAATAATAATCAAAGATATGAAAAACGCATTGAAAACAATGGTCCTGCTGCTGGCAGTGGCGGCCATGGCAACGATTGCCTCATGCAATAAACAACCCCAGATCTATGGGACATGGAAAATCACCGAAGCCTCACTCACCATTGGCGGTGAGCCTGTCAATGAGCCAGGTATGACAGAGCTTTATGGGGCTGCAATTGTAGGACATACCTTGGAATTCAGAAAGGACGGAACGGTGATTGCTGATGGCGAAGAAGAGAGTGTTGGCCGAATATCCTTGAAAGGTAATGAAGTCATCTTTAAAGACGCCATCCATATGTCCGTCAACGGTGTCGAGGAGTTACACGATTCCACTGGCACCATCCTAACCCTGACGGATACGAATATGTCCATCGATTTCCTCTATCCCGCTGAATATACAGGTTTGGATGTAGATGTTCATGCGATTTGGGGATTCGTGAGGGAATGAAACCAACATTGAGAACCTGCAAATTGTTATCCTAGACCAGCAAAACGGCATAGTTTTTGTAGTAAATCCATTGTTGCGCAAAGGCCCGATTCAAAATAAAACCAAGGGTCGAGCGTTATAAAAGAAAATTGAAAACAGAGTAACTAACACTTAAAATCTGTCAATCATGAAGAAATTAGTTTTAGCGGTTGTCATGCTGTTCATGGCAACGAGCGTCTTCGCTCAGAAACAAGAATCGAATGTCCGTATCCCTAGTGGCTATCAAGGCTTCCTGGAATATGGCAACACCTGGCATGTGTTTGACAAGGCTATGCCTACCACCATCAACTTGTCGACTACCCACGGCTTCTATTTTGCTGACCATATCTTTGCCGGTATCGGTATCGGTTTCGACGCCAACACGGACCACTGCCTGGTGCCGATCTATGCCAATGTGCGTTATGTCTTCATTAATAACAAGACGGTAAGCCCGGTGATGAGCTTGCGTGTTGGTTCTTTCGTCGGTGACAAGGTGGGTGCCTATGGCGACCTTGGCATTGGCGTGCGTTTCGCTTCCAAGAAAGACTTCGCCCTCAGTGCGATGGTGGCTGCTACCTATTATGACAAGATCAGCGAATATGGCTACTACAACGCCGAAGGAAACTACATCCATGAAAACAGGCTTATCAGTCCTTCAGGCATCTCCATGCGTATCGGAGTGGAGTGGTGATTTGATGTAAATAAGAAAAAAGGCCGCTGCATCGCAGCGGCCTTTTTCGTTTTACTTGAACGCGTTCTCGCTCAAGCCCTTGCCACTCAAGGCGAGGTCCTTCATGTAGCCGGGCACCTCCTTGCCGAGGTACTTGTCCACATAAAGTTTGGCGAGGTACTGGCCGAGCATGAAGCCGTGGCCACGCAAGCCAGTGCAGAGACCGACCTCCGGGTCGACGATGTAACGCGGCTCGGTGTAACGACCCGCCCAGCAAGCGAGGAAGCTGACTTCGCCCAAGTTGGGGATCCAGTCGGCGAAGACCTCGGAGACGATCTCCAAGAACTCCTTGCTGTTGTACTTGATGTTCTGACGTGCCTCGTAGGCATCGGTGTCGGGGCTGGCGCAGCCGATGATCTGGCCGGTGTGGGCCCACTGCTGTCCGTAGACGGCGCTGAAGCCCTTGTAGTGACGACGGTCGATGATCATGTCTAACGGACCTCCATTGGGTCCCATCATGGGCAGACGGCGCGTGATGAAGGCTTGGTGCTTCACGGGATAGAGACCCGTGTCGAGGCCGAGCATGTCGTTGAACTTCTCGGCGCCCCAACCCATCGCGTTGACGAAGTGGTCGCAGGTGTACTCGATGAACTCGCCTTCGTGGGTGCGGACCAAGGTAACGTAGTGTCCGCCGACCTTCTGGACGTGGAGCAACTCGCAGTCCTCGAAGTAACGGCCACCGTTCTGAACGCCGATCCAACGGATGTAGTCGATGACACGGCCCGGTGTGGCCTGCCAGCAGTCGCGGGTGATCAAGGCATGACTGTAGGTGTCCTTGCTGTCGTCCCACAGGGGTGAGATTTCCTTCTTGAAGTCCTTGCGGTCGATCATGTAAGCGTCGCTCCAGGCGCGTGAAGCGTCAAGCGACTTATAGGTGGCCTCATCGTGTACCAGGTTGACGTAGTGCGTCAGGTGGTAGTTGATGTTGTGCTCCTTCTGCATGTTCTTGAAGATCTCGTGGTTGTGCACGGCGATGTCGGCGATGTCGGGGTTGGAGAAGGCCGGACGGCCGCCACCGATGCAGCGCCAGGAGGCGCCACGGCTGTAGTTGATCATCACGGGCTTCTTGCCGGCTTCCGAGAAGTAACGGAACAAGGCGCTGCCCGCAATACCGCCACCCGCGATGAACACCTCGACCTGCTCTTTCTTCACGTCGTTCATTTCGGGGAAGACAAAGACCTCTTTGGTGTGCGGGTTGTAGAGGTCGCCGAGGCTGACTTGGTTCGACAATGGGGCACGCGGCGTGGCGTCGCCCACCAGCTCGATGCCGTAGGAACGCAAGATCTGACGGGCACGTGGAATACAACGCTTACCGCGGCAGGGACCCATACCCATACGGGTGATGTGCTTCAATTCGTCTACGGAGATGGTCTTACGGCTGCCGATGATGCGCAACACACGGTCGAGTTTGATGTCCTCGCAGTGACAGACGTAGGTCTCGGCGTCGTCTTCGGCGCCTTTGTTATGAGAAAGGGGCGTGGTGAGTTCCTTGTTGGCGTTGTAACGGTCTTTCAGGATAAAGCCCTTCACATCCGTCAGCTCGAACACCATGCTGGCCTCTCCAGAGGGGCGTGATGAACGGGCTTTCACCCTGGCCACGTTGGTCTTGTTCGACTTCTTGAGGATCTTCTCGATGACGCCTTCGCCGATCTTTTGGCCGTCGTTGTCGACGAGATACACTTCAGCTCCTTCTTCGGCTTCATATTCGATGGGAAGGAAGCAGGTGGATTTCTTCACGTCGTAACCGAAGATGGCCAGACCCGGGCAGCTGGAGACGCACAGCATGCAACCGATGCACTTGTCGTAGTCGATGGTAGGCACGGTGTTGGTCGAAGGCTTGCTGATGGCGCCTTGCGGGCAGCTGAACGAGCAGGGGTTGCAAGCGAATCCGTAGAGGCAGTCGGCCTGCACGAAGGCCCTGAGCTGCATGCGTTCGGGCGTGGGCAGGTTGGGCTTGTCAAGAATCCTGACAGGATGCTGTTGCGAGTCGATATATTGTCTCGAGATCTCAAGATAATCGTCATAGTTGAAACGCACACCGATGGTTTGGGCCACCTCGTAGGCGACCTGCTTGCCGCGCAGCACGGCGCTGGTACCTTCGCCGATACGGATGGCGTCGCCGGCGCCGTAGGTGTTGAGGCCGAAGACCTCACGACCCTTGACGAGCAGCTGGCTGTCGGGAATCAAACCCGTGCAGATGTTGATGATGTCGATGTCGTCAATGATTTGTTCAGTGCCAGGGATGGCCTTGAAGTTCTCGCACTTGGCGATGACGGCACCGGTGATGCCGGTATGATCCTTGTTCGGGATGGCGCGCACGAGGGTGTAGCCCGTCATGATCGGGATACCGAGACGGCGCACACGGTTGGCCTGCACGGGGAAGCCGCCCTCGCGAGGCATGGCCTCGATGATGGCCTTGATGGTCGCGCCGGCTTGCATGCCTTGGTAGGAGGTCAGGTAGCCGATGTTGCCTGCACCCACGGTGAGGACTTTCTTACCCAGCAGGGTGTGCTCTTGGTTCATCATCTTTTGGAAGACGGCGGCGGTGTAGACGCCCGGCACGTCGTCGTTCTCGAAGGTCGGCATGAAAGGCACGGCGCCCGTGGCGACCACGAGATGTTGTGCGTCGATGTAGCCCACCTCGCCGTTTTCGATGTTCTTGATGGCCACGCGACCACCTTCAAGGAGGTCCCAAACGGTGTTGTTCAGCAGGATACCTTCGTGGTTGTCACCGGCCAGGGTCTTGGCGATGTCGAAGCCACGCATGCCGCCGAAGTGCTTCTCTTTCTCGAAGAAGAAGAACTGGTGGGTCTGCATATTGAACTGTCCGCCGACGCGGGCGTTGTTGTCGACCACGATATTGCTGATGCCGAAGGCGTTGAGTTGTTCGCGGCAGGCGAGGCCTGCGGGACCGGCGCCGATGATGGCCACCTGGGTCTTGTAGACCTTCACCTCGCGCGGAAGCGGTTCCTTGGCTTCGGGAAGCACGTTGGCTTCGTTGTTGATAGAACGCACTTCCTTGACGCCGTCGACGAGGGTGATGCAGATACGTCGGATCTTGCCGTCGACCAGCATCTCACAGGCGCCGCACTTGCCGATGCCGCAGTTGAGGCTTCGGTTGCGACCGTCGAGCGAGTGGCTGTGGACGGGATATCCGGCTTGGTGAAGGGCGGCGGCGATGGTCTTGCCCCGCTGACCTTTAACGGTCTTGCCTTCATATTGGAATTCCACAAGGTCTTCCTGCGGGATGTCCAAAATGGGGTGTTTTTCGATTTTGTACATATAGAAATGATTTTTGAGTCGTAAAAAGCGACCGCAAATTTAGGAAAAACACGAAAAAGTATTTCGGTTTAAAGGTTTTTTTGAAAAAAAAGTCGTGAACCAAGGTCCCTGAGCCTGTCGAAGGGCCGTCCTTAACTTAACACAAACTGCATTGTGCTTCTGCTGCCCTGTTTCACCAAAACCTTCTT
Source organism: Candidatus Limimorpha sp. (assembly GCA_045132275.1). Lineage (GTDB taxonomy): Bacteria > Bacteroidota > Bacteroidia > Bacteroidales > F082 > Limimorpha. The sequence continues at coordinate 73,431 of JBGURY010000005.1, forward strand.
GTCCTTGATGAAATCGTTTTCCAAGCCGTCCTGGTAATGCCTGATGGTGAACAACTGCAAGCCTTCGTTGTACTTGACGCTGAAATCGTCTTTGAGGCTGGCCCTCAGTTGCTTCAGCTTCTGCTCGTTGCTGTCGAAGCAGAACGAGAGCATCAAAGCGGAGGTCTGGATCATGTTGGCGTGGATGTTCAGGTCGGCGCAGACGGCGAAGATGGTTTTCAGGTTGCGTTCGTCCATGAACGAGTAGTCGCGGGGCGAGATGGAGACCAGCGTCTGGTTGTCCTTGACGATATAAGAGGGGATGCTTTCGTCGTTTTTCCTGTGGCCGCCGTCGATGAGGGTGGGCTCGTGGTCGGGGTTGAGGAACGACTGCACCTTGAGCGTTATCCCCTTGTTTTGCAGCGGTTTGATGGTCTTTGGGTGGATGATTGAGGCACCGTAGAAGGCCAGTTCGATGGCTTCGGAGTAGGGAATGTGCAGTAGTTGAACCGTGTTGGTAATATTTCTTTTCGGGTCGGCATTGAGCAAGCCGTCGACGTCCTTCCAGATGGTGACCTCCTCAGCGTCGAGACAGTTGGCGAAGATGGCTGCTGTGAAGTCGGAGCCTTCGCGACCCAGGGTGACGCTGTGCTTGCCGTCGGCGGTGCCGCCGATGAAACCCTGCGTCAGGCATACGATACCTCGGATATGCTCATCGTTCAATTTGCTGATTTTCAAACGTGTCTCGTCCCAGTCGGGGTTGGCGGCGCGGTAGTGGGTCTCGTCTTCGGCGATGACATATTGTCGCGCGTCGAGCCATCGTGTCGGGATCTCGCACTTGTTGAGGTATTCGTGGATGATGCTGGTCGAGATGAGCTCGCCGTAGCAAACGGTCTGGTCGTATTGGTAGTCGTAAGGATCGTCGGTCTTCTGCAGTTTCTCCCACAATTCGATGAAGAGCCCGGCGATGTTCTCTCCAAACTCGGGGTTGGCGTCTTCGCCGAAGAGCCCGTTGATGATGCCGTCGTGGTAGGAGATGACCTCGTGTAGGGCGTCCATGCCCAGATTGCCGTTATGTTCGCGGAAGTTGGCCAGCGCCTTTTCGAGCATGTTGGTCGTCTTGCCCATGGCGGAGACCACCAGCAGGATGTCCTCGTCCTTGTGCTGACTGACAATTTGTGCCAAGTTGCGCACGGCATCGGCGTCCTTTACCGACGCACCACCGAATTTATAGATTTTGCGAATCATAATTCCTTTTGTTTATGCTGCAAAAGTAGAAAAATATGGGCAATTTTTCGCAATAAATTTATTAAATAGGAGTTATCCAAGCTGAATAACCGCTATTTTTGCACAGTTTTTGACGAACAAAAACGGCGGTCCTTGAGCTCGTCGAAGGGCCGCTTCAAAATTCAGACAACTAAACAACTGACACAATGATAGAAACTGACATTCGTGAACTGAACGAAAAAATCCAACGTGAGAGTCAATTCCTCGACCTCATCAACCTCGAAATGAACAAGGTCATCGTCGGACAGAAGCAGATGACCGAACGTCTTTTGATCGGCCTGTTGGCCAACGGACACATCCTCCTCGAGGGTGTCCCTGGCTTGGCCAAGACCTTGGCCATCAAATCGATGGCCAGCGCCATTGATGCCGACTTCGCCCGTATCCAATTCACTCCCGACCTGCTGCCTGCCGACCTCATCGGTACGCTGATCTACAGTCAGAAGAACGAGGAGTTCGTGGTGCGTCGCGGCCCCATCTTCGCCAATTTCGTCCTGGCTGATGAAATCAACCGTTCTCCCGCCAAGGTGCAGAGCGCCTTGCTTGAGGCTATGCAGGAGCATCAGGTGACCATCGGCGACGAGACCTTCAAATTGCCGGATCCCTTCCTCGTCATGGCTACCCAAAACCCCATCGAGCAGGAAGGCACCTATCCGCTGCCTGAGGCACAGGTGGACCGTTTCATGCTGAAGGTGGTCATCAACTATCCCAAGAAAGAGGAGGAGAAACTGATTCTTCGTCAGCAGATCGCCAGCGCCGGCGCCAAGATCAACGCCGTGGTGAGACCCGAGGACATCATCCGCGCCCGTGAGGTGTGCCGCGAGATCTATCTCGACGAGAAGATCGAGAACTATATCACTGATATCGTCTTCGCCTCACGTTATCCCTCGGACTACAAGCTGAAGAAGTTCGCCAATATGATCAGCTATGGTGGCTCGCCGCGTGCCACCATCAACCTGGCACTGGCCGCCAAGGCTTATGCCTTCATCAAGCACCGTGGCTATGTCATCCCCGAGGACATCCGTGCTGTGGCCCCCGACGTGCTGCGCCACCGTATCGGTCTGACCTACGAGGCCGAAGCCGAGAACATCACCACAGAAGAAATCATCAACGAGATCCTGAATACCATCGAAGTGCCGTGATTTAGTTGAGAGTTCAGAGTTGAGAGTTTAGAGTTGTAGGGCTGTCACACCGTGGCAGCCGCACATTCGAAATAACCCATGGAATCAACAGAAATTTTCAAAAAGGTCAGAAAAATCGAGATCAAGACGCGAGGCCTCTCGAACCACATCTTCTCGGGGCAGTACCATAGCGCCTTCAAGGGGCGTGGTATGACCTTCAGCGAGGTGCGTGAGTACGAGTACGGCGACGACATCCGCAACATCGACTGGAACGTCACCGCCCGCTTCAACAAGCCTTTCGTCAAGATCTTCGAGGAAGAGCGTGAGATGACGGTGATGTTGCTTATCGACGTGTCGGGCTCCAACGACTTCGGCTCGCAGAGCCAGTCGAAGCGCGACCTGACCGCCGAGTTGGCTGCCGTTTTGGCATTCTCTGCCATCCAGAACAACGACAAGGTGGGCGTCATCTTCTTCAGCAGCAAGGTGGAGAAGTTCATCCCGCCCAAGAAAGGCAGCTCGCACATCCTCCGCATCATCCGTGAGATCGTCGACTTCAAGCCGACGGAGCGCGGCACCGACATCGGCGAGGGACTGCGTTTCCTGACGTCGGCCATCAAGCGCCGCACCACGGCCTTCCTCATCTCCGACTTTATGACGGACAAGGACTTCGAGAAGGAGATGCAGATTTGTGCCAACAAGCACGACCTCGTCGCCCTGCGCATCACCGACCGCCGCGAGATGGACATCCCCAAGGTGGGTCTGGTGAAGTTCCGCGACTCGGAGACGGGCAAGGAACGCTGGGTCGACACGTCGAGCCGCGCCTGGCATCGCGCCTATCAGGAGATGATACAATACAAGTCGGCGTCATTGAATCGCGAGTTTACCAAACACGGTATCGACAACGCGCTGATCTACACCGACGAGGACTATGTGAAACCTTTGATGCAACTCTTTAAGAAAAGGGAGGCAAGAAGATGAAGAAAACTGTTTTGTTTTTGATATGCGCGCTGTTTGCCACGATAGGCCTCAAGGCCCAAAACGTGGAGGTGGAAGGCAAGGTCGAGAGCACGGACGTGCAGGTCGGCAAGCCTTTTACCCTCGACTTGAGCCTCAAGGTGCCTTATGGCTGGTTCGTGGAATGGAACGACTTCACCAACGACACGCTGTCGGAGCAACTCGATATCATCAAGCGTGGCGAGGTGGAACGTACCGCCGACGCCGACAGCAACGTCATCGTGAAGCAACAGCTGACGCTGATGACTTTCGACACAGGCCAAGTGCAGGTGCCGTCAGTCGGGCTGGTTTACGCTCGCTCGTTCGACGACCCGAACCGCCTGATGGCGTATACCGACCCCATTCGTCTCTATTCAACCACCATGACGGTCGACACTACACAGGCCTACAAGCCCATCGTGGAGCCGCTGAAGGCCCCCGTCCAAATGAAGGAGGTCTTCCCCTGGATTTTGGCGGTCTTGCTGCTTGCGTTGCTCGTCTTGGGCATTTGGCTCCTGGTGCGTCGTCGCAAACGTAGAGTCGACGAGAACGGCAATATCGTCCGTGGCCCTGTCATCCCGCCCTACGACAAGGCTGTGGGTGACCTGGAGAACCTGCGCCAGCAGAAGTTGTGGCAGTCGGGCAAGGTGAAGGAGTATTTCTCCTCGCTCACCGACATCGCCCGCGAATATATCGAAGGCCAGTTTGGCGTGAACGCTGTCGAGATGACCACCGACGACATCCTGGAAGAGATCAAGCCGCTGCAGTTCTCGCAAGAGACCTATGGCAAACTGAAGGAAACGATGGAAGTCGCCGACTTGGTAAAGTTCGCCAAATACTCGACGTCCAGCCTCGAGAGTGAGAACGCCATGACAAGCATGACGGACTTTGTCAACGAGAGCTATGCTCAATACCAAAAACGGAAGGCCGAAGAAGAGGCCCGCCTGGCCGAGATGAAGAAACAGAAACAAGAGGAACCCGCTGAAAAGGAGGAGGTAAAAGATGTTTGAGAACATTGAATTTGCGAATCCCAAACTGCTGTGGCTTCTGCTGTTGGTGCCCGTCCTGATTGCGTGGTACATCCTACGCCACAAGAAACAGGAGGCGGCGTTGAGTTTCTCCGACCTGAAGGGCTTCGCCAAGCTGCCCAAGACCTGGAAAGCCTATCTCCGCCATATCCTCTTCGCTTTGAAGATGGCGGCTTTGGCTTTGCTCATCGTGGCTATCGCCCGTCCGCAGAGCTCGTCGACCAACTCGACGTCCAACATCGAGGGCATCGACATCGTGATGGCTATGGACGTCTCGGGCTCCATGCTGGCCCGTGACCTTAAGCCCGACCGTCTCACCGCCGCCAAGCGCGTGGCCTCCGACTTCGTCAAGGAACGCCCGGGCGACCGCATGGGTCTGGTCATTTTCTCGGGCGAGACCTTCACCCAGGTGCCGCTGACCACCGACCACGCCGTGATGCTCAATATGCTGGCCGAGATGAAGAACGGCCTCATCGACGACGGTACCGCCATCGGCGACGGCTTGGCCACCGCTATCAGCCGACTCAAGGACAGCGAGGCCATCTCCAAGGTGGTCATCCTGCTTACCGACGGCATGAACAACGCCGGTTCCGTCGACCCATACACCGCAGCCGAGATAGCTAAACTCTACGGTATCCGTGTCTACACCATCGGCGTGGGCACCTATGGCACAGCGCCTTATCCTGTGCAGAGTCCCTTCGGCGGCACGGTCATGCAACAGATGAAGGTTGAGATTGATGAGAAACTGCTGACCACCATCGCCAACCAAACGGGTGGCAAGTACTACCGCGCCAACAACAACCAGAAGTTGGACGAAGTCTATCAGGAGATCGACAAACTGGAACGCTCCAAAATCGAGGTGACGGAGTTCCGCCGCCTCCACGAGGAGTTCTATCCCTTGGTGGCCTGGGCCCTGGCCTTGCTGCTCATCGAGTTCCTACTGCGTAAGACTATTTTCAGAACTTTAACCGATTAAAGCCATGGAAAACGTATTGCGATTTGAACACCCCGAATACCTCTACTGGTTGCTTGTCATACCGGTACTGGTCATCATCTATATCTTGTTCCGCCTCGCGCAAAAACGTCGTTTCGAGCGTTTCGCCAAGATTGAGATGCGCGAGAACCTCGTGCCGAGTCATTCCAACCGTCGCGCCCACCTCAAGTTCGTTGTTTTCTTGCTCATGATCGCTTGCATCATCTTGGCCTTGGCCAACCTGCAGAGCGGCAGCAAGATGGAGGAGGTGAAGCGTGAGGGCATCGACCTTTATGTCGCTGTCGACGTCTCCAACTCGATGAATGCCGAGGATATCGTACCTAGCCGACTGGAACGCTCGAAGCAGGCCATCAACAAGCTCATCAGCGAGATGCGCGGCGACCGTCTCGGCGTCATCGTCTTCGCCGACAAGGCCTTCGTTCAGCTGCCTATCACCACCGACTATTCGGCGGCGCGTATGTTCCTTTCGACCGTCAACACGAGCTTGGTGGCCTCGCAGGGCACGGCCATCGCCGAAGCCATTAACTTGGCTCTCAAGTCGTTCCCCGATGAGGACCATAGCAAGGCTATCGTTATCATCTCCGACGGCGAGGACCACGAGAACGACGCTGCCATCAAGGCCGCGCAGGAAGCCGCCAAACAAGGCGTGCGTATCTATACCATCGGCATGGGCCTCGCCGAGGGCGCGCCCATTCCCGAATACAACCGCTACGGTCAGCAGACGGGCTACCGCAAGGACGGCAATGGCAACACCATCATCACCCGCCTCGACGAGCAGATGCTGCAAAAGATCGCCTCGGCGGGCAACGGCATTTATGTCCGCGCCAGCAACTCCAATGTGGGTCTGGAGAAGATCTACGACGAGATCAACAAACTGGATAAGACCGAGATCGAGGCCAAGGTCTTTACCGATTACGAGGACCAGTTCCAATGGTTCGTGGGCGGCGCCATCGTCCTCCTGCTCATAGAGGTGCTCATCTCTTCGGGCAAGAGGGGATGGGAACGTAAGTTTAATATTTTTGAGATGAAAGATGAAAAGGCTTAGTAAATATCTGATAATCATATCGTTCCTTGTTTCTGTGTTGTCGGTTTCGGCCCAAAGCGACGAGAAAGCCATCCGTAAGGGCAACCGCAGCTACAAGGGTGGCCATTACGAGCAGGCCATCGAGAAATACAGGGAAGCGTTGGAGATCAGGCCGAACAACGCCAAGGCGCAGTTCAACCTGGGCGACGCCTACTTTGCCAAGCAGTCGTACGACACGGCCTATGCCGAGTTCCAGAAAGTGGTTGAGATGTCGCCCGACGCCAAGCTGAAGTCTGACGCGGTGTACAATATGGGCAACTGCCTCCTTGCGCAGGACAAGTTCTACGACGCTTTTAATTTGTATAAGGTGTCGCTGAAGCTGAATCCCGATAACGCCAACGCCTTATACAACCTCGAATACTGCCGAGCTCATCTTGTCAAGAGCAAGGTCATCGTGGTGCAACCCGAGCATGGTAGGGTGGAGGCGAAGGAGAAAGAGGCCTTCAACGGACAAAAAGTCACGTTGAAAGCCATGCCCGACACCGACTATGCGTTGGCGCAATACATAGTCGTGAAGGCCGACAACCCCGAGGTACAGGTGCAGGTGAGCGGCAACAGCTTCATCATGCCCAAGTTCGACGTGAAGGTGTCGGCCGAGTTCAAGCAGGCCCATCGTATCGACATCGACCCCAATATCCAGAACGGCAAGGTGCGCGCCGATCGTCAGAAAGCCGTCGAAGGCCAGCAGGTGAAACTGGAGGCAGAAGGCGAAAACGACTGGGTGCTCGACAAGTTCACCGTCTACCGCACAGGCAATCGTAACGACACGGTGCCGGTCAACAAGACGACCTTCCAGATGCCTAACTACGACGTGACGGTGACAGCCACGTTCCGCAGCGCGTTGAGAGTCAGCGTCGACAGTGTGGCCAACGGCAAGATCACGGTGACCGACAGTCTGGTGAAGCCGGGCGACAACGTCGGCATCATCGTGAAGCCTGACAAAGGCTACCAACTGGGCGACCTGCGTGTGGTCAGCAACAGGGACGCCACCGAATCGGCACCTGTCAGCGACGACAACATGTTCCAGATGCTCGACACCGACGTGACGGTGAAAGCCAACTTCGTGGAGGCCACCGATTATTATAAGGTGAACGCCGACACCACGTTGAAGGGCGGCCATGTGCTGCTCGACCAGACAGATGCGACACGTCGTGAGACGGTGAAGCTCGACAACGCTCCCGAACCTGGTTATCAGTTCAAGGAGTATGTCATCCATCAGGTGGGCGACACCGCCGTGAAGGTGCAGCCGCTGGGCAACTTCTTCACCATGCCCGATTTCGACGTGGAGGTCTCCGCCATCTTCGAGAAGAGCGAAGGAGAAGACCAACAGCAGCAGGACCAGCAACAGGACCAACAGCAAGATCAACAGGATCAAGAGAAACAGCAGGACCAGCAGAACCAAGACCAGCAGCAACAGCAGCAAAACCAACAGCAGCAGAACCAGCAGATGTCGAAGGAAGACGCCCAACGCATGCTTGATGCCCTTGAGAACCAAGAGAAAAAGACCATGGAGAAGGTCAACGAACAAAAGGTAAGACAACAACCCAAAAAGAAGAGCGATAAAGATTGGTAATTATGAATAAACGACTCATTTTGTTTTTGATGTTATGCCCGTTGTGGCTTTGGGCGCAGGACGACCCCCAACTCACCGTCTCGGCCAAGAAGCAGGTCGTGGTGGGCGAGCGTTTCCAAGTGGTGTTTGAAGCCAACGCCGAAGGCAGGAGCTTCACCGCGCCCTCGTTTGAGGGATTTAACGTGGTGGGCGGCCCCTTCACCTCGACGAGTTCGAGCATCCAGATGACAAGTGCCGGGGTGACGCGCACGGTGCGTAACTCCTACACCTACGCCTTGCAAGCCTATCAGGAGGGCACGTTCCGTATCGGAGCGGCCTCGCTGACGGTGAACGGTGAAAAGATCACCAGCGAGCCATTCGAAATCAAGGTGCTGCCCGACGACGGCAGCAACAGTGGCGGAGGCTCGGGAGGTTACTCTGGCGGAGGCTCGACACAGGGACAGACGCAACAAAGCAGCAGCGATCCCGAAGTCAGCGGCAAGGACCTCTTCCTCAAGGTGGTCCCCTCTAAGAAATCGGTCTACGTAGGCGAGCAGGTCGTGCTGACCTACAAGCTCTACACCAAGGTGCCGGTCTCGTCGCTCTCGGTCGAGAAGATGCCTTCCTACGCCGGTTTCTGGACCAAGGACATCTCCGACAATAACGGCGGCGCATTGCGTCAAAGCAGCGAATATGTCAACGGCGTCGAATACACCGTGGCCGAGATCCAGAAGATGGTCATCGTGCCCCAACGCAGTGGCAGCCTCACCCTCGACCCCATGACCATAGAATGTGTCGCCCAGATCAGGACGGAGAGTAACCGTCGCAGCAACGACCCCTTTGATGTCTTCTTCAACGATCCCTTCTTCAACCGCAACATTAAAAACGTCAATAAGCAGTTGAGTTCGTCGTCGCTCACTATCAACGTGCAGAACCTGCCGACGGCCGACAAGCCCGATTCCTTCGCTGGAGCCGTGGGCAACTATTCGTTCAAGTCGGAGATCGACAAGACCGAACTGAGCACCAACGACGCCTTCACACTGACCTATACCGTGTCGGGACAAGGCAACGTCGAGTTGCTGCAGATGCCCGCCCCCGTGCTGCCCCCCGACTTCGAGGTCTACGACCCGAAAATCACCACTTCGGTCGATCACAACGCACAAGGTCTCACGGGAACGAAGAAAGCGGAATATCTTGTCATCCCTCGCCGCGCCGGAAGTTTCAACATCCCGGCGGCGGAGTTCTCATACTTCAACCCCGCCAATGGCGGCTATCAGACCTTGCGCTCCGACGCCTACACTCTCAGCGTGCAGAAAGGCAAGGACTCCGACCAGGGTGGCGGCATCTACGCCTCCAACCAAGAGGATATCAAATACCTCGGCAGCGACATCCGTCACATCAAGCGTGACAATGCCAGGCTGCGCCCCGTTCACACTACTTTCTTCGGTTCGGCGGCTTACTATGTGGCCCTGCTGGCCCTCTTGCTCCTTTTCGTCATTCTGCTTCTCGCGCTCAAGAAGCGTGAACAGCTGACGCAAGACACAGCGGCCAACCGTAACCGTAAGGCAGACAAGGTGGCCCGTGGCCGACTCAAGAACGCACTGCAATATCTGAAGGCCAAAGACCAAGAGAATTTCTATGTCGAGATGTCGCAGGCCCTTTGGGGTTATATCGCCGACAAGACGGGCATCGAACGTTCCAAGTTGTCGATGGACACGGTGAGCGAGACGATGCGCGCCAAGAACGTCCCCGACGACCTGACGCAACAGTTCGTCGACACGCTCAACAGCTGCGAGTTCGCCCGTTTCGCGCCCGGCAGCGCCGAAGAGAAGATGGATGATTTGTACCAAAAGGGCATCGATGTGATCTCGAGAGCCGAAAAAGTCTTGTAACGAACGAAAGGAAATAACGTCATGAAAAGATACACCTTATTATTAATAAGTTTTCTTGCTTTGATGGGCACGGCGTTTGCCCAAGACGACGCCGACAGATGGTTTGAACAAGCCAATACCTCCTATAATTCAGGTAATTACGACTCCGCTATCGTCGTCTACGAGAAGATCCTCAACGCCGGTTTGGAGTCGGTGCCGGTCTACTACAACATGGGTAACGCCTACTACAAGCTCCGCGAATATCCCATGGCCATTTACTGCTATGAGAAGGCCCTGAAGCTCGACCCCTCGGACGAGGATGTTCAGACCAACCTCGCCATCGCCAATGCCGCCATTGTCGACAAGATTGAGCCTGTGCCCCAGTCGTTTCTCGTCAGGTGGTGGCGCGGCATGCGTTCGGCCTTGTCGGGCGACCAGTGGGCGTGGTGCTCCATAGGCGCTTTCGCCCTGCTGATGCTTATGCTTTTCCTCTTCCTTCGCGCCCGCAAGGTAGGCCTGCGTAAGCTGGGCTTCTTCATGGGGTTGATCTTCCTCGTCGCCTTCGCCCTCTCAGTGGTTTTTGCCATGCAGCTCAAGCAGATTGGCGACGCCCAAGACCAGGCTATCGTCATGACCCCCACTGTGACGGTGAAGAGTTCTCCCAGCACCAACAGCGTCGACCTTTTCGTGCTCCATGAAGGCGCCAAAGTCGAGGTGATGGACACCCAAGGCGGTTGGGCTCAAATCCGAATCGCCAACGGAAGCGTAGGATGGCTTGAAGTGTCCGAAATGCGGATTTTTTGATATTTTTTCGGCCTCAAAATGAACATCTTGAGAAAAAAGTAACATTTTTTTTCGTAAAAATGTTTTTTCTTACAAAGAATGTCCTATATTTGCAGACCGTATCTAAAGTGAAAATCCGTCATGATGCGGTTAATAAAGATAATTAATTAAAATTTCACAATATGAAAAAGAGATTTTTACCTTTCAGTTTACTTCTGGTAATCATGATCTTCGGTCAAACGATGGCAATCGCTGACCAAGGCGGACACTATGTCCCTCGCAAGCAAACCAACAATGCGGAATCATTCATGGGTAGCCTCCGTGCGAACCAACACACTGGCATGATCGACCCCGCTGACGTGCTCAAGGCCATGCAGACCCCGGCCATGAGAAATGCTTCCGACGACCCGTTGTATTGGATCAGCATGGGTCCTGACAACATGGGTGGCCAAACGACGGCTGTTATTTGCGACAACCAGTCGAATGAAGTTTACATTGGTTCTAAGGGCGGTGGCGTGTACAAGTCCTATAACTTCGGCGTCACTTGGCATCAGGTGGGTGACCAAAACCTGATGGTCAGCTGCATGGCTCAGGATGCCAATGGTGTCATCTACGTTGGTACTGGTGACGGCGGCAACGCTGCTGTTGTTAACGGCCTCAGCCAACAGGGCTATGACAATAGTTTCGTCGGTACGGGCATCTATAAGCTCGTCAACGATGAGCTGACTGCTATCGTGACCCCCGACGGCGACGATTGGCTGTATGTCAACGACATCGCTGTGGCTGGCGAAAACCTCATCGCTGCCACCAACAACGGTCTGAAGTATTCCAACGACAATGGTGAGACTTGGCACACGGCTATCGAAGGAAGAGCTGACGTGGTGAAAGTCGGTAGCGACAACACCATCGTTGCCTCTGTTGATGGCATGATTTACATTGGCAGCCGCGTCAACCATATGACTTGCCACTCCATTGCTGGCAATAATATGTCTGGTGACACTTTGCTGCCTACCGCAACTGGTCTTCTGGAAATTGCCATAGCTCCGTCAGATCCCAAAGTCATCTACGCCGCCTGCATCGACGGAAACGGTGCTCATACGGGTATCTACGTCTCGGAAAATAAGGGTGAGAACTGGAATGTGGCTCTGCCTAGCGTTACGTCTAATCAAGGACACAACGTCTTTGAAGGCTTCGGCCTCAATAACCATGGTCTCGTTGTTGATCCCGCCAATGAAGACATTATCTACGTCCTCGGCTATAACCTCTGGCAACTCCAGAAACCTGCATCGGGCAATGGTTATTACATCTGCGTCCAGGTGACTACTGCCTCAATGATTTACTACAACCAATACCTGCACTGTGGTCTCCATACCATGGTGTTCAATCCTAGGAATGCTAACGAATGCTATGTGGGTACCGACGGTGGTATTTATAAAGGCACGGACAGATTCACGTTTGCCAACTGCAACAGAAACTATGTCACTACCCGTATGTTCTGCGTGGCTCCCTCAGGTAAGGATAGTCGCGTTCTGGCTTCTGGCCTCGACCACGGCATCGTGAAAATCGAAGGCGATGAGAATGCCTTGAATCCCAACACGGGTCTTTGGATCAACCCCTCTGGCACCAACATGGGCTATTTCAACGATGATTCACATGGTGGTCCTAGCGTCATTTCCAACATTAACCCCAACACCTTCATCGTGACCTATAAGGCTGGTGGTCTGGCACGTACCGAGACTGCTGGTGAAGACTGGGTTTCGACCAACTTTACTTCTAGCTCCAGCATTAGCCTTAGCTCTTCGTCGTTCCGCACGCCTATCGTGCTGCTTGAAAACTATAACGATGATCTCAACCCCGTGGATGTTTGGGCTTATAACGAGACTGACCATAACATGCATGCCGGTGATGTTGTTCAAGTGATGAGCCACAACAACTTCCCGTTCAACTACACGCTTGAGCACACGCTGCACGCTGGCGATTCCATCCTTGTCCACGATCCCATTAGCGCCAAGCTTTTCGTCGGCTTCAAAGACGCTATCTATTTGACTCTTACTCCGCTTGATTTCGCGGTGGAGACCTACTGGTATAAAGTGGCCGACAAGACCCACAGCGGTTTCGCTGGTGAGCCTCTGGGCATGGCTGTCTCCGCTGATGGCGACCATCTGTTTGTCGGTACCAAGGAAGGCAGACTCTTCCGTCTGTCGAACCTCACAACTGTTGTCGACAACGCCTCGGGTACCATCACTGACTCGACCTTCGTTGTGACTACTACTGAACTCACCCTGCCCGATGTCAACGGTCAATGCATTACCTCCATCGCTGTCGACCCGCAGGATGCCAATAAGGTCGTCGTCACTTTGGGCAACTATGGCAATGAAAACTACGTGTTCTACTCGACCAACGCCACCACCGATGGTACCTTCACCGCCAAGCAAGGCGCTCTGCCCGCTATGCCGGTCTACGCCTCGCTGATCGAAATGGAAACCGGCCACGTCATCCTCGGCACCGAGCGCGGCATTTACAGATGCAAGCGCATCAGCTCGTCGAGCCCGACTTGGACCGCCGACAGCCAGATTCTCGGTGAAGTGCCCGTCATGGACCTCAAGCAACAGTTGCTGTTCCACGAGGACGAGCAGACCATCAACGTCACCGAAGACGGCACCTTCGTAACCGTCTATCCTGGTGTCCACAACACGGGCATCATTTATGCCGCCACCTACGGCAGAGGCGTGTTCCGTTGCGAGAACTACAAGAAGGACTTCGCTAACGTTCCCGAAAACGAAGAGGTCAACGCCATCAACGTCAGCATGTATCCCAACCCGGTGGCCAGCCAAGCCACGCTCAGCTTCAACGTCGAAGAGAGCGCCAATGTCAGCTACCAAGTGTTCGACATGACCGGCCGTATGGTGATGAACCAGAACCTGGGTCGCCTCGTCGCTGGCGAGCATCAGGTGAGCGTCAACGCCGAGAACCTCAGCACTGGCTCCTACATCCTGCGCCTCAGCCAGGGTGCCAACAACGCCAGCGTGAAGTTCCTGGTCTACTAATAGTAGAGACGCTGCGTTCAACGTCTGTACAAACGCACGTAAAAAAGGAAAGACAATCTGCAAAGGTTGTCTTTCTTTTTGTATTTTTGCGGTATCATTAAGGTCATATGAACAGCAAAAGAATAAATAAGGTCCTTATTGCCAACAGAGGCGAGATAGCCGTGCGCGTCATCAAGACCCTGAAGAAGCTCCACATCGACTCAGTGGCCGTCTTCGCCGACAACGACGCCAACGCCCTTCACCGCCGCATGGCCGATGAGGCTTACCCATTGGGGAACGGCTCGTTGAAGGACACCTACCTCAACGTTCGTAAGATTATCGACGCGGCACTTGACGCCGGCGCCGATGCCGTCCATCCCGGCTATGGATTCCTCTCCGAGAGTCCCGAGTTGGCCGAGGCATGCCAAGCCAACAACCTCATCTTTATCGGCCCCGACGCCGACACGATGCGTCTCATGGGCAACAAGATTGCCGCCCGTAAGGTCGCTGTCGAACACGGCATCCCCATCACCTTCGGCATGATGGGCGGGCACGACGAGATACTCGAACAAGCAGATACCCTGCCTTACCCTGTTTTAATTAAGGCGGCAGCGGGAGGCGGCGGCAAAGGTATGCACATCGTATGGGAGAAAAACGACCTCAAAGATGAGTTGCAACGCGCCTCGCGCGAGGCTGAGAAATACTTCGGCGACGGCACCGTGTTCGTCGAACAATATATCGAGAACCCACGCCATATCGAGGTGCAGGTGCTCGCCGACCATCATGGACATGTGATCCATCTGCATGAGCGCGAGTGTACCATACAACGCCGTTACCAGAAGATTATAGAGGAGTCGCCCTCGCCAACGCTGACGGAGGAGAGACGCCAACAAATCTGCGATACCGCTGTCAGGTTGTGCCGGGCCATAGGCTATCACAACGCGGGGACGGTGGAGTTCCTTGTCGACCCTCGACAGAATTTCTATTTTTTGGAGATGAATACCCGCATACAGGTGGAGCATCCTGTCACCGAGATGCGCACTGGCATCGACATCGTCGAGGAACAGATACGCATCGCGAGAGGGAAGGAGATGGGCTGGACGCAAGACATGATACAACCCCAAGGCCATGCCATAGAGCTGCGTATCTACGCCGAAGACCCCGCCCACGACTTCCTGCCCACTCCGGGTAAGGTGACGGCTTATCATGAGCCCCAGGTGCGCGGCGCTCGTGTCGACAGCAGCATCGACGGTCCGTGCGCCGTCACAGAGGCCTATGACCCGATGATCGCCAAGCTGACCTGCCATGCCAAAGACCGCCAAAGTGCCGTTGAGAACGCCAAAAACGCACTGAAGCAATTTATCATACAAGGACTGACCACCAACAAGGCCTACCTTTGGGAGGTGATCAAGAACGAGGATTTTGTTGAAAACAAGATCGACACTTCGTTCTGCGCTACGCATCAAGAGGCTTTGCTGAACGCTTTGGAGGAGAGCCGCAAAAACCAATGCGTCAATGACATTGTGGCTGCCTTCCTGATGTTCGACTTTGCGAAGAAACATATCGAGCAGCACCCCGACAACGTATGGGAAGAGATTGGCTATTGGCGCTATCATATGCGTCTCACTGTCGATGTGGAAGGTACCCGTGTGCCCGTGAGCATCCATGCCGCCGAGGCTGGCAAAGCGAGTGGGACCATAGGGGAGAAACCCTTTGCGGTGGAATTGATTCACTACGACAACAAACAGATGAAAGTCATGCTCAATGGTCGCACAGAGACGGTTTACTGCTCCGTGAACGACGAGCAGAAGACCATCGTCAACTTCCACGGCCTTAACTTCACCTGCTACCGTACCGACCAACTGAACGACACCTTGGACTATGCCTGTAAGGAACAGGTCAACGACAAGTCGCGCCTCGTCTCGCCTATGCCTGGAAAAGTGGTGAAAATCAACGTCAAGGAAGGCGAAGAGGTCAAGGAAGGCACCATCATGATGGTGGTGGAGGCCATGAAGATGGAGAACAACATCGTGGCCGCAGGTGCCGCCAAAGTGAAGCGAATTCTCGTCACCGAAGGTCAGATGGTGGACAATAAAATGCAGCTGATTGAGTTGGAATAAAAAACACAAACAAATATGAACTTCGACCTCACACAAGAACAGGAAGCCCTCCGCCAGCGTGTGCGCGACTTCGCCGAACAGGAAGTGAAACCCGTTGCCCGCGAGAACGACGAAGACCAGCATTTCGACGTCGGCCTGACGTTGAAGATGGCTGAACTCGGTCTGCTGGGTATGACTGTCCCTAAGGAATATGGCGGTCAGGGTCTCGACAACTTGAGCTATATCATCGCCGTGGAGGAGCTGGCTCGTGTGGATGGCTCCACCGCCGCCACCATCGCCGCCGACAACTCGCTCGGCATCGGACCCATCAAGGACTACGGCACCGAAGAGCAGAAGCGTCGCTATTTGCCTCAGCTCTGCAAGGACCGCCTCTGGGGTTTCGGCCTGACAGAGGAAGACGCCGGCAGTGACTCGCGCGGCACCAAGACTACCGCCAAGTACGACGGCACCTTCTGGCACCTCAACGGCTCCAAGATCTTCATCACCAACAGCGCGACGCCTATCAGCCTTGGCACTACCGTGCAGGCCGTGTCGGGCGAGAAGGACGGCAAGCCTGAGTTCACAGCGCTGCTCGTTGAGAATAAGAAGGAAGGCTTCACACAGACGCCTATGCACGACAAGATGATGTGGCGCGCCTCCAATACGGGCAAGCTCGTCTTCGAAGACGTGCGCCTCAGCGACGACTGCATCCTCGGCAAGCCGGGCGAAGGCTCCCATATCATGCTCGCTACTCTCGATTCGGGCCGACTCTCCATCGCCGCCATGGGTCTGGGCTGTGCGCAAGGCGCTTATGAGATGGCCTTGGCCTACTCGAAGAAACGCGTGCAGTTCGGCAAGCCCGTGTGCAAGTTCCAGGCTGTCGGTTTCAAACTGGCCGACATGGCCGTGAAGATTGAGGCCGCGCGTTATCTCCTCTACCATGCCTGCTGGCTCAAAGACCAGCACCGTCCTTTCGGCAAGGAAGCCGCCATGGCCAAACTCTACTGCTCGGAGGTGGCCGCCGAGGTGTGCGACAACGCCGTCCAAGTGATGGGAGGCCACGGTCTGCTGAAGGAGTTCGACATGGAACGTTTCTACCGCGACCAACGCATTCTCCAAATTGGTGAAGGCACCTCTGAGATTCTCCGTCTCGTCATCTCAAGAGCCATCGGATGTTGATACCCCTTTAACCGTCATTGCGGGCTTGACCCGCAATCTCCTACGCGAAGGGGGCTCCCTTTCGCACAGGAGAAGGCGGATGAGCCTCCGCCATGACATTAAATGATTATGACAGTATTAATTATTGATAAAAGAATAAACAAATGAAAATTAAACATTTACTCATCATCGCAGCCCTGGCTATCGGAGCCACTGCTTGCGACAACACCACCAAGCCTGAGCAGCCCCAAGAGCCTGCCCAGCCGACCACCAAACTCTCGGACAAATACGCCGAGTACACACTTACCACCAACATCGGTCACCTTAGCGAGGGCGAACTTGAGATGCTCGGATACCTCTTTGAAGCCGCCGATATCATGGAAGACCTCTTCTGGCAGGAGAACTATGGCGACAAGAACGAACTGATGGACAAGATCGGCGACAATGCCGACCTTAAGAAACTGGCCTCCATCGCCTACGGTCCGTGGGACGGTCTCGATGGCAACAAGCCCTTTGTGGATGGCATCGGTGCCAAACCCGCCGGCGCACGGTTCTATCCCACCGATATGACCGAGGAGGAATGGGAAGCCTTCGACGATCCCGACAAGAACAGCCAATACACCATGATTGTCCGCGACGAGAACGGCAACCTGAAGTGCGTGTGGTATCATGACTACTTCGAGCAACAGATCAATAAGGCCGCCTCGCTGCTTGACGACGCCTCCGAGCTCGCTGGCGACGAGGAGTTCGCCACCTATCTGGCTCTCCGCGCCAAGGCTCTCCGCACCGACGACTACCTTGAGAGCGACATGCAGTGGATGGACGTCCGCAACAACAACGTCGACCTCGTCATCGGCCCCATCGAGAACTACACCGACGCCCGCTATGGCATCAAGGCCTCGCACGAAGCTTTCATCCTCATCAAGGACCAGGAGTGGACCAAACAACTGGCCCGCTATGCCGCCTACGTGCCTGAGCTGCAGAAGCAGCTGCCTGTGCCTGCCGAGTATAAGAAGGAAGTGCCTGGTTCAGATGTCGACCTGGCCGCCTACGACGCCGTCTATTACGCTGGCGACTGCAACGCCAATAGCAAGACCATCGCTATCAACCTGCCCAACGACGAGCGTGTGCAGCTGCAGCGCGGCACCCGTAAGCTCCAGCTCAAAAACTCCATGCAGGCCAAGTTCGACAAGATCCTTGAGCCCATCGCCCAGGAGTTGATGACGCCCGAGTCGATGGAACACATCAAGTTCGACGCCTTCTTCGCCAACGTCATGTTCCATGAGACCGCCCACGGTATGGGCATCAAGAACACCATCACCGGCAAGGGCACCGTTCGCGAGGCTCTCGGCAACCAATACAATGCCTTGGAAGAGGCCAAAGCCGACGTGCTGGGTCTCTACCTCGTCACCAAGCTGGCTGAGATGGGCGTGTACACTAACACCACTATGGAAGACAACTACACCACCTTCATGGCGGGTATCTTCCGCTCGGTGCGTTTTGGCGCCGCCAGCGCCCATGGCAAGGCTAATATGCTTACCTTCAACTACTTCCAAAACGAAGGCGCTTTCGTCCGCAATGACGAAGGCAAGTATGCCATTGACTTTGAGAAGATGAAAGTGGCCGTTGAGAAGCTGGCAGGCGACATTCTGCAGCACCAAGGCGACGGCGACTATGAGGCCACCAAGGCATGGATGGGCGATATGACGGTCATCCAACCTACACTGCAGGCCGACCTCGACCGTGTCAACGAGGCTGGTATCCCCACCGACATCTATTTCAAGATGGGTCCTCAGGTATTGCTGAAATGATGTTCCCTCCCCGGAAGGGCATCAATCAATTTCTTGGTATAAGCGTTAAGCGGATGTTCGAATAGGGCATCCGCTTCGTTTGTCTCCACGGGCTTGCCGTTGTACATCACGACCACACGGTCGCTCATGAAGCGCACCACACTCAAGTCGTGCGAGATGAAGATGTACGTCAGATTCCGCTCTGCCTTCAGACGGTTGAGCAGGTTGAGCACCTGGGCCTGCACGCTCACATCCAAGGCCGACACCGACTCGTCGCAGATGACCAGTCTCGGGTTGACCGCCAAGGCGCGGGCGATACAGATGCGTTGACGCTGACCGCCCGAGAACTCGTGCGGATAGCGGTCGTAATGCTCGGCATTCAGTCCCACCTGTTCCAATAAGTCACAAACTGCGGGTCGCAGTTTGCTGTCATCTTTTTCGATGCCATGCACCCGCATAGGTTCGGCGATGGCCTCGCCGATGGTGATGCGCGGGTTGAGGGAAGAGTAGGGGTCTTGGAAGACAATCTGCGCTTGCTTGCGGAAGTCGCGCAATGACTGTCCCTTCAAGGCGGTCACCTCGATGCCGTCAAACCAAACCTTTCCGTCCGTGGGCTCGGCCAATCGCAGGATGCTGCGTCCCAAAGTGGTCTTGCCGCAGCCCGACTCGCCCACGAGACCGAGAGTCTCGCCCTCGTAGACGTCGAGTGTGACGTCGTCGACCGCCTTCACGTGGCCGTACACACGGCTGAACACTCCCTTGCGCAAAGGATACCAGGTCTTGAGACCTTCTACTCTCAGCAAAGGAGTCTTCGCATAGAGCTGTTGGAGATGCGCCTGACGCTCCGCGTCTGTGATCTGTAGGTCGCGCAGGATCTGTTCTTTGCCGCCTTGCCACTCGCCGTCGAGGAACTCCTTGACGATAGGAAGACGCTTGAGTCGCACGTCCATGGGAGGACGGCAGGCGAGGAGGCCTTGTGTGTAAGGATGTCGCGGGTTGCTGAGGATCTCTTTCACGGTGCCTCGCTCTAAGATTTCGCCGTTGTGCATCACCGCCACGTCGTCGGCGACCTCGGCCACCACGCCGAGGTCATGGGTGATGAAGATCATGCCCATGCCCGTCTCTGCCTGCAGTTGGCGCAGGAGCTTCAAAATCTCGAGTTGTACGGTGACGTCCAAAGCCGTGGTAGGCTCGTCGGCGATGAGGAGTTGCGGATGGCAGGCGATGGCCATGGCGATCATCACACGTTGTTTTTGTCCGCCCGAAAGCTCGTGGGGATAGCTGTCGTAGATGGCCTCGGGCCTCGGCAGCATCACCTGTTTGAAGAGTTCGATGACACGCTCCTTGGCGTCTTTCTTGCTCACGTCCTCGTGTTGTAAAATCATCTCGCTGACCTGGAACCCGCACTTGTAGACGGGATTCAACGACGTCATGGGCTCCTGGAAGATCATGGAAATGCGTTTGCCGCGCACGTCGGCCATCTGCCTTTCGGTGAAGTCTTTGATCTCGTCATTGCCGATTTGGATGCTGTCGGCCTCGATACGGCTCACCTTCTCGTTGAGAAGACGCATGACGGCTAATGAACTTACCGATTTGCCAGAGCCTGACTCACCTACGAGACCCAAGGTGCGGCCCGCCATCACGTCGAGGTCGATGCCATGCACGGCCTCGTTCCATTTCCCGTCGCGGGAGAAGGAGACCTTGAGGTTGCGGACTGTCAATAAGGGTGTCGGCATCGTGTGAGATTTGGTGCAAAAATAAGGCATTTTTGCCAGTTTTATGAGTTTTTTACTACTTTTGTCGTATCATATCCATAAAATACAAGCTCATGAAAAGGATTCTATTGGCCCTGCCATTGTTCTTGGTCTTGTCGGCTTGCCACGTCACCATTAATAACGATGATGGCACCACCCATGAGGTCGATGTCCAAGGCATCGCCTTCAAGGTGTTCCAGCAAATCCCGCAAGACGACTACGACAAGCATTTTCGCGACCAAGAGATTATATGCCCCGACAGCTGCACGACGCATTTCGAACTTAGCTTCGAATATTCGGCCTTTAACGAACCCGGCTTTGAGACCCTCGAGGTCGACTGCCTGCCGATGGATGACGGCGGCTGGCTAGCTTTGCTGACCGGCTATGGCTGCGCTGATTATTGCAGCTATAATAGGGGCAAGGCCTATGTGTACAAAGACGGTGTGCTGACAGAAGCGCCTGACATGCTGCCGACACCGCTCTATGAGGGTGAGGAACTGGCAAAAGAGGTTTATCAAAGGTGTTACTACAATGGCGAGTTGTCCGTAATGGTTGTCGGACTTGAGACCGATGAATGGGGCGTGGCGTTCACGTCGCAAGAGACCACTTATGTCTGGAATGGACACCAGTTCGAAGAGGTCGACAACCAAGTGTTCCCCTTCGAGGATGCAGAAGAGGAAGTGGCGGTGGCCGACACTTGCGACATGGAGGCGCTCTATGAGGCCTTGTGCGCTGACGATGAGATGTTCAGGGACTTTGAGTCGACCGTCGAGTACGCTGAGAATGCGCTGCGTGGGACGACGTTTTCGAACATGGATCTCTATTACGCCATACTGAACGTGTCGTGTAAGCCTTTGTCCGATGGTGGTTTTAGAGTAGTGGCTGTGGTGAATTCGATGGAAGACGGTGAGGAGAGATCCTACACTACTACCTATGTTTACAAAGACGGCGTTGTGACTGAAGTGGAAGACGAATAACAATAACAATTAAAATAATTACAACTATGAAGAGACTTTGGACAATTGCATTGATGGCGACAGCCTTGACGCTGTTTGCCTGTGGCAGAAACAACAACACAGAATCTAACAAAACCGTTGAACCTGAGAATCAGGAAATGCAAACAATGACTGAGTCCGAATCGGACATTGCATACAAGGCGCTGAACCTGATGATAAAACAAGGCTTGGACGGCAGCGATGAGGCGATGGCGCAACTGCTTGAAAGCCG
Source organism: Candidatus Limimorpha sp. (assembly GCA_045132275.1). GTDB lineage: Bacteria > Bacteroidota > Bacteroidia > Bacteroidales > F082 > Limimorpha. Next base: position 95,174 of record JBGURY010000005.1, read on the forward strand.
GAAGAATTACCAAGGTGTGAGCGAGTTGAAGTTTGACTTGCCGGTTCCAACTGACGGTGACGGCACTTATTACCAATGTGCCGATGACTATGAGGACGTCTGGACGGTGATGTGCTATCCCAGAATAAAGGGCGGTTGGACCGTGCTGGCTGGTGTGGAATATGTTTGTGGCGACTGGGCCCCATGTGATTATTTCGCCTATAATTATGTTGACGGTAAACTCACGCCTGCCATGGAACTGCTGCCCAAACCCAAGTTTGGCGACATCTACAATGACCCGAGCATGCTGGAAGGCATTGCCCCGGAACGTGTCGAGTCGCTGAAAGCAAACATGGAAGGCGACGTCAACGGCGATGGTGTGGTGAACGACGATGATAACGATTATGCCTATGATCTGTATGACGCTCCCTTTATCGTGCTCCTGGGTTGCCAATCCATGGCGATGAACGATGCCTATTTCGGCGACAATAGTTTCCGCTTCGCCAAGACAGTCTATTTATGGAACGGCGAACGCTTCGAAAAAGTCTGTCCTGTCGAAGGCTTTGCATACGGCGATTGCACAGAAGGCGATGATTACACCTATTCTTGGGACGAAGAGGAGGGACGCTTTGTGCAAGTAGATTGTTAATGCCATCGCTATGAGATGTGTGTTAATCAAAGATTGAAAACCATGAAGAAAACTCTGATTGTTCTGTCGTTTGTCGCTTCCCTGCTACTCCTATGTTGCGGATGCGACCGTTTTAAGAAGAGTGGCGGCGACACACCCAATGAATTGCCAAAAAACAACGAAAAAGGCATCGCCTTTGAGGTGTTCCAACGCATTCCCCCCAACGACCTTGACGAGGCTTTTAGGGAGAAGACCTACACCTGCCCTGAAGACTGCTACCGTCATTTCGGCGGCAGCGATGGCAACGAAAACAACGCCGAAGATTATTCGGAAGTAGGCAGTAAATCGTTTGCTGTCGATTGTTTCCCGCTCAACAGCGGCGGTTGGTTGGTTGTGTTGGTCAACGAGGGCTGCTTCGAGGGCTGCAATCAGACCGTGAAGACCTATCTTTACAAGGACGGTATCCTAAGCTTTGCAAACGGAATATTGCCTCGACCCATTATGGAAGAGATGACGGAATATCCTTTCCTCATCTATGGCATCAGCGACGAGGAAATCAGTAGTCTCAAGGCGGAATGGGACGAGCGCTTGCTCTATTATGTCCCAAGCAACGACACATTGAGTGTGGATATCGAGACCCTCGACTATGATGATCAGTTTATGACAGTACTGCGGTCGAAGACATACGTGTGGAATGGCGAGAGCTTTGATCCCATCCACTCTGATGTGAAGAGAACTTATCCCCTCGTCAGTTTTGATGGCTTGGGTGGGCTTCGACTAAATGATACTATGCCCGACGAGCTGCCAGGACTCGAAAAGCGCTTGGAAGGCGAGGCTGTTGCTTTCAACCGTGACGGTATTCCTTTTGTCAAGCTTCACCCCGATGACGAGGGCAGGATACAGTCCATCGATGTCTTTGCCAAGGACATGACCTATTACCGAGGCAAGATTGGCGACACGCTCAACCGACTGCTATACAAGGGCGCTGCTGAGAACAAGGCCTATTTTTTAGACGGTGAATTTGTCGTGAACGAAGTAGCCAACTATACCGAAAACCGTATTGATTATGTGGGTCCGAAAGATGCCATGAACGGCAACTTTGTGGAAGGCCAGATCGAAAATCCCAAGTTTAAGCCTGGCGCAACGGTGCAATACATTCGTATTTATAAGTTCCATGAATGGGAAAATGACACTTGCGACATGAGAGCATTGAGAGACGCGTTGGAAGACGCCATGCTTGACCAAGGAAACCCTGTCTATGGGATTAACGATTTCGAGTATTATCGCGAGCTTTACAATGAGAAATGCGAGGGCTGGTGCGACGCCTTCAATTACTATCTGCACTGCTATCCGCTGAAAAACGGCGGCTTCAAGGTGTATGAGACTGTCAATTGGCAGCCGGGATGGGAAGAGGATGAAGTCAATAGCGGTTACTCCAAGTTCAGCGCCTATATCTACAAGAATGGACAACTGACCGAGGTGGAGCCCGAACCTGAGCTGAACGACTTCCCCGTGAAAGATGATGGCATCCATTTTTCCAATGTGACGAGCGTGTTTTTCTACGATCGCACAATTACGGTAGCCACGGGTTTCGCGGGTGAGGACAAGATGCAAGGCGTGGAGTTCACTTGGGACGGCACCAAGATGAAGAAAACTTTTGAAGGGACATTCGAGAACTAATCTATAATCGACTAAATACCAACATCATGAAAAACATCAAATTATTACTGGCAGCCTGTGCGGCGCTCCTTGTTTTCGGCGCGTGTGGCAACGGCCAACAACAGACTGTAAAGGAAGACAATAAAGAGACCACGGTGACCACTTCTCCCGACTTGACCTACTGTGACCTGCAAGGCCCGGTGAAAAGCTGCGACTACTATGAGTTTGACCGTTCGGGACGCCTTGTCACGGTGAATGGCATGGACCCCTTCAGCATAGAGGGACCTTCCCGTGAATTCGACACGGTGACTTTCGATGTTACGGATATATGCAAATGGAGCCGTAACAACCAAGGCCAAATCTCTTCCATCGATTGCTACGAGATGCTTGAGGAGTTCACTTGGAGTGGCGGACGCGTGGTGGAGTCCATCGCCTACTTCGAAGGCCAAAAGACACTGACCGTCAACGAGTATGACAACGAAGGCCGTTTGGTGAAACAGTCCCTGTATAACGGTATGGAAGACGAGAACGTGGAGAGCAAGGACGAGAGCATGCTTTTTGGTGTGAATGAATACAATTACCTTGAGTTTGACAACCATGGCAATTGGATTCGCAGGAATGTCAAGTGGTCGGATGCCGTCGTCGAATATGTCGACGAACAAGAAGAGACCCGCAAGATCGAGTATTACGAGTAATCAATAATAGCCATGAAAAGACTTGTCACAATGGCGTTGCTGTTATGCTTCGCCCTGCCCATGATGGCGCAAAACAAGAAAGTGGACGACCGCGTCCAGCTCGCCCGTGAGAAATATGCCGATCGCTTGGCGCAGATTGCCCAAATCAAGCAATACGAGGAAGACGAAATCCCCGCCGTCAACTATACCAGCGTCATCCGCAAACAGAATTGGGCTGGTGGCGGACCGTCGGTCGACAAGATGGATTTCTACTACCATGAGATCGAAGACGACATGGAACCCTATCCTGTAGGCTACACCCTTGTCATGGTGCGCCGCGCCTATAACGCAGGGTCCACCGACCATTTCGAGGAATACGTCTACGACGACGAGGGCAACCCCTTGTTCTGGTATACGCGTTACGGTTATTCCAAGGAAGATATGGTCGAACTGCGCGGCTATTACGATGCCAACGGACAATGCATCCGCACCATCTGCAAGAGAGCCGACGAGAGCGGTGAGATGAAGACCTGTGAACTTGACGAAGAGATGGAAGAAGTCTTCTCAAGCACCTTCGACCATTTCATCGCTTTGAAGGCGGCTTTCCAAGCCATCTATTCCGTCAATCCTTAGTTTCTTGAGGCCCTATCAACAAAGAAGCCCTGTCGTAAGGCAGGGCTTCTTTTGTGTTTTCATTTAGAACGTCGGTTAGATCCAGATGGCCGACACCTTGGCGTCAGGTTTGAAAGTGGGGTTCTCAACGGGCGCAGGGTAGTCGAAAGGCACCTCGGGCAGCGGACCGTCGTAGCCTTCCGCGTTGACGAAATAAACGATGTCATTGTCGTCAATGATGCGGAAAAGTTGGTCGTCGTAGAAGGTGACTTTCAAGTCGGGGTTAGCTTTCAGAATGTCATTGACGTTGCTGCCGACACCTATGCCGTTGTAGGTGAACTGGTCGGTCACCACCATGATGTGTCCAATCTTGTCCGACTGGGCGTCAGTCTCCTCGATGTATTCGGGGTAGATAACGAACAACACCTTGCCGTCCTTGCTGAACTCGTAGGAGACCTCTTCAAACTCCATCTCATCGACGGAGATGACCTCTTTGATGTCGTAGTCGGGATGCGAGTCGGGAATCGTGGCGCCAAGCATGAAGTCACCGAGGCCATCCTTGGTGATGATGTCGTTGCTTGTCGTTTGCATGGTCGCTGAGTCGGGCTCTTGGGCTTCCTGGACAGGTGCGTTGCCGTTGTTGCAAGCCGTGAGTGCCATTGCCAATAAGGCGATAAATAGTGCTCTTTTCATGATTGAAGTGTTTTTTAACCCAGCAAAGATAGTGATTATCGCAAAATTGTCTACTTTTGTGCAAAATAAAAAGCCATGAAAAAAAGCCTCGTTTTCTTGTTTGCCCTGCTGCCAATGATGGTTTGGGCACAGTTCGACCAATATTTCGCCGAGTCGTCGCTGCGCGTCGACTATTGTCTGACAGGCAATAACAAGACGACCACCTACTCTCTTAAGGAACTCATCCACGAGCCTTACTGGAGTGGTTCCAAGACCAACCTCATAGACGATCTGGAGTTCGGCAACTACATCGTCCGTGTGTATGAGGCGGGGACGGATCATTTGCTCTTCACCAAAGGCTACCAGAACCTCTACGGCGAGTGGACCACCACCACCGAGGCCCAAAGCCTCACCAAGACCTTCGACGAGTCGGTCATCGTGCCTTTCCCCAAGGTGAAGATTGACGTCGTTCTGTACTACAAGACCTGGGAGGGCGAACTCAAGGAGGGGATGCGCCTCGCCGTCAGTCCCGACGACTATTTCATTCGCGACTATAACAACCTCCATCTGCCCGTCTACGATGCCTGGATTGGCAATAAGGACTACACGAAAGCCGTCGACATTGTCATCCTTCCCGAGGGTTACACACAAACCGATATGGACAAATTCGTCAAGGACTGCGACTTCTTCGTGGAAAGCATGTTCAACTATGCACCCTACGACTGCTATCGCGAGAGCTTCAACATCCGTGGCGTGATGGCACCCTCGGTCGAAAGCGGATGCACCATGCCCGGCGACCATGTCTATAAGAACACCGCCATGCGCTTCAGTTTCTGGACCTTCGACTCGGAGCGCTACTGCATGAGCACCGATAACCGTGACATTCGTGACTTGGCGGGACAGGTGCCTTATGACCAGATCTATGTCCTCGTCAACACGCAGAAATACGGTGGTGGTGGTATCTATAACTTCTATTGCTCCAGTGCGAGCAGCAACAGCTTCAGCGGCGATGTCATCATCCATGAGTTCGGTCATGGTTTCGCCGGACTGGCCGACGAATACTATGCCGACGAGACGGGCTATGACCACATGTACAACCTCGCCGTCGAGCCATGGGAACCCAACATCACCTCTTTGGTCGACTTTAGCAACAAGTGGGGCGACATGCTCGACAAGAAGACGCCTGTGCCTACGCCGCGCGAGAAGAAATACGAGCAGACTATCGGCGTGTTCGAAGGCGGTGGCTACGAGCCTAAAGGCATGTACAGCCCCCACATGGACTGCCTGATGAAGACCTTCAAGGGCCACGAGTTCTGCCCCGTCTGCCAACGCGCCATCGAACGTATGATACTTTATTATTCAAAATAAAAAAGCAGACACACGTCAGTCCCAACTCTAAACTCTCAACTCTAAACTCTCAACTTTGAACTACCTAGACATAATAATAGCCATCATCCTCCTCGTCTTCGGGATTAAGGGCCTCCGCAAAGGCCTTATCATCGAGGTGGTCTCTTTGCTGGCCTTCGGCGCCGGCATCTATGGCGCTATGCATTTCTCTGACTTTACCGCTGAGCATCTGCAGGACTTTATGGAAATCAACCCGCAATACCTCAACACCATCGCTTTCGTGCTGACCTTTATCATCTTGGTAGTCGTGGTCAACCTCATCGGAAGGCTTGTCTCCAAACTCATGAAGTCCCTGAATCTGGGTTTCTTCGACAAATTGGGAGGCTTCCTTTTTGGCGTGCTGAAAGGCGTTCTGTTGTGCAGTACTTTTGTTTTGGTCCTCAACAACCTGCAATGGACGGGCGTCATCAAGGAAGAGGTGCGAGAGGAATCGTTCCTCTATAAGCATGTGGAGGAGACGGTGCCTTATCTCTATAAAGGCTTTGACTTGGTGAAGGGATATGCAAAGGATTTGTTGCCGGAGGATCAGGATGAAAACGAAAAAGCGGAACCTCAAGGCTCCGCTGTCTCTTTTTAGATCACCCCGCGCTCCAGTAGCGTCATGATGGTGTCAATCTCGTCGTCTTCCTCGTTGTTGTGCGGGTCGAACTCCGTCTTGAGGTTGTAGCCCCACAGTCGCGCGAAGCCTTGGTAGAAGAAAGCTCTGAACTTGCCGCGCATGTCTTGCAGCACCTTGTATGAGGTCTTACCCGTCTCGCGGTCGATGAGGCGCACGAGGATGAGACCTTGCGAGATGGTCAGGTTCTTTAGCTCGGCGGTATATTGTTCGGTGATTTCATCTTCGGCTTGTTCCATGAGGCGCTTGCGCTCGGCCTTGTTGGGTGTGGCGGCCAGGATGGAGTCGTACTGTTGCATCTTGGCGCCGGCCAGTTTGGCGTAGGGGTACACCTTCTTCACGTTCGAGGCCAAACGACGGCCCTGCCATGTGTCGGTAATCTGCAGGTAGCGCTGCATCAGGTCGATGTCGACTTCGGGCAGGAAGACGATCAAGGTAGTGTCGCCGTTATCTTCGATGCGGGCGTAGACCACGCTACCAGTGGTGGGCTCGGCAGGGGTGGAGAAGTCGATCACCGCCGACTGGGGTTGCTCGACTTGCTGCTTCTTGACAATAATCTTCTTATTGGAGTTGCCTTTGGCTATTACTTGGGAGAAGCCGCTGAGGCTCATCACGACCATCAATGCAATCAAGGCTATTCTTTTCATGGCTTTCTACTTTTTTCTTTGTTCAACGTAAAATGGTATGCAAGTATTGTGCCAAAAAAAAGCATCGAGCTTGCGCCCGATGCTTTTTTCGATGTACTGGATTGGAAATCAATCCCCGACATGCAGCTTCTGCAGCCCCGATTTCTCGAGTTTCCGCTCCGCATAGGCGCGGTCGACGACGAATTCCGTCACGTTGATGTCGGAGGGCAGCTCAAACATGGCGTCGTTGAGGATGGCCTCCATGATGGAACGCAGTCCGCGCGCGCCTACCTTGAACTCGATGGCTTTGTCCACCACGAAGTCAAGCACGTCGTCGTTGATCACCAGTTTGATCTTGTCCATGGCGAAGAGCTTCTGGAACTGTTTCACCAAAGCGTTTTTGGGCTCGGTGAGGATGCGTTTCAGCGCGTCTTTGTCCAAGGGGTTGAGATGGGTGATGACAGGCAGACGTCCGACGATCTCGGGGATGAGGCCGAATTTCTTGAGGTCGGCAGGTGACAGGTACTGAAGCATATTGTCCTTGTCGATGGCCTCGTTGCCGCCTGCGCCGTAGCCGATCACGTTGGTGCGTTTGCGCGCGGCGATGAGACGCTCGATGCCGTCGAAAGCGCCACCGGCAATGAAGAGGATGTCTTTCGTGTTGACGGCGATCATCCGCTGTTCAGGGTGTTTGCGTCCGCCTTGTGGCGGCACGTTGACGACGGAGCCTTCCAGGAGTTTCAGCATGGCCTGTTGCACGCCTTCGCCCGACACATCGCGGGTGATGCTGGGGTTGTCGCTCTTACGCGCGATCTTGTCGATCTCGTCGATAAAGACGATACCGCGTTCGGTGGCAGGGACATCGTAGTCGGCGGCCTGCAGCAGCTTGACGAGGATGTTCTCCACGTCTTCGCCCACATAACCAGCCTCGGTGAGCACCGTGGCGTCGGCGATGGCGAAGGGCACGTTGAGCATCTTGGCGATAGTGCGGGCCAGCAAGGTCTTGCCCGTGCCAGTCTCGCCCACGAGGATGATGTTCGACTTCTCGATCTCCACCTCGTCGGCCTCCACACGTTGGCTGATGCGCTTGTAGTGGTTGTAGACGGCCACCGCCAAGGTGCGTTTGGCATCATCCTGCCCAATCACATACTGGTCGAGGAAACGCTTGATCTCAGCGGGCTTCTTGAGGGTCAGTCCAGAGGGGACAGACGCTTTTTTCCCGTCTTCAAACTGTTCCTTGACGATGAGATGGGCCTGTTCGGCACAACTGTCGCAAATCTCGGCGTCGATGCCTTGGATGAGCAGTCGGACCTCGGAGGCTTTCCGTCCGCAGAAGGCGCAAACTCCTGTCTTCTTTGCCATTGATTAAGCCTTTTTGATGAGCACTTCGTCGATCATGCCATATTCCTTGGCTTCGGCGGCGGTCATCCAATAGTCGCGGTCGCTGTCGGCCCACACCTTGTCGTAGGTCTGGCCCGAGTGGTTGGCGATGATTTCGTACAGTTCCTTCTTCAGCTTCTGGATCTCGCGGGCTGTGATCTCAATCTCGGTGGCTTGGCCTTCCACGCCGCCCATGGGCTGGTGGATCATGATGCGCGAGTGGGGCAGGGCGGAACGCTTGCCTTTGGTACCAGCGCACATCAGCACGGCGGCCATCGAAGCGGCCATGCCAGTGCAGATGGTGGCCACGTCGGGCGCGATGAACTGCATCGTGTCGTAGATGCCCAAGCCGGCATACACGCTGCCACCAGGAGAGTTGAGGTAGATCTGGATGTCGCGCTTCGAGTCGGTCGACTCAAGGAAGAGCAACTGGGCCTGGATGATATTGGCCACATAGTCGTCGATGGCGGTGCCAAGGAAGATGATGCGGTCCATCATCAAGCGGCTGAACACGTCCATCTGTGCCACGTTGAGCTGACGCTCCTCGATGACGGTGGGGCTGATATAGCCGCTGTTGTTGATCTTGCTGATGTACTGCTCAAGGCCGAGGGTGTTCAGCCCCACGTGCTTGGTGGCGTACTTGAAGAATTCGTTGTTCATGTTTATTTCGTTTTTCTTTCCTCTTCCAGTTTCTTAATAAACTCTTCGGAGGTGGTTTCTGCGTAGTTGATGTTCATCTTGCCTTTCAGGAAGCGGGTCATCTTGACGTCGGCCAGCTGGTTCTTGAGCTGCTCGACTTGGCGCGGATCCTTGAGGTAGTTGGCGGCAATCTTGTCGAGGTTGGCCTTCATGTCGTCCTCGAGCGTGGCGTAGTCGATGCCGGGGAAAATCTGCTTCAGCACGAAGTCCTTCACCTCTTCGTCGTTGATGACGAGCTCGGGGTTGGCTTTCACGATGGCGTCTTCGATGAGCTGCCAGCGCAGACCCTTCACGTAGTCTTTCTCGTAATTCTTCTCCATGTCCTCGGCGGTCAGCTGTCCACGGCTGTTCTCCACGAGCCAGCGTTTCAGGAAGGCGTCGGGCAGGTCGAACTTGACGGCGGCCACCAGCTCGTCAACCATCTTGTTGAAGAGGATGGGGTCGGTCTCGGCTTCATGCTGCTTCTCCATCTCGGCTTTGACGGCCTGCTTGAAGGCGTCGAGGTCCTTGAGTTCCTTGTCGGGGAAGATCTTCTTGAAGAAATCTTCGTCGAGCTCAGGCTTCTCGTCGCGGATGGCGTCGTCGATGATGATGTTATAGTCACTGTCGGCGGGAGCGTCTTCGCCCAACACCTTGGCGGCAGCTTCTGCCGAGCCGAACACCTTGGCGAAGTTAACGATGAACTCGGAGCCCACTTCCTTGCCGATGAATTTTTTCTTTTGGGTCTTGTTCTTGATCTGGTCCATGTGGATGTAAAGACCGTCCTTTTGGAAACCGTCTTCCACTTCCTTGCCGTTTTCGGCTTCACGGATCTTCAGCTCCATGCGGTCATTCTCGCCCACGGTCTCGGGATGGCTTGTGTTGGGGTTGCGCTCTTGCAGGTCGGCCACCACCTTGTCAACTTCCTCGTCGGTGGGGACGATATGATAAAAGTCGACCATCGTATTGCTGCAGTCGACGTTGATCTCGGGACGCAGGGCGGCTTCAAAGTAGAAGTCCATGTCGTCTTGGTTCTCGAGGTCGGCGGGCTGCTGCATCTCGCTGTCGCTGAGAGGGTAGCCGATGAGGTCGAGGTTGTTGTCCACGATATGCTTGTTGAGGCTCTCGGAGACGAGGTCGTTCAAGGCCTCCATTTTGGCGCTGGCGCCATACATCTTCTTGATCATGCCCATGGGCACCATGCCGGGACGGAACCCGGGCACATTGGCGCGCTGGCGCATCTGTTTCAACGTCTTTTCTACATTCTCTTCATAGTCGGCTTTTACGACGCTAATCTTGATGGAGATCAGATTATCTCCTTTTGTGCTTTGTGTGATGTTCATTTCTATATGATTGATTGTCTTAAACTTGTGCGGATGAAGGGACTCGAACCCTTACTTCGTGAGAAACTAGATCCTAAGTCTAGCGCGTCTACCAATTCCGCCACACCCGCGATTTTGAGGGCGCAAAGATACAACTTTTCCGCGAATTATACCTTAATTAATTAGTTCTTTACATCCAACGCTTCACGTAGTGCGTTGCCGATGAGCATGAAAGCCAGCACAAGTAACATGATGGCGATGCCCGGCAGGATGGCCAAATAGGCCGCGTCGAGGATGATGAAGGCGTAGTTCTCCTTGATCATGCTGCCCCACGACGGCATGGGAGGTTGCACGCCGATGCCCAAGAAACTCAATCCCGCCTCAAGCAGGATGGCCGAGGCGAAGTTGGCCGCCGACACAACGATGATGGGGCTGAGGATGTTGGGAAGGATGTGCCTGAAGATGATACGCAGGTCCTTGAAGCCTAGGGCGCGGCCTGCCTCCACGAAGGTGGTCTCGCGGATGCTGAGGATCTGTCCGCGCACGATGCGCGCCACCTCCACCCACATAGTGAGACCCACGGAGATGAACACCTGCGCGATACCCTTGCCCAAGGCGAAGGTGATGGCGATGACCAACAGCAGGGTGGGGATGGACCACACCACGTTGATGAACCACACCACCAGGTCGTCGACCTTGCCGCGGAAGAAGCCGCCCAGGCTACCCATCATGATGCCGATCATCAGGCTAAGCAGCACGGCAATGAAGCCCACCGTCAGGCTGATGCGGCTGCCCAACACCAGGCGGCTTAGGAAATCACGTCCAAACTGGTCGGTGCCCAACAAGAACTTGCGGTGCTTCACGCAGTGGCTCCTAATATAAGTGTCTGCCTCCTCGTCCGAGTTGAAGCTCGCGGTCGTTGAGCCTGTCGAAACGCCGCTAACAACAAGATCTTTGTTATCAACAACCTCCGTCCTAACCGTCGTGCTCTCTTCGCTCTGATAGAGATACACCGTCGTCTGGTTCGCGTCGACGCGAATGCTGTCGAAAGGCATATAGATGCAATCGTCGGGACGGCCGTTGAAGAGGAACTTGAGGAACGGCGTCTTGGCGGGCGGCGTCTCTTTTGGCACCATCAGCATGTCGACCTCAATGCCGGGTTTCTTGGTGCTGATCTCAAGGATCTGACGGTTGGCGTTGGGTGTCTTGTCGGGGATGATGAGGTAGGCAAACAGGGCCACTAGGGCCCAAAGCAGCACGAAACAACATGAAATAATTCCGAGCTTGTTGCTGAGGAACCGCTTCCATGCCAATGCTTTAGGCGATTGGTTTTGTTTCGTCTTGCTGTCCATAGGAGACCGTTAGTTTGCGCCGTCAAAAATACGCAATTCGCCCATGATTTCGGGCCAAAAATGAAAAAAATGAATTTTTTAGTCGAAAAACGTCGCCATGTCGGAAAAATGTAGTATTTTTGCAGCCGCATTCCGAAAAACGGAACTGATGGTGGGTGTAGCTCAGCTGGTTAGAGTACCGGATTGTGGTTCCGAGGGTCGTGGGTTCGAATCCCATCTCCCACCCAAGGCAAGAGAGGCTTGAGAGAGCCTCTTTTTTGTTGCCCATACCCGTGTTTTACGGAAAAAATGTAATTTTGCACCACCAATTGAACGACATGGCAAGGATAATGGCTATCGACTTAGGACGCAAGCGCAGTGGCATCGCTGTCACCGACCCGTTGCAGATCATCGCCAACGGGCTGACGACGGTGGAGTCGCACAAGCTCGTCGACTTCGTGCTCAACTATGTGAAGCAGGAAGAGGTCGAGCGTATCGTCATCGGCGAGCCCAAGGACATGAAGAACAACCCTTCCGACTGTTCCAAGTACATCGAGCCTATCGTCAACCGGCTGAAGAAGGTGTTGCCCGACATTCCAATTGTGCGTTACGATGAGCGTTTTACCTCGGTGATGGCGCACCAGACCATGATTGACGCCGGCCTCAGCAGGTCGAAGCGTCAGGACAAGGAACTCGTCGACACCATCGCCGCCACCATCATCCTCCAGTCCTACATGGAATCCCTCAAATCCCAACATCCAACCCCCAACCCCCAACTCTAAACTCTAAACTCTCAACTCTACACTATGATATTACCTATCGTCGCATACGGCCACCCCACCCTAAAAGCTGTCGCTCAGCCCATCACGCCCGACTATCCCGAGCTTGACAAGCTGATAGCCGACATGTGGGAGACCCTGGCCCATTCCGAAGGTGTCGGCCTTGCCGCTCCTCAGGTTAACAAGTCCATCCAGCTTTTCCTTGTCGACGGCAACCCCTTCTATCCCGATTATCCGGCTGCCAAAGGCTTCAAGCAGGCCTTTATCAACCCGTTGATTCTGGGGACTTCCGAAGAAATGGAGCCCTTTAAGGAAGGCTGTCTCAGCCTGCCCAATATCTATGAAGAGGTGCTGCGCCCCAACAAGATCCGCATCAAATACCTCGACGAGAACTTCCAAGAGCACGAGGAGGACTTTGAAGGCATCCGGGCCCGCATCATCCAACACGAGTACGAGCACCTGCAAGGACATGTTTTTGTCGATGACATCGCACCGCTTCGCAAGACCTTGCTGCAGAGCAAGCTTCGCGCTATCTCGGAAGGCAAATGCGACGTCGATTACCGCATGTTATTCCCGAACAAGAAGAAACGCAGATAAAACTAAATACTATGAAAAAGACTGTGAAAATGATGGCTGTCGCCCTGTTGGCTCTCGCTATGTTCGCTTGCGGCGGCAACGCGAAGAAGCTCACGCACGACGACATGAAAACGGCCGAGGCCACATTGTTTAACGAAGACCAATCGATGAACGTTGAGGCCGCTCCGAAAGTGGCGGAGACCTACTGTGAGTTTGTCAAGCAAAACCCTGATGACGCCGAAGCGCCGTTGTGGCTGTATCACGCCATGGAGATCAACGTGCAACTGGCGGATGCCGACAAGAGCATTGCCCTTGGCAATCAAATGGTGGAGCAGTATCCGGAATCGGAATGGGCGCCCATGAGTTTGTTCCTGCTGGCCTCTTATGTCTATAACGACCAGCTGAACGACACGGCTCAGGCCCATGTGACCTTCCAGAAGCTCATCGACGACTACCCGGACCATCCGCTTGTCGACGACGCCAAGAAGTCCATCGAGTATCTTGGTCTGACGCCCGAGGAGATCATGAATCGCATCATGATGTCGCAATTCGAGGAGGAAGAAGAGGATGAGTAATCCCGTTTCCTTGAGATGAAAAAAAAGTCTGCGACTGAGTCGCAGACTTTTTTGTTTAGCAGCCGAAGGCTTTCTTTAGTTTGTCCACCAGGTCGAGTTTCTCCCAACCGAAGAACTCCACGTCTTTGTAGGTCTTGCCGTCTTTGACGTAGGTGGTCTTGTCTTTGTAGAAGACCTCGACGGGTTTGACCATGGGCTGGCGACCGAAGTGACCGTAGGAGGCCGTCTCCTCGAAGATGGGGTTGGTGAGGCCGAAGCGCTTCACGATGAAGTAGGGCCTCAGGTCGACCAGCTTCTTGACCTTCAAGGCGATCTTGGCGTCGCTCATCTTGACGTGCGAGGTGCCCTCGGTGTTGATGTAGAAGCCCACAGGCTCGGCCTTGCCGATGGCGTAGGCGATTTGCACCAAGGCCTGGTCGCACACGCCGGCGGCCACGAGGTTCTTGGCGATGTGGCGAGCGGCATAGGCGGCCGAGCGGTCCACCTTCGAGCTGTCCTTGCCCGAGAAGGCGCCGCCGCCGTGGGCGCCGCGGCCACCGTAGGTGTCGACGATGATTTTGCGTCCCGTCACGCCGGTGTCGCCGTGAGGTCCGCCGATGACGAACTTACCCGTGGGGTTCACGTAGAGCTTCATGTCATCGCCGAAGAGCTTGCGCAGGCGGGCGGGCAATTGTTTCTTCACCCTGGGGATGAGGATGTTGCGTACGTCGTCCTCGATCTTCTTCTGCATGGTATCGTCGTCGGCAAACTCGTCGTGTTGTGTGCTGACCACGATGGTGTCGATGCGGAGCGGTTTCCAGCCGTCCTCGTATTCCACCGTCACCTGCGACTTGGCGTCGGGGCGGAGGTAGGTCATCTTCTTGCCTTCGCGGCGTATCTTGGCCAGTTCTATCAGCAGGAGGTGCGACAGGTCAATGGTCAGGGGCATGTAGTTCTCGGTTTCCTTGCAGGCGAAGCCGAACATCATGCCTTGGTCGCCGGCGCCTTGTTCTTCAGGCTTTTGGCGGCCAACGCCTTGGAAGATGTCGTTCGACTGGCCGTGGAGGGCCGACAGCACGCCGCACGATTTGGAGTCGAACTGGTACTCGGCCTTGGTGTAGCCGATGCGTTCGATGACACGGCGGGTAATGTCCTGGATCTCGACGTAGGCGTTGGTGCGGATCTCGCCCGCCACCACGACAAGACCGGTAGTGACTAAAGTCTCGCAAGCCACCTTGGAGGTGGGATCATAACGGAGAATCTCGTCCAATACGGCATCCGAAATCTGGTCGCATACCTTGTCGGGATGGCCTTCCGAGACGGATTCTGAAGTGAAATAGTAACCCATAACAAATTGTTTATTAGTTAGTTAATAATGAATTTGTGTGGGAAGTAGTTGACTGAAAGGGAAGGAAAAAGCATTGGTTTAGCATTTTTTCTTGTGGTTGCAATCAAATCAAATCTTTCCACGTAAGCGGCTGCAAAGATAGTGGTTTTTTTCGTCTGGTGAGACAAAACATAGTTTTTTCTAAAGATTTTGTTGCGACATAGTGCATCAAAATCATTGATTACAACCTTGCGAAACTCATTGTAAACAAGAAAACTTTCTAACTTTGCAGCGAAAACAAGACCGAAGAGACGAATGTCACAATGGCAGAAAACACAAATACGGAGAAGCAACGGAGAGATAGTTGATGCTCAAGCGCCAATAATCATCTCGGCAAGCCGCAGCACCGACATCCCTGCGTTTTATTCAGACTGGTTTTTCCATCGATTGGAAGTTGGCTATTCCGCCTGGACTAATCCCTTCAATGGCGTGAAGAGTTTCATTTCGTATGAGAAATGCCGTTTCGTTGTGTTTTGGTCGAAGAACCCGAAGCCGTTGCTTGAGCATTTGGATGAACTGAAGGAAAGAAACATCGGCTATTATATCCAATATACGCTGAATGATTATGAGAAGGAAGGCTTGGAAAAGGGTGTATCGCCATTGGAGGAAAGAATTGATACTTTCAAAAAAATGGTGGACAATTTGGGCGAAGGCCGAGTGATTTGGCGTTTTGACCCACTGATTCTGACAGACCACATCAGTCTGGACGATTTGCTGAGAAAAGTGGAAAACATCGGCGATCAACTCCAAGGCTATACCGAGAAACTCGTTTTCAGCTATGCCGACATTGCTTTATATAAAAAGGTGAAGGCTAATTTGGAGAAAAGCCATGTGAACTATCAGGAATGGACAACTAATCAGATGGAGGAATTTGCCCAAAGGCTCTCAGAGCTCAACCAGAAATGGCATTATCAGTTGGCCACCTGTGGCGAGAAGATCGACATTGAACATTATGGCATCTTACACAACCGCTGCGTGGATGATGACTTGATGATTCGTTTTGCACATCACGACAAGGCCTTGATGGACTTTCTTGGTGTGGAGATTAAGACAATAGAAAACTCGTTGTTTGGCAGGGAGCCGATTCCAGCCAATGCCCTCATGCTCAACGAAACGCAATTTGCACTGAAGAAAAAGGACAACTGCGACAAAGGCCAGCGGCAGTTCTGCGGTTGCATGGTGAGCAAGGACATCGGCGAGTACAACACCTGTCCGCATTTGTGTGAGTATTGCTATGCCAATGCGAGCAAGGAAGCGGCGGTGAGGAACTGGAAGCAACATGAGAACAATATATTTGGAGAAACGATAACTGGAAATTGCGACAAATGACTAAAAAGATGAATAAAAAGCATGAAAAAATAGAAGAGGACCTGTTTACCGAGAATAGTTTCCAAGGAGACATCTGTATACAATTAGCAGACATGCCAGAGGAATTAGACGATCCATCTCTTTCCAAATATATTGTAGCGTTCTTTAGGGATGAGAACGAAATCCATTGGTGTGGAAGCGGTGTAATAGTTGGCAATCTGCTAATAACCGCTGCACATGTTATGATAGAAAAGAAAACGGAAAAACATCTTCCATTTATTTATTTCAAATTTGAGCATTGTATAAGACGTGTTGAAAAGAAAGATATTGTTTATGATGGCAGAGATAAATTTGATGATGAGGACGAACATAATCCTCATGACTTGATTGTTTTTAGGCTGTCAGACGTTTCTAGTCCATTTGTATTAAATGCTTTTGATTTCGAAATTCCATTGGCCGTTTATGCAAGAACATATTTGGAAGATAAAAAATCTACAAGTGGAACAACATACAAGATAGTTTTAAAGAAAGGATTTAGATACAATCAAAACCATTTGTTCAATATAGAGAGCTTTGAATGGTATAATTGTCTTCTTACCAATGGGAACTTTGCTTCTGGTAATAGCGGCACTCCTATTTACCGAGAAAATAAGGTTTATGGAATCCTTATTGGAGAGACCATTCATCCAGATTATCGTTTTAGAATATTCAATTTCCTTGATGCTCGTTATATTCACAAAACAATTTCAAAATGGTTTTTGCATAATTGTAATACTCAAAAATAAAAATGCCACATGAGTTCATTATTAAAAATACTGGTTGATGTCGAATGTCAGGTATATTGCGACTATGAATTGAAAGGGACTGCAGTTCCTAATTCAATATTTCGTATTGAAATGCGTAAAGGGAATTATATTCTGGAATTTAAAAAGGATAATACCTGTCTTTTGACACAAGAATACGAAATGTGTTCAAATGATGAAGAACTAATGCTTCGTGTTTCTTTAGGGGAAAAGCTTGAAAAATACAATCGTGAGAAGACAGCAAAGCAGATTGAAAGTATATATGCAGATATAGAGTATGATGATATAGGGGCTTATATTGTGAATAGAGAAACAGGAGAGACATTTCGTCTTCATACACTGCGTTATTACGGAGGTATTAATTTCCCCTTTGATGCATGTGGATTAGTGAGTGTTCCTAATGGAGACCATGGAAACAAATGGGGTTGTGTCAACAAAATTGGAGAAATACAAATACCAATAGTTTTCGATAAACCTATCCGATTTAACACATCAAATGTAACAGTTGCTCGATTGAACGGAAAACGTATATTTATTAACAAATGGGGAGAATCAATTTATGAATCTTTGTATGATATAATCGCTGATAAAGAACCGTTTTGTGATGGCTGTTGTATTATTGCAGATAAATCCGGCAGGTATGGAATAATTGACAACAAAGGAGGTTATGTCCTGCCTATGGATTATTGTTCTATTGTAAGATGCAGACCACTATGGTGGGCAGAGGGTTGCTATCTTGTGAAAAAAGATGGTCGATTAGGATTCTTTACTGTTGATATACCAGACAGAGATCCTTGTCATGGAGATATTATTGGAGTTATTAAATCTATGGACTTATTGAAATCAATAAAAGAAAGACTGAAAAATATAGATGAGTTTTATATTGAAGGTGGTTTTTTATATTGCTGCCAGAATGACGAAATAAATATCTACGATAATTATGTTAAAGTCATTCGAGACGGAGCATCATTGTTTTTAGATTATGATGGAAATGTTTTATTAAAAGAATATGAAATTATACCTTATCAATATCGCCATGATGGTGGACAAATTGTAAAAAAGCACGGAAAGTATGGTTGTTTGAATTATCCAATAAATGATAGTTCTAGTCCTGATGTTTTTGGCAAATTGCAAGAGATTATTCCATGTGAATATGATTGTTTGGCATGGGATGGCATGAAGAAGATTGGAGACAAAACTCTACGCATAGGATATGAGGTAACAAAGAAGGATGTCGAATACTTTGGAAAGCAAGACGCACAGGGGGATATTCATTATTACTATTTCTCATCGAAAGGTGAATTAATTGATGATGGACTTGTACCTAATCCAAACACATACTACATGTTTGTTGACACCGAAACAACTGGATTGTTACCTGTTGGATACAAAAACAAAGACAAGGAATATCTCAAAAAAACGATGCCTTACCTTGTACAAGTTGCCGTAATGTTTTTTGATATAAATCTCAATAAAATATCAGAGAGAAGTATTATTGTAGCACCTAATGGATATACTATTCCTCCAGAATCAGTGAAAATACATGGAATATCCAATGATTATGCATTAAAGCATGGTGAAGCCAGAAAGCAAGTACTTAAATACTTGAAAGCCGCATTTGATAAAGCAGTAGTGATTGTTGGACATAATATTGAGTTCGATTTGTCAGTAATTTCTACTGAAATCGACAGGGCGGCATGGTCAGATGGCGTTTGGATGTGTCCTCCTTTGTACGTTTATGGAGAAGATAGAGAACGCTACTATAAAGCAGAAAAAATAATTGACACAATGAAGCTTGGTGCTGATATATGTAAAATACCTTCGACAATAAAAGACGAAAAATACAAGTGGCCTACATTGGATGAACTCTACAAAAAGCTTTTCGGCAAATCATTTCAAGGGCAACACAATGCATTGAATGATGTCAAAGCAACAGTGGAATGCTATCTGGAATTAAGGAAGCGAAAGCAAATATAACAACATCAACCATATTTATAACATGCGGGGGTTAACTGTCATCATATTGATAATATGCTCAACTGTTGCTATCTTTCTCGCCTTGTTGCTTTTCAAACGAGCGAGAAAGGCTAAGCATAAAAGGGTTGTTTCTTTGGCTGAACAGCATGACATAGCCAAAGAAAAAGATTTTCTCCTATTTGACCTAAACCTGCCTTTTACACCAGATGTCCACGATGTCATCTATGTAGAAAAAGAATACAACCCGATCATCAATGGGTATATTCAAGAACACTATGAGGAACTTCAACAGTTGTTCTTTGCGAAGAAGGTGACTCTCAATTACCTGCCAAAGCTATGCAACCATGATGTTCCGAAAGAAGTGTTGCAATATATGTTTCCACATTTGAGAGAGGATTTCTCGTTCGTGAATGACAACATCACAATGGAAATGCTGAAAGAGCACCTTCTATCTGGAACAATTGAAGGCCCTGCATTGATTCACTTCGTCCAAATGGAGGCCGAGAACCCCAACAATTACTATTATACCTATCGGCCACTCTTTGCGGATTCTCCTATTTCGTTGTCCGAACAATTTGAAAGGTATCTGCAACCTATAACGCTCAGCTATAGAGGTGGGGATAAAACTTCGTTCAACGCCTTTTCCAAACCTAAAAGCGAAGATGATGTTGCCGACCATTATTTCAATGATGGCAGCGATAACATCTTGTTTGCAGATAAAAGCATTGATGACTTGACGGAAGATATTCGGAAAAGAATCATCGAACTGCGGAAAAGAGGCGTTCAGCTACACCTTTTGCACGAACTTGTCGAAGAACAACCCTCGTTGAGCCGATTGGTCATCGACAAGGATTTTCGGATTATACTTCCCGATTACAACAACATGGAAATTACCATGTCTCCCCTTCCAAAAGCTGTTTACCTGCTTTTCTTGAAGCATCCTGAAGGCATCGTGTTCAAACAATTGCGTAACTATCACGATGAGCTGCTTGACATATACAAGCAAATCAGCAATCGAGTCATCGAGAGCAACATTGAAAGCAGCATCCGCGACATCACAGACCCGACAAAAAATTCAATCAATGAGAAATGCACTCGTATTCGGGAAGCTTTTCTCAAACAGTTTGATACTGTGTATGCGCAGCATTACTATATCACAGGCAAAAAAGGTGAGCCGAAGAGAATCACCTTGCCTCGTGAATTGGTGGATTTGCAAGCCTTGTAAAAGTCTGATGCGCATTTTGGGTTGATGTATTTTTGCGGCATAAACAACAATTATCAACGCAAAATACTTCAATCATGGAAAAAAGCACAAAAATCATCCTCACAATCATCATCGTTGTCGTTTTCATTATCTTGTCGGCAGTTGTCTCTGGAATAAGAAGCGATGCTGGAGCAGCCACGCCTGGCATCTTCGGTATCATTTTGTTTGCAGCACTCATCGGCGGGCTTCGTGCTGTTTGGAAAAAAGACAAAAACGAAGACAATCATCATGAAACGCATTAAACAATAAAACAACGAAGAAAATGCAAACAAAACAACCCGATGGCAAAGGCTCGTTGGATTATGACGAGGCCTTGGACATGCTTAAAGCGTCGTTGTCGTTGGAAAACAACCTAAAATACATTCCGCCCGTTGAAACCGAACCCAGGTTTGGCACTTATCCTTATTGGTGTCTGAGTCAAGCCGCGCGGATTTTGTGGACTAAAGTGGATGAATGGGAGACAAATTTGCAAGAAATTCACTTCGTGACAAATGATGAATGGCCTTTCGTTATGGCAATGTTGAACGGCATGTCGCAATACGAACTACAGATGTTTGCCGAGAATATGCCGGATGGCAGTATTAAATGGCAAGCCGAACGTTTGTGGTACCGGCTTTATTCCAAGGAAAGAAAAGAACCTCTGAGAAATGAAACCATTGATGATTTGATAGTGAAGTTTCGTAATGAAGATCCAAACGAATATCCCAGTGCCAGAGACAAACTTATGACCCGATTTGGGGTACAATCGTATGTCGATCAAGTCAAAATCATCAAAGCTTTGCTCAAGGGTGAGGATTGCGACCGAGAATGGTGCTACGAGACAATGAAAACATGGTGGAGTGACGAACTGATCCTTGATGTCCAAAGAGTATGGGAAACCTTCCATGAAAAGGAATGTGCCAGTATTGTTGCCAAAAAACTTCCCTCAAGTTATGTCATCACCCACCGCGTGGAACTTGAAGAAAAGGATTATGCTTCGGTGTGCCTGCGTTTATGTACCGATGAGAACTGTCAAGTTGATGATACGCGACTCAATAGGACGGAATTCATCGAAATCGTAGCTCATAACCACTGGAAGATTGACGACATCGATGCCGACGAATTGCTTTTTGGCTATCTGTTGGAAATGTTGAACGGTAAGGTTAGCTATTGCATCGACCACCATAAGCATAACGCAACATTTGGTTACTTCGATTATTCGATACAATCTGAAAGGATGAAATATAGACCCCGCTTGTTATTCATTAAATCAATAGAAGAGTATGTCATTGCCTTGGGAAAAGCGGGCAAAATCAACACGATTGTCATGTTTTATCGATGGAGCAAGCATGTAGAGCAATTGCTGGATGACTATCTCTCCGATTTTGCCATTGCCGAGAAGCTATCCGAGTTGATGAAAGATGACTTCAGAGCTTATCAGGAATGGATTTGGAAAACCTTTAAATCCTTGGCCCTGCAAAGCTTCCCATTTGATGTCAATGAGTTTCGGAACACACACAACAAATACCATTTTTCGAATCATGATAAATCGTATTATTATGGGCGAAATTGGAGAGAAGAGTTGTTTTTTGAGCGTTTTTAATAGTGTTACTGCACAAATTATAGTGATAATGCATATTCACAAGACAGACGAACAAAACTTATATTTCAACAAAAATGAATAATACAGACAAGCATACCTTTGGCAAATACATAGTTCTAATACTTTCTTGGCTCACCTTTTCACCGCTCTTTCTCATCCTCGATGGGCAATGGAAGCTGCTGCCGAAGTGGCTGCGGGTGGTGCTGTTTGTGGTTTCGCCGATGACGCTGATTATAATCATCTTGGCGGTGTCGTTTGCACACGAGGAAGCTGTAGACCATTTTCACCGATATCATTTTATTAAACCAAGAATAATAGAAAGATATACGGGTGTGAGGTTCCCTGAATACAAGGTTGTCAATTACAATAATGGATGTTTTTGTCATAGTATCCATCATTACGATACAAATTTGGAATTTGAAAACATCCCTGATGAGACGTTTTATAAAGCCCTGGAGAAACAAGGTGTCAATTATAATGATGAAAATGATTCTGTAAGGACGTTCTTATTTAAGAAGACATATAGATACTTGTCGCTCAGTGATTTTGATGTCTTCACATACGGGGATGCTACCATCGAAGTTAGGGAGGGTTCCAAAACTTTTAAGGTGTCTTTGTTTGAATGGCCTGACAATAATGGTTTCATTAAAGGAGAATGATATATACGGTCAGCCTCGTTCTTTGCAGAGTAACGCGAGGTGGCGGACAGGGTGTCTCTCAAGGGCGCAGGAGATCGCGGATCAAGTCCGCGATGACGGCATGGGGCGTTAGTGTTGTCGTATAGTGGATTCCCTGGATTGCTTCGTTCCTCGCAATGACGCGCCGAAGCGCGTCTGTATTTCCTACAATGTGGGAATGCCAAAACTTGACTGGCTAAGGCGGGGAGGCATGGCCAAAACGCGGGGCAGCGGTCGCCCAAGGGGAGGCTAAACGCTTGACTTTCACGGAGGGGCGCTTGCGTTTGACTTTGAAAAAGTCACTACCCGACCTGAAAGTCAGGCGTTTAGGTGACCGTGCGGTGGGCCGATGGTTTTGGCCTTGATTTTTTCGGTCCATTTTGCATCAAGGCAAAAGGGACAATTATTTTGTTAGCTTCTGGAACGCCTCTTCAATACTCAAATCCTCTTTCCGCAAAGTCTTGATGATGAGGCCACGTTCGACCGACCACTTCATGAGGTTGGCGCGGATGTCGGTGTCGCCCTGAGGCTCGAGGATCCAGTGGTTTTCCTTGACGCGCTGCACTCGGGCCACCTGCGGGATGCTGCGGAGCAGTTCCTCGTCGACTTCGGTCTCGAACTCAACGACGACCACGTTGCTTGCGGCGTTGTCCTGTTTCAGGTTCTCGATCTTGTCGTCGGCCACCACCACACCTTTATTAATAATAATGGCGCGCTCGCAGATGGCCTCTACCTCCTGCATGATGTGGGTGGAGAGCAGCACGGTCTTCTCCTTGCCGAGGCTGGAGATGAGGTTGCGGATGTCGATGAGCTGGTTGGGGTCGAGGCCCGAGGTGGGCTCGTCGAGGATGAGCACCTGCGGGTCGTGCATCATGGCCTGGGCCAGGCCGACACGCTGGCGGTAGCCCTTCGACAAGGCGCCGATCTTCTTGTGCGCCTCCAATCCAAGGCCCGTCTCGTCAATCATGGCGTCGATGCGTTTCTTGGCGGCCTCGCCTTTCAGCTGGTGCACGCCGGCGACGAACTCAAGGTATTCGCGCACGTACATGTCCAGGTAGAGCGGGTTGTGCTCGGGCAGGTAGCCCACGATGCGCTTGACCGCCATCGGGTCGCCCATGACGTCGTGCCCGTTGACGCTCACCGTGCCCGAGGTGGGCGGGATGAAGCAGGTGATGATCTTCATCAGCGTCGACTTGCCCGCTCCGTTGGGGCCGAGCAGGCCGACGATACCTTTATTAATAGATAGGGTGACGTCGTTGAGGGCGAGCTGCTCGCCGTAACGCTTGGTGATATGCTGGATTTCGATTGACATTTTCAATGGTTTTGAGGCTGCAAATATAGGAAAAAATATGAATGCGGATTGAGATTCCCTTCGGGAATGGAATAGGTGAGTTGTAGCCATTATGCGGCGGCATGAGGAGCCTCCATACTGAAAACGTCATAAGCCGCCGCTTTTTACATATGCTGTTTTCTCCATTCCCGCAGGGAATCTCTGCAATCTGCGTCCTTCGTCCCGCGTCCCGCAGTCAAAAAAAATCAATTAATACATTGCCAGTAAATAAAAAAGTCGTACTTTTGCGGCCTCGTTAGACCAGCCATCATCTGTCTTCCGAACGTTCTAACGCGTTGATTTATGGGCGAAAATGAATTAATGCACAAAAAAGTTGGAGCGTAAAGAAGAAAGGTGTATTTTTGCACGCCCTAAAAAAGGGTAGTGTCTTATAGAATTGGATCAACATATTAAACACAAAATGAACTACTTAAGTTACAAGACAGTAAGCGTCAACAAGGAAAATGCCAACAAGAAGTGGTATGTGGTGGACGCTGAAGGACAAATCCTCGGCCGTTTGGCAAGCGAGGTTGCCATGATTCTGCGTGGCAAAAGGAAGGCATGCTTTACTCCCCACAGTGATTGTGGTGATAATGTCATCATCATCAATGCAGAGAAAGTCGTGCTGACAGGAAACAAAATGACCCAGAAGTACTACATGCGCTACACGGGCTACCCGGGTGGCCAGCGCATCCGTACCGTCGCCGAGCAAATGAAGCGCAAGCCCACGTTCGTCATCGAACACGCCGTGCGCGGCATGCTCCCGAAGAACCGTCTTGGTGACGCCATCTTCAAGAACCTCTTCGTTTACGAGGGACCTGAGCACAAGCACGAGGCACAACAGCCCCAAGAACTCAAAATCAACACTCATAAGCAATACAACAAGTAATCATGGAAGTTATCAACGCTTTAGGTAGAAGAAAGACCGCCGTTGCCCGTATCTACATGAAGGCCGGCAGTGGTAACATTACGGTGAACAAGCGCGACTACAAGGAGTACTTCCCGACGAGCATCCTCCACTATGTGGTTGAACAGCCTATGATGCTGACCGAGACCCTCGGCCAATACGACATCAAGGTCAACCTCGACGGTGGCGGCATCAACGGCCAGGCCGAGGCCCTGCGTCTCGCCATCAGCCGCGCTCTCTGCGAGATCAACCCCGAGTATCGTCCCACCCTGAAGGCTAAAGGTTTGATGCGCCGCGACCCGCGTATGGTCGAGCGTAAGAAACCCGGTCAGCCTGGTGCCCGTAAGAAGTTCCAATTCAGCAAACGTTAAGCCCTTAGAAGCAAAGCGATTTTGTTTAGTATCCAAATCGCTGAGATTCTTGTTAAGACTACTCGGCGATTGTATTTAGCGAAAGTAAACATTAAAAAGAAAACTCATGACACAAGTAACATTTGAAGAATTACTGGATGCCGGTTGTCATTTCGGACATCTGAAGAGAAAATGGAATCCGAACATGGCTCCCTATATTTTCATGGAGCGCAATGGCATTCATATCATCGACCTTTATAAGACACAAGCCAAGATGGACGAGGCTGCCAACGCCCTCTGCCAACTGGCCAAATCGGGCAAGCGCGTTCTCTTCGTGGCCACCAAGAAGCAGGCCAAGGACGTCGTCGCTGAACTCGCCCAACGCGTCAACATGCCTTACGTGACCGAGCGCTGGCCCGGCGGCATGCTCACCAACTTCGCCACCATCCGCAAGGCCGTCAAGAAGATGACGGGCATCGACAAGATGATGCAGAGCGAGGCCTACAAGAGCCTCTCCAAGCGCGAGAAGCTGCAGATCGAGCGTGAGCGCGAGAAACTCGAGAAGAACCTCGGTTCCATCGCCGACCTGAGCCGTCTGCCTTCAGCCCTGTTCGTCGTCGACATCATGAAGGAACACATCGCCGTTGCTGAGGCCCGCAAGCTCAACATCCCGACCTTCGCCATCGTCGACACCAACACCAACCCCAACCTCATCGACTTCCCCATCCCCGCCAATGACGACGCCTCTAAGAGCATCGCCCTCATCGTCGGCAAGATGGTCGACGCCATCGAGGAAGGCATCACCGAACGCAAGAACAACAAGGACCTCGTCCAAGATGAGGAAGAGGAAGAAGTTGACGAGATGAAAGACAGCAACGAGGAAGAGGAAAACAAGGACGAACGCCGTCCCCGCACGACCCGCCGTCCCCGCAAGCCCGTTGCCAAGAACTAAACTATAGCCTATGGCTTATGGCCTATGGCTAAGGTCCCTGGAACTTATCAAAGGGCCATTAGCCATCGGCCATATTTAATACAATAACCTTTAAAACAAGAAACAAAATGAATATTACTGCCTCACAAGTTAACGAACTGAGACAAATGACGGGCGCCGGCATGATGGACTGCAAGAAGGCCCTCGTCGAGACCGATGGCGACATCCAGGCCGCTATCGACATCCTCCGCAAGAAGGGTATGGCTAAGGCCGCCAAGCGCGCTGACCGCACCGCCAGCGAAGGCTGCGTGCTGTCGAAGGCTACCGAAGATCACAAGTACGCCGCCATCATCATGGTGAACTGCGAGACCGATTTCGTGGCCAACAACGCCGACTTCGTGAAGTTCACGAAGGACGTGCTCGACATGGCTGTCGCCAACCGCGTGAAGGACATCGAAGCCCTGAAGGCCATGATGCTTGATGGCCAGACCGTCGAAGCCCTCGTCGCCAACCAGAGCGCCGTGACCGGTGAAAAGACCGAACTCGGTGCCTTCAAGGTCCTCGAAGGTGAATACGTCGCCAACTACAACCACCCTGGTAACCGCCTCGCCACCATCGTTGAAATGAACAAGAGTTTCGCCGGTGTTGAGGAAGTGAGCCACGAGGTGTGCATGCACGTCGCCGCCATGAATCCTCTGTCGGTGAGCGAAGCCTCCATCCCGCAAGAGGTGAAGGACCGCGAGTTCGCCGTTGCCGTCGACAAGACCAAGGAAGAGCAGATCGGCAAGGAAGTGGAGAAGGCCCTCCGCAAGGCTGGCATCAATCCCAACCATGCTGACAGCGACGATCACATTTCGTCGAACGTCACCAAAGGTTACCTCACCGAGGAACAGGCTGCCACTGCACGCGAGATTCGTGCCAATGTTCCTGGTACCGTGCAACTCAACGAAGGCATGATTCAGAACATCGCCAAAGGCCGTCTGAACAAGTTCTTCAAGGAGAGTTGCCTGCTCAACCAAGTCTCTCTGGTCGCCGACCCGAAGACCGTCGCCGAATACATCCAGGCTGCCGACAAGGAAGCCACTGTGCTGAACTTCGTGCGTATCAAGTTGGGCGAATAAGCCTGATTGACACAAAATCAACAAAAAAGGATGGTGAAAGCCATCCTTTTTTTATTTTTGTTCGTTGAAATGTAAATCCAGCACTATGAAAAGACTTTTCCTATTATGCCTTGCAGCGATGGCATGCGCTGCCTGCACAAAGCAACTGCCACAAGCCAATTATGACGTCATTCCTCAACCTAAAGAGGTGCGGCTGAATGAGGAGAAATCCTTTGAGTTGGGACCTAAGACCATCGTCTATTACGAGGCAGGCCTCCAGCGTGAAGCGCAATTCCTCAGCGAATATGTCAATGACATCATGGGCTATGCCTTGAACGCGCAAGAGTACCAAGGCCAGACCGATGGTATTGTGTTGGGGCTCGTTCCCGATGATTTTGACCAGGACGAGGCGTACGAAGTCGACATCACACCGAAACAAATTCGGGTGAATGGCGCCGACGCCGCAGGCGTGTTCTACGGCGTCCAAACCCTGCGCAAGAGCCTGCCGTTGTCCCCCTCTTTGAGGGGGGTAGGGGGGAGTAAAACGGCAGTCCCTTGCGCCACTATCCGCGACTGGCCCAACTTCGGCTATCGTGGCATGCACCTTGACCCTTGCCGCCATTTTATGGATTTGGACTCGGTGAAGATTTACCTCGACATGCTGGCGCTGCACAACATGAACCAGTTCCACTTCCACCTCAGCGAGGACCAAGGCTGGCGTATCGAGATCAAGAAATACCCTGAGCTGACGGAGATTGGTGCCTACCGTAATGGTACGGTTCTCGGACACAACGGCAATATTTACGACACCATTCGTCATGGTGGCTTCTACACCCAAGACGAGCTTCGTGACCTCATTCAATATGCCGCCGAGCGTCACATCAACATTATCCCCGAGATCGACCTGCCAGGCCACATGCAGGCGGCTTTGGCATGCTATCCGCAGCTGGGCTGCACGGGCGGTCCCTACGAGGTTTGGCGTCGCTGGGGCGTCTCCGAAGACGTGCTGTGCGCAGGCAACGAGGAAGCCATGAAGTTTGTTGAGGACGTGCTCAATGAGGTGATGGATGTGTTCCCCTCGCCCTATATCCATATCGGCGGCGACGAGTGCCCCAAGGTGCGCTGGGAGCAATGCCCCAAGTGCCAAGCCAAGATCAAGGAACTGGGCATCAAGGCGGACGACAAGTTCTCTGCCGAGGATTACCTGCAGAGCTATGTGATGAACCGAATGGCCAAGGTAGTGGAGGCCCGTGGCCGCCGTGTCATTGGCTGGGACGAAATCTTGGAAGGCAACGTCTCTGAGACCGCCATCATCATGAGTTGGCGCGGCACTGAAGGCGGCATCGCGGCGGCACAAAAGGGTCATGATGTCATCATGGCACCTTGCTCGCACCTTTATTTCGACTATTACCAGAGCGAGGACATCGCCAGCGAGCCTGAATGCATCGGTGGTTATCTGCCTGTGGAGCGCGTGTATGAGTTCCAACCCTTGCCAGAGGAACTGACGCCCGAGCAACAGCAACACATCATCGGCGTGCAGGCCAACATCTGGACGGAATACATCGCCTCGTTCCGCCATGTGCAGTATATGGCCATGCCGCGTATGGACGCATTGACGGAGCTGCAATGGAACAACCCGCAGGAGCGTGACTTCAAGGTCTTTGTGGAGCGTTGCCGGAAGATGGCACGGCTCTACGACCTCTATCATTATACCTATGCGGATCATATCTTCAACCCGAAAGTTTGGGCCGACACGGTGGAGCCCAACCTGGCCACCCGTAAGCCGATTACCTTGCGTCAGCAGCCGGCCGAGAAATACACCTACGAAGGAGCGGTCTTGCTCAACGATGGCAATCTGGGCCGTGGCGCCTACAATTCGGGGCGCTGGCTGGGCTTCACAGGCTATCCGATGGATGCCGTTATCGACATGGAACAACCTGTCGAGATGCGTCATGTGAGGTTCCATGCCTTGGTGAACAAAGGCGCCTGGATTTACAACCCGAGCAACGTCAAAGTGTTGGTTTCTGATGATGGCGAGACCTTCCGTGAGGTAGCGCAAAAGGACATCCCTATCTCCACCTGGACCGGCAGGGACGGCATCTTCGCCTATGAGGTGGAGTTGGAACCCGTCACCGCACGCCATGTCGAGGTTGTGGTTGCGGGTCACGACCTGCCTGAGGACCATAGCGGATATGGCAATCCGGCGTGGATCTTTATTGATGAAATAGAGGTTTGGTAAAACAA
Organism: Candidatus Limimorpha sp.; assembly: GCA_045132275.1. Lineage (GTDB taxonomy): Bacteria > Bacteroidota > Bacteroidia > Bacteroidales > F082 > Limimorpha. The sequence continues at coordinate 124,527 of JBGURY010000005.1, forward strand.
TTAGGGCTGCCACATCGTGGCAGCCCTAATTGTTTTTACGCCTTCTTCAGCAGAATCACATAAACGGGGAAGTGGTCGCTATAGCCCCCCATCCAGACGCCGCCCGCGAAGGTGCGGTAGGGGTAGCCATTGTAGCGGCCGCCGTGCTGTTTCAGGAATTCCTTGTTGTGCACCTTCACGTTCTTGAACTGGTAGGTGCTGTAGTCGGTGGGCAGCAGACCGGGGGTGAGGATGGTCTGGTCAAGGACAGCGGGCACGTCGCGGTAGTAGTTGGTGCCATAGCCTTTCTTGTGCAGCTCATACATGGGGTTGAAGAACTCGCCGTCGCGCAAGTCGTTCATCTCGCCCGAGGCGCGGAGGTATTTCGTCACGCTCTTGTTGTCGGGATAGTCGTTGAAGTCGCCCATCATGATGATCTTGGCGCCTTGGTCCTGGCGCATGATGGAGTCGGCGATGTGGCGGCACAGCTCGGCGGCGGCAATACGGCCGGGCATCGAGCGCTTCTCACCACCGACGCGCGAAGGCCAGTGCATCACGATGAAGTGCATCATCTCGCCGTCGAAGAGGCCGCTGACCACCAGCTGGTCACGGGTGATGAACTCGGGGTCGTCGGGCACGATGGTGTGGTATGACTTGCTGTTGGTCAGCTTGAAATACTTCGGGTTATAGATCAACCCAACGTCCACGCCACGACGGTCAGGCGAGTCGTAGTGCACCACCTGATAGTTGCGGTCCTTGATCTCGGGCTGGGCCACGAGGTCTTCCATCACGGTGCGGTTTTCAATCTCCGACACGCCGAGCACGGCCACGCCGTCGGGCGTGATGTCGGTGCCGATGGTGGAGATGGCATAGGCCATGTTATGGAGTTTGGCGAGGTATTTCTCAGTATTCCATTGGTTGAGGCCTTGGGGCAGGAACTCTTCGTCGTTTTTGATGGGGTCGTTGATGGTGTCGAAGAGGTTCTCAAGGTTATAGAAGCCCACGAGACCGACTTTATAGGCCTGTTGCTCCTGCGCGGAGACGCTTGAGAAGCCGAGACCGAAGGCCAGAAATGCCAATATGAAAGCAAAGTGTTTGTTCATGGCGAGTGTGATATTGGGGTTAATTATTGCCGCAAAGGTAGCAAAAAAATCCATTATTAATAGCTCGGATTAAAAGAACTTTTCCTATTTTTGTCCGTTACTTTTGTTCCAAACCCAACGTAAATCATAACACATTCAATATGAAGAAATATCTATTAATCGTGGTCGCGGTGTTGCTGGTCGGGCGAATGACAGCCCAGGTCCTCGACACTACCGACCTCAACCAAAACGACGTGCCGACGGTGATTCTGCTCGACTCCGACTTCGACGAGTCCTCCACCTCGGTTAATGATGCCTCCACCTTGCTCAACTCGTCGCGCGACGTGTTCAACAGCATCGCGGCCTACAATCTGGGCTCGTTGCGTTATCGTGTGCGCGGCAACGACTCGAAGTACAGCGAGGTGATGATCAACGGCATCTCGATGAACGACCCCGAGACGGGACGTCCCGTCTTCTCCAACTGGGGCGGCCTCAACGACGCCTTCCGTAACTCGGTTCTCGTCGAGGGTCTCGGCAAGACCGGCGCCGGTTTCGGCGGCCTCGGCGGCTTGACGGCCTATTCGACCCGAGCCTCGCAGTACCGCAAGCAGATCTCAGTGAGCTATGCCATCTCCAACCGCTCCTACAACCACCGCGCCATGGCCTCCATCGGCACGGGTGAGATGGGCAACGGATGGTATCTGATGGCTGCCGCCAGCGGTCGCTATTCGGGCGGTTATGCCCCTGGTGATGTGGCGGGATCCAGCAAGTTTGTTCAGGACCTCTATAGCACCGTGAATGGCTACAACGAGGGCACCTTCTATCGTGCCTATAGCTATTTCCTCTCGGTCGAGAAGAAGATCAACGACAAGCACAGCATCGACCTCACCGTGTTCGGCGCGCCCTCACAGCGTGGCGGCTCGTCACCCGTGGTGCAGGAGGCCTCCGACCTTGTCGGCTCCAACTACTACAACCCCAACTGGGGCTACCAGACCGTCGACGCCAACGGCAAGCAGGTCATCCGCAACTCGCGCGTGAGCACCTACCACCAGCCGTTCGCACAATTTACCTGGTATTGGACGCCCAACAAACGCACCGAGTTCAACACTTCGGCGTATTTCTTCAGTGGCCCGGGCAGCCAGACCAGTCTCGAATGGGGTGAGGACAAAGACCCGCGTCCCGACTATTACAAAAACCTGCCGAGCTATTATATGACCAATGCCCACAGCACGGCTGAGATCGAAGCCCAGTTTGAGGCTTGGCGTGATCGCGACCCATTGGTCACCCAAATCGACTGGGACGGCCTTTACAATGCCAACCGCAACCACCTCTTCACCGTGGAGAACGCCAATGGCCAGGAAGGCAATACCATCACGGGCAAGTTCTCGAAATACATCCTTGCCGAACGTCACTACGACAAGATGCAAATGGGCGACGCCTCTTATTTCAAGCATGAGTTCACGCCCAATCTCATCATGACGGGCGGTTTTGCCGTGAATGCCTCCAGGACACATTACTATGAGAGCGTTAACGACCTGCTTGGCGGTGACTACTATTATGACATTAATAAGTATGCCGAGAACCTGGAAAACAGTGAGTGCCAGACCGACCTCAACAACCCCAACCATGTGGCCCAGGTTGGCGACATCATCGGATACAACTACTACGCCAACCGCAACTACGGTCGCATTTGGGACCAAGTCGACTGGCTCGTCGGCAACTTCGACCTCTATCTAGGCGTGCAGGCTGAGATTACACAGATTTGGCGTGAAGGCCTCTGGCAGAGCGGCTCCTTTGCTGACAACTCCTATGGCAAAGACGAGATGCACAACTTCTTCGACCCGAGCGTGAAGGCCGGCGTGACCTACGCTATCAACGGCCGTAATCACATCGTGGCCAATATGGCCTATATGCTGCAGGCACCGCAGTTCAGGGATATCTACGTGTCGCCCCGTACCCGCCACACCGTGGTGGAAGGCGACCTCAAGAGCGAGCGCATCAACGCCTTCGATTTGAGCTACCTCTATCGCTCGCCCGAATTCAAGCTCCGTTTGACAGGTTACTACTATACCTACCAGAACCTCATCTGGAACCGTAGCTTCTATTGCGAGAATGTCTATCAAAACACCACGACGAGCGCTAACTCCTATACCAGTGAGTTCGTCAACTTCATCATGACCGACATCAACCAGAAGAGCCTCGGCGTGGAGTTTGGCGCGGAGTACAACGTTTCGCCCACCGTCACTTTGCAGGCTGTTGCCGCCAACGGCATCCATGTGTATCGTAACAACCCCATCTTCTCGGTCTACGATGATAACAATGCCAACGCTTACATCCAAAACAGCGTCGCTTACCTGAAAGACTATCATGTCTCCTCGGGTCCCGAGACGGTGGCCTCGTTGGGCGTCAAGTACAACTCGCCGAAATACTGGTGGGTGAGCCTCAACGCCAACTACCTCGCCAATATGTACTTCGACGTGAACCCTTATAACCACACCGAAGAAGGCATGATGCACTACGCCCAGGGCGACATCCGCATCGAGGACGTGTTGACCCAAACCCCGATGAAGCCCGCCTTCACGCTCGACTTCTACGGCGGTTTCTCGAAGCGTTACAAAGGCTACTATTTCCTCGTGAATGTGAGCGTCAACAACCTGCTCAACAACAAGAACACCATCCTCTATGGCTACGAGCAGCTGCGCTTCAACGCCAACAACCCCGACATGTTCCCCGACAAGTATTCCTATATGTACGGCCTCAATTATTACATCAGTTTAACGGTTAGAAAATAAATAACAAAATACATACTACAATGAAAAACAGAGTATTCAACGCATTTCTGCTTCTTGCCATGGTGGGCATGATGTTCACCGCTTGCAAGAAAGAGTATCCTGAACCGCCTATCCAGGACCTCCCGATAGGAAGAGTTTACACGATTGATGAGATCCTTACATTAGAGCCGGGTACCGTGTTCAACGAGGACGCCTCGGTGTATGGCATCATCACCGCCGACGAGAAGTCGGGCAACCTCTACAAGGCCGCCTTCATGCAGGACCGCGCCACTGGTGCCGCCATCGAGCTGTACCTCAACGCTGTCAGCGGCGTCCGCATCGGCGACTCCGTCCGTATCTACCTGAAGGACGTGACCTACGCCATGTACAATAACCTGCCGCAGCTGAGCAACTTCGAGGCCGACGGACACATCGTCATCTTGGCCAATAACAAGCCCATCGAGCCCACGTTGACCACCATCGCCAACATCAACGCTGGCCAACACTTGGCAGGCTTGGTGCGTCTGGAGAATGTGAGGTTCACCGAACAGAACACCTTTGCTGATCCGACTACTTACGGTAACCGCACTTTGACCGACCCGACGGACTACTCGCAGACCGTCATCGTGCGCACGAGCAACTACGCCAACTTCGCCAACGACTCGCTGCCGCAGGGCACGGGTAACCTGGTCGCCATCGCCGCGGTCTACAACAGCACTTGGCAACTCTACATCCGTTCGGCCAGCGAGCTGGAGTTTGAAGGCTATGCCCCCGGTGGCGATGCCGATTTGCCGTACTATCAGGACTTCGCCTCTTCGTTTGGCACCTATACGACTTATGATGTGATGGGTCCCCAGTCGTGGGAGATTGACTATCAGACCGCAAAGATGACGGGCTATGCCAACAGCACCAACAACGCCAATGAGGACTGGCTGATCTCGAAGCGCTTCTCCACGGAAGGCGTCTCGCAAGTCAGCATGACGATGAAATACATCGCCCGTTATTTCAACAATTTGAATGAAGACATCTCCATCCTGGTTTCCAGCGACTACACTTCTGGCGACCCGACTTTGGCCACATGGACCCCTGTCGCCGCTTCGTTGGTTGAAGGTAGCAACTGGAATGACTTCGCTACCACCGTCATTGACCTTTCGCAGTTCGCTGGTCAAAGGATTACCGTGGCTGTGAGATATCTCTCCAACGACACGAAAGCTGGCACCATCGAGGTGCAGAGCATCCTTATCCAAGAGGGTAGTGGCCCGACGCCTCCTCCCGGACCGGGAACGGGCGGCGAAGTGCAGAGTTTGCCTTATAGCCAAAGCTTTACTTCCGAGTTCGGCACCTACATGCCATACGATCTCTTTGGCTCCGAGTCATGGATGATCGACTACAGCACCGCCAAGATGACGGGTTATGTTGGTGGTAGCTATTACGCCAACGAAGACTGGCTCATCTCTTCACCGGTCGCCATCACGGACGTGAGCGATGCCAAGATGACCATTGTCTACATCGGTCGTTATTTCAATAACATCAATGAAGAGGTGACCATTTGGGCTTCAACCAATTACAATTGGGGCGCCGACCCGAATATGGCCAGTTGGAGACAGTTGCCTGCCACTTTGGTTGAGGGCAACAACTGGAACGACTTTATCGCTACGGAGATATCGCTTACCGAGTATTTAGAGCAGACGGTCACCTTCGCAGTGAAGTACATCTCCACGGATAGCAAAGCTGGCACTATGGAAATCCAAAGCATCACCATCGAAGAGGGCAGCGGAGAAGTGCCTCCGACCCCGCCTACTCCTGGACAAGGCGAAGGCAGCGGCACGGCCGACGACCCGTACAACGTGGCTGCCGGTATCGGTTTGCAGAACGAGGAGCCTATCGCTTGGGTGCATGGCTATATCGTGGGCGCCGTGAAGTCGGGTCTGAGCTCGGTGACTAGCAACTCCGATATCAACTGGAGCGGTCCGTTCGATTTGGCCACTAACGTGGTCATCGCCGACGAGGCCACCTGCAACGAAATCAGCCAGTGCATCATCGTCAACCTGCCCGCAGGCAAGCCCCTTCGCTCGCGCGTCAACCTGGTGGACAACCCCGACAACCTCGGCAAACATCTGGCCGTGAACGGCAAACTCCGTAGGTACTTCGGCCAAGCCGGTCTGCGTGACAGCGGTGGCACAGACTCGGATTTTGTCTTGGAAGGTGGTGTCACGCCTCCTCCGTCGGGTCAGGAGATCTTCTCCGAGACCTTCGCCAGCGGACAAGGTGACTTCATTATTCAAGATGTGTTGATGCCTGCTGAACTGACCTATGTCTGGCAACACGCCCCGTCGTATTCATGCATGAAGGCCAGCGCTTATGTCGGTCAGGCCTATTACGCTGAGAGCTGGCTTGTTTCACCTGCCATTGCTCTGACGGGTGTCAACGCTGCTACGCTGAAGTTTGATCAAGCCGTCAACTATGCTTCGCCCCAAGGAGCCTTGTCGGTGATGATCTCTACCGATTTTAATGGTGAGGTTCTCCAATCCACTTGGACTGAATTGAATCTCAGCCAATGGCCTTCTGGTAGCGATTGGACCTTTGTCAACTCTACCGCAGACCTGAGTCAATATGTCGGCCAGTCGGTGACCATCGCTTTCAAGTACACCAGCAGTACGACCGCTTCGGCTACTTGGGAAGTGAAGAACTTCGTCGTGGAAGAGTAATCTTTCAATAACAAAAAGAAAAGCCTGCCTTCGGGCGGGCTTTTTTTATGCCTTTCGTCGCCCATTTGCAATTTTCCACTATCTTTGCACGTTGAAAGGTAAACGAAATCGACCATGTCTGAGAATTTAGTCATCATACCCACCTATAAGGAAAAAGAGAACATCGAGAAGATCATCCGTTATGTCTTCAACCTGCCGATGGCCTTTGATATCCTCATTATCGACGACAACAGCCCCGACGGCACCGCCGACATTGTGAAGACTTTGATGAACGAGTTCAGCGACCGCCTGTTCATGATTCAAAGGCCGGGGAAGCTGGGTCTCGGAACGGCCTACATCACAGGCTTTAAGTGGGCCTTGGAGCGTGACTACCAGTATGTCTTCGAGATGGATGCCGACTTCTCGCACAATCCTGACGACCTCTCGCGCTTGCACGATGCTTGCGCCGAGGGCGCCGACCTCTCGGTGGGCTCGCGCTACAAGACGGGCGTCAATGTGGTCAACTGGCCTATGGGCCGTGTGCTGATGTCGTACTATGCCTCGGCTTATGTGCGCTTCGTCACGCGGATGAAGGTGCGCGACACCACGGCGGGCTTCGTGTGCTACACCCGCAAGGTGCTCGAGACGATTGATTTCGACAGGGTCAAGTTCGTGGGCTATGCCTTCCAAATCGAGATGAAATACACCGCATGGAAACTCGGCTTCAAGATCGAGGAGGTGCCGATCATCTTCACCGATCGTCGTGAAGGACAATCGAAGATGAGCAAGGGCATCTTCCGCGAGGCCGTGTTCGGCGTCATCAACCTGCGCTTGAGAGGTATGTTCGGCAAGATCAAACCAAGGAAAGTGGAATGAACTACTATATCAAAAATGCGACACTTGTCAACGAAGGCCAGACTTTCGTGGCAAGTGTTTTTGTTTGTGATGGCAAGATTGCCAAGATCGTGTGTGAGGGGCAGGAGGAAGGTCCGGCCCTTCGACAGGCTCAGGGACCTTCTACCCAAATCATCGATGCCACTGGCAAATACCTCATTCCCGGTATCATCGACGAGCACGTGCATTTCCGTGAGCCAGGCCTGACACATAAGGCCGACATCTACACCGAGAGCCGTGCCGCCGTGGCAGGTGGCGTGACTTCGTTCATGGATATGCCCAACACCAATCCGCAGACCACTACGCAAGACCTGCTGCAGCAGAAGTTCGACCTTGCCGCGGAGAAGTCCTTGGCCAACTATTCTTTCTATTTCGGTGCTACCAACGACAACCTTGCCGAGGTCGTGAAGACCGACCCGAAGCGAGTCTGTGGCATCAAGTTGTTCATGGGCTCCAGCACAGGCAACATGCTGGTGGACAAGAATGAGGTCTTGGTGCGCTTGTTTAGGGAGTCGCCCTGCCTTATCGCCGCACATTGTGAGGACGAGCAGACCATCCACGAGAACACGGTGTGCAGCAAAGATTTGGCAGCCAAAGGGCAGGTGATTCTTGACGCGGGCATTCATCCTTTTATTCGTACTACCGAGGCCTGCTATAAGTCATCGTTCAAGGCCGTCGACATGGCCGATCATTTTGGCGCAAGATTGCACGTGCTGCACATCTCTACCCAAAGGGAACTGTCATTGTTCAGAAACGACATTCCCTTGCAGGACAAAAAGATAACGTCGGAAACCTGTCCGCATTACCTGTGGTTCGACGCTAGCGATTATGAGAAGAAGAGCTTTGCCATCAAATGCAACCCCGCCATCAAGTCGCACCGCGACAAGGAGGCTTTGCTGCAAGCCTTGACCAGTGGCCTGATCGACACCATAGGCACTGACCACGCTCCGCATCTGCTGGAGGAGAAGATGACGGATGATTATTTCACGAGCAAGTCGGGATTCCCGTCCGTCCAACACTCGCTTGACATCATGGTGAACGCAATGGGAGAGGGGCAATTGCCTCTATTGGTACGGCTGATGTGCCACAACCCCGCCATCCTATACCAGATCGACCGTCGTGGCTTCCTCCGCGAAGGCTATCATGCCGACTTGGCTTTGGTGGATTTGAACGCCGACCATGTGATTGCAAACAAGGACGAATACTCGAAATGTGGCTGGACACCTTACGACGGCATCCAGTCGCATTGCCGTGTGACGCACACTTTCGTGAATGGTAATTTGGTCTTTGAAAATGGTGTGTTCCACGAGGAGAATAGGGGAGAAAGACTTGAGTTTAACAGAAACTAAATGATTCGACTATGAAAAAGATATTTTTATTTTTGACTACGGCATTAATGCTCGCTTCATGCACGGGCAAACTGACCGAAAAGGTTGAGGTCGCTTATCCGAATGGCAAACCCCAGACTGTGCGTGTCTACGACAGAAAGGGCAGATGCGTGAAAGAGACCGAACTTTACCCAACGGGTCAGGTGAAGATGTCAGGCCCTATGAAGAACGACAAGATGGATGGGGAGTGGGCTTCCTATTTTCCTGATGGTCGTACGCAAAGCGTCGGTACATTCAAGGACGGCAAACGTATAGGCAAGGCCACCGTATGGCAAGAGAACGGCAACCTGTTGCATGAAGGCTTCTATAAGGATGGCAAGCACGTCGGTAAGTGGAAATACTACGACGAGCAGGGCATCCTCATCAAGGAAGTCGACTACGGAGAAGGCGAATAAGCCTTATTTCTTGTCTTTCCAGCTATACAGATTCATGCCGAAGGTGAACTCGGCATAGTCGATGACGACTTCATGCACTTTCATGAAGCTGCCCACGAACATATTGCGGTTCTCGCCTAAGTAATACTTGAAACCGAGACGGCCGTAGAAGGTGCGGTAGCAAGGCGGCAGGTAGGTGTCTTCGAAGTTGCTCTCCGATGACTCAGACAAGCCCCAGCTCTTCTTTTGGTCGGTGCCGTAATAGATGCCGTGCCAGAGGTAATAGGCGCCGCCGAGGCAGAACGCGAAGCGGTTGTAGTTGATCTCGAACATCGCCGACGGAGCGAAGTGCAGGCCGCGGGCGAAGCTGTATTCCATCAGCGGGATGGCGTCGTCTCCGGTGAAGTATTCGTGTCCGTCGCCATACATCTGATGCGCTTTCTCATACATGCGTTTGGTCTCGCCGGTCCAGCCGAAGTCTAAGGCCACGTCGTAGCTGAACTTGGGGTGGAACTGGCGGTGCACACCCAGTTGGATGACGTCGGCGAAGTAGTAGGGACGCTCGACGGGCAGGTCGCTGACCATGGTGCCGTCGACGGTCTGGTAGCTGCGCATCCATTCGTTGGTCTGCAGAAGTCCGACAGATTCTGTGGCAAAGAGGGATGTGGTTTTTTGGAACTTGGGACGGGGCTGCTCCTTGGGAACCAGCTCGGGACGGCCGTTGGGATGGTAGCGTAAGCCCACCACCCAGCTGAACACGTTGATGCCGCAGTTGGGTAGGCGCAGCGCCGCATTCGACGAATGCGAGAACTGGTAGCGCAGCGTGACATCGAAATTGTCCTCGATCATGAAGGTCGGACCGGCGTCGATGGCGAGGTGCACGTTGGCCACGGAGCCGATGAACTCGTCGCCGTGTTTGGTCCAGAACGAGAGACCGCCCATGATGTCGTAGTCGAGTGACCAGTATTTGCCACGATACATATGTCCGTTGATGAAACCACCCAGCGAGTAGCAGTCGCCGAGGGGACGCCAACTCTCGCGTTCATAACCCATCTCGTCGCGATCGACGAATTTGATGCTGTCCACGTTGTTGTTCTCATAACGCAGGAAGGCGCCGAAAGAGGGGTAGTTGAAGTCACGTTCCCATTTCATGCGTCCGTCGGTCTGTCGTCCGATGCGCAGGTCGAGGCCGTATTGGGGCAGCGCTTTCATGTAGGCATGACGTTCCTCGAAAGGGAAATACTTGCCGAGGCGGCCGTCGACCTCAAAGAAGGTGCGGTTATCGTAGGTGAATAATGGCTCTTGTGCCATCGCTGGCTTAACATAACCGAGTGTGAGGAAAATGGAGGCAAGAAGGATAATCTTGCCGACACCTTGGTTCAAAATGGTGGTTTTCATAAAAACAGGTTGATGATTGGTTTTTGAAACAATTATTATTTGTTTGCTTTCTCTTCGTCGTTGTTATACCATTCGAGGTAGGCTTCGGTGTAAGTGGTGCCCGACTCGACCAGTTTCTGTTTCTTGGCGTCGGTGATGTCGAAGTCGGTGGCTTTGACACCCAGCGTGTCGATATAAACAGTGCGTTGCCAGTCGTCGCTGTGCAGGTGTACGTTGTTTTGGAAGTCGATGAGCGTGGTGATCAAGGCCTTGGTATAGGTGAAGAAGCTCTTGATTTCTTTGGTCGGCGCACTGGCGTTGGGGTCGAGGTAGAAGTCGATCTCCTCTTGCGCGTCGAGGCGGAAGCCTAAGGTCTCCTTGTTGTAGATGTATTCGTTGACGGGATTGAGGCTCCTTGTCTTTGCCCTGTTGGCCTGCAGCTTCTCGTTGATTTTTTTATAGTACTCGGTGCGGCGGATGTTGGCTTCGTCGGAGACGTAGCTCATGCGGTCGAACACCTTGACGGCATAGTTGTCCAAGAGGCCGCCGTCGACATAGATATGGTCGTCGCCGTCGATGCCTTTGATGGCGGCGAAGAACAACGGAATCGACATGGAGATGCGGGCGGCGTCGGCCACCTTCACGTCAGGGGTCAGATCGGCGTTGAACACCTTCGAGTAGCCCGTCGAGAGGTCGGCGCCGATCAACGTGATCTCGCGGAAGTCCTTGCCTTTTTTCTTCAGGTTCTTGAGGTCGTCGAAGGTCGACTCGCCGTTGCCGGTCTTGGCCTTGATGTAGTCCGCCATCAAGTCGCGGAAAAAGTCGCCTTTATACCAGCCGTAATCCTCGAGGAGTCGCTTGGTGTTGCGCACCACGCCCCATGAGCTGTCCAAGAAGTTCTTGAAGTTGATGTCCCAGAGGATGCCGCTGATCTCTTTGGCGGTGTAGCCCAGTCCGACGAGGACGGCCACCATGGCGCCCGCCGAGGTGCCGGCCACGCGTTCGATGTTTCTGAGGATGCCTTCTTTGTCGAGTACCTCAAGGGCGCCCACGTAGGCGATGCCTTTCACGCCGCCGCCTTCAAAGACGAGATTCCTGAAATGGTATTTGCTTGTGCTGCTGTTCTTCTTCATGTTTTTTTGTGTTTTATTCCATTACCCAACTCGTGCCTTCCTTGCCGTCTTTCAATGTGATGTGTAGTTTGGCGAGTTCGTCGCGGATCTTGTCGCTGGTGGCCCAGTCCTTGTTGGCGCGGGCTTGCTTGCGGATGTCGATGATGGTCTGCATTAGGCCGTCAACGACAGCGCCGTTGCCGTCGGAGGCGTTGCTCTCCACCAGGCCCAGGATGTCGAAGACAAAGTCTTGGAACAGTTTGTTGACCAAAGCTAGCTCCTCGGCGTTAATTTGTGCCTTGCCGTCTTTGACGGTGTTGACGAGGCGTACGGCCTCGAAGAGGTTGGCAATGACGATAGGGCTGTTGAAGTCGTCGTTCATGGCGTCGTAGCAGGCATCCACGATCTTTTGGATGTCGAGGTTGGCGGCGCCTTCCGTGGCCTTCAAGCCCTTGGCGGCCTTCACGGCTTCCATCAGGCGGTTGTAGCCCTTCTCGGCGGCTTGCAGGGCTTCGTTGCTGAAGTCGAGTGTGCTGCGGTAGTGGGCCTGCAGGATGAAAAAGCGGATGGTCATGGGGCTGTAGGGCTGCGCGATCATCTCTTCGCCCTTGGCGTTGATGTGGCTGCCGTTGAAGAACTCATCCAAAGTGATGAAGTTGCCTAACGACTTGCCCATCTTCTGTCCCCCGATGGTGATCATGTTGTTGTGCATCCAATACACGACGGGTTGTTTGCCGTTGGCCGCCATGCTCTGTGCGATCTCCGACTCGTGGTGGGGGAACATGAGGTCCATGCCGCCGCCGTGGATGTCGAAGGTCTCGCCGAGGTACTTGCAACCCATGGCGGAGCATTCCATGTGCCAGCCCGGGAAGCCGTCGCTCCAAGGCGAGGGCCAACGCATGATGTGCTTGGGCTCGGCCTTCTTCCACAGGGCGAAGTCGACGGGGTTGTGCTTCTCTTCTTGTCCGCTCAACTCACGTGTGGTGTTCAGCATCTCCTCAAAGTTACGTCCCGAGAGGATGCCGTAGGGGTGCTCCTTGTTGTATTTCTCAATGTCGAAATACACCGAGCCGTTCTCCACGTAGGCGTAGCCCTTGTCGAGAATCTTTTGCACCATGGCGATCTGCTCGATAATGTGACCCGATGCGTGAGGCTCGATGGACGGACGCAACACGTTCAGCTTGTCCATGGCGGCATGGTAGCGGTTGGTGTAGTATTGCGCCACCTCCATGGGCTCGAGGTTCTCAAGACGGGCTTTCTTAGCGATCTTGTCCTCGCCTTCGTCGGCATCATGTTCCAGATGGCCCACGTCGGTGATGTTGCGCACATAGCGAACCTTATAGCCGAGGTGTTTCAGATATCTGAAGACCAAGTCGAACGTGATGGCTGGACGGGCATGGCCCAGGTGGGCGTCGCCGTAGACGGTGGGACCGCAGACGTACATGCCCACGTGCGGGGCGTTGAGGGGTTTAAAGGGTTGCTTGCAGCGTGACAAGCTGTTATAGATGTATAAGGCGTTGTTCATTTTTGGGGTTGTTTGATAATGGCCGCAAAATTACAAAATAAAGCGGAAGGTGGGCGACAAAAGGCCTAAGAATTGTGTAAATAGGAGGGGGAATAGGAGAAAAAAAGTCAAAAAACGTTGGAAATAACGAATTATGGTTTATTTTTGCACGGTTAAACACATAAACACTCATTAGAAGTTGCGCCCGACACGTAATTAGGGATAAAAACATGGAAGAAACCTTAGCTGTAACTAAAAGAAAGAACGGCCTTGGCATCGCTGGCTTTATCCTGTCCTTGATTGGTCTGGTGATTTGTTGGGTGCCTATCCTTAACATCGTCAGTTTGGGCCTGTGTGGACTTGGCTCCCTGTTGTGCTTCATCGGCTTGTTCCTCAAGAACAGGAAGAAAGGTCTGACCATCGTAGGCTTGCTCTTTGGCATCGCCGGCTGCGTCGTCTTCTATCTTGTTTATGCAGGAATTGCCCAGAGTCTTATGTCGTGATTTGTCAAGACTAGCAATATCATAAGCACGGATTCGTCCGTGCTTTTTTTATATGCCTTGACCTGTGCGAAAAAAATGACGGAAAACAGAAACAACCTATCAATCCTTTTCGTAACTTTGCGGCCTAACTAAGCACAAACAACTTTAAAATCTAATACAATGTACGCTAATTTTCAAGAGTATCTGAAAAAGGAATTGGCTCAGATTGAAGCCGATGGCCTGTATAAAAAAGAACGCATCATCGAGAGCGCCCAGGGCGCCGAAATCATGGTTGGCGGTAAGGTATGCCTCAACTTCTGCGCAAACAACTACCTTGGTCTCGCCGACAATCCCGAGCTGATCCAGGCCGCTAAGGACGGCATGGACGCCCGTGGCTTCGGTATGGCTTCGGTCCGCTTCATCTGCGGCTGCCAGGATCTCCACAAGAAGTTGGAAGCCAAAATCGCTGAGTTCTTCGGTACTGAGGACACTATCCTCTACGCGGCCTGCTTCGATGCCAACGGCGGTGTGTTCGAACCGCTGCTCGGCCCCGACGATGCCATCATCTCCGATGCTTTGAACCACGCTTCCATCATCGACGGCGTGCGCCTCTGCAAAGCCCAGCGTTTCCGCTATGCCAACGCCGACATGGCTGACCTCGAGAAGCAACTTCAGGACGCTCAGGCTTGCCGCTTCCGCCTCATCGTTACCGACGGTGTGTTCTCCATGGACGGCAACGTCTGCCCGCTCGATAAGATCTATGAATTGGCACAGAAATACAACGCCATGGTGATGGTCGACGAGAGCCACTCCGCCGGCGTGGTTGGTCGCACAGGTCGTGGTGTCACTGAGCACTACAACCTCCGTGGCAAGATCGAGATCCTGACTGGTACCCTCGGCAAGGCCTTCGGCGGCGCCATGGGTGGCTTCACCACGGGTCGTAAAGAAATCATCGATATGCTGCGTCAGCGCAGCCGTCCGTACCTCTTCTCCAACTCGATGGCTCCGGGCCTCGTGGCCGCTGGCATCCGTATGTTCGAGATGATGAGCGAGACCAACGCCCTGCAGGACAAGCTCCACGAAAACACTGCCTACTTCATCAAGAAGATGACCGAGGCCGGCTTCGACTGCAAGCCTTCGCAATCGGCCATCTGCGCCGTGATGCTCTACGACGCCCCGCTGTCGCAGAAGTTCGCCGCCAAGCTGCAGGAAGAGGGCATCTTCGTCACCGGATTCTACTATCCTGTGGTGCCGAAGGGCCAGGCACGTATCCGTGTACAGGTAAGCGCCGCCCACGAGCGTGAGCACCTCGACAAGTGCATCGCCGCTTTTGTGAAGATTGGTAAGGAACTTGGAATCTTGAAATAAATGCGGAATTAGGAATGCAGAATGCGGAATGTCGCAATGCGACGCTGAGCTTTGCCCTATTCCGCATTCATCATTCCGCATTCCGAATTAAATATAAGGAACTGGAAAATGAAAAAAATACTGATAGTTGGTTCCGGCGGACAGATCGGAACAGAATTGGTGAAGAAGCTCCGTGCTACCTACGGAAACGAGAATGTGGTGGCATCGGATCTTCGCCCTTTGACCGGTGAGATTGTCGAGACCGGTCCTTTTGAGAGAATCGACTCGACGCAGATCATGCAGATTGTCGACGTGGTGAAACGCTACAACATCGACACCATCTATAACCTCGCCGCCATCCTTTCGGCCACGGCTGAGAAGAATCCTATGCTGGGTTGGAACGTCGGCATCGGCTCGTTAGTGAACTGCCTTGAGACGGCACGTATCTTCAACTGTGCCGTCTTCACGCCTTCGTCCATCGGCGCTTTCGGTGCCAGCACGCCGCACGACAACACGCCGCAGGACACCATCCAGCGTCCTAACACCATCTACGGCGTGACTAAGGTCACGGGTGAGCTGTTAAGCGACTATTACTTCACCCGCTTTGGCGTGGATACCCGCAGCGTCCGTTTCCCGGGCTTGATCAGCAACCTGACCCTGCCTGGCGGTGGCACCACCGACTACGCCGTGGAGATTTACTACGCCGCTGTGAAGGGCGAGAAGTTCTATTGCCCCATCAGCAAAGGCACCTACATGGATATGATGTACATGCCCGACGCTTTGGATGCCATGGTCGACATCATGGAGGCCGACCCGAGCAAGCTGGTGCACCGCAACTCGTTCAACGTGACGGCCATGAGCTTCGACCCGGAGATTATCTACAACGCCATCAAGAAGTACTATCCGAACTTCGAGATGGAGTACAAGTTCGACCCGATCCGTCAGGCTATCGCCGATAGCTGGCCGAACAAGATGGACGACAGCTGCGCTCGCGCCGAGTGGGGCTGGAATCCCAAGTACGACCTCAACAAGATGACGGTCGATATGATCGAGACGCTGAAGAAGAAGCTGCTGTAATGCAGACCTCTTCGAAAGAAGGAAAGGGAGAAGCCGTTGGTTTCTCCCTTTTTTCTATCTTTGCATCCAATTAACATCCAAATTAGCATTCTATGCTCTCCAACCTAAACAAATACCAAATCATCCTTGCCTCCAAGTCGCCTCGCCGACAGGAACTGCTGCGCGGCATGGGCGTGGAGTTCTCAATCATGACCAAGGAAACCGATGAGAGTTTCCCGGAAGAGATGCCTTTGGACGAGGTGCCCAAATACTTGAGCTTGCAGAAGTCTTTGGCCTTCACTGATGATGAACTGCCCGCTGACTATCTGCTCATCACCTCCGATACCGTTGTGATTTGTGAAGGAGAGATTTTGGGTAAGCCGAAAGACAAGGAAGACGCTGAACGAATGTTGCGACTGCTCTCAGGCAAGACGCATCATGTGGTGACAGGCGTCACGGTGCGTTCGGCGGAGAAGACGGAGTCGTTTTCGGTGCGCTCGGATGTGTCTTTTGCGGAACTCGACGTCGAGGAGGTCGACTATTACATCGAACATTGCAGACCCTTCGACAAGGCAGGCGCCTATGGCATCCAGGAATGGATTGGCTATATCGGCATCAACGGCTTGCAAGGCTCGTTCTATAACGTGATGGGCCTGCCGACGCGAAAATTGTATGCCTGCTTGAAGACTTTTTGAGTTTTTTGCTAATTTTGCGGCATATTGCTGTAAAATGGACAAAAAGCGCCCCCTCATACTGATTACCAATGATGACGGTTACGCGGCCAAAGGCCTCAAGAAACTGGTTGGACTGATGCGCGCGCTTGGCGACGTGTTGCTCATCTCCACCGATGAGGTGATGTCGGCCAAGAGCCATTCCTGTTCCATCCATGATAGGCTGTATCCTCGTCTCGTTTGCGAGGAGGAAGGCTATACCGAATACCGCTGCAACGGCACGCCCGTCGACTGCGTGAAACTGGCATACCAGAAGCTTTGCCCGAGAATGCCTGACTTGGTCGTCTCGGGTATCAACCATGGCATGAACGCCGCGTCCACGGTGGTCTATTCGGGCACTATCGCTGCCGTTGTCGAGGCTTGTATGAACGGTCTGAACGCCATCGGTTACAGTCTTTTCAGCCTTGACCCCGATGCCGACTTCGACCATCTTGACACAGCTATCCTCGGTATAACGAAGAAAGTGCTGGACGAGGGGCTGCCCCAAGGCGTGTGCCTCAATGTGAACTTCCCCAAGCGCGGCGAAGAGCCCTTGAAGGGCATCAAGGTGTGCCGTCAGGCGGCCTGCCGCTGGGTGGAGTATTTCAACGACCTAGTTGACGAGAACGGAGAGCGGTGTTACAATTTGGATGGCACCTTTGTGAGTGACGACATCATGCCCGACACCGACCTTTGGGCTTTGGAACATAACTATATCGCCGTGGTGCCCACCTGTTTCGACTGGACGGCGCACCGTTGCGTCGAACCGATGAGAGATTTTGAACAAATAAGCATAAAACCATGAAAATCAAAGATAACTTTTGGCTCGGACTGCTGACGGGAGCAGCCTCTTTTGGACTGTTCTATCTCCTGTTGAGCCTCGTCAACTGGGAGAAACTGGGCATTTTTGCCAACCGCGCGCCTTTTCTTCTGGCCTTCATCCCTGGTGTCATCCTGTTTAGGATGATGCTCGTGAAGTGGAACCTCGAAAAGATGGGGAAGGGCGTATTGGTCGTCACGGTCGTTGGAATGTTGCTGGTCTTCTTCCTGGTCAAATCAACCGTGAACCCATGAGATACTATATCATAGCAGGGGAGGCCTCCGGCGACTTGCACGCTTCCAATCTCGTGGCCGAGATCAAGAAGAAGGACAAGAGGGCCGAGTTTCGGGGCTGCGGCGGCGACAATATGAAGGCGCAAGGCGTCGACTTGTTGAAGCACTACCGCACGATGGCCTACATGGGCTTCGTGGAGGTGGCGGTCAACCTGCGCAAGGTGTTGCGTAATATCTCGCAGACCAAAAAAGACATCATGGAGTACCATCCTGACGTCGTTATCTTGGTGGACTATCCCGGCTTCAACTTCCGCATCGCCGACTTTGCCCACAAGAAAGGCTTCAAGGTAATTTATTACATCTCACCCCAGCTTTGGGCCTGGAAACGCCGTCGTGTGAAGAAGGTCAAACGATCGGTGGACAAGATGCTGGTCATCCTTCCTTTCGAGGAGGAGTTCTACAAGCGCTATGGCGTGGATGTGACCTACGTGGGCAACCCGCTTTTGGATGAGATGGCCAAATACGGCTCAGCCAATCGCTCTATCTTCCTCCGACGCAACAGCCTCGGCGAGAAGCGTGAGATCATCGCACTTCTCCCTGGCAGTCGCAAACAAGAGGTGAAGCGGATGTTGCCTGTGATGCTGAAGATGGTGCCGCGCTTCCCCGATTATCAGTTTGTCGTGGCAGGCGTCTCGTCATTGGACAAGGACCTCTACAAGGGGATTATGGGTACCACCGACGCTTTCTTTGTCGAAAACCAGACCTATGAGCTTCTGCAAAACTCGAGTGCCGCTCTCGTGACTTCGGGGACGGCCACCCTTGAGACGGCATTGCTCACCGTGCCTGAGGTGGTGTGTTACAAGGCCACGGACTTTTCCTACCGTCTCGCTAAGGCCATGATCAAGGTGAAATACATCTCGCTGGTCAACCTGGTGATGGACAAGGCTGTAGTCAAAGAGTTGATCCAGGGTGATTTGAACGAGGACAACTTGGCTGCTGAGTTGGAATTGTTGTTACACAACGGCAAACGCCAGCGTCGGTTGCTGGAGGACTATGACGAGCTGCGCGACCGGTTGGGCAACGCAGGAGCTTCCGAGAAGGCCGCCGCTGTCATCTGTGACGCATTAAAAAGATAATACTACCATTATGAAGAGAATAGCTATTGTTGCGTGTGCTTTATTAGCCCTGTTTTTAGGCAAGCGGGCCCTGTCGCAGACCACGGAGTGGGACGCCTTGGCCGACGGCTTTGCCGAACGTGTGTTTGTCGCCTATTCCCTTCATGAAAGTGGCGATTTCGGTGTGTCGTTGGATGGGTCGTCGCAGGTCGTCGCACATTGCGGCGATGGGGATGAAGCTGCCTTGGACGCCTTCCTGAAGATGAAACATGATGAGTTTGGTGAGTATGCCCGACTCGACAAATATGCCTTCGGTGACCTGTTTGGCGTCTGGCAGTCCGCCTTGCCCGAAAAGATTTATTTGGCGTTACTGAAGCAGGAGAACCTGCGAGCTGTCACGCAAAACAATTACTGCAATACCTCCGAGCCGTTTTGCACCGACAATGGCTTGTATGAGTTTCCCGCTGGCGTCAACGCGGGCTCGGGTGAGTCGGGACCGTATTACGACTGCCTGAGGACACGGCCCAACCCGGCGTGGTATTATATGCGCATCCTCGACCCGGGCAATATGGACATCTATATGTATAGCACGCCGCAAGTCGACATCGACTTCTGCTGCTGGGGACCTTTCGACGACCCGATAGCGCCTTGCCCCGACGGGTTGACACGGAACAAAGTCGTCTCCTGCAGCTATTCCACGAACTGGAACGAGACCTGCACGATTAGGAACGCTGTTGAGGGTGAGTATTATATCTTGCTGATCACCAACTATTCCAACCGCACCTGTAACATCCATTTCAGCAAGACCGATGGCGAAGCCACCACCGACTGCTCCATCCTGCCGCCTTTGGTGAACTATGACGCGCCCGTGTGCGTCGGGGGTGATTTGTCGTTTACGGCCAACGGTCTCCCGGGCTCGACATTCCATTGGTTCATGGTGGGCGGCACCTGGACCTCCGATGAGCAGAACCCCGTTCGCCCCAATGCCACCGCCGACATGTCGGGCACCTATGGCTGCGCCATCTCCAACGGAACAAGTCAAAGCGACACCACTTTCCTTGAAGTGGTGGTGGGCGAGAATCTGTTCTATCATATCGACACGTTGGCTTGCAACACGATGGTGTGGGACGGCGAATCTCTTGAGCAAAGCGGTTTGTACACCTTCTCTTATGAGACCGCCTCGGGTTGTGACAGTGTCGTCGAGTTGAACCTTGATATGAACTATACGCCGATGTTTGAGGTCCAAGGAACACATTGGCCCATTGGCGGCAGCGAGACCCATATCAGTGTGAACGAGTATGCGGTGCAAATGACCGAGACACACGCTCGTGTGGACACCGTGCTGTGGCAAATAGACTGCCCCAACTGGTATGTGGTACCTCATGGCGACAAAGGAGAACAATGCACCCTTTACATATATTCCTATCTCTTGGAGCCCGTCACGCTCCATGCATGGGCTGTCAACCGCTGTGACTCTATCCACGAGGAGTTCTTCATCCAGACGTCGTATTATGACGTGGAAGAAAACCTTCAGGAAGTGGGCCTCGAGGTAATTCCCAACCCCACCAACGGGGCGGTGACGCTTCTGCTCGGCGACCTGCAAGGCAGAGTGGAGGTGCAGGTGTACAACGGAATGGGACAGAAAGTGGAAGCGTTCACTATGGAAGCCGACGGCAACCAGCCACAGACCTTCGACATGCGTCCCTTTCCCGATGGCATCTATCTTTTGGTAGCGAAGCACATGGGGAGAACATGGGCGAAAAAAGTGGTGTTATGTAAGCATTAAAATCATTTAAATACATATTTTTATAATTTTAATCAATAAAATTATCATTTTATTTGGAAAATTGAATTTCTTGCCATATATTTGCGGTATCAAAACAAAAAAAGACATGAAACGGATCGTATTTACAATGGTGTTATTATTGGGCGGTATCTTCTCGATGGCCCAAAACTCCACGCAAGGCATGGAATTCTGGTTTTCCTATATGGAGAACGGATACAAATACAATGGCGGCGCATGGGTCGACAACACGGTGATGATCAGTGCGAAGCGCGCCTGCACGGGCACCATCGCCAAACCTGACGGCTCGTTGCCCGACATCCCTTTCTCGGTGGGCGACAACGGCATTACCATCATCGACATCCCCGAGGAATATGCCTACAACGAGAACAACTCGGAGGTGATCGACACCAAGTCGTTGGTGCTAAGAGCCACCGACACGGTGTCGGTTTACATCAGCAACATCGCCACCTATTCGTTTGACGCGTCGTTTGTGTTGCCCGTTGAGAGCCTGGGATCGGAGTATATCGTCCAGTGCTTTGACCAAGAAATCATAGAATCGCCGCTTGACCCCAATATTATGACAACGGCCTTCCTTATCATTGCCGTGGAGGACAACACTTTGGTGGACATCACGCCTAGCATCAAAACGGAGCACAATCTGGCGTTCCCTGGGTCGACGGTTACCATTACCTTGAATGCGGGTGAGACATTCTTCGTCAGGTCGAACTACATCGATAACTGGCGTGACCTTTCGGGTACCATCGTCATGGCGCACGACGAAAAGAAGATTGCCGTATTCAATGGCAATACGACGACTTGCATCCCCACCACTGTAGGCAATGGCCGCGACCATATCTTCGAGCAAGCTTTGCCTGTCGACTCTTGGGGACAGCAGTTCGCTGTGACCTCCTCGCAGGGCCGCGCCCGTGACTTTGTTAAGATTACCTCGGCTGGCGACGACAACATTGTGACACGTAACGGATACTCCCTTGCCACGCTTAATAGGGGACAGTCCTACGTGTTCGACTTGCGTTCCTCCGCAGGGTCGTGCTTTATCGAGACCACGCAACCCAGTGTGGTGTATCTCTACAATACAACGGGGCAGGAGTCCCTTGAACCCACCTCAACCATCGGTGACCCCTCCATGGCATGGATACCCCCCGTGGAGCAGCGGATTGATGAGATTACCTTCTGTACGTTCAACAGCGATTATGACTTCGCCTCCATCGACAGCCATTATGTCAACATTGTGGTCGACAACGATGCTGTGGGCAGCGTCTATCTCGATGGCAATGCGATTCCTGCCAGTGACTTTCATGCCGTGCAAGGCACAACGGACTATAGTTTCGTCAGGAAGAACATCAGCCATGGTACGCACCACCTGTCGTGCGAGACGGGTCTGATTGCCCACGTCTATGGCTTCGGCCGGGCGCGTGGCTATGCCTATTGCGTGGGCGCCAACGTGATCAGTTTGAAGCAGAAACTTTTCGTCAATGGCGTATGGAGCGAGTTCTATCATCACGGCGTATATATGTGCGTCGACGAAAGCGCCGACATGAACGTCGAGACCAACTATCCCATCAACGGGGTGAGCTGGGTCTTTGGTGACGGAGAAACGGGGCATGGCATCGAGGTGACGCACCAATACGCCTCGGGCGGCGACTATGTGGCGACGGCCTACATCAATGGCACCAACGAGTTCTCTCTGGAGACGGTCTACGACACCCTGTCGGTGGCCATCCATGTGGGTACGCCCGAGCATCACGTGGCCGACACGATGGTGTGCGATGTCGACGCCTTCGATTTCTATGGTGTGGATTACATGCAATCGGGTCACTATGAGCGCATCGGTACCAGCATCTATGGCTGTGACAGCACTTATATCCTGACCATCGACATGGAGTTTACCCCTGATTTTGAGATTGCAGGTACACATTGGCCCATTGGCGGTACCGAGACGCACATCAGCGTCAACGAATACGCTGTTGACTTCGTTGAGCCCCGCACACATGTCGACACGGTATTTTGGCGGATTGACTGTCCCAACTGGTATGTGGAGCCGCATGGCAGCAAAGGCAAGGAGTGTACGCTGTTTATCCATTCCTATCTGTTGGAACCTGTCACTTTGCACGCTTGGGCCATCAACCGCTGCGACACAATCCACAAGGAGTTCTTCATCCAGACCTCTTACTATGGGACGGAAGAATTTGACGATGAGCAAGGGTTTGCCATTTATCCGAATCCTTCTGAAGGTCGGCTGACGATGCGTTTCGACGACATGGATGGTAAGACAGAGGTACAAGTCTTCAATGCCCTCGGACAAAAGGTAGATGTTATTACGGTGGATGGCAAAAGCGGCAGGGAAGTGGACTATAGGATGCCTGATGTGCCCAACGGCCTCTACTATCTCGTCATGAAGTCCGAGAAGATGATGGTGATACGAAAACTGTTGTTGCAGCGTTAATCTAATATGCTGAAGAGACTCTCCATATTGTTTTTGTTGATGATTGCCGGCTTCTCGGTGAATGCCCAAAACTCCACCCAAGGCACGGAGTTTTGGCTGTCGTTCATGATGAATGGCTACCGATACAACGATGGCTCGGAGTGGGTGTATAACGGTGTAATGGTTAGCGCGAAACGCAATTGCTCGGGAGTCATCACAAACCCTGTTTCGGGTTGGACGGAGAGTTTCACGGTGGAAGCGGCTCGCGTGACATTTGTGAGTGTCCCTATGGAAGAGGGCTATAACGACCTTGACGAAATCGTGGCCGACAGAGGCCTCAAGGTGGTGACCACCGATACGGTTTCGCTCTATTATTATAGCTGCGCCACCAATTCGTTTGATGGTACGTTTGTCATGCCAATTGAAAGTATTGGCTCTGATTATATCATACAAACGGATGCGCAGTCGGACCTGGTCGTTCACGAAGAGATCAGGGATCAGTATACCAGCGCCTTTTTGGTGGTGGCAACGGAAGACGACACCCGGGTGGATATCACCCCGACCGTTAGAACCATCACGGGACATGAGGCAGGACAAGTGATTTCGGTGACTTTGAACGCTGGACAGACCTATTCGGTAAGATCACATTATGGGGAAGGCTCGCGTGATCTGTCGGGTTCCAGAGTGGTTGCGGCAAATGGAAAGAAGGTGGCTGTGTTCAACGGCAACACCTTGACAACGATTCCGAATGTCGCTAATGGCGGCGTGGATCACATCTTCGAACAGGCGCTGCCCACTTTCGCCTGGGGCAAGCATTTCGCTGTGACCAGTTCAAACGGTCGCACACGTGATTTCGTGAAGGTCACCTCTTCGGCCGACAGCAATAAAATTAAGAGAAACGGTCATGCCTTGACAACATTGGGCAGGAATGAATCCTATACCTTTGAGCTGACAGGTTGGGATGGGTCGTGCTATATCGAGACCTCCGAACCCAGCATGGTATACCTTTACAATACGACATTCCGTGATGACCCATCGGGCGATATGGGCGACCCTTCGATGGTGTGGATACCGCCTGTGGAACTGAAGATTGACGAGATTACCTTCTGTACTTTCAATCACTATTCGGCTTCCATTGAGCATCATTATGTCAACATTGTGGTCGAACGCAAGGACATCCGTCGCGTCTATTTTGACGGTCAGTTGCTTGATCCATCGGTTTTTCAACCTGTTTCAGGTAATCACCAATATTATTTCACAAGGCGATGGATTGCCCCAGGGGTGCATCATCTGCGCTGTCGCATGGGTCTGATGGCACATGTCTATGGCTTTGGCGAGGTAAAAGGATATGCCTATTGCGTGGGCTCCAATATTATTGACCTACGGAGCCAACTCTATGTCAACGATACGCCCTCCGAGTCGTTGAAAGGGGGCTATTATGCCTGCGTGGACGACACAATCAGGTTCGAGGTGGAGACGAATTATGAGATCCGAAGCGTCAACTGGGACTTCGCTGACAGCGGGCAGGCGCACGGATCCGTTGTATCCCATTCCTATGCACAAATCGGCGACTATGAAGTGACGGTTCACATCGAGGGCACCAACCCTTTCAACCAGCAACCGGTGTCGGAGGACAAAACGGTTGTCATTCATGTCGGCGAAGGTGAGATCCATGATGAGACGCATGCCTTCTGCAACGAGGACGTCTTTGATTATTATGGTGTGGAATACACAGAGTCGGGTTATTATGAGCGATTGGGAGTCAACGTTTTTGGCTGCGACAGCTCCTATTATCTCCACCTTGACATGAATTATTCGCCTGATTTCCAAATTGATGGTGTGTCGAACCCCATCGGCGGCAGCGAGACTCATATCGGCATTTATGAGTACGCGGTCCGTTTTGAAGATGCCCGGACAAAGGTTGATACGGTGCTGTGGCAAGTGAATTGTCCCAACTGGCGCATCGAGCCGCATGGGAATGGCGAGAGCTGCACCTTGTATATTCATACCTTACCGACAGTCCCTGTCAGTCTTCACGCTACAGCCGTCAACCGCTGTGATACCGTTCGGCGCGATTTCACCATCCACGCCACTTATTTTGGTCTTCCCGAAGCGGAAGAAAACTTCGCCTTTGAGGTGTCACCCAATCCCACAAAAGGCAACGTGGTCTTGCTTTTTGGCGAAATGAGTGGAAAGGCTGAAGTCGAGGTCTATAATAGTTTGGGTCAGCAAACGGATGTCTTTAGCGTGGATTTAAGTTCTAGCAAGGAAATGGGCTATGTGATGCCCGATCATAATAATGGATTGTATATTTTTGTACTGAAAAACAACGGACGGACGTTCACACGAAAAGTGGCCGTGGTCCGTTAATGAAATAAAGAAAGGAGTGCGTTATGAAACATGCCTTTATGAAACGCTTCGTTTGGATGGCCCTGGTCGCACTGGCCTTGCCGTCGTGTCTCAAAGAGGGCGACAAGACCATTTTGGTCAACGACCCGCAGGACATCCCTTTTATCACAGAATACCTCCCCGAGGACCTGCTCAACCTGTTTGGTGAGGAGCACGTCTATTTCGGCGACCAGCCGCCGGTGGTCGACATGGAGTTCAAGTCGATGCACCAATATGTGGCCACCAACCTGCAGCCGCCTTTCGCTCCGCAGGCAGGACAGCTGTCGCCTATCACACACTACCATAAGATCAACCAGCAGTATTTGCAGATTGCTGACTATATCAGCATGAGCTCGGAGGAGACCTACTGCAAGGTGATCACGCCTGTCTACCTGACGGGAAGCGGCAACAATTTTACGGTCTATTACCACGAGGCACCGCAAACTGAAGGCCATCCCGAACACGCCGTGTTGTTGTCGGGGACGCTGACCAATAGGGGAGTGAAAGACCTGATGTATGGCTATAAGATCATCAATTACAACGACTCCATCGTGCCGCCTACGGTCTATCCCGTCAACACCATCTTTATTTTCAAGGACCACGATGGCATGGCCGAGACCTGCACCTGGTATAACGATTCACTTGTTGACCCTCAAAACCACTGATGCCATGAAGAAACTTGTATTTTTGCTGATATTCAGCCTTTTGTCGGTGGCTTCGCTGCAAGCCCAGTTTGCCAAGCCCTTGAAGAGCAAGAGTCTGGTCTGCCGCAATACCAGCCCTTTCAGTATCGGCATTACGGGGAGCTTCGCTGCCAACGATATGTGGTATACGGCGGTGTCGGAGGCCCAACTGAGCCCTTATCTGGCGCCTACCGCCGGTCTCGCTTTTGAGTGGAACACTATGCAACGCGTTTCTGTGGGGATTGATGCCTCCTATGCCATGCGCGGCACAAACGAAGTCTTCGCCACGGAGTTTCTCACCAGTTATACCACCACCACTTTCGCCCGGGTCAACTATGCGATGCGGATGAACGCCGTTGAGGTGCGTGTCCCCATCACTTTGTATCTGGGCTATGGAGAAAGTCTCAGGCCTTATGTCTATGTTGCGCCCCGCTTTGACCTTTGGCTCAATGGCGACCTGAGTTGGGAGCGTACCTATGACAATGAGAGCTATACCCCTATCACCTACGAGAGCGAGTTGAACAAGGCCACGATAAGGCCTTATGATATCAGTGCGGTTGCCGGCGTGGGCCTCTGCAGCCGCCTGATGGTGAAGCAGACCCGTCTTTTCCTGAAGTTCGACCTCTCTTATGGCATGAGTGTGTTAAACAACTTCTCGCAGCAGGAGGTGAATGAGGAGATCGCGTTCCAAGGATGGGGCGACATCGAGCATGAGACCTTGGGCCAGCGCCGCTTGCAGAACGTGGAAGCCCGCCTGACCTTGTTGTTGCCGCTGCGCAACCATTTGAAAGACGCCTGCGCCTTCGACCAACAGATGAAGAAAAGCAAATGAACTAAGCGCATGCGATGAACGACTACGCCAAATACCCCTTCGTCAGGATGCTCATTCCTTTTGCCCTGGGTATTTGGTGTTGCGTGTGTCTGCCGTTCCATTTCTCGCCCGTCATGATGATGGTTGTAGGTGGGGTGTTGCTCGCCTTCGCCGTCATTACGTCAATCCTAACCAAAAGCATCCGTTTCCAATGGCTCTTTGGCGCCATCATGGCTTGCTATCTCTTCATGGCAGGCTGCGCGTTGACGCAAGTGCACAAGATCGAGACGCAAAAGGACTACTTCCGCAACTATGATGTCGGGGCGCGCTATTATGTGGCCAGGGTCTATGACTATCCTATCGAACGTCCCAACTCCATCCGTACGGTGCTCGAACTGGAATACCAGTTCGGTGACAGCCTGTCTTCCCGTCCTGTCACGGGCAAGGTGATGGCCTATTTTCCCAAGTCGGACTCGACTTTTCCCTTGCGTTATGGTGACCTAATCGCTCTTCCGGCACCCATTCGCGAGGTGACGCCGCCCTTGAATCCTGAAGAGTTCGACTATCGGGCTTATTTGGCGCGGAAAGGCGTCACGGGGCAGGTCTATCTGAAAGACGACGACTGGATTGACTTGCAGACGAATAACGCCCACCCGATCTATGCGTTCTCTTATCGTTTCCGAGATGTCTTGCTGGCATCGTTGCAACGCAGCGGGTTGAGCGACAATGAGTTTGGAGTGGCAGCGGCCATCCTCTTGGGCTACGACGACAACCTCGCCGACGAGGTGCGCAAAAACTATGTGGCGGCGGGCTCGATGCACATCCTCTGTGTGTCGGGCATGCATGTGGGCATCATCTACCTGCTGGCTGGCTTCCTCTTGGGTTTCCTCAACCGCAAGAAATGGCAGAAAACCTTGAAGCAGGTGCTTCTGCTTGTATTGATATGGTTCTATGCCCTCATCGCCGGACTGTCGCCCTCCATCCTTCGCGCCTCGCTCATGATCAGTTTTGTCATCATTGGAGAAATGTTGAACCGCAAAGGCTTTATCATTAACTCGTTGGCGGCTTCGGCGTTCATCTTGTTGTGCCTCAATCCGATCAACCTGTTTGAAATAGGTTTCCTCTTGTCTTATGCCGCGGTCGTGGGTATTGTGGTTCTACAGCATCCGATATACAACTTGCTGTATTTCAATAACAAGCTGCTTGACAAGGCCTGGAGTATCACTGCCGTCGCGCTTGCAGCGCAGGCGGCGACGATTCCATTCACCTTGTTTTATTTCAACCAGTTCACCACCTATTTCTGGCTCAGCAATCTCTTCATGACCCCCATCAGCTTTGTCGTGGTCATTTGCGGCATGGTGCTGCTCATGGTGTCGTGGATTCCTTATGTCAACACCTTGGTCGGCTATCTGGTGTGGGGCGCGGTGTATGTGATGAATTGGGTGGTCGCCAAGGTGGAGGGTCTGCCCCTGTCTATAATCAAAGGAGTGTATATCAGTGAGTTCGAGTTTGCTATGCTGCTGTTGGCGTTTGTGTTGTTGCTCTTGATGATCTCCATGCGCAAACGCCGTTTGTTTATCCCGATGCTTTCGGCCTTGCTGCTGATGATGGTATCGGTCGCGGTTCGTTTGTACCAGACCGACCGTCAGCAGGGGATGACGGTGTTCGGTCTGCGCAATCATACCGCCATTGACTTCGTCAGGGGAGGAGACCACGTGATTCTGGCGGACTCGACTTTAATGGACGACGAATCAACCGTCGATTACAGTCTCAGTGGCGCCTGGACCAAACGCCATCTCTCGTCGCGTCCTCAAGTTATTGGCCTTGACGAGGATTTTTCTAATGATTACCTATGTAAGAAAGCCAATATGGTTTCTTTCGATGGGAAGTTGCTGGCACTATGGGACGATGCTTATCGAAGCAAAGACAGCCTCAGTTATCGTCTTCCTGTGGACTATCTTCTGGTTACGGGGAAGCAAAAGCCCGATGTGCAGTCGGTCGTGAACGGTTACGATGCCAAAATGCTTCTCGTCGATGGTTCGGTTCCACGTTATCTGGCCGAGAAATGGGTGGACGAGGCAAAGGAAAAAGGTTTGTCTTGCCATTATCTTGGTAATGGCGCCCTTAATGTTGGTTTTTAATTTATTGTTTCACAATAGATTACCAACGGATAAGAAAAATATCTCAAAAAAATTGAAAAAAATTGCTTGCCAGTTCGGAAAAAGGTTGTACTTTTGCACCCGCAAAGCAAAGCAATAGAGTTCTTTTTCTGGTTGGTCCGGTAGTTCAGCTTGGTTAGAATGCCTGCCTGTCACGCAGGAGGTCGCGAGTTCGAGTCTCGTCCGGACCGCTCAAATGAGCAACCTCAGGGTTGCTTTTTTTATATCCTGTCCGAAAACTGATAGTCATGGCTTTTTTAGATGAAATCAATAGGCGACGCACCTTCGCCATCGTCAGCCACCCCGACGCGGGTAAGACCACTTTGACCGAGAAGTTGCTGCTTTACGGCGGTGCCATTCAGGTGGCCGGTGCTGTGAAGTCGAACAAGATCCGCAAGACCGCCACATCCGACTGGATGGAGATTGAGCGCCAGCGTGGCATCTCGGTGGCCACCTCCGTCATGGGATTCGACTATAAGGACGTTAAGATCAATATCCTGGATACTCCTGGCCACAAGGACTTCGCCGAGGACACCTTCCGCACCCTGACGGCTGTGGATAGCGTCATCGTCGTCATCGATGCGGCCAAGGGCGTCGAGTCGCAGACGGAGAAGCTGGTCGAGGTGTGCCGCATGCGTAATACCCCCATCATTGTTTTCATCAATAAGATGGACCGTCCCGGCAAGGACGCCTTCGAACTGCTTGACGAGATTGAGCAGAAGCTGAACCTGAAGCTCACCCCGCTGAGCTGGCCTATCAACATGGGACCCAAGTTCAAGGGCGTGTACAGCATCTACGACAAGAGCCTCTATCTTTTCAACTCCGACAAGCAGCATATCACCGAAGGCATCGCTTTCGACGACCTCAACAATCCCGACTTGGACAAGATGCTGGGCGAGGATGCCGAGACGTTGCGCAACGAGACCGAACTGGTGCAGGGCGTGTATGACGATTTCTCCCGCGAGGCCTACCTCAACGGCGATATCTGTCCTGTATTTTTCGGCTCGGCTTTGAACAACTTCGGCGTGAAAGAACTGTTGGATTGTTTCATTGAGATCGCGCCTACACCCATAGGTCGCGACACGGTGGAACGCCGCATCGAGCCGACAGAAGAGAAGTTCACAGGCTTTGTCTTCAAGATCCACGCCAACATGGACCCCAACCACCGCGACCGCATCGCATTCGTGCGCGTGGTGTCGGGCCGCTTCGAGCGCAACAAAAACTACTTCCACGTGCGTCAGCGCCGTGAGTTGAAGTTCTCCAATCCGACGGCCTTCATGGCACAGAAGAAGTCTGTTCTCGATGAGGCCTATCCTGGCGACATCGTGGGTCTCTACGACGCCGGCAACTTCAAGATCGGCGACACCCTGACGGAGGGAGAAATCCTCAACTACAAGGGCATCCCGAGCTTCTCGCCCGAGCAGTTCCGCTATGTGGAGAACGCCGACCCGATGAAGTCGAAGCAACTGGCAAAGGGCTTGGAACAGCTCACCGACGAGGGTGTGGCACAGCTCTTCACGGGCAAGATGACAGGACGCAAGATCATCGGCACGGTGGGCGAGCTGCAGTTCGAGGTCATTCAATACCGCCTGCTGCATGAGTACAACGCCTCCTGCCGTTACGAGCCCATCTCGCTCTACAAGACCGCATGGATCACCAGCGACAACGAGGCCCAACTCGCCGACTTCAAGATGCGCAAGGCCCTGAATCTGGCTGAGGACAAAGAGGGTAGGGACGTGTTTCTGGCCGAGTCGCCCTACGCCCTGCAGATGGCGATGGAGAAGTACCCTGATCTCGAGTTCCACTTCACCTCGGAGTTTTAAAAAATCAACTTTTTTCTTGCACCGATTTAATAAATCCCTAATTTTGCAATCAAATCATCATTGTTTAACCAACAAAACTAATTGCTATGGGATTATTTAAAGAATTCAAAGAGTTTGCCGTTAAAGGCAACGTGATGGACATGGCTATTGGTGTCGTCATCGGCGGTGCCTTTGGCAAAATCGTTACCTCATTGGTTTCCGACATCATCATGCCGCTCATCGGTGCCGCCACTGGTGGCCTCAACTTCACCGACTGGAAGTGGGTGATCCGCGAAGCTGTCATGGAGGGCGAGACTGTGGTCAAGCCTGAGTTGGCACTCACCTGGGGTAACTTCATCCAGGTCATCTTCGACTTCATCATCATCGCCTTCTGCATCTTCCTGGTGGTGAAAGGCATGAACGCATTGAAGAAGAAGGAAGAGCCCGCCCCCGAGGCCCCCGCTGGCCCGACGCAGGAAGAACTTCTCACAGAGATCCGCGATCTGCTGAAGAACAAGTAATCTTTGGTTCTTCATTGAATGAAAAAGCATCCGTCATCGGATGCTTTTTTTTGCGGTCCCTGAGCCTGTCGAAGGGCCGCTATCAGAAAAAATCCCTACATTTGCAGTTCCAACTGGAATATGGAATGAAGCGTAAACTGCTGCTCATATTGGGATTCCTCTTCTGTTTCGCCTTTACCGCAAGGGCGACCCATCAGCGCGCGGCCGAGATCACCTATACCTGGCTCGGCGGCAACGCCTATGAGTTTACGCTGACGTGCTATACGTATACCCCTAGCCCCGCCGGATTCCAACGCGACTCGCTGCTGGTGCAGTGGGGCGACGGCACGGAGGAATACATCCCCCGAGTGGTGCTGCAGAACCTCGGCGACGACTATACGCTTAATGTCTATAAAAAGATCCATAATTTTTCCTCCTCAGGCACTTATACCATTAGCATGGAGGACGCCAACCGCAACTATGGTGTCGTCAACGTACCCAACTCGGTGATGGTCCCCATGCACATCGAGACGGAGCTGGTCATCAACCCGTTCCTGGGCTACAACAACTCGGTGCAGCTGCTCAACGCGCCTGTCGACAAGGGCTGTGTGGGCAAGCTTTATCTCCATAACCCCTCGGCCTACGACCCCGACGGCGACAGTTTGAGCTACCGCTTGGTCATCTGCAAGGGACAAGACGGCATGGAGATTCCAGGCTACACCCTGCCTCAGGCCTCGCATTCCTTTGATATCGACCCCTTCACGGGCGAGCTGCGCTGGGACGCTCCCGAGGTGCAAGGCGAATACAATGTGGCTATTATGGTGGAGGAGTGGCGCCACGGCGTGAAGATAGGCTCCGTTGTCCGCGACATGCAGATCCTGATCTCGCATTGCGACAACGAATTGCCCCAGATACAATGCGGCGAACAATACTGTCTTGTGGCCGGTCAACAGCTCGACTTTGTCATCTCGGCATCCGATCCCGACGGTGATAATGTCACCCTGACCGCCTCGGGCGCGCCTTTCGAAGTGGCGGTGAGTCCCGCCATCCTCAACCCTGAGTCGGCTTTCGGACTTCAGCCGCAAATGGAGTTCCTGTGGAACACCACCTACGCCCATATCCGCAACACGTCCTATCAGGTGGTGATTCATGCCAAAGACGATGCCTCGCCCGTTAGCCTGACCAATCTCATGACCGTGACCATCAACGTGATGGCACCCAAGGTGCAGAACCTCATCGCCGAGGTGCATGGCCACGACGCCACGCTATCGTGGTCGGCCTATCCTTGCTCCAATGCGGTGGCATTGTTGGTCTATCGTAAGGCGGGT
Source organism: Candidatus Limimorpha sp. (assembly GCA_045132275.1). Lineage (GTDB taxonomy): Bacteria > Bacteroidota > Bacteroidia > Bacteroidales > F082 > Limimorpha. Next base: position 157,358 of record JBGURY010000005.1, read on the forward strand.
TGCGACGGTTATGAGCCTGACGAATGCGAGACGGGCATCCGTGCCGGCTACCAGCTCATCGCCACGCTGAACGATGTTTCAGCAACCACCTATACCGACCACGACCTGCCTCAGGGCATGGCCTACGAATACCGCATTCTCGCCCAGTTCCCCGACGGTGCCTTGAGCGTTGTCAGCGACGCGGCCTGCGTGGAACTGAGGAACGACAGCCCGTTGATGACGCATGTCACCAACGATGATACCGACCTCGAGGAGGGACAGGTCATCGCCTGCTGGACCCAACCGAAAGAGATTGATGAACAATACATCGCTCCCTTCAGCTATAGCCTGACACGTGTTCTCGAAGGTGAGACTGCTATCGTTTACGAAGGCGCCGACACCACCTTCCTTGATGCGAATGTGAATCTGGTCGAGGCACACTCGTTGGTCTATCAAGTGGAAATGCGCGACGCCCATCAGCAACTGATGGGCACCAGCGCGACAGCCTCAGCGGTGATGCTTTCAGCTATCGGCACCTACGCCGAGGCCCAGCTCTCATGGACCGAAGCTGTGCCGTGGCTCGTCGACAGCACGCAGGTCTTCAAGGAAGAAGGCGGTCGCTTCGTGAGAATCGCCTCCGTTATGGGAATGGCATATACCGACACCGACGTGGAGAGTGACGAAACCTACCGTTATTATGTGCGCACCTTTGGCCATTATACCCTTGAAGGCATCATGCGGCCTTTGGTCAACTATTCCGCCATCAAGAGAGTGCGCATCGGCCATGAGGAGCCTACGGAGGAGTTCTCCTACACCTTGCCCAATGTCATCACACCCAACGGTGACGGCTTCAACGACGTGTTTGAGCCGAAGGTGACGGGCCTATCGTTGATTACTGGCGCCAAGACGGTCATCTTCAACCGTTGGGGCAATATCCTTTGGGACACCGACGACCCCCTCATCCAATGGGACGGCAAGAGCAAACAATCCAAGATGGATTGCCCGCCCGGCACGTATTTCTATGTCACGGACATCACCTATATGGGTCCGACAGGGGAGGAGAAACTGCATTTCCAAGGCTCTATTACCATTGTCCGATAATTGTGGATTTTTAGTCTATCATATTAAAAAATGTCTTAATTTCGCAGGACTTTTTAAAGGTTTTGACGAAAACGGAACAATTATTTAATTCTAATATTTATGAAAATCAGAACATTAGTGATGGCATTGGCCGCCTTTTCTCTCATGCTGACAGCCTGTGAGAATAAACAAGCCAAACAACCGCAAAATGATGACAACAACAAAACAGAGGTTGTTGAAGAGCAATCCCAGGAGGAAGACAACCAAGCATCCACTCCAGGAGATATTGGAGTTATTCGCAGTGTTTGGGCAATGAATCCGATTTCTGACGTTGCTGTTGAGGGAAAAACGGACATCGAACGTTTTGCCTCTGTTTTCTGCAAAAAGTATTCTCGCTACGAGCCCAATCAGGTCCTCTTGAATTATCTTAAGAATCCGAAAGAGTTTAACAATGAGGATTACCGGGTCGACAATCAGAAGAATAATGGTTACATCAAGTGCATGGGTATGTTCCAGGTGAGTCATGATGTGACGTGCTGCTATTGGAATCGCAAAAACGGGCACAAACTGGTGGCTTTCTGGCTGGAACAGGGTCATGAGAGCGACCCCAGTCTTGATGACAAACTTCTGGCTTTCTACGACTACGATCCTGCTGCCGACGTGATGACTCCCGAGCCGGACTTGAACGTGGCGATTGACGTTGAAATGAATCAATATGATGCATACAGCGTCGTGCTTCCTGATAAGGGCAAGGACATTGAGATTGTCGGTCACATGATTGATTACGAAAACGATTCGGCCGAAAACACCTATTACATCTACCGCTGGAACGGAAATGATTTCAGCCTTGAGAAGGCGAAAGAATAAGTAAGGTTAAACAACGAAAAAAGGGCGGCCTAATGGTCGCCCTTTTTTCGTTCGTAATACTCAATTAGTACTTCATCATCTCGATGAGGTCGACCATGCGGTTGGAATAACCCCATTCGTTGTCGTACCACGACATGATCTTCACCATCTTGCCCATGACCATGGTGCTCTGGGCGTCGAAGATGCTGCTGTGCGGGTTGTGGATAACGTCGCAGCTCACGATCGGGTCCTCGGTGTATTCGAGCACACCCTTCATCGGGCCTTCGGCGGCTTCCTTCATGGCGGCGTTGATCTCTTCCTTCGTGGCCTCGGTCTTCAGCGTGCAGACGAGGTCGACCAAGGAACCCGTAGGCGTAGGAACGCGGACAGCGATGCCGTCGAGCTTGCCATTCAGGTCGGGGATAACGATACCCACGGCCTTGGCGGCGCCGGTGGTGGTGGGGATCTGCGACATGGCGGCCGAGCGGGCGCGGCGCAGATCGCTGTGCGGACCGTCGAGGATGACCTGGTCGTTGGTGTAGCTGTGGATGGTGGTGATGTAGCCCTGCTCAATGCCGAAACGGTCGTTCAACACCTTGGCGACGGGGGCCAGGCAGTTGGTGGTGCAGGAGGCGTTGCTGACGCATTCCACATCGTCGGTCAGATCGTTGTTGTTCACGCCGACCACGACGGTAGCGTCGATGGCGTCCTTCGAGGGAGCCGAGAGGATGACCTTCTTGGCGCCGTTCTTCAGGTGGTCGCCATAGCCGCCCTTGCTGCTTTCCTTCGAACGGAACACGCCGGTGGACTCAACCACGACATCGGGGGTCTTGCCCCACTTGATGTTCAAGGGTGAACGCTCAGCGGTGACGGGAATGCGCACGCCATTGACGATCAGAGCGGTCTCGTCATACTCCACGGTGCCGGGGAACTTGCCCTGGGTGGAGTCGTATTTCAACAGGTGGGCCAGCACCTTGGTGCTCGTAAGGTCGTTGACGCCCACAATTTCAAGATTCGGACGTTCGCAGATGATGCGGAACACGTTACGGCCAATACGGCCGAAACCATTGATACCTACTTTAATCTTTTCCATTGTAAATGTGTTTTGATAATTTTCGTTTGAAATAAAGCGCAAAATTACGATTTTTAAACAAAACCTCATCTTATTTTTCCTTAATTTTGCAAAATCTATTTTTCAATTATGTCCGAAACCTTCAAATCACAGGCCTTGGAGGCCAATCTGGAGCAGACCAGGTATAAAGATATCTTCATTCCCGAAGAACACCAGCAATTTATCGCCCTTTCGACCAAATACTTCGGCATTAACAAACGCGCCAAGGAGTGCGTCACCGAATACCATCACCCTCTTTCGAACCACACCTTTGTCACCGAGGAGCTGCGCAAGATGCTCATGGACGACTTCTGGTTCTACACCCGCGATGACATCCCCGCCGATGCCCTACACATCCCTTTGGAGATGATGCGCAGCCTGCTGAAGCCCGAGGTGGCCGCCAAGCTGCGTCTCAATGTCATCATCACTTTGATGGAGTTTGCCAACAAGGTCATCTCGGAGTCAACCAAGCATTGTGAGCTGATTTCATTGGTCTTCGATATTTTGAACGATGCCTTCGATGGTCCCGAGGTCCCTGAGCCTGTCGAAGGGCCGACTGGTAATAAAGATGTTTTTATCCTGGCCACGAAACATGCGGGCCGATACCTTGACAAGGTGGCGCGCGACGAACGATTCAACACCCAAGCCTGTGACTTGCTCCGTAGGATGCTACAAGAGAACTATCGCTATTGGCAGGAGACATCGCAGGTAGAGAACTGGGTGGAGGGCAAGAAATCTCTGCTCGCTGAAGAGGAGATCAAGACCGTTCGTGATGAGATAGGCGAACCCTATTTTGCCCAATTGAACGCCGAACTGCAGGCTGCCGACACTTGGGAGAAACTGACCGACATGCCGCATTTCGAGCAAATCGCGAAGCGTTTCACCGAGTCAGAGAAGGCCTTCCCGCATTTCATCACCAAGTTCCACTATGTCTTCTTCCTGCTCCATCTGCCGGGCATGGAGAACCAGCGCGAACGCCTTATCTGGAACATGGACCGCATGATGCGCGACGCCATCGACGAGATGCCGCAAGAGGAGCTCATCCCGTTCATCGACACCATTTTCGATCTCGCCGAGGACCTGCGTGAAGAGTATATGTCGGCGGTGCTCGACTTCCAACTCACATTGGGCCTGAAGATCATCGACGTCGACCAGACCGAGATGAAGGAAATCGTCAACTACTTCGAGAAGAAACTCATCGCCTTCGGGTTCGTCACCCCGGGCAATGTGTTCGTCGGTGAGGACTGGCAGCTCTCAGTGGACGAGAACCATATTAAAAACATCCGCGTGTGGCTAGAACTCATCGAGCACTCTAAGACGCCGATGGACAAACTGCTGTCGGCTTTGATTGTCAACCTGAAACTGGGTGGCATCTTCCTCAGCGACACCGACCTCTTCCAGCGCGAGATCACAAAGGTCTTGAACTCCAACATCACGCCCTACTATAAGAAGGTGAAGCAGCTGACGCGCATCTTCCCCGTCTATTTCAACGAAATCGGCGCCGAGGGAGAGATCCGCAACGTGACTACCAATATGGATGAGTTGTCTGGTCGTCAGGACAAACTAGTGCATTTCCTCCGCAAGCAGGTGCACACCGAGAGTAACAATACTCTCATCGCCTTGACATTCGACGTGTTCAAGTTCTGGAGCGACGGCAACCTCGACCTGCTGAAGCCCATCCTGCCCAACAACGTCTTCGAGAGCATCGACAAGGAAAGCACGTGGTTCGTGCATGTGCATAACCTCGTCCAAGCGATGTGCGAGATCTCTTGCCTTAACCCCGAGGACGTGCTTATGCTCTCTCGCGACGACTTCGAGAACCTTATCGGCTCAGCCGCCCGACGCATCGAACTCGCCGACGACCTATACCAGCGGGAGCGCGCTCGTCTGATGGACACTCGCGACTTGTACGCCTATCTCCGCGAGAAATATAGCTTCGAGTCGGTCAACATCTTCAGCTCGTTGCGTAGTTTTCCCTTCATCCCCGACGAGGAGATCGATGAGTTCGAGAAAGTGTATAAGGCCAAGGACTTCGGCAAGTCGCTGACTATGATTTACTCCTTCATGGACAAACTCAAGACCGTCATCTTCAACCCCGAGCAGAGCGAGGGGTGGGAGAATATCTACCACAAGCGCCATATCGCCATCGGCATCCCATCGATGTACGGCACCTACCGCGAGAACAAGTTCGAGGCCATGGGCCTGACCTTCCGCCTCGAGCGTGTGGCTACTCAACTCATGGAGAAGGTGGTGCAGAGCATCAACCTCGAATACATCTCGGAACGCACGCTGAACCAGATTTACACCATCCTCGAATACTTCCGTAACGGCCTTGAGCTGGACGGCATCACCAACCAGAGTTTCAACCAGAAACTCGACATGCTACGTTACAGTTTGACCTCACGAAGCTTCTCCTTTGGACAGTATATCAACATTTTCCAGTTCATCGCCGAGGACGTACGCCGCATCATCATCAAGTACTTCCTCAAGTCGTACGAATACCCGCTGAAGATCGTCATCCCGCAGCTCTTCGACCCAGAGGGGAAACTCAACGAGCGTGAGACGGCGGCCCTCATCAGCAAGAAGTCGGAGGAGTTCCACCGCGACTTGCTCTCCGACGCCTTCCTCATGCAGCCTTTGGACAACTTCATCGGTCGCATTTTGGCGTCGCTGCGCACCATGGAGACTACGCTGAACGAGAAGCTTATCAGCGACATCATGACCTACAACTCCGAGATGCTGATCAGCCCGTTCTGGGAAAGGACGCCCAAGATGGATAACCAAGTCTTCATCGGCAACAAGGCCAACAATCTGAAGAACCTGTACCTGCACGGCATGCCCGTGCCTCCGGGTTTCGTTATCACCACCGAGACTTTCCGTCGCAACGAGACCATCAATACCATCCCCGAGCTGCGTACTGAGATCCACGGCATGATACGCCGGCACATCGAAGAGTTGGAGCGCATCAGCGGGCGCAAGTTCGGCAACCCCGAGGCACCGCTGCTCGTGTCGGTGCGTTCAGGTACGGCCATCTCCATGCCGGGCGCCATGGACACGTTCCTCAACGTCGGCCTTAACGACGAGCAGGTGGAGGCCATCGCCGCCGACTCTGACAAGGCGTGGGCTATCTGGGACTCGTACCGCCGCTTCCTGCAGAGTTGGGGTATGGCCAAGGGCATCGAGCGCGACGTCTTCGACGACGAGATCAATGCCTTCAAGCAGAAAAACAACGTGAAGGTGAAGGCTGACTTCAGTATCGAGCAGATGCGCGAGGTGGCCAACTCCTACAAACGTATCCTTGAAGACCACGGTGTGGCCTTCGAGCAGGACCCGTTCAAGCAACTCATCGACTGCGTCAATATGGTCATCGAGTCGTGGAACTCCGAGCGCGCCTTGGCCTATCGCCGTCATCTGGGCATCTCTGAGAACTGGGGTACCGCTGTCATCGTCCAGCAGATGATCTTTGGCAACCGCAGCGAGACCTCTGGCACGGGTGTGGTATTTACACAGAACCCGCACCGTGAGCGTCCCGGCGTGCACCTCTATGGCGACTTCACCATGCGTAGCCAGGGCGAGGACATCGTAGGCGGTTTGGTCAAGCCCTTGCCGATTGGCGAGACGCAACGCAAGGCCGCAGGCTTGGAAGGTCCTTCCATGCAGACCCTGTTGCCTGACATCTATAAAAAAATCTATTCCATCGCCGTCGAGCTTACCGAGAACCTCGGCTACAGTCCGCAGGAGATGGAGTTCACCTTCGAGTCCGACAACCCCGAGGACTTTCATATCTTGCAGATCCGCGACCAAGACCTCAAGACCGAGGAGGAGAAGACCGCCTTTGTGCTGCCGCCCGACGAGATGAAGCAGTTGGGCCACGGCATGGGCATCGGCGGCGGCGCCATGAACGGTCTGGCGGCCTTCAACGCTGATCAGATCAGGACCCTGCGCGAGCGGCGTCCCGACTGTCAGGTCATTTTGGTCCGTCCCGACACCGTCCCCGACGATATCGGCATGATCTTCGATTGCGACGGTCTGCTGACGGCCCGTGGTGGTGCCACCTCACATGCGGCAGTCACGGCGGTGCGTCTTGGCAAGGTCTGCGTGGTGAGTTGTGACGGCCTCGAAGTCGACGTCGACGACGAGTTCGGCCAGCTCAACGGCCATCCGCTCAAGATGGGCGACGAGATCGCCATCGACGGCAACCTCGGTATCGTCTACCTCGGCCATTATCAGACGGAGAAGATGGTGGTGGGGAAGGGATATAATTATTAGTTGAGAGTTGAGAGTTTAGAGTTTAGAGTTGTCATATCGTGGCAGCTGTAAAATGAAAAATTGTATGGCAGCACATAATGATTTCGGCAAATTAGGCGAGGAACTCGCTGTCGACTACCTGACAGGGAAAGGTTACAAGATCCTTGAGCGCAACTGGCACAATATCCACAAGGAGATCGACATCATAGCCAAAGACGGCAAGTTCTTGGTCGTCGTGGAGGTAAAGACGCGCCAAACCGACGAGTACGGCGACCCCGACATTGCGGTGACGAAGAAAAAGCAGCGCATGCTCATAGCCGCCGCGAATGCTTATATCTTCAAGAACCAGTTGGATGTCGAGACCCGTTTTGACATCATTTCCATCGTGTTTAAGGACGGAGAACCCGTCATCGAGCATGTTGAGGATGCGTTTTTGCCTTGTCGGTGAGCCTTTTTATATATTTAAGGTGTAAAATACCTTCTTGAATTGCGCTGCTACGAAATTGTTTCCCGCTGATATACAGTTGGATAAATCTTTTAAGAAAAAATCTTCAAAAAAAGTATTGCCGGTTCGGAAAAAGGTTGTACTTTTGCACCCGCTTTCCCCAAAAAACGAGGGGCACGGAAGAAGGGTAGGGGTGAGCGAAGTTCTTTGACAGTCTGAGGCCAGCACAAGACCAGCGCCGCGGGGACGCGGCGCGAGGCAAGGAACCTTTAAAAAGGAACACAAGAGAACATCAAGGCGGAACCCGAGATTCAGAGAAAAACAAGCAAAAAAGACAATAGTACAACGAAGAGTTTGATCCTGGCTCAGGATGAACGCTAGCGGCAGGCCTAATACATGCAAGTCGAACGGTAAA